>CAVZNB010000029.1:0-74020 GCA_963776535.1 uncultured Acidobacteriaceae bacterium | reverse complement strand
CGCTTCGCGTCTATTCCTGCCAACTGAACGCCCTGTTCAGACTCGCTTTCGCTTCGGCTCGCTTACGCTTAACCTTGCTGACAAGAATAACTAGCCGGCTCATTATGCAATAGGCACGCGGTCAGACATTCTCCTTGCGGAGCATAGTCCTCCCACTGCTTGTAGGCACACGGTTTCAGGTACTTTGCACTCCCCTCGACGGGGTTCTTTTCGCCTTTCCCTCACGGTACTGGTTCACTATCGGTCAGAGACGAGTATTTAGCCTTACGGGATGGTCCCCGTGGATTCAAGCAGGGTTTCACGTGCCCCGCCTTACTCAGGTACCCACTTCGAGTCTGGATTGTTTTCGCCTACGCGCCTGTCACGCTCTATGGATCCACTTTCCTGAGGATTCGGCTAACAACCAGATTGGTAACTCTACTGTTGTGGGCCCTACAACCCCGGAGTCACCGAAATGACACCGGTTTGGGCTGTTCCGCGTTCGCTCGCCACTACTAGCGGAATCGAGGTTTCTTTCTTTTCCTTCAGGTACTGAGATGGTTCACTTCCCTGAGTTCGCTCATGCCTGCCTATGTATTCAGCAGGATGTTCCCGGGGTTTGCCCGGGAGGGTTTCCCCATTCGGAGATCTCCGGTTATAACGCCTGTGTGCGGCTTACCGAAGCTTATCGCAGCTTGCCACGTCCTTCATCGCCTGTCTCTGCCAAGGCATCCACCGTGCGCCCTTAGTAGCTTGACCATAGAATTAACTCCAGCGCAGGGAGCCGCATCACTGCGGTCCTGATCAAGAGATAACCTACTTAACTTCGCCTGAGAACAACTCGCTACGCTCACGCGCTCACCGAGTTGCACTCCTAAAGACACTCTTCTTACATTGAACACTTGCATTCGCTGCGGCCACTTACTCGCCGCAACCCTACAATGTGCTCGGCCTTGTATTCGCGTCATCCGTCACAATAAGTCCTTCCAGCTGCCTCACGGCAGCCAGTACGAGGGATAATGCGCGATGCGCATTACCCAATCAATTTCGTTGTCAAACATCCAAACCGTCTCGCCTGTTTCGCGAACGGCCCGCCCTGAGGCGGTAGAGAAACCTGCCTGCCAGATCCGAAGATCTGGCCGGCCTGTTTCCAGATCGGCGTCAGCTTGATCCGAACACAACTTCAATGCATGGCGGCGATCTGGAAACAGTGAATGAGTTTTGGTGGAGCTGAGCGGGATCGAACCGCTGACCCCCTGCTTGCAAAGCAGGTGCTCTCCCAACTGAGCTACAGCCCCACATATGGGTGCCTGCGGCAGAGTATGGTGGGCCTGGGTAGATTCGAACTACCGACCTCACCCTTATCAGGGGTGCGCTCTAACCAACTGAGCTACAGGCCCAATGCTAGAGTCCCAAGCTGGCCGGCTCCCCCGCCAGGCCGATGAAGCCCGGCGGCTCTCTACAAAACCTCATTCAGTGTCAAAAAGGGTTTCGAGGACAAGGTTGAACATGCTGGGAAGCTACGCCTCCCGTGACCATCGTGCGATGGCAATCAAGCAAAGAAGGCTTGTATCAGAATTCCCGCCCTCACCGTCAGGGAACGGCAATTGCAGGTTAGATGGACACTCGCATTCTGCCGTCTCGCGACGCTCCGCTTTCGCGGAAGGAATACAAGTGCCATCGCTTCTCTTTTAGAAAGGAGGTGATCCAGCCGCAGGTTCTCCTACGGCTACCTTGTTACGACTTCACCCCAATCATGAATTACACCTTGGACGGCTGCTTCCTTGCGGTTAGCTCACCGGCTTCTAGTGCAACCCACTTTCGTGATGTGACGGGCGGTGTGTACAAGGCCCGGGAACGTATTCACCGCGGCATTCTGATCCGCGATTACTAGCGATTCCAGCTTCATACAGTCGAGTTGCAGACTCTAATCCGAACTGAGGCCGGCTTTTTCCGATTAGCTCCCCCTCGCGGGTTTGCGACGGTTTGTACCGGCCATTGTAGCACGTGTGTAGCCCTGGACATAAAGGCCATGAGGACTTGACGTCATCCCCACCTTCCTCCCCGTTATCCGAGGCGGTTTCACCAGAGTGCCCAACTGAATGATGGCAACTGGGGATAAGGGTTGCGCTCGTTGCGGGACTTAACCCAACATCTCACGACACGAGCTGACGACAGCCATGCAGCACCTATATTACGGCCCATTGCGGGGAAGGAATATTTCTACTCCGGTCCATAACATTTCGAGCCCAGGTAAGGTTCTTCGCGTTGCGTCGAATTAAACCACATGCTCCACCGCTTGTGCGGGCCCCCGTCAATTCCTTTGAGTTTCAGCCTTGCGACCGTACTCCCCAGGCGGACTGCTTAACGCGTTAGCTACGGCACGGCGGGATTGGGTACCCGTCACACCAAGCAGTCATCGTTTAGGGCTAGGACTACCAGGGTATCTAATCCTGTTTGCTCCCCTAGCTTTCGTGCATCAGCGTCAGTTGTGGTCCAGTGAGCCGCTTTCGCCACAGGTGTTCCTCCTGATATCTACGCATTTCACCGCTACACCGGGAATTCCACTCACCTCTCCCACACTCAAGCCCGGCAGTTTCTCGTGCAGTCTATGAGTTGAGCCCATAGATTTCACACAAGACTTACCAAACCGCCTACGCACCCTTTACGCCCAATAATTCCGAACAACGCTTGCCCCCCTCGTATTACCGCGGCTGCTGGCACGAAGTTAGCCGGGGCTTCTTCTTCCGGTACCGTCATTATCGTCCCGATCGAAAGGAGTTTACGTACCGAAGTACTTCATCCTCCACGCGGCGTTGCTGCGTCAGGGTTTCCCCCATTGCGCAAAATTCCCCACTGCTGCCTCCCGTAGGAGTCTGGACCGTGTTTCAGTTCCAGTGTGTCCGTGCGCCCTCTCAGGCCGGATACCGATCACTGTCTTGGTGGGCCATTACCCCGCCAACTAACTAATCGGCCGCGACCCCCTCCTGAAGCGAATTGCTCCTTTGACCCGTAGGTATTATGCGGTATTAGCTAAGGTTTCCCTCAGTTATCCCCCACTCCAGGGTAGGTTAGTCACGTGTTACTCACCCGTGCGCCACTTTACTCAGGGATTGCTACCCTTTCTCGTTCGACTTGCATGTGTTAGGCACGCCGCCAGCGTTGATTCTGAGCCAGGATCAAACTCTCGTTTGAAACCTGATTGTCTTCCCACTCCGACGGAGGTCGGAGTAGGCTCGACGGCATCCGCGCTCGAAAACAGCGCGGTACTCTTACCTTGTGAGAATGATCAAGCCAAACCTGATCTCTTCTCACGACTGGCATGTTCAACCTATTTGTCAAAGATCCTTGAGAGTTGTCCGCCTGAGCGGGTCCCTTTTGGATCGAGGCCCAAGCTGTTACGCCAAGGTGTCCTCGAACTTGTTGCGCTCGCCAAAACTGCTCCTAAGAGTAGTTGCCAGCGTTTTTGCGCGAACCTTCTAAACTTATCGAACTTTCACCTTCCTGTCAAGCTCGATCTTTGTTTTTGCTCAGGGCCGCTCCAACTCATTGTTGGCGGTTCATTCCTCGACTGCAAATCCTCAGACCGGCCGGTGGCTGAAAGCTCCTTCCAGAAGGTATCGCACAGCGCAAAATATCAAACAGCGACCAGACAATTGTCCCGAGCCGCTAGGGCTCGCAGGAGATAAACTCCTGGGTCTTGCAATGGCTTGTTCTCTCTAGGGATTCCCTACAGGGGTTCAGGGGCTCTTGCCTCACCTGACCCAACGAACCAGCTTCCCACTTCCCTCATCGGGCAGGCCACATGGCCACCGGGAGGCTCCACTGCTACTCACTTGCTCATCTGCAACTTTCAAAGAGTAGCACACACTACCCTCTATTGCAAGCGACTCAGGTCCAACCTGCTAACCCCTCGCTGCAACTTCCCGAGAATAGCAACCCAACCTCCAGAAAGCAAGCGCCCGCCCTGTGGAAAGCCCCGCATTCTGTGGGAAACTCGCCGTCACTGTCGCTGAATCACCCCCAGGTCCGTCAGCCCATTCACAAAAAACTGCATCGCCAGCGCCACCAGCAGCAAGCCCATAATGCGCACCAGGATGCGGATCCCTGTCTCCCCCAGCACCCTGCGCACCCGGCCGGCCCCGGCCAGCACCCAGTAGCTCACCAGGCTGGTCAGCGCAATCGACCCCAGAATCGCCCCCATCTCCCAATGCCACAGCGTCGGCACCTGCCCCACCAGCACCATCACCGAGGAAATCGCACCCGGCCCGGCCAGCATCGGAATCCCCAGCGGCACAATCCCCGCGTCTTCCTTCGCCGCAGCCTCTTCCGTGTCGCCCATGGTCTCCTGCGTCGGCGACCGCTTGGCCTCCAGCATGTCCAGCCCAATCAGCAGCAGAATCAGCCCGCCGGCAATCTCAAACGCCGGCAGCGTGATCCCGAACATCCTGAAGATCAGCTGCCCGCCCAGCGCAAAGCTGGTCAGCACAATGAAACAGGTCAGCGACGCCTTGCGCGCCATGCGCTTGCGCCGCGCCGCATCCGCGCCCGAAGTAATCGCAAGAAACGATCGGATCGCCGCAAACGGATCCACCAGGAAAAAGATCGAGCTCAGCGCCAGCACGGCAAAATGCACCCACGGCACCCGCGTGAGTTCATTCAGGGCCGCCTGGGCAGGATTGGTCAATATCATCAACATGCGCAATTCACTTTTTTCAAGTTACCGCAATTGGATGAGCCGCCCGTAACAACCGGTTCATTCTCCTCCGCGACGCAGGAAGCGGTACACATACCCAGCCGCGGGAATCTCAAATCGCGGACCACTGCCCACCGGATCATCGTTGACAAAACCGCTTCGCACGCACTCCAAGTCTGCCAGATCCTCCACGCGCTCCCTGTTCCATCCCAGCAGCAGCCGTCCGCCCGGCTTCAGAATGTTGCCCATTGCCGTCATCGCCGCCCGCTGCGCCGCACGCGTGTCCACGCCAAATCCAAACACCCCATTGCACAGCACGCTATCGAACGTCGCGCCCGCAATCAGTCTGTCAATCTCCACCAGGTCCCAGGTAAAGTGCCGTCCCGTCTCGCCCCATCGTGCATGTCCAGGCTCAATATCCGTCGTCCAGCACTCTCCGCCGTCCCGGCTCAGCAGTGCGCCATATTCCCGCGTATAGCGCCTGCACCCAATCCACAGAATCCGCCCGCCCAGTCGCGCATACGCCGGCAGAATCTCCTTCACCAGCGCAATGCGCCCCGCATCTCTGCGCACGCGGCGCGCATTCAGCACGTCCCTCGCCCACATCCTCACCGGGCCGGGCACAACCTGCTTCGCCACGGGGCGCACCACCGATTCGATCAGCTTGAAAGGCATTTTGTTTCAATTCTCTCAGACCCGCCGCGCGTATCGCTCGATGCAACACCGCTGCAAACCCGGACGCACGGCGTCAACCTCAGAGCACGTGTTTAAACGAATCCACCACCGCATGCCTGTGTGCATCTTCCACCCGCGCATTGCCCCCGCGCACCACCAGCCGTGTCTGGCACCCCGCCGCGCGCGCCGCATCCAGTTCCCGCACCACGTCGGAAAAGAACATCACCTCTTCCGGCTCAGCACGCATTGCCGCCGCAATCGCCGCATAGCTCTCGCGTTCCGCTTTCGCTCCCATACGCGTATCGAAGTGCGCCGCAATCAGCCCCGTCAAGTCACCGAAAATCGAATGCCGGAACAGCAGCCTCTGCGCCTCCACCGACCCCGACGAGTAGATCGCCACTTTCCCCTCGGCAGCCCAGCGCGCAAAAGCCCCAGGCACATCGTCGAACAGAACGCCCTGCAACGCGCCGCTCTCAAACCCCGCCTTCCAGATCTTTCCCTGCAGGCTCTTCAGCGCCGTCGATTTCCGGTCCCGATCCATCAGCCAATTCAGATACGCAATTGCCTGCTCAATCTCTCCCGCGTTCGTCACGCGCGGCGCAGCACCGTCGCTCTCGGCGCAATTCTCCTTCAGCAGCAAATGGAGATCGGCCCCCACCTGCGCATCGCCGCAGTTTCGTCTTCAGGAAATCTGCAAAATGTGCCCGCGCATAAGGAAAAAGCTGCTCCGTCACCAGCGAGATCGGCGCAACCGTCCCCTCCACATCCAGCAGGTACACCCGCACCGGCGCCGTGCTCATGCGCTCAGAGTCTTCGCCGCATGCGCGCCCAGGTAAACAGGTCCAAAGCACAGCGGCTGGTACGCCGCATCCACGCCCGACCCCGTGTACTGCGGTGTCCATCCCGCCGTGTCCTGAAACCAGCGAATCGCGCGAATGCGCCGGTCCTCGCACAGCGTGAACCAGTGCGTCGTTCCCCGCGGCACGCGCAGCATGTCGCCCGGCCCCACCTCCACCGAAGCAACCTTGCCGTCCAGGTGCAAAAAGAAAATCCCGCGCCCCGCCAGAATGAACCGCACCTCGTCCTCGGAGTGCGTATGCTCCTTGTCGAACCGCGCCAGCATCGCGTCCAGTCCCGGCGTCTCCGGGGTCACATCGATCACGTCTGCCGTCACGTATCCGCCGCGCCGCTTCATGGCCTCAATCTCATCCGCATAGGCCGCAAGCACAGCCTCGGCCGGCGCATCGGCAGCCACCCGCGACAAATCCCAGCGCTCGTAATCAATCCCCAGCGCCGCCAGCCTCGCCCGAATCTCAGCCTCGTTGTCAATCACCCGATCGTCCGGAGGAAACCGAAGAACCGCCATACCCGCTCCTTGGATGAACACTTCCCGAATCAAGAACTCCAGGCTCACAAAGACCTGTGCCTGCCGAACGGGCCTCGCCTCTGGGGTCCAGGAGTTACAAAACCAATGGCGCGCAAGCGCCGTCTGCCGCACCGCAGGTGCCTGGGAATTAAATCACCCCGCCCAGCGTCCGTCGCACTTCCACCTCGAACAGAAACTCCAGCGCCTCCAAATGCCGCCGCGCTTCACCCACCGATTCACCCCAAGTATAGAGCCCATGCCGGCTCAGCAGAACCCCGTGCGTCCCCGGAAAATCCTTCAGCGCATTGGCCAATGCAGCCATCAATTCCGCATAATTCTGTGCGTTCTTCAGAATGGGAACCCGCTCCACATGCTCGTGCGTCGTCACACCCGACAGCCCCTTCAACAACTCGTAGCCGCCCAGTGAAACGCGCCCCGCGTCCGCATGGATCCCCGACAGCAGCGTGTTCCACACCGTGTGCACATGCAGAATCGCACCAGCCTCCGGCCGCGCCTCATACAGCACCAGGTGCAGGCCCGTCTCTGCTGAAGGCTTGCCCGTTCCCCGCAGCACGCGCCCCTCGGCATCCACTTCCAGAAGGCCCTCCGGCGTCAGCACACCCTTGTCCAGCCCGCTCGCCGTCACCAGCATGCGACCCGTCTCACGGTCGCGCACGCTGAAGTTCCCGCTCGTCGCCGGAACCCAGCCACGGGTGTAGCACCACCGCGCCGTTTCGCACAGCAACTCTCCAGCAATCGAAAGAGAATCCGTATCGGGGACCATACGTAACAGCAGTCTATCAACCCCGCATTCGCAGCTCTAGGGCGTATCGACTTAGCGCCAGTCGTCCATCACCCACGCATGCGGCCGGTTGAATTCCTCTACGTGCGGCCGCTGCATCGCCACGCCCTGCATCATCACCCTGTAGCCGCGGGAGCGCAAATGGCAGAACGCCTCGCCCCGCGCTAGGTTCACACCCGCCTCCACCACCGCTCCACGCGCCGCTGCAAACGCCTCGCACTCATCCAGCAGCCGGTCAAACCGTTCCGCCGCCCCGTTCCCGCCGCGCGCCGCGCCAAACTTCACATAGCAGGTCTCGCTGCCGCCCTCGGATCCCGCGCCCTGCATGCACACCGCAAATCCCTCCAGCACCCCGCGCCACGACGACACCACCACGTCTCCCGTCCCCTGCGCCAGCACTGCCCGGATCTCTTCCGTCAAATCCAGGCCGTTGCTGATGCGGCTCGTCAGCTTCTCGCATCGCGCAATCGCCTCTTCGCGTTCGCCCTTCTTCATCTCGGAGAGCAGCGTCGCCGCCGCCAGCCCCGCCTGCGGCGTCCGCGTCAAAATCGCCGTCAAATGTTGCGGCCAATACCCGAATTTCTGGTAAAGCCCCACATGTTTCGCGCTCTGCGCAAAGGTAAACAGTCCGCTGTGCCGCACACCCCAGCCATCCATCACCTTCTGCGTCGCCTCCAGCAGCCGCTGCGCCACGCCGCGGTCCGAGTACTCCGGAAGAACCGTCAACGGCCCAAAGAAGGCAAACGCCCCCCAGCGCGTCGCCAGGTTCGTCCCCACCAGCCGTCCGCCATCGCGCGCCGCAATCGCCTTCACATTGCCCGACTTCACGCGCGGAATCATCATTTGCCGGTCGCCCATGAACTCCGCCGGATTGGGCAGCCCAAGAAACGTTCCAAACGCCACCCGCATGATCCGGTCCGCTTCCAACACCTCGCTCTTCTTCAGCGCGCCAATCTTGATTGAAGATTCCATCGCCATTGCCGTTCGCCTCCCGCTTAAAACGCCGCCGCCGTCATGCCTTCCTGTTGCAGGGATTCGGCCGCCCACCACCGGGGACAGAGAGTTGCCCAACATCTTAGCCACCCCCAGCGCGTTTGTCTGCGTCAAAGTTCCCCGCCGCCGCACTACAATCGTCTCTTGCCCCTTCACTCCCATTCCGTCCGCGTCGTCCTTGTCTCCCCGCGCAATCCGCTCAACATCGGCGCGGCCGCGCGTGCCATGGCCAACTTCGGTTTCCATCAACTCACCGTCGTCGCGCCCTACGAACCCCACTGGCGCGAAGCCCAGTCCGCGGTCGGCGCAGAGGACCTGCTCCAGAACGCAATAAAGACAGGCACCCTCGCTGAGGCCGTTGCAGACTGCACCCTCGTCATCGGCACCGGAACCCTCACCCACCGCAAACCCGAGCAACCGGTGGTCCCTCTTCCCAATCTCGCTCGCTTCATTGAAAGCAGGAGCGCCCACGGCGCGCCGCATCGCCCTGGTCTTCGGCCCGGAAAAACACGGCCTCACCCGCGAAGACCTTTCCTGCTGCCACGTGCTCGTTGAAATTCCCACCGACCCGCGCCAGCCCTCCATGAACCTCGGCCAGGCCGTCGCCGTCTGCCTCTACGAGCTGGCTTCGCGCGCCCCTCAATCCGCCCCGCACGTAGCACCAGCCTCAGATTCAACCGCCAATCAACAAACCTCCGCACCCTCCAGCGCTCTCGACCTGCTCGCCGGCGTCATCGAGCAGACCATGCTCGCCGCTGGCTACTCCCCCCGCGCCATGCAGCCCGCCAACCGCCACGACCTCCGCCTGCTTCTGCGCCGCCTCGCCCCCGCCCAGCGCGACACCCGCCGCATCCTCGGACTCTTCCGCCGCATCCTCTGGCGCCTTCAGCAAACCCGCCCGCCCCAATAACCCCGCGTCAAGCGCATCTCCTACAACTACTGGGTTATTCCCCCAAAAACAGCCATCCGCGGCAACATAATTCCTGCTAAAGTGGGGCACAAAGGTTCCCATGCTCATGGCTCTCGGTCGCCCCCGGTCCGCCCCGCCCGCTCGGCAATGCCACCCAGCCCTGCTCGTGTGCGTTCTGTTCGCGCTCACCTTTACCGCCCGCGCCCAGCAACCCCAACCCGAAGCGCCCCAGCAGCCCGCACCCGACACAGCCCAGGCCCCGGCTCAAACCACCACACCGGCTCCCACCACTCCGGCCCCGCAGGCGCAGCCGCCCGCGCCCACGCCAGACGCCTCGCAAGCTCCCGCAGCCGCTGTCCCCGCTCAACCTCCCGCTGAAGCCCCAGCGCCGGCCACTACCCCCGCAGCCGCACCCGCAAACTCGCCCTCCACGTCCGGCGCCATCACTGAAGAAGCCCTCAAGCAGCAGCTCGTCGGCAAGCAGTTCTACCTCCGCGGCGGCTACCTCGGCGACTCTCTCTCCTTCGACGAGCATGGCCGCGTCCTCGGCCATCCCCCGCAAGGCTCTTACACCCTCAGCATCCTCCAAATCGACCACGTCCGCCTCACCAAGCACAAGGTCGAGCTTGAAGGCACCCGCTTCGGCCTCCACTTCAACGAGCAGCTCGCCTACGAAGACTCCTCCACCGCCTACGACAAAGTCCGCATCACTCCCAAAAAGAAGGTCGTCAAGCTCACCATCGATCGCGAAATTGTCGTCAATCCCAAAAAGAAAAAGGAATCCTCCAAGTCCAAGGGCGCTCCGGTCAAACCCGCTCTCGCGCCTGCCGCCGCAGCTTCAAACCCTGCGCCCGCGCCCGCAGCATCCGCCGTCGCTCCAACCTCAACTACCGGCCAGCCAGCTCCGGCTGCATCAACCACCACCGCCTCCGAACCCGCCGAGCTCAGTGAAGCCGATCAGCTCAAAGCCTCCATCGCCGCCGCCCCTGAAGCCGAGCGCCCTGCTGACCCCACCAGCGTCACCACCACCACCTCCCAGGCCCACGCCAATGGCGTCCTCCGCAACGCCCTCGACGCCATCTTCGCTCCCGGGCTTGACGACCGCATGATGGCTGCCATGCCCGACTTCTGGAAGCTCTACTACCAGGCTGTCGCCGCCAAGGCCGACTACCGTCCCACCGATCCCTCCATCCAGCGCCAGAACACCGTCGACCAGAAGGCCCACCTGCTCACCGCCTTCGAGCCCGACTCCAATGAGTACGCACAGGCCGCCGGAGTCGCCGGCATGGCCCTCTACCACACCATCATCGGCGTAGACGGCAAGCCCGGCGAAATCGCCGTTGCCCGCCCCATCGGCTTCGGCCTCGACGAAAGCGCAGTCGCCTCCATCCGCAAAGCCAAGTTCGCCCCCGCCATGAAAGCCGGCCAGCCCGTCCCCGTCATGCTCGACCTCGTCGTCCAGTTCCGCATCTTCTCCAAACGCACCGCCGCCGTCAGCACCCCCGACCCCGCCGAAAAGGACAAGCCCGCCGAGCCCATCCTCCCCGGCCCCTACAGCGTGCACCCCGCCATGCAGCCCCAACCCCAGCCCCAGCCCAATAACTGAACTGCCTGCCCGTGCAACCGGGGAAGACCGGAAATAGCGACTTAGCCTCCGACTGAATCGCGACCGTCCAGGCAGAACTTCAATGCCGGACCGTGCGGCGTTTTCGAGGAGTAATCATTGCGATTTATCCCTAAGACGCGCTCAATGAGCACTTTGGGCTGGGAGCACCAGTTTATAGCGAATCCATAACAGCTGTACCTCGAAGCTGAAGCGCTCAATCCGACGCGACCACAACCGGGGTCCCCGGCGACAGGTCTTCGTCGCTGGGGTGGAAGTAAAAGCCACCTTTCACGACCCCGGTGACTCCACGTGAATTGGAGAACCGCTGTAAAGCTGCGGACTTGTCCCGCGCACCCGGACTCTCATCCCGCGCCGGCAAATTTTCCCTCGCGCATTTGCACATAATTATGCGCATCCGGCGCACACTGGTCTTGAAGGGTTGAATCATGCAAATCACCAGCCTCCTCAAACCGGAAAAAACGAGCCCGAACCTCGCAGCCCGGACCAGGAACACATCGATTTTCCTGGTTTTGCTCTATGCCAATGAAACTAAATAAGTTACATGCAAAATCAGTCATTTTGTGCCTTGATATACTTGACGAACGGAAGTTGACGCGACCACAAGGCCCCGGGGTCCCCGGCGACAGGTCTTCGTCGCGGGGGTGGAAGGCCCGGGGTCCCCGGCGACAGGTCCTCGTCGCGGGGGTGGAAGGAGCGGCAACCTGCCTCGGACTCAGTGGGGCATAGTAATTCTGGATTTGCCCTCGATGCCATGGCCTTAACGCATTCCTCAACCTCAACTCAAGCTGATCAGTAACCACTGATTGGTCTATGGCCGATTTTCAAGATGCATTGTTTCGAACCTCACCCGATTCCGCCTCATTGTCATTTGCCGGCATGGGCTCGCTGACCGATGGAAGCGGTGTGGGCAAGAACGAAGCCTTTCACAGGGCTTTCCCCATCTCTGAAGATCATGTACTCATCGGAGGTCAAATCTGCCCCTTGCGCTTTCATGGTGCTGAGAGCATCGTTGCCCGCTGCCACAAGAACCATGTGAGCTGCGTCTAGCGGATTCTCTGCGGCAAGGATCAGTGCCTCGCGTTCCGAGGCGTGCACCTCGTTGTTTATCTTGAATGCGGCGCCCTGGTAGTCGAGGCCGAGTTTTGCTGACCAGGATGCTAGTGCGGAATTGGACTCGGGGCGGCCTACAAAGACCACGTCGTGATCGCGGAGTAAGTCGTCTGAGACCGCAAAATCCTTGTAAATCGGAACCTGGCTCTCGTAGTCATTGAGAAAGTTGTGCTGCCATTGCTCGGCGGCATAGCGGTTCGCGCCGGCGTCGCGCAACGTTCCATAGACGATGATGGCAGCGGGCAGCCGGCGCCAGATGTCATTGATCAGATACATCGGACCGTCGGGAGGATCGATGTCGTCCACGTGGGCGAGCGACCGATTCAGGCCTGCCTTTTCCAGGAACGATTCTGCCGTTACGGTCTTGGTAGTGTTGGCAGCGAAATAGTCTCTCATCATTCCCAGAAAAGCGTCGTCACCCATCTTGACGCGCAGCGAGTCGAGAAACAAGACGCCCTTCGATTGCTCGCGCCGATATTGATCCAATGGGGAGTCCGCCCTAGCCTTCAGGCTGCGCCAAACAGCGCGTTGGGCGTTCATCGCGTCGTCGACATCCTGCGACTGAAGCACCCGCTGATATTCGGCGGACCCGGCTACGAACCATGTGTCGCTATCGGAGGCCGGCAGCACCCAGCCTTTCCAAAGCCTGCCGTTATATTGCGCCGTATTCTTGGCAGGAGACGGCGTAGGATGGGATGAGTTGTGTGAAGCCGCCAGTCGGGTCTTCTCGTTTTGTTCAATGGCGGCGCGCAAAGTTGCGGTGGGCTCCGCTTGGAACAAGTAATAGCCTGACGGATATAAGCCGTCATCGCCGGCAAAATCGAAATTCTTGTTGGGCAGCCACTCTCGCTGGTTCGGCCTGCCGATCTCGGCCCAAACCATCATATGCGAGGCCATGTCCGCGGTGACTACCTTGGCATCCATTGTGCTGACCGAGACCAGAGGCGCAGTGCGAAAAGCCAGGAATCCGAACTGCTCGTCGATTTGGCCACGATACTTCCGATAAAGCTGCTGCCAGGCCGTATCGCGCACCCTCGGGACATAAGGGATAAAGTCCGGATCGCTGCCGGGATCGGGATAATCTTCGAGCCGGACTGCAAGATCTTTGACATTATTGTCCCCCCAATAAAATCCCGGCGTGTCACCGAACCATTCATTCTTCGAGCTGCGCCACAGCTTCGTGTGGGTTGTGCCCAGATCAAACATGGCGATTTCGTTGGTCTTCGCGTCGCCCATGATCCACTCGTTGGTGTAGAGACCGTTGTTTTGCGTGCTCAGGATGCGAACCACATCGTCGATATTGTCGCTATATTGAATGGCCATGCGGGCGCGAAAGGCAACAGGAGTCCCACGTGCATCGAAGGGTGTCTGCCTGATCGTTGTTTCGGTGAGCACCACGCCGGCATCGTTTTGATACCAGTCGGTGCCGCTTTCAATGCCGCCGGGGTAGCTCTGGATAAGCACGCGATGGCCCGAGGAAGGCTTGATGTCGAGCATTACGTTGGTTTGCTCGGCAAGCGTGAGAGGCCACCATGTGACATGACCGATCACCATCTTGCCGTCGCGCGTCGCTGGCCCAGTAGCGGCAAAGGCACTGCAATGATCAAGCGCCGAATCACGCCTGCGATCGGCGTAGGGAGGCGCGTCAAAGGTCAGGCCTTCGAGCCCGGTCGGGGTGGTGGAAACAGCTGAGCCAAGCTCGCCCATTTCGATAGTGGTATTGGCTACGACAATGTCCAGCAGATCGATGCGCCGATCCTTCCACCGGGAGCCTGCGTCAGAGGCGCCTTCTGCGATACCTCGCATCTCTTCCAGGATTTCACGGTCAAAGCCGCGCAGGAAAAGAGCATTCACCGTGGTCCGGTAGTCGTCCCAGCGTTCTTTCGAACCCAGGATTGCAGCGCAACGCTCGAGATACTCAGGAATCTCGCGCGCCATCAGATGTCCATGCTGGTACCCGCGCTCATAGGGCTCGCCTTCAATGTGGAGGTAGATCCAGCCCGCCGCGGGATAGCGATAGGCCGGGCCGAACGTCTCGACTGCCTCGCGCACTGGCCATTCGTCTCCGGACGATGGAATCTCTTCCAGATGCACGCCTTCGAACCATGCCTTCCCATGAAATGATCCGCCGGTGCCCGCGCTGAGCAGAATCTGGTCCTCGGTGCGGCCTGCCACGAACCGTAAGGTGAGGCGGGTCCAAGGCTGGGTGCCACCAAGCGATGCCGAATGCACGTCGAACGGCATCGAAGCCATGGCGAGCGTCGCGCCGGCCGCAATGGGGCTGCGATCTGCGTCAAACACTTCGAGGTTTTCAGTTCGAACCCATCCGCTCAGTTCGTAGCGCTTCCCTATTTTGAGCGAGACTGGGGCCAACTGGACGCACGCATCCTTGGAAGCAGCATCGCGTTCCAGGCGAAGCGACTTATGCCCCTCGTGTAGGACGGCCGAATCCAACAAAGCGGAACCGCGAACCACCGCCCAACTCTCCTGCGGGTTGTCAAAGAATACGTTGAAAACGGGCGTGGCTGCCTGTGCCACCGTTACGAACAAAAGCCAGAAAAGAATCCGAAGCATAGTCTCCTCCGCTCCAGCTTTCACAGGATCATATTTTTCACAGGATCATATTATGGCCTGGAGGAAGGTTGAACCAATACCAAACCAATCTGCCGGGCAGTTTCTGTCAGCGAACGCAGTGTCCCCAGCATGCCCAGCGAAATTCGGATTTGTACCGTGAAGCCGGCATTGCGACTGTAATCCTGAATCTTGACGGCTCCGGTCGGATGACCGCCAATCTGTACATTACCCGCTAGCCCCCAGAGTCCCCCTCGATATGACGCCCCACCCCTCCAGGTGAAATGATGATTCCTTCCAGGCCGATCGGAAATGGAAACAGGTCCCGCGCGACACAGCGCGAACCCTCGGTCAAGGAGGAGTAGCAATGCAGGATTGGGACGCGCGCTTTCTGGAAATGGCAATCCTTGTATCGAAGTGGAGCAAGGACCCCAGCACCAAGGTCGGCGCGGTCATCGCCAAAGGCAAATTCGTCGTTTCCCTTGGCTTCAACGGCCATCCCGCCGGCGTCGAAGACTCCACCGAGCGCCTCGAAATCCGCGAGGTCAAATACCGCACCATCATCCACGCCGAGGTCAACGCCATCCTCTCCGCGGCAAAACCTTTGGCCGGATGCACACTCTACGTCTGGCCCTTCATGCCCTGTTCGCAGTGCGCCTCCATCATCGTCCAGTCCGGCATCCGCCGCGTGGTCACCGTACCCAGCGACAGCGAGCGCTGGGCGGAAAGCTTTCGCTACACTGAGGACCTCTTCCGCGAAGCCGGCGTCGAACTCATCCTGCGTACCGCTGCCCCGCAGGAATAATCCCACATTCAACTGGCCTCGACTCACCTGGCCGCGCTATCTTCAATCCATGAGTTCCCCCTTCCTCAAACTCATCCAGACCGGCGCAACCGCTGAAGTCGCAGACGCCGTTCAGGCCGACCCCGCCCTCGCCGCCTGGCGCGACTCGCAAGGCGTCTCCGCACTCCTCTGGTCCGTCTACTGCTCTCAGCCCCTCATCCGCGACTTCCTCCTCGACCGCCTCGCCGGCGACGGAGTCCCCCTCGACATCTTTGAAACCGCCGCCATCGGTGACGAACCCCACCTGCGCAAACTTCTCGCCGCCGATCCCGGCCTCGTACACGCCTGCTCCGGCGACGGCTGGACCCCCCTCCACCTCGCCGCCGCCTTCGGCACACCCCAGGCCGTCTCAACCCTCCTCGCCGCCAACGCCCGCGTCGACGCCCTCAGCCACAACCCCCAGCAAAACCATCCCCTCCACGCCGCCCTCGCCCTCGGCAAGAACCCTGACACCATCCTGCTCCTGCTCCAGAACGGCGCCCCCGTCAACGCCCCCCAGGCTGGCGGATTCACACCCCTCTTCTCTGCCGCCATCGCCAACCGCCGCGACCTGGTCGAACTCCTCCTCGCCCACGGCGCCAACCCCACCCTCAAAAGCGATCAAGGCAAATCCGCCGCCGACTTCGCTCGCGAACGCGGCCATGCCGATCTCGCCGCCTGGCTCGATTCTCAATCCGCAGGCGTGTAAGACAGCCGCCCGGCACGGTCAGACAACCGCAATCTCTCGCCCCACTCAGTACAACCCCTGTAATAAAGCTGTAAGACAGCCGTAAGACCACTTCACCGAGCCCGCAAAATCCCTCCCGCATCCCGTCTTACCGCCTCGCAAACGCACTAAGGAATCCCCTTCCCATCTCCAACTGCCCCGGCTCCCTGGCAGACAGTCCCCCGGAAGCAACCCCGCGGCGTAAAACAACGCCTGAACGGCGCACTTCAGCACAGCCCCGGCGTAAGTCACGGCTTCCCGCGCGCCTCACTCACAGTCCGCGCGTCGCGCATACCCCAATTGTCCCTCGCTTTGAAACGGCTCAGAACAAGCCCATTCGCCCGGAAATCCCGCAGAATCAGCCCCGCGCCCTCACGCCCCCCGCGGCACTTCCCACAACTCCACCCGGTTGCCTTCCAAATCCCATATCCACCCGAACTTCCCGTATTCACAATCCTCACGCTTGGGATCGATCCGAACCCCCGCTTCGGCCAGCTGCGCCAGCAACTGCTCCAGATCGTCCACACGAAAATTCATCATCGCCCGTTGCGCGCCATCCCCAAAGTACTTCGTGTCCTCGGGAAATTGCGCAAACACCGTCGTCCCCGCCGCCTCCGGCCCCTCAAACACCAGCGACCCGCCGCCCTGCTCCGCAATCCCCAGGTTCGCCGCGTACCAGGCCGCCAGCGCCTTGGGATCCCGCGCCTTCAAAAACACCCCACCCACTCCAACCGCCTTGGCCATCGCTATTCCTCCCTCTCAATCACGTCTTCAAGCTTCGCCTTGTGCTTCTGCTCCCGTCCCGTCTTGGGCTCTGTGTCCAGCACCCGCGCCGGCTTCGGCTGCCCCACCCGCTCCCGCGCGTTGGCCTTCACCGCCTTCGTCGCGGAAAACTTCTCCACCTTCCGTTTCGCCATCGCTCCCTGCTCCACTCCCCAGCTTGCGTTCCGTTGCCGTAAAGTCGAGTATGAATTAGATTCTGCTTAAGAGGAAGTGCTGGACACCATGGAAGAACGGGAATTTTTCAACGAAACCACCGAACTGCGCAACCACACACTCACCTGCCCCAAGTGCGGCCAGGCCGCCGAGTACAAAGTTACCTGGGTCGTCCGCCGCAAGCGCGCCCAACTGCCCCGCAACGCCGATGAGCGCGACCGCGCCCGCTTCGCCAAGGCCCAGTCCTACATGGTCCGCCGCGACGACAAGCTCTCCTGCGCCAACATCCGCTGCCGTAAGCCGTTCGAGATCACACAGCTCCAGTCGCTCGCCTTTCTGACAGACTAGAGCCGGCTCAGTCGCGCCTTCCACTGGCGCACCCCCCGCAATCTATGATTGAATCGAAGTCAGTGCGGGGCCCGGCCCAAGCCACCCCTGCGGCCCGCCAAAATCAGGAGAGAAACGATGGCAAATTCCCTGCTTCCCCCCGAAGAGCGCAACCTGACCCCCGACCAGGTCGAGGCTCTCGACAAACGCCGCGACCTGGGCCACACCTTCCTCGTCATCGCCGGCCAGTTCGCCGTCATCGCCACCGTCCTGCTTCTCTGGGTCGGCCAGGACCTCACCTACTCCCCCGGCTGGGCGCACCCCATGTCCTATTACTTCCTCGTCGCCATTGGCATCATCGTGGTCTTCGGGATCACCGGCATCGTCCTGCGCAAAGGCACCCCGCGCATCGACTGACGCCGCACCGCGCCTCCCTTATCCCCAACGCCGGGCGCAGCTTCCCCGCCCCGGCGTGCGCAATTGCGCCAAACGGTATAGCCTGAAAGCTGCCGATGGCAACTGCTTCCCTCAATCCTGCCCCCGTATCCGCCCCCGCGCCGCCTGACCGATAGCCACGGCCGCGTCATTCACGATCTCCGCGTCTCCATTACCGACCGCTGCAACTACAAGTGCGTCTACTGCCGCACCGGCGAAGTGGGCGCGCAGTATCCCGAACTCGCCATCGAAGACTACCTCCGCCTCATCCGCCTCTTCGTCGCCCTCGGCATCACCAAGGTCCGCCTCACCGGCGGCGAACCCCTGCTGCGCCGCGGCCTCGTCGAACTGGTCCAGGAGCTGGCCCGCCTGCGCACCCTCGCCGGCGAGCCGCTCGACCTCGCCCTCACCACCAACGGCCATCTGCTCGACGCGCTCGCCGACGCCGCTGAAGGCTGCCGGCCTGCATCGCGTCACCGTCAGCATGGACGCCGTCGATGCACCCACCTTCGAGCGCATCACCCGCGTCCCCGGCAGCTTTCAAAAAGTGCTCGCCGGCATTCGCGCCGCCCGCGCCGCCGGCCTCACGCCCCTCAAGATCAACTGCGTCCTGCTGCGCGGCTTCAACGACGACCAGATCGAAGGCTTTGCCCACTTCGCCCGCGCAGGAAGACGTCGTCGTCCGCTTCATCGAGTTCATGCCCCTTGAAGAAGGACCGCCTCTGGACGCCGGAAATCGTCGTCCCCCTCAAGGAGATCGTCGCCCGCATCGGCCGCATTCTGCCCCTCGTTGAACTCCCTGCCGCGCGAAGCCAGCGAAACCGCCCGCCGCTACGGCTTCTGCCGACGGCCCCGGCGAAATCGGCATCATCGCCCCCGTCACCCAGGCCTTCTGCGGAGCCTGCAGCCGCGTCCGCCTCACCTCCGACGGCAAAATCCGCACCTGCCTGTTCTCCCAGGTCGAGCACGACCTCTACGGCCGCATGCGCGCCGGCGCCACCGACGCCGAGCTCAGCGCCTACATCCACCGCACCGTGCAAGGCAAGGAAGCCCGCCACCACATCGGCGAACCCGGCTTCCTCAAGCCTTCCCGCTCCATGGTCCACATCGGCGGCTAACCTCAGACCAGGCCCGCTTCTCCTCACGTCTCTCGCCTTGGTTGATCTGTCCAGTCCCGGATCGCGCCCTGCATCCGATCGACATGCGCACTGTTTCCGCACCGGGCGCGTGTCCTTCCGCTATCGCGCCCTCTGTCCGATGTGACAGAATGTTTCAAGCCTCCCTCCACAAGGCCTGTGATGAAGAACGAGACGGAAAATCGTATCCCGCTCGCCGATCTGCTCGTCTTCCACCAGTTGACTCGCTCGCTCACCTCGAGCTTCGACCTGGACACCATTCTGCGCACCATCCTCGAGCACATGGAGCGCACCATCGAGGCGGAGTTGTGGACCCTGCTCATGCTCGACGAATCCACGCAGGAGCTCTACTACGCCATTGCCGCCGGCGGAGAGCACGAAGCGTTGCGCGGCCTGCGCGTCAAGGTCGGCGAAGGCGTGGCCGGCTGGGTTGCCGAGCACGGCGAAACCTTGATCGTCCCTGAGACCGAGCAGGATCCCCGCCTCGCCAGCGAGCCGGCCGGCAATCCGCAGCGCGTCCGCTCCGTCATCGCCATGCCCTTGCGCGGTCGCAAAGGCACCCACGGCGTCATTCGAGATCTTCAATCCCCGCGCCGACCGCATGACCGATTACACCATCGCCTTTCTCCACATCCTCGCCGACCACGCCGCCATCGCCATCGAAAACGCGCGCGACGTCGCCCGCATCCAGCAGTTGAGCATCACCGACGACTGCACCGGACTCTACAACGCCCGCCATCTCTACGACGTCCTCGGCCGCGAACTCGAACTCTGCACCCAGCAGGGCATTCCCGTCAGCCTCGCCTTCCTTGACCTCGACTGTTTCAAGCTCGTCAACGACGCCCACGGTCACCTCGTCGGCAGTGAGCTGCTCGCCCACACCGGCTCCCGTCTCCGCGAGCTCAGCGGCCTCCGCGATCTCTGCTTCCGCTACGGCGGCGATGAGTTCGTCGTCCTCATGCCTGATACCGGCGCCGAGGCCGCGCAGGCCCATTCCACCGCCCTGCTCCGCGCGCTCATGGATACCCGCTTCCAAATTCGACCCGGCCTCAAGCTCAAAGTCAGCGCCAGCGTCGGCCTGGCCTGCGCGCCCGCTGACGGCCTCACCATCCACTCCATCATCGGCATCGCCGACGCCCGCATGTACGCCGCCAAAACCAATGGACGCGGCCACGTCCGAAGCGCCTGACGCGCCCTCGAATACAACCCCCTCCAATGAGCAGATACCCCGCCAAACCCCAAAAACTCCCCGAAAATTGAGCGGCTTTTTACATTCTGTTCAAGAAGGTGCGCGTAGACTGGCCTTCCACGAGGTTCCAAGGGCACATCCCTATGAGCACACCAAACGGCCTGTCCCACCACTTCTGCGTCAGGCAAATGACCGTCGACGATATCCCCGCAGTCATCGATCTCCAGCTCCGCGCATTCCCCGGTCAGCCTCCCTGGAAGGCCGAGCAGTTGACCCGTCATCTGGAAATCTTCCCCGAAGGCCAGCTCGTCGTCACGGACGCCACCGGCTACCTGCTCGGCTCGGCCAGCTCCCTGCTCATCGACTGGGACGACTACGCCGAATCCGCCAACTGGTCCTCCATCACCGGCCACGGCACCTTTGACACCCACAATCCCCTCGGCAAAACCCTTTACGGCGCTGAGATGGGCGTCGATCCCATCGCGCGACAACAGGGCCTCGGCACCCTCCTTTACGACGCCCGCAAGGACCTCATCCGCGAACGCGGCATCAAGCGTCTGCTCACCGGCGGCCGCATCCCCGGATACTTCGAGGTAGCCGGCCAGATGACCGCCAAGGCTTACGTCGCCGAGGTGGTCGCCGGCAAGCGCCGCGATCCCGCGCTCTCCTTCCAGCTTGCCAATGGTTTGGTCGTGCTCGATGTGGTCTCCGAGTACATGCTCGATTCCGAGTCGCACGGTTTCGCCACAGTCCTTGAGTGGCTCAACCCGGAGTACACCTCATCCGTCAGCCTCAAGGCCAGCCTTCAGCATGCAGCCCTCGAGCAGGTCGCCGCCGAGGCCATGCGCGGAACCCCGCGTCCACGCCGCGTCCGCATCGCCGCCGTGCAGTACCTCCTGCGCCCCATCACCTGCTTTGAAGACTTCGCCAGCCAGGTCGAGTTCTTCGTGCGCAGCGCCGAGGACTACCACGCACACTTCATCCTTTTCCCTGAGTTCTTCACCATGCAGCTGCTCAGCTACATCAACGAGCCTGCGCCGGCGCTCGCCGTGCGCCGCCTGGCGCGCCTTGCTCCGCAATACGAGGAACTCCTCTCGCGCCTGGCAAGGCAAACCGGCATCTACATCATCGGTGGAACCCACCCCGTCTTCCAGCGCGGCAAGGTCTTCAACGCCGCCCACCTCTTCACCCCCAACGGCCAGGTCTTCCGCCAGAAGAAGGTCCACCTCACGCCCACTGAGAGCGGCCCCTATCAGCTCAGCCGCGGCCACGGCCTCTATCTCTACCACACCGACTTCGGCAACATCGCCATCCTCATCTGCTACGACGTCGAGTTCCCTGAGCTCGCCCGCGTCATGGCCGAGGCCGGCGCGGAAATCCTCTTCGTCCCCTCCTGCACTGACGGCCGCGAAGGCTTCTGCCGCGTCCGTTACTGCTCCCAGGCCCGCGCCATCGAGAACCAGGTCTACGTCGCCGTCACCGGCACCGTCGGCAACCTTCCCCTCGTCCCCTACATGAACACCAACTACGGCCAGGCCGCCATCCTCACGCCCTCTGACTACTTCTTCGCCCGCGATGGCATCGCCGCCGAAGGCACCATCAACCAGGAGCAACTCGTCGTCGCCGACGTCGACCTCGATCTCCTCGATGAGCAGCGCGTCAACGGAAGCGTCATTCCCCTCCAGGACCTCATCGCAGACGCCTACGACACCGTAGTCCACTTCTCCGACTACAAGAACCAAAAGCACCTCGACTCCCCCACCCCCCAGGAGACCGTCCTCACCAAGTAACCTCAATTTGTAGTTGGGATATCGCGATTCGAAATGGCCTCTTTCAGCCGTTGGCCGGCTTCCCGACCCCACGGAGGCACGAATCCTATCCCGGCCTATGCTCCCGCTAACTCGCTAACTTGCTATGCCCGCGAAGCGGACGCTCGCCTTGCTGAATTTGTTTCTCAAGTCCAGGCTCTACTGGCCGAGTGCTGGGTGCCCCATCCATTCCACAGTCCCATCGTGGAATGGGTGGGAGTGCTGGGTGCCCCATCCATTCCACAGTCCCATCGTGGAATGGGTGGGAGAGCTGGGTGTTCCCATCCATTCGCGTCTCTTGCGAATGGGTGGGAAACCACGAACCCCAAGCCTCCCGTAGGGAGGCCGTGAAAATAGCCCCGGATGAAATCCGGGGAACGAGCCGCGATAAGACGCGTGCCGTCCTGTAGGGACGGCGTGAAACCGGGCTCCGCCTCAAGCCGCCCTGGGAAACCACGAATTCATTGCGAGCGATCAGCGAGCGTCCGCCCACCGCAGGTGGTTACGAAACCGGGGCAGTCCGCAAAACCGTCCGCGCCGCAAAATACAACGACACAACCGTAATATCGTCCGTCTGCCCAAAGTGCTTCGCCGTCTGCGCAATGTACCGCGCGGATTCGTTGCTCACTTGCTTCGTCCGTTCAAACCCGAACAGTTCTCCCTGCGCATTGGCCGCCTCCACCACCCCATCCGACAGGAAGATCAATCTCTCGCCCACCTCCAATTGGAAGGTCCTCTGCTCGTAGAACATCTCCGGAATTACCCCTAGCGGCAGGTCCGCCGCCAGTTCCAGTTCTCGCCCGTCCCGGTACGGATTCAGGTGCCCCGCATTCGCAATCGTCATCGCCCCATCGGGATACACGCGTGCGCAAAGGCAAGTCGCAAAACTCAGCACCGGCCTCTGGCTCGACCCCGGCAGCGATCCCGAACCCACCAGCACATGGTTCAAATTGTTCAGCACCGTCGCCGGATCGTGCGACAGCTCGTTGCGCAGCGCCCCCACCAGCGTGCTCGCATTCATCGCAGCTTGCAGACCCTTCCCGCTCACGTCGCCCACCACAATCAGCATCGAGCCGTCCTGCAGCGGCAGCGCCTGGAAGAAATCTCCGCCCACACCGTTCACCGGCAGGTACGCGCTCTCCAGCATGAAGTTGTGGTTCGACGGCAGCTGCGTCGGAATCAGCAGCGCCTGTACACTCCGCGCCGCCTCAATCTCCGCCACCGAACGCTGCTCCTCCTGGCTCACATGAATAAACCGGTAGAAAATCACCGCCAGCAGGCTGCCAAGAAAAACCGAATAGCTGACTACGCTGATCGGAAACGCAATCGGCCCAATATGGAATTCATGCAAGGCATACTGTTCCGCAATCCAGTGTTTGCGGACAGCATAATCGAGAACCGTGTCAAGTGAATCTGCCGTGGAAGCCAGGAAGAACGGCACCAGCATCACGCCCGCGTCGGGCCTGCCTTTGCGCCATGCGCGGAACAGCAGATAGGTAACCAGGCCGGTGAAGACAATCTCAAATGACACTGACAAATACTCGAATATCTGCTCCAGATGCACCAGCGCCAGCACCGGCAACACCAACACGCAAATCTGGAAGATGCGGACAATTTTGCGGTATTCGCTTCCTGTAAAGCGAAGAATGAACTCCAGCGTAGCGGCCATGAAGAGGCGGCTCGCCCAAAGAGTGCACACATAAAACAAAGAGAACGGAAGCAGAGCCAGCGCGAAGGCAGTCTCGCTGGTGCCCATGAAGACCACGGTAAGACATAGCAGGGCAAGCCACAGGTATTCCGCGTGCTTGCGCTGAGCCATGTAGAGTGTTGCCCCAAGCATGCTTACGCAAAGGAACAGGAAGCTCACCCCGATGCCGGCAAGCAAGTGCTCATCCCATCGCCGGTCAATGGAATCCGAAAGCCTGTCTGCAATATCGTTCGTCTGTCCGAGTTCCACCTTGTCAACCAGGCCGCGATGAATAATAGAACTGGGACCCGCCCAGGTGCGAATGGCCAGCACAAGCGTGCCGTCCGCGCCCGGCTGAGACAAGTGCACCACCAGCGGCGGCGACTCATACATGGAAGGGGCATCGGTCATCCCCTTTGTGTGGCCCGTTTCACCGCCGCCGGCGTAGACGGCAAACTGACCAATTCCGTCGCCTGTAACCAGCAGATCCAGTGGCGAATTCACGGAAGGGTTGTTGAACTGGGAAAGCTGCTGCGCCTCCAACCTCAGCCGGTACCAGCCGTACCCCGTGTAAGCGTCGAACCCCTGCTCCGTCAGCGGCTTGCTCAACACCACCGTCGCCCACGCCGAATCGTCAAATCCCGGATCGGCCCAGCGCGGATCGTCGCCCACCTGGAACCGCCACGGCCCATCCAGCTCCATCGTGGCATGAATCCGGCCCGCACCCGCATTGGTCACCGGACTCGCTGCAGCAACCACCGGCGCCGCCGCCTGGCCATGCGAAGCCTGCGGCATGCCCACCCCGCAGATCACCGCGCTCCAGCACAGTGCCAGTCGTATGCAGGATTGTGCCGCTCGTACAAACTTCTTCATGCGCCTTCCATGTTCATAGAAAAATCAAAAGCCTCTTCGCAAACATGACGAGAATTGGGTCCTCCACGGTCCGCACACACCCGCACCGTCCCGCGCTCACAACCCTATTCCTCTTCCGTCTCCGTATCCTGTTCTACGCCCAGCCGCTCCAGTTGGTTCCGCCAGTCCAGCCCTTCCACAAAACTCTTTGACTCCCGCCAGTTCGGCTCCACAATCACATGCAGCTCCAGGTAAACCCGCGTCCCCAGCAGCGACTCAATCTTCCTCCGCGCGCCCGTCCCAATCTCTTTCAACTTCGCGCCGCCCTTGCCAATCAGAATCGCCTTCTGCCCGTCCCGCTCGCAATAAATCGCCGCCGCAATCCGCGTCAGCGGCGCCCGCGCCGGCACTGCGCCTTTCTTGCGCGGAACAAACGGCTTCGGCTCCTCGAACCGCTCAATCACCACCGCCGCGGCATACGGAACCTCTTCGCCCGTCTCCACCAGAATGCTCTCCCGAATCAGTTCCGCCACCATGAACCGCTGCGGCTGGTCCGTGTACTGGTCCTTCGGGTAATACCGCTCGCCCGTCGGCAGCGCCTCCACAATCTTCCGCACCAGCAGGTCCAGCCCATCCCGCTTCCGCGCGCTGATCGGAATAATCTCGGCAAAGTTGAACTGCTTCATCAGCGTATCAATCAGCGGCAGCAAGTGATCCTTCGGAACCAGGTCAATCTTCGTCAGCACCAGAAACACCGGGCAATCCACCTTCCGAATCAACCCAAACAAAAACTCATCTTCGCTAGCCCAATTCGTCCGCTCATTTTTCCGAGCCGCAACAGCGGCGTCGCGACCGCCCGTCGCAGCAGCAACCTTGTCATCCTGAGCGCCCAATAAATGCTTGTCATCCCGAGCAGCCAATAAAGCCTTGTCATCCTGAACAACCAAAGAAGCCTTGTCATCCTGAGCAGCCAATAAATGCTTGTCATCCTGAGCGAGCGCAGCGAGTCGAAGGACCTGCATTTGCTTTTCGTCCCCACGTCCCGCCTCCGAATCTCCGGGCGCCCCAAATTTCGCCTCCGGGAGATGCGCCCCCTCCAACTGCACCCTCCGCGTCGCATCCATCAGCACCAGCACCACGTCCCGCGTCTCCAGCGCCTCATACACCTCCTGCAGCATCCGCCGGTCCAGATGCGATCCCGGCTTGTGCACCCCCGGCGTATCCACAAACACAATCTGCGCCGCCGGATGCACACGCTTCTTCGCTTCCACCTCCACCACCCCCGCGATGCGGTTGCGCGTGGTCTGCGGTTTGGCGGAAACAATGGCCACCTTCTCGCCCGTCAAGGCGTTCAACAGCGTGCTCTTGCCGGCATTCGGCCGGCCCAGTATCGCCACAAATCCAGATTTCAAAGCCTTTTCATACTCCTGACCTTCTATTATCGCGGATGCGCCGCTGATTCCTTGCTACGATTTCTGCATGGCTGTCGCCGCCACTACCAAACGTCTCCTCTTGCGTCCGCTCGAGTTGAACGACGCTGGCCAGTTTCAGCTCTGGTTTCCCCACTGGGAGGTCGTCCGCTACCTGTTCAATCGCGTCCCCTGGCCCTACCCGCCCGATGGCGCGCTCACCTATTGCCGCGACGTCGCTCTGCCCCAGGCCGAGCGCGGAGAAGCCTGGCATTGGGCCCTCCGCCTGCGCACCCATCCCGCGCAACTCATCGGCTGCATCAGCCTGACCCAGGGCGACGACGACAACCGCTGCTTCTGGCTCGGTCTTCCCTGGCACGGTCATGGCCTCATGAGCGAAGCCTGCGTCTGGGTCAACGACTATTGGTTTGAAACTCTCGGCTACCCCGTCCTGCGCGTCCCCAAAGCCGCCGCCAACACAGCTTCCCGCCGCATCTCGGAAAAACAAGGCATGCGCCTCATCGGCTTCACCGAAAAAGACTACGTCTCCGGCCGCCTGCCCACAGAAATCTGGGAGATCACCGCCGAAGAATGGCGCGCCTGGAAAGCCGCCAACATCCAGAACATTTTGCCGGGAGTATCGGAATCTCAAATCATGACAGACTTGTCATCCTGAGCGACCACAGCGCAGCGAAGGGAGTCGAAGGACCTGCATCTGCATTTGCATTTGCATTTGCATTTGCATTTGCATTTGCATTTGAATTTGCCTTTGCCGTTGCTCTTGTTTGTTATCAATACTTGTCATCCTGAGCGAGCGCAGCGAGCCGAAGGACCCGCATTTGCTTTTGCCTTTGCCGTTGCTCTTGCCGTTGCTTTTGTTTTCCTATAGATACTTGTCATCCTGAGCAAGCGCAGCGAGTCGAAGGACCTGCATTTGCTTTTGTCTTTGCCGTTGCTCTTGCCGTTGCCTTTGTTTCCTATAAATACTTGTCATCCTGAGCGACCACAGCGCAGCGAAGGGAGTCGAAGGACCTGCATTTGCCTTTGCCGTTGCTCTTGTCTTTTATCAATACTTGTCATCCTGAGCAAGCGCAGCGAGTCGAAGGACCAGTATTTCGGGCGCGCAAAAAAAGGCTGCATGATGCCCCATCCTTCTGAGCGAAACGAAGTGCAGTCGAAGAACCTGCATTTTGTAACCTCATCGTGGAATGGGTGGGAAACCACGAACTCATTGCGAACGATCAGCGAGTGTCTGCCCCAACGCAGGTGGTTCACGAAGCCTCAGCCTTCACCCCAACCGGCGGAAACACCCGCAACCTTTCCACCCGTCGATCCGTCGAAGCCACAATCTCCATCCGCAGCCCAATCGGCTCCAGCATCACCACTTCCCCGCTAAGTGGAATCCGCCCCTCAATCTCGCTCACCAGGCCCCCAAGCGTGGTTGCCTCATACCCATCCCCCGGCTCCACCGGCTCGCCAAACAGGTCCGCCAGCTGATCCACGGCAAAGCTGCCCGGAACCAGCCACGCCCCATTCGCCTCGCGCTGCGGCTCTTCCACAGCGACTTCCACCTCGTGCTCGTCGCGGATGTTGCCCACAATCTCTTCCAGCAAATCCTCAATCGTCACCAGCCCGGCCACGCCGCCATACTCGTCAATCACCACCCGCATGTGCTGTTTCTCGCGCTGCATCTCCCGCAGCAGCTCGTAGCCCCGCTTGGTCTCCGGCACAAACGCCGCCTCGCGCTCAATCGTGGCCACCGTCCGCGTGCGCGCTTCCTCGTCCGTTATCTGCAGCAGATCGTGCGCAAACGCAATCCCCGTCACGTTGTCCAGCGATCCTGAGTACACCGGCACACGCGAGAAGTTATGCTCCTTCAGCAGCTCCAGAAACTCCTCCAGCGTAATCGTCTCCGGCACCGCAAACACCTGCGGGCGCGGCGTCATCACCTCGCGCACCAGCTTGTCGCCAAACTCCACCGCAGACCGCACCAGGTCGATGTCGTTCTCTTCCAGAATCCCCTCTTCTTCGCCCGCTTCCAGCAGCGCTTCCACATCCACAGCCGCTTCTTCCTCGTCGCTCGCCGGCTTCTCCGCCAGCGCCGCCACGGAAAAGAAGAAGCGCACAAAAACAGTGATGGGCGTCATCAGCCACAGCAGCAGCCGGATCGGCCACACCGCTCGCCGCACCCACCGCCCCTCTGTCCGGTTGAACAGCAGCGAAGGAATCAGCTGGTTGCAGAACACCACCACCAGCACCACGCCCAGCACCGCCTGCGCAATCTCCGCATACGTCGGCCGTCCCATGCGCGGCCCGCGGTCGAACAACACCGCGCCAAACTCCAGCGCAATAATTCCCAGCGCCAGTTGCTGTAGCACTGCCGCGCAAATCGCCGCATGCTCCCGCGTCAACCCCAGCTGCGGCTCAATCAGCTCTTCCCACGCATCCAGGTTCTCTTCAATCTCGCGCGTAAGAATCTTGCCGAACTCCGCATACACGCGGCTGATGTACGATGCCAGCGTCACCACCAACGCCAGCAGCAGAACCATGCATATCGCCAGCGCGCTCATGGCTTCTTCGCCTTTGCAGGCCGAAGGGTACGGGCTTCAACCCGCTCATTCCCAGGCATTGTTCGAAGGGTGCGGGCTTTAGCCCGTACATTCACCCCAGCCTTTCTGTCATCCAGAGCATCAAGACCGGTGTTCGAAGTTGCAGAGGAAATGCCTGTCATCCTGAGCGAACGGGGCCCCAAACGCTTTCCAGTTTGGGGGTGGTGAGTCGAAGGACCTGCATTTGCTTCTCTGCGAGATACTTCGGCGCCCCCCACCCGCTCAATCAGCCCTTGCGGCAACTTCAGCTTCGCCCGCAGCACCCGCTCCCGGCGCGCCATCTTCCCCTCATCCACCTCGTGGTCATACCCCGCCAGGTGCAGCAGCCCATGCAGCACCAGCACCTTGATCTCCGTAGCCAGCGAGTGTCCCTGCTCCCGGGCCTGCTTGAGCGCCGTCGTCACGCTGATCGCCAGATCCCCGGCCATCCCCTCCGCGCCCAGTCCCTCCGCCGGAAACGACAGCACATCCGTCGCCTTGTTCTTCCCGCGGAACTGCCGGTTGAGTTTGCGAATGGCCGCATCCGTCGTCAGCAGCACCGTCACCTGCCCCTTCAGCCGCACCGCCGCCTGCGCCGCGGCAAGAAACCGCCCCAGCGTCCGCGCCGAAGGCAGCCGGACATCCCGCTCATTTGTCATGGATTTCCGTGCCCCGCCCAGCGCACCCGCCCGCTTCGCCAAAGTGGCCTTCGGCGCAGGGTTCGAGCCCTCACCGGCAGGTCTTCGTCGGGAGGGGGATTCAGCGTCCAAATCTGGGTCCAGGAGGATCATCGTGCTCAGGGCCGGGCAAACGCACAGCCCCGATTCATCTTCAATTCTACGCGAATTCCGGCATAAACTCCCGAACCCCTGATTCTGATGGGGAATCTCAGCGCTTGAACGATTCGCGCCTCCACCCTGCCCATCCCAAAGCACAATGCAATGCGATTCGCCCTAGGCCTGCCTTGCCCCCAGAAAGGTCATGCGAACCGCCACCAGGATCCTGCCCATTCGCTTCAGCCACGCGGGCAACTCCATTCTCAGATCGCTTATGTCAAGCATCGTACCTTTAATGACCGGCCTTGTTGCCAGTCCGCTCCTCACCAGCGTCGCCGTATTCAGAATCCATGCTGTGCCGCCATCCTTGCGCCGCAGACACTGCTCAAAGTTGGTCAGGTGATTCTCCGATTGCAGCCAGTTGTTGAATTCGTCTCGCTCTTCGGCATTGAAGCACCCAAAAGTCAGGGAATTGCCGATCACTTCCTCGCGCGATGCATATCCGAAAATCTGGCAAAATGAGAAATTGCAATCCAGAATCCTGCCATCCAGATTCGCCTTGTATGTGCCCACCAGGCTTTTCTCAAACAGCATCCGATGGCTTCCTTCGCTCAGCGCAATCCGAAGGCGCAGCCGCTCCTGCTTCTTCAAAAGCGAGAAGTCGGTAGCCGCAATCAGAAGGAGTGTGAACAGCATCGGAAAGCCGTAAGTTCCCCAGGCGCTAACACTTGGGTACAGCGCCAATGCGCAGACTTCAAGAAAACACAGAAGGCAACTGAAAGACGCTGTCGCTTTGAGAGCATGGGAGCTGAGAAGTGAAACCTTCACCGCGGTTTCCGCCACCCTCTTGTGCCCCATGCCGCCGCGCGCCAGAATTGCCGATGTCGCCAGTTCCACCAACAAGGACATCACGATAAATCCGGCGAATGTCACCGCGGAGAGCATCACAATTGTCTGAAGCAAAGCGAGGGATATGTGCCAGAAAGCCATGCCCGCCGGAACCGCCTGCCCAAGCGCCTTTTCAGCCCCACCTGGATTCGGCACTTCCCCGCGGCAAATGGTCCTTACAAAAATCCAGATCACTGCCAATCCAACGAGCGAACGGAACCGTGCAAGTGAGGTCAACATCTTCAAACCTTCAATCCACCACGAAGCGCAATACGACCCCTTTCGAGGTGATCGCGAATCCATCCGCAAAAGTCATTGAGTAAAGCGAACTGGAATTGGCTCCATTACACTCCGGGCCTGCTGTGAATGAAAATGCCTCATTGGTCGCACCGGCTACAACCTAAGTGACTGGAGTACCGTGATCGCCAATCCGTGCTAACCGCTCCCGCCGCAACCTGGCGGCAACCATCAAACCTGGCAACCGCGCTTCAACTCCCCGGGCACCCACTTGTTGAACCTCCAGCTGCAATTACACTGCAAAAAACCACGCGGCGACAGCCATCGAGTGCTGTCGCCGCCGGGTCCAACTCCGTGTTCCATGCATATTCAGTTTATTGCGGCTTCGGCACATGCACCGCCAGCCCCTGCGTCCGCTCCTCGCGCCGTTGCGCCCCCACTTCAATCGGTTCGCCCATCGCCAGCGGCAGTTCCTGCTGCCCAGGCTTCGCGCTCTCATACGCCCGCACAATCCGCTGCACCAGCGCATGCCGCACCACGTCGCAATCCTCGAAGTGGCAGAAGTGAATCCCCTCCACCCCATCCAGAACATTGATCGCGTCCAGCAGCCCCGACTTCCGCGGATTCGGCAGATCGATCTGCGTGATGTCGCCCGTAATCACCGCCTTCGAGTTCGCCCCCATCCGCGTCAGAAACATCTTCATCTGCTCGATGGTCGTGTTCTGCGCCTCGTCCATGATGATGAACGCGTCGTTGAGCGTGCGCCCGCGCATAAACGCCAGCGGCGCAACCTCAATCACGTTCTTCTCCAGCATCTTGTCCACCTTCTCCGGCTCCAGCAAATCATAGAGCGCGTCATAAAGCGGCCGCAGATACGGGTCCACCTTCTCCTGGAGCGAGCCCGGCAAAAATCCCAGCCGTTCGCCCGCTTCCACAGCCGGCCGCACCAGCACAATCCGGCTCACCTTCTTCGCATTGATCGCCGCCACAGCCATCGCCACCGCCAGGTAGGTCTTGCCTGTTCCCGCCGGACCCACCCCGAAGGTCATGTCGCTCTGCTCAATCGCCTCCACATACTTCCGCTGATTGATCGACCGCGGCTGCACCGTCCGCTTCACCCCCGCCGACCGCTGCTTCCCGCTGTCCGCCAGCCCCCGCAGCGTTGTCGCCGGGTCCGCCACCACCAGGCGCAGCATCCCGTTCAACTCCCCGTTGTGCGGATTGATGCCCTGTTTGCGTAACGCCTCGAAGTCCTGGAAGATGCGCTGCACGCGCGCCACGCCCTCTTCCCCTCCCTGCACGTGAACAGCATCCGACCTTAAATCGATCCGGACGCCAAGTGAGTCTTCCATCAGCCTGAGGTTTTCATCGCGGGTCCCGAACAGGGGCTCAAGATTGGGCGTAATCTCCAGAGCGATCTTCAAAGGAATCGGCAGCCTCCAATGTGTTGGGTTCTGGTTAAGGTCATCCGGCAGCGGTCCGCAAAGGCCCGTGCCGGAGCAGCTACTAAAAGCATATCGGCAAACTGCGCCATCCACACAATCGTCCCGGATCGCCGCACGCACACCGCCGCAACCGCACGCATTCGCGCAAATGCGCAGCCCGTCTGCTCAATACTGTTCAATTGTGCGGAATCCCGGCGCGCGTCAGCCATCTCCGAGCCGAAGCTCTGGGCCGTTTGGCGAAACCGCGGGTTGGCGTGGGTAACCAAATCGGGTATCTGCGCTTGAGACTAGCGCCAACATCCGCCGCCGTCAATCCATCCCACAAAAAAATTCCACCAGAATTGTGCCAACCCGGTTACCTGCCCCTCCGGACACTGTGTGACCAGCAACCAATCCGCTGCGCGCCAGGACCCCGCCTCGCCCGTCGCAGCTGGCACGCAATCATCGGCACCCCATCCCTCCCGCATCGCTCAAGCCCGGCCATCTCCCGCTCAACTGCCAACACGCATTTCGAGCGTGCTGAACCTGAAAACATGGCTTGCCCTGTCACCGCCCTTTGCCGCTTTGTTCAAGGAGAATCAGCAATCTAACTTCAATTGCGCTACTGGTAGTTGCCGATCAGAACAAACGGGGCCCAGTAATACGGGTGCGAATAACCGGCATCCTGCTGCGCGGTCGCTGCCTCGTGCGCATTCTTGAAGCCGCGTTCGCTCCCGTTGGCCGTTTGCGCGGCACGTCCGCTCAGGAATGCCAGTTGCGCCTGGCGCAACGCCTCCGCTTTGCCGTCGGCGGCATGTTTCACCCATCGATCGTAGAAGTCGCTCATCAGCCGGCTCGTACTCGCGTCGTTCACATCCCAAAGTGTCGCCAGCACCGCCTCTGCATCCTTCTGCTGGGCAACCATGCCCAGGCTGTCCATCTCCAGCCCATTCCTTGACGTATAGTCTTTCGCCGTGCTGCACGCTGAGAGAGTCAGAAGACGCGTTCCGTGAAACGCAACCGGAGAGTTCTCCATATTCGAGAGATTCCACGCATAGCCATTTGCTTCTCCGGCGCTCTTCTCCGCCCAGCATCAGAAACGGTTCTTCGCCACTGCCCGTCTCCACCACAAAATGGCTGGCAATATGCACCACCGGAAATCCCTTCCCCGCGCCAAGCTCCGTCTTCAATGCGGCCAGTGTGAACTGCTCATTGGGCAGCAGCTTCCCCTCCATCGGCCCATGCGATTCAGGCACCGCGGGGTCGTGGACCACCGCATCCAGTTCCGGCATCACACCGGGCAGCGCCGGCAAACCGCCGTAACTCTTTGACAAGCCCATCGCCAGCACACTGGGCCCGCCTCCGCTCAGGAAAGGTGGATCCGTCATGTGGCCATAACTCTCGGGAGTAAACAGAACATTGTTGAAGCGCTCCACCATGTAGTGTTGGCCATCGTAGAGCGCAGCCATCGGCAAATAGCGCAACGCGTCGTCCAGTGACCACAGCAGCGTGGCAACACTGCCGCTTCCGCCTGCGTGCGTCTCCATGGTCTTCAAATCATCTTCCAGAGGAGCTACAACCAGGTCATACAACTCCTTGAGACGCGGCCGCGGATCGGAGCCGCGCGATCCCAGCGCAACCAGCCCCTCAAAAGCTTTGCTGCGGACTTCCGCCGGCGTGGCCTGCAACTCAAACTTCCTGCGCGTGTTGGCCGTAACCACCATCGCATAGGCATGACTGTCGCCCAGCAACAATCGGATGCCCATCACGTGCGGCCCCAGTTTTGCCAGCGTGTTCTGCAAGTAGCTTTGCGTTGCGCCATCGCCACCAGAAACCCCGGCGGATTCAGCGGCTCCGGATTTCCCCTCTAGTTCCAGATAGATAGTGTTGGCGAAGAGGGCCACCATCTCAACTCTTTCCTGCTCCAGGCTCGCACTCAATGCCTTTAGTCGCGCATCTTCCTCGGATGTGCGCACAGCTTTGGCCTGCAGGCCCGCGAACTCCACACTGGATTGCTCAAAAGCCAGCGCTCTCTTCTCCACTTCCCCCATCTCGCTCTGCGCTTTCTGCTGCGCCGCAGAAAGCTTCAGCGGCGCCATTCCGGGCAGTGCGCTGGCAGCGGCGCCACGCACAACGTCTTTCAACTCCTGCTCTTTCAGAAGGTCCAGAATCTCTTCAGCCTCGCCCAGCCGGTTGGCCTCAATCAGAAGCTCTGCCAGTACGCGATAGGTCTTCGACTTCGATTGCGCAAATCCAGATTGCAGCGCCTTGTCCATCGCCGCAATGTTCTTGCGAATCTGCTGATATGCGTTCACCGCATCCATTCCGAAAAAGATTGCTTCCTCGGGGCGATGCTGGTCGCGGAAGCCGATCATCAGCGTAGTTTCAATTCCGCCCTGGATCTCCGGATCGCCCGCGGCCCTGGCCATGGCCAATGCCGCCAGTTCGTTGGCCAGCGCCTGCTCTTTTTCTTTCCGCTCTGAGTACGCCCACCCCATCGTCATCAGCGCCAGCGCTTCGCCGCGGCGGTCCTCCACCTCGTGCCATATCGGCAGCGCCTGGTTGTCCAGTGCGAGTGCCTTGTCCGCCTCTCCCAGATTCGAATAATCGCGGCCCATATTGTTCAACGTCATCGCTTCGCCGCGGCGATTCCCCGTCTCGCGCCAGATCGGCAGCGCCTGCTCACAGTAGTCCAGCGCCTTCCGCGCTTGCCCCAGGTCCGCATAAGCCCTGCCAATATCGTTCAGAGCCAGCCCTTCCCCAATGCGGCTTCCCACCTCGCGCCAAATCGGCAACGCCTGGTTGAAGTAGTCCAGCGCCGTCTGGTGTTGCCCCAGGTCGCGATACAGGCGCCCCATGTTGTTCAGCGTCAGCGCTTCGTCCTGCCGGTTGCCAACCGTGCGCGACATCGACAGCGCCCGGTTATACACTTCCAGCGACTTCTGCTTCTCTCCCAGGTCCGCGTACGCCCTGCCCATGCTGTTCAACGTCAGCGCCTCGCCCCCTTGCTCTCCCTCTTCCTGCCACAGCGGCAGCGCCTGGTTGAAGTACTTGAACGCCTCCGCGCCCTGGCCCATGGCAGAGTACGTCTCCCCCAGGTTGTCCAGCGTGTTCGCTTCGCCGGCGCGCCCGCCTGCCTCCCGCAGGTTCGCCGGCAGCGCTTCGCCCAGTTCCTTGAGAGCCCTCAGCTGCCCCAGGTCGTGCAGCCGCTCCCTCCTGCTCAGCATCCGCGCCCCTTCTTGCCTGTTGCTCAGCTCGTACCAGATCGCCAGCGCCTCGTTCAAATCCTTCAGCGCCTCGTCCCGCTGGCCAAGGTTGTTATAGGCCCTGCCCATGTTGGTCAGCGTGTTCGCTTCGGCCGGCCGTATCGCCAGCTTGCGCCACATGGCCAACGCCTCGCTGAACAGCGCCAGCGCCTTCATCCTCCTGGCCCAGGTCGCTGTACACCCTGCCCATGTTGTTCTTCGTCATTGCCTGCGCGGCCTCATTGTTCGCTTTCTGTTCAATAGGCAGGGCCTCGTTGAGGCAGGCCAGGGCTTTTTGCATGTCTCCCGCTTGCCGGTACAGAAAGCCAAGGGAAATCAGTTCAAACCCTTCGTCGCTTACCTTCCCCGCCGCCCGCGCCTGCGCCAGCAGTTGCTCCTGTTGTGCAATCTGATCTTGCACCGGCGCACTCTGCGCACTGGCCGCTGTGCTCAAAAGCAGTCCAGACGCGAGGCACGCAATCACTCCAGCTCTCTGCGCCGCAATCATCGTTCTCCCTCCACTTCCAGGGTTGGCGCCTGTTTGGTCGGCCCGTCTCACCATCGCAGCGTGGCTGCAATCAACCGCAATCCATCATTTGACAGCCAGGTTTTCGCGCAGGAAGGCCACCACTTTGGTGACAGAATCGTTCGCCGCCTCGGGGTCCCATCTTGTGTGCGCTTTCATCCCTTTTGCGGCGGGGTCGAACAACGTCATTTCGGGAGCATTCAGGTTGAAAGCGTGCGTGGCTCCTGGATACTCCACCGTGGTCACCTGAAAACCGTATTTCGTCGCCAGCAGGTTTTTGAACTCCGGAACGGCCTTGCCGTCGCCATAGGAGTCCTCGGTGCCATAGAAAATGATCATCGGACCACCGGTCAGCCTGCTGCCGCTCTTTTCAAAGTCCTTCGTGAAGTGGTCGCATACCGGGTAGAACAAGGCAAATGTGGCAAAGCCCTTCTCGTCTCCCATCCATTGCTTCACGTTGCTTTCCATCGCGGTTCGCAGGGCTGTATTGCCGCCCAGGGAGAAGCCCATGACGCCGATGCGGTTGGGATCGATGGCGGGCTGCTTTCGCAATTCCTTCAGCGCCGCGAAAGCCATGGGTACAAACGTGTCGGGCTTCGGCCGGTCCGTAGGGCCCCGATAAATTCCGCTCTTGAAGTCAACTTCGAAGATCCCGATCCCCGCATCGAGCAACGGCCGGCGATAGAGTTGGCCGCGCCGGTCAATCCCCGCGGTGCCATGAACCAGAACGACTGCGGGAACCGGACTCGTGGCGTTTTCCGGAAGATACAGGGTGCCCGACAGTTTGTACGGTTGCCGGGCATCGAGGGAAGAAAACTCAATCCACTTCCCCGGCGGGGATGCCCCAGCTGGTATCGCAGAAACAGCAATAAGAAACCCTGCTAGGAATCCAGCACACTTCCACCACTTCATCAGCAGCCTCCTGTCTTCTGGAGTCACGATGTCGTTCCACCGGCAACCAGACAATATACGCCTGCTCGTCTCGGCTGGCGGTGATTGTCGCACCCATCGCAAAGGCAACGGTCCGGCCGTTCCCGGCGCAGAATCGCTCCAGATTCGCTGAGCGCCCCATTCTTCGTCATCTCATCGTGGAAACGGTGAGAAACCACGAACCCACAGCAGCGCAAGTCGCGTCTGCTCTCCGGCAATTGGTTTGCATATAATTTCGCCCCGCGCGAGCACAATACAAATGGAGGCGATCCGCAATGAAGATCAAACGAGCCGTTGAAGCACCCCGGTATTCGCTGTTTCTTCCCGTCCTTTTAGGATGACTCTACCCCTCCCCCCCCTTTCTTCCCAGCCCTATGAAAACAATCGAGTTCCATGCAAAAACGGCCAAAATGGACACTTTTCTAAAGGACTTGCACGCCAAGCTCTTCTTCCCGTTCTTCAAAATAGGCGGCGAACACTCGGCCCGGATTCGGGGCCCGTACCATCCCTGCGCTCAAAAACAGGGCAAGTTTGCCCTCCCAGGACCCAATTCCCCGCGCCAACTCGCCAATTGACCCACGGCCCGTTTTCCCGTAGACTAGGAAATTGCGTGGGATGCGGATCGCGTTGCATTCTGACCCCGCATCATCCCCCCTCATCCGGGCCTGACACACGGCCACGGCCAACAGGGCAAAAGAGATTAAGGAAGATCAATGGCAAACCATGTTTCGTCGCTCAAGCGCGCCCGTCAAACCGTAACGCGCACTGAAGTCAACCGCGCCAACCGCAGCCGCGTCCGCACCAGCCTGCGCACCCTGCGCGAGGCCCTCGCCAAGGGTGACGTCAAAGCCGCCCAGGCCCAGTACCGCGAGACCGTCTCCGTCCTCGACAAGAGCGTCCAGAAGGGCGTCCTCCACGACAACACCGTCTCTCGCTACAAGAGCCGCCTCAACGCCCGCCTCAAAGCCCTCGCCACCTCCAAGGCCTAGCGCGGGTGCAGTTCCACGAGAGCTGGCCCCAAACCAAGCAGCCGGGATCACTCCCGGCTGTTTCTGTTTTTTTTGAGGAATGAATGCCGGCCTTGCGGGTCAGCCGCACTTGAGGCGCGACTGCGTGGAGGGATCAAAGCGAAGCCTTCCGGTGTCAAAGCAACAAGGGGGCTCGTAGAGATGCCGCGGATTTCGCCAGCCAAACCGCCGCAGTCTGCCAACCCGGCGCTCATCGCATCCTTGGCGAAACTATGGCCGCATCGGGAACACGAGTCGAACGCGGTCAGGAATCTCTTCTGCCGCGCCGGCCTGCACCTTTGGCGTCAGCTTGATTTGAGCCAGCTGTATCCAGGCAAAGAAGTCCGGTTCTGCTTCTGGTGCTCGAAAGTCAAAGTCGACGGCACGATTTACGAGCCCTAGATTCAGAGCCGCTCAAAGATCCCCGCCGCGCCCATCCCGCCGCCCACGCACATCGTCACCATCCCATACTGCACCTGCCGCCGCCGCATCTCGCCTAGCAGCGTAGCCGTCAGCTTGGCCCCCGTGCACCCCAGTGGATGCCCCAGCGCAATCGCCCCGCCGTTCACGTTCACCCGCTCCGGATCAAGTCCCAGCACCCGCATCACCGCCAGCGCCTGCGCCGCAAACGCCTCATTCAATTCAATCAGCCCAATCTCCTTCAGCGTAAGCCCAGCCTTCTTCAGCGCCGCCGGAATCGCCGCAATCGGCCCAATGCCCATCTCCTCCGGCAGGCATCCGGTCACGGCAAACGCCACCAGCCGCCCCAGCGGCTCAATCCCCAGCTCCCGTGCCCGCCCGGCTTCCATCAGCACCACCGCCGCCGCCCCATCCGATGTCTGCGAAGCATTCCCCGCCGTCACGGTTCCCTGCGCATGAAACACCGGCTTCAACTTGGCCAGCGCCTCAGGCGTAGTGTCCGCCCGCGGTCCCTCATCGACCGCGAACACCGTCTCCGTCACCGCCGGCCTGCCCGCCTTCTTCCCCGGCCAGGCAGTCGTCACCGTCACCGGAACCAACTCCCCGTCAAACCGTCCCGCCGCCTGCGCCGCCACCGCCTTCCGGTGGCTCGCCAGCGCAAACAGCATCCTGATCCTCGCGCGAGACCCCGTAATGCCGCGCCACCCGTTCCGCCGTCAGTCCCATCGTCATCAGCGCCGCCGGGTAATGTTCCGCCAGCCAAGGATTGGGGCTCGGCTTCAGCCCCCCAAACGGCAGCATGCTCATCGTCTCCGCGCCGCCCGCCACCACCACCCGGTCACCGCCGCCCCGTATCCGCTGATCCGCCAGCGCAATCGCCTGCAACCCCGAGGAGCACAGCCGGTTCACGGTCATCCCCGGAATCTCCACCGGCAGCCCCGCCCGCAGCAATGCCATCCGCGCAATGTTCCACCCCGACTCCCCCTCCGGCTGCGCGCAGCCCAGGATCACGTCGTCCACTTCGCTCTTATCCAGGACTGGCACCCTGTTCAGAGCCTCGTTCAAAGCAATTGCAGCAAGATCATCTGGACGTGTGGTCGATAATGCGCCCTTGGGCGCGCGGCCAACAGGGGTACGAACAGCGCTCACAACTACAGCTTCCGGCATCGGGACTGCTCCTTCAAACTCACTCGATCCTGCTCGCCGGCTCCGTGCCGGCTGCGCTAACCCTACTCCGGCATCTCCAGCACACTCCATGCGCCCTTCGCATAGAAGTGGTAGATGGTCCGGCGCTCAATCACTGAGTCCGCCAGCGCGTCATGATCCACCCGCGCCGGCCGATGTTCCATCCCAACCTGAGCCTCATGAACCTGCTCTGGCGTCGCTGGATCGATCCCCCAATTGAATCCCAGCACCCCGCTCCCGGGATGCACCTGCAATCGCTCCGTCTCATTCGCTGAAGCCAGCACCACCGGCTGCACTTCGGCATTCCCGCCATCGAGGAACACCAGTAGCGAAACCTTCCCCTCCACCGAGCAAAGCACCGCCCAGTCCGACGACCCCGCGCTCTCCAGGCTGGCATGAACCACGTTCTCCGGGTGGTGCGCCTCAAAGGTCTGAGGAATCATGCACCCGCGCCGGCTCAGCACCTCGGCAATCCCTGCAGGCAACTCTGGAAATGAGCTCACCGGCAAACGGCGAATCAGGTACGCAGTCGCATGCCCCGCCACCACCACCTGCCCCTGCTCCGTCAGTTGCCCGGTCTCCACCTGCGTCGGCAACGGCGCACTCTGGCCCGAGCAAGGAATCATTCCCAGCGCCATGGCGGCAAATGCCAGCAACTTGTGTCGTGCCATCATCATCAGTTCCGCAGCGGCTTTCCCGTCTTCAACGTAAACGCAATCCGCTCCTGCGTCTTGCGCTCACCGCACAGCGAAAGGAACGCCTCCAGTTCCAGGTCCAGCAGGTACTGTTCGCTCACCAGCGACCCCGCCGTCACCCGCCCGCCCGCCAGAATATACGCCGCCCACCGCGCCACCTTCTGGTCGTGCTCCGATGCGTAGCCGGCCTCGCCCATCAGGAAGACGCCCGTCTCCAGCGTCGCCAGCACCCCTGTTCCCGGCGCAGGAATCTGCGTCCGCGGCTGCGGCGCCACATATCCGGCTTCCGCCAGCGCTGCAGCCTGCGCCTTTGCGTCCAGCAACAGCCGCTCCCGATTCAGCGTAATCCGGTCTGCCGGCCCCAGCATTCCCAGCGGCCGCGCCTCCGCAGCCGAAGTCGACACCTTGGCCAGCGCAATCGTCTCAAACACCCGCTTCACCGCCGCACCCACCTCCGCCGACTGGGCAAACCGCGATGGTGGATCCTTCGGGTCCGGCGGTGCCAGCGCCGCAGCCTGGTCCAGCGCTCGCAGCAGCATCTCCTTTGTTCCCCCGCCTGCCGGGAATCAGCCCCACTCCCGCCTCCACCAGCCCGATGTAGGTCTCCGCGTGCGGCTGCCGCCGCGCCGCATGCAGGCAAATCTCCGCGCCGCCGCCCAGCGTCAGCCCAAACGGCGCAACCACCACCGGCCGCGGGCAAAACTTGATCGCCGCCGTCATCTGCTGGAAGGCGTGAATCACCGCGGCCACATCGTCCCACTCGCCCTCCTGCGCCGCCAGCAGCAGTTGCATCAGGTTCGCGCCCACGCTGAAGTTCTCCCGGTCGCTCGCAATCACAAACCCCGCAAAATCCCTCACCGCATCCGAATCCGGCTTCAGCACCGACGAGATCATCGCCAGCACATCGCCGCCAATCGCGTTCTTCAGCGAGTGCAGTTCGATGCATCCAATCCCATCGCCCAAATCCACCAGCGAAGCCCCCGCATTCGCCCGCACCACCCCGTTCGCTCGCCGAAAGTCCGCAACCCGCGCATGTCCCGGTTGCTCCGGAATCGCTTCCCATCCTCCCGTCGTCGGGTTGTAGCACTGCGGCCCATCCGGCGAATACCAGCTGACACCCGGCCTCCGAGTCGCAGCAGCGCCTCAACCCGCCCGCTCACCGGTAGACCCAGCGCCTTCATCCGCGCCACCGTCTCCCGAACCCCGGCCGCATCCCACATCTCAAACGGCCCCAGTTCCCAGTTGAACCCCGCCTTCATCGCCCCATCGATCGACGACCGCATCGCCCGCCACTTCCCCAATCCGCTCCGCCGCAAAGTTCCACAACGAAGCCAGAAACGGCCACAGAAACTTCGCCGCCTTGTCTTTGGCCGGATCGTTCGCCAGCAGCAGTTTCAGCCGCTCCGGCAGCGTAGCCGCATTCTTCGCCATCTCCAGCGCAGGCAGAGCCGCCTTGGCCGCGGGCCGATACTCAAAAGTTGCTCAGATCCAGCACCAGCCGCAGCTTCTTTCCCATCCGCGCCCTTGCTCTTCTTGTAGAACCCCTGCCCCGCCTTGTCGCCCAGCCAGCCCGCGCTTCACAATCTCTTCCAGCACCGCGCCAAAGCTGCCCTGCGTCACACCCTGCGGGAAATTCGCCGCCACGTGCGCCAGAATGTCGATGCCCACCATGTCCGCCAGTCGGAACGTCCCGGTCCGCGGCCAGCCAATCGCCGACCCCGTCAGCGCATCCACTTCTTCAACCGTCAGCCCCTGCTCCAGCATCAGTGTCGCCGCGTTGAACATCACCGCCACGCCGATGCGGTTGGCAATAAAGTTCGGCGTATCGTTGGCAAACACCACCTGCTTGCCCAGGTTTCGATCGGCAAACGCCGCAAATGCCGCCAACACGCCCGCATCGCGTCTCCGCCGTCGGAATAATCTCCAGCAGCCGCATATACCGCGGCGGATTGAAGAAATGCGTCCCGAAGAACCGCTCCCGGTGCCCGCCAGCCCGGCCGCAATCTGCTCCACGGGCAACCCCGAAGTATTCGTCGTCAGCACCGCCTGCGGACCAAGGTGCGGCACCACCCGCCCCAGCAGCGCCGTCTTGATCTCCAGGTTCTCGGCCACCGCCTCAATCACCCAGTCGCACCCCGCCAGCTTCCCCAGGTCGTCCTCAAAATTGCCCGGCGTTACCAGCCCAGCCAGCGCTGCGTCATAGAAAGCCGCCGGCTTGGCCTTACCAAGCGCCTCCAGCGCCCCCTTCGCCAACCGGCTCCGGTCGCCCTCGCCCGCCGGAACCATATCCAGCAGCAGCGTCGGAATCCCAGCGTTGGCCAGGTGCGCGGCAATGCGCGAACCCATGGTCCCCGCGCCCAGCACCGCAGCGCGCCGAACCAGAAACGGTTGTGCTTGAATACGGGCAGCCGGAGTTGCGGCCAATACGGCAGTCGTCATACAGAATCTCCTGCTTCTCTTAGATCACCCTGTGGAGCTTTGGGATGCGGTTTGGGTTGGAATCGCTCCCGGCTGCCAGATCAACAGCAGGGCCAGCGAGCTCACAAACAAGGCAGTGACCAGAATGGAGGAACTGCCCATCATGCGCAGAACAAATCCAAACAAAGCCACGGACTCCGCCGTTGCAAACCGCAAGATGTGTCCTGCAAGCCATCGACTGCGAAGGGCAGCATCCTGCGCCGCCGGAAGAGCTTGGATCGGGGAACGCGACCAGACTCCCTGCACGATGAATCCCATCAGTGCGGAGGCGGCTGCGCAAAACACGATGCCCCACTGCAATGAGGCGCTCACGCTGTGGGGAGCGGGGTGAATGATATGAAGGACAAAAGCAAACAACAAAACGGACACAATAAAGGCACATTGCATGGTGCGAACCAGAACGAAAGTCGGGTTCATGCGTACTCTCCCTGCGCGGGTTGGATGTAAGATTCATCCGCCGCGTGGAAACCATGGCAGCATACGGAACCCCGCCGGGTGGGGTCAAGGCGCGTAAGAAACACGGGCAGCCAGGCCCACTCTAAAGCCTCTCGCGCAAAGTCTCAAACACCACGTAGCCCACAAACGCCGAAATCAGGGCAATGGCGAAGTTCGTACCTGTAAGTATGTCGTGCAAGGCAAATTCCATACTCTTTCCAGGCCCGTTCGACCCCGTGAATTCACCCATCAGCAGGTTGGAATAAAACAGAAAAATGATAAAAGTAACCTCGATCGCCGCCCGCAACAGCGCCGCTAGTAGCTTCCGTCTTCTCGATTCTCTCTGCATGGAGTCTCTAGACTAGCAAGAATTCCACAAGCGCTCACGGGCTCGTTGCATACTGTCGCTATGAAGAACCGCTCCGTGCCGGCCAATTCCATACTTCCCCACGTCCACTACCGCAACGTCGTCCAGGCCAGCGAATGGCTCACCCGGGTCTTCGGCTTCATCGAGCACTACCGCTATGGCGAGCCGGTAAGTGGGGTCCAAATGCGCTTAGGTGATGCGCACATCAACCTGCACACGCTATCACCTGATCGCAAGACTCCTGCCGAGCTCGGATACGTTACACAAATGTTGACCATCTTTGTTGATGACGTTGATGCACACTACGCTCTGGCAAAGCAACAGGGTGCCGTCTTCTTTGAAGAACCACACGAGACAGTCTACGGAGAGCGGCAATACGGCGCCGTCGACCTCGACGGCCATCGCTGGCTGTTCTCCCAGCATGCCCGCGACCTCGACCCTCAGGATTGGGGCGCCACCGTCGCAAATCAAGCGTCTTAATGAAGCTCTTAGGCATCCACCCGACACTCACAACCGGGACGGTCCCCGTGGACCACCTCGCTTGCCCGTTTGACCCCCTCCGGTCACGGGCACTAGCTTGGAAGAGTGCGAGGACCTCATTTCCCCTGCCCCTCGAACAAGGAGATTGGATGCAAAGCAGAATGCGCAACGCGGCTCTGGCGCTCGCAATGGCAGCAACGGCCTTTGCCGGCTCTCTGCCCGCACACGCCCAGGACCTCAGAAGCTTCGAGCAGAAGATCACCACCAAAGTGCTCCCCAACGGTCTCACCCTCATCATCTGCGAGCGGCCTGACGCGCCCGTCTTCAGCTACTCCACATTCATTGATGCCGGCGACGTCAACGATCCATCAGGCGAAAGCGGCCTGGCCCACATGTTCGAGCACCTCGCCTTCAAAGGCACCAGCCAGATCGGAACCACCGACTACCCCGCGGAAAAAATCGCCCTCGCCAAAGTCGAAGCCGCCAACGCAGCCTACGAGGCCGAGTACCTCAAGCCCGTCGGCCGGGACGAGCACAAGCTTGCCGAGCTCAAGAAAGCCTTCCTCGAAGCCCAGGCCGAAGCTCATAAATATGTCATCCCCAACCAGTTCACTGATATCGCCGAGCGCAACGGCGCCGAAGGCCTCAACGCCGAGACCGGTCTCGACGAAACCCAGTACTTCTGGTCCATGCCCGAGAATCGCCTCGAACTCTGGGCCTATCTCGAGAGCAGCCGCCTCGCCGACACCGTCCCCCGCGAGTTCTACAAGGAGCGCGACGTGGTCATCGAAGAGCGCCGCATGCGCACCGACTCCAACCCCGAGGGCCGCCTCTTCGAGCAGTTCGTCGCCACAGCCTATGTGGCCCACAACTACGGCCGAAGCAGCATCGGCTGGCCCAGCGAAGTCAGCCAGATCAACGCCACTGAGGCCATGGAGTTCCACAAGAAGTACTACGTCGGCGCAAACATCGTGGTCTCCGTCGTTGGCGACGTCAAAGCCTCTGAGGCCATGCCCATCCTCGAGAAATACTTCAGCCGCGTCCCCGCCGGCCCCAAACCCGAGGAAATGACCACCGTCGAACCCAAACAGTTTGCCGAGAAGACAGTCGTCATTCGCGACCCCAACCAGCCCATCTACATCGAGGGCTATCACCGCCCCGACTATCGCGACCCCGACAACGCCGTCTACGACGCCATCAGCGACATCATGTCCAACGGCCGCGTCTCCCGCCTCTATCGCAGCCTGGTCCGCGACCAGCAGATCGCCGCCGAAGCCGAGGGCGTCAGCCCCTACCCCGGCGACAAGTATCCCAGCCTGTTCGTCTTCTTTGCCGCGCCCCTGCCCGGCCATACCCCACAGGAGATGCGCGACGCCATCCACAAGGAAATCGAAAAGCTCAAAACCACCGACGTCACCGACGAAGAGCTGGCCATGTACAAAACCCGCACCCGCGCCGACCTGCTCCGCGGACTCGCAGACAATCAGGGCCTCGCCAACGACCTGGCCGAGTACCAGACCCGCTTCGGCGACTGGCGCGAACTCTTTCTCCAGCTTGACAAGGTCGACAAGGTCACCAAAGCCGACATTCGCCGCGTAGCCAACCAGGTCTTCGTCGCCAGCAACCGCACTGAAGCCTGGACCGAAACAGAAGCCCCCGCCGCTGCCGCTCCGCAAACCGCCGCTGCCGCAAAAGACGGGGGCGCGCAATGAACAGCCCTTTCGATTCCGCAGCACGGGCTCGCGCGGGCTTTGTTACAAGGCCCTACTTCAGTCCCGCCGGGAACCTGGAACTCCATGCTTCGAAAAGGCACGACTTCAGTCGCGCCACGAACGCCAACTCCCCCGCGATGAAGGGTACGGGCTTCAGCCCGTACATTGAACACCGCAAAAGAACCCGGGCTTTAGCCCCCGAGGGAATTCGCATCTCCAAAGCCATCTTCGCCATCACCTGCCTCGCCGCCCTCTTCACCCCCATCACCCTTCCCGCCCAGCAAGACAAGCCCTGGGAGAAAATCCCCATCCCCAAGCTTCACGACTTCAAGCCGCAACAGCCCAAACGCATCGAGCTCAAGAACGGCATTGTCATCTTCCTCCAGGAAGACCATGAGCTCCCTTTCGTCTCCGGCTCCGTCCTCATTCCCGGCGGCTCCCGCGATGAAGACCCCGCCAAAACCGGCCTCGTCGGCCTCTACGGCCAGGCATGGCGCACCAGCGGCACCGCCAAAATCGACGGAGACGCCCTCGACGACCTGCTTGAAGCCAAAGCAGCCCACATTGAAACCGCTGGCGACGACGACTCCACCGCGCTCTCCTGGGATTCCCTCAAAGGCGATGCCGACCAGGTCTTCGCTCTTGCCCTCGACCTCCTCCTCCATCCCAAATTCAACCAGGAAAAGCTCGAACTCGCCCAGCAGCAGGAGGCCACCGGCATCGTTCGCCGCAACGACGACGAATCCGCCATCGCCGAGCGCGAGTCCGCCAAGCTGGTCTATGGCGCCAATAGCCCCTACACCCGACAGCCCGAGTTCAGCACCATCGGCGCCGTCACCCTCGCCGACCTCAAGGCCTGGCACGATCGCACCATCGGCGGCAAGCTCATCGTCGGCATCAGCGGCGACTTCGACCCCGTCGCCATGGAAGCCAAGCTCCGTGCCGCCTTTGAAGGCCTGCCCCCGGTCAAGCCCACCCCCGCCCGCCACGACGTCTTCCCCGGCCCCACCCCCGGCGTCTACTTCATCAACAAAGAAGATGTGAACCAGTCCGTCGTTGAAATCGTCGGCATGGGCATCGACCGCCACAATCCCGACGTTCCCGCCGTGGCCGTTATGAACGAGATCTTCGGCGGCGGCTTTGCCAGCCGTCTCTTCCAGAAGGTTCGCACAGAGCTCGGCCTGGCCTATGAGGTTGGCGGCGGCATCTCCTTCGCCTACGACCACCCCGCCCCCTTCAGCACCTACGCCCTCACCAAGAGCCCCTCCACCGTCGATGCCACCAGGGCCGCCCTGGCTGAGCTCTCCAGCCTCAACACCAAGCCCTTCACTCCGGAAGAACTCGCCCGCGCCAAAGACAACATCCTCAACTCTTTCCTCTTCCGCTACGACACCCGCGACAAGGTCCTCGCCGAGCGCGAACGCCTCGAGTTCTACGGCTATCCCGCCGACTATCTCGAAACCTACAAAGCCGCCCTCGAGAAGGTCACCATCGCCGATCTCGAATCGGTCGCGAGAAAGTACGTCCATCCCAACAAGCTCGCCATCCTCGTCGTCGGCAATGGGCCCGAAATCAAACCCGGCCTCGACCAGCTCAGCCTCGGCCCCGTCCACCCCATCGACATCACCATCCCCATGCCCGCCCGGCAAGCAGGTTCCGCAGCGCCAGCCGGGCAAATGCAATGATTCACCAGAAGATTGGGTGCCCCACCCTTGACGCGTCCTCTGCGTCAAGAGTGGAAGAGCACAACCCCAAACCGGAGCACGTTCATGGCAAGCACTGAAGCTTCAACCCTCGCCGTAGTCATCATGGCCGCCGGCAAAGGCACCCGCCTCAAATCCCGCCGTCCCAAGGTGCTTCACGAAATCGGCGGCAAGTCTCTTTTGAGCCACGTCATCGATGCAGCCAGCCAGATCGTCTCTCCCGCCCACATCTACGCCGTCGTCGGCCACCAGGCTGAAGCCGTCAAAGCCGCCGTCGCCTCCACCGGCATCAACTTCGTCGAGCAGACCATCCAGCGCGGCACCGGCCACGCCGTCCAGTCTGCCCGCCAGGCCATCGCCGGCTACCAGAACATCCTCGTCCTCTCCGGCGACGCCCCGCTCATCCAGCCTGAGACCCTTTCCGCCCTTTTCAGCTTTCATCAGGCCCAGCAAGCCGCCATGACCCTCACCTCCGCCGAGCCCGCGCAGCCCACCGGTTATGGCCGCGTCATTCACCCCGCTTCCGGCTCCGTTGAAGTTACAGCCATCGTTGAGCAGAACATGCTCGCCCCCGATCAGCTTGCCTTGCGCGAGGTCAACATGGGCCTTTACGCCTTCCGCACCGCGCCGCTCCTCGCCCACCTCGGCACGCTCGACGGCGCCAACCCCCTCGGCGAGCTCTACCTCACTGACATGGCCCACGTCCTCCACGCCGCCGGTGAGCGCGTCGTCGCCTTCCATACTGGTGACCCCAGCCAGCTTCTCGGCGCCAACACCATAGCCGAAATGATGGCCCTCGACGCCCAACTCCGCCTCGCCACCGCCCACCGCCTCATGGCCGCCGGGGTCACCATCTTCCGCCCCGAAACCTGCGTCATTGATGCCTCCGTCGATGTTGCTCCCGACACCGTGATCGAGCCCTTCGTCCAGCTCCTCGGCACAACCCGCATCGGCACAGACTCCCGCGTCCGCTCTTATTCCGTCATCGAGAACTGCACCCTCGGCAGCGACGTCCTCATCCACCAGAGCTGCGTCCTCGCCGACAGCACCATCGCAGATGGCGCCCGCATCGGCCCCTTCGCTCGCCTCCGTCCCGGCTGCGAAATCGGCCCGGACGTCCACATCGGCAACTTTGTCGAAACCAAGAAGGCAAAGCTCCACAAAGGTGTCAAAGCCGGCCATCTCTCCTATCTCGGCGACGCCGAAATCGGCGAAAACACCAACATCGGCGCAGGCACCATCACCTGCAACTACGACGGCGTCCACAAGCACAACACCCTCATCGGCAAAGACGCCTTCATTGGCAGTGATTCCACCTTGGTCGCGCCCGTCCAGGTCGGCGATGGCGCCTACATCGGTGCCGCCTCCTGCATCACCAAGAACGTCCCACCCGGCTCCCTCGCCGTCTCCCGCGCCCACCAGATCACCAAAGAGGGCTGGGTCAAAGCCAGGCACGCCCGGCAGCAAGCACAGCAAAAGTCGCCTGCCAACGATGCCTAATCCACTTGCACCTCGATCCTTTTTTGGAGCCCCGCCCATTGAAACATGCCCACATCCAGCGACCGGGAATGCCCACGAACAGCCAACTCAGCCAGGATTTTCCCTTTTCAACTGCATCTAACTTAAAAAAAGCTGGTCAGTTTTAACCAAATGCAGCCAAAATGGAGTGTCCGGCATCTCATTTGGGGCGATACCTAGAAAGTTATTCCCCTTGGCAGAATCTGGGAGTAACCTTCCCGTAGATTCACCTTTGATTCTCCGGTTAGCCAAGGCTTGGTAATGATCGATACTGCCAGTCCAGGTTCCCGGCGAATCGTAACCGCAATATTGGATTTATTTCTCCTTGTTTGATCTGCAAATAACCCATTCCACGCTTTTTGAAATGGGTCTGGAAGTTGAAGAGGATCGCGGTGCTTGCGAAAAAGCGGAGAGCACCAAAGTAACTTCCATTGGCGGGAATCTGGTGATTCGGCCAGATTTTCCTCGCGGATTCAGGCAAGCTGTTTTTGCTGAAGCGGATCTGTCTGGGACGGATTCCAGCATGTTCTGCCCTCCTGACGGGCAGCGCGTTCCTGAACGCTTCAGGCTTTTTGCCGGGCTGGCCAGAGAACTGGTCGGCGATGATCCAGGGAGGATCAAGGCTTGGCACTGAACCTGGCACGACCGCATTTCATACCCACCGCTGCCGGTTCGCGCGCAGAATCCGAAGCGCACACGGTGGCTCGCCAGCGCAGGCCCGCGCGGATACTGGTTGTCGACGATGAGCCCCATGTTCGCTCCATGATCGGTTCAACGCTCGAGCGTCAGGGATTCGATGTCCAGTTAGCCTCAAGTGGCCGCGAAGGCATGGAGATCCTGGAACGCAACGCCTTTGACCTCGTCCTCACCGATATTGTCATGCAGGATGGCAACGGCATCGCCCTCCTCGAGCGCATCCACGGCCAGCAGCCCCATCTTCCCGTTGTCATGGTCACCGCCATCCACGACATCAGCGTCGCCATCGATTCCATGCGCCGCGGCGCCTACGACTATCTCCTTAAGCCCTTCGAGCGAGAACACCTGGTCAACACCGTCCAGCGCGCCCTCGACCATCGCCAGGCCCTCCAGGATAGCCACAACTACCAGCAAAACCTCGAACAGGTCGTCCGCGCCCGTACTGAAATGCTCCGCCAGGCCATGGAAAACCTCGAGCACTCGTATGACGTCACCCTTGAAGCCCTGGGGGATGCGCTCGATCTAAAGGACTCGGAAACGGAAGGTCACTCCAAGCGTGTAACCGCTTACACCATCGCCCTGGCCCGCGCCATGGGCATCAACCCCTCTCAAATCAAGGTGATCGCCCGCGGTGCCTTCCTCCACGACATCGGCAAGATGGCCATCCCGGACGAAATTCTGCGCAAGCCCGGCAAACTTTCTCCCGAAGAACAGACCGTCATGCGCGAACACTGCTCCCGCGGCTACAACATGCTCCGCAAGATCCCGTTTCTCGCCGAGTCCGCGGAAATCGTATTCTCCCATCAGGAACACTACGACGGCTCCGGCTACCCCAACGGCCTCCGTAGCGCTGAAATCCCCGTTGGCGCACGCATCTTCGCTGTTGCAGACACCCTCGACGCCATCACCAGCGACCGCCCGTACCGAAAGGCGCGCAGCTTCGACACTGCCCGCGAAGAGATTCTCCGCTGCTCCGGCTCCCAGTTCGATCCCGCCGTCGTCGAAGTCTTCCTCAAAGTTCCCAATGAGCTCTGGCACGAGTTGCGTTCCGAAATCACAGGCCAGAACAAGCGATTCTCGACATTCGACATTGCCCCCGTTCCCAATCCGCCTGCAAGCTGAACTTTTCCCGGCGGGCCGGTTTAAATCTCCGCAACCATACATCCAATGCCGCGCCCCAAATTCGCGCTTGGGAGGAAATTGATGTCCGCACTCTCTCTCGAAGAAGCCAGCACCCTGCTCGCAACCCTGCCCGGCTGGCAGATCCAGGCCGGAGAACTCGTCCGTACCTTCCAGTTTGAAGATTTCCGTGCAGCCATGCGGTTCGTGAACCGGGTCGCAGAGCTTGCGGAGGAGGCCGGTCACCACCCAGATATCGATATCCGGTACAACCGGGTGCGGCTGGCTCTGGTCACGCACGATGCCGGCGGCCTCACCGTCAAGGACTTTGAACTCGCCAGCCGGGCGACCCAGGCCGCATGACGGCATGATTGGACATGTCCAGCCGTTTTTCAGGCTTCGTCCGCCGGATCGTCCCCTGAAATACCAAATTGCGGATTTTGCCCGTCTTCTTCAGCTTGCCGCAAACTTGAAAGGGTCTTTCGGTACCACCATGCGGCAACTAACCCGCCCGCAAGTGCCGATGCAGCTGCCACGGCTCCCACTTTGAACCACCCCGCAGGTCGGCCCCCGTCCATCTGTGGTCCCGATGAACCCGAAGAATCCAAAGAGTTTGTCATCTTAAACGCTTCCCAATTCTTTGATGAATTTCAAATCCCCGCAAGATCCGCCCCTGCCGGAAGTCTTGCCGTTAGATGCAGAGTCTCGGGAAAGGATTACTCTTCCCAGTAGAAAAATAATTTCGATTTTTGTATTTGACTTCAACCCAATCTATGCTATGGTGTATATATTCCAGTGAAGGAGCCGGTAGTCCTTACCGCTCCCAAGCTGGAAGTAAGTTGCGTCACTGGCCTCCCGGCACGAACAGAAAACGTTCGTGCCGTCTTTTTTTGTGCCGCAAAGCCCCTAGGATCCTCCCTCGCCCCCGTTGCTTTCTTCATCGCAACGCTCAACAGTTCCGGTTTCCAGCTAAGATAATCATCGAGAGACTTTCTATGAAAAAACTCGTCCATCGCCGTTGGCTCCTCGCTCTAGCCATCTTTGCCCTCACCGCAGCCAGCTACGCCCAGTGGTCCAATCCCGCCGACGACGTTCCGGCCTATCACCCCTCGGCTCCACTCAAAGTCAGCGCCCTGCCACCCATCCTCTCCGGCAGCCAGCTTACAGGCGAAAACTTCCGTTACCCATGGCAGATCCACGTCTACCAGCAGGTGGCCAAAGTTGCCAGCGTGACCTACCAGCTTCCCTGCAACTGCCGTTGCGACCGCGCTCTCGGCCACACCAGCCTGCGCAGCTGCTTCGAGGGACTCCACGGCACCGAGTGCTCCACCTGCGCCAAGGAAGGCTTCTACGCCTACCAGCAGACCAGGCTGGGCAAAACCCCAGCCCAGATCCGCGCAGCCATCGCCCGCCACGAATACGAGTCCATCGACCTCGACAAACAGTAGCGTGCAACCTTGAATATGCGGATACGCTTCACCCCTGCGGTTCCAAGTGGCCCTTGCCGTCTCCGCAACAGCATTGGGAGGCGTCGCCTTTTTCTTGCAACACGTTGCAGATAATTACGCTGTTCCGACGCACAATGGAAGCCGTAGAGTTTCACAAGTGGAATCCGCTGGAAGCAAGGCTCTCAAGCACCTCTTGAGACGACTCGAACGGACATGTGAATTGTGGTACCGCTCTATAAAGGATGAGCCATGGAAACCTGTCGCACTCCCGGATCCCGCAAAATGCCGTTCGCTGCCACGCTTCTTACCTAAGAAGGGGGTGCCCTCCCCTATGTGAATCCACATCATCATGATATAAAAAGACTTAAGCGTAAAATTGTCCGAATCCGGACAGTCCTTCGCCTCAAAACAAAGAGCTTACAGAAATCAGGATTCCGGGACCCGCCACGGGCCGTAAGCAAGCTCGCCGGCCGAAGATCCCTTGCTGCAAACATCCATCGCTCCCGGATGCATGGTTCTCCTCTCTTTGCCGCTGCGCCGCAGGCGCCGGGAAACCTCATTTCCCTGATTGGCGTAGAATGGTTTCATGCAGCACGAGCCAGTTGGCCCGGCTCGCACCTGGCATCCTGCACGAAGAGGATGCGGCACGATGGGGGCGTCACGGTTTCGACGGGATCGATTGCGGCTTAGGAGGCATGTCAGGGTGTGGGCACCTGTAATCGCCTGCAAAAACAAAGTTGCCAACGATAATCTGGCACTTGCAGCTTAATTAAATAAGCTGCCGTCTTCCACGGCTTCGCCTGCGGGCTGTGAGCGGACGTCATACAGTAGGCTGGCGTAAGCAGCTCGGTCCGTGTTGCTTGCGCGAGATCATCGGACTAGTTCCCGTCGCATCTTGTCCGTTCTGAGTTCCGGGGGCGAAACCAAAAGGAAGCGGACAAAGCATGAACTCTCCTGGCTGACAGCGATTTCGGACGCGGGTTCGACTCCCGCCGCCTCCACCATATTTAAGTGTAATATAATCAATAGTTTATCCTGTGGAAAACTTGACTGTTCAGAAGCTGCGCCAAAATTGCGCCAAGCTTTTGGTATACTTTTGGCTATGTTGTTCGTGTTTTCGCGCCATAAACCCGGTTGCAGCCAGGCGGCGAATGCCTCCTCAAGACGCTGCTCGTGCCCGAAATATATCGATGGAACCCTGCCTGGAAGGTCGGGGCGATTCCGCGTGTCGGCCAAGACCCGCTCCTGGGAACAGGCCGAGATTCTCGCCCGCAAATATGAGCACTCCGCTCTCGGCGGGGACAATGTCAAGAAGGCGAAGGAACTGCCCACCGTGAAAGAGGCTGTCCCCCCCCCCCGCTGTCAGAGGCGAAGGAACTGCCCACCTCTTCTCCCGTTACATGGGCGACGGTCGGGCCAGGGAACTGGCCGAGGCTACGATCCAGAAGCTCTCCGGGATCTTCGAAGGCCGGCTGCTGGACTTCTGCGAAAGCCAGGAGATCAAGTTCCTGCGGGATCTGAATGCACGCAACCTCACTGCATGGCGGGAAACCTGGACTGACGAGGCGCTGGCCAAGAAAAAGAAATTCGAGCGCGTGGTCGGCTTCTTCTGGTTCTGCGTCCGCCTTGGGTGGATCAGGGAGAATCCCACCGCGGCAATGAGACGTGTGGTGGCCCGCCAGAAGCCGACCGACTACTTCCCCAAAAATGAGTACGCCCGCATCCTCGATGCCACCTACCGGCTCGACGAGTATGAGGAAAGGACCTACGACGTCGAGAAGCGCGGAGCGCGGATTCGGGCGCTCACCGAGTTGATGCGCTGGAGCGGGCTGCGCATTCGCGATGCAGTCACCCTAGAGCGGATGCGCCTCAATGGCAACAAGCTCCTTCTCTACCAGGCCAAGACCGGAGTACCGGTTTACGTGCCCCTGCCGCCTCACGTAGCAGAGATGCTGCGAACTGTCCCCGATGGCCTCAAACCGAATCCGCGCTATTTCTTCTGGAGCGGCAATGGGCTCCCCAAGACTTTCGTGGCCAACTGGCAACGCGCCTTCCGCCGCCTCTTCAAGGTGGCCAACATCTGCGGCGCTGATGGAACCCGGAAGCGCTGCCATCCCCACATGTTCCGCGACACGTTCGCCGTCGAGATGCTGCTCGCCGGCGTGCCCATCGATCAGGTCTCGATCCTCCTCGGCCACGCCAGCGTGAAGATCACCGAGAAGCACTACTCGCCCTGGGTCCGCGCCCGCCAGGACCAGCTCGAGGCCAGCGTGCAACGGGCATGGACGAACTCCGAGAAGGCTCCGCGTAAGCCGGTGAGTTCCAGTTCTCGGAAGGTCAAGGGGACGAGGGCGATCAAGGCGATCCGGACGCGAAAGAGCATCACCGCCTAAAGCGGCATTGATCGGAACTGATCTCTCCATGTCTTCGGTGGTGCGAGAAAGTGAACTCCAACCATGAACCCGCTGCCTCCCGAGATCTTCCACGATTTAGCATCGGTCTTGTTCTTGTAGTTGTAGAGAGAGCGGTTCAAAAACTGCTCTGGAATTGGAATCATACCGCTTCGCTCCAGCCAGATGCATAGGCTTCCATCGTCGATAGATCGTTAGGAATCCGTCCAACAGGTTGGTGGACAAACAACGCCGCACCCGTCATCTGACTCTCTCGCTTTCATTTTTCTTGAGCTCTGCCTCGATCTCTTCGATGGCCATAAGATCTCAACGCAGGGGTGAAAACAGGCTCTTAGTCAGGCGACGCTCCTATGAGAAAATGAGCGGGATCAGGAACGGGCCCAGCCTCTACAAATAAACCAGCAGCCCTATAGACGTTCCCTGACCCGATCAAGAACGTCCATCGTCTCGACGAATCGAGAAGGCTCCCGCCAAATAGGGCTAGACTGAAACAAGGAGACGTCTCTCAATGACGGAGTTTCAGATCGCCCATATCAATGAACGAGGGGTCAATGTTGTGGTCGTGTTCGTGGATTCGTCCGTGAGGTTCAAATCTGCGGAGGAACAGAACGAACTCGCAGCTCAGCTACAGCTTTGCGCCGCGTCTGCGGGCCTTGCCGGCAATGTTGCCATGATCTGGCAGGGCGGCTATTGGGCACCCAACAATCAGCATGCCTTCTTTAGGAGCGCGGGCGGATCGTATGCAACGCTGGGGTCCCGGATCAACAAAACACTTCGTTGTGGCTAGTCCGAAGGCTACGGACTTGTTCCAGGCTCTGGCCTCAACTTTCGGTGTTTGGATCTAAATCTTGCGGGGAATATTTAATTGGGACTTCAGCTGTCCGATCTGGCCGTACTTTCTCACCCAGAGATCAACTGATCCTCCGAAGCGAGAGAGAGAACGGAATACAAGATGGCCGATCTTCAAAATGAAGACGTGGTGGAAGTCATCGCAACCGGGAAACGTGGGCGAATCGAAACTACGCGAACGGACGAGAAGCAGGAGGCCCTTTATTGGGTCGAGTTTGACAGGAGTTTTGCTACTCGCGAGTGGTACGGCGGGAATCAACTTCGTCTTGTAGCAAGACCGAGCGGTCCGGACGAGCCTGGTTTCTACCCGAGTCGATCGATCATGGGTGAATGATGCGTCCGAGTTGTTGTCTTCGAAGACGACCTGATTGAGCCCTGGACACGGAGCCTCGATTAGGCGCGCGAGTTGTTCCACATCAGGATCAGCTTCCATCGCGATCTCTCCTCGAATACGGGAGCATGGGCGCGTCGCCTGATTTACTCTGCCTGAGCCGCACCGCGTGCAGGGCCGGAGCCGGTGCCGAGCAACACCTTTGGATGCCCACGCGGAACTGGCATAGCTTTGCGCACCACGGCTGCGCGAAACACGGACTCGCGAAAGGCTTGTATTCGTGCCTAGGAGTCCAGCGCATTTCCGGGCCGCTTGGATGAGAGTCCCAGCCGACTCAAGACTTCCCTATCTGGCTATTTGAGACAAGAGTGGAGCGGGACGCCCTGCACAGAGCAGAATCCTAGTCGTGCTCGGCCACGTGCCACGCTGGAGTCTCCCATTGACTGCATGCCAAAAGCTGTTCGGCAACGCTGGCCGCCTGCTCCTCCGAACGGGATTCCTTAGCTATTCCGGCGCGATGCGTCCAGTCTTCGGGACTACCTATTTCGGCATAGACCTCGTCGTCAGAAAAGCGCCTTCCAGCTGTGAACTGTTCAAAATCCGCTTGTTTGGCGTCATAAAGGTAGGTGAGGTCCATCAGGTACGGCTTCGACGCCGTAGGTGCCAGTTCGCGGTCCAGAAAGAACTCCTCCCGAACAGCGTGGTCGGTGTGCAGAAGGCCTTCGTAACGGGTCCAATCCTTGCCCTCCAGCGTTGGTAGTACCCTCGCAAATGGGCACGCGACATTCTCAATAAACGGTTCGCCCTTCGCGTTCAGGGATCGAAGCCACGTAACTCGCCCCTCTTGCTGCGATGAGCTACCATCCTTCTGCTTGGTTGGCGCGGCGTTCTGAATCGTCAACATGGCCTGCGTCAGGCCCCACGCTTCATTGTCATTCTTGGCCTCATACCAGTCGCGATAGCGCATCATGTGGCCGGTACTGTTCGCGGTGAATGCGATTCCGCCTGGGAAGCGGTGATCGTGCCACCAACGTCCGTCTCCGCTGCATGCAAAGAAATCAGCATTGAACCGAAACCCATAAAATCCGCCATCAAGCGGATTCCTCAGGTACAGAAAATCGCTTGTCAGGGTGTTTCTCCGACGAGCGCCACGACGGGTAGGCTCCCACCCCGTTAGTTCAAGGATGCGGTCACTAAAAGCGCGTAGGTGCTGATCTGGCGCGGCTAAGGCCACTCGCGACGAGGCAACAACGATGACGAGACTATGCGCAGCCCGTTCGGGATCGCACGCTGCACGTTGCTTCCAAAGACGCTTCTCCTCGCCGATTTTCTCCGCGATCTCATCGTCAGCCCATTCAGTCACGGCCACCTCCCTGAGAAAGCAGAAGTGAATTCGGCGTTTCTTTGCGGCGGCCTTCCCAAACTGACAAGGCTGCCGATACTGGGACCAGAGCGCCAAACACTCGGCCATCTCTTCCTCCGTGGCCGAAGTGTTGTGAAGCAGAGCGTTCGTCTGCAAGATATCGTCACTAAACGGGTGCCTGACTCTCCACGCATCGCCATCCAAGCGCGCGAACAATTCAGCTACAGTACTCATCCTTGCTTCCTCTCAATAAAACTGAACACATTTTGATCGACACCCGCATCTGTGTAAACCACCGGCTTTTTGTCTGAGCCGCAACTCTCGGCAGCAAGAATCACGGAACGCGCGAGGACAAGGCCATCACCAAGACATCGATACAACGTCCGGCTGAATGTGATCGCTACTGCATCAGTTAGCCGAGCTGGCCAACCTATAGCCGCGTCCACAACGTGTTTGTCGACCAGGTGCTTCGCAATGGGTTCAGAATCGCAGGTGTTGAGAACGCGCAGACTCACACGACTCGGAAAACTTCCCAAAATCGTAGCGAGCTGCTCTTCGAGGATCGGGGTCGTGCTTACAACTTGACCATGATCCAAAATAAAAGAGAGACTCCGATCATCGCCATGCCCAGCAAAGTGCAGAATGGTTGGTTGGTCGCGATAGGCAGCGACAAGCTTCTCACGCGTCGCTGCCAATATCGGCTGGGCGAGGTTAAATGATTCTCTGTGTTTGCAGCCTTGAAGCGCCTCTCTGATGGAATCCAACTCTTTGGGGCTCTGAATTTGGCTTCGTTGGTATCCTCCTCGGTCACCCGCAATGAACATTACTGTGACAAGATCACGATCCGCCATGTTTTTGTTCTTTTCCACGGCGAGGAGCGCATTTGCGGAGGCCGGCCTCATCGTGCCTAGTGCGTAAATGTTCCGGGGCGCAATCACTGGGACCCTAACGTCACCATTAAGAACTTCTACCTCGAAATGAGATTCGAACGACTTCGGGCTCTCACCGGAGTTAAATACCGAATGGTAATTTCGAAACGCCTCCCGACGATCAGCAAAGGCTCTTGCCGCGCCCAGCACACCCGCCGTATGAATTCCGTTGACGAGTATGACTGTCGCCATCTCATTGAGAGGATTAGGAAAGCGGGCAAAATATCCACAGTCCCGCCGCATGTTGAAACGACCAGGCTGAGACTGATTTGGTGCTTTGGCGCCGAGATCGGCTTTCAACTCGAGCGGCTCAACGCCCTCCAAGGTAACGAGCATCCTCTCGCAATCTTCTGCATAGGAAACTCGCGAATTCATCGAGATCATCATCTCTTTGCAGACGTTGTTACTGATCTCTTCATGAGAACCTGGCCCCCCGATGACTACGAGATTGTTCTTTGTATGGTCTCTAGGAAGATCTTCGCAGCTGAACTTCTCGACGGATGCCTTTGGATAGTATCTCGAGAGAAACACCATAATCTCGAGCAAGGCATCCGTGTCGCCCAAATTGTCCAGGTAAGTGTAGTCGGGACTCGAACGTTTTGCGAACTCTCCAGGTTCGTGAATCTGGGGGCAGACAACCCAAATGGTTGTCGTGTCTCGCTGAAACCAGAGTTCATAGACCAGTTCCTCCAACACTCGGCTAGGTGATATGGCCTGCGAGATTTCCCGATCCAGAGGCGAGTCGGGCGTAACGAGATCCCTTGTCGATTCGTAGGGGATCACACTCGCTTCACCTACGTTTAACCGCTGCGTAACCCCTTCGGTGTCCGCACGATGCGTCAGGGCATATGGGATCTGTGCGCCTTGCACTCGGCCAACGAGGATGGCCAGATCGGTATCGTAGTCCGTAATATCGATGATCGCGAATGCGAACGAAACTCCCAACTCAGCTTGCGAGCTACCACGACCTCCGGCCGCAATATAGAGGGGCTGGAGATGAAGCGAGGGATGTTCGATCCGCATCTGACCCTCCAAACGCGCTACCAAAGAGGATACTTCAGCTCTGAACTCCTGGGCCTCGCGCTGACTCCACCTCTGCGAGTGCGCGGCGAGGATCGTCAAGTTCCATTTGTCAGGGGATTCGCTCATGGTTCCCTCTAACCTTAATCATCCCTCTAAAGTCCGATAGCGGCTGAAGCTTTCCGCCCTGGAGCACAGTCTCCTTGGGCACGTCGCACTTGACGATCTCACCGGCGGCAACAAAAGCGCGGGGTCCAATCCTGATTCCCCCTATTAGTAGCGCGCCTATCCCGACAACGCTTCCCCATTCGATTACGGGTGACGGTTCCTCCGTCTCATCCCAATCTCCTGTCGGATCTCTGTGGGAATGTGCCGTGTTGCCTTGGAAAGTGACTTCGTCTCCGACGATGGTCCGGTCTACAAGGTCGCCACCAATGATGCAGTCCCGCCCGATCTTAACGTCGTCGAACACCTGGGCTCCATAGAGGATCCTTGTCTTTGCACCGATTCGGGCGCCTCGTGCGATTCGGCAGTAGTGATCGATTTGGACATCGGCCTCGATGTGCACGCCAAGCTCGATAACACAAAACGCCCCGATCCGAACTCCCGCGCCAATGTATGTCTCCTCGGTCACGGGCGTTCCGTAGCCGACGCAGCTACTGAAGCCTACGTGCGCGGTTCCGTCAAAAACTACCCCGGGATGAACCCAGGCATTCTGGTCGCAAGTGGCGCTCATTCCTCTTAAGACGTCCCTTCAAAGAATTCTGAAACGATTCTAAAGACCCCTTGCTGCTTTGCTTTCGTCGCCGGCGAAGAAAGATCCTCGTCTTCGGCCACACCGAAGCCGTGGTCGGTGCCAGGGATGTTTACCAGTTGGCACCGGGGATTGAGACTTACAAACCGCTCGGAAGACTCGAAGGGTACTACTGTGTCCGCATCCCCATGAACGATAAGCGATGCACATTTGAGGCGCCGTATGCCCTCAATACCCGAGATATAGCGGACCTCGTTGAGGAGAGCAGGTCCGTATCGGACGCCATCCGTCTCGAGAAATCCCTGATCCTGCAATAAGCTCTGGGCGTTTTCATTGAGCACCCCATTGGAAAGCAACCCGTGCTGGCCAATCACATCTTCTTCGTAGTCAATGACCGGCGCCATCATGACGACAGAGGACACAGCGGTATTCGTAGTAGCAGCCCAAAAGGCCGCTAGTCCCCCTCCGAAGCTCATTCCAACAACATGGATTCTGGTAGCAAGTGTAAGCGTCAACGCGCATGCAGCAGCTGCTTCTATGTCGTTCACAATGCCTGAAAGGGTCAGTGACTCCATGGGCTGCTCGTTCACGCCGTGACAGCGGTAATCAAATCGGAAAGAAGGAATTGCCTCTTGCGCGAGGTGCTCCGCGAAGTCCGAGAACAGGCCGAATTCGTCCCTCGAAGAGGTGATCCCATGTACGAGGAGAACGACCGAGTCTCCCAAAGTGTCTCCTTTTTCCAACGTGCCTTCCAAGACCGTTCCGTCATAGCTCCGGAAATGATGCTGTGTTTCCACTAGAGCCTCCCTTCTTGCATGAGCGATTGCAGAACCGACATCGCATTATTATCTCGAAGTATCCCGGCGAAGGACCTCTGCTTCATGATCGCGTCACCGCACCAGCCTGTCAGGACTTGACTCCCGTCCATATCGAGTTCACTTGCCTTCAGCATATCCGCGAGCACAGTAATTCCGAATTCCTCAATTGCCGAGAGCCTGCATCCCTTCTCGATTGAGGATCGTGCCTTCTCTCCCAGTTCCAGCGCGCGCGAAGATGGCATCGAAGCTGGATATGGAATCCGCTTTGAAAGATCTGTGAGAGCGGCCTCGGGAGGGAGATTGTTTTCCCCGCGTCGGTCTTCGAGACTATCGAAGATAAGGTCGCCAACCAACTCGAAAAGACAGTCCTCCCGAGTTGGCCGTCGCACCGAAGGTGGATCGTGAATAACCGCTTCATCTAAGCACAAGATTCGTACCTTCGGATATTCCGCGTGAAGGAGGCACCATAGCCAGTCCTCGTTGTAGCCAGGAGGAAAGGCGAAAAGCCGCTCAGACGGAAGCCGGAATGCTAAATAGCCAGCACTCAGGTATCTAGCGACTCCCCCGCCGCCAGTATGGGAAGAGCCTCGCGTATGAAACAGATCCCGAACGGACTGAGGCTCCATACCAGGAGGGAGGTCTTCTATCATATCGATCGCTTCACTGAGCCTTGTAATCGTATCCATTTCGTTGATCCCGCCAATGTGGGCACCAGCGACTACGCCTCCGCCGGACTGGACTAGTGCGCTGACCTTGAGGTGAGTCTCGGCGAGATTGAAGCCATGGATGTCGTCGTCGATGAAAACCGTCGTCTGCGCCGGCACTGCAACAGAAAGAAGCAACGAGAGGTTGCGCAGTGGAGCGATATCCCTTGGAGCTGTCTTTGAAAGCCAGAGTTGAGCCGATGAAGACACCGACCGAGTAATCATTTCAATTGCGAACACCGTCGAAACATAAATACGGATCGGTGCTGGTCCAATTGATGCCATGGCAAGCAGAGAAGCATCGGTTCGAGGGCCAGCCGGTGAAGAATCGTCGAGGATTGTAAGCACATCGTTAGGTCCAAGCGAGGACAACGCAGTCGCGATACACCGTCGCAGTGTTTCGGGTCGATCCCGGGTTAACACGATGGCATGGATGCGGGCGCCGATCTGTGTGTTGCGAGCCTCAGTCATGTCCCACCGCTCGAAGCTCATCATAGAGTTCCTTTATGGCACGTATCGTGGTGTACTTCTCGATGTTCTTGTCATTGATAGGAACGCTGTAAGCTTCTTCGATCGCGAGGATCACACGCAAGTGCCCGAAACTGTCCCAGCCATGATCCCGATACATGGCTGAGTCGATGCTCAAAGAGGCCCGGTCGCAGGCGAGCGCCTGCGCTACGATATCGAACGGATCGGATAACTCTCTTGCAGGTGTCATGCGGTAATTTGGCGCTTGAGCGCTTCTCCATCAATCTTGCCGTTAGGATTGCGAGGAAAGTTAGGAAGGTTCCGTACAGTCTTCGGAACGGAATGAAAGGGGAGGCGTTTTGCAAGGCGCGCCCTGACAGCTTGCTCATCGACGTCCTCGGTCCCTTCAACAAAGGAATATAGATCGTCTTCGACTAGAACGGTATAGGCATTCGAGAAGCCAGCCTCCCGCAGAAGCCAGTCGATCTCGTCCAACTCAACGCGCTCCCCCCGAATCTTCACTTGACGGTCAATTCGAGAGGAAAAGTATAGTTGCGAGTTCCTCCGCACTCCCCAGTCGCCGGTGAAATAGGAACGCTCCCCTTGCGCATCCCCTATTCTCACTTGACGAAACGCGTGTCGAGTCCGATCTTCGTCGTGCCAGTACCCTAAACTCAGAAAATCGCCCGTAACAACGATCTCGCCTTCATCATCCGAATTGCCGCCACGGAGACTGATGGTCCAGCCTGGGACATCGACGCCGAGCGCCACAATCGGAGCTTCGCAGGAGTCGCGATAGTTGGCCGCGGTGAGGTGGTTGATCGAATTGAAACCCGTTGTCTCGGTCGTACCGTATGTATTTAATACCTGTAGGTCAGGCCTTGCGGAGTACAGGGCATCGAGATGACGCGCGAGCAGCGGTGCTCCACAAAAGCTCATGAGGCGAAGGGATGCAAGGTTTTCGGGGGTAACCTGACCAGCCTGAATCATAAGATCAATTGCACTCGGAACGGACTGCCAGATGGCGATGCGCTTGTCCTTGACTGCCATTGCCGGCATGAGCCGTTCCGTCCTGCTAGCAAGGGGAACCAATGTTCCTCCTTGGGTAAGCGCCAGGAATACATCCATGACGGCCAAGTCGTAGCCGAGGTTCGAAAACTGGCCCCACCGCTCGCCAGGGGCGAGATTGAAATACGTTTGCGCAATCGTCAAGAAATGCGAAAAAGCAGTTCGTCCGATCTTGACTCCCTTGGGCTGGCCGGAGGAACCCGAGGTAAACACAACGTATGCTAGTTCGCTGTACTCGATGCTGGGACGGCCTAAAGGAGGCACTCCGCACTTTGAAACGTCTATTCGAGGAGTCGGGGCTGGCGAGTCGTCAAGGAAGGAGGAAGGTGTGCCCTCGAAAAGGATGACGTCGGGAGCAAAGGCTCGGGTAATCATTGCGTTCCGGGCTTCCGGGCCGTCAATGTTGACGGGACAGAACGATCCGCCCGCCATGAGAGTGCCAATCATCCCCGCGTACGCGGCGTCAGATGGGGATACTGCCAACAGAACTCGCGGGCTGGGTGTAGAAGCTGCCCGTTGGATTGACCCGGCAATTCGTCCCGCAAGAACGCTCAGTTCTTCGTATGACGTCGATGCCCCATCGTGTATCACCGCAGGTAGGTGCGGATGGGATTCTGCTTGGGAAAAAAATGCGTCCAGGAAGTCGGCCATTCTGAACTACATTTCCTCCGCATCTGGAAACTCGGATTCAAGCGACTGGCAGGCTAAGTCGCTGCCGTAATCCAGTTTCTCCATTTTGACGCTGGGCTTCAGACCAATATACGCCCCGGTTGCCTGCGCTTGCGATCTTTTTGCGCTCGCTCCAAGACGAAAGACCCCTGGCGCGCCTGTGAGATGACTTGCCGTAACCAAAAACTGAGACTTGCCCCATTCCGAAGCGAGGCCCCTACGCCCAAATGGTGTAAGACTTCACCGATCTCTCCGTTACACAGAAGGAACTCACCCGTCGACATCTCGATTAGGGCGGTTGCTTCCTGCACGTTCAGCAGCTCTCCGGAAGACTGGGCTCGAATCATCGCCCAGTGCTGGCTTGGATGCCAGTCAAGGATTACACGGATAAGGATGCAGATACATTCTGGAATCTTCAACCCTAATCCGTGGCTTCATGCACTTACCGAGCAGCGTTAGTACCTTGTCCGTGTAGATTGGTCTCCCAGGTCTCAAAAGCGGGTAATGACATACTTCACTCAGCAGAGGACGGAGACGGAAATATCCTCTCCTTTTTTGGCCTCCCATTCAGGCAGTGACATACCTTACTCAGCATGTTCCTATGCTGATGATGGGGAGGCTGAACGAATGACATTCCAGATAGGTTTTAACACGGCAGGCGGGGTTTCGCTGATAAGCGACCTGAAACACGTCAATCTTGTTGGATACAGGCACGGTCAAATATCTCCAAAGATCATGATTCACGATGATGAGAATTTCGCTCATTGCTCCTCTGGAGACTCCTTTTGCAACGTATTTACTGAATTGATTCGAGAGGAAATACGCAAAAATCCACTTTGCTTTCTGCAATCGGAAGGCATCGTCAGAGATGCTTTGTTGCAATGCGTCTACGCGGCGCGTGATAAAGAAACCGCTTACGTGGACGCGCACAACGCTACCCATTCCCGATTCCCACTACCAAAATGTGTTGGGGGAGGCTCTATGCTCGCTTTCCGAGCGAATGGGACCGTTGCATTGTGGATTGTCGATACTCTCAGGACCGTGCCGGAAATAACGCAAGTACCAATAGGTGAAAAGGCATTTGGCGGAGACCCAAAGAATCCGGCAGTATTCCTCCTTGAGCGTTACTTTCCAGAAGTCCCAAACACATTCAGTTCCCTAATTCCGCTCGCAGCCCACACCGTACTATCGGCTGAATGCGAATTTGTAGAGGGGTTACAGATAGGGATTTTCACTCCAACCGTTTTCCGAGTCCTGACGGATGAGGAATTAAAGCCATATATCGAATTGTCGAAAGAAATTGATGCACAGATTCTCGACCTATTTCGGAAGGGAGAACGGCTATGGTCGAATTGAAGTCTCTACACAACGCAATGGAGCATTTCCTAGTCCCTCAGAACGCTATTGACTACATGATCCGTCTGCGCTGGCCTGACGGGTGTATTCAATGCCCATCCTGCGGGTCTGATGATGTGACTTGGATGCCGTCTAGGAATTTATTCCAGTGCAAAGCACGGCATCCGAAAAGACAGTTCTCTGTCAAGGTGGGAACGATATTTGAAGATAGTCCTATTGCCTTGGGGAAATGGCTGCTCATCGGCTGGATGCTGGCAAATTGCCGCAACGGGATTTCATCGCACGAAGTCGCCAGAACGATAGGTATTACTCAAAAATCAGCTTGGTTCATGCTTCATAGGTTGAGGGAAGCCGCGCTAGATGAGGACCACAAAGAGCCGCTATTCGATGAAGTCGAGTGCGACGAAACCTATGTCGGTGGTAAATCGCAGTACATGCACGTCAAGAAGAGAGCGCAGAGAATTCACAGTGGAGGCGTTCACGATAAAACCCCGGTAATGGGTATTTTGCAGCGCGGCGGGTCCGTTCGGGCTATGGTGGTCAAGAATCACAAGCGGGTCCATTTACACGCGGAAATCAAGAAACACGTGGCACCCGGCTCTACCCTGTACACGGACGATCTACATTCCTATCGCGGTTTGCCCGGTTATATCCATCAGTACGTTGACCATGCAACAAAGTATGTTTCCGGGCACGTCCATACAAATGGCCTTGAGAATTTCTGGAGTCTCCTAAAACGTTGCATCAAAGGAACATACGTGCAAGTAACGCCAGAACACTTAAATGCTTACGTCGCGGAGCAGGTATTTCGCTACAACACCAGAAAGAAATTGAATGTCACCGAGCAGCAGCGGTTCTCAGCCCTGTTGAAAGGCACCATGGGCAAGAGATTGACCTATGCGAAATTGATAGCGCGGTAATAGCAAAGGCTCCGATGCCTAGTCGGAGCCTTTGTGGTTCTTTGAGAATCAAGGCGCGACTCTCTACGCGAATCTTCGCATGGAGTGTGTCAAAATGCAAGCAATCGAATTATCTCAAAAGATAATCATGCTATTCAGCGACGTTCGTTCTAACGTCGCCATCAATGCGCTGGATATCTGCCGAATACTGATACGAGAAAGAGACTTCAATGAGATTTGTTCGCAATTCTCTCCAGACGCGTCGAAATTGCCTCAAGAGAGTTCCCGATGCGATTCAACGTTATGATTAACTGCTGTTGAAATTGCATCTGCATCGTAATAGCGTTTTCTGGTGTTGGTGCGGGCAATATCGGCCCCGGTGCGCTCATGGGTTTCCTCCTGGGTGAGTCGTGGGAGAATTGTACCTAAAAGGCGCAGAATATTCATTGCGAGGCTACTTCACGCAACTTTATGGCAAGAAGCTCGCCAGTCTCGACATCGATCAGAAAGCGCTTGTACTGCAACGGGTCTGCAGATAGCGCAGCCATCGGCGATACCTGCTTAAGATTGCGCGGCAGGCTAAGCGTGATACTCCATACGTCACGACCCTTGTAGGACTCCCTCTCGATCTCCTCCAAATTGAATGAGGTTTGGTCGAGCATGTCCGCCGCTTTTTCTCTGGCGATCTGAACAGCCTGTTTCACTTCTATCATGACTCCGTCACCTCCTTCATAGTGGCATGAAAACTAGCGCGCCGCGCGCCGTTACACGACCAGCAGGCGGTGGTCGGCGCAGTCGAGCTCGATCGACTCGTAGAGTTGATCGATCAATTCCAAACCGTGTTTGGCGACGAACGGCAGAATCGAGTACAAGCGTTCCTGGAGATGCCGCTCCGGGATAGATCAGGCCGTACAGCGAAGCGGCGTCGCGGCTGGCGCGCTCATCGCGGCGCATCGCCTCGCGCGCCGGTCTTGGCCTGGATCTTGGCGGCCTGGTGGCGGATCTTGCGCGCGCTGGTAGCCAGGGCTTTCTCCAGCGTGGGATCGAACGCCAGCAGGCGGGCGCGCAGCCGTTCCACGGCGGCATCGACATCCGCCAGGGTTTCGTGCAGGCGAATCGTCAGATCGGGCGGGATGAGCGCGGCGGCCATGCGTTCGCGCAAAGCCTCTTTGCCGTGGAAGAAATCGGCCAGCGAAACGCCATAACGCTCGATGCGTTTCTGGCTGAGGCTGTCGATGATGGTGAAGCCGGCGCGCGGCACGGCCACCGGCATGCGTCCCAGGATCCGGCTGTATAGAACTTCCGACTGCGCGATGTACGCGGCTTCGGCAGGGCCCAGAATGCTGGCCACGGTGGGAAGAATGGAGTCCTGCACCACCGGCCGCAGCAGGGCATTGGGCGAAAGCTCGGCGGCGCGTCCGGCAAGTTCGGCGGAGGTGAAGCGGCGGCCGTTGAGCTGGTAGTCGCCATTGCTGCCGGCGCAGCGCGAGACGCTTGCCGTTCTCCAGCAAGAAGAAGAAGGCGGTCTGCGGCTCGACGTGGACCTGCGCGTGGTAGCCGGCCTCCACCAGCTCGCGGTTGCGCTCGAGCACGGCTGCGGTCAGCTCCGGAGCCTGCTCCACGGCGCGACGCAGGACGGGCGCCGCCAGCTCGCGAAAAGCCGGCAACATGGGATCGACGTGCGGGATATCGAAATGCGCCAGCAGGCGGCGCAGCAGATCGCTGAAAGCCTGGCCCATGGTCCGGCCGGTTACGTATGTTTCGGCAACCAGCGCCAAGGTTTCGTCGGCGAACGGCAAGCCCGCCAGCGCCGCGCGCAACTCGCCGACCGGAGGTTCCGCCAGTTCGATGCCGCCCACTGGCTGCGCGCCGGCCTGGCGGCGCATCTGCAGCTTCGCCGGCTGGTGTTGGGCGTCGAAGACCCAAACGTGGTTGACTTCGGCGAAGTCGTGGTCTTCGGTGGCCAGCCAGAAAACCGGCACGGCCGGCAGGCCTTGCGCGGTGAGCCACTCCGCCAGGCGGGCTGCGTGCAGCGCTTTGTAAATTGTGTAGGCGGGGCCGGAAAACAGCCCGACCTGCTGGCCCGCGGCAACCGCCAGAGTGCCCGGTTGCGCCAGGCGCTCCAGGGCCGGCGCTGGGCGGATTCTGCACCCGCAAGGCTTCCACCAGCGCGGCGCGGCGCTCCGGCGCCAGGTGAACCGCGCGGGCAGCCGCCCGGAACGCCTCCAGATCGCGCCAGGGGTGACGATAGAAACGCGCCGTGCGATCCGGATGGTACGAAATGTCCGCGGAGAGACGAGTGACGCCGGGCAGTTCGGTCTGGCGGACGCAGGTACAGTGCATGGCGGGAGTCACTTAGCTGATGACGCCGTGAGGCTTCCGGATGCAAGCCATTCGATCAGCCCCGCGCGTACCGGGAAATATCGTTGAAGATGGCGAATGCCAGCAACATCATGATGAAGACGAAACCGACCTTAAACACGGCTTCCTTCACGTTCAGGCTCAGATCGCGCTGCATCACCATTTCGATCAGCAGCATGAGGATGGCGCCGCCATCCATGATCGGGATGGGCAGCAGGTTGAAGATGGCCAGTTGCAGGCTGATCATGGCCATGAAGCCCGAGAAACTCCGCGGCGCCTTCGCGCGCCGCCGCGCCGGACATCTGGGCGATGCCGATGGGGCTCGATAGGTTCTTCGGCGACATGCGCCGCTCGACCATCCCCTTGATCACTTTGACCAGCAGAAAAGCGCCCTTGCCATTCTCGCACCAGCGATTCCTGCAACGCCGCGGGAAACGCGAGCCGGATGGTGGTGAAATGAAGCTTCTGCTGCGGCCCCACGCCGATCATCCAGTGCTTCGGGCCATCCAGCTCGGCCATCACCGGTTGCACGGTAGACGCGATACGTCTTGGCCGTCCCGCCGATACTCGATCTCGATGCGGCTTGCCGCCGCTGTTGCGGGTCGCCTCCTGAAACCGGGTCGGCGAGTGAATCGGCTGGCCGTTGACGGATAGGATGAGGTCGCCTTTCTTGAGGCCGGCCTTTTCCGCCGGGTAGCCGGGCTCGACGAAACCGAGCTGGATCTCGCCGCGCTCGTCCCAGCCGGCGTAACCCACGCCGAGCCGCTCGCTCAGCGTCGGCGTCACGATGCAATCGAACTCGTTGCCGTTCCGCTCGACGGTGAGGTACATGGGCTGGTAAGCGCCGGTGACCTCTTTCTCGCCGATGTCCTCCCAGGTGGGGTTGCGCTTGCCGTCGAGCTTGACGATGCGGTCGCCATCCCGGATCCCGGCCTTAGCGGCGGGCGAGCCGGCGGCGACGTGGTCGATCACGCGTACAGGTCCGCGTCGGAGAGCTTCTGATACTTGAACATGTACAGGCCGGTCAGGATCGCGACGGCCAGAACGACGTTCATGACCGGGCCGGCCGCGGCGATGATGACGCGCTGCCAGCGCGGCTTGGCAAGCAGGCTGCGCGAGTCGTCGGCGCTGCCGTCCGGAAGCGCGAGCGCGGCTTGCCGTCGCTGTCGGCCCGCACGCTGCTCAAGCGACGCCGCTCGCCGGCCATCTTCACGTAACCGCCGAACAGAATCGCGGAGACCCGGTAGTCGGTCTCGCCGCGGCGGAAACCGAACAGCCGCGGACCGAAGCCCAGGCTGAAGGCTTCCACTTTGACGTTGAAATAGCGCGCTGCCCAAAAATGGCCCAGTTCGTGGATCATGATCATGACCCCGATCAGCACCAGCAGCCAAAGAATGTTTTCGCCGATTGCAACCATGGTGTTCCTAAGCCGGCACTGCGCGGTGAGCGGTCAATTCCCGCGCCACGCGCCGCGACTCCGCGTCAATCTCCAGCACTTCCTCCACCGACCGGGGCCAGCGGACGGGCATCTTCGACAAGGCACTCGCTGACCACTTCGTGAATTCCGAGGAAGCCGATTTTCTCCTGCAGGAACGCTTCCACGGCGATTTCGTCCGCCGCGTTCAGCGTGCAGGTGGCCGAACCGCCGGCCTCCTGGCACTCATACGCCAGCCGCAGCAGCGGAAATTTCTGCAAATCGGGCGGCAGAAACTCCCATCGCCGCGCCTGCGCTCCAATCGATCTTCGGCACCGGCGCCTCGGCCCGCTCCGGATAGGTCAGCGCGTACTGGATGGGCATGCGCATGTCCGTGGCGGAGATCTGCGCAAGCACGCTGCCATCGGTGTATTCGATCATGGCGTGCACGGTGGATTGCGGATGAACCACCACGTCCACCTGCGAAGGCGCGAAATCGAACAGCCAGCAGGCTTCGATCACCTCGAAGCCCTTGTTCATCAGGGTGGCGGAATCGATGGTGATGCGGTTGCCCATCCTCCATGTTGGATGATTGAGGGCCTGTGCCGGAGTCACCGAGCCAGCGCTTCGGCCGGCGTGTTCGCGGAACGGACCGCCGGAAGCGGTCAGAATCAGCCGCGAGACCTGCTCCCGGTTGCCGGCGCGCAGGCACTGGTGGGCGCCGTTGTGCTCGCTATCCACCGGGATCAGTTCGGCGCCGGATTCCCGCACCGCTTCCATCACCAGCTTGCCGCCCGACACCAGCACCTCTTTATTCGCCAGCCGACCCGCTTGCCGCGGCGGATGGCTTCGTAGGTGGCCTCCAGGCCGGCTACGCCGACGATGGCCGACATCACCGTATCCACTTCGCCGGCGGTCGAGACCTGCGATCACGCGCGGCCGCGCCCGCCAGCAGTTCCGGCCACTCGGCGCGCGGCAAGCCGAGGCAGTCCAGCAGCTCGGTGAGACGGGCCAGCGCTTCGGGCGTCGCCACGGCGGCAACCTGGGGACGAAACTCGACGATCTGCGCGGCGAGCGTCTCGACGTTGCGCCCGGCCACCAGAGCATAGACCTGGTACAGTTCGCGGTTGCGCCGGACCACGTCAAGGGTATTGGTGCCGATGGACCCGGTGGAGCCCAGGACGGTAACGTTTTCATTCGCCGCCTGCGGGGACGTAATTGCCATCATATCATGAGGCATTCCAGACCCGGAGTTTGCCAGTGCGACGTCCAAAGGCGATACGGCAGACGCAATCGAAAAGTTCAACGCTCGAACATTATGGCGACGGGCCGCGACACTCTCATCGAACGTTTACGGTGCACCACAGGAGAGTTCGAGTCGCGCGGCCGGAGCGAGTCGAAAACATGCCCGCTTTCTGTGATTTCTGGAAGACCTCTGACCCTTTCGGGCGCCGGGGAGGATTGCTTCAGGGGTCTTTATTAGAGGTTAGTCTCGCTTTGGTGGGAGTTGCCTCCCCGGCTTACTTCCAATATTAGTAGATTCGATTTTGGAAGCAACAGAAATCTGTATTTTTTTATTTTAGGTCAGCTTTGACTTCAACTCCGGCCATTTCCTCTAACACCTTGATAGTAGAGCACATATCCTCATCGCCGTAACCCTCGGAAATGGCCGTCTGAACATCTGGTGGGTCAGAGCGGTCATAGGTAATGGTACACCTAGTTCTTTGCCCGAGTCGAGCATGAGGCCGATGTCCTTGTGCATCCACTTGGTGGAGAAGTTGGCTTGTGAAGTCGCGGCGGAAGACGAATGGGGCCTTGTAGGAGATCAAGCCCGGACTTGGCGGCGCTGTTGCTCCAGGATCTCCAGCATCAGCTGCGGATCGACGCCGCCCTTGGTGGCCAGCACCATGCCTTCGTTGAATGCCATCATGATTTGGCAAAGAATCAGGTTCTGAGTCAGCTTGGCCTGCAGGCCCATGCCCGGGCCGCCGCAATAGAACAGGCGCTTGCCCATCGGCTCGAAGTATGGCTTCGACGCTCTCGAAGACGGCTGCGTCGCCGCCGATCATGAAGGTCAGGGTGCCGCTCTCGGCGCCGGGTGTGGAACCGGTGCAGGGCGCGTCGAGGAAGTCGATGCCCTTCGTCTTGAGGATCTCGCCGATCTTGCGGCTCTCGCTGGGGCTGATGGTGCTGGCGTCGGCGACCACAGTGCCCGCGCGCGCGCCCGAGTGACGCCATCCGGCCCGAGGATGACGGCGCGCGCCATTTGCGTGTCGCCCACGCAGAGGAAGATGCAGTCCGCATTCTCCGCGACCTCTTTCGGCGTGGCGCAGAAGCGGCCCTTTTCGGCGTCCGCCAGTTTGCGCGCCTTTTCCGCCGTGGTTGGACCAGAGCGCCACTTCATGCCCGGCGCGAAGCAGGTTGCGCGCCATCGGGTAACCCATCATGCCGAGTCCGAGGAATCCGAGTTTTGCCATAGAGAGGATTGTACCGCCTGTGCGCCGCCTGGCTACGCAAAAAACGCGCGCCAGGTTGTCACCACCAGCGCGTGCGTCACCACGCTGGCGCGAATGCTGCCGGCCTGATTGCGTGCGCGCCCGCACAGCCAGCCGAGCACAGTGACCACGGGCACCCAGCGCCAGTTGGGGAAGCCGCGAAACCAAAGATGGGCGAGGCCGAAAACGATCGATGTGAGCAGCAGAGCCGCGCGCGCACTGCCGGTCCAATCTTCCATCCATTGCTGCAATACGCCGCGGAATAGGAATTCTTCCGCCAGCGAGCTCACCCAGAGCGAGCCGAAGAAAGTGCCGATGACGACCCACCAGGGCGCCGGGAGAGCGGCCAGGCGCGCGGTTTTCAGCGCAAGTGCGAGTGGTCCGCCTACCAGCAGGAAGAAGAGATAGTGGCGCGCTCCGATGATCCATTGTCGACGGTTCGGCCAAAACCCCCAGCCGGTCTCGGTGATGGGGCGCTGCAGCATCAAGGTCAACGCCACCACGTGGAGCAGTCCGATTGCGCCCAGGATGTCCAGGTGTTGGCCGAAGAACCGCGGGTAGATGGCGTCGAAATAGTGGCCCAGCGTGACCCAGCCGATCAGCGCCAGGAACGCCGCGTCGAGCAGCCCCGGCTGCCGGCAGAATCACATACCACAAGCTGATTGCCAGCCCCAGCGCCGCCAGGCGAACCAGCGGCGAGCGAAGTCAAAACGGATGCCGCCCAAACAGCACAGCAGATAGGGAAGCAGCAGGGAGCCGGTGAGAATCGCTGGCAGCGCGCGGCCGGCCAGCCGTTGGCGCACTGCCGGGAATCCGGCCACCAGATAGAATGGATATTCCGCCAGAAAAGCGGCGATGACCGGCAGCGCCGCGGCGAGTGGAATGCCCTTGGCCCGCGCGAACACCAACCCCGCCACGCCCAGCACCATCCAGCCGGCCAGCAGAGCCGCCCGGAAGCCGCCGAACGTTTTGGCCATCGGCCTCATTCTAACATCGCTGCTCTGGCTGCCCGGCGCGCGCGCGCAGGAAGCCCCGCCCAGCCTGGCCAAACTGGTGGCGCATCGCGAAAGCGAAACCGAAGCGGAGCGCAATCAATACACGTACCGGCAGACGCTCATCGTGGAGGAGTTGGACGAGCGCGGCATACTGCGCGGCCAGTATCGCGAAGTGCGGGACATTATTTTCTCGCCGCAGCAGGAGCGCACCGAGGCAGTTGATCGGCAAGCCGGAGAAATGAACTCACGAATCTGAAGCTGACGCCGGAGGACTTTCGCGACTTCCGCGACATTCAGCCGCTGGTGCTGACCGAAGACCGCTTGTGGAACTACGAAACCAAGTCCCGCGGCGATGAGACCGTGGATGGCGTGGATTGCTGGGTGCTGCAGGTGAGGCCGCGGCAGATTCTGGAGGGGCAGCGATTCTTCGACGGGTTGATCTGGGCGGAGCAAAAAAGAGTTCAACATCGTGCGCATCGAAGGGCGCGCTGTGCCGCAGATCCGGTCGACCCAGAGCGAAAACCTGTTTCCCCGCTTCACCACCGTGCGCAAGCCGGTCGACGGCAAGTATTGGTTCCCGGCGTTCACGCTTGCCGACGATACGCTGCAGTTCCGCACCGGCCCGCAGCGCGAGCGCCTGCGCATTTCCTACAGCAACTACAAGCGGTTCGCGGTGGATTCAACGTTCACGCCGAAGTGAGGTGGCGCTCGCGGTCTTGCGTGCAGCGCCGGCATTCGTGCCGACGCCTGGAGTGCCAGGAGGCAGAAGCGTCGCGATGAGTCGTGATGCGGCACGCAGGAGTGCGTGCGCCACGTCGCCACGGCTCACTGGTTTTCCGGCACAATCTCGAGGTAATCTAGCGCGGCGGGTTCGCTGCCGTCGGGGCGGCCTTCGATGCGGATTTCGTCGCCGGGGCGTAATGCCACGCCGCGGATTTCGCGGCGGGTGGAGGAAGTGGAATCGAGCCTGGTGGTGGGCAGCAACAGATCGGCCTGCCACTCATCGATCCATTGTCCGGCCACGCGCAGCCGGTAATGCGAGACGCCGTTGCGTTGGTCGAAATACTCGACGCGCAGTGTGTACCAGCCGGGGGCGCCGGCGATTTCAGCGTGGCGCTACACTCGGTGGCGCCGCAGGCGACGGCCTTGCAGCAATACGTAACGAACCAGGTGCCGCCAAA
>CAVZNB010000028.1:0-8072 GCA_963776535.1 uncultured Acidobacteriaceae bacterium | reverse complement strand
TTATAACGCGGCGACAGAACCCAGCTGGCTCCCCAGACTGCAAGCCACCCAAGGAGCAGCGGTATAAGGAAATACAGGTGTCGACGGCGAACTACGTTGAAGTAGCGCTGCAGGTCGAGCGGTTCTGAATTCCGTTCCTCGGATACTTCTTCCATGATTATCTTCCCAACGGCCTTGAGAGTTGATATGAGATAGAGACGTACACGCGATCACTGTCCGGGTTCTGGGATATTCCGGCAATGCCCCTGTAGCTCTGGTGGATACGGGAGTATCCAAATCCCGCCGAGAAGTGCTCGCCTATTGGGTGTTGGACTGAGAAAGATCCTGAAATGCTGTGCCCCCCTTGACTGGACGAAATGAAGGCTGGAATAACGTTGTTCTGACTTGTATAGCTTGCCGCCAATCCTGCGGACCAAGTGCGTGCAAATTGCCAGCCTGCATTTGCGTTTCCGCTCTCCGACTCGAAAGCTCCGACCAGCCCCCCCGCCCCAGATACGGTTCGTGAGTAGCTGGCCGCGAGGTTCGTACGGTTCCTTTGCCAGCCCATGCTTGCGCTTAGAGCAGGTGTCCAGGCGGCAGACGCCGGCAGCGGAGCCTCAACTACGTCAAAATGCTGCGGGCCGCCCGATACGGACAGAGAGAGCGTGTGACTTAGATAGAGCGTGTAAAAGAAGTAGATCGTGTGTGTCTGAGTGTCACTCGGTGCATTCGCCAGGGAAGCTGTCATTCTTGAGTACTGATATGTCATACCGGTGTACTGCGCGCTTGACAAGCGGAGATTGTAGAATCCCGAGCCTGCGAGCGAATTCGAATTGGATGCGAGGCCTTGAGCCTGCGCAGGATTGGGGTAACTCAAAATGGAGAATGTACCGCTGCCGCCAATCATGCCATTGCTGCTGAACTGATAGCTAATCTCTCCGCCTGCCGCATTGGTGCGCTCCTCCGCGGAAGGCGCCACAACCGCGTTTGTTGGAGCCTGCGTCGAGCCGGATACGCCACCATAGGGCTGGTCAAATACATTTGAAGTCTGTGCGAAGGATTCATGCAAGCTGATGGTTGCGTGCGGACTCAAGCGGTAGTGGAAAGCGACAGTCGCGTTCTCGTTCATGGCATTCTGCCCACTGGTGGGCTGATAAAAGGTGAATCCGGGGCTGTAGGTTAAGGACCGGTGTGCGCGCGCGGTGCTCTGGTCGAGCGTGAATGTTGGGGCAATCGTATAGATAACATCGCTAACCGGATTGCCCTTGCCTGCGAGCACGTTGTCAAGATACGCGGTAGTAAGAGAAAGACCGGCGCGCAGATAATTCGAACGCGCCTCAGAGCCGGTCGCAGTCGGGTAGGCTTCGCCACTTACCGGGGGGGGTGTCTGCATTGCATCCTGCGAGGAGGGAGGGGGTCCGGTTGCGCTCGGTTCCACCTGAGACCAACCGGGCATAGCGACCAGTAACGCGAGACTCAGGCAAATGCGGGTCAGCATAAACAACTCTTACGGGACCACGATCGTGTCACGAGGTTCAAGCTTGATATTTTGCTGGGAGTTCTTCCCTCTGATAACTTCCTTGTAGTTGAAAGGAATGCGGGTCTCAACACCGCTGGCATTTTGCCGAAGGATGTAGATCCCCTTCTGCTTGGCGAAGTCCCGGAACCCGCCGGCAGCCGCAATGGCGTCCAGAACTGTCGTCGCTACCGAAAGTGAGTATGATCCCGGCTTTGTCACCTGCCCGAGGATGTTGAATTTCTGGCTATTAATCTGCTCGACGATTACCGTTACTTCCGGTTCGGTAATGTAGTCCTTGAGTTTGGCTGCAATATCCTGTTCGAGTTGCAAGGGAGTTCGCCCCGCCGCCTGAAGTTCTCCCACCAACGGAAGCGAAATCTTTCCGTCTGACCGCACCGGAATTGTACGACTGAGGTCCGGTTCTTTCCATACGTTGATGGCCAGTCGGTCGTCATCCCCAATAACGAAGCTATTATCGTGCGGCTTGTTGACTGACGCTGCCGGGGGCGTTGCCGGCGAAGCTGCGACCGTACCATCCTGGAGTCCACGATCTGGCTGAGCCGAAGTTGGCGCTTGCCCCAGCAAGAAACCTGAAAGAACAAGGATGAGGAACCCTGATTTTGTTGAGTGCTCGAGGCTTCTTTTCATTACGGCTCCTGGCGACGGGGACAGAAGGGTCGTCTGACCTCCGTTGCGCATTGTGTCCGGCCGTTGCCGCCCAATTCCCTGTCCCTACTCTTCAGGCCTCTGGCGCCAAGCGGTAGCAGAGCGGTCAGTTGGACCCACATAAAATCGTCTGGGCTTGGGCAATATTGCCCGCCTGCTGGGATGCGTTTTGGCTTTTCCTGCTTCCGATTCAGGCTCAAGTTTGCCGGTACTGATCTGACTTATTCCAGGGCTTCCTTGATAGTTCTCTGCGCGGAATGCAGGGTCGCCCAGGACCAGCGTGGGCAGGCGAAACAAATTGGTGAAATTCTGAACTGGCTAAAACATCCGCGATGATTGAGCCATTTCCCGGAAGACCTTACCGAAAGCTGATCGACTCTTCTCGAACGTAAGTTCTTTGCTGGCCAAAGAGAAACGATCCATCTGGAACTCTTCCAGCTTGCACATATTGACCTGCCGGGATGACTCCAGACATGCTCCAGGTTGCCACAGGTTCCACATCCGATGCGTCAACTTCCACCGACACGCACTGTGCCAGCATGTCCACGCAAAGAATCAGACGATCCTGATTCTTCTTGCGAACCAGGATCCCCTCAACGCCTTCGAGGGTGCCTCGCCTGACTCGAACCCGCTCCCCGCACTTCAGGAAGGGATGTGGTTCGACGCGAAAGTTCCCTTCAACAGTCTTCCGAATCGCCTCAATCTGAACCTCGGGAATGACTGCGACTTGATCGCCGTTGCAAAGAATCATATGAACTCCGGGCGTCGATACAACCTCCAGCCGGTGATTCACGCCCCCTCGGACGAACACGTAGCAAGGGAACAGCGGAAGGGAAAGCATCTTCTTTCTGTCCTTCCAAATGCGCAATGAGTCATAGAGGGGCAAAAACACCTCAAGGCCCTTTGCCGACAGCATCTCCGCCACCGTCTTCTCATGCTGGTGGCGGGTATAGAGCGCGCACCACGCCGAATCCCCGTCCGTCGTCATTTCGCTGCCGTACAATTCCCGCATGTTCCTTCGCCTTTTCTTCCATCGGCTGCATTGCTGCGTTGCTGCCGTGGCGCCAAGAGGGCATAGCTTCGCCCTGTGGGCTACATGCCCCATTTTTTCCTGGCGCTCCTAATCCGAGCGTTCCGGCCCCAATCTCAGGGCTGGGTCAAAATCCTGACTTGCACATTGACGCAGGCACTGAATTCATCCAACACCTGCAAATCCTTGCTCGTTCCTGAATCAATGCTCGCTACCCTTCTCGTTCAAACCACATTCACTCGCCAGGCTTACCCGCGAGGGTTACTCAGAACCTGTTGCGTAAGATCATCGTCGTCAAAATCACCCACAACTCCAAAGCCGGAAAAACGGCCCTGATTCACAACGCGCGTCACCTTCCCGACACAATGAATTCGCACTTCATCACCCGTCTCATAGGGTGAAGGGATAAGAACCTCGATCCGGATCTCGGAGCCAACGGGCGGGACATTCTTGCTGCGGATGAACGCCCCATCGAGCGCAACATCGCAAGTGAAGCCACCCTCCGTATGATCGCCACCGTCATACCAGTGGAAAATGACTGGAAGGTGCAACTTGTATCGCACTGCTGCTCGGCGCTGCGGATAGAATTCCATGGCGCTTGTGGAATAAACTTGCATAGTGAAGGAAGACTATGCGCTGGGCAAGCGATTCACAAGCCCCTGAAAGTTTGAAAATACTAAGAGACATCAGGTTGCGGGCGGTGCCCCTCCTTCTCTATCCAGGTTACAAATCATCCGAATGCTGAGGGTCTTCTAGGAGAAAGCTACCTTTCTGCCACTAGAGAAGAAAGTATGGTGCCGCATGCCGAGATGGGGATATGGTAGGAAGGGAAGGTTACTAAAATGTGCAAAGAAGATTACGAAACTATTATAAAAAGCAGATCTGATCTCGTGTCGACAGACAACTAATTCCTGGTTGCGAGTCGCACGCCAACCCACGATCGCTGTGCACCCGCCAGGTGGCGGCCGTCTACTGACGCGCACACTCATCCGACACATATCACCGATCCTGCAACATTTCGGCCAAACTGAGTTTCCAGATAAGGAAGTCTCTCTGGAGGGTCCTTCGGCAAGGCCCCGACCTCGAAGTTTACAGCCTTAAAGTTCCGAAACTTACATAGGTAACCCTAAAGAGTTACCAGCAGACTTTTACCAAAACCCTTTCGTGTCATTGCTTATTGACGGGGCAGGTGAGAGAGTCAATATACCCAAAGGAGGTGTAACCGGCCTCAGGGCAGAGCCCTTTCCATCCCCAACGCGCAGATTTCAGATTCATTGACCAATCCGGCCTTGCGAGAGCAGTAAAACCCAAGAGAAGACGCCAACTCCTACTCCGGGGACAGTTGAAAACCCGATTGCAATTAGGCTGACACTTGGCTACAATCATCTTCCTCCCTTGGACAACGCTGGCAGGTTGCTTACTTGCAGTGGTCGGTTCAGTTTCGTTTGTTTGTAGCAACGCAAATCAACTTGTTCTAGGGACACCAGGAGCGTACGATGGCATCGCACGTAATTCATCAGGAGAAAGTCCTCAAGATTTCTCGGCATGAAGAGGCCGCCTTCAGGGTGATCGTTGTCGGTCGCGACTCTCTGACCGGCAGTCTGCTGGCGGAAGCCCTCGTCCACAATCTCAATTGCGATTCTGAAGTGGTTCGGCACTCTGATCTATTGCGAGTGCTCGGGACGAGCAATGTCGATCTTGTCGTCCTAAGCGCTGATTTCAACTCGATGGCCGGGGTAGGTTTTGACTTGGCAACCGCCGTCTCTTCGGCTTTCCCAAGCGTTCCTATGATCATTCTGCTCGATGAACCAGTAAACGAACTGGTTATACGGGCATTCCTCTCCGGAGCTCGCGGGGTATTCAACCCGCAGGATTCCATGAGCGAATTCATCGATTGCGTCGAGCATGTGAGGAAGGGATCAATCTGGGCGGGGAGAGAGGTAACTGATATCCTTCTGGAGGCATTCAGGAGCATTCCTGCTCCGAGCTTGCTGACCAGGGATGATTGGCCGGCCCTTTCTACGCGTGAATTGCAGGTTGTTCAATGCGCGGCAAGAGGTAAAACAAACAAGGCAATTGCCAGCGAGCTTTGTTTAAGCGAACATACCGTGAAGAATTACCTCTTCAAAGCATTCGAGAAGCTGGGAGTATCCAGCCGAGTGGAGTTGCTGTTTTATTTGACCCTCCGAGGACATTCTTTTCGCTCACCCATGACGGAGCCAGAAGAGGGCAATGCGGCAGAGCTGACAGATGATCTGGCACGGAAACCAACCGCAGGCGGCGAATAGACGAACAGTGAATTGAGAGTCAAAGGCATCAAATCCGAGACCGCATGACTTGGCGCGAGCCGCTCGACAACTGAAGTTTGTGAAATATTCGGACGACCAGGGCCCCAATTCACGGACAGAATGAGGCAAGGATCGCGATCGGGTCCATCAGCTCACCCACCCTGAAACTCCAAGGCAATTCGTGGAGTTGATTGGACCATTGTCATGTGTTCGGTTAGGTCTCCGGTCTGGCCACTCTCCGCTCCGGCCTGGGTGGTGCGGGGCTGAAGCAATTGAGCCGCATCTCCACTACGCAGCCGCCCATGATCTGGAGTTGCTCTTCGACAATTCTTCGCACCTCCGATGGCTCGCCTTTCGCGCGCAAATTCACCAGTAACTCATGCCGCCCTGCCGGAGACGCGTCCAGATCGCCTTCTACCCTCGCCTCTTCGCCGTTGGCGCATAGTGCGGCCTTCAACCATCCGGTCTCCGACCTGTCAAAGGCCTTCAGGTGCACTATTGGGATGGCGGCCGTGGTCAGCGATTCGTCCAGACGATCGAGGAGCGGTCCGACAACCTCAGCCGGTGAGATTGCAACGGCCGGCTCCAGCCTGAAGCTAAGGTTGAGCCACGCCAGAGATGCCTCGGCCTGCGCGTACCGCGCGTAGTCGATCTCGAGCGTCGTCCTGCCCGCTTCAAGTGATCCAAACAAAACCTCATCCAGCCACTCCTCCACGCCCTGCCTTGTCCTGGCGCTCACTGATCGAACTGGCAGGCCGGGGAGGCGTTCAACGATGCCGCGAATGCCTGCCGCATCGGGATAAAGATCGGCCTTGCTCAGGCACACCAGGTCCGCCTCCTGCAGTTGTTTTTCAAACAGAAACCCCATGTCGGAATCGGCATCTTCGCGAAGTAACCGAGCAGCGCGAGCGGGATCGGCGAGCACTGTGAACGGCGCCAGCCTGTATCTGTTGAATCCCTCGCGCAGCGGACCCAGCACCGTTGCCGAAATGTCGGTGCAACTTCCCACCGGCTCGGCGAAGATCACGTCCGGTGACAGCGCCCGGAGATCTTCGATGACCGAAATCAACCCTGACAATCGACAGCAAAAACATCCTCCCGTCACTTCGCGTGCCAGGAATCCATGCGCACCCGCCTGGTGCGTATCCACAAGCTCATCGCTTTGATCGTTGAGGATGACCGCACAAGTTAGGCCGCGCCGCTCAAGCAACCGCGCTGCCGCCAGAATCAGGCTGGTCTTCCCCGCGCCCAGAAATCCGCCGACAATCACAATCCATGGTTTGCTCGAGTGTGAGCCTGTGCTCATGAATGCACCGCGATTCTGATCGCATCGTTCGCGTCCAGCCTCAATATCTCAGCCAGTGTAACTACCACGTGTTCCCCGTCTCTTTCAACCTTGCTCTCCAACTTCCTTCCCATGCTCTCGGCTGAAGCCGTTGAACCTGCCGCAACAATCTCGCAGGAACGGCATGCAAGTTTCCCCGAAAGCACCTTCACTTCAAACACGGTACGCCCCTCCTGGATGCGCTGCGAGAACGTACCCCATCCCGTCGCGGTCGACCAGAAGCATTGAAAGTCATCGTGCGAAATCTTTGGCGCAGCAATCACAGCTGCCTTTGCGCCGTCGTAGCTGAATCCACTCAACGCAACCACCGCCGACCACGACGACATGGCCCGCGCGTAATGGTGCCCGCACTCCGCCTCATCCCACGGGTTCCGCTTCTCTCCGTCATAGCGCAGGCGCGTATTGCGCACGCACTCCAATCCTTCGTTCACCATGCCCCAGTTCATCATCAGCACGGCCGCGGTGTACTCAAAGCCGGTCATGGTCTCGGCAAAATACGGGAAAGGAACGTACGGCCGGTCCGCCTTCCCATAGTCGCAGATCACCACGGAGGCCTCGTCGTTCAAGGCGAACGTCCGCTCCGTGTTGTTGTGCTCCACCAGGCTCCGCTTGTAGTTATAGCGATAGATTGACTTGAGCGTCGCGCGAATCTTCTCCGGTGCAACCAGCGCGCCCAGCCCGCTCATATCCGCCATGTACTGCCCCACCAGCTGATCCACCAGGCAACCCGCGCCCACCTGGTACTCCGGCGTCTCCGTATCTTCCGAACCCATATCGCTGCGCAGGTTCTTCGCAATCTCATCCTTGCGAAACCCACGCACCTGCTGGATATAAAACTCGCCGTTGAAAAGATGCGCGTCAATCCATTGGCTTCCATTCTCGAACAACTTCCGATAGATCTCGGCAGCCGCCATATCGCCCGTAGCGCGCGCCATCTCTTCTCCCGCACGCAGCGCGCCCAGGTAATAAATTCCGCACATCGGGTTGGGCCCGTAAAACTCCACATCGTAGGTGTTGTGCTGCACGCCTTCCATCACGCCGTCGCGGTTGGCGTCCCACCCGCCCGGGACCCACGCAAACTCCAGCGCCTTCTTCGCGCGCGGCCATGTGCCCTTCAGCAGTTCGCGATCGCCGCCCAGTTTCCAATCCAGCCACGCATGGATAATCTGCCCCATCTGCCCATCCGCAGCGGCAAACCCGGAGCGCCCTTTGCCCTCCGGCAACAACTGCCGAAAGTGAATTGCG
>CAVZNB010000027.1:0-60987 GCA_963776535.1 uncultured Acidobacteriaceae bacterium | reverse complement strand
CAGAAAGGTTTGCACCCAGGCGGATTGCCCGGTGCATCACCCCAAGAAGCAGTCCAGCGTGCGCGATCCCAAAGGGAATACCGAGGAGCAGAAGCGCCGCCGCGAAGAGGCTCTCGCTCATGCAACCGGACTTCGCACACTTGCCGCCGTAGTCGCAGCGGTCCCGGTGCGATTGATGAAGCGCGACCTGCTTTTCGTGGTCGAGCGGCTAGCGGCATTGTTGGACGAACGCCGTTTGGAGATTGTCGCACGTCAACGCGGTATCAAGAAGGCAAAGGACAGCGACTCTATCGGGAAGCTGTTTACGGCCTACCTGCGCCATGCCGAGGAGAGCGCGTTGGGTGGTTTGCTGGTTGAAATCACCATCCTACACGCGGCCACCAAGCAGAACGCCTCACAGGTACTCCGCGAAGCCACCACTGCGTACAAGGTGGACGTGGACGCCATCAGCCTCAAGGTCAAGCAGGAGTTCGCTGCGAAGGAGAAAACCAAGCTGGCGCCGAAGCCAACAGCGAAGGCCACGCCGCCAAAGGCCAGAAAAGCGGCTTGAGGGCAGGAATCAATTCGGGGGTCTGCTTCGGCAGACCTCCATTTTTTGCGCGCCCGTCTTCCCACCCTGAAGGTCGCTCCAGGAGACCGGAGCGCCATGTTTTGCCCACCCGACGGGCTTGAGAAAAGAACTGACCGCCCCAAGTTTCCATAAGCCAGTTTCAGTGTCACCAACCGTCCGAGGATGTTGCGAATTGGCCGTTCCATTAGCTCAAGGCGGGTGATCTTTCTCAATGGTGATTGAATCCTGCACGGTGCCACCGGCTACCACCCGCTCCGGCCCAATATCGGGCAATTTTCTTTCCGAGCGCATTCCTCCTGCGGTGATCTGCTTCGAAACACGGGCGGGGCAGCAATTACCAGCAGAGGCTTGGAATTGTCCCTGCATCCCGCAATATATTGTTCCCCTCTTTGGAGAAAATTAGCAGAGTCCTATTGGTTGCCAATCATCTCCTTGCATTCCACCTTTGTTTGAGTTCGCGTCCCAGACCGTCAAGATCCGGGAATACGACCGATTCTGTGACGCCAGCGTCACGAAGCTCCTGCTTGATACTCGGTACCGACGCCGGAGGAATCGAAATCATTGCAATTCGGGCATCTGGGTTCTTCCTCAGTTGGGACAACCATTTGGGATCTGTACCAAAAATCATGAAGCGACTTCGCTGGGCCGCTACTCGCCGTGTGACGTGCGGAGAATCCCACAGTATCGGGATGACAGGGGTGGCCAGGAGCGGATCTTCGTCGTCTTCCTCATCCGATGGAAGGTACAAACGGTCCCAATCACTTTCGTATACATCGTGCGGGTTTTTCTCCCAGTACTGCTTCCACCGGCTCTTGGCATCTGCCCGATCAGGATGCTTCGCTATCTCTTTTAGCAGCCAGTATGGGTCCATTACGAAGATCTTCGCACCGGACCTTGCGGGAGTTCCCTTGTTCCCGACGGCAAAATGTAGCGCAATAAGCGCGCCGTCCGACCAGTCAAGAAGCCTCGTAGGGACGCCGTGGTGCTGCATCAGGAAGTATGAGTCCCATTCCCAGTCATCGCTTTGAGCACGGGCATCGGAAAGCTGGGTTCCCATGCGGCTGAATTCCTCATAAAGATGGTTTTCAAGTTCAAGGAGGCTTGGCGTTGACGGTAGCCTCGCACCGTTCTCCTTTGGACGGTATAGCCCCGGCTGCAGGTGGGTCTTACGGTGGGAGCTATCCTCCGCCCGGAACCAGAGCTCGTCACTTTTCGGTACTTTCCACCGCTTGCGGATCGCCCGAACCTCGGAAAGATACTGACCCAGCGGACTTACTTCGGTGATTGCCACGCTGGCCTCCTCGCCCGTCAAAACACTCTTGCAGATTGTGTGTCTGACATTATAATTCCCCGGCTATCAACAACAAACAATGGAGTAATTTACGGCCCAAGCACAACGCGCAGAAAGCGCACAGGAAAACCCCGATTACGCGCATCTCGGCGTCAAATGATCCGCAGAAAATCACATGGCAGGCATACTCGGAATGGCGATATTATTTCATCGTTCGCCGTCCAATGCCGGATCAAGACGTTGCCCCGGTACTGATTTGCGGTTCTATTGGAGCGCAAACGTGCAGAAACCTCTCGTTGCCGAGAGGTTTCGCATGGGCCGAGAAAGGGGTAGCGCGTGTCATGACGCTACGCGGTAGCACCCCAACTGTCAAATGCAAACCTGCGTCGTTGGAGAATGAGCAGTTGGAAGTAGGACAGTACCTCAAGTCCGCGCTAGCCAGTTCTGGCCAGCTTTGATCGAACACGTGGAGTGGCCGAACCAGGAGGTCTCTCCGGGTTACGCTCGGGGAATTGATCGTGCAGAACCACATTGAGCAGCGACTTATGGACCCGGATGCGGCCGTTGTATTCGATGAGGCCGAGCTTGCGAAAGCGATTCATGAAGAAGCTGACGCGGGACCGGGTGGTGCCGACCATCTCTGCCAGAGTTTCCTGTGTGATGGGAGGAATCAAGTGTTCCGGCTTACCCGGCTCACCAAATTCGGCCATCAACAGGAGAATTCTCGCCAAACGCTTTTCGCTGGAGTTGAAAAGCTGATCGACAAGATCGGCCTGGGTTCGCATGCTCCGGGCCAGCAGGAATTTCAGGAACATTTCGGAGAGGGAGTGCTCCTCGTGCATCACGCGGATCATCTCCTCCCTCTCTATGCTGAGCGCTGATACAGAGCGGCAATGGCAGTGGCAGTGGCCATGTGCAGCCCACCCACGCTCGCCAGCGACTCCTCTCCAATGAATTCCCCGGCGGAGAGAAGCGCGATGGTGGCCTCTTTCCCGTCGTCCGAAACGACGGTGAGTTTTGCGCGGCCCGTCTGAAGATAGAAGATGGAGTCAGCCGAACTTCCCTGCGAAAAGAAGACCTGCTTGGGCTTCAATTGGACGACTCTTCGTCCCACTCCAGCTTCTTCTAGAAAGGCGGCGAGGTCAAAGGTCATGTTTCTCACCTCCGCCGTTTGAGTTGCCAGTCCTGGATGCGGTCTTCACGGGAACAGTTCGGAAGGGTACGCGACCGCTTCAGATTTGAGGCAGCCAGGATTGCCAGGTTGCCTTCCCAGTTGAGCAATACTATACACCCCGCCAACTCCCCTGGAGCATTTTTTTGCCCATCGCGCCACCGGTCATCAGGCCGACCAAAGCCGGCTGACGGGTACGCCGTGCAGGTTGGCGGAAAAGGGAATGACTTCCGTGCCGGCGTAAAGCACCCCACCCGCGAACAGGCACTAGACGCTGAGAGTCAACCAGCCCAGAGCCATCGAGCTAACGAGGAAGGGGCCAACTCAACTTTGCCCCGCCCGTGCCTGCTTCGCCACCAAATGATGAGGCGTTCCCAGGACAACCTCTGAAGGAAGATACCGGCGCTGCTCTCCGCACAGAGGGCAGACGACCACAATGGACTGAAAAGGGAATGCTGCTACACCGGCAGGCACGTCCCGCCGGCATCGTTTGCACTCCACCACGAACAGCTTTCGTCTCTGAATTCCGAAGGACATCAGGATCAGCATAGGCGAACAAGAGGCGAAAGTCCAGAGAAAGCAACCCCGGCTGTCAGGCTTGGGTTTTCGTGCGTTGAACGCGAATGAAACCTACCAGCCGCCGCAACGTGAGATAGCCGAGACTCCCAAGCAGGAAAAGAGTCAGGGTATGGATATAGGGCTGAGCCTCTGAAGGCTTCTACGACGGATGCGATTATCCGTTGCCTGAAGCCCATGGCTGAGACTTCGATTGATTGCGGCATCAACATTCGGTTTCATCGTTTCTGTTCACTAAACATGCGGCGGAGATGCGGCCATCGCTGCGATCATTTATCGTTAGCAGTATGAACAGCAGGAACCGACATCGCGTATTGGCCCAGATTCACCTTCGGAAGAAGGGGCGACGCACCCGGCTCCTCATGCCCAAGGGACCTGTAGCAGCCAAATTGACTGAAATTGCACAATTGTCCTGCACAGTTCCTACACGGCAACAATCTACTGAGTTATGCTCATTTGAATCAGTATTTTCCAAAATCATTATCACTCGCTCAGGATGACAGCGTTATTTATGTTGCGAACTTTAGACTCCGGACACTAGCTGTTAGCTGTCTTTTGTTTGCCATTGATTGCAAGTTTCGATCCCCTGCCAGGGAAGACAGTTCACCTTTCCCGACGCGCCGGAGGTGTATCCATCGCTGGAATTATGGGCAGGTTAGCTGCGCTGTTGCAGATACCCGGCCGCATCCCGCGCCGCAGGCAGTGATCACATCACACACCGCCCCCACGCCGCCATAATCCGGATCCCATGCGAAAACCATATATTTTCCCGTCGCTCCGCTGGCGCAGGCCGCGAGTCCCGAGGTGGAAACTGTGACATCGTCGGTTGCGGCACCGCTGGCGCACGCTCCCCAGTTGGCGCTTTGCGGAGTCATCGTGGTCGGCGCCGTGTTCCAATAGCCCGTAGCCGTAAATTGCACCGCCGAACCGTTAGCGCTGGCTGTTGCCGGGCTGATGCTGAGAGATTCCAGCTGCCGATTGGCGGGATTTCCGGCAATGCACCCCGCAATGACCATCGCCACCGCTGGCAACACGCAGACAAACATAAGAGGAGATCTTTTCATAGCTTTCCCTCTTTGCCTGCCAGTATAGACGGGTACTCAGGTCTTCGGGTTAGGACAGAGATCTCCTGGGCAGGAAGCTGCTGACAGATCGATGCCCATCCAATTCCCCACACATTCGAAAAGCCGCGCGCCCGCATCGTCTAAACTGAAACCAACCGTCGCTATCGCATCTCCGCTTCCAGTGCGAAGTGAATGGCGCGAACCCCGGCCACCCGCACCGGCTGATTAAGCTAGGGGCTAGGAACTGCCTTTTGAAACGACTCGCCATTCTCGGTTCCACCGGCTCCATCGGCCAAAGCACCCTCTCCATCGTCGAGCAGTTCCCTGACCGCTACCAGGTCGCCTCGCTCGCCGCCGGCCGCAACCTGGACGAAGCCTTCGTCCAGGCCGTTCGCTGGCGGCCAACGGTCGTCTCCCTCGCAACGGAAGAACTTGCCGGCGCACTCGCTGCCCGCCTCACCCAGGCAGGCATCAGCGGCGTCGAAGTCGTGCATGGGACTGCCGGCACAGTCGCCTGCGCCACCCTCCCTGAAGCTGACTTCGTGGTATCCGCTATCGTGGGTGTCGCCGGCCTGGAAGCGACCCACGCCGCCATTCTCGCCGGCAAACCGGTCGGCCTGGCCAACAAGGAGTGCATGGTTGCCGCCGGCGAAATCCTCACCGCGGCCGCCCGTGAGCGCAAGGTTCCCATCCTGCCCATCGACAGCGAGCACAACGCCGTTCACCAGTGCCTGCGCGTGGGCGAGCACAAGGAGGTCAAGACCATCTGGCTCACCGCCTCCGGGGGGCCGTTCCGGCAGTTGCCGCTCGACAAGTTCGCCGATATCACACCCGAGCAGGCTCTCAAACATCCAACGTGGGTCATGGGCCGCCGCATCACCATCGACTCCGCCACCATGCTCAACAAGGGCCTGGAGATCATTGAAGCCTGCCGCCTCTTCGACGTGCCGCCTGCAAAGGTTCGCGTCACTGTCCACCCCCAGTCCACAGTGCACTCGCTGGTGGAGTACGTCGACGGCTCCATTCTCGCGCAAATCTCTGTGACGGACATGCGCCTGCCCATCCTCTATGCCCTCGCTTACCCTGAGCGCCCGGCCTCCACGCTCACCTTCGACCTGGCCGCACTCCGCCATCTGGACTTCGAGCAGCCTGACTTTGAGCGCTTCCCCTGCCTGCGCCTGGCTTTTGAGGCCGCGGAAAAAGGCGGCGCCCACTGCATTGCCCTCAACGCCGCCGACGAAGTTGCGGTAGAAGCCTTTCTCGACCGCCGCATCCCCTTCATGGGAATCCCGCGTACAATTGAAAAGGTGCTCGCCGCCACCCCGGAGGCGCATCCCGCCACCATCGCGGAGGTGCTCGCGTCAGACCGGCTGGCACGTCAAACGGCTCGGACATTGATCGCCTGACAGCCGGCTGAACCACGATTGCTGCTTTGAGGGAAGAATCTTCTACATATGCTTGACCTGTACAGTTTTAGTCTGCACGAGGCGGTAGTTTCCATCGTCGCTTTTATCGTCCTTGTCGGGGTGATGGTGGTGGTCCATGAGTTCGGCCACTTTGCCGTGGCCAAGCTCTGCGGCGTGCGCGTCGAGTCTTTCTCCGTCGGCTTCGGACCCCGCCTGCTTGGGGTCAAATACGGCGATACCGACTACAAGATCTGCCTGCTCCCTCTGGGCGGCTACGTCAAAATGACCGGCGAAACGCCGGACCAGATCACCGGCTCCACTCCAGGCACTCCAGTAGCCATCCAACTCGTGGAAAAGGCCTCCGGCCAGGATTCCGACGGCGACGATTCGACCTGGAGCGGTCTGGCCAATGACCCCGGCGCCTTCACTTCCCATCCCCGCTGGCAGCGCATGCTCATCGGCGTAGCCGGCCCGGTGGCCAACTTCGTGCTCGCCTTCGTCCTCATGTTCTTTTACTTCGGGTGGATCAACGAAGTTCCCCGCCACGAAGTGAAAACCACCACCATCGAGTGGATTGTTGCCGGATCGCCTGCCGCACAGGCCGGTCTCCAGCCCGGCGACCTCATCACCCACTTCGACGTTGTGGACAACCCCAGCTGGGACCAGGTCAACGAACGGGCCGCCATCAATCAGGGCCAGACCGTACCCGTGACCGTGGATCGCGCCGGCCAGACCATTGCGCTCTCCCTGCATCAGCCTTCCGAGACAAGAGGGCGCGACTTCGACCTCACCGATCTGGGCATGATTCCCGAGTTTGTCCCCGGCCCCATCGGCGTGCAGCACGTACAGCCCGGCATGCCGGCCGCGCAGGCGGGGCTGCTGGATGGAGACGCCATTCAGGCCGTCGATGGCCATGCCTTCCATACCGTCCAGTCGCTGCTTTCCTACATGCAGACTGGCGCGGGCAAGCCCATCGTGCTCACCGTCGTGCGCAACGGCGTGGTTCTGCCGCCCATCGTCGCCCACCCAGCCAACCTGAACGGCTGGAAACTCGGCTTTGCCCCCACCCCCATTCCCTTCGAGGACAACCCGCTGCCTTTAAAGGCGGCGACCGTAAAGTCAGAAGAGTTCTGCGCGGAGAACTCTTCCCTGATCATCGAAGTGCTGGGCCGCCTCTTCACCCACAAGGTCTCCATGTCACAGCTTTCCGGCCCGGTCGGCATTGCACGCATGGCCGGCGACGCGGCAGAAAGCAAGGGCTGGCTGCCCAAGCTGGGCCTCGCCTCGGCCATCAGCCTCAACCTGGGCATCCTCAACCTGATGCCCTTCCCCATCCTCGACGGCGGCCTCATCCTGCTGCTCATCATCGAGAGCGTCATTCGCCGCGATATCGGCATGAACATCAAGGAGCGCATCTACCAGGCGGCTTTCGTCGTCCTCATCGCCTTTTTTGCCTTTGTCATCTTCAACGACGTCACCAAGCTGCCCATGTTCACCCACTTCAAACCGTAAAACGAGGGATCAGGGTTCAGGGATCAGATTGCGTCCCCCGGGCCCAAGATCCCTGAACCCTGATCCCTATGTCCATATCCACCGAAGTCCGCGTCCGCTACGCTGAAACCGACCAGATGGGCATTGTCTACTATGCCAACTACCTGGTCTGGTTTGAGATCGGGCGCGTCGAACTGCTGCGCTCCCTTGGCCTGGCCTACAGCCAGCTGGAAAAAGACCACCAGTGCATTCTGCCCGTGGTGGCAGCCAGTTGCCGCTACCGCTCCCCGGCCCGCTACGACGACCGCATCGTCATTGAGACCCGTCCCTCCCTGCTACGCAGCTCGGTCATCAAGTTTGCTTATCGCATCCTGCGCGAAGCAGCCCATGAGGGAGAAGAGCGCACGCTCCTGGCCGAAGGCGAAACGGCCCACGTGGTCTGCGACGACCAGTTGAACAAGAAGCCCCTGCCCCCGGAACACGCAGCCGCCCTCCGCGCCATGATGGAGCAGTGATCAGGCTGGACTTCAAATGCTTGCTGACTGGCTAACTCGCCTGCCCCGAAGGGGCGCTCACCCGCTGACTAAAGCCACATCACGGTATGCCCCGGACAGGTGTTCTCCGCCTGCACGCTGATCTCTTCCAGAAGTTCAAATCCATACCGCGCCAGGTAGAACGCCGCTCCGTGCACACGCTCCTGCAGCACGCCGCCCGGATAGAGCGCCTGGCTGATGGCCTGCGCGTGCCGTCCCAGCGAAGCCTCTTTTTGCAGTTGAAAGTTGGCCGCCAGCCGCCGCAGCCGGTTCATCTGGTAGCGCATTTTGCTCGCCGCCGTTCCCGCTGACCGTCCCAGCCCCGCGTCCACGCTGCTCATCCACTCCAGCAGCGGCTCAAGCTCCGCATCCAGCGCCTTCCCGGCCGCCGCAATCCTCTGCTTGCCCTCCACCGGCATGGCCCGCGCCGCCAGCAATTGCGCCAGCGAGTCCGCGCTCTCCGCAAACACGCGTTCCAGGCTCAGCTCGTGCCTGCGCACGACCTCGCCAATTGCCGGTTCCACCAGCGTCCCTGAGAACCGCGGCTGCACCGGCGTCAACCGCCCCAGAATCCGTTCAAAGAGCACTGCCGACTGCGCAAAATAAGCAATCTCCGCCGGGCCGCCAATGGTCAGCGAAGTCGACAGCAGAAAATCCTGAAACACCGGCCGCAACAAGGCCGAGGGCGAAATCCGCTCCGGCTCGCTCTCCAGAATCCCCACCAGATCGGCCGTAGAAAAGCTAAGGCGCCCCGCCTGCCACAATCCATCAGGCTCGGCGGCGCTCGGCGCAATCCGCTTCAGCGCCACCCGCGCCCCGCTCTTCTCATCCAGCAAAAAAAGCAAGCTCGACTGCGCTCCAACCGCCACCTGTGCATGGTAGCCGGCCGCTGTCAGCTCTGCGTTTCGCGCAACCAGCGCCGCATGCAGCTCGTCCGCCCGCTCCAGCCCCGCTTTGAGAACCGGCGCACCCAGTCCATGCATCGCGCGTCCGCCGGCGTCCAGCACCAGCAGACCCTGCGCCGCAAATGCCTTGGCGTAAAACTCTCGAAACGCCTGGGCAAAGGTCCGCCCCGGCTGGTAAGCCGCGGCCAGCGCATCCATCGCATCCGACCCGCCCAGCAGATCCCACGCCTGATCCACCAGAGGTGTAATCCGCTCGTCCAGCACAATGCCGCCCACTGGCACCGCCTGCGCCGGGCCGGCTGCGTTCTCCGCGTACACCAGCTTGCGCAACTCCCGCCCGGCGGGAAACACCACGTGATTGATCTCGGCAAAGTCGTGGTCTTCGCTGGCCAGCCAGAAGATGGGCACATGCGCGCTTCCGGCTGCCGTTGCCGTGCGTGCCCGCGCCACCGCGGTAGCCGCCTTGAACGGAGTAAAAAGCGGCCCGCCGAACAACCCCACCTGCTGCCCGGTCACCACCGTACCCGCGCCATGGCGCAGCGCCTCCAGCGCCCGCTCGCCCGCCGACCCGGGCGAAACCGCGTTCTGCTCCGCCAGCAGCCGCACTAATTCCGGCCAGTGCTCCGGAACAGCGGGCCGAGCCTGCCAGCCCGCGTCCGGCGGCAGAGACGCATAGAACCGCCGCGCGCCCGCATCGCCTGCGCAGTAGTCCAGAAACAGCCGGTGCAACCCCGGCGCCACGGTGATGGGATAGCAGTCTGCGGTCAGCAAGGTTCTCTCATGGTGTTTAGAATTTTGACTCCCCGCAATCCATGCCGACCGCATTACTGCGTTCGGAGCCACGGCGGCACAGGCAGGATTTCAATCGGGCTCAGTTAAGGATGCCACGCCGCACCGAATCGATGCACAACCGTCTGCTCCAGCACAGTCCGTCTACCCCCTGGTGCGTATACTTTTGCTGAGAGCGCATGCGCGTTCATTTACCCGATCGCGCACCCAGGAGAGATCAATCGCAATGCCGAGCAGCAAGAAGTCAGTCAAGTCCGCCACCCCCAAGAAGCCCGCGAAGAAAGCCGCCAAAACCAAGCCGGCCAAATCCGTCAAGCCCAAGACCCCCAAGCCCAAGGCCCGCAAGCTGGCCAAAGCGCCCGAGCCTGCCGTTGAAACCGCCCAACTCCTCAGTTCCGAGGTGGTCTACCAGGGCCCGCTCTTCCGCGTCCTTCACGACAAGCTGCTCGAGCCCGGCGGCAAGCCCAGCGAGCGCGACGTCATCCGCCACAACGGCAGCGTTGTCATCCTGGCCATCGACAGCTCCAAAAACAAGCGCAATCCCTGGATCGTCATCGAGCGCCAGTATCGCCATGCCGCCAACCAGTACCTGTGGGAACTGCCCGCCGGCAAGCTCGATCCCGGCGAGGACCCGCTCGCCGGCGCCAGGCGCGAACTGGCCGAGGAGACCGGCTACGCCGCCAAAAAGTGGAAGCCGCTCGTCGAGTACTACGCCAGCCCCGGCTTCCTGGGTGAATCCATGAAAATCTTCCTCGCCGAAGGCCTGGTCGCCGGCGACGCCCATCCTGAAGACGATGAAGAGATCGATTTCCGCCTGGTCAAGCTCTCTGACCTGCTCAAGATGATCGAGAAGGGCGCCATCAAGGATGGCAAGACCCTGACCAGCGTCCTGCTCTATTCCCGTCTTCTCGCCGGGAAACGGAAAAAGTAGTTGGCTGGCTCAACCGCCTGAAAAGCCGCACCGCCGGAATCGGTAGCGGCTTTCCAGGCAGAGCGATCATGCCTGCCTAAGACCAGCAGAATCAGCGTCGCTTCCCTTCGAACTCCTTATGTTTGCAATCCTCATCCGAGAATCGGGCTGGTTTCCACATCCTCTCGCCCTATTCCCAACTGGCTCCAACCTCATTTTCTTTAAACCGCAATCCCACTTTGTGAAATGAACTCTGGAGGAATGAATCAACCTTTCCCCCGTCGCTGGCGTCTTATCATTTACCGGGTGTGATTCCCCTCACTTCCCGGATTCCTCGCACGAAGCAAAGAAAGAGGGAGCCTGTGGCTCAGTACAAAGGGAAGGTCAAGTGGTTTAACAACGCCAAGGGCTACGGATTCATCGGACGCGAAGACGGGCCAGATGTATTCGTCCACTACTCATCCATCCAGCTGGACGGCTACAAAACGCTGAAGGAGGGCGATGAAGTCGAGTTCGACATCGTCCAGGGTCAGAAAGGTCCCCAGGCGGATGCTGTGGTCCGCTTCAAGGACGCCGCCCACAACGCAGCCTAGCGGCGCGGATTAACAGGGCGTAAACGCACGACCATCGCAAGGTGGTGCGCCAAGCTTGCGCCCAAATTCACCCCCTCTGTCACTACCCGGTTTACCCCTGCAGCATCCTGAAATCTAACTGTGCCGCTGGCCCGGTGGTTTTTGGCCCTCCCCGCCCAGGCTGGCGCAAAGCCGCAACCCTCCTCCGGCCCTCCGCGCTCTGTTCCCTGGCCCCTGTTCCCCGGTCCCTGTCTTTTGCTACCCTTCCGCCATGGACAACCCCACCATGGCGCGCCTGCTTTCGGAAACCGCCGACCTGCTTGAGATCGATGGCGGCGACGGCTTTCGCATCCGCAGCTACCGCCGCGCCGCCGAAACCGCCGAGCAAACCACGGTAGACCTCACCACCGCGGCGCCCGATACCGCCCGCCTGCTTGAAATTCCCGGCATCGGCAAAGGCATGGCCGCCAACCTGCAGGCCATCGCGGCCACCGGCACGCTCCCCCTGCGCGAGGAACTCCTCGCCAAGTACGGGTCCAGCCTTGCTTGAACTCCTCAAGCTCCCCGGCATGGGCCCAAAGACCGTCGCCCTGCTTTGGTCCGCCGCGCAGATCGCCAGCATCGACGCAGCTCGCCGACGCCATTGAAGCCGGCCGCCTGACCGGCCTGCCGCGCATGGGCGAAAAGCAGATCGAGAAGCTGCGCAAAGGCATTGACGACTACCGCCGCAGCGCCGGCCGCTACCGCATCGATGTGGCCGAAGAAGCCGCCCAGCGCATCGCCGCCTACCTGCTGGCCTTCGACGGCATCGAGCGCGTCACCCCTGCCGGCTCCCTGCGCCGTGGCCGCGAAACCTGCGGCGACCTCGATCTGCTGGTCACCGGCCCCGCCTGCGCACCGGAGCACACTGCCGCTGCCGTCGAATACGTCGCCGCCTATCCCGGCATCCAGAGCATCATCGCCAAGGGCGACAACAAGGTCAGCTTTTATCTCTCCAACGCCCTCCAGGTCGATGTCCGCCTGCTCCCTTCAGCCTCCTACGGCGCAGCCCTGCAATACTTCACCGGCTCCAAGGCCCACAACGTGGCCCTGCGCCAGCGCGCCCTCAAAATGGGCTACACCCTCAGCGAGTGGGCCCTGGCCCGGCTGGACGACGAGTCCGTGGTTGCCGCCGCCACCGAAGAAGAGATCTACGCCGCCCTGGGCATGGACTGGATTCCCGCCGAACTGCGCGAAAACCTGGGCGAGATTGAGGCTGCTGCGCACGGCAGCCTTCCACAACTTATCGGAAAATCAGACATCCGCGGCGACGTGCACATGCACACCAACGCCACCGACGGCCACAACACCATCCGCGAGATGGCCGAAGCCGCGCTCGCTGCGGCTACCAGTACATCGCCATCACCGACCACTCCAAGAACCTGGCCATGACCAACGGCCTCGACGACCAGCGGGCCCTCGAGCATATCCTGCGCATCCGCGAAGTCGATGCGGAGATGGAGGGCCGCATCCGCGTCTTCACCGGCATCGAGGTCGACATCCTCGCCGACGGCGCCCTCGATCTCGACGACGAAGTCCTCGCCCAGATGGAGATCGTCATCGCCAGTGTTCACACCCGCTTCGACCAAAGCCGCGAAGAGATGACCGCGCGCATCCTCCGCGCCATCGAGAATCCCTACGTCCGCATCCTCGGCCATCCCACTGGCCGCCTGCTTCTGCGCCGCGAGCCTTTCGCCCTCGATCTCGGCCTGATCCTCGCGCCGCGCCGCGGAGCTGGGCGTAGCCGTCGAGCACAACGCCGCCCCCGAGCGGCTCGACCTCAACGACCGCGACCTCCGCCTGGCCAAAGAACTCGGCTGCAAAATCGTCATCAACACCGACTCCCACGACGCCCGCAACCTGGGCAAGATGGATTACGGCATCCGCCAGCTCCGCCGCGCCTGGCTCGGGCCGCAGGATGTGCTGAACACCCTGGCCCCCGAAGCCTTCCTCGCCGCCTTGCGGCCCCGGCCATGATATGGCCCGAAAGTCACCCCCGCCGGCACGAAAGATTAGGTACTCCCCCCTTGCTCCGAGCGAAATTTGTGTTCCGCCTCGTCCAATCGGTAATAAGATAAGGGCGCATGAGCCTTCTTCAGCAGGACTCTTCCGAACTCGACGACGCCGCCCGTGGCGAAGAACTCACCAAGGGCTCCAGCCACCCAATCGCCGCCGGCATCTTCGCCGCGGTGCTGGTCAGCCTGGCCATCGCCGGTTACTTTATCGCCAACATCAAGCCGCCCGTCTTGACCGGCGAAATCGAGCAGGTCTGGGTCCATCCCCAGCACACGGAAACCTCCGGCTTCGACGCCAACGGCGCGTCCATGGCCAAGGAGACTTACGATCAGGTGTTTGTTTTTGCGCTGATCAAGTTGAAAAACCAGAGCGACAAGCCGCTCTTCCTGCGCAACATCATGACCAACGCCACGTTCGACGACGGCATCCACTCCAGCTACGCCGCCACGGCCTCAGACTACGACCGTATTTACCTCGCGTACCCGAACATGCCCGTGCCCCACGGGAAGGCGCTCTCTCCGCAGGTCACCATCCCCCCGGGTCAAACCGTCGAGGGAACCATCGCGTCAGCCTTCCGTCTTACCGAGCAGCAATGGGGCGCGCGGAAAAGCCTGGACTTTACGTTCGGCTTGCAGTATCAGCCCAGTTTCACTCTCGCGCCCCACACTCCGGTTATTGTCCAGTAGCGGCCGGCGCGGGAGCGCCCTTCGGCGTCGACAGGTAGCCTGTCACCGTGTTCTTGGCGCTCACGTTGTTCACCACAATCTCATACAGCATTGGATCCTTGCCTGCATAGAACTGCAGTGGCTCGTTCAGGTTCTTGTCCTTCTTTTCGTACTCCTTGTCGTCGGCATACACCACAATCGTGAACTTGCTCTTCCTGGCGTCGGCCTTCTTCAGTTCCAGGCTCACCGTCCCCACCGGCTTCTTCTGACCCTTCACCAGCGTGAACTCGTAGTAGTTCCGATCGCCCTTGTGCTTCAGAATCTCCAGCTCCTGGGCGTTGCGCGCAATCAGCGTGCTGTGCCCATCCAGGTCGCCGCGCATCGAGGTCAGCTGGCTCACGGCGACCGCCAGATCGCTCTGCGTCTTGGCTACGTCGGTTTTCACGCCGCCCACGTCCGTCTTCACGTCGCTCACGGCGCTTGAAACTGCAGCCACCTGTCCCGCTGTCTGCTTCTGCTCCGTCGCCAGCCGGGCCGCGCTCGCCTCAACCTTCTGTTCGCGAGTCTGCAACTCTTCGGCGCGGGTGTCCAGCTGCTTCTGGGTCAGGCCCAGTGAGGTCTTCAGCTCGTCGGTAGCCACGGCCAGCCGCGCGTCGGTCTCTCGCAACTGCGCCTCCAGCTTCACGTCTTGCGCCTTGGCGTCGGCCAGTTCCTGCTGCTGCGTCGTCACCTTTCCACTCAGCGTGTAGCTCCAGATGAGCCCGCCAATCCCCAAAAGCGCAGCAACTGCAATCGCCGCAAACACCGCGGCTGGGGCAATCGTTCTCGGCGCCTGTTCAACAAATTCTTCACTCATGGGTCTCCCTTTCTTCTTCTGGCTCACCAAACGGCAACCCGCTCTCCGGGCCTCGGCCGTGCAGCTCACCGTGTGTTTTTCCCTCCCCCACCGTCAAATTCGACGATGCGAGAGCGGAATTCTACCTACCCCAAGCGAAGCCATTCTTCCTGGAATGCGCTTCGAGGGCCCCTCTTGGGGTGTCACCAGAATACCGAACCTGTCTCACCCGTGCAGGAAAAAACGCACCCGCCCCTTTGCATCCCTCACAATTGGCTCTGCGCCCACACCCCGCCCAGCTTCCGGACGTGCTGCCAGTGCCGGCGCCGCACCGCGAAATCCCACCATTTCCCGTTCGCGCATCCAACCCTCCGTGACAACCATCCAATCGCTGCGTTATAAACATCTTTACTGCAAATCGGCGCAGGGACCCCCATTTGGGTCCGTTCACCGCCGCTTCGACCGACTTCATCATTTATCCACATCAATTTGTTAGAGGGAGCTCCGAAGGCTATGGCAACTGCTACCGCGGGCAAGGGTTTGGAAGGAATTGTTGCGGCAAACTCCGGTATCTGCTGGATCGACGGCGAGGCCGGTGTGTTGTCCTACCGCGGCATCGACATTCACGAACTGGCCGAGAAGTCCACATTCGAGGAAACCACCTACCTGCTCTGGAACGGCATTCTGCCCAATGAACTGTCCCTGCGCGAGTTCTCCGCGCAACTGGCGCTGGCGCGCGTGCTCGATCAGCGCATCGTCGATATGCTGCGCAGCTTTCCCACCTCCGCCACGCCCATGGAGATTCTGCGCACCGCCGTCTCCGCCCTCAGTTTCTACGATGCCGACGAGCGCGACAATACCCACGACGCCAATGTCCGCAAGGCCTACAATCTCACCTCCCAGATTCCCATGATCGTGGCCATCTATGACCGCCTGCGCAAGGGCCTTGAGATTGTCCCACCCGACCGCTCGCTCTCCCACGCGGGCAACTTCCTGTGGATGCTCAACGGCACCCCACCCTCAGAGACGGCCACCCGCACCCTCGATATCGCCCTCATCCTCCACGCCGACCACGAGTTAAACGCCTCCACCTTCGCCGCGCGCGTCATCGCCGCCACCCTCTCCGACATCCACTCCGCCGTTACCGGCGCCCTGGGCGCGCTGAAAGGGCCGCTTCACGGCGGCGCCAATGAGGGTGTCATGCGCCTGCTCTACGCCATCGACAAAGCCGGCGCCGATCCCACCGAGTACGTCAGAGATCTGCTGGCAGCCAAGAAAAAGGTGATGGGGTTCGGGCACCGCGTCTACAAGACCGAAGACCCCCGCGCCACCCACCTGCGCCGCATGAGCGAGCAGTTGGGAAAAGACTCCGGCCAGACCAAGTGGTTTGATTATTCCCGCGCCATCGAGCTCTACATCAAGGCGGAAAAGAACCTGAACGCCAACGTCGACTTCTACTCGGCCTCAACCTACACGATGCTGGGCATCGACGTGGATCTGTTTACCCCCATCTTCGCCATCAGCCGCATCTCCGGCTGGGCTGCTCACGTCATCGAGCAGCTCGACGACAACCGCCTCATCCGCCCCCGCGCGGAGTACATTGGCCCCGAGTACCCCTCACCCTACCTCCCGATTGAGGAGCGCGGATAAAGCGCAAATTCCCGCATAACCTGCATGCCTGCCGCGATGTCTTAGCAACAAAGGATCACCCATGAAAGCCAGGTTCGTCCTCATACTGCTGAGCATTTGCATGATTTGTGGATACGCGGCCGCGTTCGGAGAGACGCTTTATCCCGTCCGTGGACCACTCGCCGCCCAAGCTCCTCCGCCGGTAATCACCGCGAAATTCTCTGGAACGAACTCCGGGAAGTTCACGCTGTCGCAACCAGGCGGCGAGTCATTCCAGGGTAAATGGACCTTTGTCGTTCCCTCGTTCGTAAATACAAGGACTCCACAAGACCCCGGCGCCTACCTGCCGCAACCCAATCTCGCCTTCGCCTGGGATGCGATCTATGGTCCGGGGTATTTCCTGGCCTCGATCGTAGGAACGCGCGTAAGACAGGTTGTTGCCAAGGGGGACCGGGGAACCGTGATCCAGGTCGAGTGCCTGTTCTCCGATCCGCATGCCGGCTACAACGGCGTGGCCGTGGACAGCAAGGGCAACGTCTACAAGGTGGTCTGGTAGCACAGTTGTCCGTTGGGCCCGGTCGATGGTGCCCGACCCTCAAGTCGCTCCGCATTGAAGCGCGGAAGTTCGACAGATTATTTTGAACCGAGCCTCCCTGCCGCTGACATCCAAATCCGCAGGCAGGTGACCAATGTCTATTCTTCAGATTTCAGTTGAGCGCGTGAGCCTGGTCTCCGCTAAACCGTTCGCGCAGGTGCTTGCGACGCTTGAAGCCGCGGTTGGCCATCCCGACATGCGTGAATTCGGCATGAAAGTCTCCGCCGCAGGTTCCTGGCAGGAACTGGAGCAGGTGATCCACGGCTTCCTCGGCCCCTCCGGGTTCATGGAGTTCACGCGGTTCAACATGGGCCAGATTCTTTCCAAGGAGCGCGGCCCAACCGCCCCGAAGATCCTGCGTCTGGTTATCGGCAACCCGCTCATCATGAAACAGATGGCAGAGCATGTGCACGACGCAGCCTCGTATGCGCCGGTGACCATCCTCATTGACGAGCGAGATGACGGCGTTCACCTTTCTTACGACAAAATGGAGAGTTATCTCGCGCCTTATGCTAGTCTGGCCGCATTGAAAGTCGCCCGCGAGTTGGATGCGAAGGTCGAAGGCCTGCTCACCACCGCGCTGTAAGCGGATGCCAACTAAGTTGTCCGCATCCTCGCACGCCCGGGATGCACCGGTGCGCATGGAGAATAGAAAGCACCTTCTCCGTTTATGAAAGGACACTACCATGATCCTTGGTTTGAGCCTGGCTCAATTCACTTTTCTCCACGTGTTCCTGAGCCTGATTGGAATAGGCGCCGGGATATTCATCATCTACGGACTGCTCAACTCGCTGCGCCTCGGCATTCTGACGGCGCTCTTCCTCGTCACCACGGTGCTGACCAGCGTGACCGGGTTCCTGTTCCCGTTCAATGGCATTACTCCAGGCATCATCCTGGGAATCCTCTCGATGATCGCGCTCATCCTGGCCATTGTGGCACTCTACGTCAAAACGCTTGCAGGCCCCTGGCGCGGGACCTACGTCGTTTCCGTTTGCGTTGCCTTCTACTTCAATTTCTTCGTACTTGTTGCCCAGGGCTTCGCCAAGGTTCCGGCGCTCCACTCCATCGCGCCTACGCAGACAGCCCCGGGCTTTGCGTTCTCGCAGTTGGCGGTGCTGGTCATCTTCATTCTGCTCACCGTTCGCGCTCTCAACAAATTCCACCCCGTGTAGAGCAGATCCAAAGGGGATTTCGATGCTGCGGCGCGATCTGCTGAGATCGACTCTGGCAACCGGGCTGGCAACCGCATTTCCAGGCCCGGTTGCAGGCGCTGCTACCTCCGCATCGCCGCTCGCCGGCGATCGCGCGTTCTGGTTGGGCCAGATGCAGCGCGTGACGCGTCCGGTGTTAAGTGCTTTGAACGAGCGCCGTTTGCGTGCATCCATGCCGGTGGAGATGGCTCACGAGGGCGGGCAGAGCCGCCGCACCACCTCCCCATTGGAGGCCTTCGCGCGCACCCTGGCCGGCATAGCCCCGTGGCTGGAGCACGGCGAATCCACCGGCAATGAGGGCCAATTGCGGGCTGATTTTCTGGCTATGGCCCGGCAGGGACTGGCTGCGGCAGTTGATCCCAATTCCCCGGATTATCTGCAATTTGGCGTTAACGGCCAAACCCTCGTGGACACCGGGTTTCTGGCGCTGGCCGTGCTGCGCGCTCCGCGGCAGTTGAACACCGGCCTGGAAGCTGCCGTGCGCACCCAGTTGGCCGACGCGCTGCGCGCCACCCGGCCCCTGCAGCCGCCCTTCAACAACTGGCTTCTGTTTGCGGCAGGCATCGAAGCCGCTCTGTTTGCGCTTGGGCAGCCATGGGATCGCATGAGGGTGGATTACGCCCTGCGCGAACTGATGAGCTGGTACGTGGGAGACGGCGCCTATGGCGATGGCCCGCAATTTCACTGGGACTATTACAACTCCTATGTGATTCACCCCTTTTTGCTGGCGATCCTCGACACGCTGGGCAAGGAAGACGCAGCCTGGGCGGCGATGATTCCCGGCGTCCGCGAGCGCGCCGGCCGCTATGCCCAGGTGCTCGAACGCCTCATCGCTCCCGACGGGAGCTATCCAGTCCTGGGACGGTCGATCGCCTACCGCGGCGGCGCTTTCCAGCTTCTGGCCGATGTGGCGCTGCGCCATGCGTTGCCGGAAGAGATCGCACCCGAACAGGTGCGTTGCGCGCTCTCCGCCGTTCTTCATCGAACGCTCGACCCGCCCGGCACATTCGACAACGATGGTTGGCTGCGCATTGGCCTGGCGGGACATCAACCGTCCCTCGGCGAGACCTATATCTCCACCGGCAGTCTCTACCTGTGCGCCACGGTGTTTCTTCCCCTTGGCCTTCCGCCCAAAGATCGTTTCTGGTCCGCCCCCGATGCACCGTGGACTTCTCAGAAGCTATGGCAGGGCGATGACCTGGCAGCCGACCACGCAACGGAATCCTGATGTCGGCCCCGTCCTTGCTGCTTGTTTCCGTCGCAAGGGTGAGAAGGCAAGAAACCATTGGCGCACAAGCGCCGGCTGCCCTCACCGCAGGTGGCTATCCCCGCCGTGACTTCCACAGCAGGTACATCGCCCAGGCCGCCATGGTGCAGTTGTCGCGGATGGTCCCGTCGAACATCATCTCTTCAAACTCGGCCACCGTCACGCAAAGCACCTGCAGGTCGTGCTCTTCGGGGTCCGGATCTTTCTCCGTCTCCGTCAATCCCGTCGCCAGAAACACGTGATGCTTCTGCCGCGTGAATCCGTAAGCAATCCAATTCCATCCGAGGTAGGTCATCTCCGCGGCGTGGAGGCCGAGTTCCTCTTTCAGCTCCCCGCGCGCCAGCTCTTCGGGATTCTCAACCTCCATCTCCCATCCGCCCTGCGGCAGCTCGATGGCCCGCTCCTCGATGGTGTAGCGGTACTGCTCCACCAGCCATACGCGGCCGTTGTCGACAGGGAGAATGATGGCTGCGTCGTCCTTCTCCACCACGCCGTAGATGCCGCGCTTGCCATTGGAGCGCAGAATCTGGTCCTCGCGCAGCAGCATCCACGGGTTGCGATAGATCTCGCGGCTGGAAAGGGTGGTGATGGTCCGCCCAGCTTCGCCTTCAACGGGATTCATTCGGCCTCCTTCAATTGCGATTCCCCGCGCACCCGGTATTTCCGCAGCCGTCCCACCAGCGAGGCCGGCCCGCTTACCCTCAGCTTTACCAAATTTCCTTCGTACTCCCGGCTGTGCACAACCATCCCCGCGTCAATGGCCGCCAGCACGCCGCCCTCCTGCTGCGGAACCTCGCAGCTCCGTCTCCATGAGCGGATCAGTGTGCAGCGCGCCGTCGATCGCCGCCAGCAGCGCGTCCATGCCCTCGCCGGTCTGCGCGGAGACCGCAACCTCACCCGCTGTGCCAGCCTGTCCCCGCGCCAGCAGCCCCTCGCGCTCATGCCCGTCGAGCAGATCAATCTTGTTCATCACTTCGATGCGCGGCTTGCCCAGCGAATCCAGCTCGCCCAGCACCTTCTCCACCTGGCTCTTCTGTTCCTCGCCGTAGGCCGATGATGCGTCGCGCACGTGCAGCAGCACCTCGGCCTGCGCCACCTCTTCCAGCGTGGCACGGAAACTGGTCACCAGCGTGTGCGGCAGGTTGCGGATAAACCCCACCGTGTCTGACAGCAGCACCTTGCGCCGGCTGGGCAGCTCAATGGCTCGCAACTTGGGGTCCAGCGTGGCAAACATCCGCGACGAAGCCAGCACCTGCGCCCCCGTCAGTTGGTTGAACAGAGTGCTTTTGCCCGCATTGGTGTAACCCACCAGAGCCACCGTGGGCACCGGAACCGCCTCGCGCCGCTGCCGCTGCTGCTTGCGCACCCGGCGCACCGCATCCAGTTCGCCCTTCAAATGATCGATGCGCGCCTGAATCCGCCGGCGGTCGGTCTCCAGGCGCGTCTCGCCTGGTCCTCTGGTGCCGATGCCGCCGCCCAGCTGCGACATGGCCTTGCCCTTGCCCGTGAGCCGCGGCAGCATGTACTCCAGCTGCGCCAGCTCCACCTGCAGCTGCCCCTCGCTGGTCCGCGCGTGGCGCGCAAAGATATCCAGAATCAGCTGCGTCCGGTCCAGCACCCGGCAGGGCAGCGCCGCTTCCAGGTTCCTCAGTTGCGTTGGGGAAAGATCGTGGTCGAACAGGACCAGGTCGGCTTCGGTGGAAGCCGCAACCCCGGCAATCTCTTCCACCTTGCCCGAGCCAATCAGCGTAGCGGGGTCCGGCCGCGGCCGCCGCTGCATCAACTCGGCAACTACCAGGCCACCGGCGCTGGCCACCAGTTCGCGAAACTCGGCCAGAGACTCTTCGGCATCAAGCCCGGCCGAGGCATACGCCTGCCCCCCTTGAGCCACACCGCAGCCAGGATTTGAGGGGTTGCCTGCGTCCAGCGCGCCGCCATCCACGGGTCCACTGCCCTCAGGCTCCGAACCCGGGCGGACCGCTGCCAGCCGCGCACCCACTGCACCCGCACGGCTGCTTACGGAACTGCCCTGGCGCTCTGGCCGTCCCAGGCCTGAGCGGCCCAGATCCACTCCCACCAGGACAGCGCGCTCCATGCTCACGCGCGAGCCTGCCGTCCTGTTGTCTTCAATTGGCAATCGTGGCCGATCCCCGCGAGCTATCGCTGCTCCGCAGCCGCCGGCGCTGCGGCTGCAACCGCCACCGGCGTTAGACCAATGCCCGTCTGCACCGCCATCGGCCGATGCTCCGTATGCATCACGCTCCGGTTGCTGACCACTGTCGATATGGCGTGCTTGAAGATCAACTGCTCCTGGCTGTTGTTCTCCAGCAGCACGGAGTACTTGTCAAACGAACGAATCTTTCCGGTAAGCTTCACGCCGCTGACCAGATAAATCGTAATGGGGGTCTTGTCTTTGCGGACTGTGTTCAGGAATGTGTCCTGAATATTTTGTGCCGGCTTGTTCTCCATGTGCCGATCTCCTGCTCTCTCTCAAGTGTTGGAATGCTACTGCATTGGGTTAAAACACAAATGAACGGGAACGGCTCCGGAAGCCCGGTTGCCGCGTTTTCCCGTAATGGCTCAACAATAGAACGATTGACCAACCTTTTCAACTCCAGGCGGGCCAGAATGGGCTTTCCTGGCAGTTCGCCACCCTATTCCGCAACGCCCGGAAAAACCGCAAGGTCCATCTCCAGCAGTACCGTGCGGCCCCGCAACTCTCCTTTTTCGCCTCACCCGAGTCCCCCGGTCGTTCCTTCTCCGTTCCCTTCTCTGGGACATAGGAACTTCCCCGGCTGCTACCATACTTGGGTGCAAGACACAGCACCAACCTCTGCCGCTCCATCCGCCTCGGACCAGCCCCGCCCGGAGCAGAAGCCTGCCCCGGCGCCTGTACCGATGCCCGTTCCAATGTTGGACCTCAAGCGCCAGTACGCTCCGATCCACCAGGAGCTGCTCGAGGCCCTCGATCATGTACTTCAGACGCAGCAGTTCATCCTTGGCGAGCCGGTAGGCGCGTTTGAACGTGCCGCCGCCGCCCAGCTTGGTGTGGCCCATGCCATCGGGTGCTCCTCGGGAACCGACGCGCTTTGGCTGGCTCTGGCCGCGGCCGGAGTAAACCGCGGCGAGGCCGTCATCACCACGCCCTTCAGCTTCTTTGCCTCGGTCAGCGCCATTCTTCGCGCCGGGGCTACACCCATCCTGGCCGACATCGACCCAACCACCTTCAACCTGGCCCCGACTGCCGTGGAGAACTGTTCTGAAAGGCCCGCAAGGCGAAGCGGTGAAGGCCATTCTCCCCGTGCATTTGTACGGCCAAGCTGCTGACTGGAAAGCCTATTCCCGTCTCGGACAAGAGCATGGAATCAAATTGATTGAGGACGCCGCCCAGGCCTGGGGCGCCGAATGGCAGGGGGCAAAGGCGGGCGGGCTTGGCCATGCGGCCGCCTTCAGCTTCTACCCCACCAAGAACCTGAGCGCTGCCGGCGATGCCGGCATGGTCACCACCAACTCCGATGACGTGGCGGAGCGCGCACGCGCCCTCCGCCAGCACGGCATGCGCCGCCGCTACTACCACGACGAGATCGGCTGGAACGCCCGCCTCGACGGCTTCCAGGGCGCCATCCTCTCCGTCAAGCTCAAGTACATTGACGGCTGGAACCATGCCCGACGGGCAGTCGCCAAAAAGTACCACGCCCTGTTTCACGCCGCCGGCCTGGCCGAGTCAGGTCCTTATCCAACCCACGGCGTCGTCCTGCCGCACGAAGTTCCCGGAACTCACCACGTCTGGCACCAGTACGTCGTCCGCACGCGCCGCCGCGACGCCCTGCGCGAGTTCCTTTCCATCCGCAAAATCGGCTCCGAGGTCTACTACCCCGTCCCGCTGCACATGCAGGACGCCCTGAAGTCCCTCGGCTACAGGCATGGAGACTTCCCCGAAGCCGAGCGCGCCGCCCGCGAAGTGCTGGCCTTGCCCATCTTCCCGGAGCTGAGGGAAGACGAGCAGCAAACGGTTGTCGCCGCCATTGCGGAATTTCTTAGCTAGCCCGCGCACCTCGGAACTCACCGAAGCGCCCGGAACTCGTATCTTCCCGATCGAATCAATGGCCAGGCCCGCTCATAGGGCATTGTGGCTTCGTGCCTGGCTCGCCAATGCGCGTCGATTCCGTCCCATCCATTGCCTTTGAACCGGTGTCCGCACAGCGGGCAGAGCTTTTGCGGAGCTTCCATGATTGGCTGATCCGGCAATTCGGGCAGCCAGGCGGCGTCAGCCTCTGGCCTGGCCGCAAAAAGACCTCCACTATCATTCATCCCCTGGCGCATCGCCTCGCGGAAGCGCGCATCGTCTTCGATCAGTCGCAGACCGGCCTCCTGCACCAATTGGGCCGGAGTTGTGCCCTCGTCACGGGCAATCCGCGTCAGCTCCGCCAGCTGCTCAGATGTAAACGGGACTTCCATGGTCAAACAGTGTTGCAGCGGCACGGTTGCCTGTCAACGCCGCTTCCCAACCCCCATCTTCCCAAGCTAGAATGGCCCACCATGTTTCCCTACGACTCCGATCTGCTCGCTTCCGTCCAGTCCACGCCGCAGACCATCCCCGAGGTCGTCGCCACCATGCAGGCCATCGACTCAATCTGCATCAACGGCGACGGTCTCAAATGGTTCAACCTGCTCTACATGCAGGTTACCCAGGCGGTCGAGGCGCGGGTCAACGCCAACGGCTTCCTCAACCCCGAATGGATGGCTGCCCTCGACGTGGGCTTTGCCGGCTTCTACTTCCGCGCCATCCAGAGCTCGCTGGGTGGCCAATCCACGCCCGGCTGCTGGCAGGCGCTCTTTACCCGCCGCAACCAGACCCAGCTGGCCCGCATCCAGTTTGGCATGGCCGGCATGAACGCCCACATCAACCACGATCTGCCCCAGGCCGTCCTCGCCCTCTGCAAGGCCGATAATATCGAGCCGCAGCACGGCACACCCCAGTACGCTGACTTCACCGCCATCAACTCGACCCTCGACGGCCTCATCCAGCAGGCCGAGATCGACATGCACCTGCGCCTGCTCGGCGACGCCCTGCCCCCGGTCGCCGACCTCGACAACAAGATCGCCGCCTTCAGCATGAGCGCCGCCCGCGAGGCCGCCTGGGACAACGCCGAGATGCTCTGGCACATGGATGCCCTGCTGCCCGCCTTCACGGCTTACCTGATGTCCCTCGACAGCCTCACCGCCGCCGCCAGCGAAGCGCTGCTGATCCCCATCCCCTGAATTCTTGCGAGGAGATTGGGCTCGAGAAAGGAGATTCCGGGTGGTGCTCCTCGATCCAGTATCCGATCCGGCAACGCAACTGCGGGAACAGGGTATTGCGCTGTTGCGGGGTGCTTTTGCGAAGGGTTCTCAGGACGCGTTGAAGGATGCGGCGGCGCGCTGCTTCGATGCGATCGGAACTAGTAGATCGCTTCCAGAGCGCTACCGGTTCAACCGCTTTTCTCATTCGCTGCTTTTGACTGCGTTAACGGATTTTGGTTGCGGCGGCTTGGAGGAGTTGCTGGCCCCTCTCTCCACCCCCGGCCTTGAACCATTGCTTTCGCAAGCCATGGGCTGTGCGTGGACTTGCAACCTGGAACAATCGTGGGTGCGGAAGAAGTTTGCCCCGCTTCAGGCTTCGGCTCCCGAATACCATCCTCATAGCTGGCACCAGGACGGAGCATTGGGAGTCCGTTTTCCTTCGGTATCCGGGCCGGTGATTCCGATGACCGAACTGCTGACCTGCTGGATTCCGTTGAATCCCTGCGGCAGAGACAGCCCTGGCCTGGAGTTTGTACGCAGCCGTCAACCAGCCTTGCTGCACTTCACGGAACTCGACGACGCGGCCTTGCGGCGGCGGTTCGCGCCGCAGGAATTCTGGGCGCCGGAGCTTGAATTGGGCGATGGCCTGGTCTTCCTCAACAGCATTCTCCACCGCACCTATGCGACTCCAGATATGCGGCACAATCGGCTGAGCGTGGAGTACCGCATCTTTCCTCGTTGACACTGGATCGGCGGCACGATTTCCGCCTGTCTACCGCGCCGACCTGTTGGGGAATCGAACTCGCTCGACGGCTCGCACGGCCACGGCAACCATCCCTCCAGCCGCCGCAAGCTGGGAGCAGAACGACTCCGCGTCGAGATTCACGGCCATTCCGGTTAAAATCAATCTAACCATGAAATGTCCCTATTGCGGTTTCGGGCAGGATCGCGTTGTCGACTCGCGCGAGAGCAAGGAAGCCGACTCCATCCGCCGCCGCCGCGAGTGCGAGAGCTGCAACCGCCGCTTCACCACCTACGAGCGCATCGACGAAATCCCCTACATGGTCGTCAAGAAAGACGGCCGCCGCGAGCGCTTCGACCGCCAGAAGGTCCTGAGCGGCCTGCTCCGCGCCTGCGAAAAACGTCCCGTCCCGGCCAGCAAGCTGGAAGCCATCGTCGACGCGACGGAGAGCTTTCTGATGGACGCCCCGGAGCGCGAGCGCACCACCAGCGAAGTCGGCGAGCTGATCATGACAGCACCTCAAAGACCTCGACACGGTCGCCTACATCCGCTTCGCCTCCGTCTACCGCGACTTCAAGGACGTGCGCGAATTCAAGGAAGAGCTGGAAGGCCTGCTGGGCGGCAGGAAAGACGAAGAAATAGCTTCTAGCCTCTAACTTTTAGCTTTTAGCTTTGTTCGTGCTGAACCTAAGTTCGAAGCGCACCACCGGCATTTACAACAAGCAAGGCGAGCTAAAAGCTAGAAGCTAGCAGCCAGGAGCTGAATCATGACCCACAAAGTAACCCTGATCCCCGGCGACGGCATCGGCCCCGAAGTCACGCAAGCCGTCGTCCGCATCCTCGAAGCCACCGGCGTCAAGTTCGAGTGGGAGCGCTTCGCCGCCGGCGCCGAGGCCTTCGAGATCTTCGGCGAGTACATTCCCGCCGCGCTCTACGAATCCATCGAGCGCAACAAGGTGGCGCTCAAAGGGCCCGGTCACCACGCCCATCGGCGGCGGCTTCAAGAGCATCAACGTCACCCTGCGCAAGAAGTTCGACCTCTTCGCCAACTTCCGCCCCATCAAGAATCTTCCCGGCCTGGCGACCCACTGGCCCGGCGTGGACCTGATCATCGTCCGCGAAAACACCGAGGGCGAGTACGTGGGCCTGGAGCACGAAGTCGTTCCCGGCGTCGTCGAGAGCCATCAAGGTCATCACCGAAAAAGGCTCCACGCGCATCGCCAAGTTCGCCTTCGAGTACGCGCGCAAGCACGGCCGCAAGAAGATTCACTCCATCCACAAGGCCAACATCATGAAGCTCTCCGATGGCCTGTTTCTGCGCTGCGCCCGCAAGGTCGCCGAGGGTTTCCCGGAGATCTTCTACGGCGAGCACATCATCGACAACACCTGCATGCAGCTGGTCATGAATCCCTGCCAATACGACACGCTGCTGCTGGAAAATCTCTACGGCGACATCGTCAGCGATCTCTGCGCCGGCCTGGTCGGCGGCCTCGGCCTTGTCCCCGGCGCCAACCTCGGCCACGAGTGCGCCATCTTTGAAGCCGTGCACGGCTCCGCGCCCGACATCGCCGGCAAGGACGTTGCCAACCCCACCGCGCTGCTGCAGTCAGCGCGTCCTGATGCTGCGCCATCTGGACGAAATGGCCGCCGCGGACAAGGTGCAGAAGCGCGCTCGAAGCCGTCTACGCCGAGCGCAAGACCCTCACCCGCGACGTAGGCGGCACCGCCGGCACCAGCCAGTTCGCCGACGCCGTCCTCGCCGCCATGGTCTGATTGTCAAGGCAACCCGCCACGAGAGGAGCGCGAACTGGAATGCACTACCTGCTGTTCTATGAAGCCGGTGACGATTACCTGGCCCGCCGCGCGGAGTTTCGCAATGCCCATCTTGAACTTGCCTGGGCGGCCTGCGAGCGCGGCGAACTGATGCTGGGCGGCGCGCTGGCCAACCCCGTTGACGGCGCACTGCTGCTGTTCAAAGGCGACTCGCCCGCCGTCGCCGAAGACTTTGCCCGCGTCGATCCCTACGTCACCAGCGGCCTGGTCAAGCGCTGGTATGTGCGCGAGTGGACCACCGTCGCCGGCGAAGGCTGCACGAAACCCGTCCGTCCCTGCGCAGCAGCATCCTGAGCCCGCGCCACCCGCACACGCACCTTAAAGCCCTCGGGCGCTATCATGCACCGGTAGGGTTTTCTCTCTTCACACAAGGAGCATTTGCATGTCTCGCAGCCGTCTTCGCTCGCTTCTGTTTTTCGCCTCGCTTCTGCTGCTCACCACTTCCGTGGCCTTGGCAGGTGAAACCATCTCCCTCACCGTCGACGCCACCAAAACTCCGCAGAAGCTGCTGCGTTCGCACGAGGTGATCCCGGTCAAGCCTGGCCCGCTCACCATCTACTATCCCAAGTGGATTCCGGGCGAACACGGCCCGGCCGGCCCCATCTCCAGCGTCACCGGCCTCAAGTTTGAAGGCAACGGCAAGGTCATTCCCTGGGAGCGCGACACTCCTCGACACCTTCACCTTCCACGTCGACATCCCGGCCGGTGTCAGCCAGCTCGACGCCACGTTCGACTTCATCGAGCCCGACGGTAACTCCGCCACCGACGAGCTCACCGTTCTCGAATGGAACGACGTCGTGCTCTATCCCGCCGGCACGCCTGGCAACCGAGCAGACCTTCGATGCCAAGCTGATCCTGCCCGATGGCTGGAAGTTCGGCACGTCTCTGCCCGTCGATACGCAGTCCGGCAACACGGTCACGTTCAAGCCCATCTCGCTCGATCTGCTGGTCGACTCGCCCGTCATCGCCGGCAAATACTATCGCGTGGTCGACATCACCCCGCCCGGCGAGCCCATCCACCACGAGCTCGACCTGGTGGCCGACAGCGAAGCCGCTCTCGACATCAGCGCCAGCCAACAAAAAGCAGATGACCAACCTGGTGGCCGAGTCGGGCAAGCTCTTCGGCACGCGCCACTATCGCGACTACCACTTCCTGCTCACCCTCAGCGATCACGTCGCCCACTTCGGCCTGGAGCATCACGAGTCCAACGACAGCCGCCTGCCCGAGCGCGCCCTCATCTCGCCCGGCGCGGGCATGTCTCTGGGCGGCCTGCTGGCGCACGAGTTCGTCCACTCCTGGAACGGCAAATTCCGCCGCCCCGCCGACCTCGCCGTCCCCTACTACGAGCAGCCCATGGAGACCGATCTGCTGTGGGGCTACGAGGGCCTGACCGACTACCTCGGCCCCATGCTGGCCGCGCGCAGCGGCCTGTGGACGCCCGAGCGAGTATCGCGAGTACCTGGCCAGCATCGCCGCCTCGCTGGGCCCCGGACGACCCGGCCGCACCTGGCGTCCGCTGCTCGACACCGCCATCGGCGAGCCCGGCGGCTGGGCTTCGGCGCGGCGGCTGGCTCAACTGGCGCCGCGGCACCGACTACTACGACGAAGGCGACCTGCTCTGGCTTGAAGTGGCCACCATCATCCATCGCGAATCGCAAGGGCGAGAAATCCATCGACGACTTCTGCCACGCCTTCCACGGCGGCCCCAACAACGGCCCGGAAGTGAAGACTTACACCTTCGATCAGCTGGTCGCCGCGCTCAACGCCATCGCGCCGTACGACTGGGCCACCTTCCTCCACAACCGCCTCGACTCCACCGTCGCCCGAAGCTCCCACCGGCGGCATCGAGAACGGCGGCTGGAAGGTGGTCTACAACGGCGAAGCCATCCAAACTGGGCGGACGCCGCGGCAACCAGGCAGACATCTACTCCATCGGCCTGCAACTCGGCGAAGACGGCAGCGTCAGCGACTCCATCGTCGGCGGACCGGCCTTCGAGGCAGGCATCATCTCCGGCATGAAGGTCATCGGCGTCAACGGCCGCATCTACACGCATGACCTGCTCGAAGACGCCATCAAGGCCGCGAAGGATTCCACCCAGCCCATCACGCTGCTCTACGTCACCGACGACTACATCAACACGGCGACGATCAACTACCACGGCGGCCTTCGCTATCCGCACCTGATCCGCGACGACGCCAAGCCCGACTATCTCGACGAGCTGATTAAGCCCGTCGCCGGCAAGTAACACCCTTGGCGAACGAAACAGCAATGGCGCAGCCAGTTTGGTTGCGCCTTTGCTGTTGGAACGAGAATTTTTTGCCGGAATTATTTCCGTGCCGCCGGAATCGCCCCCGCATTCAGCCGCGCAATCCGTCCCTTCGGCCCCACCACAAACGGCAATGACAACGCATTCCAATTGCCATTATCAAGTGGCTGCCACGTCTTGCCGTCGTCACGGCTGATGTCGGAGCCGTTGGTGCCGACGGTGATCCAAGCTTTGAGAGGCTCGCTCCATTGGACGGAGGAGCGGTAGCCATGCGGCGGGGTGGTAGAGGCAGTCCAGTGTCTGGCCCCGTCTATGTCCAAGCGGAATGCCTGTCTTTCATTGGGCTTGGTATAGTCACCTCCCACGGCGATTCCTCGCCAAGCTGTTGCTGAATCGACGAAGCCGATAGAGAAAATTCCCGCAGCTTCGGACCCACCGGCGATGGGCACTTCGACGATGCAGTCCACGGCGCAGCTCTTGTAGCATCTCCGATACGGCATTCGAGTGGAAAAGCAGTATCGCGCACCGCTCCTGCGCCAGTTGCATTGTGAACACTCTCAAATGCTGAAACCATCAACGACGAATTGCTTGCTGCAAACAGCCTCACCCTCCTTCTCGACGCAACGCGCCAATGAGTCCTCCCAATGGCCCGGAATTTTGTCGACTGGATAAAGCCCATCACGAACTTCAAATTCGCCACGGATCGGATCACCAGCAAGGAGAGTCTCCTTGACCGGGTCGCCGGTATCTCCGCATGTTTTCATCGGGACGCACAACTGCGTCCCAAAAGCCGTCCGGCTCTCTGTTCTCCAAAGAAGCTCCACGTCTTGCACCCATCCGTCGTTTTATAAAGCCGGCTCTTCTCCCCCGGCCCGCTCGCCATCACAATCGCCGTCTCCGCGTCCCACGCCTGCACTCCGCGAAAATCCAACGTAGCCCCGTCCGTCGCCGCATCCGGCACCGCGCACTTCACCCAGTGCGCCCCGCCATCCGTGGTCTTCAGAACTGTGCCTTCGCTACCGCTGGCCCACGCCACCTGCCCATCTATCGAATCGATGCCGCGCAGGCTGGCCGTTGTCCCCGACTCCTGCATCTGAAAAACCTGCCGCGCGGCACCATTCGCAGACGCCGTCGCAGTCGCCGGAGATTGCGCCAGACCCAAACCACACGCAATGCAGAAAAACAGGGTCAGCCGCCATATACACATGGCTGGAAGTATAAAGCGAACCCACCCGCACATCAGACCCGCAAGCAGATCAAGTGACACGAATCACCTTCCCGCAGCGAAAGAACAGATATAAAAAGAGCAAACTCAGTGAACAGGCTCCATTCCATCTCTCTCGCTCTTTTGGCGACGGCCCCCTTCACCTGCGCCTGGACCGCAGTTGCGCAGCAGCCAGCCTATGAGCAGTTTCGCGGCCATAACGCCGCCATGACCTCCGAGCAGCCGGCGTGGATGAGTCCGCTGATCGAGCCTGATGCGCGGCTGACGCAATCGGTGCGCCTGTCTTTCTCAAACTCCTACACCACGGCCGGGACGCAGACGGTGAACTACGGCAACTTCCATGGGTTAAGCCTGATTGAAGGGGACCGCGTGCAGGTCAACCTGATGGCGCCACCATACATCCAGAACAACTCCGCCACGGCGAAGGATGGGTTCGGGGACCCCATGGGCGAAGTGAAGTTCCGCATCGGCTCAGGAGACGCCGAGCACGGCAACTATGCGCTGACCGCCATGCTGGCCGAGACTTTGCCCACCGGCAGCTATACCAACGGCGCGGCCACGGCGGTCTACTATCCCAACCTGGCCGCGGGCAAGATGTGGGGCCGGTTCGACGTGCAGACCACGCTGGGGGGCCTGATGCCTACCGGCAAGATTGCCGTGCAGGGACGGCAGATTGACTGGAACGCCACGGCGCAGGTTCTGGTTGGCCGCTATCTGTGGATCGATCTTGAAAACAATGCTGTCTACAACTACGGCGGCCCCTTCGACGGCAGAACGGAGAACTTCCTCACCCCGGCTGCATTCTTCGTGGTGCGGCGCAAGACCTGGGAGCCCACGCATTGCATCTTCATTTTTGATGCGGGAATGCAGATCGCGACCTCACGCTTCCACACGTACAATCACAATCTGATCCCCGAGGCGCGTATCACGTTCTAGGGCCCGCTGAAGTAACCCGGCGTCGCTTTGCCTTGACCGCGACCAGGCACTCGCCTGACACTGGAGCAACCGGAAAACAATCAGCGGCCGAGCGACGAAAGGCGGATCGGTGACCCAACCCACAACGGCAGGCGAAGTGTCCGCGCGAAACGGAAGCAGAGAAACCTACGGCCTGCATGCCGGGGTGCTCGGCCCGCTGGAGACGCTCGCGCAATCCGTCAGCGCCATGGCGCCTTCCACCTCGCCCTCGCTCACCATCCCGCTGGTCTTCGCGCTGGCCGGCAACGCCACCTGGTTTGTCTACCTGCTGGCCACCGGCGCCACGCTGCTGGTCGGCTTCTGCGTAAGCCGCTTCGCCCGTCTCTCCGCCTCGCCCGGTTCGCTCTACACCTACGCCGCGGACACGCTGCCGCCCGCCTTCGGCGTCGTCTCCGCCTGGGGCCTGCTGCTGGCTTACATCGCCACCGGCGCATCCGTAGCCGGCGGCGCGCTCTACTACGCAGGCCTGCTCTCGCAACAGTTCTTCCATTGGACGCCGCCCGCACTCGTCACCCTGGCCATCGTATGCGGAGTCGCCGGCCTCATCGCCTGGCGCGATGTCAAGCTCTCCGCCGAGCTGATGCTCTGGATCGAAGTCGTCTCTGTCAGCCTCATCCTCATCGTGCTCGCGGTCCTTGTCTTCCGCTTCGGTTTCCAGTTCGACCTCGATCAGTTCCGGCTCAAAGGCGTTTCCATCGCCGCGCTTGGTCCCGCGCTGGTGCTCTCCATGTTCAGCTTCGTCGGCTTCGAGGCCGCCACCACCCTCGGCGGCGAAGCGCGCGAGCCCCTAAAAACCATCCCCCGCGCCGTCATCCAGTGCGCCATCCTTGCCGGCGTCTTCTTCATGCTCTGCTCGTACAGTGAGGTGCTCGGCTTCCGCGGCGAGTCTTCGCACCTCAGCGACTCCACCAGCCCACTGCATCTGTTGGCGAACAAAGCGGGCATCTCGCCCTTGGGTATCGGCATCGACCTCGGCGCAGCTGTCAGCATGTTTGCCTGTGTCCTCGCCTGTATCACGGCCGCCGCCCGTGTGCTCATGAAGATGGGCCACGCCCGCCTGCTGCCCTCGGCTCTGGAGCGCGCCAACAAGCGCCACGGCACGCCGGGCACAGCCATCGCCGTCTCCGCAGGCATCATGTTCGTCCTCACCGCCGCCCTCGCGCTGCGCGGCGTTGCCGGCTCTGACATGTACGACTGGCTGGGATCGCTTTCCGTCTTCGGCTTTCTCACCGCCTATGCGCTGGTCGCCCTGGCGCTGCCCTTTGCCCGCCGCGCCCTCGGCCAACACTCCCATTGGGTCGCCGCCCTCAGCATCGTCACCGTCCTGGTTATGGTCCTCATCGTCGTCTTCGATCTGCGTTCCGCTACCGACGCAACCCACGCCCGTATTCCCTGGATCTACCTGGCCTACATCGCCTTCGGCCTCGCCTGGTATATCCTGCGCCGCAAAAAAGCCACCCCGCTCCGCGCCTGACGCCGGCCGTCGTAAAGCCATGAAGGCTCGAGTTCAGCCCGGATATTGCCGCAACACTGCGCACTGCCGGAACCGCCGTCTCCAGCCGGCGGTCGCGCAATTTGCAACTTTCCCCAACTCCTCCTCCTGTACACTGGAATGTTTATGGCTATCAAATCCAAAATTCCAATCGGGATCCTTGGCGCCACCGGCATGGTCGGCCAGCGCTTCATCCAGTTGCTTGAAAACCACCCATGGTTTGAGGTTGCCTGGCTGGCGGCCAGCGACCGATCCAGCTGGGAAAACGTACGGCGAAGCCGCGAAGTGGCGCCTCGACACCCCGCTCCCCGAGCGCATCGCCCGCATGACCGTCTCGCCGGCCGACCCGGATGGCGCTCCAAAGATGATCTTCGCCGCCCTTGACGCCGCCATTGCCCGCGAATTGGAGCCCGCCTTCGCCAATGCCGGCTGCGCCGTCGTCTCCAACTCCAGCGCCTACCGCATGGCTCCCAACGTCCCGCTGGTCATCCCGGAGATCAACGCCGAGCACCTGCACCTGATCGAAGAGCAGCCCTCGCGCTCGGAATCCGGCGGCTACATGGTCACCAACCCCAACTGCTCCACCATCGGCCTGGTCATGGCCCTCAAGCCCATCGAAGAGCGCTTCGGCATCGAGCAGATCTTCGTCACCACCATGCAGGCCGTCAGCGGCGCGGGCTATCCTGGCGTGCCCTCCATGGACATCCTCGGCAATGTGGTCCCCTACATCGGCAGCGAAGAAGAAAAGATGGAAGCCGAGACGCTGAAGCTGCTGGGCCGCCTTGACGGCCATTCCGTAACGCCGCTTCCTGCTAGGATCAGCGCGCAATGCAACCGCGTCGCGGTGGAAGACGGCCACACCGAGAGCGTCTCCATCAAGTTGGGCAATAAACTGGGCAGGCCGGCGACCCGCGAGGACCTGCTCGCGGCGTGGGCTGAGTTTCGGCCGCTGGCGGGCCAGGGACTGCCCACCGCGCCCGATCAGCCCGTTGAATGGGCCCCGCAGAACGACCGCCCCCAGCCGCGCCTCGATCGCAATCGCGGCAACGGCATGGCCGTCACCGTCGGCCGCCTGCGCCCCTGCCCGGTGCTCGACTGGAAGTTCACCGTGCTCTCGCACAACACCATTCGCGGCGCCGCCGGCGCCGCCATCCTCAACGCCGAGCTGCTCGCCAGCCTGGGCAAGCTTGAACCGATCACTGCCGAGGCTGCCGCGCGCGCCTAGCAACTATGGGAAGATTCGCATGAGCCTGGTAGTCATGAAGTTTGGCGGCACGTCGGTCGAGGATCCGGCCGCCATCGACCGCACCGCGGCCATCGTCGCCGGCCGCGTCGCGCAAGGCAAGCACCCCGTGGTCGTCGTCAGCGCCATGGCCAAGGTCACGGACCAGCTGCTCCGCGCCGCAGCAGCCGCTGCGGCCGGAGACCGCACCGGAGCCCTCGCCATCAGTTCGCGCCTCCGATCGCGCCATCGCGACACCGCCTGCGCCCTCGTCAAAGTCCCTGCCGACTCCGCCGCCCTGCAAATCCTCATCGATCAGAACTTCGACTCCCTCGATGAAATCCTGCGCGGCCTGGCCGCCATCCTCGAGCTCACCCCGCGCATCTCCGACCTCATCGTCAGCTACGGCGAGCGCATCTCCAGCCGCATCGTCGCTGCCGCTTTCCGCGAGCGCGACATCGACGCCGCCCACGTCGACGCCCGCGACGTCATCGTCACCGACTCCCAGTTCCAGAAAGCCGTCCCGCAAGACACGCTCATCGAAAAGCGCGCAGCCGAGCATCTGCACCCGCACATCGCCGCCGGCCGCGTCCCCGTCATGGGCGGCTTCATCGCTTCCAACGAGGCCGGCATCACCACCACCCTCGGCCGCGGCGGCTCCGACTTCACCGGCGCCCTGGTCGGCGGCGCGCTCTCCGCCGACGCCATCGAAATCTGGACCGACGTGGACGGCATCATGACCGCCGATCCCCGCGTCTGCCCCGACGCCCTGCGCGTCAAGCACCATCAGCTTTGAAGAAGCCGCCGAGCTGGCCTACTTCGGCGCCAAGGTGCTGCACCCGGCCACCATCCTGCCCGCCGTCAAGAAGAACATCCCCGTCTACGTCCTCAACAGCCGCAACGCCGCCTGCGAAGGCACGCGCATCACCTCGCTCGCGCCGCCCTGCGGCAGCCCCTTCAAATCCATCGCCGTCAAAAAGAAGCTCTCCATCATCGACGTCGTCGCCAGCCGCATGCTCATGACCCACGGCTACATGAAAGACATCTTCACCATCTTCGACAAGCACCAGTGCCCCGTCGACATGGTCTCGACCAGCGAAGTCTCCGTCTCGCTCACCGTCGACTCCAACGACAAGCTCCCCGCCATCGCCGCCGACCTCAGCCAGCTGGCCGACGTGAAGTACGAAGGCCGCAAGGCGCTCGTCTGCATGGTCGGCGACGACATTCGCGGCCACAGCGGCATGGCCGCCCAGGTCTTCAACGCCATCCGCCACATCAACGTGCGCATGATCTCCCAGGGCGCCAGCGAAATCAACATGAGCTTCATGATCGAAGAAGACGACGCCGACGAGGCCGTCCGCTCCCTCCACGCCGCCTTCTTCCAGAACCCCGACCCGACGGTCTTCGACGTTGAAGCCCGCAAGCCGTTGACTGCTTCCAGCTCCTAGTTTTTAGCTGCTAGCTTTTGGCTGCCAGCTGAGAGCTGGTAGCTGACAGTTCCAGAGGTCCCCATGCTCTTCCTCGTTCTCGGCAAAGGCAAAACCGGCTCGCTCGTCGCCCAGGTCGCCCGCCAGCGCGGCCACGGCGTCCGCGCCCTCGACATTACGGAAAACCTCCACGCTTCCGCGCTCACCGGCCCCGCCCTGGCCGGCGTCGACGCCGTCATCGACTTCACCGCCCCTGAGGCCGCCCTTGAAAACATGCGCGCCGTCCTCGCCCTCGGCGGCCGCATCGTCGTCGGCACCACCGGCTGGTACGCCCATCTTGCCGACATGCGCGCCCTCGCCATCAAGCGCGGCGGCGGCCTCCTCTACGGCACCAACTTCTCCATCGGCGTGCAGAAACTCTTCCGCCTCACCGACGACCTTGCCAAACTCGAAGGCTATCAATTCTCGATCGCCGAGACCCACCACACCTCCAAGCTCGACGCACCCTCGGGCACCGCCATCACGCTCCAGGAAATCATCCTCACCAGGCAGCCCGGCGCCGCAGGTTCAGATCACCTCGCACCGCGTAGGCGACGCCAACGGCGAACACGTCGTCACCGCCTCCGGCCCCGACGATGTTCTGGAGTTACGCCACGACGCCCACAGCCGCCGGGGCTTCGCCTTAGGCGCCGTCCGCGGCGCCGAGTGGCTCGCAGGAAAGTCCGGACCCCACGACTTCCGCGAAATCTTCGACCAGCTGTAGCGGACCGCCGCGTCGGAACTCCAGTTTGCGCATACGTCGACAACCGTCGTTATGCTTTCGCCTCCGACTCCGCCAACCTTCGCTCCAGGAATCGCCGCTCCGCCGCCTGCGTGACAAGCGCCAGCGTCGCCCGATAAGCCTCCGCCGCCTTGCCCCACTCGCCCAGCCTCCGGAGCAGGTCCGCCCGCGCCGCCGGCAGCAGATAATATCCGCGCAACTCGCCGCGCTCCTCCAACTCATCCAGCAGCCGCAACCCCGCTGCGCAGCCTTGCGCCATGGCCACCGCCGCCGCACGATTCAGTTCCACCACCGGCGACGCCTGCATCCGCAAGAGCACGTCATAGAGAGCCACAATCTGCGCCCAATCCGTCTCGCCCGCCGTCGCCGCCTGCGCATGTACCGCCGCAATCGCCGCCTGCACAGAGTAAGGCCCCGGCCCGCTCCGCAGCGCCCGCTCCGCCAGCCTCAACCCTTCGTCTATCGTTTTCCGGTTCCACAGCGCGCGGTCCTGATCCTCCAGCAGAATCAGTTCCCCATCGTCACCCCTGCGCGCCTCGCGCCGCGCGTCGTGCAGCAGCATCAGCGCCAGCAGCCCGCGCACCTCCGCCTCGCCGGGCAGCAAATCGCACAGCACCCTCCCCAGCCGGATCGCCTCTTCGCTCAGTGCCTGGCCCGCGCCGGCCGCGTTGTACCCCTCGTTGAAGACCAGGTACACCACCAGCAGAACCGCCTGCAGCCGCTCGGCCAGTTCCGCCCGCGGCGGCGTGCGGTACGGGATGCCCGCATCGCGAATCTTCTGCTTGGCCCGCACCAGCCGCTGCGCCATCGTCGCCAGCGGCGTCAGAAACGCCCGCGCAATCTGATCCGTGGTCAGCCCGCACAGCGTGCGCAGCGTTAGCGCAACCTGCGCCTCGCGGTTCAGCGCCGGATGGCAGCAGGTGAAAATCAACCGCAACCGATCGTCCTCCACCGCCACCGCATCCTCCTTCATCGCAAACACCGGCTCCTGCGCCAGCTCCAGTCCCAGCCCGCCGCCATCCTCCCAGCGCGTCTTCCGCCGCAGCGCATCGATGGCCTTGTGCCGCGCCGTGGCAATCAACCAGGCGCGCGGGTTCGCTGGAATCCCCTGCCGCGGCCACTGCTCCAGGGCCACGGCAAACGCCTCCTGCGCCGCTTCCTCTGCCTGGTCAAAGCCGCCCAGCAGCCGGATCAGCGTGGCCAGGATTCGGCCCCACTCCTCGCGATAGATCTGCTCCAGTGATTTTTCCGCGTTCTCCACAAACCCCACCTGAGAAACAATCTAGCGGGTTCCGTGCCAATCGTGCCATTGCCTGCCGCAGGGGTCGGTCGAGGGTCAACGCGACTCGGTCGCCTCCGCCAGACTGTCCCGCTTCCGGCCAAAGTCGCAGAGCATATCGGAATGAATGTTCAATCCGATGTTGGTGATGTTGTAGAAATGCTCGCTCGCAACCAGCCACGTAATCTCGCAGATGGCGCGCTCCGAGTGATGCTGTGACATCCGCGCAAACGTCTCCGGACTGACCTGCTTGCCGCGCGTCAGCTCGGTCACGTAGTCCAGCGCCGCGCGTTCCGCATCGCTGAAGAGCGGGCTCGTCCCGTATTCCTCCAGTGCGTCGAACTTGGCCTGGTTCATCTTCGCTTTAATCGTGAACGATCTGCCAATATCGATGCAGAACAGACACACGTTGATACGCGCAACCTGCTCCCTGATCAGCATCGCCATCTCCGCGGGCAGCGTCAGCTTTTTGTCCAGTTGGCCGATCTTACCGTAGAACTGCGCGAAGGCCACCGGCATCCGCGCGCAAAAGACCTTCAGCGGCGTGAGCACCTTGCCAAACTGGCGCCGCGTCATGGAATAGACCAGCTTCATCATCAGTCCATCGGGTTTCTCGATGGGCGCAAGATATGTATCCACAACAACCTCCTCCGGGGAATTTGAGAAAACGTCGATGCCTGGAGAGGGGCGCGGTTCATATGGGCGAACCGCGCGCTCAGCTCTTCACGGCCTTTCCATCGCCACGATCGGCCGCACTTCAATCGATCCCAACCGCGCTCCGGGAATGCGCGCTGCAATCTCCATGGCCACGTCCAGGTCCGGCGCCTCGATCATATAGTAGCCGCCCAGTTGTTCCTTGGTCTCGGCAAACGGCCCGTCTGTTACCACTGTCTTTCCGTCCCGCACTCGTACCGTGGTTGCCTTGGCTACCGGGTGCAACCGATTCCCGCCCTTGTAGTTCCCGCTCGCGATGATGCTCTGCGTGAACGCGCCATATTCAGCCGTCATCTTGGCTCCCTCTTCTTGGCTCATCGCGTTCCACTGGCTTTCCGCTGCATAAATCATCAGAAGATATTGCATCGCTTTCAGGCCTCCTCTTGCCTGTTCTGCAAACTAGTCGAACGGGAATTCGGATCTTCGACACGGCTACAACAAAAATCTTTCCGGAAGCGATGAGGCTCCAGCCTCCGCGCCTGTTGAGCGCTGCGTCCTGCCGGCGCGGAAGCCGACCCCGTTATAATCGCTGCTGTGATGGAAACGACAGGTTGCGGTACGGCGATCGTTACCCCTTTCAAGGCGGACGGCGCCATCGACGAAGCGGCGCTGCGGGCGCTGGTCAACTGGCAAATCGACTCCGGGATCGACTTCATCGTCGCCTGCGGCTCCACCGGCGAAGCCGCCACGCTCGACGAAGAAGAGTGGCTGATGGCCGTCTGCATTGTGGCGGAAGGCGCCGCGGGCCGTGTCCCCGTATGGGCCGGCTGTACCCACAACTCCACGCGCGCCCTGCTCCGCCAGGCCGGACGCCTGCGCCAAATCCGCGGCGTCGACGCCGTTCTCTCCGCCAATCCTTACTACAACAAGCCATCCCAGGAAGGCCAGTTCCAGCACTTCCTGGCCCTCGCCAAAGCCGTTGATCCGCTGCCGGTTACGCTCTACAACATTCCCGGCCGCACCGGCGTCAATCTCGACCCCGAAACCGTTCTCCGCCTCGCCGAGGCCGCTCCCAACATCCAAGCCATCAAGGAGTCCAGCGGGAAGCTTCAGCAGATTGCCCAACTGGTCCACATTCTGCCCCGCGGCTTCAAAATCTTCTCCGGCGACGACAACCTGGCCCTGGCGACCATCGGAGTCGGCGGCCATGGTCTCATCAGCGTGGCCGCCAACGAGATCCCCTTGCAGATGGGACACATGATCCGCGCCGCCTTGCGCAACAACTGGACCGAAGCACGCGAGCTCGAGCGACGCTTCATCCGCCTCATCGACGCCAACTTCTGGGACTCCAACCCCACCCCCGTCAAGACCGTGCTCAACCTCATGGGCCGCACCTCCGACCACGTCCGCCTGCCCCTCGTCCCGCCCTCTGCCGCGATCCGCGCCAAGCTGGAACGGCTGGCCGGAGAACTGGGACTGCTCAGGCACGCACCGCTTCCGGACGGCGATCTGGGCCTCTTCTGAACATGTGAGCGGGCTCACAGCACGAAGGTGGACCCATAGGCATATAATTCGGCCTGAAAATCAATCAGCTACAGGATGCCCGTTCAAGACACCTGCAACTGAGGAGGCTGCCATGCTGAAGCCGTTCTTGCTCCTCTCTGCTGCGGTCCTTTTTGTGATCGCTACCGTGCCGACTCCTACGCTCGCTTCAGGAGGCGCACCCCAAGCCACCAATCCGATCAAGCCAACAGCCGCTTCGCAGGAAAAGGCGAAGAAGCTCTATGCGCAGGATTGCGCCGTATGCCATGGCGATAACGGCAACGGCAAAACCGATCTCGCCACCAGCATGGGGGTCACAATCGGCGACTGGACCGATCCCAAGATTCTGGCCGCCAAGTCTGACCAGCAGCTCTTCGACGCCATCCGCAAGGGCACTGACAAGATGCCTGCCGAAGATCCAGCCCGCGCCAAGGACGATGAAGTCTGGGGTCTGGTTACGTATATCCGCAATCTTTCCAAAAATCAGCCCGCCGCAGCGCCTACCGCCCCCACAGCGCCGGCAGACACCACCAAACCCGGGAACTAGGCTCCTGGAGTACGAAACCGGGTGCGCAATGCCGGGCCGCCACCGGCCCGGTACTCGTTCCCCGTTTTACCGTAAGCTGAGAAGAACATGAGAGATTCCGCTGTTCTTCTAATCGATTGCCCAGACCGCAAGGGTCTGGTAGCTCGGGTTTCAGGCCTCCTTTACAAGCACGGCGCCAACATCCTTCATGCCGACCAGCACCAGGACCACGACCTGGGCCTCTTCTTCATGCGCGTCGAGTGGGCCCTGGACGGGGCCGAGGCCTTCAATCTGGACGTCTTCAAGGCCGCCTTCGCGCCTCTGGCCATCGAGCTGGGCATGCGCTGGCAGCTCACCAGCCGCGGCCGCCCCACCCGCGTAGCCATTTTCTGCTCGCAATACCTGCACTGCGTGGCAGACCTGCTGGAGCGCTGGCGCTCCGGTGAGCTGCTTTGCGATCTCCCGCTCATCGTTTCCAATCATAGAAATGTGGAAACTCTGGCCGGCTTTTACGGAATCCCCTTCGAGTTTGTGCCGGTAACCGCGGCCGGACGCGCCATGGCGGAGGCAAAACAACTGGAACTCCTCGCCTCTCATGGCATCGATCTGGTGGTGCTGGCGCGCTACATGCAGATTCTCTCGCCCGCCTTTGTCTCTCCCTATCCGGCCAGGATCATCAATGTGCACCACTCTTTTCTACCCGCCTTCACCGGAGCCCGCCCTTACCATGCCGCCCACGCCCGCGGCGTCAAGCTCATCGGCGCCACCAGCCACTATGTGACGAATGTGCTCGACGATGGCCCCATCATCGAGCAGGATGTGGCCCGCATCTCCCACCGCGACCAGGTGGAAGACCTCGTTGCCCGCGGTCGCGACCTGGAGCGCGTCGTCCTCTCCCGCGCCGTCCGCTGGCACCTCGACCGCCGCATCCTCTGCTACGGCAACAAGACGGTCGTGTTCGACTGAGAGCGAGTGGCGCCCGCCGTACAGATCTTCGTTTGTGCTTTGAAAGGGCACGACCTCAACAGCCTGCCCTGAGACCTTGCGCACCATGCAAAAAGCCCCCGGATCTCTCCGAGGGCTCTTTGGTTAAATTGGCATCCCACCTCAGTTGCTGAACAGCAGAATCCCCGCTGCCTTCTCTTCCGTAGCTTCGTCGGAGTTACTGACGGGCCGGTAGAAGAGCTGGTTCGAGTTGAGATAGACCTCGAGGAACGCCGGACGATCGGTGATATTTCCAGCAATCAGGGCTTCTGACAATGGGTCTTCTACGTAACGCTGCAATGCCCTGCGCAGCGGCCGCGCTCCGTAACTGCGGTCGCCCAGCGTCTTGTCCAGAATCCACTTCTTGGCTTCCTCGGTCACCGAAATCGTGATCGACTTCTGCGCCAGATTGGCGTTCAAACTCTGCACCAGCAGTTCCACAATCTGGATGAGGTCCGCATCGCTCAGCGACTGGAAGAGAATAACCTCGTCGAGCCTGTTCAGGAACTCGGGGTTAAAGGTCTTCTTCACCTCCTGCTTCACCAGCTCCTCGATTTTGTCGCTCACAATGTCTTCGCGATCGCTCTGGAAGCCGAGGCCCTGCTTCTTCATCAGGTGGCGCGCGCCGATGTTCGAAGTCATGATCAGGATGACATTCTTGAAGTCGACGGTATTGCCCAGTCCGTCGGTCAGCTGGCCATCTTCAAACACCTGCAACAGAATGTTGAATACATCCGGATGCGCCTTCTCGATTTCGTCGAGCAATACAACGGAGTACGGCGAACGCTTTACGCGCTCGGTCAACTGCCCGCCCTCCTCGTAGCCCACGTATCCCGGAGGCGAACCGATCAGCTTCGACACCGAATGCTTCTCCATGAACTCCGACATGTCGAAGCGGATCAGCGCTTTGTCCGACCCAAACAGGAAGTTGGCCAGCGTGCGCGCCATCTCCGTTTTGCCCACGCCGGTGGGTCCCAGGAACAGGAAGCTTCCAATCGGCCGGTGCGGCGACTTCAAGCCCGCACGCGAACGGCGAATCGCACGCGCCAGCGCACTGATCGCCTTCTCCTGCGAGATCACGCGCTTGTGCAGTTCGCCTTCCACGCGCAGCAGCTTCTGCGTCTCTTCTTCCTTGATACTGGTCACCGGAACGCCGGTCCAGCGGCTCACCACGTCCTCAATGTCCTCGCGGCCCACAATGCCGCTGGCTGAGTCGTCGAGGTGATACTTGTCGCGCAGCGCGCGCAGGTTCTCGCGCTCCTTGCGTTCTTCGTCGCTGTAGAAGCGCGCCTTTTCAAATTCATGATTCGCAATCGCCGAGTCCATGCGATGCACAATGAATTTGATTCGCTTCTGCACCTCCGTAATCTCTTCGGGCAGCGAAGTCTGGCGCAGCTTCACGCGCGCGCCCGCTTCATCAATCAGATCGATCGCCTTGTCCGGCAGGAAGCGATCCGGTATGTACCGGTTCGAGTGCGACACCGCGAACTCGATCGCGGCATCGGTATAGCTGACCGCGTGGAACTTCTCATAGCGGTCCTTGATGCCGTGAATGATCTTGATCGCGTCTGCCTCGTTCGGCGGCGGCACCTTCACGGCCTGGAAGCGCCGCTCCAGCGAGCGATCCTTCTCAATGGACTTGCGGTACTCAGCCGGCGTGGTTGCGCCAATGCACTGAATCTCCCCACGAGACAGAGCGGGCTTCAGAATGTTGGCCGCGTCCAGCGAGCCCTCGGCCGATCCAGCGCCTACCAGCGTGTGCAGCTCGTCGATGAAGACGATGGAGTTCTGATTCTCCATCAGTTCCTTCATGATGGTCTTCAGCCGCTCTTCAAACTGCCCGCGGTATTTTGTTCCCGCAACAATCAGGGAGAGATCAAGACCAAGCACCCGTTTGTCCGCCAGAAAGCTCGGCACTTCACCGTCCGCGATGCGCTGCGCCAGGCCTTCCACAATGGCCGTCTTGCCGACTCCTGGCTCGCCAATCAACACCGGATTGTTCTTGGTCCGGCGGCAGAGAATCTGAATCACGCGTTCCAGTTCCCCGTCGCGCCCAACCAGCGGATCCAGCTGCCCATCCATGGCCGCCTGCGTCAGGTCGCGGCTGAACTCCGCCAGCAGGCTGCTCTCGCGCTGGCGCTGCTGCGTCGGCGCCTTCTCCTGCGTCACGCGCGCCAGCTCTTCGCGAATCTGCGTCAGCTTCAGCCCGCGCTCCTGCAGAATCTCCGCGGCAAAACATTTTTCCTCGCGCAGCAACCCAAGCAGCAAGTGCTCTGTCCCGATGTGCTTGTGGCCCAGCCGCTCGGCCTCCTCCGCCGCGTACGCCAACACCCGCTTGCACTCGTTTGAAAGCGGCAGGTCAACACTGGTGGAGACCTTCTCGCGGATGGTTGTGTGGGCCTCGATTTGTTTTCGAATCGATTCCACCGAGGCGTGCGAGCGCAGGAAGCGATTGGTCAGAGCTTTGTCCTCGCGCAGCAGGCCAAGCAGCAGGTGCTCAGTCTCGATATAGGGCGAGCCAAACTGGCTGGCCTCGTATCGCGCGAAGAAGATCACGCGCCGTGCCTTCTCCGTATAGCGTTCGAACATGGTGTTCTCCCCCGGGTTTCCGGTCTGATACAGGCTAACGGCTGGAGTGGCTGTCCGGTTCCTTTGATTCCGGCCTCAGCCCAACCCGCGCGTGCCCTTCTCTTAACTTGCGCTGCCTTGGGCCCCATCGAAAATGCGGATCCTGCCCCCGAACAGCCCTTTGGAATGGGTTCGAGCCCTTCTCCTGCTCTCCGCTCCGCCGGCGTTCGCGCTGCCTTGGGAACTCCCATCCTGCTTTTTTAGCCTGGAAAACCGATCCTGCTTTCAGGCTGCCTATAGATTAAGACTCAAAAGCACATCATGTCGGTGCTTTTTCGATCACATTTCTCCGGCCAGGGGTCCCAATTCCGGAGCCGCTGCCAAAGGCGAAAGCCGGCCGGATTCGAGACGCAAGGCCCTTGAACAACGCGCTGCAAGATCAAGGTTGTGGGTCACAAGAATCGATGTCAGGCCATGACTTGCGTGCAAACGTTCCACCAGGTCAAAGACCCGCCCGGCCGTCACTTCGTCCAAATCTCCCGTAGGCTCATCGGCCAGCAGCAGGCGCGGATTGTTCACCAGGGCGCGCGCCAGCGCCACTCGTTGTTGCTCGCCGCCCGAGAGTTCGCCCGGACGGTGATCGGCTCGATCTTCCAATCCAACCTCTCTCAGCCAGTTTGCCGCCACGGCGAGCGCCTCTCTTCTGTGTTGACCGCGAGCGAGCAGCGGCATGGCTACGTTTTCCAGCGCCGTAAACTCCGGCAGCAGGTAATGAAACTGCCACACATAGCCGATCTCCCGATTGCGAAAAGCAGCAGCCTCACGCGGGGAGAGCCCGGCCACGTTGGTTGAGGCGCAGTATACAGTTCCCGCGGAGGGGGCATCAAGCGCGCCCAGAATGTGCAAAAGTGTGCTTTTTCCCGCGCCCGACTGGCCGACTATGGCCACCATTTCGCCTGGATGCACCACAAGCTGAAGGTCGCAAAAGAGCTCGAGCTCGCCGCGCGCCGTCTTGTAGCGCTTTTCAAGACCGGAAACCTGGATGACTGGCGGTTCCCCGGCGGAATCCTGCGCCCGCAATTTCGGCTCCCGCGCAGGCCGCGAGGATGGAGGGGCAGCCGATAAGGAAGATTCGGTCATCCGGTTGGGCTTAATTTTACATTGCCGGGGCCTTGAAGCCGGTAAAACGCTCTCTGTCAGGCTTTCAAAGGCGCGCGCAGGCAACGCGCGCCGGTGCGCTCAGTTGGTCCCTGCAACGACCCTTGGGCCCGTGATGAAAAGGATGTCTATGGCCAGAAAGAGTTTCCGGCCATCACCGCCATTCGGTTCCCATGTTGTCGTCGGTAATCAGGCGCGCGTTTGGGAAGCGCCGTTTCAGGCTCGTGCCCGACTCCAGCCAGCCCTTGGGCTGGTCCAGGCCATCAGCCATCTGCAGAACCTCCTCGAGCCGCGCCCTCTGCTTCGCATCCGTCAAATCGAACACTGGACGTCCATCGATGCGATAGTTGGTGAGCGTGGCGCGCAGCCGTTCCTTGTCCAACGTCAGCGGACTGTCGCTGACGGCCATGAAGTTGAAAAGGCGAAGTGAATAAGGAAACTCGGTGGCGCCTGTCACCATCACATCCTCAGACCACGTGGTGTTGTAGTAGGCCACTCCTCCAGGATTCAGATGCGCCCTGGCCAGTTTCAGAAACTCCCGTGACAGCAGATTGGTCATATTGGCGCGCCAGTTGAAGCTCGTGTTCATCAGGATGAAGTCGAAATGGCGTTCCGGGTGGGCCACCAACCAGCGCCGCCCATCGTCCGTCACGATGTGCACCTTGGGATTGCTCAGCAGGCTCCTTACCTCGGAGTGCGCCTCAATCAGCGGCAGGTAGCCGGGATTGATCTCCACAATCGTCACATCCTCGACATTCGTGTTGTTGGCCACAACCTGCGCCCACGACCCCGATGACAAGCCGATAATGAGCACGTTCTTCGGGCTGGCATGCAGCCCGCTCAGCGCAAAGGCGCGAAAGAGCCCGTTCGAGTCGTGCACCAGGTCGGTGTTGAAGCGCCCATCGTACGCGCCGCCGCCATAAACCGTTGCAGTGGGAACCCCAAACTCCATCTCCGGAATCACCGTAATCACCCCGCTGCGGTTCTCCACCACATCGGTGAACTTCTTGCTGGCGTCATAGCTCCCTTTGAGTTGTAGCCTTTCGTACAGGCCGGAGAAGACCGGCCCCGAGCCCACCGCCAGCGCCAGGCAGACCACCGCGCCCGTCAACAGCAGCGCCTTGGGAGCCTTCCGTCCCGCCAGCAGCGCCAGCACAGCCGCGGCAATCAGCCCCAGCCCCAGCAGCAGCACCGATGTCGCCCGCGTCGACCAATAGTTCAGGATCACAAAACCCACCAGGAAGCTCCCCAGCGTTGACCCCACAATGTTGCTCACATAAAGAAAGCTGATGCTCCTGCCCGAGTCCCTGGCCGGATCAATCGCCGCATGAGACAGCAGCGGAAACGCCGCTCCCAGCAGTGCCGCCGCGACAAACACAAACACATAACTCAGCTGGTAGTTGAAGTGCACAACCCACCGCGCCAGCGCCGGCCCCAGCAGGAAGGCCGCAATCGTCCCCAGCATCACCACGCTCGAAGCCGCCGCCAGCGTCCGGCCCAGATCGTTGCCCAGCGTCTTGCGGCAGGCGTCGCGCACCGCAAACGATCCGTAAGCTATACCCAACAGGTAAAACGCAAGCAGCATTGCAAACGAGGGCGCCGTCCCCTCCGAGACGAAGGCATACAGCCGGTACCAGACAATCTCATACGCGAGCGCCACAAAACCCGTCAGCCCGGCAAGGATCATCCCAATCCAGAACGGAATCGTCTCCTGCAGCGGAGCGCGTTCGCTTGTCTTTTTCACTGCCCGCGGGGCGCTCGACCGCGCCTGGAGAAGCAACGCAGTCAAGCCCACAAACACATTGAAGCAGGCCGCCAGCCGCACGGATCCCGACTCGCCGAGCAACCGCATCAGCACCATCGCCGCCGCCAGGCACGCCACCCCGGATCCAAGCGTGTTGACGGAATACAGCAGCCCCACCGACTCGCCCACATTCCCGCTTCGCCGCACAAAATGCTCCACCAGCAACGGCAGCGTGCTGCCCATCAGCATGGTCGGAATCAGCAACAGTGCAAAGGCGATGCAACCCGTTGCGGTGGTGGAAGCTCCCGCCGTCAGTGCCCCGATTTGGTGAAAAATGGCCAGCGAAACAACGCCAAATGCGCCCACCGACATTTCGATCACGCCGAAGGCCAGCAGCAACCGAATCCCCGGCCGGGCCGACAGCCACCCGCCCGCCAGGCTACCCAGCCCAAGGCCCAGCATGAACACCGTGACAATCATCGTGACCGACTCAACATTCACCCCATACAAGGTGAACAAAGCGCGCTGCCAGACAATCTGGTAAATCAGCGCCGGGAAACCGGAGAGGAAGAACAGCACAAAATAGAACTGGATTGTGTCGAGCTTGGCGAGCTTATCCCTGAGTGTTGGCATTTTAGTTAACATATCACGCACGTCTTTTCTGAAAACGCATTACCCTGCGTCTCACCTTCGCAACGAACCGAGGCTGTCAACCCAGCGGCCCGCACCCCCTCATCCAGTAAGCAAGATCACAGCCGAACTCGAGCCGCCCCAGCCATCTGCGCCGAACTCCCTCCCTTTGTGCCACATTGCGGTTCCGGCACGCCTTTTGCACAGGCAGCGGCCGCACTCTATGCATAAACCCATAAAGACGCTATAAAAATCCGCTTAATTTCTCGTTGAGCCGGGAGGCGCAGACGGTATCCTATTCGCAATCCGCAAAGCAAGTTCCATGAGTCCGAGAAGCGAGCAACACTCGTCACGGCTCTTACCCTTTCTTTTTTTTGGGATTGCCCAAGAGCACCAGAATCCTTATCCCCCAGGGACTCTCGATCTCCTCCGCCGAGACCGCTGGGGAAATCTATATTTTTCGAGGCTGTGCATCGTGAGGTATTTCATGCGTATCGTTTCATCTTTGATTCCCCGGCTGCTGGCACTGGTAGCGGCCGTTGCGCTGTGTTCAAGTGTCCTCCTGGCACAGCAGACTCTTGGCGGCATCACCGGCGAGGTTACTGATTCGTCAGGCGGCGTAATTCCCAATGCCACGGTCACCGTTGTGGACGAGCAAACCGCGCTCTACGCGCTCCGTCAAAACCAACGCCTCGGGTGTCTATTCGTTCGTCAACCTGCCCATCGGCGCCTACACGCTGACCTACACGGCCGATGGCTTCGACGTGCAGAAGACGCAGCACATCACCGTGCAGGCTAACCGCACAGCCACTGTCAATGCCTCGCTCAAAGTGGGCAAAACCAGCGAGACCGTCGAAGTGGAAGCCTCGCCGCTGATGAACGCCGTCGACACCACCAACGGCTATGTCCTGGACATCGGCGCAGATTGAAGCCGTCCCGCTGGCCACCGGCAGCTTCACCGGCCTCGCCACTCAATCCGCCGGCGTGAGCGCCGAACTCGGTGGCGGAACCGGCGCCAACTCCGGCCTGGGCAACGCGCCCATCTGGGCCAACGGCCAGCGCGACACCTCCAACTCCTTCCTGCTCAACGGCGTCGACGCCAGCAACCTGTTCAACGGCAAGAGCACCAGCCAGGTCTCCTCGGCGCGCGTCATCAACTCCACCGGCGTCCAGACCAGCCCCGGCGGCGGCGGCGGCGAAATCCCCTCCGCGGCCTCCATCTATCTCTCCATCGGCAACGCCATCCCCACGCCCGCGCCCGGAGACCATCGCGGAAGTCCGCGTCAACGCCTCCATGTACGACGCGCAGCAGGGCTCCACCTCCGGCGCGCACATCGATCTCAGCACCGCCTCGGGCACCAACGCCTTCCACGGCCAGGCCTACGCCCACCGCGGCACCAACTGGATCAACGCCGCTCCGTTCTTCTTCAATCAGGACCCCGACGTTCCCGCCTACGACAAGGTTCCCCAGCTGCACCGCTACATCGTCGGCGGCACCTTCGGCGGCCCCATCATCAAGGACAAGCTCTTCGGCTTCCTCGGCTATCAGCACCTGCATGTCTCCGACCAGGAACTTGGCGACTCGTTCCTCGACGTTCCGGTGGGCCTGAGCGACTGACCGCTCCGCCGGCGGGCTGGCGAACGCTGAGCAACAACTCGTTCGGCGCCAACCTCGGCAACCCCACCATCACTTCGGCGCAACATCGATCCGCTGCGCGCTCATCCTGTTCAACTCGCCCGCGCTTCCCGGCGAGCCGGCAAGTGGCTCATCCCCAACGACTGCACCTTCGAACGCGCAGTACGCCTCCCACCGCTGCCCATCTCGACAACGCCTTCATTCCCGGCACCGGCCGGTTCACCGCCGATCTGGCCGTGGCCGACCTCGACTACAACGCCACCACGAAAGACACGCTCGCCTCAAGTACTTCTACCAGCACGATCCCACCGTCGCGCCCTACGCCTACTCCAGCGTCCCCGGCTTCACCGAGCACCTGGACTCCGGCGCGCAGGTCGCCTCCATCACCAACACCTTCATCGTCAAGTCGAACCTCAGCACCACGCAGACCCTGGGCATCATCCGCGAGAAGAACTGGGGCGACAACGAGCAGGCCTTCGGGCCCAGCTCCATCCCCGGCGGCGCGGCCGGCACCGGCTCCATCAACGTGTTCGGGTCGAACTACTTCCCCGGCTCTCGATCTACAACGTTCTCGGTCAGTATCAGCCCGCCGGCGTTCAGCTCCAGGCTATCCTGAATATCGGCCCCAACGCGGAAGTCGCAGTCTGCCAACACCGGCGTCTTCCAGAACCGCCTTGCTCCCTCGCGGCAACGCCATCTGGATGCTCGGCAAGCACACCGTCAGCTTCGGCGCCAGCTACACCTACACCCAGCTCAACACCATCGACAAGCGCACCGGCACCGGCACCATCGCCACCGACGACTTCAGCCAGTTTGTTCAGGGCTTTGTCACACCCGGCAGCTCGGCCACCGGCTTCTATGTCACCTCGTTCCTGCAAGGCAATGCCAGCCGCTACTACCGCGCCAACCAGCTCGGCACCTACGTGCAGGACAAGTTCCAGTCACGCCGAACCTTTCGCTCACCGCCGGCGTGCGCTACGACTGGGACGGCGGCCTGACCGAGAAGTACGGCCGCATCTTCAACTTCGATCCCAAGCCTCTACAGCTACAACGTCGGCTCCGACACCATCGCCAATCCCGGCCTGATCATCGCCGGCAACAACGCCAACGGCACCAAGGGCGTCAGCAACACCACCCTCACCGGCCGCCAGTGGGGCATCGGTCCTCGCGTCGGCGCCGCCTGGCAGCCCGGATGTTCCACAACAAGGTGGTCGTCCGCACCGGCGCCGGCATGTACTACGACCGCGGCGAACTCTTCAGCTACTCTCTCGCCCGGCTACGCCATCGGCACCGTCACCGGCGGACCCTTCGGCGTCAACCAGCAACTTCCCTTCGTCAACGCTTCAACCTGCCCCACTGACTCGCAGTCGCTCTACGGAGTTCGGGGTTACTACATTCCCACCTGCGGCGGCAACGGCGGCTTCGGCCCTCCCACCGGACCACCCACGGCTCAAGCCGGCAATCTTGAGAATCCCTATGGCACCGTCCTGCAACACGCCGCGCCCACCAGCCCCAAGGCCTCCGACCTCAGCAACTACCTTCCCAACGCCTGCAGCATCGTGAACTATGGCTTCGGCGGCATCCCCGGCATCTGCCCGTCAACCGCTGCCAATCCGCAGGGACTCGTGATCAACAACGGCCAGCCCATCTCGCTGGGCGTCTACGACCGCGCCAACAAGCTGCCCTACACCATCAACTACACCCTCGACTTCCAGTGGCAGCCGCGCAACGACCTGGCCATCGAACTCGGCTATGTGGGCAATGTGGGCCGCCACCAGGTCATTCCGGTGCCGTTCAATCAGCCGCAACATCGTTCTCCCAGGCAGCTCCCGCCCTGGCCGGCGGCCCCTACCAGCAGAACTACAGCTACGGCTACACCGTCGAATAGCTCAACAACTGCTACGGAGTCAGTTACGCCGCACCCCTCACCCTGCCCGATGGCACCTGCTACCTGGCCAACTACGAAGGCGGCAACGTCGACCTGCGCGTTCCCTACATCGGCTATGCGGCCGAGTCCATCTCCTACAAGGCCGCCGGCGTGGATGCCTACAACGCGCTTCAGGCGCACGTCGAGAAGCGCATGAGCCACGGCATCCAGGTGGGCGCCTCTTACACCTGGTCCCATGCCCTCGACGAACAGAGCGGCCTTGGCCTCTTCTACAACGGCAACAATCCGCTCAACCTGCGCAGCGGCTACGGTTCGTCCGACTTCGACCGCACCCACGTCTCAACTTCAACTACGTCTTCCAGGTTCCAGACTTCGCCAACAAGCACTCCCTGCGAGGGCAAGTTCGTCGACGGATGGTCGCTGGTAGGCCTGACCGTGCTGCAGAGCGGCCAGCCCTACAGCATCATCGACTTCTCCGGCGCCGTCGGCAGCATCTACTACTCCACCTCCGACGGCATCACCAACCCCATCGTTCCGCTGCGCCAACGGCTGCACCGCCAAGACGCGCCAAGACAGGCGCCTCCGGCGCATGGACTCCGGCAGGCGGGCAACCGGCGCTGAATGCCGCCTGCTTCACTCTGCCGCTTGCTGCCGGCGGGCGGCCTGGGCGGCGCCATTCCCTCCTCCGATCCCTACGAAACCGGCTTCACCACCGGCCAGCGCAACATCTTCCGCCAGTCCTTCCAGAAGCGCGCCGACGCTTCGCTGGTCAAGGACTTGCCCATCAGCGAGCGATACAGCCTGAAGTACACCTTCGACGTCTACAACCTGACCAACACCACCAGCTTCGACGTCCCGGAAAACGAAGTTTCGCAAAACTTCTACTACAACGCGTTTCCAACCGCCCTTGCTCCCGGCCAATCGCCTCTGCCTACCGGCTGCGGCACATCCTCCGCAGCCGCGGGCGCCGGCGGACTCTACTACTGCCCGGCAGGCCTCGGCGTCGTCCAACACACCATCGGCAGCCCCCGGCAGATCCAGATGTCCCTTCGCCTGCAATTCTAGGCAAGGACTGACGGAAAAAAGGGGCTGAGCAAACGAGGATCGACCCCGTCAGCTTGCCCCATCATCAGAAAGGGCGTCCGCGCAGTTAGCGAACGCCCTTTTCAATTCATGCAATCCCGCCAGCGTCCTTTTATTCCCTCTTCCCTGCGTTTTCACTCTTCCCCAATGTCCTCATTCCACACCTCGGGATGAGCGGCGATGTAGCCTTCCAGCAGCGTGCGGCACTCCGCGTTGTCCAGGTCGATGACCTCCACGCCGTTCTCCCGCAGCCAGTCAAGCCCGCCGGCAAAGGTTCGGCTCTCGCCCACCACCAGCGTGCCGATGCGAAACTGCCGCACCAGCCCGCTGCAATACCAGCACGGCGCCAGCGTGGTCACCATCACCAGGTCGCGATAACTCCGCTGCCGCCCGGCCCGCCGGAACGCGTCGGTCTCGCCGTGCACGCTGGGGTCGCCCTGCTGCACGCGGCGGTTGTGTCCCCGGCTGACAAGCTCGCCGTTGCGTTTGAAAAGAGCCGCACCAATCGGAATGCCGCCCTCCGCCAGCCCTTCGCGCGCCTCTTCCAATGCCACCGCCAGCATCTGTTCGTACAAGTCTGAATTCGTCAAGAATTCCTCTGCCCTCTAGGATAAGCCAATGCACCAACGCCGGGACAACGCAAACACCTTGACCGGATCACCACCCCACGTTGTACTTTGACGAGAGAGGAGGCATCCAACAAGCCATGAAGACACGCATATTGGGCAAGAACGGACCGGAGGTTTCCGCCATCGGCCTCGGCTGCATGGGCATGAGCGCGTTCTACGGTCCGAGCGACGAAGCAGAGTCCCTGGCTACGATTGACCGCGCACTCGACCTGGGCATCAACTTCCTTGACACATCGGACATCTACGGCCCGCACACCAACGAAGTCCTCGTCGGCAAAGCGCTCAAAGCCCGCCGCCACAAGTTTTTTCTGGCCACCAAGTTCGGTATCCGGATCGGTCCTGCCGACCCCTCGCTGCGCGGCGTCGATGGCAGCCCAGCCTATGTGCGCAAGGCAGCGGAAGCCAGCCTCCGCCGTCTCGACATTGACACCATCGACCTCTACTATCAGCATCGCGTCGATCCCAAAACCCCCATCGAAGAAACCGTTGGCGCAATGGCCCGCCTGGTCGAGGAAGGTAAGGTTCGCTTTCTCGGCCTATCGGAAGCTGCGCCCAGGACTCTCGAGCGCGCCTGCGCCGTCCACCCCATTGCCGCGCTTCAAACCGAGTACTCCCTGTGGACCCGCGATCCCGAGCCAGAGATCCTGCCCACCTGCCGCAAGCTCGGCGTGGCCTTTGTCGCCTATAGCCCCCTGGGCCGAGGCTTTCTCACCGGCGCCTACAAAACTCCGGACGATTTTGCCTCCGACGACTACCGCCGCTTCAGTCCACGCTTCCAGGGCGAAAACTTTGCGCGCAACCTTGAACTGGTGGAGAAGGTGAAGCAACTGGCCGCGCAGGCCGGCATAACCGCCGGCCAGTTAGCGCTGGCATGGGTGCTGGCGCAGGGCGAAGACATTGTGCCCATCCCGGGCACCAAGCATCGCAAATACATCGAAGAGAATGCGGCAGCCATCGAAGTTTCTCTGGCCCCTGAAGTTGCCGAGAAACTCCAGAACATCTTCCCGCCCGACGCAGCGGCCGGCGACCGCTATCAGCCGGCGATGAAGGCGCTGGTGAATGGATAGGAATTTGGGGATGGGAATTTGGGATTGGGATTTGGCGTGAGATTGCGGCGGCGTTGAAACTGCCAGAGAGACTTGGTGCGGAAGGCGGGACTTGAACCCGCAAGCCTTTTGGGCGCTAGCTCCTAAGTCTGGTGCGTCTTCCCTCTATCTTATTAAGATTCAAAGATTTGAGAGCGCCGAAAAATACGAGTGGCAGTTTTGGTGGCACTTCGTTTCTCAGAGCAAAAACGCATTCAACCCAGCGACCGAGACAGGACCCCCTTCTCCAACTTGCTTAGTTTACATCTCGATTGGCCGTATTGCTTGATAGAACGGCCGACCGATTCGAAGCCAAGATACTGAGGGAAGAGTGGTACATCAACGATGTGTTCGAGCGTTTAGAGATGGTCCGGCTGCGCTTGCTGTCCAGACGGGCTTCAACAACCAACTGCAGTCGGGCTCAAGACCTTCCTTGCACGGGTCGCGGAGGGACCTCGTAAGTGATTGATTCCCCGTTGAGATCATGGTACGACCCTTCAGCTGCGGATAGGTGGTGGGTCACGCCGGCGACTCTCGCACGGCGTCATAAAACGGCCAGGAGCCTGCTCGGCGCGAAGCTCGTCCTTGACGCATCGGCAGCAGGTCTCAATTCCGGCCGTCAGGTGTTCAGCTTCGGAAAGCTCTACTCCTGGTGTACTGGAAAAGCGATTTCCGCGGGAATAGTGGCCTACGCCGGATGCGGCGCCATTCAGGAAACCATATCCGATGTCGCATCCATAGGTGGAGCCGCCGCTCGCCGAATCCATAGTCCGGCGGTGCCATCCGATCAGACTAAGATTAGCTCAGGGCAGGTTGCAGGAAGAATGTGGAGAGAGCAAACACAAGAGACCATGCCGTTGGGAAGCGCGCTGTAGTCGCAATCGTCGCAGGTTCGCTCCTTTGCGCTATCGGTGGGACAACGGGCTGGATTGTGTGGAGGTACCGCATCGAGCCATTTCCTACGCTCGTTACCCAGTCGATGCCCATCGTTGATTATGAGTGTGGAACAGTCTGTTTAAGGATGCCGAACGGGAATCTGGCCGGTAATGTTGGGCAATACTCGGAGGAACTGACCGCGTATCTCCGTTTTCAATATCTTCAAAGCCTTCGCCAGCTGACGGGAACACGAGTGCTCATGACCACCCGCGAAAACAACGGCCATGCGCAATATGTGCTTTATCTGGTGTTGAAAAACGACGTTCTCTCTCAGTCCAGTCGCCTTGCCGGATTGCGGGCCGCGGGATACATCGATTCTTTCTCACTCGTATCTCCACCCGGTTCGCTTCTTGAAGAGTGGGAAGAGCAGACGCAAGTCTTCGAAGATGCCTACCATATTCCGGTTACGAAGCGGCTGCTGAAACTTCCGCCGAAGGAACTCACCTCGGCCGTCGCTCAATTCATCCTCTTCAAGACGAAGACAGACAAACGCGTCCGGGAACGCATAGAGCCATCGGTGGTCCGAGCACCATCCATAGATGACGCGAGAGAATTCGCGGCGGACATGATCGATGTCGCCGCTTTCTATGACATTCCTTTGGATATGCTGCTGGGTATTGGAGCCATGGAAAATAACTATTTGAACGTTCGTGGAGACCTGCAACACACTCGATGGAAACGGCATGCGCAGCCTGGCGACGAAATCCTAAGGCGCCGTCACGGCCGTGTGCTTGTTCGCGACTTCTCAGTCGGACCTTGGCAGATTACGCGTGAGACCCTTCGTTACGTGCACGACCTCTATCTTCATGACAAACGCAACTACGGCGAGCTTCCGGCACGTCTCAGACCGTCTCGCCATCTTGATTTCGATGACTTGGATACGGGCGTACTCACGACATATGCAGGTCTCCTGCTTCGCCAATTGCTCGATTCCTTCCAGGGCGATGTCGCGAAGGCGGAAGGAGCATACAACGGTGGGTTCAATCAACCGAACATGCAGTATTCGGCCGGAGTATCAATGGTGGCGACGTATGCTCATCAGGTACTCGGCGTCGCGGCGAAACGAAAGAATTCGCAGATCGCCGAATCGAAACTCAGAGTCGTCAGGTGAGGGATGGGAGCGCATCCCCACTGCTACATGCCGGCCTTTGATGAAAAACCTTATGCCTTCATCCCGCAAAGCCGTTCGCACTGCCATCTTGGCTGATCTTGCCATTGCCGTGGCCAAACTGGTTGCATTTGCCTTCAGCCGATCCTCCGCCATGCTTTCCGAAAGCATTCATTCGTTGGTCGACGCGGGCAATGGCTCTCTGCTTGTCCTTGGCATACGTCTCGGGAAGAAGCCAGCGGACGAATCCCACCCCTTCGGTTACGGCAAGGAGCTTTATTTCTGGACCTTGCTAGTGGCTCTCTTCATTTTTCTCGTCGGCGGCGGTCTATCGATCGCCAATGGCATCTATCATCTCCACCATCCTCGTCCGCTCGAGCATATCTGGTGGAGCTATGCAACGCTCGTTTTAGCCGCATTCTTCGAGGCTTACTCCCTTTCGATAGGGCTGAAGGAATTCCGTGCTTCCGAAGGGGTCGCCGCATCCTGGCGCTCAATCCACGCCAGCAAGGATCCGACAACATTTACCGTTATCTTCGAAGACAGCGCAGCCCTGCTGGGTCTAGCTACTGCCTTCCTCGGCACTCTGCTTAACCAGACGCTCGCATGGTGGCGCGCAGATGGAATCGCATCCATAGTGATCGGCGCAATTCTCACCGTAGTGGCCGTTCTCCTGGTCATCGAAAGCAAAGAGTTGTTGGTTGGGGAGGGCGCAGACCTGGCCACGCTCCGCGCAATCCGTCAGTTGACAGAGACTCAACCGGGAGTCGAGTTCGCCGGCTATCCGCTAACCATGTATTTCGGACCAGGAAATATCCTGCTTACAATGAACGTGCGCTTCGCCGAAGCACTCTCGCGTGATGAAATTGAAGCCGCGATAGACGGGATCGAAGCAAAAGTTCGCATCCGTTTCCCTTCCATCCGTCAAATCTATCTCGAAGCAGAATCCTTCGCATCCAACACGCGATTCGAAGATCCGGAGTATCCTAGGGCGGGCGACCGTCCTCCCACACCGCGCTGAAGCTCACCTTAGCGGCGGTGATGTCGTATCCGTGTCGCCGGGGCTATCAACCTGAAGTCGAACACTTCCTCGGCGTGGAACTCGGCCGGCTCTTTGCCTGTAGCGTCGGCCAGACCTGAGCCGGCCCCCGCACCAATTAAGCCACCGATCAGCGACCCTTGGCGCCTCCAGCAACGGCGCCGATGATAGCGCCCAATCCGGCGCCCCCACCAATTTTTTCGACGTTCCTTCGAGGAAGACCGTTTCCCTTATCGCGGATCGCCGCGCTCTCCAGCTAGTTCCCGCGGCCGTGGATCTCGATTGATTCCATCCTGATCGTGGGATAACCGGGATGGTGAAAGCGTTCATTGCGCCACGCGTAGGTCACCCGGGCGTGCACTAGCGCCCCCCCCCGAGCAACATCGAACAGACCGCCAACCAGCAATGCGGGAACGATATCCCCCGCCCGGGCAGTTCGAGAGCTAAAGTTCGCATCGGCTGCACCGTGGCGATCTATACCTGCTGGCCGCTCTTTTCACGCTCATCCCTTCGCGTTGCTGGATGGAGTCAGCACATCTTGTTCCGGGAAGGATTCCAAGGGGCTATGGCACTGGCATTCGCTCATGTGCTATCCAAATCGATCCCACAGCGCGAGGAGATTGTATCGATAAACTTTGCGGCAGCAGCTTTTTCGGTGTTTGGGCAGAATCAGACAATCGTTCCACTTCTTCGCAGGAAGGGAGAGATTCCGCGTTTAAGGTACCATCGGCATCTTACGCATCGAAGCCACAAAATGCCGAAATGGGTGGAATATTTTCTTGCCATATGTGGCACATTGGCTTTGGAAGGATGTCCGATCTTCTGGGTCGCGACACATCGTATGCATCACCAAGATACGGACAAGGGGGATGGCCCCCAGCTCGTCCGAAGGCACCCATGTAGGCTTGCGTCGCTGGCGCGAAGCCGTCAAGACGATTGCGCCTGCGCGTTTCCATTCTGGCGGCGGGCTTGGCGCTGCGCACGCTTGTGTATGACGGCAATGTCCTGGAGGTCAAAGGCGGCGTTGACCAGCGCGATGTGGGAGAAGGCTTGAGGGAAGTTGCCCAGCATACGCTGGCGCTCAACGTCATACTCCTCGGAGAGCAGGCCGAGGTCGTTGCGCAGAGAGAGAAGGCGCTCGAACAGGGCGCGCGCATCGTCCATGCGGTCAACGGCTTTGAGGGCGCTGACCATCCAGAAGCTGCAGGCCAGGAAGACACCCTCGCCGGGTGGCAGGCCGTCATTGGATTTTGAAGTGTCATAGCGCAGCACGAGGCCCCGTGGCATCAGCTCGCGCTCGATGGCCTCGACCGTGGAGCGGACGCGGGGATCGGTGCCAGGAAGGAAGCCGACCACGGGCATGAGCAGCAGCGCGGCGTCGAGCTGGTCGGAGCCGTAGGACTGCAGTGAAGGCGTTCTTCTTCTCGTTGAAGGCCCTGGGCGCAGATCTCGCTGTGGATGGTGTCGCGTATGGTCCTCCATTGCTCGAGAGGAGCGGCGTAGCCGAGTTGCTCGGCCAGCAGCACGGCGCGGTCGAAGGCGACCCAGGCCATCATCTTGGAGTAGGTGAACTGCTGCGGGCCGCCGCGCGTCTCCCATATACCCTCGTCAGGCTGCTGCCAGATGGTCTCCAGCTGCTCGAGCAGCAGCGCGAGCACGCGGAAGTCGTCTTCGCGTGTGGCGGCCCATGCTGTGCTGCGCGTGGAAGAAGCAGTCGAGCATCTCGCCGTAGATGTCGAGCTGGATCTGGACGGCGGCGGCGTTGCCGATGCGCACGGGGCGCGAGTTCTCATAGCCGGGCAGCCAGCCGACCTCCCACTCCACGAGCTGGCGCTCGCCCTTGATGCCGTACATGATCTGCACCTGGTCGGGACTGCCGGCGAGGGCGCGCAGCAGCCAGTCCTGCCAGGCAGCGGCCTCTTCGTAGTAGCCGCCGTTGGTGAGCGCGAGCAGGGTGAAGGTGGTGTCGCGCAGCCAGCAATAGCGGTAGTCCCAGTTGCGCACGCCGCCGATGGCCTCAGGCAGAGAGGTGGTGATGGCGGCGACCACGCCGCCGGTGGGCTCGAAGGTCATAGCCTTCAGCGTGATCAGCGAGCGTTCGACGGCGTCGCGGTACTTGCCCTGGTATTGGAGACGGCTGCTCCACTGCTGCCAGAAGGCCTCGGCCACTGCAAGCGTTTCATTCACGTCGATGGTGGGCGGATCAGGCCGGTAAGAGAGGGCGTGGGTCAGCGTGAACCATGCGCGCTCGCCGGCGTTGACGGTAAAGTCGGCCACGGTGCGAAGGTTCTCGCCGCGCATGGGCACGCTGGCATCAAGCACAGCCTGATTGGGGCCAGCGATGGCATGAACACGGTCAGAGCACATCTCCTCGGAGCGCGTGCCCTTTCGTCTGCGCGTGACCCAGGGCACGGTGCGACCGTAGTCGAAGCGCAAGGCCAACTCCATGCGCATGGGGACTGTACCGCGAACACCTTCGACGATGCGCACAACGTTCGAGTGATGGACGCGCACCGGCATGAAGTCAACGAGACGCACGGCGCCCTCCGGGCACTCGAAGGTTGTTTCAAGGATCAGCGTATGTTCCCGGTAGCGGCGCGTGGTGGTCCACTGGCAGTGCGACGGAGCTATCTTCCAGTAGCCATTGTCCTCGGTACCCAGCAGCGCTGCGAAGCAGGCATTGGAGGTGAAATCCGGCCAGCAGAGCCAGTCGATGGAGCCGTCGCGATCGATGAGCGCGGCGGTCTCGCAGTCGCCGATGAGTGCGTAATCTTCAATGCGTGCAGCCATGTTCCCCTCACTGTTCGCGGTAGCGGCGAACGAGTCCGCCATCGACGACAAAGGTGGTGCCGGTGAGGTATGCGACGTCGCCTAAGGCCAGGAGTATGACCACGCTGGCCACATCCTCCGGTTTGCCGGGGCAGCCAAGGGGAATCTTATCAAGCGGCGCGCGCACGTCGCTGGCACGAGTGATGTCGGCCCGCAGTATCCCGCCGACCCCGCCGAACTGCTCGATGACGCGCTCAGTCTGCTTTGCGCCGTCGACGCTGCCGACGTAATCGACGATTTCCTTGGCGCCATCACAGCCTTGCCGCTCTGCAATAGCTTGTCCGATGTCTGACCTGGCACCTATGATGATGGCTACTTTCCCCCGCAAACGCAGGATTACCCCTCCCCTGCTGGGGCTGGCGGTTGATTTCAGTTCGCTCTTGCTTGGATGCAAAGGGCGGGGAATCGTCATCCTGTCTTTTGCACAGTGTGGCTATCTATTACCAAGGGGAAGAGCCCCGGCTTTGCCGGGGTGGCAGTAGCAGTTTGACATTTCCGGGAGTCCATCCAGAAACTCTTCGACGTGAGCCGCCAAGCACACGAAGAGGAGAAACCGGATGGACGAGTATGCCAGCTTAAAGAACCGCTGATTAAAGCCATCCGCCTCCTCTGATCTTGCAAGACAGCCAATTGCCCAGTGGCTGCCCGATCAGTGGAAGATCCATCACGCCGCCAGCATGGCCACAATGCAGAACCCAGCACTACAGACCGAACAAAGGATTGGGTTCAGACAGCGCTCACGAACAGTGAGTAAGGACTTTGCTGGAATCCGAATGAAACTTTGGAGCCTGGCCTGTCGTGGCTCGGCAATGGTGGTCTTGAAGCAATGACTCTGTCAACGCGCAACAACTGATGAGACATTACGCCAATCAACAAGGTTCTGCG
>CAVZNB010000026.1:0-276996 GCA_963776535.1 uncultured Acidobacteriaceae bacterium | reverse complement strand
CTCGGCGCACACCCTTGCCGGCCGGCTGAGCGCCTGCGTCACTCCCTACCTCTATGGCCGTCCCTGGCTGGAGAAGCCGGCCCTTTACTACTGGCGCGCCATGTTCACCTTTCAGGACTTCGGCGTTCACGACTGGAGCGCCCGCCTGCCCTCCACCAGCTTTGCCTTCATCATGGCCGGGCTAATCTACCTGCACATGAGGCGCTTCCGCCCCGGCGGCCACCTCGACGCCGCTGTGATTACTGTGGCCTGTGCCGGCATCATCGGCTTCTCCCGCGGCGCCTCCACCGATATGCAGATGGCCGCGCCCCTGGCCATTGGCCTGCTTGGCTGGTACGCCTGGTACGAGACTGGCTCCAAGTTCTGGCTCTTCGACATTTACTTCTTCACCGGCGTCGCCACCCTGGCCAAGGGACCGGTCGCGCCTTTTCTGGCCGCGCTCATCATCATCGCCTTCGCCTTCCTGCGCCGCGAGTGGCAGATCCTCCGCCGCTCCTTCTGGTGGCCCGGCGTGGTTCTTTACCTGGCGATGGTCCTGCCCTGGTTCATCGCCGTCCAGCACCAGAACCCGACGTTCTTTCGCGAGTTCTTCCTCGAACACAACCTGGAGCGATTCGCCACCGACCGCTACCAGCACGTGCAACCCTTCTGGTACTACCTGGTCGTCGTCATCCTGGCCATGATGCCGTGGACAGTGGTCGCCATCCGCGCATTGGTGGACGGAATCCTGACCTCGGTGGCGGAGTGGCGTTTGCGCCGCCTGAATCCGCGCCGCCGCGCTCCCAACCGCCCCGGAGACGCATTTCCTGAGTTCCTGGTCCTCTGGGCGCTCATTCCTATCGTCTTTTTCTCGTTCTCCCAGTCCAAGCTGCCGGGCTATATCCTGCCCTCCATTCCACCTCTGGGCATTCTCACCGGCGACTACCTGTTCCGCCGCCGCCAATTCGGCCTGAACCGCTGGGTGCTTCTTGGCCACTCCGCCCTGTGCGGCATCATGACCATGGCGGCGCTTTTGCTACCCTGGTTTGTTGCGCATGGAATGAAGTTGCCTCCGCCCCATGCCATTGCCATTGCAGCACTTTCCGCTGCCGGCGCGGCCTTGCTCATCCTGGTTGTGGTCAAAGGCTACGGCGTGGCGCGGCTGCGGCTGGTCACCACCGGCATTCTGGCGGTCCTGGTGTTTTTTCTCTACGGCGTGGGCCCCTTCTTCGGGATTCCGGCCGTCGGCGCCACCAAGCGCGTCATCCATCTGCTCAACCGGGCCTACTCCGCGCGTCCCCTGGCCGACAAACTCCTCACCTTCGCGCCCGCCGATGAGACCGTTGCTGTCTTCGAGGTGCGGCGCGACGTGGAGTACGGGCTCTCGTTCTATCGAAATCGCGAAGTCGTGAATTACAAACAGGATGGCGTGCCCGACGGCCAGCACCTGCTGGTGGTGCGAGTTACCGGCCGCAACGGCGTTGACCTGCATACGCCTGCGGAGTTGGAAGAGTACCTGGAAGGCCGGCCCTACGAGCAGCTGTTCACCTGGCCCGAGCAGGGACTGGTGGTGTACATGGTCGGCAGCCGCTAAGTTGTGCACCCTCAGCGCTCACTTGAAATCCACCTGCTCGGGAAACGGATTCTGATAAGCTGAATTCCAACCTGTCCGGGCGTCGAATTCCAGGCAGGGAGGCCAGGGATCGTAATCTGTCCGCTTCAAACCGGCAGCCATGGCTGGCTGCACGCTGAAGGCTTTCCGTCGCTGGTCCCAGCCGTCCAACGTCCGGGAGATGTATGGCAACCGGTGTTTCCATTGAGATCCTCGATCTGCGGCACTTTGCGGCGCCGGTGCTCCGTCCTGTGCTCGATGCCGAGGGGGAGCTCTGGAAGCTGCGTCTGCACTGGGACTATCGCACGTCGTCCAAGCTGCTCATGCAGTACCTCGACAGCCATATGCTGCCCGGTTACGCCGCGGTGGAAGGCGGCCAGGTGACGGGCTACGCCTTCTGCGTCTACGAAGAGACCAAGGCGGTGATCGGCGATGTCTTTGCCCTCAGCAGCCAGGCGGCCGGGTACGATCCCGGAACCGGACCGGCGACATTCGAGGAACAAAGCATTCCCCTGTCGGCCCGGGAGATCGAGCAGACCCTTCTGAAGCATCTGTTTGAGACCCTGCTCAACTCCCCTCATGTCGACCGCATCGAGTCCCAGCTTCTTCTTCACCCCTCCGGCGTGCACTCGGATACCTTTCGCCAGGCCGGTTTCCAGCTCTTCCGCCGCCTCTTCATGGTTCAGCCGCTCCAGGGACATTGGAGCCAGCCCCATGCCGAAATGCCGCGCGGCCTGGAAATGCGCCCCTGGCGCGACGACGATCTTGGCCCCGCCGGCCAGCTCATCTCCGAGGCCTACCGCGGGCATCCCGACAGCGTCATCAACGACCAGTACCGCTCCATCCACGGTTCGCAGCGCTTCCTGCACAACATCGTCCGTTACTCTGGCTGCGGGGTTTTCTCCGCGCAGGTCTCGCACGTTGTGGTCGATCGCGCCCGGCGGGAAATTGTAGCCCTGGTACTGGGCTCGCGCGTCAGTTCGCAAAGCGGCCACATCACCCAACTCTGCGTCCATCCCGACTACCGCCGTCTGGGCCTGGCCCGCACCCTGCTCTCCGTCGCCGCCTTCCACTTCATGCGCCACGGCGCCAACGAGATCTCCCTCACCGTCACCGAGTCCAACACCCCGGCCATCGACCTGTATCTTTCTGAGGGCTACACCTATACGCACACCTTCGACGCCGCCGTCTGGCAGCGCATTCGCCTCGCCTGATTTTCAGGAGGGTTGGTGTGGGCGGGACAAACTCCGGGTGCACCGAATGCCTGTCAGGGAAGAAATGAGCCGATCCGGCCGCTTACCGTGCGATCAGGAACATCAGCCAGCTCAACACAATTGCCGAACCAACAAACAGCACGAAGCAGTAGAGCCCGTAGCGAACCATGCGCCGCGGCGTTTCCCGCTGCGTGATACCGAAGACCACAGAGGCGAACAGCGCAAACAGCACTACCGCTGCAAAATGAGAGGGCCGGAACACTAGGCTTTTCTCCCCGTGCGCAGGTTGTGCGCGTCCACGGCGGCAATCACGTTCAGCAGGCCGGCCACCACGACGAAGCGGGTCCCGTAGTCGCCGGTGGTGATGGTCACCTGGTCTGCGCCCCATCCCGCGGCGCGGCTCACAAAGTAGAGGAGCCCGTTGCCCAGGTCGCCGACCAGCCCAAGCAGGTCAAGAATGTCGTGCGCGCCCGCGTAGAGCTTGCCCTGCATGGCGATACCGATGGCGAACATCCCCAGAATCGACAGGGAAAGCAGCGCTCCGCGGCCCCACTTGCGCAGCAGAAAATGTCCCGCGCCCGGCACCAGCCAGCCCGCGATCAGCGGCAGGTAAACGAACCCGCTTCCAGCCTGTGTCTTCTTGTCCTGGGGATTTGCCATTCCTTTTAGACTATATCGTACCGGGGCAGGGGTCAGGGATCAGGGATCAGGGAACAGGGAACAGGGAACAGGGAATAGAAAAGACCCCGCCCGCCGCTGAACCGTTGCAGGAAGGTCCTGCGCCCATCCAACCGGGTCTTTCCCGTCACCTCGAGGGAAGCGTAGCAACTCTGATTCCTTGCGGTCTCCGCCCTTCCGGCAAGAGCACGGAACGGCGTCGAACCCAGCAATACCCTGTTCCCTATTCCCTAGTCCCTGCTCTTCAGATCCGCACCAACTCCCGCTGAATTGCTCCCGTCACCCACGCCCTGTCCGGCGCGGTCAGCATATCGATCTCGCTGCGCACGCCAAACTCAGGGAGATAAATGCCCGGCTCTACGGAGAAGCACGTATGCGGCAGAATCCTTCGCTCGTCGTGGGTCTCAAGGTTGTCAAGGTGTGCGCCCGGTCCGTGAATCTCCTGCGCGATGTTGTGTCCGGTGCGATGAGTAAAGAACTCTCCGAATCCGGCCGCCTTAATCACTGCCCGCGCTGCGTCGTCGCCTTCAAATCCCCGGATCGGCCGTCCCGCCGCAAAGGCCTGCTCCAGGACCGCAATGGCTGCGTCGCGCGCATTGCGCACTGTCTCAAACACGCGTTGCTCCAGTTCGGTCGGTTCGCGTCCCACCACCCCTGTCCAGGTAATGTCGTAGAAGATGCTCCCCGGCCGATCCAGCCGACCCCAGATGTCGATCAGAACAAAATCGTTCTCGCGGATGGGGGACGAACTGGCTGCCGTCGGCTCGTAGTGCGAGTCGGAGCTGTTGGGGCCCACACTTACATTGGGCCCGTTCTCCCACACCAGGTTCTCGCGCCGCATGGCTTCGCTTAACCATTCGACCATCTCGAACTCGGTCACTGTTCCCGCGCCGCCGCCAGGGGGACGCAACCTCCGCCCCATCTCCTGCCAGGCCTCGGCCAGAATCCGGTCAATGGCCACCTGCGCCTGGGAGTGCGATGCGATCTGCTCCTCGTTCAGAACCGCCTCAAACTGGCTCACCAGGTCGGCCGAGCTGACAATCTGCTTGCCCAATCCGCGCAGGAACTCCACTGTCCCCGCGTCCACCATGGAGACGTACATGATGTCGTTGTCAGGCGAGTACTGCATGGCGATGCGCCACGCGTCAAACAGCATGGCCTCCAGGCCGGCGTGCAACTCCTGCCAGCTGGAGTACTGGCCCTTGGCGCCCGGCAGCATGTCCAGCCGGCCCTGCTCAATGCGGTGCACCAGCTTGCGCGGCTCGCCTTTGGCCGGAACAAAGTAGTACCAGCGGCGCGTGATGTGCGCTTTGGGGTCGAGCCCGAGGATGTGCGCGGCAATAGGGTCGCGATGGTGATGGTCGTAGAAAAGCCAGCCGTCAAAACCGGCCTCGATAATTGCCGCCTGAATTGCCTCAAGGTTCATGGTGGACATTCTACCCCGCGCACTAGACTACGGCGATGTTGACTTTGCCCCGCGCGTGGCATTGCTCGACGTAAAGGATGGCCTCGGCTGTTTCGCGCAACGGGTAGCTTCGGTCGAGTACGGGTTTGACTGCTCCGGATGCGAGCATCCCAGCCAGCACATTCAGGTCATCGGTGTTTATTTTTGCGAAGACACTGGTGAGCTTCTGGCGCGAGAACGGGGCCGCGATGGCTTGGCCCAGCATTGCCGCCAACAACTTGCCTGACGATTCGTCGGGGCCGCCGCCGCCGCAACCGACCAGAACTCCGCGTGGGCTGAGCGCACGCCGAATCGCGCTCAGCGAGTGGTTGCCAACCAGGTCGAAGATCACGTCGAAGCGGCCGGTGGTGCGCGTGAAGTCCTCCCGTGTGTAGTCGATGACATGATCGGCGCCGAGAGAGCCGACCAGCTCCACGTTGCGCGTGCTGCAGACGCCGGTTACGGTTGCGCCAAGCAGCTTGGCGATCTGCACAGCGAAAGTGCCCACGCCGCCGGCTGCGCCGTTGATCAATACCGTCTGTCCGGCCTGTACCCGGCCGCTATCCCGCAGCCCTTGCAAAGCAGTAATGCCGGCGATAGGAACCGATGCGGCTTGCGTAAAGCTGAGACCGGGCGGGATGAGAGCCAACTGGGATTCCTTGCCGCAGGCAAACTCGGCGAAGGCGCCCTTGCATACCCCAAAGACCCTGTCCCCAGGTCGCAGCAGGCTGACGCCAGGGCCAACTGCCTCCACAACGCCCGCGCCGTCCGCGCCCAGGCGCTGGGACTTTGGCCAGAGCAGCCCGGTGAAGAGGCGGATGAATGAAGGTGTGCCGCGCAGGAAGTGCCAGTCGTAGGGGTTGACCGCGGCTGCGTAAACGCGGATCAGCACCTCTGCTGCGCCGGGTTCCGGCTTCTCAATTGTGCTGAACTCAAGAACTTCTGGCGGTCCGTAGCGGCGGTACACAACAGCTTGCATGGGTGAATCTCCGCGATGCAACCGGATACGCAAGCAGGAACACGCAGGTTCCCGCCAGCTTGGGGACCGTCCGGGCCCGGGTGAGGCATCCTTCGAAACTGGCGCCGCCCACGCGCCGCCTGAATGACTCAAGGGTCGTAGATGCCATTCTACCCTTCGCCCATGGCCGAAATGTCACGGTAGCTCATGACCGTCAATTTCGCTCTTGAACGGCGGTTTGGACCTTAACCACTCGCGGAGCATAACTGCTTTGATGCAGGTGACAGTATCGGAAGTCCCAGGATACACGCTCCGGATGGTCAAACGGATATCCCTGGCGGGTCCGGAATATGGCGGCAAGTTGATCCACTCATACGCTTTGGGCGATTCAGCCCAGAAGGAGTTGTATTCGTCGGGCAGCAACGCTTCCGCCTTGTGTTTTCCATTAACGGAGACTCCGACCTCCTTGATTCTCGTGTGGCTGAACCACTCCTGCTTGTTTGCGCCACATCCAGGGATCACGCCAACCTGACTGATATGCGCTGGCTTGGTGAGGTCGAGAATAAGGGCGTCGCCTATCCCGGGCGAATGAACGGTTCTCCATTCCGTGTCATGAACGCTGGAAAGGAGATTTTCAGCGGGGTAATCGCTCGCGCTGGGCTCCGCTCGGGGCACGTAGCCGCGCGATAGGTAAAAATACCTTCCTGCCTCTGCTGTGTAGTAACTTATCTGCTGCGATCCGGTCTTCGATTCATCCTCGCCGTACCTGGCAACCGTCGAGTAGTGGTTGTTCAAATTCACCAATATGTCGTCCGATTTGGAGGGCTTGAGGTTTTGGAACACCCAAACAAAGTTGTTGCCTTTTTGCCGGAAGCGGCCTGCCGGGGTGATCAGAAGCTTGTTCGGAGCGACCGTTATGGCCTGTATGGTTACGCGCCCTCCCACAATAGGCCCTTTCCACGCGGCGGCGGTGGAAAGGACATAAGCGAAACGATCATCGCAAGTGTCGGAATCGTCCGAGTAACCGCCCGCGCAATAAGCGTAGAGCGATTCATAGCTGATGCGAACCTGTTTCCTTTCTCCCGCTGCGAAGTGCATGTCCGAGGTGAACCACTCAAGCAGCATGTTGCTCTCGTCCGGCGGGTGGTCTTGGTCGGTCATGTCGATCATTTCCAGGAACTTTGCCTCGAACATCGCTTTCAACGGTGAAGGATCGCCCTTTTCCACGCTGAAAGGCACCGCGCTGCCATTTGCGGAGATCGCATATTCTTCAATTTCGCTATGCTTTTCGTTAGGCGACTGGACGCCAAGGCTCGGAAATCCCGCCCGCACATCAACTGGTCCGCCGGTGTTCCGCAAGATGTAGTTGACTTCAACCTTTGCGCGATCGCTATAGAGCTGGATGACGAGGTCCTCGCTCAACATCTCGACCTGGGAGATGCCGAAAGAGCGGAAGCTGCCACTGGCAACACTCCCACCGGCAGTGCTGCCCCAATTCGCGAGAAGCGGTGCGGTTCCCGCGCAAATCGCAAGGACGAAAAAAAGAGTGACTGAGTTTCGCATGCCAAGCTGGACCTTGGCTGCCATTCTACTCGCGAGGAGGGAGTTGAATCTTACAGCGCCGCCAGCGCCTCCGCCTGGCTGGGGAACAGCCCGGCATACTTGGTGATTCCGACCATGGTGAACACTTTGGTGAAGTGCGCCGAAAGCCCGAAGGCATACACCTTCTGCTCCGAATTCGAGGCCTCGATCAGCAACTGGATCACCAGCGCGATGCCGCTCGAGTTGATGTAGTCCACTTTGGTGAAATCCAGCAGGATGAGCTTGGCGGTTGCCTTGGGCAATGCCTGGTAAGTGCCCAGAACCGCGTCCTTTGAGGTGCTGGCAATGTCTCCCTCGAAGCGGAGAACGGTCACCGGGTGTCCGGCAGGGGAAGTGATCTGGTCAACACGCGACTTGGTTTCGCTCTGCACGATCAATAGTCTCCGTATTCTCTTATGCGTTAATCAGGATCTTTATCCAGCCGAATCACCAGCCGGACATAGCTGCTTTTTCCATCGGAACCGGCTACCCACTCAGCTTCGTCCACCAGCGCCTGGATCAGGAACATTCCCATCCCGCGGGGATCTTCCTCGCCATGCATCTTGCGGTCGATGTCCGGCTTGGCGGGCTGTGTCTTCATCCCTTTGCCGTCGTCGATGACCTTCACTTCCAGCGAGTCGACGCCGGCGGAAAGCACCACGCCTACTGAGAGCTTCTCGTTCAGCCGGTTGCCATGCTCAATGGCGTTGATGCAGGCCTCAGCCACGGCCGTCTTCAAATCCTCCACCCGGTCGTCACGAAAGCCCATGAGCTTGGCCACTGAGGCGGCCGTGCTCATAGCCACTTTCTCAAATCCCATCCGCGAAGGCAGCCGGACCTCGACGTTCGTGGTTTTTCTTTCGCTCATGCCGGCATCTCCGGATCGCTCCTCCACCGGCACAGCGCCAGTGCGGTCATGTCATCAGCCTGTGGCCCGCCTGCGGAGAACTCTTCGAGGGTCGTCCACAATGCATCGAGAATACCATCAGCCTTCTGCGACGGGCACTTGGAAAATTTATCCAGGAGACGTTCCGTTCCAAATTCTTCATCCCCTCTGAATACTTCAGTTAATCCATCGGTATAGAAAAGGAGTCGCGATCCCGGACTGAACCCGTGCTTCTCGGTCACATAACTCATCCCCGGCAGGAGGCCAAGCGGTGTCCCCGCGGCATGAAACTGGTGCGGCTCCCTGCCCGGCTCAACCAGAAACCCTGGATTGTGCCCCGCGTTCACCACTTCCAGCGCGCCGGTCTCGGGATGCAGCCTGAGGAAGATCGCCGTCACATAACGTCGCCGCGACTCTTCGCCCTCGGCCCAGTGGTGCTGGTTCATGCGCGTTGCCAGCTCGTCCAGCGGCAGCCCGGTCACCGCCATTGCCCGAAACGCCGAACGGAAGCTCATGGACACAATCGCGGAGGCCAGTCCCTTGCCGGCCACGTCAGCCACAGCGACCAGCAGGCTGCCATCGGGCTGCTCCACAATATCCAGGTAGTCGCCGCCCACTTCGTAGCAGGTTGCCGAACGGAACCCCAGCGAGTAACCGGGAATGTTCGGAAGCTGCTGCGGAAGCAGGGAGCGTTGAATGTTGCGCGCCGCGTCCAGATCCTGCTGCACGCGTGCAAAGGCCACGTTGCGCTTGTGGTTGCGCGCATTCTCCAGCGCCACCGCGGCCTGCAGCGACAGGCCCTCCAGAAAATCGGCCTCGTAGAGCGACAGCTCCCGGCCATCCGGAGGCGCCACCAGCATATCGGTCATGCGCACGCCGTCCCGATCTTCCAGCGGACACCGGATCAGCCCCGGCGTGTTCTCGGTCGGCTCCTCGCCGTAGGACAAGCCCGATCCCGCAAACGAAGCGCCGGCCATCTCCAACTCACGAACCACGATGCGCAGCACCTGTTCCAGAACTTCTTCCTCGCGAATCGTCGAATGGACCTGCCGGCTTGCCTCCAGCAGCGCCTGCAACCGCGCCACCTGCTGCTGCAGATCAATCGTTTCGCCATTGCCGGGAAGCTGCACTCCAGCCGCCATTTCTTGCTGCCCTCCGTGGATTTTCACTCTACCATGCCCGTGCGACGGCTCGCACAAATGCAGGCATAAGTGCAACCGGTTGAGCCGGCTCACCACACCCATCCGTTTCACTCCCTGCTCGCGGTCCCGCCACAATGTTGGATACTCGTGGTGTGCTTGCTCAACGCTTCAGGTTCGCGGCTCTCGCCCTTCTCGCCGGAGCTTCTGTCTGCGTGGCCCAGCCGGCACCCTCCTGGCCCTCCGCCGTAGCCGCCGCGGCAAGGCTGGCGCCGCAAGCGCGCATCGTGGTTCTCGACGTCGCCTCGGGACGCCTGCTCGCCGCCAGCCATCTGCACGAAGCCGCGCGCACCCTCGCAGCTCCCGGCTCTACGCTCAAGCCGATGGCGCTTTACGGCCTCATCGAAGCCGGCCGCTGGGATCCGTCCCGGCGCATCGCATGTACTCGCGACCTCCACATCGCAAGGCGCTCGCTCAACTGCTCTCATCCCCCCGCCGATCCGATGGACGCGCGCCAGGCGCTGGCCTGGTCCTGCAATACATACTTCGCCACGGTCGCGCGCACGCTCGCTCGCGGCGAACTCCGCCGCCTGCTTGCCCCCAGTGGCCTGCTCGGCCAAACCGGACTGGCTCCCGCAGAAGCAACAGCCGACTTCCGCGATCCCCGCACTGCTGACGAATCCAGCCTCGCACTGCTTGGCGTCGACGGCATCCGTGTGACTCCACTTGAACTCGCCTCTGCCTACCGCTGGCTCGCACTCGAACTCGGGACGCATCCCAACTCCGCCGCCGCCCAGGTGGTTCACGACGGTCTGGACGCATCCGCTGATTTCGGCATTGCCGCCTCCGCTTCCAAGGGCAGCGTCGCCGTCGCCGGCAAAACCGGAACCGCCAACTTTGGCCCCGGAACCCCCTCGCACGGCTGGTTTGCAGGCCTCGTTCCTGCCAATCATCCCACCGCAGTTGTCGTCGTCTATCTGCCCGCCGGCCACGGCGCCAACGCAGCCCAGGTCGCCGCTGCTCTGCTCGCCCACTCCCCGCTCAGGCAGCCGCAGCCATGAGGAATCCGCTTCTCACCCTCTGCCTAATCCTCCTCACCACAACTGCCTTCGCGCAATCATCGACGCCCTCGCTGCACGGCCCCGCCACACTCCGCATCGGCCTGTGGACTCTCTTTCACGACAAGCAGATCACCATCACCTCCGCGCCTGCCGCAACGCTCCGCCTCTGCGCCGCTTGCACTGCAGGTCCGCTGGCCCGCCCCATCGAAATCCACACGGACGGCGCATCCCTCATTCTCCCCGGCAACCACTCCACCGCATCGGTCCAGCTCGCTGGCTCCTTCACCCTTTCTGCTCACAACCAGACCATCACTCTCCAGAACCCCCTCCGCATCTCCGCCCGTAACGGCGAACTCGTCCTCGCCGTCACCCTCCCCATCGAGACCTACGTGGAGCGCGTCGTAGCCAGCGAGAGCGGCCCCGCCGACACGCCCGAATCCCTCAAAGCACTTGCCATCGTCGTCCGCTCCTTCGCCCTTCACCAATCCCATGGCCACGCCGACTACGACCTTTGCGACTCCACTCACTGCCAGTTCATCCGCTGGGACAGTTCCGCGGGCCGTCACCCCGCCGCCCACGCCGCGACTCTCGCCACCGCCGGAGAGACGCTCTGGTTCCACGGGCGGCGCGCCGCCGCATGGTTCCACCAGAACTGCGGAGGCCGCACCGCTTCGCCCGTTGAGGTTTGGGCCAATGCAGCTGAGGGCAGGGAACTCGTCCATTCGCCCATGCCCTGGCTCGCCTCCCGTTTTGACCCTTACTGCACCGCAAACGGCGCGCGCGAGTGGTCCTCCACGCTTTCACTCTCCGACCTCACCAGCGCCCTCGCCGCTGCCGGCCTGGTCCGTCCCGGCTGGAAGACTCTCACCGTTGCGCGCCGCGGCGAATCGGGGCGCGCCGTCACGCTGCTCATGGGATCCACGGAAGTTTCCGCCGAGGACTTTCGTCTCGCCGTTGGCCGCTCACTGGGCTGGAACAAAATCCTCAGCAACTGGTTCGAAGTGTCGCGCCAGGGCGACCAGTTCCTCTTCCATGGCCGCGGATCGGGCCACGGCGTAGGACTCTGCCAGGCCGGTTCCGCCGCCATGGCTGCCCAGGGCCGCGACTCAACCCAGATCCTCGCCCAGTACTTCCCCGGCGCCAGCGTCGCCGACGAGTCCACCGGGCTCGCCTGGCAAACCTTCCGCAGCCACGGCTTCGCGCTTGAAACCCTCGACTCCGCCGCCGCGTCGTTTCTACCCCAACTCGCCCAGGCCCTTGCCGAGGCCGAGTCCCGCTCCGGCCTGCAACCCGCAGCATCTATCCCCGTCCGCGCCTTTCCATCCACATCCGCTTTTCGCGCAGCAACCCTCGCCCCCGGCTGGGTCGCAGCGTTCACTGAAGACAACTGGATCGGCGCCCAGCCGCTCACAACACTTGCCGCCCGCAAGCTCCTCGTCCCGACACTCCGCCACGAATTCCTGCACGCACTGGTCGAGTCCCAGACCGCGTCCGCAACACCTCTCTGGCTCCGCGAAGGCCTGGTGGAACTCTGGAGCGGCGACACGGCGAGCTGCCGCGGCAACCCCCCACCTCAAACTCGAAGAGGTCGACCGCGCCCTCGCCCACGCAGCCTCGGAAACCCAGTCGGAAGCCGCCCACCGTGCCGCCGCCGGGTACGCCCAGCGCCTCCTCGACCGCTATGGCCGCGCCCAGGTCGTGGCCTGGCTCCGCGCGGGCCTGCCCGCAAACATCGACTCCGGCCCCCGCTGATTTGTCATCCTGAGCAACCGTAGCGGAGCGAAGGGAGCCGAAGGACCTGCATTTTTTTCGTTTCCCAGTTCCGTGGGTCCACGTCACCCCCGCCCCCGAATGCCTTATCCTTGGTCCGATGCGCCAAACGCTCTCCGTCGCGATGATTGCCATGAACGAGGAGGCCAATTTGTCCCGCACGCTGGAGAGCGTCCGCTGGGCCGACGAAATCATCCTCGTCGACTCCGGCTCCAGCGACCGCACTCTGGAAATCGCCCACTCCTTCGGCGCAAAGACCACCTATCACGCCTTCGGCGGCCACGGCGAGCAGAAAAACGTAGCCCTCGACCTCTGCACCAGCGACTGGACTCTCCTGCTCGACGCCGACGAAGTGCTCAGCCCGGAACTTCAAGACGAGATCCGCCAGCTTCTCGCCTGCCTCAACGACCTCGAGCCCCAGTTCGGCGCCTACTGGATTCCCCGCCTCAACCTCTACTTTGGCCGCTGGATTCGTCACGGAGGCTTTTATCCCGACCACAAGCTGAGGCTCTTCCGCCGCGGGGCTGCGCGGCTAAGTGAAGGCGTCGGCCCCCACTCCACCCCGCAGTTCGCCGGTCCCAAAGGCAAGCTCCACGGAGACATGCTCCACTACGCCTACCCGACCATGGACATCTATCTCGAGCACATGAACCGCTACAGCTCTGAGATCGCTCGCCTGCTCGCCGCAAAGGGGCGCACCAGCCGCTCCTGGCCCGCGTTTGTGTGGAACGCCGTAGCCAACCCCGCCGCAACCTTCCTCTATAACTATTTCTTACGCCTCGGCTTTCTAGACGGCCGCGAAGGCCTCATCCTGCACATCAACCACTCCGTCTACATCCATCAGAAGTTCATCAAAGCCTGGCGCATCGGCCAGGGCAAAGAATAGAGATTACTGCGGTGCTTCATCCTGCGGCGGCACCGCCCTCGCCTTCAGTTCCCCATCCGGCGGCCCGGTCAGCACCGGCACAGCCACCATCTCTTCGTCCGCCGGCGGCCTCTGCTGTCCGCAAAACAGCGCCGCCCACCACCCCAGCAGCACCACCCAGCTGGTCACTGCCAGCAAGTAGGTTACGGTGAGCTTCAGCCCCACTGCCCACACCTGGGCCGCGACCGTCCCGCGTGGCTCGCCGGCAAAGAAATTTTCCGGCAGAACCACGGCGACCAGCGCCGCCAGGGCCACTCCTCCCCACCATCTCCAGTTCCACAGCATCCGGATCACCCTCCGCAACGGCATCCGCAACCCCCACTGCGCCGAAGCCGCCGCATACGGAATCAACTTCGCCGGCAAAACGATCCAGCGCACCACCCATTCCAGCCCCGTAAGCCAGCTCTGGATGTGCTGAAATGTAAAGACCGTCGCCCTTCCATCCGCCGAGGCCTTCGCATTCAGATAGCTGGCCCATTGCCAGATATGGTCGTCACACCAGTCCAGCGCCGCCCAAGTCACCCACGCCAACGCAACCCACACCAGCAGCGTCACCGCGCCCCAGACCAGCTTCACGCGCTTTCCGTCATCGTCCGCCAGCTTGCGCACCGTCCCTGTCTGCAACTCGAGCGCGGAGATGATCAGCAGCAGCGGCAACAACAGCGTCAGCCCCACCTGCCACCAGTGCCGGTCCGGCAGCCGCGTCCAGCCAAGGCCCGCGAGAAGCAGAACCAGCGTCAGCCCATACTGCAGCGCAACCCATACCGGCGCCCGCTTCAGTCGTCCAAAGCAATCAGCAAATACGCTCACGGCTGCACCTCCAGCACTGCCGGGTCTGTGGTCGTCTGCACCTGCGGCTGATACATCGGCCCCGCCTGCGCCGGGCTAATTTGGAACGTGCCCGCGTTTACCACCTTCAGCAGGTACACATACTCGCGCCGTCCGCCAAACTCCGTATTGAAAAACGCCGCCCGGTCGTCGTGGAATTCCTTGCGCGTAAACCAGTCCGCCCACCAGTCCGGCTTGTTATTCAGCTTGTAGAGCTCGGTGTGGTCAAGGAACTCGGTCCCCGCCGGTATCGGGTCCTCGGCCAGCAGATACTTCCACGCCGTCCCGCTCACCGCCAGCCGCACCGCGACAATATCGCCCACGCGCACCGGACCCTTCAGCGGCGCCAGGTCATAGGTAATCGGATCGCTTGGCGCCGGCTGCTTCTTCTGCAACACGTAGTAATCCCGCGCCATGTTCAGCCCCAGCTTCTCCTGCTGAAAGGACCTGCGGTCAGCGGAGTACCAGCTGTCTTCGGCGCTCCAATACGTAATCCCGTTCCCGCTTTTGCGAACGGTCACCTGCCCGCCCGCACCCATCAGATTCGGCGCGACCTGAATCTTCCACGGCAGCGCAAATCCATCGGAAGGTCCAAAGTGCCGCTTGCCCACGCTGGTCCCATTCACCAGCACCTCCACATCCGAGCTGTTCGCCAGCTCCCCGCTCAGCGCCAGGTAGTCCGTCAATCCCTGGATCACCATCGATGTCTGCTTGGTCGACTCCCAGAACCCTCCATTGTCATTGCCGGCCAGCCAGACGGCCGCCTTGGGCAACAGGCCGCTGCTCCGGTCCTCCACCGTCAGCAGCTTCAGTGCGAAGGCCGTGGTCTCCGGCGTCGTGTCGCCCCAGTAGTCGAGCAGTTCGTCGTAGTTGCCAGACCAGTAGGCGCTTTGGCCATCCCCTTTGGCCTTCTTCTCCAGCAACTCCGCAGCTTCCTTCGCGCGGGCATCCCCGGCCGCGTTCAGCGCCAGCCCGGTCAGCGCCAGTCCCTCGTCGCTCACCTTGGCGCGGCTCTCCCACGCCTTGTCCAACGCATCCCTGGGAGCGCCGCCGGTGGTGGCCAGCGCATACACCACGTACGCCCTCAGGTCCGGAATCATGTCCGGGTGCGCTGCCAGCGCCGCCTGCAGCCACGCCCGCCCCTTCTCAAGATGAACTGGCTGCACGGCAAGCGTCCCATTGACATAGGTCTTGGCGCTGTCGATCGTGTAACCCGCGCTCTGAGCCTGTCCCAGCCCGCTCACCACATACGCCGTCATGAACACGCGGCTCGGATCGTCCGGCCACCACCCCCATCCGCCATCGTCGTGCTGGTAGCTGTACAGCCGTTCCAGCCCGGCGCGCACCATCAGGTTCAGCTCGGTCCGGTCAATCGGCGACTTGATATGCAGCTTGTCCACCGCCTGCGCCACAATCACGTCCGGCAAGAAGCTCGACATGGTCTGCTCCGTGCATCCCCACGGATACCCGGTCAGATAATCCAGCGCGTCAAACACCGTTCCCGCCACGCTTGGCGCCACCGTAACCGTCAGCCCGCGCGACCCCGCGTCCGAACCCGGCGGATAGCTGTAATTCCACTTTGACTCTGCCCGCGCCGCTGAACACCACACCCGACCCCGCCGCTCGCTGCTTCACGCCATACGCCTCCACCGGCAGCGTCATCTCCAGCGCATCGCTCTCCTCATTGGTCAGCGCCTTCGCCGTCATCACCGCGTTCCCCGTCGCGTGCGCCTTCACCCGCCATTCCGCATAGCTCTCGCCCCTGGCCGGGATGTTCACCACCTGCTGCTGGCCACCAACCACCTCCAGCCCCTGCGCATCCAGCGCAAACGTCACGTCCTTCGCCGTCTCAAGGTAGTTGTGCGCAATGACCCGCAGCACCACCTCGTCGCCCTGGCGGAAGAACCGTGGCGCGGCCAGGCGGACAATCAGGTTCTTGCGCACCAGCACCCGCGTCACCACGCTGCCGGCCTTGCCGTCGTCCGTCATGGCGCGAATCGTCGTGCGCCACGTGGTCAACGCGTCGGGAAAGTTGAACTCCACCTGCGCGTGCCCATTCGCACCCGTATGCACATTTGGATTCCAGTACGCCGTATCCGGGAACGCCTTGCGCACCTTGGGCACCACCAAATCCGACCCCGGCTTCACCTGAGCCAGCCGCGGATGGTACATCCCATTCGCCAATTGCGCCAACAGCGGACTCTTCAACCCCGCCTGCCCCTCGAAATAAAACTCGAACGAAGTCTGCGGCTCCAGGTCCACGTTGCGCCTGGGATAGAACGCCGCCACAATGTCCCCGCTCTCATCCGGCCGCACCGAGTAGAGCGCCTCATCCACTTCGCCAAAACTCAGGTCCGCTTCCACCGGTTTGCCCTGGTAATCCACTGCGAACACATCGAAGCTCCCTTTCTCGCCGGGGAGAAACTTCGTCTTGCTCGGCGTAGCCGTAATCGTCAGTGTCCGCTCCACAGCCGGAACCTTCAGGCTCTTCTGGGCGGTGATCAGCTGGTTCTCGTGCACGATCATGGCAGTCACCACCAGGTTCGGTTGCGCCAGACGGCGTAATCGGCACGTCAAAAGCGAAGCTCTCGCCCGTGGCATGCAGCACCTGGCGCGACTGCACGCTGTCGCCCTCAGCCGTCACCACCGCCCACGATTCTTTGAGGCCGGTCACCAGCAGCAGGTGCGCCGTGTCGCCCACCTGGTAGCTCTTCTTGTCGGCAACGATCTGCGCCTGGGTGTTCTCGTTGTAATCCTCGCCAGCACCGTTCCAGATCCAAACCCAGGTCTTTCCCTCCACAACGCGCCGCTCCGGCGTCTCCGCGCTGGCGTCATCGCGAAGTCCCCGCTGCCGCTGTTCGTCATGGGCAGATCCACCAGCGCCGTCCCATCCGCGCCCGTCTGCGCATCGCTGCCGGTCACCGGCGTATCTGTCCGCTGGTGCGTAACCGAGTCCCACTTCTCCAGGTTTACGTCGATGTGCACCGCCGTCTGCACGGGCTTGCCGTCGTAGTCCTGCGCCGTCACCTTCACCTTGACCGGGTCGCCGGTCTTGAGTACATAGCTCGTCGGCTCCGCGCTCACCCGGAACGATCCATATGTCGCCAGCACCGTCGCGTGCCCGCTCACCTCGCGATCGCGCCGCATCCGTCACGCGCGCCTCGATGCGGTAGTCCTGGTCCTGCTGCTTGCCGTCAATCGCCACCGGAACCTGCACCGTCAGCCGGCCATTCGCGTCCAGCACGCCCTCGTGTTCCTGCTGCTCGGTCGCGTCGTACATCTCGTCCGAGTCCGCATCTGCCCGTATCTCCGCCACCATTGCTGTCCCCGGCTGGCATCGTCCTCGTCCTCGTCCCACCAATAGTGCTGCGAGGTGTGCACCACGCACTTCACCTTCGCGTTCGCCACTGGCTCGCCAAAGAAGTATCGAGCCTCAATTGCTGCTTGAACTGAGCCTCCTTGAAGTACGCGCAACGAAGTTGCTTTCACCGTCACCTGGTACTCCGGCTTCTTGTACTCTTCCACATAAAAGCTTCCGCCCGCGTACCCGTAGAACCTGTCATTGCTGGAGCCGGCGGCATTCAGGCTGATGTTGTAGTAGCCCAGCCCCGCGTCGCTGGCCAGCGTCAGGTCCGCCGTTACTGTTCCGTGCGCTGAGACCGGCAGGTCCTGCTCCAGCACCGCCTTGTTATCCGCGTCGGTCACCTTCAGCCGCAGGGTCTTCTGGTCGGGCATCACCAGGCTGTCGTGGTCGTCTTTACGCACCACCGCCTTGATGTGCACCGTGTGTCCGGGCCGATAAACCGGGCGGTCCGTATAGATGTAAGCCGAAAGAGCCTTCGACGGCTCGCTCGCAAAGCTGTAGCTCCACGGCGTCACCAGCGCCGCATCGCTCCCATGCCGCGCCAGGATCCACACATTCTCCGGCTCCGGCCCACCCGCGGCCGATGTCGGCGTCGCACCCGTCGCGCCCATCGCCAGTTGAGCCAGCCCATCCCTCCCCGTCGCTCCTTTAGACTGCTGCTTCCCGTTGGCCCACAGCGCCACATCTGCCTTGTCGACCGGCGCGCCCGTTTTGCGGTCCGCCACAAACAGGCTCGCCTGCCCGTTGTTCACTCGCTCCACCAGCGCAATGCTGGTCACCAGGGCCACGGTGTACGCCTTATATGTTCCGTCCGTCGCCTCAATCAGATAAACGCCCGCCGCCAGGCCGTCAATCGGCAGCTGCTGCGTATCGCTCACAATCATCGGAGGCGTCTCCAGCTTCCAGCGTGCCACCAGCTGGCTCTCATTCAAGATGGGAATCTGCGCAAACTGCGCCGCGCCCACCACCCTGCTCTTCTTGCCCAGGCTGGCCTGCCGCTCGCGGAAGCTGTCCCGCGCCTCGTCGGTAAACTGGCCGCGAAAGAAACGCCGCACCAGCCACCACAGATGGGCTTTAAAGTCGTGCAGCCGCTCAATCCATGTCCGCTGGTCAATCTGCTCGCTGGGCGAGGAGCTCTGCTCTCCAAAGCTATGCAGGTCCTTCAGCCCCGAGAAAAACTTCTCCGCATCCTTTACGCGATACACGCGAAACTCCAGCTCCGGCACATTTCGCGCCAGCAGCTGAATCTTCACGCTCTCTCCCGGCGCAAACGTCCGCGTGGTCGAAAGCGAAAACGACCGCGGCGCATCCTTGGCCCAGGCCGGCGCCGCCCCGCAAACCGCAAATAAGATCACACACAAAATCGCAGCGATCGCAGAACCCAGCCTGATAACGCCGGGTGTGGTCTTGAAAGGGCACGGCTTCAGCCGTGCCGCTATGCGGCGAGAGAACACGATGGGCTTTAGCCCCTGAGGGAACCTGCACTCGACCACTTGCATTCCCTCTGCGGCTAAAGCCGCACTCTCATTGAGTGCTTCCACGGCACGGCTGAAGCCGTGCCCTTTCAAAGCCGCAAGCCTCAAAGGGCTGAATTGAGCCCCGTCATCAGGGCCGACAAAACCAACGCGGGCTTTAGCCCCCGAGGGAATGCTTTCCCGGAATCGCACCTTCATAAACTTCCTCGCAAAATATTCCACCGGTACACGCCCAGAAAATTCGGGTTGCTCTCCACCGGCCGCCACTGCGCCTGCGGATGATCCAGCAACTCCGCCACCGTCACCTGCCTCAGTTCGCCGGCTTTGCCGTGATCTTCGCCGGTGTCGTAAACAACAGCCGCCTGCCCGTCCGCGCGCGTCACGATCATCGAGTGCCATGGCGACGACTGCCCGAACTGCCGGTAAAACAGCAGGTCCCCCGGCTCCGCCGCGCGCACATCCCGGCTCACGCGGTAGGCGTTCCTCTCCACCAGTGTCTTCGCATCCGCAAACTGCGCGAACGCCCCGTCCGTCGCATCCGCAGGCTCAAAGCTCCCCGGCCACACGCGAAACAGCCCCGCACCCAGCGGTGTCTCCGGATAGCGCCAGGCTCGAATCTCGCCGGGCAGCGCCGCAACCTCCATCCCCGTCGACGTGAACCATGTGTCGTCGTGCCGCTTCAGCGCCTCGCGATACGCGTAGCGCAGCAAGCTGGCGCAGTCGGTAATCTCCGCCGCAACCTCCGCCCGCGGGCGCACCGCCTGGAACTGGGCAATCGCCGTGAACCACTGCCGGAACGCCGCCTGGTCCGCCGGATCCGTCAGCCGCAGAAAATCCGGCGTTCCATCGCCGAAGCTGTCCGTCCACGGCCGTCCTGCCCAACCCGCCCCGTAGCTCGCCGCATGCACCGTGCGCGCCGGTTCCTTCGCCGCTCCATGGAATCTGTGCCGCCCGCCCCCATGCACAAACACCGCCAGGCGCAACAGCAGCAACAAAACAAAGAGCGCCACAATGCCCGCAAGAAACAGGCCCTGCGCGCGCGACTTCTTATTTTGGGGAGCCATGCGGAGTACCGTCAGGAAGTGAAACCCATCTTACCGCGAATTTCGCTTCTCTTGTGCGAAGACCGTAGCAACCTTGATGCGCACCCTGCACGCAACGTGCACTGCTGCCTGCCGCAGACGCACAAAGGCCCTCCAGCAAGCGCCGGAGGGCCTTCGATCAAACCCATCAACCTACGCTGTAACGGTCCGCGTCGGCTTGGAGCCCCACAGCCCGTAGTATGCGATGTAGAGGTAGCAGATCACGGGGATGACGAATGAGTGTTGAATGCCCACCTTGTCCGCAAGCGCGCCAATCGCCAAGGGAACGACCGCGCCACCCACAACCGCCGTCATAATCAGCCCCGAGCCCTTGCTGGTCATCGGCCCCAGCCCGGCGATGCCCAGCGTGAAGATATTGGGGAACATCACCGAGTTGAAGAAGCCGCACAGCACCAGTGTGGCGATGGCCACCTGCCCGCTGGTGAACATGGAGATGGTGATCAGGATGGCGGCCGTAATGCCGAAGACTCCCAGCAGCCTGCCCGCCTTCACTCTGGTCATGATTCCAGCGCCCAGCAAGCGCCCAACCAGCGCGCCCAGCCAGTAGAGCGACACGAGGAACGACGCCGTCTTGGCCGTGCTCATTCCTTGCAGCTTGAAGTAGTTCACCGCAATCGAAGCCAGGCCCACTTCCACACCCACGTAGAAGAAGATGCCCAGCGCTCCCAGCACCGTGTGCTTGTAGCTCCAGATGCTGCGGCTGAGGACCGGGTCGCCTTCCTTGGCGGGGCGAAACGCCTGCGTCTGTTCCACGTGCGGCAGGTGCATGAAGGCCACCGCCAGCCCCAGCAGCAGCAGACCGCCGGCAATCAACATATAGGGCACGCGCACCGTGTCCGCAACCACTGCCGGCGTGGTCAGCTTGGCCGGATCGGTCAGAATATACGCGCCGGCAACCAGCGGAGCAATGGCGCCGCCCAGCGAATTGAATGCCTGCGCCAGGTTCAGGCGGATGGAGGCGCTGCTCTCCGGTCCGAGAATGGAAACATACGGATTCGCCGAGGTCTGCAACGCCGTAACGCCCGCTCCCACGACGAAGACCGCGGTAAGGAAGAGCGGAAAGCTGACCAGCTTGGCCGCGGGAATGAACAGCAGGCAACCCACCACCTGGATGAACAGCGAAACCACCATGGTCTGCTTGTAGCCGATGGTCTCAATCAGCTTCGAGGTCGGCGAGGAGAACACGAAGTAAGCCAGAAAAAAGGCCGACTCGGCCAGCATGGCCCAGGCGTATGGCAGCGTGAAGATCGCTTTCAGATGCGGCACCAGCGCCATATTCAGGTTGGTGATAAACCCGAAGATGAAAAACAGCGCAGTCACCGTGATAAACGGGATCAGGTACCCCGGCGACGTCAGCGCCGACGAATGTTTCGTTTGTGTTGCCATAAATCGTTACTCCCTGCTTCCTCAAAAAAGTTCGCCCGGTGAGGGCTCGCTCATGCGCTCTCGGGCCTGGATCGCGCCTCAGGTTGAAGTCCCGGCGATCTCCGCTGCGATGTCTGATATGCTGTCCTGGAATCCGGCTTTTTTGCTGCACACAACACTATACGGAAAACCCCGCACTGGGGAAGTGACTGCGGTCAACCGTTTGCCCAGCGGCCGGCCTGCGTTTCATTGCCGGCTCTACCGCCCGCGACACTCGACTTCCGTGCTATCCTCAATAGACAAGCAAGGAGACGCTACAGTGGCCACTGCATCGCTGAGCAGCGCCAAGCTGAAAAAGGTTCTGGCCGCCCTTGAAGACAACTGGCAAGCCGAGATGGAGGGCTACCACACCTACCTGGCCCTCGCCGAGCGCGACACCGAGCCCGTCCGCGCCCAGGTGCTGCGCCATCTGGCCGCCGCCGAGTGGGAGCACGCCGCGCTCTGGCATGGCCGCATCCTCGAGCTGGGCGGCTCCGAGCCCGTCTACAGCGGCAAGCCCGGCGGCGAAGCCGACTCGCTGGCCAACCGCGCCGGCGGCGTCCGCATGGCCCTGCGCCGTCTCGAGATTGAAGAAAGCCGCCACATCGCCACCTACGGCGAGCAGCTCAAAGCACTTGGCGACGAAGGCTCCATCGCCATCCTCGACCACGTCATCGAAGACGAGAAGGACCACTACCGCGAGCTTGGCTCGCTGCTGCGCGGCCACTACACCGCTCCCGCCGGCGCGCCCAAAATCGAGGCCAAGGCCGTTCTCGAAGAGCTCCTCGCCAAGCGCAACCAGGGCCGCAAGCAGCCCGGCGCATGGATTGGCGATGCCATCTACGGCGTCAACGACGGCCTCGGCGCCATCTTCGGCATCGTCTCCGGCGTCTCCGGCGCCACCGCCGGCGACAGCAAATACGTCCTGCTTGCCGGCCTCTCCGGCATGATCGCGTCCGCGCTCAGCATGGGCTCCGGCGCTTATCTGGCCGCCAAAAGCGAGCGCGAAATCTACCAGGCCGAGGTCGCCCGCGAGCGCGAAGCCATCCAGATGAACGGCCCCGAGGCCCGCGAGCTGCTCTCGCTCTACTACCAGGTGAAAGGCCTGCCCGAAGCCGACGCACTGCACATGGTCAACCACATCGCCAGCGACCCCGAGCAACTGCTCCGCGCCCTGGCCAGCGAGCGCCTCGGCTCCTCAGAAGAAGCGCTCTCAGCAATCCGCTGGTTTCGGCCAGCTCCGGCGCGCTCTCCACCGCCATCGGCGCTTCCATTCCCATCATCCCCTTCTTCTTCATGCATGGCATTGAAGCGGTCATCGCCGCTGCCGTCATCTCTCTCGCCGCACACTTCGCCGTTGGCGCTGCCAAGTCGCTCATCACCGTCCGCTCCTGGTGGTCCTCCGGCTTTGAAATGACCGTAGTCGGCGCAGTGGAAGGCGCCGTCACCTATGGCATCGGCATCCTGCTCGGAAAGGGCGGCATGTAATGGGCGGGCTCATCCCGCTCGGCGACGCATCCCGCCGCTCGCGCGGCTCTGCCACCGTGACCATCCTCATCATCGTCGTCAACGCGCTTGTCTTTTTTCACGAACTCGCCGGCGGCAGAGCCTTCGTGCGCGCCTGGTCTGTTATCCCCATCCGCGTGGCGCAGGGCCATCACTCCATCACCCTGCTCACCTCCATGTTCATGCACGCCAGCTGGATGCACATCATCGGCAACATGGTTTTCCTTTGGGCTTTCGGTCCGGAGATGGAAGACGCCATGGGACCCATCAGCTTCCTCGTCTTCTATCTCGCCGGCGGCGTGGTGGCCATGCTAGCGCAGGTCCTGGGCGACCCCTTTTCCCACATTCCCTGCCTGGGAGCCAGCGGGGCCATTGCCGCGGTCATGGGCGCATTCATCGTCACTTATCCCCGCGACCGCATCCGCACCGTGCTTTTCTTCCTGATCTTCTTCCGCGTCACATTCATCCCCGCCGTCCTGCTCATCGGCTTCTGGTTCCTTACCCAGCTTTTTGACTACGGCGTTGTCGCGGAAGCGCGCACCGGCGGTGTGGCTTATCTCGCCCACATCGGAGGATTCCTGTTCGGGGTCGTCACCTCTCGTGTGTTCATCGATCGCCGCCGCATCGCCTTCAGCCGCGGTGCGTACAGCTAGTGTGGTGTCCCCGAAGTTCGCCGCATAAGTCTAAGCCCCGAAATGCAGGTCCTTCGACTCCACTTGGCCCAAAATCGGGCCAAGCGTCGCTCAGGATGACAGCGTTATTTATGTTGCGAACTTCAGAAACAGGACACTAGTTCACTCGCTCGCAGCCGCAGGCGTGCGCAGCGCCTCCGCCGTCAGCTCATCCGCCTGCCGCAGTCGCGGAAACGCCGCCGCCCAGATCCCCGCCACCGCCAGCGCGCCCACGCCGCCCACCACCGTAGCCCGCACCGCGCCCCACCACTGCGCCGTCAGCCCGCTCTCAAACTCGCCCAGCTCGTTCGACGCGCCAATAAACAGCGAGTTCACCGCGCTGACCCGTCCGCGCATCTCCGGCGGCGTGCCCAGTTGCAGCAGCGATCCGCGAATGATCACGCTGATCGTATCCGCCGCTCCGGCCACAGCCAGCGCTGCCAATGACAGCCACAAACTGTGCGACAGCCCAAACACCACCGTTCCCGCGCCAAAGATGGCCACGCACACAAACAGCCGCAGCCCCGCCTTTCTCCGGAACGGAAACCGCGCCATGACCAGGCTCATGGTCAGCGCTCCGGCTGCCGGCGCGGCCCGCAGCAGTCCCAGCCCGCGCGGGCCCTGGTGCAGAACTTCGTGCGCAAAAATCGGCATCAGCGCCGTCGCCCCGCCCAGCAGCACCACAAACAGGTCCAGCGAGCTGGCCCCCAGCAGCAGCGGCGACCGCAGCATATATTGGAACCCCGCCATCACCACCTTCAATGACGCCGCCCGGTGTTCCATCCGTCCCGGCCGCGCGTGCAGGCCGCCCACCAGCACCAGGAACCACGCCAGTCCGCCCAGCGTGAAGACGTACACAATCCCCGCCCCTTCGAGCCGGGTCCCAGCGATCATTCGCGCCAGCGGCAGCGTAAACAGGAGTCCGCCCAGCGCCGGCCCAGTAATATTGGCAAACTGAAATATGGCTCCGCCCCAGGTCACGGCATTCACAAAGTGCTGTTCCGGAACCAGGTGCGGAATCAGCGCCGAGCTGGCCGGCCCGGAGAATGCCCGCCCCGACCCCACCAGAAACAAGACGACATAAATCGGAAACACCCCATGCAGCCCTATCCGCGTCAGCGTCAGCAGCGCCGTGGTGCACAGCACCTGCAGCCCGTAACACACCAGGATCACCTGCCGCCGGTCGAACCGGTCCGCCACGTGTCCCGCCGGCAGCATGAATAGCAGTCCCGGCAAAAACAGCGCCAGCCCCGTATACCCCAGGTCCAGCGCGCGGTGGGTCATCGAGTACACCTGCCACGCCACCGCGACCGACTGCGCCTCCGCACCCAGGATCGCCACTACTCGCGCCATCTGGTACCGCTTGAAGTCGCGCGAGGCAAACGCCTCCATGCCGCGCACCGGCTGCTTGTGGGGAAGGGAACTCATCGCCTGCCCTTAGCTTAAATCCCTCGCCCAGCCGCTCCCTCCGGTGTACAAAAGAGGCATGCAGGCCTACGTCGCACTTCTCCGCGCCGTGAACGTCGTCGGAAATAACAAGCTCCCCATGACCGACCTCAAGGCCATGTGCGAAAAACTCGGCTTCAAGTCCGTGAAGACGTACATCGCCAGCGGCAACGTCGTCTTCCTGTCTGCAAAATCCGAGCCACAGGTGAAAGCCGTGCTCGAGAAGGCCCTCGCCACCTATGCCGGCAAGCCCGTCGGCGTCCTGGTTCGCACGGCTGCTGAAATGGCCGCCGTCCTTGCTGCCGATCCCTTCCCTGAGCTGGCCCGCAACCGCACTCTCGCCATCTTCATGGACGAAGCGCCGCCCGCCAACGCCCTCGACTCCGTCTCCGGAAAAATCAATGAGCAGCTCAGCCCGGGCAAGCGCGAAATCTACGTCTACTACGCGGACGGCGTGGGCGAATCCAAGCTCAAAATCCCCTGCGCCAAAGCCGGCACCGCCCGCAACATGAACACCGTCGCCAAACTGGCCGAAATGGCCGCCGCGCTGTAGGACAAATCGCGCCGGGTTTCCCGCAAGCGATTGATAAATAAATGGATTGTCATCTTAGGCGGTCGTAGGGAGTCGAAGGGCCCGCGTTTGCTTTTGCAGCTGGTCTTGCATACAACCATCAAGGGAACGCGCCCTTGCTCATCGCCGCCCCGCCCCGAAATCCTCGTCCTTCGTCTCCCGAATCATCGGCAGCCCCGCAAACGTGAGCACCGCCGACGCGCACAGGTAGTACCCCACCCACGGCAGCCCATAGTACTTCGCCAGCCACATGGCGATATACGGCGCCAGCGACGCCCCCGGAATCCCCGCAAAATTGAACGCCAGCGAGCTGCCCGAGTACCGCACCGGCGTCGGAAACAGCTCGGCGATCACCGTCCCCAGCGGCCCGTTCGTCAACCCCACCGGCGCAATTCGTCAGAACTTTTTCGGCCGACTACTTTTCGTTACTCCGATGGCCCTGGGCCTATCCACAGTCTGGCGAAGAAAAGGAGGTGAGAATGCATTGAACGATAGATTGCCTTCTAAGGCAATGAAAACAATAAAATTACATGCGAAAACGGCCTAAATCGACCTCTTCTGCAGGAGTTCCGGCGGCACAAACCGGAAAAGGGAATCAAGGTCTTCTCATGGAAGGCTTTAGTCACGTTCCCAATGGTGCCTGCCATTACACACTCCGGGTGATTGTCAGCTTTCCTTCGCCGATAGATCATTTGAGCGATACTATGGCACAGCCCTGCCGAAACCCGGTTGACTCAAATAACGCGGTTCGGAGTGTGCCCTCCCCTCCCCGCTCCCGTTCGCCGATGGACTTATCGAGGGTGAGGGGCCAGGTGGAACCCGGGCAAACGTGCGCGTACAACCAATCCCGCGAGTGTTTTCTCGGCCTCAATGTTGTTGCCGGCGACTTCTCGCCCGCCAGCTTTCAGGAGTGGCTGGCCACCCTTAAACCCAACTCCGGGGCGGGCATGTGGATGGTGCCCTTTCGCGGCATCCTCGCTCCCGAGGTAAGCACCCCGCTCGACCTGCTCTACCTTGATGCGGACAACTGTGTCCTCGAGGCTGTCGAGTTCTTTCCCACCTTCCGCGTCAGTCCTGCCACCCCGCCAGCGGCCAGTGTCCTCGCCCTGCCCGCCCACTCCATCTTTTCCACCCAGACCCAGGCGGGAGATCTGCTGCTGCTGTTTCGCGCCGACGAGATGGAGTGGCGCCTTGAACGGCTGGCCCGCACCGGAACCGCGGCCGGCAGCTTTGCCCCAGTTTCCAACCCAGTTCTGCGCCCGATCCTGGTTCGCGACGAGCCAAAAACTCCTCCCGCTCCGGTCCCGGTTCCGGAGCAGCCCAAAGAACGGACCGCTCCGCCGATCGTTCAGGCAGAGCCCGCCGTCGAAGTCCCCGCGGTCCCTCAAACCCAGGTCAAGCAGCCTGAACCGCAGCAGGCCGGACAAACCAAGCCCACAAAGCCCTGGATGGACCCCGCCCGGCTGCCCGCAAAATCCGGCCTCGGCAAGCTGGCAAGCTGGATATTTCCCGCCGCCCCCGATCCCCGCAAGACCCTGCGCCGGCCAGTCGATGGCGTGGTCGCACATTTCTTCACCGGCGGCGCTCCGGAGCCGCACGAGATTCGCGACGTCAGTCCCACCGGACTCTTCGTGGTGACCACCGAGCGCTGGTACCCCGGCACCATCATTCGCATGACGCTTACCCGCACTGACTCTACTCAGTCTCTAGCCGACCGTTCCATCACCGTCCATGCCCGTTCCGTCCGCTGGGGCAACGACGGCGTCGGCCTCGAGTTTGTAGTCGAGCCTGGCAAACAAAGCCGCGGCCAGCTCTCCGCTCTTGACCCCGCCGACATCCGCCGCCTCAATCAATTCCTCAAACAGGCTCTGAGCTCGAATAAATAAGGGCCCTGCGCGCTTCGCGGCGCTTTTCACCCCCCAAGAAGCTTCGCCAAATTTCTCTGGCTCATCACCATTTCCAGTGGTACTCTACGGGGACTATCCGGCTGTCCATCCCAAGATCAGTGCTGCTGGACAACCTGAGAATCCCCCCCAAGGAGACACCATGGTTCGGAGAATCAGTCTGCTCTTGCTGACAGTTGCTGCGCTGCTCTCAGTCGCGACCTCGAGTTCCAGCGCGCAAACCCTGCTCACTCACCATGTGCGGGAAGCAACCCGCACCGGTCAGGCCCCGGCCCTCGGGTCCCTCCCCGCCGACAAGGTCATGCAACTCGACGTCGTCCTGCCCCTGCGCGATCCGGCTGGCCTCAAGGCTTTTCTCAGCGATGTCTACGACCCCACCAGCTTCTCCTTCCGCCAGTTCCTCACCCCCCAGGAGTTCACAGAGCGCTTCGGCCCCACCCAGGCTGACTACGACACGGTTCTCGCCTACCTGAGAGGCAAAGGCCTCGAGGTCGTCGGTGGCTCCCGCGACGGCATGGAAGTCCAGGTGAAGGGCCCTGTCACCGCCATCGAGTCCGCCTTCCACGTGAAGATGCTCACCTACCAGCACCCCACGGAGAACCGCACCTTCTACGCTCCCGACCGCGAGCCCACCACCACCCTGCCGTTCCCGCTCTGGCACGTCTCCGGCCTCGACAACTACTCCATCCCCCACCCCATGCTGGTCAAGAAAAGTGACTATGCCAGAGCCCACGGCATCGACGCCGAGAAGGTTGTCTCCCACGCCACCACCGGCTCCGGCCCTTCGGCATCCTTCCTGGGCAGCGACATGCGCGCCGCATACTACGGCGGAACCGCCCTCACCGGCGCCGGACAGAACCTTGGCCTTTTCGAATACCTGGGGACCGATCTTACCGACCTGGACACCTACTTCTCCAACGTCGGCCAGACCAACAACGTGCCCATCACCCTGCTCTCCACCGACGGGACCAGCACCTCCTGCGTCTACACCCGCGCCGGCGGCGATTGCGACGATACGGAGCAGACTCTCGACATGACTCAGGCCATCGGCATGGCTCCCGGTCTTGCCAGCCTGGTCATGTACATTGGCTCAACCGACACGGCTATCATCAGCGCCATGACCACCCACAGCCCGCTGCCCACCACCATCGGCTGCTCCTGGGGCTGGACGCCGGCTGACCCTACCACCCTGGACCCTTACTTCGAGAAGATGGCTGCCCAGGGGCAGGACTTCTTTGCGGCCTCTGGCGATAGCTCCACCTGGTCCTCAAGCAACGAGGCCTGGCCGGCAGACGACGCCAATGTCGTCTCCGTCGGCGGAACTGACCTGACCACCGCCAGCGCGGCCGGTCCATGGAAGTCGGAGACTGCCTGGGTCGATTCCGGCGGCGGCATCTCGCCCGACAAGATTGCCATCCCCTCCTGGCAGGCAGAGGCCGGCGTCATCAACTCCAGCAACAAGGGATCCACCACGCTGCGCAACGGCCCTGACGTCTCCGCCAACGCCAACTTCACCTTCTACACCTGCGCCGACCAGGAAGCCTGCCTGGCCAACGAGTACGGCGGGACCAGCTTTGCCACACCCATGTGGGCCGCGTATATTGCCCTTGCCAACCAGCAGTCGGTTGCCAGCGGCGGCACCACCCTGGGCTTCATCAACCCCACCATCTACGCGCAGAATGAATCCGGCGGTGCGCTGACAGCTGCGTACTCCACTGACTTCCACGACATTACCAGCGGAACCTCAGGCAGCTATTCGGCAGTCACCGGCTACGATCTGGTCACTGGCTGGGGCAGCCCCAACGGCGCAAACCTGATCAACGCCCTGGCGCCGGTCAGCCAGACGCCGGCGTTCACCATCTCCGCTTCACCCACGTCCGTTTCCGTGGTTGTGGGCAACAGCGGCAGCTCCACCATCACCACCGCAGTCTCCGGCGGCTTTGACTCGGCTATCGGTCTCACCGCTTCCGGCCAGCCCACCGGCGTTACCGTTGGCTTCAGCCCAGCCTCGATCGCCGCGCCCGGCTCCGGCACCTCCGCGGTCACTCTCGCCGTAGCCGCCACAACAGTGACTGGAACGTACACCATTACAGTCACCGGTTCGGGAGGTGGACTGACTCACACGGCTACCATCTCTCTCACCGTCACATCGGCCCCGGTTCCGGCCTTCACGCTCGCCGCTTCCCCCACCTCCGTCTCCGTGGCGCAGGGCTCAAGTGGCGGCTCCACAATTACCACAGCGGTCTCCGGCGGCTTTGACTCGGCCATCGGTCTCACCGCTTCCGGCCAGCCCACCGGCGTTACCGCAACCTTCAGCCCGAGTTCCATCGCCGCGCCTGGTTCCGGTACGTCCACGCTTACCCTGGCCGTGGCTTCTACCACCGTCACGGGCACCTACACCATCACCGTAACCGGCACCGGAGGCGGAATCACCCACACAGCCACGGTCACCCTCACCGTCACCGCCGCCGTCACCGGCAGCTACACCATCTCCGTCTCGCCCACCTCCGGCTATCTGGATCAAGGCCAAAGCGGATACGCGGTCGTTACCATCACCGCCTCCGGCGGGTTTGACTCGGCGGTTGCCTTGTCCGCCACTGGCATTCCGAGCGGTGTTACGGGCAGCTTCAGTCCCACTTCCATCACCGGTTCGGGCACCTCGGACTTCACGCTTACGGTTGCCAGAAATGCTCCCACCGGAACATACTCCATCACCATCACCGGCACCAGTGGAAGCACTTCGCACTCCACTACCCTCACCTTCCAGGTAAGAAGGTAGCCTGGCTCAACTCAACCCGGCGCTTCCCTGCGCCGGCCGAAGAAGGCCCAGACTTCCTTGTCTGGGCCTTCTTCCTGTGTGCCGGGCATGTTGAGCGGCTTTGGAGTGCAAGTTCCCTGCAGATTCCGATGGCGGCGCCATGAGCATTCTTCTGTGCCGTTGCGTCTTGTTCGATATGAGCGCCGGCCAGGCAGTATTCTCAGGTTGGATGGAGATTCAAAAAAGCGCTGTGCACGATCAAGCCCGTACTCACGCGGATGAGGAGACGCTCGCGGCACTGGTGAGCCAGTACGCGGGGACCCTGTATCGCGTGGCGTTTTCGGTGCTGCGCAACGCGTCGGACGCGGAAGACGCGGTGCAGGAGGCGTTTCTGCGGGTGTTGCGGCATCGCGATACGCTGGGCGAGGTGCGCGACCAGCGGGTGTGGCTGATCCGGATTGTATGGAATATTGTGCTGGATCGGAAGCGGCGCGCCAAGACCCGGCCGGAGACGGACGATGTGGCCGAACTGGCGCGGGTATTGCCTTGCGAGGGAATGAGCGCCGAAGAGCGAGCGTCTGCCGCGCAGCATCATGCGCACGTACTGGGATGCGTGGAGAAGTTGCCGGCCAAGGAACGCCAGGTGCTGATGCTGTCAGCTTTTGAGGAGCTGAACAGCGTGGAGATTGCCACGGTGCTGGGAATCTCCGAGTCGAGCGTGCGGTCAAGGCTGTTTCGGGCGCGGAATTTGATGGCGGGGCTGCTGAACCATGCGAGACGGTGAACAGGAATTGGGGAATTAGTGGGCGGATGCAGGAGCGGCGGCAGGAGATTCAGATGAGTTATTCAGTACAAGACGGATTTTTGAAGGATTCCGACGGCGGTGAAGTGCCCAGTCAGGCAGAGGCAACGCTGCGGCTGATTGCCAGCCTTCCGGCGCCCGAGGGGCTTGAGGAGCGCGTGCAGGCTGGGCTGCGCGCGGCGCCGCGGAAGGCGCGGGTGCTGGCGTGGCCCGGGGCGTTTTCGCCGGTGGGCGGATGGCTGCGGGCGGCGGCTGCGGCGGGGATTGTGTTTGTGGTGGCGGGCGGTGGGTGGAGCGTTTACTCGCGGGTGCAGCCGGGCGGGCCTGTGCATGGAGTGGCTGGGCCGCGGATGGTTGCGCCAGGCACGTTTACCGAAGGCGGAGCAGTGCGCAGGCCGCAGACGCTGGTTGGGCCGGTGGTGACGCCCGCGGTGAAGGCGGCTGCCAAGCCCAAGACTCCGGCAAAGGCTGCGCCGACGGGAAAGCTTGTTGCTCCTGCGAAGACTAAGCCGCAGGCAGTTGCGCCGGTGGTGCAGTAGCAGCAGACCTGCGCCGGGGCTAGCAACCCCGGTTGGATGGGCTCTATTCCAGGGGGCTGACCGCTCTCTTTTCGTTCCGGAAATTTCGAATCTTCGCTGCGGATCTATACGTCTTTCACGACTGTCTTGATGACCATGCCGAGGATGGCCAGGACGACCGCACCCCAGAAGGCGGGAACGAATCCGCGGACCTGGAATCCGCGAACGATGTTTGAGGCCAGCAGGATCATGAGGCCGTTGATGACCAGCAGGAAGAGGCCGAGAGTGAGGATGCTGATGGGAAAGGTGATGATTTTCAGCACCAGGCCGACGGTGGCGTTTAGCAGTCCGATGACCAGCGAGGCGATGAGCGCGGGCCCCATGCCGGCTACGTGGAAGCCGGGCACGATTTTGGAGACGACCAACAGGGCGATCGCATAGAGGAGCCATTGAACCAGCAGAGCCATTCCTGATTCTCCTTGCGGCTGCCGGTTGGCCGCTGCTTGCGGGCTGAATTGGCGGCGCGCCGCGTTTGCAGCGGGGATTCGTCGATCAGGATTCCGTTATAGCATGGGCGGGGCTGGGATTGAAGGCGGGTTTCGGTGCCGGGCCCGTTCTGACTCCTGGCACGATTTCGACTCGGTCCTCATCAGAGAGGCGGTGGCCAAACCGTTGGCCGGCTTACCCCATGTGGTGGAATCGCCCCGGCGCCATTTTGCGCCGGTTGTGCCTGAACGGCGCTCTTCCGGGCATTTGGCCGCTGTCTACGCAGATACCTGCGCAGACAGCGGGCGATGCGCCCCTGCCGGACGACATTGTTTAAGGAGGATTCCTAGACTCGCTTCGAGCCTGCATGGACCGCAATACCCACCAGAGCGAGAGCAACCGCGCCCCACAATGCAGGGATCCACCCGGTGACGTGGAAACCGGTCACGAGGTGCGATGCCAGCAGGATCATGGCCGCGTTGATGACCAGGAGAAACAGCCCCAGTGTGATTATGGTGATGGGGAATGTAACGATCTTCAGCACCAGTCCCAGGGTCGCGTTCAGGAGGCCGATAACCAACGCTGCGACCAGAGCCGGTTCCAGACCCACAACATGGAAGCCCGCCAGGAAATGGGAGATAACCAGCAAAGCTGCCGCACTCAGCAGCCAGTGAATCAAGAGCTTGAGCATTCTGTTTTCTCCTTGGTTTTGCCGGTCGACCCGCCTGATTTCAGGCAGACGACTCTAAAGCCGCATGGGCACGTGGATGCGCTTTGCGCCCTCGGCAGCATGGTCTGAGACGATACTCTATGCAGTGAGTCTGTTCAAGCTGGTCAAAAGGGAACAACCTTTCGCGGCCGGGCGGGTGCAGATTTTGAGGCTCTGTGGCTGATTCGGAGCGCAGGCCGCGCCTTTTTCAGGAATTTCCCCGATGCGTGTACTTAACATTTTCAGTGTCGCCGGCCTTGCCGCTTCTCTGCTGGGGGTGCCGGCGGCGCACGCGCAGCAGGGGGCCAATCCAACGTCCGCGCCGCTGCCGGATGTGCGCAGGCTGATGCTGGAGGTGCAGGAGCACCAGAAGCAGTTGGACAAGGTGCGGGAGAACTATACCTACACCAGTTTGCAGACGACCCAGGACCTGGACTCGAACGGACAGGTGAAGAAGACCGAGAGCACGGAAAATGAGGACTTCTTCGTGAATACCCACGTGATTGAGCGGATGGTGAAGAAGGACGGCAAGCCGCTGGATGCGCATGAGGAGCAGAAGGAGGCCGAGCGGGTAACGAAGCTGGTAGAGAAGGCGCAAAGGACGCCGCCGGATCAGCCGCTGGAGGGTCCGTCGATCAGCATCAGCCGGGTGCTGGAGATTATGGATGTGCGCAATCCGCGGCGGGAGAGCTTTCGTGGGCGCCCGACGATCGTCTTCGACTTTGTGGGACGCAAGGACGTGAAGACGCATGGGCTGGCCGAGGATGCGTCAAAAAAGCTGCAGGGGACGCTGTGGATCGACGAGGCTGGCCGCCAGGTGGCGCACATGGAGGTGAGCTTCGACGAAAACTTCAAGGTTGCCGGGGGACTGTTCGCCAACATCCAGAAGGGTTCCAGCTTCCGCTTCGACCAGGAGCCCGTGAATCACCCCAACGACGAAGACCTGTCGTTGGGGGCCCCGGTTAACGGTGAGCTCTGGCTGCCGACGGGCGCGGAGGCCAACGTGCAGGCTCGACTGCTGTTGGTGAAAGGCATCCGGCAGCACTTCACGGAGCGGGATTACGACTTCAAGCGCTTCCAGGTGGAGGCGCAGCAGGGCAAGGAAGCGAAGGCGGTTCCGGGCAAAAGGCCGTAGGATGGTTTGCGCTGAACCTTGAATGGAATCGGGCCGCCTGCGCTTGCAGACGGCCCGATCTTCAGGAGAGACCCGAAGGCAAGATCAGCGCGGCTATTGCGGAGCGGGAGGGGCTTCGGGGCTGCCTTGCCGCTGAGCCATCCTTGCCTTGCGCTGCTGCTGCCAGGCGGCGAATTTGGTCTTCTGGTCATCGTTGAGAAGCGCCGCGATCTTTGTATCGGTTTCATTGCGGATGGCTTCCATCTGCTCGCGGTGTGGCGGGGCCGCGGTGTCAGAGTCGGCGGCGGGGGCGGAGTTGCGCAGGGCTTCCATCTTCTGCATGCGCTCGGTAAGCAGGGCCTTCACTTGCGTCTGCTGATCGGCGGTGAGAGACAGCACGCGGGTGAGCTGGTTGAGTTCGCGCTCGGGGCCAAAGCCGCCACGGCGCATCGGGGGCCCCGACGGGGCATCGTTCTGGGCCCACAGCGTGGAGCAAGCTACCAGAAGCACAGCGGCCAGCAGCAGGATGCGTCTTGGGTGCACGTATCCGTATGTCAAATCATCCATAAACCGATTCTCCTTAGGGGAAATTTGAAACTGCGTTGTGACGTACGAAAGTGTTTTGCCGGTCGGCCGGTGAGCCCGCGCGGGATTGTCCGCATACCAAACCTGAGTTTTTCCGATCGCGGCGCATCATCGAAGTCGATGTTCATCCTGCTAGACGCAGAGTTGCGGGCAGAGTTGACGGGCGGGCTGGATTTGTTTTCTCTGTCGGCGCTCACTGACGGGCAGGGACAGTTGCGGATGTGCGCCAGGCTGGCTTGCGCGGAGGGCGGATCCGTTAGAGTGGAAGCATGTTTGCGCGACGCATTTCAGTGGAACGGATCGATGCTTCGGGTGTTGCGCACCCGTGCCCGATCCGGCAGATCGACAGCTTTGCGATGCGCAACTTTACCAACGATCCGATGTTTGACGACACGCTGCCGGCGGCGGATGGGTTGCTTGAGGCTGGGCACCGGGTCCCGCTCGACCGGCTGCGTGACGCTATGGAGGACTGGTTCCGGCGCAAGGGATATCTGCAGAAGAACGAGCGGCTGGAGGTACGGGAGATTGGCTCGGATGGTGTCTCAGAGATCCGCGGCATTTGTTGAGAACGCCTGGCATGCCGAGAACTTCCGAAATGCAGGTCCTTCGACTCGCTGCGCTCCTCCACCCCATCGACAAGGACCTGTCGGTGGGGCCCCGGTGCGCTCCGGTCGCTCAGGATGACAAATATTTATAAACAGCAAAAGCAAATGCAACGGCAAGAGCAACGGCAAAAGCAAATTCAACGGCAAAAGCAAATGCAACGGCAAAAGCAAATGCGGGTCCTTCGACTCGCTGCGCTCGCTCAAGGATGACAAGTCATTTTTTGGATGGCAACTTCAGAGACATGCCTGGTGAGGATTCAGGCGGCGGCGGATTGGGCGGCGGCGGGGGCGCCCCAGAGCTGGAACTCGGCTTCGCGGCGGGATTTGAGACCGGGACATTCCTTGCCGCCGGAAAGATCCCACAGGAGGAGCTGCTGGCGGGCGGCATCGTAGCGTCCGGCATTGAGCGCTTTAAGGAGTGTGGACGAGGCGAGACGGCCGGAGCCGAGGTTGTAGCAGAAGTCGACCAGGGCATCGAACTGGTTCTGCGTGAGTTCAACCTTGACGAGGCGGGAGACGGCCTGCCCGGCACCGAACACGTCGCGGGTGAGAATCTGCCGCGCGAGCGCTTCCGAGATTCCGTCGGGGTAGGACTCGTGGGCCAGCAGGCGGTGGCCGTAGCCGATGGTGGGGAAACCGGCCACGTCGAGATAGGTTTGGCTGCGAAAGCCTTCGGAGTTCATGATCAGTTCCAAACCAACTTCGCTGAGCTGCATTGTTTTCTCCTTCTGGCCTTGACAGGCCGGTGCCACGCCGGACCCGCACACGGCTGAGTTGCGGCATCGGCTGCCGGGCGTATGGCGGAGCGCTTCACTTGATTTTTTGTGCCTGGGAGTCGAGGCGACCAGGCGTAAGTCCTTTGTTTTATGGTCTATTTTCGCCTATTTTGCATGTAACATGATTGTTTTCATCAGGTTGAAAGGAAATCCGTAGTTTGATGCATTATCTTCCCTTGCTCTTCGCCAATTTGGGATGCGCTGGGGACCTTTGCAGAAGCGTAGAGGAGTTTGGCGGGCAAATTCAGACGGATTGCGGCGATGGCTCTGGGCTTCATTCTTCGATTGTGCGCCGAAGGCGGGTAATTATCTGCAAAAGGCAGCCGCTAACTTCCAGCTCCCAGCCTTGAACTTTTCCAGGGCTCAGAATGGGGAGTTGCAGCAACCGAATTTTGAGGGCAGACGCTAGTTGTGGGTTGCGGCCTGGGCTTTGCCGGTGAGGGACTCGAACTCGAGCAGGATGGCGGTGAGGGCATCGTCGAAGTTGCGATCGTGGGTCTTTTGGAGGAAGGCGATGTCAATGGACTGGGTAAAGGTCCACAGGATGTAGTGGGTCTTGCGGTCGTAGACGACGAGGCGGAACATGGGCACGGGGTTGCCGGCGCCGTTGACCTTGTTCACATCGAGCGAGCGGGTTGAACCGCTGGGAGAGGTGAGCTGGAGCTCGAGAACGAGGTCGGCCTCGGCGGGGTCGTCGACCAACTGAAACTGGCCGTTGGACTTGAGGCCTGCATAGAGCTGGTTGTAGCCGCGGTTGGTGTCTCCGCTGAAGGGGGATGGGAAGAGACCGCTGTCAGCGCCGGCGTTGGAGATGAAGAGCTTGGCGGCGGAACGAAGCGCGGCGGGTACGGGCGCAGGTTGCTGGGCGAAGGAACTGGCGGAGAGAAGGAGAGCGGCGCAGAGGACAATTTGCATCCTGAGCATGGTCCTGGTCATGAGGAGCCTCTTTCGTTGGGCGGGGCCGTGAGCCCGTCAGAGAAGACTGGGGCAGAGCGGGGTTGGTTAGGTGGGAATCTGGCCTGGGGAGCCTGGTTGGAGGGGATCCTTGGGCTGGCGGGTCAATTTGCACTATTTTTGGTGCAAAATGTAAGTTGCAGAGGCACAAGGGCTTATCGGCAATGGTCTGAGAAATATGAGCTTTTTTAGCGGATTCGCTGTGTATTTCATTGATTTAAATGGGCAAAGGGGTATCAATTTAGTAAAATTGGTGGATGGTGATTCGAACGAAATCTCGCAACACGAGCATCAAAGCCCCTTTGGGGATTTGCATTCTTGCCGGTGCTGCCACAGGTGCGCTGGTCGCCATCATTACATCGGCGTCGGCACCGGCGGTTCAGGCGGACACGGAACTCTCGCGGCCGGCTTTGACCTTGTCTGCCGCGACCCCTGCGGCTGCAACGCCGGCTCTGCCAGCGGCGGTGGCGGTGAAGCAGCCAACGCCCGTCTTTGAGGCAGCCGGGAAGGCTGGACCCGAGACGGCCAGCGAGAAGAGGCACGCGATCTTCCATGGGCTGGCGTCTTGGTACGGCGGCGTGTTCAACGGGCGGAAGACGGCGAGCGGCGAAAGATACGATATGCATAAGCTGACGGCGTGCCAACCGACGCTGCCTTTTGGGTCGATGGTGCGGGTGATCAACCGCAGCAACAAGCGGTCGGTGGTGGTGCGGATCAACGACCGGGGCGACCTGATTGACGAGGGCCGGGTGATCGACCTCTCGTGGGCGGCGGCGAGCGCGCTGGCGATGACCGGGCGCGGGTTGGCCAAGGTGGATGTGGAAGTGCTGTCGCTGGGGGATGAGCGCGGCGGGAAATGAGTTGAGCTAAGTGCAGTGACAAGAACGGCCAGCCGGAGGGCTGGCCGTTTTGTTTGGGTGGTGGTGTGACAGGTATTTATAAAGGGCAAGAGCAAGGGGAAAAGCAAATGCGGGTCCTTCGACTCGCTGCGCTCGCTCAGGATGACAAATATTTATAAACGGCAAAAGCAAAAGCAACTGCAAAAGCAAATGCAACGGCAAAAGCAACGGCAAAAGCCAATGCAGGTCCTTCGACTCGCTGCGCTCGCTCAGGATGACAATTCATTGATCGAGTTGATCGAACAAGCATTTACGGCGTGCATGGAGGAGCGAGTCCGGCACGCCGGAGGATCGGGGCGGGTTAGTCGGTGTCGGGGAGTTTGTAGGGTTTCTGGAGCCATTGGCGGGCTTCGTTGACGGCGCCCTGGGTGTTGTCGTTGGTTTGGACGGCGAGGCGGTACTCGTTGACGGCGCGGTCGCGCTGGCCGGTGATGTCGAAGATTTTGCCGAGGGCGATGTGGCTCCAGACCTCGGTCCAGCGGGGCTCGCCGTCGCCGCGAAGGGCGTCGCGGTAGGAGTTGACGCTGGCCTGGTAGTTGCGCTGGGTGAAGAGCAGTTCGCCGATGCGGTAGGCTGGCGAGAGAGCTTTGCGGGTTGGCTTCGAGGGCTTTCTGGTACTCGGCGAGTGCGCCGACGAGGTCGCCCTGGGCGACGAGCTGCTGGCCCTTGAGGATGGCGATGCGGACCTGGAGGTCGGGGGTGGACTTGAGCACCCAGTTGCTGGGGGTCGATGGAGATGTGGCGGGGGCGGCCGAAGGTGTCGACGACGTACTGGGTGTCGGTGCCGACGACGTCGATCTTCTGGGTTTCGGTTTTGCCGTCGGTTTCGACGCGGAGTTCGACGGGCATGCGGAAGAGGTCGAGGTCCTGCTGGATTTCGCCGATGGTGCGGAAGCCCTTGTTGTTGCCGAGGCGGTAGACGGCGTACTTGTTGGTGAACGTGGGCGCGCCGGTGCCGTCGATCCACTGGGCGAAGAAGGGCGTAAGCTGCTGCTGGCTCTGGGCTTCGGCTACTTTGATGAAGTCGGCGGTGCGAATGCTCTGGTCAGTGTACTGGCTGAGCGCGCCTTTGAGGGTGGCGAGGAAGGCTTTGTCGCCGATCTCCCAGCGGAGCATGTGGAAGACCATGGCGCCTTTCTCGAGGGTCGTGGACTGGAACTCGGGCGAGAAGGGGCTGAGGCGGCCGTCGCTGGAGAGCGGGAATGGTGTCGTAGGCGAGGGCTCCGGCGGCGACGTCCTGGAGGGCGGCGTGCATGGCGCTCTTGCCGTTTTCGTCTTCGACGTACATGAGCTCGCCGTAGCGGGCCATGCCGTTGGTGATCCAGGCGTCGTTGAGGGTGCGGGGACTGACCTCAGAACCCCACCACTGGTGGGCGATGGTGTTGGCGAGGAGGCGGATGCCGCTCTTGTCGCCGACGCGGGAGCCGAGGATGGCGGCCAGTTCAGGAGCCCAGACGGCGGGGAGGGTATCGTCGGGGAGTTCGACGACGTTGAGGTGGGGGGTTTCCGGGGAGCCGAAGCTGTCAGTGAAGAAGTCGTACTCCTTGGCGGCGGTCTGGGCGAGCTGGTTGGCGCTGTTCTGGTGGGAGACGGTGAGGTAGACCTTGATGTTGCCGGGTCCGGCGGAGACGGGGCCGACGAAGCGGCCGGCGATGACGGTGCCGGGGAAGCCGGGCTTGTCCCAGTTGAAGTCGAACTCGTCGCCGGGCTTGCCGTTGGCGAGGGTTGCTGGCTTGGCGCCGCCCTGGGCGCCGCTGGCGAAGACTTTCATGCCCTGGGGGACGCGGAAGTGGATCTCGGCGGTGAAGCGGTCAGTGAGGTAGCCGGTGGATGGGAAACCAGCGGGCGGGATAGAGCAGATAGGTGATGGGCTCCTGGATGGCGGCGAGCTTGAGGCCTTCGACGGGGCCGTCTTCGCTGCCGGTGATGACGCCCTCGTACTCGAAGGTCCAATGGTTGACCTGGCCCTTGGTGAAGGGCGCGGCGGGGGTGACGCGGATGGTGCCGTCGGCGGAGCGCTCGCCGGTGAGGAGCTTGCCGGTATCGTCGGTGATCTTGGTGACTTTGAGGGCGGGGTGAAAGCCGAAGGCTGACCAGATCCATGGTTTCCGGAGCGGTAAAGGTGACCTGGGCGGTGGCGGCGAGGTGGTGGGTGGCGGTGTCGATCTCGGCGTCGATGACGTAGCCGGTGATGTTGAGCGCGGGGCGTTCGCGCTGGGCACCGAGGGGCGCGGCAAGCAGCAGGGCCAAAGTCCCAAAAAGCAGGAAGGGAAGGCGTAGTTTTGAATCAAGCAGCAAGTTCCGCTTCAGAGTACGCATAGCAGTCATCATCGCATTGCAGCCGCTCTTTCGGCAGGCGCCGTCCTGGCCGGGTGTTGGGGAAACCGCAAACTCGATCCGGCTCAATTCAGGATGGCACAGCAGATTGGTTGTGCGCCGGGGAAGCGGGCGCAATGAGTTCAAGGGTAATGTCCGCCACCCGATCGATGGCGCTCCGGTTTTCAACGATACTGCCAGGCTGCCGGGCACGCAACTGCACCCCAATCCGGCTGAGCTCCTGCATCATGGACTCGCGAGGCGGGCCGTCGGGTAGCAGAGGCTCGATGTGTTGGACGATATTTGCGGCGGTGAAGTCATTTTGGATGAGTTCGGGGACGACGCGGCGGCCGGCGATGAGGTTGGCCATGGCGACGTGGGGGACGGTGACGACGCGTTTGGCGATGGCGTAGGTGAGGGGCGAGACGCGGTAGACGACGACGAAGGGGTTGCCGATGAGGGCGGCTTCGACGGTGGCAGTGCCGCTGGCGACGACGGAGGCGCGGGCGTGGTGCAGGGCGGCGCGGGCGTCGTCGACCAGGCAGATGGGCAGGCCGTCGGCGGATTTTTCCACCAGGGCAAGGACCTGGGCGCGCTGGGCGGCGTTGAGGGTGGGAGCGAGCGGGACGAGGAAGCGGAACTCGCGCGGGGGCTGAGAGGGGCGCTGGGCGAGGGCCCGGGCGGCTTCAAGCATTTCGGGGAGGTTGTCGCGGATCTCCTTGGCGCGGCTGCCGGGAAGCAGGCCGATCCAGGTGGCGGCGGGGTCGAGGTTGTTGGCGGCGGCGAACTGGGCGCGGGTGATGGTGGGCAGGGGCAGCTCGGCGAGGGGATGGCCGACGAACTCGGCGTGGACGCCGCGTTCGCGGTAGAACGGCTTCTTCAAAGGGGAAGATGACGAGCATGCGGGTCGACGTATTTCTGGACGAGCTTGATGCGGTGTTTCTTCCAGGCCCAGAGCTGGGGGCTGACGAAGAAGACGACGGGAACGCCGAGGCGGTGGAACTCCTGGGCGAGCTTGAAATGGATGTCGGGGAAGTCGATGAGGACGGCGACGTCGGGGCGGCGGGCGCGGATGGCCTGTTTGAGTTTGCGGAACTCGCGATAGATGCGGGGCAGGTGGCGAACGACCTCAGTGATGCCCATGACAGCCATGTCTTCAGAGCGGACGATGCGCTGAAGGCCGGCGGCGACCATGCGATCGCCGCCCATGCCGAAGAAGGCCGCGGCGCGGTTTTGCCCCGTCAGCTTCTGCTGTAACGCGGAGATAAGCAGGGCGCCGTAGTGCTCGCCGCTGGCCTCACCTGCCGAGATGAAGATTGTGGGAGACATGGAAACGGTTGGACTGCCCTTCAAGGGATCTCGCCTTTCATCATAGCGGGTTGGGCGGGGCGCTCAATCCAGTTGCGGAGGTGGTGCAGGCGCTGGCTGCGTGCGGTGAATTTATTTGGACCTGGCGGTGCGGGTGCAAGTAGAATCATGCCACCCTCGAGATCCAATCAGCCCGTCTGGGCACAAGGACGCAATGAGCGATGAGACCGATTCCAGCGCAGCGCGGGGCAATGGCGATCCCGTGACTTGCGAAAGCGAACCCCAGGGCAGCGAGAAAAGCAAGGATGATTCGGCGGTGCCTCTGCCGGGTCTGAAAGCGTGGATGAGCGCGCTGCAGGTGGTAAGCCTGCTGGCGGCCATTGGTTTTGTGGCAAAGCTGGCGCACGAGCAGATGCTGGGGATTGAGCTCACCGACTGGAGCGCACTGGATCTGAGCCTGTTTGCGGGACGATGGATTGTGGATACGCTGACCATCCTGCTGGATGTTCTTTCGCACGATCATTACCTTGACCTGGCGGTGATTGTGCTCGCCCTGCTTCCGGCTCTGGCGATGATTTTCATGCAGGAGTACCCGCGGCTGCTGCGGGCCGCGCGGTTTGTGGGGGTGGGGCTGTCCGCGGTGCTGTTGAGTTTTTTGATTGTTCACTACGAGATGCCGACCATCGCATTGAGCAACTGGCTTACCGCCGACCTGACACAACTTGCCAACCCGGTGCATGGCGGCAAACGCGGCTCCCGCGAAGAGGTGGTGCGTTACACGTACTTCATGTCAAAGACGAATGTGGCGACTGAGAGCGACCTGCAGAATATCCGTAACGCCATCATCGCCTCCTATCAGGGGAACGCGAGCGCGGATTCAAAGGATCTGGCGTCCATCACCGATTCGCTGAACCACCAGGCCGCGGTCAAATTCGGTGACCTCCTGCTGAAGAGTCCGATCACCTCTTCCGATGCCCAGGAGAAACTGCAGTCGTGGTACAGCCATGCGTTCTGGATATGCGCTGTGACGCTTCTGACGTTGATTGTGTTTGTGGTCAAGGGTGGGAAGGACCTGGAAGATGAGCTGCTCTCCGCTCTCTACTACTTCACCGCTTTCATCCTGCTGCCCGTGGGATGCGCGCTGCTTCCTTATATGTACGGCAAGTTGATTGCCTCGTCGGAGTTTCCGCAGGCGACCGTGATTACGTCAGCACCGAAGGCGGAGGGCAGCGATAGTCCGGTCCGCGACGATGCAACCGGGGTTCTGATTGAACAGAGCGAGAAGGGCTACAAGCTGCTGACGGTGAACAACGGGGCGACCCTGCTGCAGATCTATACCGATCCGAGCGTGAAGTTGAACATCAAGCCGGACTCGAACCAGGACGTTGTCCGGTATGTATTGAATAGCAAGGCCATTGCGGCGGCGCCGGCCAGGTAATGGCCGGGGGAAATCGAATTGGCAATCGGGAGTCCGTGGAGGGGGCGTGAGAATGCAACTGAGAGACACGCGTAAGTACTTGGTGCTGGCAATTCTTGCCGCGGGGGCGGCTCTCGGGAACGCGCCAGCATGCAAGGCGCAGGCGGGCAACACCGGCCAACAGGAAGGCCCGATCAAGCTGCTGAAGTTCAGCATGGCAAGTCCCCGATGCCATGGACGGCATTGCGACCTGGATGTTGCCGCGACCAATGCCCTGGTACCGCACCCGGTGGCGAATGTGCCGGGAGATCACTTGTTTGTGCGGGTGTTTCGCGGAACTCTTGCGGATGTAACCAAGCCGCAGGCGGTGCGAAAGGGCCAGTGCATCACGTACAGCCCGTTCAGGATTCCGCTGGACAACTCACCTGGAGACGGCGAGGTGATCTTCGGGGCGCAGATGCAAAGCCTGTTGTCAGATGTGGCTCTGCTGTCTGCGCCACCATCGCAGGTGAACACAGTGGTGCTGGTATTTGAGACGGAGCCGGCGGATGACGGCTACAGACATGCGTCTATTTTGAGGCTGAAGAACGCAGCCGATGTCCAGACCTACTTCAAGTATGCGATTGAGGTGACCTACACCGCGGACCCGCAGACGTTCTCCAGCTGGCAGGGCGCCTACACCGAACGGCAAATGGAGAAGGAGGAGGTCGCGAAGCTTGCCGAGAACCAGCAGAACCCCTCTGGTTCGCTGATTTCCCGGATTGGCGCAAAGATTGAGGGGTGGATTGCGCCGCCGGTTCTGGCTAAACCCGATGTGCCGCCCGCCGTAATGGCGCCGGCTCCCGCTCCCGCTCCGGATCTGCCGGCTCCGTTCTCCAATGAGATCAAGGTGCTGCCGTCGAGCAACTGCAACACGATCCAGGGATACCAGGCAGTGAGTACCGTGTATACCGTGATCTCGATGATTCCTGTGGCAGAGGTGCATCCAGCTCCCTGCGGAGAGTAGATGGGATGCGCGGCAAGCGAGGAGCGCGCAGCCAATGAGGCTGCACGGACTCAGATGCGCAGGAAGATTTTTCGGCGGTACATCCAGAAGAGCATGAGCCAGTAAGTGGCGAGGGTGAGGATGCCGAGGAGCAGCGGCTGGAGTGCGGGGCCGAGGATGTTGAGGGCGCGCATGCCGAGATTGATGCGGAAGCTGCTTTCGACAAAGTCTTCGCAGAGATGGGCGATGAGGTAGGCGGCGATGGAGTTGGCGCCGACGACGATGAGCGGGACGGCGAGGCGGCGCTGCTGGTGGACCTGGACGATCCAGGAGAAAGCAGCGAGGAAGAGGAAGCAGACGCCGCCGCTGAAGAGGGTCCAGGAGGGGGTCCAGATGCGCTTGACGATGGGGCATACGCCGGTGAAGTGAAGGAGCAGGCCGGCGGCGATAAGCAGAAGGGCGGCGAGGAGGAATTTGCGCAGGGGAATTTTGGGCGCGGCATCATGGAACCAGCGGCCGCCTGCGAGGCCGAGCAGCATGGTGCCGAGGGTGGGTATAAAGCTGAGAGTGAGATAGCCGCCGCTGTTGAAGAGGAAGCGGCTGGGACGGGGAAAGAGATTGAGGAACCAGAGGTCGAATGCCTGTCCGAAGTTGCTGTTCTTGTTCCAGTGGGAGGCGAAGCCGGTGTAGAGATGGTTCCAATCGGCCGGGACGCCGACGGAGGCGTAAGGGAATGTGGGGCCGGGCGCGGGATAGAGGGCCCAGGCGAGCCAGTAGCCGAAGAGGATGACGCCCAGAGCGGCCCACTGAATGCGGGGCTTGGCGAAGGCGAGCAGGAAGGCGAAGGTGTAGCCGAGGCCGATCTGGGTGAGCGTGTCCTCGAAGGTGTAGTTGGTCATGGGGCTGGACATGGAGCGCAGGAAGATGCCCAGGGCGATGAGCAGAATGCTGCGCCAGATGGTGTGGAAGAGCATGTGCGGGAAGCTTTCGCCTTTGCGCTGGCGGCTGCGGATGGAGTAGGGCAGGGCGACGCCGGCAAGGAATGTGAAGCCGGGCTGGATGGTGTCGTGAAGGCTCATGCCGGACCACTCGACGTGGCTCTGGTTGTAAGCGAGGAACTGCCAGATGTGGCTGGCGGGGAAGGACCGGGCTACCTCAGAGAAGCTGAGGACTTCGCCCATCATGAGGAGCATGACGAGTCCGCGATAGGCGTCGACGGCGGCGTTGCGCTGAGGCGCTGCGATTGGTATGGTTTGACCCACGGTGGTTCCTCCGCGGCGATTCTATTGTTTGCAAGGGATTCGAGACAAAGCAATTCTATCTTTAAAGCGCGCGGGTATTGTTCCGGCCGCGGTTTGCGCCTGCATTCGCGCGAAATTTTTCAATTTCCCTGCTGCCGATTCTGACTTAGATTAATAGCCAGAGGTCATGCGATGCGGCTCTTCTCCTACACCCTCCGCGGACGCACGATTGTTTTCACGCACGCTTTATGGGCCCTGGTGGTCGCCGGAGGCATGTGCTCGAGGCCGGCGTTGGCACAGGATGCCGGGGATGCACCGCCGCCGGCGCCTCCTCCGCCGGCGGTTTTCGAGAATCGAATACCGGCGGAGCAGCTGGCGTTTTTGAACGATTACGCAGGCAAGACGCCCAAGGAGATTGAAAAGGACAAGCGATTCAAGGCGTTGATGAAGCTGGCCATTCCGCGCACCGAGTACCACTACGGCCGCGATATGGCGCTCTCCTTGACGGTGGAGGACATGCTGGATGGCGCGCCGCTGCCCATCGACGTGCGCGAGGGGCGCTACGTGATGGTGGCCAGCCACAGCGGGCCGTATCTGAGCGGCAGGGGATTTCTGTGGTTCGACATGCAGGAGGGGATTGCGCTGGGCGGGGTTTATTTTCATCCGACGAACGGAGAGCCGACGCCGACGTTGGCGATTTTCTCGCGGCAACTGAAGGACACGGCGCTGGAGATGGGCCAGCTGCCGGTTGCCTTTCAGATGGACCTGGCGCAATGGGTGCTGGTGGCGGGGCCGAGGCTGGTGTCGCCGCGATACTTTATTCCGGAGAACGGGAAGAAGTATGTGCTGGTGCACGACGAGGACTACTGCGCCCACCCGCCGGGAACACCCGCGCCTCCGCAGGACCGGTGCGAAGCGCTGAATGCCGAGGCGGCGGATGCGGATTTGAATGCGGCTTACTTTATGGCGGAGACGCGCAACGCGGCCAACGCGACGGCATGGATGCTGGGTCCGGACCAGGTGGCGTGGATCGGCGTGCGGGAGAATACGTGCGGGTCTGCGGGTTGGGCGTGCCGGATTCGGATCACGCGGCAGAGGACGCGGGCGTTGCTGGGGCAGCAGAGGAATGAATGAAAGGGTGAGAGCTCCGAGTTGGACTAGGGATCTTGCCCTACCCACATGCTGCGACCACATCGGGGCGCACTGATAGAATTTCCGCGTTGCAGATCGGTGAGCGCTCCTGATGCCGAAGCAAGCGGGGTAACTCCATGCGTTCGGGTCCCAAATTCTTTGCTGTTTTCCTGGCGGCTGCTGCGATTGTCAACCTCCTCACGGCTCAGTCGGTCCCAAAAATCGTTCAGGGGACCTTGATAGGGCCCGGCAGCGCACCGTTTCATCTTCGCGCTAAAGTCTCGGACGGAATGGATGCAACGATTGAGATGTTCTGGGTTGGCCCGGACAAGTGGCGACGCAGAATTGTGACCGATAGTTTTGCCCAGACTGTTGTTGTAAATGGCGATCAGATATTTGAACATGACTCCGACAACTACTTCCCTGTCGAGTTACACGCGCTAGCGACAGCAATGGTCGATCCAAAGCCTCTTCTTGAGGAGTACAAGCCTGGGGGCGTCCTCCTGACCAAGGCCAATGGCGCATCGACCGAGTCGGGCACGACCTGTTTCGATCCAAACCATAAGATGTGCGTGATGCACGCATTCGGGTTGAAGGAGACGGTGGGGGTGCCTGGCCACACAGTGGACTTTCTGGACTACAAGCCATTTCACGAAAAGAGGATTGCCCGCCGCCTGATCTTCACGGTTTCGGTGGGGGACTATCTCACGGCCGAGGTTACAGAACTGGAGGACCTCAAGGACCCCGGCGACAGCTTGTTTGCAATCCCGAGTACAACGCCGCGAGAACTGCGAATTGTCAGCGCTACTCTCGAGGAGTCGGAACTGCGAAGCCTTGCAGTGGAGGCCCCGCAGATTATTTGGCCCCAGGCGCTTGATGGCGCCGAGACGGGAAAAGCCAGTTTTTACGTTGCGATTGACCCGAAAGGCAGGGTCCGCGAGATACTGCCCGTCGCGACATGCAACGAGCGCACAAACGACTCGGCAATTCGCCAGATCAAGAGTTGGAAGTTCAAGCAGGCGATCAAGGACGGGTTCCCTGTCCAAGCCGAAGGAATCCTGACATTCGACGTGAACACGCGGGCTTGGGGACCAGCGAATCCGCTTTCAGATGCAGAGATGCGACAGATGGCCTCGAATGTGGTTGAGCCGGTGGTTCCTGCGGGCGCTTTTCCACCAAACTCGGTCTTTAAGTTGTGGGTTGCGGTCGATATAGACGGCGGCGTGCTTGAGAAGATTATTGCGGATGGCCCGCCAAAGCTCTGGGGGCCTTGCGACGCCGCGCTCAGGCAGTGGCGCTTCAGGCCAATCCTGGAGAATGGGCAGCCCCGGCCATACCGGGGGCTGGTTGAATTTCACATTCCGTGAGATTCACTGGACGAACCCCTTTCAACAAACTCTCCGGCACTCGATGCGCTACGCGCTGCGCCGTGCGCGGACGGCGGCGGCTAGCTCGGTTAGGAGCTTGTGGGTCTCGGGCCAGTCGATGCAGGCGTCGGTGATGCTTTGGCCGTATTGAAGGGGCTGGCCGGGGACGAGTTTTTGCGCACCGGCGACGAGGTTGCTTTCAATCATGACGCCGATGATGTGCTTGTCTCCGGCGGCGATCTGCTGGGCTACGTCGTGACAGACGAGGGGTTGGCGGCGGTAATCCTTGTTGGAGTTGGCGTGGGAGAAGTCGATCATGATGCGGGGCAGGACGCCGGCCTTTTCCATTTTGGCGGCGGTTTCGGCGACTGAATCAGCGGTGTAGTTGACGGTGCCGCGGCCGCCGCGCAGGATGATGTGGCACTCGGGATTGCCGGTGGTGACGAAGATGGCGGACTGGCCGAACTTGCTGTGGCCGAGAAAGGTGTGCGATTCGGCGGCGGACTGGATGGCGTCGATGGCGACCTGGACGTCGCCGGAGGTGGCATTTTTGAAGCCGACAGCGCAGGAGACGCCGGAAGCGAGTTGGCGATGGACCTGGCTCTCAGTGGTGCGGGCGCCGATGGCTCCCCAGCTGACGAGGCCGGCGATGTACTGCGGGGAGATCATGTCGAGGAACTCGGTGCCGGAGGGGACACCCATCTCGGCGAGGTCGAGGAGCAGATGGCGGGCGAGGCGTAGGCCGTCGTTGATCTTGTAGGACTGATCGAGATGGGGATCGTTGATGAGGCCCTTCCAGCCGACGGTGGTGCGGGGTTTCTCGAAGTAGACACGCATGACGATGCGCAGGTCGGCACGGAACTCGCGGATGGCGGACTTCAGGAGCGCGGCGTATTCGCGGGCGGCCCTGGTGTCGTGGATGGAGCAGGGCCCGGCGAGGACGAGGAGGCGGGAGTCACGGCCGTTGAGGATGGCGGAGATATCAGTGCGGGCATTAAAGATGGTGGCCGTGGCGGTTTCAGTGATGGGGAGGTCTTCTTCAAGAAAGACAGGGGGAAGGACGACTTTGGTCCACTGGATGCGGAGGTCTTCAATCTTTGGGGGCATTGATCTGGGTTCCTTGGTTGGATCGGGGCGTTCGAGAATCAGGCGGATGGGATCGACTGGTGTTTTTTAGATTTTATAAGGAACGGGGGCAGGATTCATTCTGCCCCTTGCGGGGTGGAGATTCTGTCTGGGCGCATTCCCTTGATGGTTGTATGCAAGACAAGCTGCAAAAGCAAATGCGGGTCCTTCGACTCCCTTCGGTCGCTCAGGATGACAATCCAGTTATTTATCAATCGCTTGCGGGAAACCCGGCGCGATTTGCCCTAGAGTGCGCGGCCATTTCGGTTAGTTTGGCGACGGTGTTCATGTTGCGGGCGGCGCCGGCTTTAGCGCCGGGGGATTTTGAGTTTGGATTCGCCCACGCCGTTGGCGTAGTAGACGTAGATTTCGCGCTTGCCTGGGCTGAGCTGCTCGTTGATTTTTCCGGAGACGGAGTCACGGGCGTTGGCTGGCGAGGATTCAGGGGGTGTAGCGTTTTTCGCCGGCTTCGATGGCGATGGGAAGGCGGTTGTGTTCCGGGGGCAGCGGGCAGGTGGCGAAGGTGGTGTAGGCGCAGGGAGGGTTCTCGATGCGGTTGAAGTCGAGGATCAGATTGCCCGGTTTGTCGAGGCCGTGATCGGGAAACGGCGCATAGAGAACGCGTCCGCCGATGTAAGTGGAGGTTTTGAGGGTCAGGTCGCTGAGGATGAAGAACAGAGTTTTGCTGGCAGAGTTTTCCAGAACCGGCTGGAGTGTGAATTTCCTGTCGCCGAGGGTGAAGGCGGCGATGCCGGGCGAGGGAAGGTTGATGGTGGTGCCGAGGACGGTGGGGATAGCCAGGGTTTGCGAGGGCGTGAAGGGGGTCCAGGAGGCCTGAATGCTGAGATTGGGGTCGGGGGCGAACCAGTTGAGGCCGTGGAAGGCAGCGCGGGCGGGAGAGTCGGCGTCCTTGATGCGCAGCACGAAGCGGCCACCGCGGTCGAGCACGGCCAGGGAGAGGCCGCGGAAGGCCACGATGGAGGGTTTGGGGCCGGTGGCGAGTGGACCTTCCTGGGCGGGCTTGCCGTCAACCAGCAGATCGGGGGAGAAACCGTCCACGGTGGCCATGAGCTGGACAGTGTTGCCGCTGACGATGAGAAGCCCCAAGTGAGCAGGGACCTGGGCGTGGAGCTGGATGGCGTTGTCAGGGGCCGCGCCGAGGGAGTTTGCGCCGGGCTTGAGCCACACCAGGCCCGCCAGGGTGAGAATGCCTTCGGGGGCGTCGATCTCTTTTTCGCGGCGAGCGCGCCAGGCATCGAGATCCTGACGCCAATCCGCCTCGGCAGAGGTGACCGCGGCCTGCGCGGCAGCGGGAGGAGCAGAGAACCAACCGGAGCATGGGAGCGAAAGCGCCAAACTGCACACCGACCACATTGCCGATCTCATTCTCCGTGACCATCGCCCTGTCATTGTCTGCAAACTCCTGTCTCGATCTTCGGATGATCTTTTTCGTAACCAGCAAATGGAGAGCCGAGTCAAAGCAGCCAGAAGACTCTGCAACGGCGGCTCTGCGGCACTTCAATGGGTGTGCAACCAACCTACTCCGCGGGGGAGTTACCGGGCAAGTGACGGCGCCGCGGGCCGATCCCCTCCATTATCAACATCAACCTGCCTAGAGTTCAGGTTAGACTGCCAAGGTGGATTTCCGGACAGGCTGGAAGGTGGTGCGTTGCATGCGCAGGTGGGATTTGGTTCTGCTCGGCTTGTTGATTTTCTCGCAAGCGGTTGCGCGTGCGCAGCAGGGCGCGAGTCCCGCGGCCACAGCTTCGCAAGCGGGCCGGGAGTCGGCGTCTCCTTCTTCAAATCTTCCGAATCCGGGCCTGGTCAATCGTCCACCGCCCAGGCAAGCGGCCAGCGTGACTGCGGAGGGGCGCATCCATCTCGATGTTTTGGTCTCGGACAGCGCGGGTAAGCCGGTACTTGGGCTGGGGCCTTCGGAGTTCAAGATTCTGGACAACGATCAGCCGCGCAAGATTCTTTCGTTTCGCTCCTTTGATGGAATTGCGGTGAAGCCGAGCCCGCCGGTGGAGGTGATTCTGCTGATCGATACAGCGAACCTTCCTTTTGACCAGTTGGCGACAACCCGGCAAGAGATTGAAAAGTTCCTGCGCCAGAATGGGGGCCATCTGCAGCAGCCGGTCTCAATCATGCTGTTGACCGACGCGGGCCTGAGCATTCAGCCGCGGCCCTCGGTCGACGGCAATGCGCTGGTAACCGTGGTGGAGCAGATCAAGGGCGGCCTCAATACCTTCAATTCAGCGATGGGCGCGGAGGCGGCCCTGGGGCGGTTGCAGCTGTCTGTGCGCCAGATGGCGGCGATTGCGGAGAATGAGGCGCTGCGGCCGGGGAGGAAGCTGCTGATCTGGGTGGGACCGGGCTGGCCGATGCTGGAGAGCAGGAATTTTACCTTCGACGACAAGGACCAGCGGCGGTACTTTGACTCCATTGTGGAGCTGTCCACGCGGATACGAGAGGCAAGGATGGCGGTGTACAGCGTGGCGTTGTCCAACTCGGTGGCTGGCGCGGGGATGCATACCACGGAGTACTTGCAGTACCTAAAGGGAGTGACCGAGGCGCGTAAGGCGGACGCCGGGAACCTGGCCTTGAAGGTGCTTGCCCTGCAAAGCGGCGGGCGCGTTCTGGGGCCGGACAACGACCTGGCAGGCCAGATCAACAACTGCGTTGCGGAGGCAAGCGCTTTCTACACGCTCTCCTTCAATCCCCCCGCTGCGGAACATGCCGACGAGTACCACGACCTGAAAGTGGAGGTGGCGCAGCCGGGATTGACTGTGCGCACGAATACGGGGTACTACGACCAGCCATAGCTGTGGGTTCCTGGACCCTGATTGATCTTTACAGCGACAGGACGGAGGTTCACCGGATGAAGAATCGAATCTACGCAATTTGTGGAGTTGTTTTCCTGTTCCCGGTTCTGGCATTGAGCCAACAGCCGAACCCTGCGGCAGCAGCGCCCGCGCAGCAGGCACCGGTTCTGAACTCGCGGCCTGCGTACGCGCCTGCTCCAAACGCCGGGGAAGGCCGTTTTCACTTGGATGTTCGGGTGACGGACAAGCAAGGGAAGCCGGTTACCGGCCTGGAACTTCAGGACTTCACGCTGCTGGACGACGGGCGGCCGGCAAAGATTCTTTCCTTTCACGCCATCGACGCGGCGGCGCAGGGGACCGGCCCGGCGACGGACGTGGTTCTGCTGATCGATGCGGTGGACGTCGACTTCCAGACTGTCTCCCGCACCCGGGACGAGATCGAGAGATTCCTGCGCCAGAACGACGGGCGCCTGGCCCATCCGGTCTCCATCTTCATCTACAACGACACCGGCGTGAAGATTCTGCAGCAGCCTTCCACCGACGGGAATGCGCTGGCCGCCCAACTGCATGCGTCCGAGGCCGGGCTGCGCGTGATTGGGCGGGCGGGGGGAGAAAACTGGGATATCGAGCGCTTTTCGGATGGGATCAAATGGATCATAGACATCGCCAAGAATTTCGCCAGGAAGCCGGGCAGAAAGCTGCTGATCTGGGCCGGTCCGGGCTGGCCGCTGCTGGACCAAGTGAATATTGAACCTACGCCCAAGGCCGTGCAGCAGATGTTCAACAACATTGTGGAGCTCTCCGCCGCGCTTCGCGAGGGGCATACCACTCTCTACAGCGTCAACTTGGGACTGCCGAATGGGGGGACCTACCTTTACCAGGGATATTTGAAAGGGGTAAGGACAGCGGGGAAGGCGAATCCGCCCAACCTTGGATTGAAGGTTCTTGCCGTCCAGAGCGGCGGACTCGTGCTGGCCCCAAGCAACGACCTGGCCAGCGAGCTCGAGACCTGCGTTCAGGACGCGGGTGCCTTCTATACGATCTCCTTTGACCCTCCAAAGGCAGACAAGCCGAGCGAATACCACGACCTGAAAGTGGTTGTTGGCAAGCCGGGACTGACGGCGCGGACCAGCACGGGCTACTACAACCAGCCGTAGGGAGGGGTTGTGCACGTAAAGCGCTGAGGAGACTCCGCAGGGGCGAAACTTATGCGACCGCGACAAACTGCATGGCTTTCGATTCTCTGGTGCCTGGCGATCCCGGGGTGGGCGCAATCGGCCAGTTCTCCGGCGGAGCCGCTGTCGCAGGATGCGTCCGCTGCCTCAGCGCAAGTCACGGAGTCCGCATCTCAAGCCGCGCCCACTGCCGACGTGGCGGAGGGGCTCATCCACCTGGATGTGGTGGTTACGGACAAATCGGGAAAGCCGGTGACCGGGCTCAAAGCCAGCGATTTCAATTTGCTGGATAACGGCCAGCCGAGCAAGATTCTTTCGTTTCAAGCCTTCGACGGCGTTTCAGCCAAGCCCGACCCTGCGGTTGAGGTGATTCTGGTTATCGATACAATTGACCTGCCGGACAGGCTAGCTACGTATGAAAAGCAGGAAGTGGAGAGGTTCCTGCGCGAACACGGCGGGCATCTGGCCCAGCCAGTATCGCTGTTCTGGCTTTCCGACACCGGCCTTTGGACGCTTGCACAGCCTTCCGGCGACGGGAACGCCCTGGCCGACCAAATGGATCACAACAAGCGGCTTTTGCTGTCTCGGCGGACTCTTCGCAGTCAAATCGGGGAACCACTGAACTCATTGACATTTGCTGATCCGCCAGGCATGGCGGCACTGAAGGCGCTAAGCCAGATTGCCACCGATGAAACACAGAAGCCGGGAAGAAAGCTGTTGCTCTGGGTGGGGCCCGGCTGGGGAATGGGCAGTGGAAAGCACTTCTTCAGCAAACTGGACCGGGAAGAACTGTTCGCGGCGATCGGCCGGTTTTCAACCCTGATGCGCGAGGCTCGCCTGGTTCTCTACAGCTTCTCCGTGGGGGAAGCCGACATGTTCGATCTAACGATGGGCTCAGCCATCAGCCCGAGCGCGGCTCTCTACCAGGAGTTCCTGAAGGGGGTTCAATCAGACCGTGAGGCAAGCATCGACAACCTGGACAGGAAGGTACTTGCAGTTCAGAGCGGCGGGAGGGTGCTGGAACCGACCGACGATCTGACCACGGACATCATGCATACCGGCCTGACCGATCGCACGCCAGCGTTCGACCTGGCAAGCCAGATTGAGAGCTGTGTTGAGGAGGCCAATGACTTCTACAGGCTTTCGTTCAATCCGTCGCCGACGGACCGCGTTGACGAGTATCGCTCCCTGGAGGTGCATATTGCCGGGCCGGGACTGACGGCGCGCACCAACACCGGCTATTACGACTAGGCCGACTTTTACGATCGGCTTCTTCCTGCGGCGAGGCAAGTCACGGTGGAGCAGTTGGAGAAGACGCTGGCGGCTGTGGAGGGCCATCGGGATGGTGAGACGGCGCGCCAACTGACTGAACTGCAACTCACCGAGCGGCTGAGCGACGCAGAGCTTTCTTCCCTTGAAAGCGGCGTGCGCGGTGCAAAGGCACATGCGGCACTGGTTGAGCTGGCAGATGCATCGGAGTTTCTACCCCCTCCCGCGGCCGAGATTCCCGCCGATGCTGCGCCAGACCTGAAGGAGCAACAGCGCGTCATCGCGCTGACCGTCGATTATCTGCGCCAGACCATGCCGAAGCTGCCGAATTTCTTTGCGACGCGGGTGACCGCGCACTACGAGGAAACGCCGGAGCACTATGAGGAGAAGTCGAGGAACAGGATTGACTATGAACCGTTGCATTGGGTGAAAACGAGCAAGGCAACCGTTCTGTACCGCAGGGGAAACGAAGTGGTGGAATCCGCGGCGAAGAACCCGCGGCCGGAAGACACCGGTTTGATTACCGAGGGGACCTTTGGTCCCATCCTTGGCGCCGTGAGCGATGCGATTTCGGTTCCCGGCAGTTTGACGTGGAGCCGGTGGGAGCGTGGCGCGGGCGGGCTTCGCGCCGTTTTCCAATACAAGATCCCGCAGAAAAAATCCCGCTTTCAGGTTGGCTTCTGTTGCCTTTTGGAGGGAGATGGGACGACGCGCTATGAAAAACTGACCGGCTATCACGGAGAGGTTGCGATCGATCCTGAGAGCGGGACAATACTGCGCCTGACTTTGGAGGCAGATCTCGAACCCAACCTGCCGCTGGCCCGATCCGGGTTGATGATGGAATACGGGCAGGTAGTGATCGGTGGGAAGGCATATGTGTGTCCGGTGAAGAGCGTTTCAATCGCCAGAGCGCGCGTCGTGTGGGTTCTTACGGGAATCTCGGATAGTTTTAGAGTCTATGGCCCCTATCAGACGATGCTGAACGATGTTTCCTTTCAGAACTATCACATTTTTCGCACAGAGACGCGGGTGCTGCCTGGAGCGGACGCAGCGCCAGTGAATTGAAGTCCGAATGAAGCGCGAAACGCAACTGCTGGAGCGGGCGCAAAATGGGGTCGTCGTGCTGTGTTAACGCCCAGTTGACACAGGGCTTTGCCGATCCCTAGAATTAAACAGGACCACTCTACCTGTTTTCTGAGATAAGTTGCAGAAAAACGAGTGGTTAGATGGAATGGGTCCGGTGCAGGAGCGGCCGCGACGGACGGTTTGGAAGGCGGCAGGGACCTGGACGGAGAGCAGGGAAGCATGCCGGATGTGCGCGTCAGTCCGCGGGAGCGGCTGGTGCTTACGGCCATCATCGAGCTGTACATCGCCACCGGCGAGCCGGTGGCCTCGCAGGCGGTTGCGCAGACGTTTTGCCGACCGGGAGGGCCTGAGCTCGGCCACGGTGCGCAACGTGATGGCGACGCTGGGCGAGGCGGGCCTGCTGGAGCAGCCGCACACCTCGGCCGGCCGGGTGCCGACCGCCGCGGCCTTCCGCTATTACGTGGAACAGATTACGCAGCCGGGACGCATGGCTGCGGGAGCGCAGGCGAGCGGGCCGATGTCGCAGGGTGCGGCAGCGCTGGGTTCGGCACTGCTGAGCGAGGCGCGGCGCGGGCAGATTGAGGAGAGCTTCACGGGCGTGACCAGCTCGCACGACTACCTGGAGCGCACCTCGCATGTGCTGGCGCTGATTTCCAGCGGGCTGGGCGTGGCGCTGGCCAGCTCGCACGGCAGGGCAGGTGCTGGAGCACATTCACTTTTCGCGGCTTTCCGCAGGGCGGGTGCTGGCGGTGCTGGTGACCCAGGCGGGCGCGGTGCAGGACCGCGTGCTGGCGCTGGACCGCGAGCTGACGCACCTGGAACTGGAGACGGCCGCGCGCTACCTGAACGAGAACTTTCGCGGCTGGCCGATCGAGCGCATTCGCGCCGAAGTGGCGCGGCGCGTGGAGCTGGAGCGCGAGGCCTATCGCCAGATGCTGGCCTCGGTGGAGGAGCTTTGCCGCAAGGGCGCGCTGGCCGGCGGCGAAGCCGGTCCGGCGATCTTTGTGGACGGAATGGCCAACCTGATCGCCGCCGAAGTGGACCGCGAGCGGCTGCGCCAGATGCTGCTGGCGCTGGAAGCCAAGCAGCGGCTGGTGGAGCTGCTGACCGCCTATGTGGACGGGCGCCAGCAGGAGGTGCGCGTGGTGGTGGGGCTGGACGAGGCTTCGCCGGCCATGCAGGACCTGGTGCTGATTGGCGCTCCGGCGCGGCTGGGCGGCGCCAATCTGGGAACGGTCGCCGTGATTGCGCCCACGCGCATCCAATACCAGGAGATGATCCAGGCAGTGCGCTACATTGCGCGGCTCTCCGAGCGCATTCTGGAGGTTCCAGCTGGACTAGGGACTTCAGCACGGCCGGCGGAGTTTCAACGGACGCGCGCATGTTCTGCCGTTAGAATAGACCGGCGACCGCTGGATACGAGCCTGACGGGAATCCGGCCTGGAGAACGCAGCAGCCGACGCTCAAAATAGAATGGAATCAGGCACAGTTGATTTTTCGGAGAAAACGCAGAGTTATGCCAAAACAGGAAACAGAGTTGACCGTGTTGGAGCCCCAGGAGCGGCGCGACGGACGCGCCAGCGGTTGAGACGCAGATAGAAGACGCCGCTGCGGAAGCAGCGAATGCAGAGACGGAAGTCCTGGTAAACCGCGACGGAGCTCGACCAGTTGAAGGCCGAGCGCGACCAGCTGCTCGACCGGCTGGCGCGGCTGCAGGCGGAGTTTGAAAATGCCCGCAAGCGGGCGGAGCGGGAGCGGGCGGAGTTTCGCGACTATGCCACCGGCAACGTGGTGGAGCAGTTTCTGCCCGTGCTGGACAACTTTGAGCTGGCGCTGAAGTCGACGGCACGGCGGAGCAGTTGCGCTCCGGCGTGGAGCTGATTGTGAAGCAGATGGAAGAGATTCTGCGCCAGATTGCAGGTGAGTCCGATTGCCACGGTGGGCGAGGCGTTCGATCCGCGCATGCACGAGGCGCTGGGCTCGGTGGAGCGCGACGACCTGCCCGACCAGCATGTGGCCGAGGAGATTCGCCGCGGCTACAAGCTGCGCGAGCGGCTGCTGCGGCCGGCGCTGGTGCGCGTGGCGCATAACCCCAAACAGACAGCGAATAAGGTGATAACAGGAATTGAGTTAGATACCCGAGAATGAGTTCTAATACAAACGTGAGCAAAGCAGACTATTACGAAGTCCTGGGCGTCTCCCGCGATGCCAGCGACCAGGAGTTGAAGAGCGCCTATCGCAAGCAGGCGCTCAAGTATCATCCTGACCGCAACCCGGGCGACCACGCCGCGGAAGAGAAGTTCAAGCAGGCCAGCGAGGCCTACCAGGTGCTGAGCGACGCGGACAAGCGCGCCGCCTACGACCGCTATGGCCATGCCGGCGTGAGCGGCCAGGGAGGTTTCAGTGGCGGACCGTTCGCCGGCGGCGTGGACATCGGCGACATCTTCGGCGACCTGTTCGGCGAGATGTTCAACGTGGGCGGCAGCGGGCAGCGCGGCTCGCGGCAGCAGCGCGGCGACGACCTGCGCTTCGACCTGACCATCGACTTCGAAGACGCCTTCTTCGGCACCGAGACCGAAGTGAAGATTCGGCGGCTGGAGACCTGCGGGACGCTGCCATGGCAAGGGGAGCGCATCCAGGCCGCGGACCGAGCGTCTGCAGCCAGTGCCAGGGGCGCGGACAGCTTCGCTATCAGCAGGGATTCTTCTCCGTGGCGCGCACCTGCGGCGCATGCGGCGGGACGGGTCAGGTGATCGGCGACCCCTGCCCGACCTGCCGCGGAGAAACGCGCGTGAGCAGCGAGATCAAGCTGAATGTGAAAGTGCCGGCGGGCGTGGAAGAAGGAACGCGCATCCGCTACTCCGGCGAAGGCGATGCGGGACGATCGGGCGGACCGAGGGGCGACCTGTACGTGGTGCTCTCGATCCGGCCGCACGACTTTTTCGAGCGCGACGGCACGACCTGCACTGCGTGATCCCCATCAGCTTTCCGCAGGCGGCGCTGGGCGCGGAGTTCGAGATCAAGGGCATCGACGGGCCAATCAACCTGAAGATTCCCGAGGGCACGCAGAGCGGGCAGGGAGATGCGCGTGCGCGGGCGCGGCGTGCCTTACCTGAACGACAAGGGCAGCGGCGACCTGATTGTGAAGGTGCTGGTGCAGATTCCCAGGAAGCTGAGCCGGCAGCAGCGCGAACTGGTGAGCAAGCTGGCCGAATCGTTGACAGTGGAGAACAAGCCAACGTCGCCGGGGCTGCTGGAGAAGATGAAGGATCTGTTCAACTAGGGAACAGGGATTAGGGAACAGGGAACAGTTGGAGGCTCGGCTGGTTTGGTGGGTGCCGCTCTTCTCTCAGCTTTTCCAGGGATTGATGACGGGGACGCCGGCGGCTTTGAATGGCGCGGTTTCGCGGGTGGCGACGGCAAAGCCGTGCACTGCGGCAATCGCGGCGATCTGACAATCGGCCGGTGAGATCGAATAGCCCTTTGCTGCCGCGCGGCTTCCCAACAGAGCGAAGGCAATCGCGGCTTCCTGGTCGAAGGGGAGAAAGCGACCGGCAAAAAGCCTCGCTTGCAGCGATTGCATGTTCAGTTCCATGCCGCGCTTTCGTTTGCCTGCCGGGAGAAGCGCGATGCCGATCAGCACTTCCGACAAGACAGTTGCAGCGAGAAACAGCGTCTCTGGCTCCTGTGCATCGAGCCAGCGAACCACGGCAGACTCGGGACGTGGCTTTAGCGGTTCCGAGATTACATTGGTGTCGAGAACAATCATTCAAACTCGGCGGGTTCGATAGGCCTTCGATCGCGTTCCAGGTTGAGTTCGATGCCGCCGTAGCGGCGGCCAAAGGCGGCTAGCTCCGAGCCGATCTTAAGCCTTGGTTGCGGCAAGACGGACTCCTGAAGGATATGGCGTATCTCCGCCTCGGTGCTGCGGCCGTTGCGGGCGGCGCGCAGTTTGAGGGCGCGGTGCGTCTCATCGGGGATATTGCGGACGGTGACGGCGGGCATGGGGTCGCTCCTCTTGATATCAATGATATCAGAATGCTGGCAATCTACGCAGATATTCTGTTGCAAGCTACAGCGCGAGGAGCGCGATCACAATGACGGCGAGGCCGATGAGCTGGCTCATGCGGTCAGTGAGGGCGAAGGCGACGGGGTCTTCGTCGAGTTCGCCGCGCGAGGCCAAGAGCCAGACCCGGTTGAGCCAGAGAATCATGAGCGGCAGGCTCAGCAGCAGCAGTTGCGGAGTGTGGTAGAGCTTGATGACGTCAGGGCCGGTGATATAGATGGCGAAGACGACCACGGCCGCGTAAGCGCTGGCGGTGCCAAAGCTGCGCAACTGCTCGAGATCGTTGACGAGGTAGCCGCGGCCGTTTTTGGGCACTGAGTTGGTGACGCGCAGGTTTTCCAACTCGGCGAAACGCTTGACGATGGCCAGAGAGAGAAACAGGAACATGGAGAAGCCGGCCAGCCAGTGGGAAATTGGGGTGAGCGTGGCCGCACTGCCAGCCAGCAGCCGCAGAATGTAGAGGCCGGAAAGCACCAGCACGTCGACGAGCGCGATGCGCTTGAGGTAGAGCGAGTAGGCAAGCGTGGTGACGAGGTAGACAATCAGCCAGGCGGAGAAGCCGGCCGGGAGCATTTGTGCACCGGCCATGCCCAGGCAAAGAAAGACGGCGGCGATGAGGACTCCGGTCAGGCCTTCGAGATCGCCGGCGGCAAAGGGGCGGAGGCGCTTGCGGGGATGGCGTCGGTCGGCCTCAATGTCGAGCAGGTCGTTGACGATGTAGGCCGAGGATGCGGTGAGGGAGAAGCAGAGGAAAGCGGTGAGCGCCGTCAGCAATTTGCCGGTTGTTACGGCGTGGGACAAGAGCAAGGGAACGAAGATGAGCAGGTTCTTGGCCCATTGCTGCAGGCGGGCGGCCTTGAGTGTGGATTGGAGAAACGATTTGCGCTCAAGGAACGCGTGCGCGGGTTGGATGCCGCGGGCTTTGAGGCGCATGCGCAGGCCGAGAGTGGGATTGGCGACCATGGCCTGGGTGGCGTGGGCCAGCAGCGGCAGATCCTGCGTGTGGTTGCCGATGTAATCGAAGGGCGCGGAATGAAGGGCACGGCGCAGGCTGTCGAGCTTGTTGTTGCCGGTGAGATTGGTTGCGCCGTCCGAAGCCAGCACATCCGTAAAGATGCCCAGATGATCGGCGACGCGACGGGCGAGATGGACATCGGCGCCGGTGGCCAGGTAGAGGACGCGGCCGCCGGCATGTTGCTGCTGAAGGAACTTGAGCAGAGTGTGGTTATAGGGCAGGTGGGCCACGTCCAGGGTGATGGACTCCGCGACAAATGCCTTGAAGGCGGCCCTGCCTTTGAGCAGTCGGACGGGGAGTTTGAATGCAACACCTGGATGGGTGCGCAGCAGGGCGAGCAGGGAATCGACGAGGGTGTCCGACTTGACCAGCGAACCGTCGAGATCGACGCAGAGAGGCCGCAGAACCGCGTGGGCCGGCTCCGGCTCGGCGGCGGGGCTGGAGGTTAGCTCTGCCACGGGAACTCCCCGCATGCGGACGCCGCATCTGTTAAGTTGCAGTGCATAGTTCAAGACTAGACTGCCGGACCATCGAGGAGGCCGAGATTTTGTTTGACGAATCAAAACCTTTACGGCGAGTCGGCGGGCGGGCAGGACAGCCTTGTCGAACGGATGGGGGGACGGACGGGGATTTTGCTGGGAGGGTTTGGTGGAGCTGAGCGGGATCGAACCGCTGGCCTCCTCGTTGCGAACGAGGCGCTCTCCCAGCTGAGCTACAGCCCCACGACTTTTCTATTCTATCAGCGACTCGGCGACATGGAAAGGCAGGTGGGGGATTGGCGATTCTGAGGGATCCCAAGGCCCCCGTCGCGACGGACTGAACTGGGATCCTGCGAACCTAAAGACAACCTCAGATCCTTCGAATCCCTGCGCTGCGCTCCGGTCGCTCAGGATGACAAGCATTAGGGTTGTGCCAGCGGGGCTTACAGCTGGTTCATGTTGGCGAGGAACTCGGCGTTGTTGCGGACTTTTTCGAGGCGCGCGATGAGCAGTTCCATGGCTTCAACGGGCGAAAGCGGGTTGAGCACGCGGCGGAGGACGAAGATGCGCTGCAGGTCTTCCTTGGGGATGAGCAGCTCTTCCTTGCGGGTGCCGGAGCGCTGGATGTCGATGGCCGGGAAGACGCGCTTGTCGACCAGCTTGCGGTCGAGGATGATTTCCATGTTGCCGGTGCCCTTGAACTCTTCAAAGATGACTTCGTCCATGCGGGAGCCGGTGTCGACCAGGGCGGTGGAGATGATGGTGAGCGAGCCGCCTTCCTCGATGTTGCGGGCCGCGCCGAAGAAGCGCTTGGGCCGCTGCAGGGCGTTGGAATCGACGCCGCCGGAGAGCACCTTTCCGGAGGGCGGGACGATGGTGTTGTAGGCGCGGGCGAGACGAGTGATGGAGTCGAGCAGGATGACGACGTCGCGCTTGTGCTCGACCAGGCGCTTGGCCTTCTCGATGACCATTTCGGCCACCTGCACGTGGCGGGCGGCGGGCTCGTCGAAGGTGGAACTGATGACTTCGCCCTTGACGGAGCGCTGCATGTCAGTGACTTCTTCGGGGCGCTCGTCGATGAGCAGGACGATCAGCACGACCTCAGGATGGTTGGTGGAGATGGAGTTGGCGATGGACTGGAGCAGCATGGTTTTGCCGGTGCGGGGCGGGGCGACGATGAGGCCGCGCTGGCCCTTTCCGACGGGGGTGAGCAGGTCCATGACGCGGCCGCTGATGCCCTCGCGGACGGTCTCCATCTTGATGCGTTCCTGGGGATAGAGCGGGGTGAGGTTGTCGAAGAGGATCTTGTTGCGGGTCTCTTCGGGCGACTCGAAGTTGATGGCCTCGATCTTGACGAGCGCGAAGTATTTTTCGCCCTCATGCGGCGGTCGAACGTTGCCGCTGATGGAGTCGCCGGTTTTGAGGTCGAACTTGCGAATCTGCGAAGGAGAGACGTAGATGTCGTCGGGACCGGGCAGGTAGTTGTAGTCGGGCGAGCGCAGGAAGCCGTAGCCGTCGGGCAGGATCTCCAGCACGCCGTCGGCGAAGATGTGCCCCTCCTTTTCGCTTTGTGCCTGGAGGATCTTGAAGATCAGATCCTGTTTGCGCAGGCCGCTGGTGCCTGGAATCTCCAGGGTGCGGGCAATGCGGCTCAGTTCGGTAATGTTCTTTTCTTTGAGTTCAGCGATGGTCATGGTCACCTGCGGTAAGGAGGGATGGGAGTGAGGGGGTGCGGAGAGGGGATGTGCTCCAGGGGGAAATCGGGCGGAAGCCTCTGCTTGCCACGGGCGCAGGCTGCGCCTGAAGCATCTCCCGAATCAAGAGGAAGATCAAAACGCCTGAGGAATGCGGCTAACCTGGCCGGCCAGCCGCCTTGAAACCAGTGCCTGAAGCTATTCTACCCTGCGCGCGACGTTTTCAGGCGGCACGACGGCGTTCCAGGGACTGCGGCTCAGCGGACTCTACCGGTGCGGCAGCCCCCGGATTGGTGGTTTGAAAGCGGCCCAGGACTTCATTGGTGGTGTCTTGCAGCCGTGTGTTCGGCTTGTGAAGCTTACGGGTCGCCTTGCTAGCCAGTTGACAGAGCTGGTAGCGATTGGACACATGAGAAAGTGCCCCAAAAACTAAATCAGAACGCATGATACATCTCTCCTTGCTTGAAATGCCCACCCGGGTGGAACTTACCTGGCTCCCCCGGTGCAGTTGGGGAGCCACAGCATTTGCCGACTGCCCCGATATTCTTTCCCAATCCTTAGACGCACAAAATGCGTGTCGAGTTCAAAGATGTTACGCACTTTCTCACGCCAGGAAGAAGCTTTGTGGCGAATCGCTGAACCAGATTACCGTCCTCGGAAACCACGCGTCCGGCATTCCCAATTCCGGCGGATTGCAAAGCGCACCGCTGCACCAACGGATGAGCCTCAGCTCAGTATGATGCGGGAAACCACAGACGGGCGCGCATAAATCTACTGCGATCTGCCCTTTGAAAGGATGGCACTCATGAATGTATACCCAGTCGGGTTCCGGGTCAACTCTTTTTTGTGCACTCTTTGGGTGCGGGAGGACTCCTGGAAGGGTGCGCAATTTGGTGGTTAATATATTTTAAATCAATAATAGAGAGTGATAAATCCGGCGATTTCCGGCGTATTGCGGGGCGCTCAAGAAGGGCCTGGAGGGGCGGGAGCAGGCAGAGGAACCTGACTGATTACCGGGAAGATGGGGGCCGGCCGTCGGGATCAAGAAATATTCTGTTTCCCTGGTCATCGAGTCCGCAGGCTCCGTGCAGGCGCCGGGGAGTCTTCCCTGGTGTTGCGGCCCGCTGATCGAGGCGGAGGAGCCCGGCAAGGAGTGCGATAACCACCGGGACTGCAACCAGAAAGGCGTCCCGCGTGGACCCCATCGCCGCTATTTGCATGCTCCGCTCCCGCAGGGGTTGGCCCCTGGACTCTTCTTGCCCACAGCCTGTTGTCCGTCCCTACTGCGCCTCAAAGGGCGAGCCGCCGCAGGCCGGACACACGCGTGGGTAGCATTTTGAAGGCCAAGGCGGGGAGAGCAGGCCTTATTTTTTTCTGGTTCGGGGCTTGGAGATTCTGCCGTCCGGGTCGACGAGCAGAGGTTCTCCTCGTTCGTCGATGCCGGAGGGCGGTCTGCGGGGCTTGGCTGGCCCTTTGGAAGCACCAATGATGATATCCAGGCGGAAAAAACTCAGGACCAGGATGGCGAGAAACGGAATGGCAACCAGCAACGTATCCTTCATGGAATTCAAATACAGCTCATGCATCATGTGCCTCCGCGAGCTTAATTCGGGCGGTTCAAGACCGCCTCTTTCCTGGGGGAAGAATGCCCGCTCTTTCCTTGGATGCAATTTATTGGTATAGACAAATCCGTGGAGTCAATCCGAAGTAACTTCCGTGTTATCGAATAAGTAAAGGTTTGCTCGTTGACAGACGAAGCTTCTGGCACTGGATCCGTTTGAGTTGGAGATGGCGCATGGGGAGCGTAACGGAATACCGGGCTTGCAGGGCGTGCGATCTGGTAATTCCCCCCAGAACCTGTGCGGACGTCGACAGGCACGAAAACGGGTTGACAGCCCTGGGACGAAGAGTTGTCCTGGGGGCCGCTGGAGAATTCGGAGTCAGGTTCCCGATATGACACAATCACGCGGTCTCATTGCCGGGTGTCTTTTTCCGGATACGCCGGCGCGGACGGATGCCGGAGAGCCTTCCGTCCGGATCGCACAGGATTGGCTCTCCCGTCGGATCGACGCCGCAGCGTGGGCGCTGCTGCGTGAACGAACCTTTGGGAGCGGCGATGATTTGATCCAGGCGGAAGAGAGTGATGAGCAGCATGAAGAAGAAGGGAACGGCAAAGAGCAGAGTGTCTCTGGTGGAGATGAGGATGTGCTGATCCATGATGGGCTTTCCTTGAGTTCGATGAGTTGCGTGAGAGATTTCTCATGCAGACATTCCGCTCATCGGCCCAGGATTAGAAATGCTTAAAATCGAAAGTAACGAGAGGCAGGGAACAGGGAACATGGAATAGGGAGCAGTTCATAGAGATCGGAGATGTGGGATGTTGGCGAGCGGCTCTTGCGTGCGCTGGTACGCGCCGAGGCGGCAGGTGATTGCTGCAACAGTTAAAGGGAAGAGATTTGTAACTGACCGATGATCTCTGTTCCCTATTCACTGTTCCCTATTCCCTGTCTTTACGCCCAGTAGCTGCGGTCGAGGGTGCGGTACTGGATGGCTTCAGCGAGATGGGAAACTGCCAGGTGCTCGGCGCCTTCGAGGTCGGCGATGGTGCGCGCGACTTTGAGAATGCGGTCGTGGGCGCGGGCAGTGAGGCCTTGCTGTTGCATGGCGCGTTCGAGCAGACGCTCAGCGTCCGCGCCCAGTTCGCAATGGGTACGAATCTGGCGGGTGGTCATCTGCGCGTTGGAGTAGATTTTCTCGCCATGTTTTCTGAAGCGCTGACGCTGGCGATCGCGCGCGGCCATGACGCGAGCGCGAATTTCGGCTGAACCTTCGGCCGCGGCGCCGCCGCGGAGCTCCTTGTATTGGACCGCAGGAACTTCGATATGGATGTCGATGCGGTCAAGGAGCGGGCCGGAGATTTTGGCCACGTAGCGCTGGATCATGGGCGGGGTGCACATGCACTCGTGTGACTTGTCATTGAAGTAGCCGCAGGGGCAGGGATTCATGGCGGCGGCGAGCATGAAACGCGCGGGAAAGCTGAGCGACATGGAGGCGCGGGCGATGGTGACGGTGTGATCTTCGAGGGGCTGGCGCATGACTTCGAGCACGTTGCGGGGAAACTCCGGCAGTTCGTCGAGGAAGAGCAGGCCGTTGTGCGCGAGGGAAACTTCGCCGGGGCGGGGGATGATGCCGCCGCCGATGAGGCCTGCATCGGAGATGGTGTGGTGGGGTGAGCGGAAGGGACGCTGCGTGACCAGACCCGCGGCTGCGTCGAGCACGCCGGCGACGGAGTGAATCTTGGTGGTCTCCAGCGCTTCTTCAAAGGTGAGCGGCGCAAGGATGGAGGGCAGCCGCTTGGCGAGCATGGTTTTGCCGGAGCCGGGCGGGCCGATCATGAGGATGTTGTGGCTGCCGGCAGCGGCTACTTCGAGAGCGCGTTTGGCAGTCTGCTGGCCGCGCACATCTTTAAAGTCGACGGCGAAGTGCTGGAGTTCGCCGAGCAGCGCCTCGGTGGAGACTCGATAAGGTTCACGCTGGATGACGCCGACGACGGAGGTGTTGAGGAGTTCGAGCACATCGAGCAGCGAGGAGACAGGATAAACATTGACGCCTTCGACGACCGCAGCTTCGGCTGCGTTGGCAGCGGGCAGGATGAGGTTGGGGATATTCTTTTCGCGGGCGAGGATGGCGATGGGCAACATGCCGGGCACGCCGCGCACGCTGCCGTCGAGACCGAGTTCGCCGACCATGAGGAACTGGCTCACATTGTCGACGCGCAGCGCGCCATAAGCGCCGAGGATGCCGACGGCGATGGGAAGGTCGAATCCCGCGCCTTCTTTCTTCATGTCAGCGGGCGCGAGGTTGATGGTGATGAAGGTGGGGGGAATGGTGTAGCCGGAGTTCTTGATGGCGGCGCGGACACGGTCGCGACTTTCGCGCACCGCGGCATCGGGCAGGCCGACGGTGTGGAAGGTGTCTTTCTCCGCAACCACGCCGGAATAATCCACCTCAACATCGATGAGGTTAGCATCGATGCCGTAGACGGCGGCGCTGAGGGCTTTGAAAAGCATCTCGGAAGGTTGCAGCGAGTGTAACAGAAAGCAGGAATCAAAGATCAGAGGTCAGTGGTCAGAGATCAGAGATCAAGAGCTGCGGAGGCGCGGTGGAGTTTTCAGTCTCGCTCTGACGGACGGGTACTGAGGATGGACGACTTAAACCTGACTGCTGACGAGTGTTCGAGCTACAATCTCATGCGTGACTACGAGTCTCTTCGACCTTTACAAAATCGGGGTTGGCCCATCGAGTTCGCATACGATGGGGCCGATGCGGGCGGCTTGCCGTTTTGCAAGCGGGCTGCGAGATCGCGGACTGCTGGGCAGTGTAGCGCGGGTGCAGACGGATCTTTATGGATCGCTGGCGTTGACCGGATTGGGCCATGCGACGGACTGCGCGGTGCTGCTGGGACTTTCAGGGAACGAGCCGGCGACGATTGACCCGGCGGCGATTGCACCCACGGTGGCGGGCATCCGCGCGGCGCATCAACTGGTGCTGGCGGGGACGCGGACGATTCCATTTGACGAAACGCGCGACCTTCTGTTCCAGCGCAGCACCATGTTTCCTCCCGGCGCGCAGACGCGGCATCCGAATGGGTTGCGGCTGACGGCCTTTGATGCAGAAGGCAAGGTGGTGGACCAGCGCACATTCTTTTCCATCGGCGGCGGATTCATTCTCGAGGATGGCGCAACGGAGCCGGCGGGTGCGAACACGGCCAAGATTCCGTTTCCATTTCACAGCGCTGCGGAGTTGCTGGCCACGGCACAGGCCAATGAACTGACCATCAGCCAGCTGATGCTGGAGAACGAGTGCGCGCTGGTACGGCTTGCCGCGCCCGGCGCGGAGCGTGCGCCGGTGGAGGTGGTGCGCGAAGGCATTGATCGGATCTGGAAGACGATGCAAGACTGCGTGCAACGGGGCATCGACGACGGAAGGAATTTTGCCGGGCGGGTTGGAGGTGCGCGGCGGGCGCACCGGCTGGCTGCGCGCCTGAAGGAGAAGGAAGCGACCGGGTTGCGCGGCGATCCGCTGGCGCCGCTGGACTGGGTTACCGTTTACGCGATGGCGGTGAATGAAGAGAACGCCGCCGGCGGACGCGTGGTGACGGCGCCTACCAACGGCGCGGCGGGCGTGGTTCCCGCGGTGGCGCATTACTTATGCGCGATTTATTTCCGGAGCGGACCATGAAGGGATACTGCGCTACTTTTTGACGTCGGCGGCTATCGGCATCCTCTACAAGGAAAATGCATCGATCAGCGGGGCGGAGGTTGGGTGCCAGGGCGAGGTGGGTGTGGCGTGTTCGATGGCGGCCGGCGGGCTGACCGCTGCGCTGGGCGGAACGAATGGGCAAGTGGAGCATGCCGCGGAGATTGCGATGGAGCACAACCTGGGGATGACATGCGACCCGATCGGCGGGCTGGTGCAGATTCCCTGCATCGAGCGCAACGCAATGGGCGCTGCCAAGGCTGTGCATGCATCGCGCATTGCGATGAATGAGGCGGAGACGCACAAGGTATCGCTCGACCAGGTGATCCGCACGATGTATCTTACGGGCCTCGACATGCAATCGCGCTACAAGGAGACGAGCCTTGCGGGGCTTGCCTTGAACATCATCGAATGCTGATTGCACGGATTGGAAGCGCGGAAGCGCGCGCCGGTTTTTCGCTCGATTGGAACATTGCAAGAGCGACGCGGCGCGATGCAAATGGAAGCGAATGGGCCTCGCCTCATCGGCACTCGATGCATCGCCAAATAATTGTTGACCTTTTTTCCACTCTCCGTTCGTTTTTTTCTTGACACTTGCGAACCATGAATCTATACATTCATCAACTGCAATTTGTTGATTGCAGATATCGATGCAAACCATCGAAAAGGGAGAATAGGAAAAATGGCAACCAAGAAGGCAGCCAAGAAGGCACCCGCGAAGAAGGCAGCCGCCAAGAAGGCACCCGCGAAGAAGGCCGCAAAGAAGAAGTAATAGCGGTCAACCAACAACAAGGCAACACTCAGAGGGGGACGCACAAAGCGTCCCCCTCAGTGTTTGTGCGGTCATTTCCGGTGCGAAGAAGGACTAGACTTGGAACGAGGGAACACGGGGAAGGGAACCGATTCCCGATTGACGATGACACGACGCCGCTGGATTGCCGAGCACTGGGACGAAGCGACTGCGACCATTGTTGGCGCGCAGGCGGAACACATGGCGCGGGTGCTGCGCGCGCAGCCGGGGATGGAGGCCGATGTGGTTGCAGGCGGCCGCGTGTTTCATGCCGAGGTTGCCGCAGTGCACGCCGCCGAAGTCCGCTTCAATCTGATTGGCGAGTTGCCTGCCGACCCGGCTCTGCCGGTGGCGCTGGTTCTTTCCGTGTATAAATTTGATCGCATGGAGTGGGCAATCGAGAAGGCGACAGAGCTGGGCGTGGCCGCGGTGGTCCCGGTGATAGCGCGGCGCACGGAGAAGCACCTGGCCCAGGCCGCGGAGAAGCGGGTGGAGCGCTGGCGGCGGATTGCGCAGGAAGCGGCGCAGCAGTCGCGCCGGTCGGATGTGCCACTGATTCACGAACCAACAACGCTGGCCGCGCGGGTGCGTGCTGCGTCAACGGCGACGCGCATTGTTCTTGCGGAACAGGAGCGGACAACCACGCTGCGTCATGCGATTGACGAGGCTGCCGCTGCTGCCGGGGATGAGATGCCGACGCTGGAGATTGCCATTGGGCCGGAAGGCGGATGGGCGCCGGACGAGGAAGCGCTGTTCGACGCGAACTGCTGGCGAGCCGCATCGCTGGGGCCGCGCATTCTGCGTGCGGAGACCGCAGCGATTGCGGCGCTGGCGGTGGTGGCTTCTGTTCTGGAGTAGCGGCTTGCGAATTCCAGGTCTCAAAGGCGAGATCCTTCGACAAACCAGGGACAAGCTCCGGTGTACCCATCATTGCGTGGAGCCGGATGGCTAGATGTGCGCGTAGTGCAGCAGCAGGCCCGCCAGCGCCGCGCCGGCCAGGTCGCCGATGATGGGAATGGGTGCATAGCGCCAGTTCGATCCGCCCTTGCCGGGAATGGGCAGCAGCCAATGCATGAGGCGGGGCCCGAGATCGCGCGCGGGGTTGATGGCGTAACCGGTGGTGCCGCCGAGGGAGAGGCCAATGCCCCACACCAGGCTGCCGACTAGCCAGGGCGCGAGAGCCGGCGCGGGGCCGGTGGGTGAGACGCCATGGGAGCCGATGGCATTGGCTACGATGATCAGCACGGCTGTGCCCATCATTTCGCTGAGGATGTTGAAGAACGGACTGCGCACGGCGGCGTTGGTGCAGAAGATGCCCAGTTTGGCGGCGGGACCGGGCGTGAGCGCCCAATGCGGCGCGTAGTGCAGCGCCATGAGAGACGCGCCGGCCATGGCGCCGAGCAACTGTGCCGACCAGTAGTAGAGCAGGTGCGAGTAGTCTCCGCTGTTGACCGCCGCAGCCAGCGTAATGGCGGGGTTGAGATGCGCGCCTGAACTGCCGAAGGCCTGCGCTACCAGTACGCCGCAAAGTACTGCGAGCGCCCACCCGGAGGCGATGACCATCCAGCCGGCATCGGCGGCATAGGACTTGCGCAGCGTTACACCGGCGTTGACGCCATTACCCATGAGCACCAGGACCAGCGTGCCCAGAAACTCACCGAACCAGACTGAATGCATGTTGCCTTCCTCAGAGTACGTTAAGAGTGCCGTGATGGTGCATTGGCGCGACCGCGCGCCCATAAACAAATCAGAACCAGGTCTTCCGCTTGTAGTCCAGGTAGGCCTGGCCGAATTCTTCGGTAAGAACCTGTTCTTCCTTGCGGCTGCGATAGATCTGCAAAGGAATCAGGATGGCAAAGATCAGGAACAGCAGGGGGCGGTCCGTAAAGATGATGACGCCCGCAATCATGAGAGCGCCAAAGAAGTAGATTGGATTGCGGATCCGGGAATAAAGGCCGGTGGTGACCAGTATGCTCGCCTTGGCCTGCACGCTGAAAGCGCGTCCCAGCTGAAGGCGAGCGAGAACGAAGAGCGCAAAGGATGGGACCGCGAGGGCGATGCCAGCGAGGCGTGGAACCGTCCAGGAAAGGCTGTTGGCATGTGTAGCAAAGACCAGTGCGAGGACTGCGAATATCGCCAGCGTTGTGAAGTTGAGCTTCAACAGAGGCCTCCCCATGAACTGGGCTGTGTCCGGCGCGGTTCCGTTCTCGCTCGCGGAGTCGCGCCAGAAGCCGCAGAGTGCAGGCGAAACCAGGATTTGCGGAACTCAAGCATTTTGCACTGCCGGACCCGTTCTCGCCAAGTGGCCTGAGCAAGCCATTGGATGGGGGTGGCAATTGCGAGTAATAGACTCTGAGAGAAGGGCAGGTCAGCGGGGAGGGTTCTTTCGCGGTTCCTTCCGGCGCGGACTGTCTGCAGGGTTGAGAGGACGATGATGGCATCGGATCAGGAACTGTTCGACGAATTGTCCTACTACACGCTGGCGCACCCGGACCCCGCCTTTCTGCACCAGAATATTGTGGATGCCTATGCGGCGCAGCATGCGGACGAGACGTCGAAGCCGATCTACGTGGTGTTCGCGCTGGTGGGGCTTTACCTGTGCGTGGAAAAGAACTTTACCGGGAAGCAGGCGCAGAAGGCGCATATGCAGCTGGCGAAGCAGCGCAGGGATTGGGTGCGGCCAGCGCTGCCGAAGGAGCGTGGTGCGATTGGGGTCGCGGATGTTTTGGCGGCTGCGCCGGGCGAGGCGCGGGACGCGATGATTCGCGCATGGTGCGTTTCAGTGTGGGAGGCGTGGAAGAGACGGCCGGCAACAGATTGTGGAGCTGGTCAGGGACGAGCTGGGCGTGGATTGAGCAGAGCCTGCTGCGGCGGTTTGGAGACAGGCCTCGTTAAGGCTTTGACAGAGCGGGCCGATCGGCGCCGATGGTTTTGTTGGCGTATTGCGGCCAATTTGTCAGCAACTCATGCACGACCACGTGGCCTACGGTATAGGCAGCTTCCAGCGAGGGAAGATAGCCGCTGTATTTGCCGATGCGCTGGAGGGTGAGGCTTTCGGCTGCGGTCATGCCGCGCGGCGGCCGGTCGTAGTTGCTCACCGTCCGCAGCACCAGCACGCGCTGGCCGTCTACGAGATGCGCATTGGCCAGGAACTCGAGCGATTGCATCGTACCGGTATCTTCCATGGCGGTGGTGACGAACTCGCCCTGGCCATTGGTGAAGTAGCGGAGCCACTCGGCGGCCCAGGCGTCAAAGAGCGTGCCGTGCCAGTAACGCGAGGAGGAGACTTCGTCGCCCATGGTAACGAAGGGCGGGCGTTGCGCTGCCGCGCCGTCGAAGTTGGCGCGAATCTCTTTGAGGTGGTCGGAGTCGGCGAGAGGCGTGGAGCGAGTGAGGCTGAAGGCCCACTCGGCGAGAGCCTTGTTGAGTTCATAGACCTGGCCGGGGAGTGGAGCGGCGGGCGGCTCGAAGGGCTTTGACTTGCGCAGAGGGATGTAGCCGGTGGTCCAATCGGGCGGGACCTCGCGGGCATCGATCTCGTAGCCGAGGTCGCCATCGACAACCCAGCGCGCCCAGACCGCAGAGCCAAGCGAGGCTTTGCCGGGAGTGGCTCCGGCGATGCCGGCGACGATCCAGTAGGCGTGGGTGAGGTCGAAACGCGGATCGAGGCCGAGAGCCATGATGGTGGCGGCGGCGTGCGCGGTGCCCTGGCCGGTGAGCACGGCCATTTCCCCATCGGCATTCATGCGCGCGGCGTGATAGGCGGCGGGGAGGGGATAGATGCGGTCGAGGTGGTCGCGCTCCACCCAGTACTGGAACTCGCCGGGCTGATCGCCAGTGTCTGCGCCGACTTCGAACATGGCGACAACGACGACCTTGACGGGGATGGGGCGCGGCTTGGCTGCGGCTGCAGTTGCGAGAGAGAGAAGCAAGAATGCGGTAAGGGCTCGGGTGCGGGCGGTCATTGAATGCGATGGTAAACGAGAGCCGACGCGCGGCAAAGCGATTCGTGGGCCGCAGGCGTTACCATGGGAGAAATCAGCGAGGGTTCACGAATGAACGTTGTACGAAAGACTCTGCTCATGGCGTGCGCGGTCATCCTGTTTGCCGTGACGGGCGTGACACAGCAGTCGACAAAAGTGATCGGCTTTATGACCGACTTCGATGTGAAGGACGATGCGGTGGGCATTTGCAAGGCAGTGATGGATGGTGTTGCGCCGGGGGTGCGGATCATTGACATTACGCACCAGTCGGAGCCATACAACATTGCCATGGGTGCTCGGTTCCTGGCTGGGAGTGCGCCGTATTTTCCCAAGGACGCGGTGTTTGTGGTGGTGATCGATCCGACCGTGGGGTCGAAGCGCAAGGCGATCATTGCGCGGTCGCGCGTGGGGCAGATTTTTGTGCTGCCGGACAACGGGTTGCTGACGCTGGTCGAGGATCGCGATGGGATTCAAGAGGCGCACGAGATTACCAACCCGGCGTGGATGATCGGATCGGGGATCTCTTCGACGTTTCACGGGCGCGACATTTTTTCTCCTGCGGGCGCTCACGCGGCGCGGGGCGAGGACATGGCGCAAGCCGGGCCGGCGCTCGATGTCACGAAGCTTGTTCGCCTTGACCTGCACAATGCGACTGTTGATGCGACCGGGCTGCATGGCGAGGTGATCGGGACGGATGGACCGTTTGGGAACCTGGTGCTGAATGTGCCCGCGGAGACATTTGCGAAACTGGGCTACAAGCTGGGCGACCGGGTGCCAGTGACACTGGACGGCAAGAGCTATGCATTTCCGTTCGTGAAGACGTTCAGCGATGTGCCGGTGGGCAAGGAACTGTTCTATATTGACTCGCGGGGGCGGCTGTCGCTGGGGATCAACCAGCGGAACTTTGCGGAGACGTACAAGGCGGGCGAGGGCGGGCAGTTGACGATTCCGAAGAAGGGTACGGAGTAGCGGGTTAGCAAGTCAGCGAGTCGGCTTGCAGGGTGGGAATGGAAAGTCAGTGCCGTTTGCATGCAGGAACGGATTGGAGTGGGAGATGAAAATGATGAGAAGTTCACTGCGAGTTTGTGTATTGGCTACCGTGGTTGCGGGAGCGGGTGGTTGTTTGGTTGCGCAGCAGGCGGGGACGGCGCAGGCTCACCACTGGTCGATCGTGGTACATGGCGGCGCGGGGGTGATTGAGCGACCGGCGCTGGGGCCCAAGGGCGATGCGGCGTATCGCGCGGCGCTGCAGAGAGGAATTGAGGCCGGCGCGAAGGTGCTGGACCGGGGTGGGTCGGCGCTGGATGCGGTTGAGGCCGTGCTGAATATCTTCGAGGACGATCCGCTGTTCAACGCGGGGCGGGGCGCGGTGTTTACGTCCGAAGGAAAGAACGAACTGGACTCGTCGATCATGGATGGTTCGAATCTGAAGGCCGGAGCGGTGGCCGGCGTGACGCACACGCGGCATCCCATCAGCCTGGCGCGGGCGGTGATGGAGAAGTCGCAGTATGTGATGCTGGCGGGGCCGGGCACGGATGCGTTTGGAGCGAAAGTGGGTCTGGAGCAGGTGGATCCGAGTTTCTTTTTCACGGAGGCGCGCTGGCAGTCGCTGGTGCGGCAGCTGAAAAAAGAGGGCAAGCCGATTCCGCCGCGGCCCGCGGGCGCGCCGCAACCGGGCGACACGGTACCGGTTGCGTTTTACGACGAAGGTGCCGACCCGCACAGCCATGGGACGACAGGCGTGGTGGCGCTGGACCGCAACGGAAACATTGCCGCAGGGACTTCGACGGGCGGATTGCAGGGCAAGATGCCGGGACGCGTGGGCGACTCTCCGATCATTGGCGCGGGGACGTACGCATCGAACCAGTCGTGCGCGGTGTCGGCTACAGGCTCGGGCGAGTACTTCATCCGGCTGGGCGTGGCGCGGGAGATCTGCAACCTGGTGGCGTTCAAGGGCATGAAGATCGCAGGAGGCGGCGGACCAGGTGATTCATGGGGAGCTGGAGGCGCTGCACGGCGATGGCGGCGTGATCGCCATGACGCCCGATGGGCAGACGGCCTTCAGCTTCAACACGCCGGGGATGTTTCGGGCGCGGCTGGCTGAGGGCGGGAAGTTGGAGGTGCACATCTATAAGGATGAGCAGTAAGGGTAGCGCCGGGGCTCATCGTTGAAGTTGCGGAGCGCACGCACAAAGGCCATCCCTGCGGGGATGGCCTTTGTGCTGAGTCGAGAAGGATTCAGTTTACTGTGCGGCGGTGCGGGCTTCGGCTTTCTGCGTAAGGACCTTGTGGGCGTTATCTTCCAGGGCCTGGGCTTCGGGCAGGAAGGTGAGCGCCTTCTGAATCTCGGGATCCCAATCGGCGCGAACGCGCAGGCCGTTCGACTCGCCGAACTGAATGGTCATGATCTTGTCTTTGATGCTGGCCTTGAGCCAGTCGCTGACGCCGTCGAGATCGGCCTGGGTGTAAGGAATGCTCTGGGTGGTCAGGAACTGCTTGAACTCGGAGAGCACAGCTTCGTCCACCTGGAAGTTCTTGTCCACGGTGCGATTGGCGAGATAGACCGGCGCAAAGTGGAAGAAGACATCCTTATAAAGGAGAGTTTCCTGGAAGTGGTTGGCCTTGGGCGGTTCAATCTTTTCGTCGGGCGTGATGCCGCCGCCGCCGTAGACGGTGCGTCCGGCAGTCGGTCAGCTTGACTTCCTGGTTGGTCTTGTTCGGAGGCAGGGCTCCGGCATGGTTGTAGTAGTAGTCGTAGAGCGAGACGCCTTCGTAGTTGCGCTGGATGAGGCGTCCGGAAGGCGTGTAGTAGTGGTAGGTGGTGAGGGCCAGGCCGGTGTTTTCGCTGAGGTTGTAGACGGTCTGGACGAGGCCTTTGCCGAAGGTGGTCTCGCCGACGATCAGGGCGCGGTCGTGGTCCTGCAAGGCGCCGCGAGACGATCTCCGCGGCGGAGGCGGTGCCGCGGCTGACGAGGACGACGATGGGAAAGGTCTTGCCGTCGTTGCCGCGCTGGGCTACGTAGTTCTGGTCGGGATAGGCGCGTCCGCGCTGGGAGACGATGGTCTGGCCCTTGGCGAGCAGGTGGTCGCAGACTTCCACGGCCTGGCTGAGCAGGCCGCCGGGGTTGTCGCGCAGGTCGAAGACCAGGCCTTTGAGGTCGCCGAAGCCATCGACAGCCTCAATGACTTCCTGGGCTGTGGTCTCCTGAAACCCCTTCAGGTGCAGGTAGCCGATACCGGGGCGGATCTCATATTTAATGTCGACAGAGGGGTTGGGAATCTCGTCGCGCACCAGCGGGAAGACGAGGGGCTTGGACTGGCCCTCGCGGGTCATGCTCACCTGCACGGACGTACCCTTGGGTCCTTTGAGGATTTTGGCCACCTGGTCGGAGGTCATGCCGTCAGTGGACTTGCCGTCGATGGCCGAGATGACGTCGGCGGGATGGATGCCGGCCTTGAACGCCGGCCCACCTTCCATGGGAAAGACGACAAAGACCTTGCCGCCACCGAAGGCCTGCTGGATGGTCATGCCGACGCCGTAGTAGCGACCGTGCTGCTCTTCGCGCATCTTGGCGTAGGCCTTGGGGTCATAGAAGTTGGAGTGCGGATCGAGCGTGCGCAGCATTCCGGGGATGGCGCCGTCGTAGATGGCGGTGTCGGCCTTGTCGCCGGCGATGGGTTCGGCGTAGTTCTGCTCCACGAGCGCGTAGACGTTGGTAAACGACTTGAGGCTGTCGCGGAGCTGGCTTTCATCTTCCGACGACTGCGCGCCCACACGGCGCTGGAGCAGACTGCCCGTGACGGCGCAGACAGCGAAGAAGAGAACTACGGTGAAAAGTGCGCGACGGGCGCGGGGAGTCATAGGCTGGAAGAACCTCCGAACTGCAGGTGCGGCAGGCTTCCGCGTTGCGGGTTTCCAATGGTCGATCGCTCGTCGCCTGCGAGGCTCGCCCGCGGCAGAATTTCGCTTTGCCCGGGGCGTTGCGTTCGTCAAAACCCGTTCAGTTCCGGCAAGGCTCGAGGAAAATTGGAAAACCGCCCAAAAGGGTCTACCCAGAGCAGTCTTGGGCTAAAGTATATCACCCACCTGTTTGACGGGGAGGTGGCCTGTTCGGGTAGCCGGGGCAGCGCGCAATCCAGCCATTACCTTGGAAATGGCATGGTTCCGCGAAATTGCCCCAACTGTGCGCGGCAAGTGCAAATCCAGACGAGGCTGGCTGCCTTTCTGCCCCGATTTACGGTGGAATTGTCTGAAACGTCGCGTTGCTGCTCCCCAGCCATTTACAATGACGTCTATGCCTCAGGGGAACAAATTTTTGCCCCTGCCGTGTCCTAACCTATGACTCTAAGATCTCTTCGCATTCCCGCGGCTTTCGTGTTCGGCACGGCGCTGCTCGCAAGTTCAGCCCTGTCGCAAACACGTCCCGCGGCGCCGCAGAGCCCGTATGGCGGCGTTACGGTCGAGGATATTGTTGCCCGCGTCAACGACCAGATCATCACGCAATCGGATTACGACCGCGCCATGAAGGAGCTGGACGACGAGGCCAAACAGCACGGCGCCACGATGCAGCAGATATCCGAAGGTCACAAGGATCTGCTTCGCGACCTGATCGACCGGCAGCTCTGGCTTTCGAAGGGCAAGGAACTTGATATCAACGGCGAGACCGAACTGATCAAGCGGCTGGACGAGATTCGCAAGCAGTACAACATGGAGACCTTGGAGGACCTGGAAAAGGCCGCCAAGGAGCAAGGCGTTTCATTCGAGGACTTCAAGGCCAATATTCGCAACGGGATCATCACCCAGGAGGTGATGCGCGAAGAGGTGGGCCGCAGGATTCAGATCACTCCCGGCGAAGTCGAACGTTATTTTGAGGAGCACAAGCAGGAATACGCCAAGCCGGAAAGCGTGCAGCTGAGCGAGATTCTTGTTTCCACGGGCCCGGACCCGGACGACGAGGCCAAGGTGGCGGCAGGCAAGGCCAAGGCGGACGACATTGAAGCCAAACTGAGCGCGGGCGGCGATTTCGCCCAACTAGCCAAATCGTTCAGCGATGGCACCACTGCCGCCGACGGCGGCGCATTCGGCACCTTCAAGAGAGGCGAGCTGGCCAAGGTATTTGAAGATGCGACGTTCGGGCTCAAGGCCGGCCAGTACAGCGCACCCATCCGCACCAAGCAGGGTTACATCATTTTCAGAGTCGACCAGCATATCCCGGGCGGCGTTCCGCCATTCAAGGATGTGGAGCAGGATGTGGAGCAGAACCTCTACATGAGCCGGATGGAACCGGCGATGCGGGACTACCTCACGCAGATGCGTGAAGAAGCCTACATCGACGTGAAGCCGGGCTACGTTGATTCCGGAGCCAGCCCCAAGGAGATCAAGCCGACCTACAGCGCCTACACGCCGCCGTCTCCAAAGAAGAAAAAGAAGGTGGAGCGCACCCGCTTCCGGGAAACCGCACGCACCTTCCGGCAGAAGTCGCCGGAGACTGCAAGCACTGCGGGAGAGGCTCCTCCAGCGAAGACTGGAGCGAAGAAGAAGAACGCGAGCCTGAAGACAGAGAAGCCGGGCAAGAAAGAGAAGATTCGCTTTGGCAAAGCGCCCACGAAGACGCTGCCTGCTGCACAGTCTGCTACGACCGAGGATGCAGGAGCGGCAGCTCCGGCCGCTGCCCCCGAGCCCGTGAACCCACTGGAGGCCAGCAACAAGCCGACCCAGAAGACCCGCTTCAGCGCACGGGCCAAGCAGCCCAAGAAGACCAAGCAGACCGGGCCGAAACTGGAGAGCGACGCGCCCCCACCGCCCGATGCGGCGGAGGTGGCGGACCGCCAGGCACAGTCAACTCCGCTGGGATTGAGCGGCGATACGGCTACGAAGAAGAAGAAGACAAAGACCACGGCGACCGATAAGACTCGCCTGACCGACAAGAACAAGAAGCCTGCCGAATCCACTCCCGCACCGCAAACGCCTGCGCCACCCGCAGCGCCCGCGCCGCAAGCTCCGGCCCAGACGCCTGCACCGCAGCCGTAACGGATCCTGAAGAATGCGCGCTGTTACGGCGCGAGACCACTCGATTCGGTACTCTGCCGGGCCTCGGAATCAACTTCGAGGCCCGGCATGTTCTGCTTCGCGAAACACAAATACTCGCTTGGAGCGCTGGGATTGATCTCAACAAGTGCCGTGGTCGCTCTCTCGGTCCGAGAATGGGTACGATAAGGTATGGCGCCTACGAATCCCCTCCCTCGGCCTTTTTTTACCAGACGCCGCTTTCTGAAGACCGCTGCAGCTTCTGCAGCCGGCCTGGCAGTTTACTCAACCGGGATTGAGCGTCACTGGCTCGAAGTGACCCGGACCGACATCCATTTGCCGGGCCTGGCTGCGGAGTTTGAAGGCATGCGCATCGCCCAGGTGAGCGATATTCACATGGATGAATACACAGAGCCATTGTTTCTGCGCCACGTGGTGGACGTGGTGAACAAGTTGCGGCCGGATGCGATTCTGCTCACCGGGGATTATGTCAGCAATGGGCTTGCCACCAGGGGCTTCGAGATCGGCGCGGCATGGCATTGCGCGGACATCCTCACAGGGCTCGAGTGCAGGCAGATTTACGGCGTGCTCGGCAACCACGACGTCAAAGTGGGCGCAGAACAAGTGACCGCAGCGCTCCATGCCAACGGTATCAGGGTGCTCACCAATGCGTTCGCGCCGCTGGAGCGTGGCGGGGCAAGAATCTGGCTGGCGGGGGTCGACGATCCTGTGGAGGGAGATCCGAAGCCGGACCTTGCGATTCCTGTTTCGATACGCGATATGCCCCACGAACCCATCGTGCTGATGTGTCATGCGCCCGACTATGTTGACGAGCTGCTCAGGCATCCGGCGGGCAAGTCGGTGGGTCTGGTGCTGAGCGGGCACACGCATGGAGGACAGATCCGACTTCCGCTGGTGGGGGCCTTGCAACTGCCCGACTTGGGAAGGAAATATGTGGAGGGGTGGTTCCGGCTTGGGGGTCTGCAACTCTATGTCAACCGCGGCATCGGCACTGTTGGCGTTCCGTTTCGGCTCGACTGTCCGCCGGAGGTTACACTCTTGACGCTGCGTGCGGCCTAAATTTTCAGGTGAACCGGGATATCCGCGAATGGCGGTTGCATTGCGGTGATGTATGCGGCAAATTGAGTGCCGGACAATGAGCGGTTGCGCGGACAAATGCGTCTTCGATGCGTCTAAGGGAAAAAGGTCATTCGAGATCGTGCGTTCTGGCCGGGTTTGGCGGCCTGCCGTTCCTGATGCGATAGAGTGGGGTGTGCATCTCCGTGTGAATGCGAATGACGCTGGAGCGAGCTTGCATGGACTGGTTTCCTGCTGAAGTAGGCTCAGATGGATAGCCCTCTCGGTTCTCCGATACACCAGGAGAGAAGCGATTCAGGAGGCTCTCGCCCTGTTTGGCTGACACGCAGTTCCATCGCCGCGGTGGCCGTGGTATTGGCGGCTGTGGTGCTGTTCTCGGTGCTCTTCTGGTCTGCGAAGATTCGCGGACATGGCGCGAGCAGTGGTTCGCAAACGGCAGCGGTGCACACGGGACCGGCGGAGATGCTTCGTTTGAAAGGCATGACCGCGGCGGTGCAGGCGCGATCGATACAGGCGCCCTTGCTGGCCGGCCAGCAGGTGGGAACACTCACCATCACCAAACTGATTCCCAGCGGGACGCGCGTGAAGCAGGGAGACCTGCTGGTGGAGTTCGACCGCCAGGCACAGCTGCGCGACTTTGTGGACAAACAGGCGCAGAGCGACGACGAGAATGAAAAGGTGATTGAGGAGCAGGCCAAGGAAGCGGCTGCGCGCGCCAAGGACGAGACCGAGATCAAGCAGGCGGAGGACAGCCTGGCAAAAGCGAAGCTGGAGATGGAGAAGGTTGAGCTGCTTTCGCGCATCGATGCGGAAAAAGCGCAGGAAGACCTGGACGAAGCGCAGGCCACGCTGGCGCAGCTGAAGGAGACATTCGATCTGAAGCGCAAGGCGGCACAGGCCTCCATCCGCATTCTTGAGATTCAGCGCGACCGTACGCGGGAAACCATGCTGCATGCGCAGGCCAATTCCGCACTGATGGAAATTCATGCGCCCATTGACGGCATTGTGGTGCTGAACACTATCTGGAAGCAGGGCAATATGGGCGAGGTGCAGGAGGGCGACCAGGTGCGGCCCGGCGTGCCCTTCATGCAGGTGGTGGACCCGGCCATCATGGAAGTTCATGTGCCGGTGAACCAGGAGGATCTGCTTGGCTTGAAGCTGGGAGAAAAGGCGCAGGTTCACCTGGATGCGTATTCGGACCTTGTGTTCGAGGGGCAGCTCGAGTCGATTGATCCGATGGGCAAGACGGGGGATTTTTCTCCCAAGCTGCGCAGCTTCTCTGCAACCTTCTCAATCAAGGGGCACGATCCCCGGCTGATGCCTGATCTCTCCGCCGCTGTTGAGGTCAATCCGTCCGCTGGCGATTCAGACCAGTCCGGGGGAGGGTCGCAATGATGCTCAGGCTGGTGGATCTGTGGAAGAGGCGCAGGGCGATCATTGTCTTTTGCGCGCTTATCGCGGCCAGTGCAGCTGTGTATGGCCTGGTGCATTACTCTACGAAGGCGCCGACGGTTCCCACGTTTCAGGTCAAGCGCGGCGAGTTTCTGGATGCGCTTGAATTTCGCGGGCAGCTGAAGGCCATGAAATCTGTCACCATCGCCGCGCCTTCCAATGCGGGCGATTTGCAGATTCTCAAGATTGCAGCAGATGGAACCCAGGTGAAGAAGGGCGACTCTGTTGTCGAGTTCGATCCATCCAAGACACAGCAGGACCTGGCGCAGGACCAGTCTGCGCTGAAGACCGCAGAGGCTGAGATTGAGCAGGCGCGTGCCGAGGCGCGTCTGAATGAAGAAGTGGACACCACGGCGGTGATGAAAGCCAAGTACGACGTGGAGATGGCGAAGCTGGACGCCAGCAAGGGTGAAGTTGTCTCCAGGATTGAAGGAGCTGAGGCCAACCTGAAGGTTGCCGATGCTGAGCAGGCGCTGCACGAGGCGGAGGAGAAGCTGAAGTCCGACGGGGCTGTGGACAAGGCGACGATCGAGGATAAGAAACACGCCAGCCGCAAAGCCGAATACGATGCGCACCGTGCCGAAGGCGCACTGGCTGCGATGACTTTGAGGGCGCCATCGGACGGAGTGATCAGCCTCCTGTCGATTTGGCACAACGGCGGCGAAGCTCCTTTCAAGGCGGGAGAACGGGCGTGGCCTGGCTCGCCGATTGCCGAGCTACCCGACGCCGCTTCGCTGCGGATTGCAGCGCGCGTGGATGAGACCGAGCGTGGCCGCCTGGCGCTGCTGCTACCGGCAACGCTGCAACTGGATGCGATTCCCGATCGCCAGTTCACGGGCAAGATTGAACACATCGGCACTATCGCTTCGTCGGACTTTTCGGCGGGCTGGCCGATTCCGAGGAACTTCGATCTGGAACTGGCCATCGATCAGGCCGATCCGCGCTTGAAGCCGGGTATGACCGTGCAGGTCACAGTGATCGTAGATCGCGTGCCGGACGCGATTGCGATCCCCGCGCAGGCTTCGTTTTTGAAATCGGGCCAGACCGTGGCTTATGTGTGGAACGGCTCCGCATTCAAGGAACGCGCGATTCAAATTGAGCGCAGGAGCCGCGACCGCATTCTGGTGGCGAGCGGCTTGCAGCCGGGCGACCTTGTGGCACTGAAAGACCCCTCGGGGAAGGAATAAGATGGCGCGCTTGAAACGGCATCGCATCTTCACCTGGTCCATCGTGGGCATTGTTCTGGTTGCGGGCATTGCCGCGGTTGTGGCTGCCAGCCGCGTAAGCCTCCCGGCCAGGAACGATGAGATTCCGCTGGCCGCGGTGAAGCGGGGCGAGATTGAACTGGAGGTGCATGGAACCGGCGAACTGCGCGCCAGCCATTCCATGATGCTTGCTGCCCCCGCCGTGGGCGGCGACGCGCTGCAGATCACGCACCTGGTCCGCACTGGCGTGCCAGTGAAAAAGGGCGATGTGGTCTTTGAATTCGATCCCAGCGAACAAAGCTACAAACTGGAGCAGAACCACTCAGAACTGTTGCAGGCCGAACAGGAGATTACCAAGGCCAAGGCGGACGCACTGGTGCTCGCGGCGGAAGACAAAGTAACGCTATTGAAGGACCGATACAACGTGCGCAGGGCGGAGCTCGATGTCCAGAAGAACGAGTTGGTGAGCAAGATTGACGCCGCGAAAAACGAGCTTGCTCTGCAACAGGCGAAGCGGGTTCTGGCAGAGCAGGAGAAGGATATTGAGTCGCACAAGGCATCGGGGCAGGCAGCGACTTATCTTGCGCAGGAGAAGTACAACAAGGCCAAGATGGCGATGGACCAGGCGCAACAGAACCTGGACAAGATGCGAGTGACCGCACCCATGGATGGGGTGGTCTCAATCCAGAAAAACGAGAACGCATCGGGCGGAATCTATTTCACCGGCATGTCGCTGCCCGACTACCATGAGGGCGACCAGGTGCAGCCGGGCAGTTCGATTGCGCAGATCGTCGATCCTTCGGGGATGGACTTGCTGTCGAAGATCGGCGAGCAGGATCGCAGTAATGTGCAAACAGGGCAGCCTGTGGATGTGGTGTTCGATGCGCTACCTGGAAGAGTCTTTCATGGGACGGTGAAGAGCGTGAGCGGGATGTCGGTGCGGCAGTTCTTTTCATCGAACACGAACGGCAACTTCGACGTCTCCATCCAGCTGAACGATAGCGATCCGCGGCTGCGTTCCGGATTCACGGCACAGATTGTCTTTCGAGGAGGAGTGAAGAAGAATGTGCTCTACATTCCACGGCAGGCGATGTTCCTCAAGGATGGCAAGCGCATTGTGTATGTGAAGAAAGGCAACGGCTATGAGCAGCGCGAGGTGAAGATCGAGAGCGAGAATGAAAGCCGCGTTGCCGTGGATGGAGTGGCAGAAGGCAGCAGGATTGCGCTGGTGGACCCAACCGTGCCGCGGAAGACCAGCGGCAGCTCTGCAACGGGCAACCCGGAAGGGACGCTCTGATGGCCGTGGTTGAATCGCCCATGCCGGAGCGGCTCGTGCTGGGTTACCAGCAGTGGGTGCGCGACGCCCAATTGGGCATGCAGAACCTGCTGGTGCACGGACTGCGCTCGCTGCTCACCATGCTGGGCATGATCTTCGGCGTGGCCGCTGTGGTGGCCATGCTGTCGATTGGGGCCGGCGCGCGGCAAAAGGTGATGGCGCTGATTGAGCAGATGGGCGTCCACAATCTCATCGTCGAAGCGAAGGAGACGGTGGAATGGCAAGCGCACCAGAAGGTGCGCAAGATATCGCCGGGACTGACGCTGAAGGATTATCGCGTAATCGCCGACGATCTCGACGGCGTTGTGGCCTCCACTCCGCGCAAGCGGATGACTCCCTCCAAGATGATTCCCAAGCCGCAACAGGACATGCCCGTAGTGATGGGCGTGAACCCGGAATATCAGCAGATTGCCGGGCTGCACCTGCTGAGCGGCAGGTTCTTCGACAAGAGCGATGATGGCAGCGGCGCGCCCGTATGCGTGCTGGGCGCCGCGGCCAAGTGGAGCCTGTTTGGATCTGCCAATCCGCTGGGCCAATACGTGAAGGTGAACGAGCAATGGTTTCGCGTGATTGGCGTGGTGAGCCCGCAACTGAGTGCGCAGGGCGATAGCTCGGGCGGGTCCAGTGCGGATGTGAATAACAACATTTACATTCCTTTGCAATCGGCTTTCCTGAGACTCGAAGATAGTTACAGCGATGTTAGAGACGAGATAGACGGCATCTATCTCAACCTTGCCGACAGCGCCAACATCTCGGAGTCGGCGCAGGTGGTGCGGGCAATTCTGGACTCATCGCATCACGGCGCGGATGACTTCAGCATCGTGGTGCCCGCCGAGTTGCTGGCGGAGCAGAAGCGCACCGAGCAGCTGTTCAATACGGTCATGGTTGCCATTGCTTCCATCTCGCTGCTGGTGGGCGGCATCGGCATTATGAACATTATGCTGGCCAGCATTCTGGAGCGCACGCGCGAGATTGGCCTGCGCCGCGCAGTGGGCGCGCGTCAATCGGACATTGTGCGGCAGTTTGTGGTGGAGGCCACGATGATCTCATTTGCCGGCGGGACCATTGGCGTGGTGTTTGGCTTTGTCATTTCGCGGTTGATTGCCTGGCTGGCGGGGTGGTCGACCATTGTGACGTTCAGCTCGATTGCGCTGGCTTTTCTTGTGTCTATCTCTGTAGGTCTGGTGTTTGGAATCTACCCCGCCACCAAGGCTGCACGGCTTGATCCGGTGGAGGCCATTCGCTATGAGTAAGCCCAAGCTGCCGGACCAGAGAATTCTCAACGCAGAGGGATGTTGCGCCCGTTGCCAACTATCTCCGAACATGCATGGAGCAATTGGATGAGGTTCTTTCGCTTTGCCCTGGTTTCGCTGCTGGCGCTGGCTGCATTCCTGGCTGCGCGGGCACAGTCTCCTGAGAGTTATCGCGGCATGCTCACCGCGCGCGTGCGCGCAGATAAGCTTCCTCCGCCAGCGCACCTGAAAGACTACGTGCAGGATGGCAAGCTGAGTCTCGGTCTCCGCGATGCGATTCTGCTGACGCTGGAGAACAACAGCAACGTGCAGATTGAAGAGACCCAGATTGAGGCGCAGAAGTTTGCGCTGTTGGGCCAGTTTCAGCCGTTCGATCCCACCATCCAGAGCAGCTTTAACATCGCTCGATATTCTTCGCCCACTTACAGCCAGCTCCAGGGCGTTGGTCAGTCGGCCAACGCTGTGCTTAACTCCCTGAGCCAAACCGGACAGGTGAGTTATACGCAGACATTTACTCCGGGCACAAACATCAATGCAAGCATCAGCAGCGGCAAGTCATCTGTGAACGATTCGTACTACTACTTCAATCCGTACTACAATTCAGTTCTCAGTTTCACCTTCACGCAGCCCCTGCTGCGCGGCGCGGGGCGCTTTGCCAACACGGCGCTGATCAAGATTGGGCGAAAGACACTCGAACAGTCGCGATCGACGTTTGAGGCCGAAGTGAACGACGCGATTCTCCAGGTGGTAGGCCAGTACTGGAATGCGGTGCAGGCGCGCGGGGCGCTGGACGTGCAGCAAAAATCGCTCAAGCTGGCCGAAGCCAGTTATGACCGGGACAAGCGTTCGCTGGAACTGGGTGCGTTGCCGCCGCTGGATATCTATCGGTCGCAGTCAGAGGTTGCGGCACGCAAGGTGGGTGTCATTCAGGCCGGGTACGCGCTGGACCAGGCGGAGGAGGCGCTGCGCCTGACCATTGGCGCCGATCGCGATCCGCAGATGCACGCGATGGAACTGGAGTTGACCGAGAAGCCGGAGCCCACGGGCGAACTGGAGAATATTGATACGGAGACGGCTCTTGCGCAGGCGCTCAGGCAGCGGCCGGAACTGGATGCGATCAAGGCCTCTCTGGATAACGATGAGACCAGCATTCGACTGGCAAAGAACCAGCTGGAGCCGAATCTTTCGCTGCAGGGCTTCTATCAGAGCAGCGGTTTGGGCGGCAATCAATACAATCTCACGACAGGCCAGCTGGTTGAGCCGGGCGGGTTTGGTTCGTCGATGAATCAACTGTTCGGCTTTGGGTATCCGGGTTATGGCGGAGCGCTTTCGCTCACGCTGCCGGTCAGGAACCGTGGCGGGCAGTCGGCTTTGGGCAACGCGCTGGTGTCACGCACACACGACCTTTACTCGGGCGGACAGGTTCGCGAGCAGATTACGCGAGAAGTACGCGATGCCGTGCAGCAGCTTGAAGAGGCCAAAGAGGCGTTGGCTGCCGGAACGACTTCGTTCGATCTGGCGCAAAAAACTCTTGCTTCCGAGCAGCGTAAATTTGAGCTAGGTGCGGAGACCAACTTCTTTGTGCTCGATGCGCAATCGAGGCTGGCGCAGGCTGAGCTCATCCTGTTGCAGACGCAGGTGAATTACCGCATTGCCCTGGCCGCGGTAGGACATTCGACGGGCGACTTGCTGGGACCGTACCACGTGCAGATCACCGAGCTGTCGAAGTAGCTGCGCCGGGACGAACAGGGTCTGCGCATCTGCTGCTAACTCCGCGTTCCAATGAGTGTGCTCTGCTGCCTGCTGGTTCAGTTGTGCGCAGGCAATGCGCCAAGGCCCACGTCACTCAGCTGCATTGTAAGGCGTGGTATGCTTGACCCGCATGGCGAGTGGATCCGGCGCTCTTCCCGACGGCCCTGCATTGAGACCTATGAAAGACATTTACATTGCCGATGTGGCGAACTTCGACGAGGGCAAACTCTTCGACGGATTTTTTCTTGTCCTGGCCAAGCAGCAGCGCACAACCAAGTCCAACAAGCCTTATCTGAACCTGATTCTGGGCGACAAGACCGGGCAACTCGAAGCGCGTGTATGGGAGCTGGGCGATCCGCGCATCGCGAAGGACTTCGATCGCGGCGACATTGTGAAGGCCCGCGGCAGCGCCTCGCGCTTCGACGACCGTTTGCAGATGAAGATTGACCAGCTGCGGCTGGCCCAGGCGAGCGAAGTGGACAAGATGGATATGCTGCCGTCAACCACCTGCGACGTTGCCGAGCTTTGGCGCCAGCTTCTGGGCTTTGTCGACAGCATGGCCAATGCGGACCTGAAGCGGCTGCTCACGACCGTGCTCGAAGATCCGGCCCTGGCCGAGGCCTACCGGGAGGCGCCCGCTGCCAAGCAACTGCACCATGCGTGGCTGGGTGGGCTGCTGGAACACGTGGTGAGCCTGTGCACGCTGGCCGACCGCGTGGTGCCGCACTATCCGCTGATTGACCGCGACCTGCTGCTGACCGGCGTGATTCTGCACGATATTGGCAAGGTGCGCGAGCTGAGCTGGGAGATTGGCTTTGAGTACACCATAGAAGGCGTGCTGCTTGGACACATCCAGATTGGCGCGGCGCTGGCCGAAAGAACCATCGACAGCCTGCCGAATTTCCCGGTCAAGCTCAAGACGCTGGTCCTGCACATGATTCTTTCGCATCACGGCAAGCTGGAGTTTGGCTCACCTAAGCTGCCCATGATTCCCGAAGCGCTGATGCTGAACTTCATCGACGACCTGGACGCGAAGATGCAGGCGGTTGCCGGGGAGTTCGAGAAATCGGCGCGCGAAGGTAAAGGGCCCAACGAGTTGACCAACAAGGTGTGGGCGCTGGACAACCGGCAGTTGCTGAATACGAAACGATGGCTGGGAGAAGCCGAGGAATAACACACGCGCAAAATCCAGAAGAAGAGAACCCGGAAATTTTCCGCTTGACATATTCCTATATAGGCATGTATTTTTCCAGTCATGGCAAGAGCATCCACCACCAGCGACGCTTTCAACGCAGTTGCAGAGCCGCGCAGGCGGGAGATTCTGAGCTATCTTGCCGTACGAGAGCGGCCGGTTGGAGACATAGTTACCTCACTCAGCATGGACCAGCCGTCGGTGTCGAAGCATTTGCGGGTGCTGCGCAGTGTTGGACTGGTACGCGTGCGCTGCGAAGGACGGCACAAGTATTACCAGACGAACGCGGAGGCCATTCGCCCTCTGCACGAGTGGGCGGCCACGTTTGAGCGCTACTGGCAGCACCAGCTGCTCGGCGTGAAGAAGCGGGCCGAGGAGAAGATGAGCCAATTGAACCCCCACAGTCGGATTCCACTGTGACGAAGGAGAAACCATGATTAAGGCGCCGATGAGCTTGGAAGAGATGACCCTAAGCATAACCAAGGAGATTCATGTGAACGCATCCCTCGAAGTGACCTTCGAGGCGTTGCTTGAACAGGTGGGTCCGGGCAACGAGACGCCCGACGGCAAGCCGCTGCCGATGATGATTGAGCCGTGGCCGGGCGGCCGGTGGTACCGCGACCTGGGCGATAACAACGGACACCTGTGGGGCCATGTGCAGGCCATCAAGCGGCCCACGCTGCTGGAGATCACGGGTCCTTTGTTCGCGTCCTATCCTTTCGTCAACAACATGCAATACCGGCTGACGGAGGTGGGCGGAGTGACGACCATCGCGTTCCGGCACACCTCGCTTGGGTTCATCCAGGGCGATGTCAAGGACGGCATGACTGAGGGAGATATGTGGATCCTTGAGCGGACCCGCAGGGCCGCGGAAGCGCGGTAGGTGAACGAAAAACAGGGAACGAAAGCAAATTGCGCACGAGAGGGAGGTCTCTATGTGTCCAGTATGTATGGCAACCGCGGCGTGGATTGCCGCCAGTGTTATTTCGACCGGCGGGCTGACGGCGGTCGTATTGAAGAAAGTCGTAACCGACAGGGCCGCGGGCAGCGGCTCAACAATTACCCCGCAAAAGGAGGATCAGCATGGCTAGCAGCGTGAGAGAAACCGCAACCCCCAAAGTCGTATCGCACAACGAGTGGCTTGCCGCGCGCAAGGCATTCTTAGCGAAGGAAAAGGAATTCACCCGGCAGCGCGATGAACTTAGCCGGCAGCGGCGCGAGCTGCCCTGGGAAAAGGTTGAGAAGCAATATTTCTTCTCCGGGCCGAGCGGTACCGGGAAGACGCTGGCCGACCTGTTCGGTGGACGCAGCCAGTTGATCGTTTACCACTTCATGTTTGGACCGGGCTGGAAGGAGGGCTGCCCGAGCTGCTCGTACCTGGCCGATCATTTCGACGGGCCGGCCATTCACCTGGCCAACCGCGATGCGACCCTGGCCGTGATTTCGCGCGCGCCCATTGCAGAGATTGAAGCCTTCAAGAAGCGCATGGGCTGGAAGTTTCAATGGGTGTCGTCGTTTGGCACGGACTTCAACTACGACTATCATGTGTCGTTCACCGCGGAAGAGCGGGCCAAGGGGAAGGTGCACTACAACTACACCGAGATGGAATTCCCCAGCGAGGAAGGGCCGGGACTGAGCGTGTTCTACAAGGACGCGAACGGCGAGATTTTTCACACCTACTCGAGTTATGCGCGGGGGTTGGATATTTTTGTCGGCGCGTATAACTTCCTCGATCATGTGCCGAAGGGCCGCGACGAAGAGGGCCTGGCACACTCGATGGCCTGGGTTCGCCACCACGACAAGTATGGGCAGGGCTATTTTGTCGATCCAACGCAGCCTTATGTGGAGCCTGCAAAGGTTGCCGGGTCATGCTGCTCAGGGGAACACCGCGACTGAGCGGTCCAGCAGCGATCGATGGTGCCCGAGGTCTCGGTCCTGAGGCCTCGGGAATCACACCAAACAGATCTCGTCAGCCAACCAGCCAGTCCCACTGCTCCTGGGTAAGCGGAACCACGGAAAGGCGGCCGATGATGACGAGGGGCGACTTGGCGAACAGCGGCTCGGCCTTGATGGCGGCGAGAGTCTTTGGCTGCTTGATGCGCTTGCCCGCCTTGACCTTGACGATGGGCACTTTGGGATCGGTGGGGTCCACGCTGACCACGGTTCCGGTGCCAACGGCGGTGCGCTCATCGCCGGTGTGGTAGAAGATCCACTTCGTTCCCGCCTTCATCTCGCGCAGATACTTGACGGCGGTGGGGTTGGTTACGCCATCCCAGATGGTTTCCTTGTCGCGCAGGAAATCGTCGAAGGAGTAGACGTCGGGCTCGGTCTTGAAGAGGAAGCAGGGCATGGGGCCATGGTAAGGCAGGGAACAGGGAACAGGGAATAGCAAGTCAGGGAGTCGACAAATCGGCGGGGGCAGAGGTGCCTTCGATAGTATGGTTCCTGTTGCGCGGGGTTCAAGCCCTCGACTCCGGCACGGAACCGCTGACTCGCCGGCTGGCTGACCGGCTGACTCGCTTCTCCGTTACAATCAAAAGGATATGATCCGTTTTTCAACTGCCGGTGAGTCCCATGGGGAAGCTCTTACGGCGCTTATCTCGGGGCTGCCGGCCGGCGTACCTGTCGATCTTGATTTTGTGAACCGCGAACTTTGGCGGCGCCAGCAGGGCTACGGGCGCGGCGGGCGCATGAAGATCGAGACCGATAAAGCCCACATTCTGAGCGGTGTACGGCACGGCAAGACCATCGGTTCGCCCATTGCGATTGAGATTGTGAATCGCGACTGGAAGAACTGGGAGGAAAAGCTGCCTGTGGAAGCCGGCGATCCGGCCAAGCACCAGGCGGTGGCCTCGCCGCGGCCTGGGCATGCGGACCTGGCTGGAGCTCTCAAGTACAACTTCCCGGACGCCCGCTATGTGCTGGAGCGCGCCTCGGCGCGCGAGTCCACAGCCCGAGTGGCCGCTGGTGCGCTGGCCAAGCTGTTTCTGCGGACGCTGGGGATTGAAGTGCTGAGCCACGTGATCCGCGTGGGCCGCGTTGAACTGGAGCGGCAGGCTGCGTGGGATGAGATTGTTGGCGTTGCAGCCAAGGACGAGGTGATGCTGAGTTGCGTGGACCCTGCGACCGAAGCGCGCATGAAGGAAGAGGTTGAGGAAGTCTCGCGGACCGGCGACACGGTGGGCGGCGTTTTTGAGGTGGTGGTGCACGGGGCTCCCGCCGGACTGGGCACCTATGCCAACTGGGACGAGCGGCTGGACGGGCTGCTGGCCTGGAGCGTGATGAGTTTGCAGGCGGTGAAGGCGGTTGAGATTGGGCGCGGCGTGACGGCTGCCGAGAGCTTCGGCTCGAAGGTGCACGATCCCATTCACTACGCCAGCGAAGACACCGGCAAGCCCACACGCTTTACACGCGACCAGAACAACGCAGGCGGGATTGAAGGCGGGGTTTCGAACGGTGAGGACATCGTGGTGCGCGGCTACCTGAAGCCGATCTCAACGCTGCGGAGGCCGCTGGAGTCAGTTCGGTTTGACACCCGCGAGGCGACCAGCGCCAGCTACGAGCGCTCCGATATTTGCGTGGTGCCCGCTGCCGGCGTGGCCGCCGAAGCTATGGTGGCGCTGACGGTTGCGGGCCTGGCGCAGCAGAAGTTTGGTGGCGACTCGGTGTTGGAAATGCAACGCAATTTCCGTGGATACATCGAACAGATACGGAGCTTTTAGAGATTCAGCAAGTGGAGCACGACGAAGAAATGAGTAGAAACGGAGCAAGTGGAAGACCGCAATGATTTTGAATATCGTGAAATATCCCGAGCCGGTGCTCTCGCAGCCCGGCGAACCGGTGACGGAATTTAATGCCGAGCTGAAGAAGCTTGTGGCGGACATGTTTGAGACCACCTACGCTTCGCAGGGCATCGGGTTGGCGGCGCCGCAGGTAGGCGTATCAAAACGGCTCACGGTGATCGACCTGAGCATGGGCAAGGACCCCAAGGACAAGCTGGTGCTGATCAACCCGGAGATCATCTTCAGCGAAGGCAAGCTCTATGAGGAAGAAGGCTGCCTGAGCTTTCCCGACATTCGCGAGAAGGTGGTGCGCGCGGCCAAGGTGCGCATCCGCGCGCAGGATGTGGACGGCAAGTGGTTCGAGATGGACGGCGATGACCTGCTGGCGCGCTGCATGCAACACGAGATCGACCACCTGGACGGGATGCTGTTCATCTTCCGCATGAGCGCGCTGAAGCGCGACCTGAACCTGCGCAAGATTCGCAAGATGCAGCGCGAAGGCAAGTGGTAGGTTTGCGAGGAATGCGGTGAGACTCGTCTTCTGTGGAACGCCCGCATTTGCCGTGCCCACGCTTGAGGCGCTGCTGGCGGCGGGCCACGAGATTGCGCTGGTTGTTTCGCAGCCCGACAGGCCGGTGGGCCGCGCACAGCAACTGGCCGCGCCGCCGGTGAAGCAAGCCGCGCTGGCCGTCGGGTTGAGTGTGACGCAGCCGGAAAAGATTAGAAGCAACGCAGAGTTCCGCGCGCAGCTTGAGGCAATTGCGCCGGACGCCATTGTGGTCGTGGCATACGGGCGCATCATTCCGCCGTGGATGCTGGCTTTGCCGCGGCTGGGCTGCATCAATCTGCATGGGTCGCTGCTGCCGAAGTACCGCGGCGCTGCGCCTATCCAGTGGGCTGTGGCCATGGGCGATGCGGTTACCGGCAATACCACCATGCTGCTGGAAGAGGGGCTGGATACAGGGCCGATTCTGTTGCAACAGACCATTGAGATTGGGCCGCATCAGACTGCTGTTGATCTGTTCGACCTGCTGGCCGAGCCGGTGCGCCGCTGGTGGTTGAGACGCTGGCCGGGCTCGAGGCTGGAACGATTCGGCCGCAGCCTCAGAATCACTCATGGAGCCACGTTTGCTCCGCTGCTCGACCGCGAAGATGGGCGCATGGATTTTGCGGCGCGCACTGCTCCGGAACTTTACAATCGCTGGCGCGGCTTTCAACCCTGGCCTGGAGCGTTTACCACGCTGGAGGGCAAGAAGCTGATCGTGCATCGGCATGGCGGTTGCGGTTCTGCATTGCGGTGCGGCGGAGCCTGGCGAGATTCGAGTGGAAGGCCAGCGGATTTTTGCTGCGTGTGCGGCGGAATACGTGGCTGGAACTCGTCGAGCTTCAGCTTGAGGGAAAGAAGCGCCTGACGGCCGCGGAGTTTCTGCGCGGGACGCCGTTCGCGGCGGGCGCGCGCCTCGGGTTGCCGAAAGCATGACCGCGGCTCAGCATTCCGGCACTCGCAAGGTTGCGCCGAAGAATCGCGCGGCAGAGATTTCGCCGGCGCGCAAGGCGGCTTTTCATGTGCTGCTGGCAGTGGAGCGCGGCCACTCGCACTCCGACGATCTGCTGCGCGGCAAAGCTGTCAACGCGCTCACCGCACCGGACCGCAACCTGGCCACGGCGCTCGTGCTGGGCGTGTTGCGCTGGCAGATTCGGTTGGACCACCAGGTTCAATCGCTCCTCAAACACCCCAACGCGAAACTCGACGCCGAAGTGCGCATCGCGCTGCGACTGGGTGCGTTCCAGATTCTGCAGATGGATCGCATTCCGGCGCGGGCAGCTATTGACGAGAGCGTGGAACTGGCCAAGCAGGCTGGACACCGATTCGCTTCAGGTATGGTGAACGCGGTGCTGCGCAAGTTGGCTGGGGCTCCGCGAGAGAATATCGCGCAGGATAGTGCGACGGAAGCGGCGTTGGCTGAAGCGCACCCCGCCTGGATGGTCGAGCGTTGGGCAGGGTTTTACGGCCTGGACGCGGCCCGGGCCATCTGCCGTCACGGGCAGAGCCAGCCGCCGCTGACCGTGCGGCTTGCCGCAACTGAGGTGGAGATGGAGCTTGTCCAGGCTGGCATCGCACTCGAGCCGGGTCAGTTGCTTGCTGCTGCGCGGACCGTCGTCTCCGGCGATGTGACTGCGACGGCTGCATTCATCGAGGGGCGCGCAAGGATACAGGACGAAGGCTCGCAGTTGGTTGCGGAACTCGCAGCCGTGAATCTGGACCAAGCGGAGGGAAGGATTCTAGACGCTTGCGCTGCGCCCGGGGGGAAGACGCTGATTCTTGCCGAGCGTAATCCGCGGGCGCGTATTCTGGCTTGCGAGAACAGTCCGCAGCGTCAGGAGCAGCTAAAGAAGCGCCTGGCAATGCACGCGGATCGCGTGGAGTGCAGGCTGGCTGATGCTGCGGCGCTCAATGAAGATGCGGCTTTTGACCTCGGGCTCGCGGACGTGCCGTGCAGCGGAACGGGCACACTTGGCCGCAACCCGGAGATCCGTCATCGATTGATGCCGGATGATTTGTCGCGCCAGGCTGAACGGCAGCGGGCCATTCTCAGCGCGATTTTGCGCGGAGTGCGACCCGGAGGGCGCGTGGTTTACTCGACCTGCTCGCTGGAACCAGAGGAGAACGAACGAGTGATTGCGGCTTGCCTTGCTGGCGATTCGAAGATACGAACCGTCCCGCTCAGCGATTCGATTGATTCGCTTCAGAAGCGTTCGATTGTCACGCCCATCGTCGCGGAGCGGTTACACGCGTTGCTCACAGACGAAGGCGCGCTGCGGCTGCTCCCCGGCACGTTTGATACCGACGGATTCTTCATCGCATTGTTGGAGAGAATGGCCTGAGGCACCGGAGCGGGGACGATACACTAGGTCTTCCTATTTGCTATTCGTTTGTGAGCCACAGATCCACGTATTTACGGCCAAGCAAACCACATAGAGCTTCCACAACTAACTCGTGATCGGCCCGCTGCGGCAAGCCGGAGACGGTTACGCTGCCCACCACGCCTGCGCCCTCCACGGCAAGAGGGAAAGAGCCGCCGTGCGTGGCGTAGTCGGCCAGCGACAGGCCCTGGCTCTCGGTCAGATTCGTGTTCTTCTTTTGCAGGTCGAGCCCAACGGCATAGGAACTGCGATGAAAGCGGGCGACTACGTTGCTCTTGCGGCGGACCCACTCGACGTTGTCTGGAGTTGTGCCTTCCAGCGCGGCGTAGAACAAGGGTTGTCCGAAGCGGCGCACGTCGATGACGACCGGCAGACCGCGTTCGACAGCGAGGGTCCGCAGCCGCGCGCCCAGTTCCCACGCCACCTGCGCATCGAGGCGCGCCAGCCGCAGCACACGCTCCTGCAGTGCAACTCTCTCCAGATCCTCGCTTACTCCCATTTCATGCTCCTTGAGAAACTGATGCTTCCTATTCAGCAAGCCTCTATTGCGCCACCGTCAGCGTGACTGTCGCATTCTGAAAGACGCGCGCACCGGCGTAAGGCGTTTGCGCAATCACTGAACCGGGCTTGACCGGAGGCTTTGGTGTAGCATCGCCATTGCCCACCGGGCCCACGGCAACGGGCACATAGGTGGGTGTCTGCGTCTGGATGCCGACCCTGGCCAACAGCGCCTGCGCGGTCACCACGGGCAGTCCAACCAGGTCGGGCATCACGAAACCATCTGCCGCCTCGTCGTCAGGGGCGGCCACCAGCAGATTCACGGAGGGCCGCGAAATTCCCTGTGCGTGGGCAGGCGGGTCTTGCGCCAGCACCGTTCCCTCTGCTGCCTTGCCCCACGGCAGTTGAGCGGTCACGCCCGCTTCCAGGCCAACACGCCGCAGCGTCAGTGCCGCCACGCGTTCATCCTTGCCCACGGCGTCCGGCACGTCTACTTTTTGCGGGCCGAGGCTCTCAGCGACGCGCACACGCCACTCACGGCGCACCACCGAACCGGCGGCTGGCGACTGCGTCAGAATGTGTCCGGCGGCGACGTCGCTTGAATAGTAGCGGTTGTCCACGTCAAGGTTCAGGCCGAGGCCCGCGGTCTGGCTGCGCGCATCGGCAACCGTCATTCCCTGCAGCGCGGGCACCTGCACCTCTGCGCCGTGAATGGCAAAGTGCATGGTGGCAATGGCTGCAAGCAGCGCCACGGCGATGAGCAGCATCACCAGCGAGGCAATCTGAAAGAAGTTGACCACGGGCCGTGTCTTCATGGTTCCGGTTCACCATCCACGAACACGATTTCGTATGTCACTGGCGCTGCCTTCTCCAGCATCTTCGAAACTGAGCAGTAAGTGTTCTTCGAGAGCGCCACCGCGTCTTCGACTGCCTTACGGCTCAGCTTGCCGCTCACCGCGTACGTGAGCTTGATTCTTGTGAAGACGCGCGGCGGATCGGAAGCTTGCTCGGCTGTGGCCGAGACGCGCAGGCCGGTCAGCGGCTGGCGTTTCTTCTTGAGAATGGAGACTACATCCACACTGGTGCATCCGCACAGAGCCGCCAGCACGGCTTCCATGGGGCTGGGTCCGTGGGTGTGCGCCGGGTCAGCGTCAAAGAGAATGGTGTTGCCGTTCTCTGTAATTCCTTGAAAGATGTTGTCGTGTTTCCATTCACTGTGCGCAATCATCGCTTCTCTTCACCTCATTGCATTGCTAACGCAGATTATCCGTCACTGGCTCGGGATGAATTGTAACCCGGTAAACTTCCGGGCATTCCAGCTTGAAACGGTCTTCGAGCGCCGTGATCACCTCGTGCACACGCAGCATGGGCAGTTCATCGGGCAGGGTGCAGTGGCAGGTGAGCGAGATGTGATCGACAGTGCGACCCACAACAATCTCGTGCACATCCACAATCTCCTCGAAGAGCCTGGCCGAGGCCCGCAGTGCGTGCTCGATCTTGCGGTCGACCTCGATCATCTCCTCAGGCTGTTCAATGGTGGCCGGCTCGCTCTCGATATGGGTCAGCACCGAGTCGATCTCCGGAACAGCGCGCAGGATCTCAGCTTCCATGGCGCTGACAAAGCCGTGCGCTGTCAGCAGGGTCATGTGTTCGTCGAGTTCCACATGCTGCTCCACGCGCAGGCGGCCATGGTGCGACTGCACGCTGAGCTCGTGCACGCTGACGTTGTTGCGCGCCGCCACGGCACGTACACGGTCGAAGATACTCTCGGCACGGGCCTCGCGAGGGACAGTGTGGATGACCACATCAGCTTGCGGAATGGCGCGATGCGCGGCTTCAGTGGCGGCGCGGACCAACTCCCCGGTGTGCTCAAACGTGTAGCGGCGGGGCAAAGCCAGGGTCAGGTCGGCAAAATAGCTGGCGCCCGAGCGGCGCACGCGCGCCTGCTCGACGGCGAGCACGCCTTCCACGCGTTCCACTTCGGCGACAAGACGATGGCGTGTTTCGGTCGGAACTTCGTCCATCAATACGGCTACCGTTTCGCGGCCCAGGTGCAGCGTCATGCGCAGAATCATGAGCGAAACCACGACGGCTGCAAACGGGTCAGCATAGCCCAGCCAGGCGATATGCAGGCGAATGCCGATCCAGCTTGCGCCAAGTCCGACCAGCACGGCAAGCGTGGACCAGATGTCCGAGGCAAAGTGGAAGGCATCGGTTGCCAGCGCCGGAGATCCGGTCCGCTCTGCCACTGCTCGCAAGCGGCGCGACCGCCAATAGTCCACGGCGATGGACGTGAGCAGCACCAGCACCGGCCAAATTGAGTGATGCAACTCCACGGTGTGCACCACGATGCGCTGCATCGCCTCCCAGATGATCCACGCGCAGCTGATGGCCATCAGGCCGGCTTCGCCGAAAGCCGAGAGGTTTTCAAACTTGCCGTGGCCGTAGGTGTGGTCTTCGTCGGCCGGCTTATCGCTTACCTGCACGGAGAAGAAGGTGAGCGTGACGCCCACAAGGTCGAGAGCCGAGTGGGCCGCGTCGGACAGCACGCCCAGCGAGCCGGACATCAGTCCCGCGGCCAGCTTGAGCACCGTCATGACGGCAGCGGCAACCATGGAGTGCCGCGCGACACGCCGCTTCTGCGCGGAGAAGGTGCCCGTGCCGGCAGTGAGCGGGTTTTGAGCGGCTGCGGTCATTTGCTTCTCAGCATTGCGGGTCACGCACGGCGGTGTACAGCCCGGCAATACCAAACGTATAGGGCTGCCATGCGCACTGATTGTAGCCGTTGGCGCGCATCAATTCGAGCATCTCCGCGGGTGGGGGGAACTTCTCAACCGATGCGGGCAAATAGCTGTATGGGCCATCCCGGCCGCAGATCATCCGGCCAATTGCAGGCAGGACGCGGCGGAAGTAGACGGCGTAAGCCTTGCCGATGAGTCCGCCCGGCTCGCTGAAGTCGAGGATGCCCAGCTGCCCGCCGGGCTTGAGCACACGCGCAAACTCGCGCAGGCCAGCCTCGTAGTTGGCCAAATTGCGAAAGCCGAAGGCGGTGACGATCAGGTCCAGAGAGGCGGAGCGAAGCGGCAGATGAAGAGCGTCGGCTTCGATTCCAATTGCATAGGGCTCCCCGGCTGTGCGCCGGCCCACTCCCGGCCCGCCAAACTTCTGTGTTCCGCGGCTCAACATGCCATGAGCAAAATCCGCTGCCAGAATTGGGCGCGCTCCACGCGTCCGGTGCTTCAAGCAGGGCCATGGTCATGTCGCCGGTGCCGCAGCAGATATCCAGCACGGACGCGTCGGGATCGGCAAGAAGGTCGCGGAAGGTGCGCGCGGTTCGCCACCACCACAAGCGGTCGATGTTGGCGGAGAGCACATGATTCAACAGGTCGTAGCGCGGAGCGATGGAGTTGAACATCTGCTGCACGGCGCGCGCTGCGCCTGCCTCATCCACCGCTCCTGCCGGTTTGGCCCCCGTTACGCCCATCGCTCTCTCAACCCTCTACTGCCGGCTCGCCGTCTTTTCCGCAGCATGCACCAGCATGTAGCTGACCGCAGCTTCGAGTTCCGCTGGCGTCACATCTTCGACCACGCCCGCATCGCCAATGCCGATGGGCAGGACAAAACGCCGCACGCCGTCGCGATTCTTTTTGTCGCCACCGGTTGCAGCCGCTACTTTCTTCGCCTTCAGCTTGAGTGGGGGCAGAGGACCATACAAATGGATCAACTGCTCCAGCCGCTCAAACTGCCCGCTGGTTATTGTGCCTCGCTTGCGCGCCAGGTAGAGCGCGGCGATCATGCCCCAGCCCACCGCCTCGCCATGCAGCAGGATCTTGTAGCCGGTGGCCTGTTCCAGCGCGTGACCCACGGTATGTCCAAGGTTCAAAATCATGCGCAGACCGTTCTCGCGCTCGTCGCGATTGACCACGCCTGCCTTCATCCGGATCGACGCGGCGATCACCTTCTCCAGTGCTTTTGGATCGCGGGCGAGCACTTCGTCCACGTGCTCTTCCATGAATCGCACCAAGGTGCGGTCGCGGATAATGCCCGCCTTCACGCTTTCCATCAGGCCGGCGCGAAGCTCGCGGTCGGGCAGCGTGGCCAGCACGCCAATATCGGCAAAAACCGCGAGAGGATGGTGGAAGCTGCCGACGAGATTCTTGCCCTCAGGCAGGTTGACGCCGGTTTTGCCGCCTACGCTCGAGTCTACCTGGGCCAGCAGCGTGGTGGGCACCTGGATATAGGAGATGCCGCGCATGTAAATAGCGGCCAGAAACCCGCCCACATCGCCCACAATGCCGCCGCCGAAGGCGATGAGCAGGGAGCCGCGATCCCCGCCGGCGCGGGCCATCTCGCGCAGCAGGCGTTCTGCGCTGCCCAGGGTCTTGAATTTTTCACCGGGTTCGAGAAACAGGACGATGGGAGCTTCAGGGAAGGAAGCCAGGAAAGTCTCGCTCCAGAGCGCCCAGATGGGTCCAGAAGTGAGTACAAAAACCCGCCGGGGCAATCGCCCCGCAACCCGCTCGATGCGGTGCGCCAGCGTCTCAAGGAGTCCGCTGCCGGTGACCACGTCGTATTTCGCCGAAGGTGTGTCTACCCGTATGGTTTGCACGCTGCTTCTATCGTAAATGGCCGCGCTGCTGAAGAGTGCGCGTTCCACCAACGGCGCAATGCACGCAGCAAGCTGCGAGGATTTGACCGAACGGGGCCCGGTCAGGCGCCGGTATTCCCCATTTGGCCGATGTTTAGAGCGGAGATGAAAAGTCCGGCACAATGTAAAGCGGCGGAGCCGGTAAGCTCCGCCGCCTGTTGTTGAAGCCACCAGGTTAAGCGACTGGCAGGTTACTTCTTTTCGCCGCCGTCATGTCCGCCACCGCCGCCACCCCTCGAACCGCCACCACCGCCCCGGGGAGCGGATTCGTGCGATGCGCGGGGTGCTGATGCGTGAGAAGCTGCTGCGTGCGAGGTGCGAGGTGCGCTGGCGCGCGTGGCCGTGGCGCGTCCGGCAGCCGGCCTTGCTCCGCCTGCACGAGCCGCACCGCCGCCGCGGGCAAAGCTGCTGCGGTTGGCAGCTTCTCCGCCGCCGCCGCGATAGCTTCCGCCGCCGCCGTTCACGAAGCGGTGACCGCCCCAGCCGTGGCCATAGCCCCAGCCGGCCCATGGGCCCATGCCCAGGAAGATGCCGTTATAGAAGTATCCCGGCCCGTAAAAGCCGTAGGGCGAGCAGGCATACGGCGCGTAATCGTAATAGCCGTATTGGCAGACCGGCTGAATGCCGACGCCGATGCCGACCACGAGTTGCGCCCGGGCAGCTGGCGCCATGGCCAGGCCGGCGAGCAAGGCTGCTGTACCGAGTAAAGTTTTGAGTCCGCGCATATGTGACCCCCTTAAGGTGTCGTTGGTTACCTGTGGTGCATGAGATGCTCCGCGGCCGCAATGAATCATTGGGCAGCAGACACCATAAGGATTCTGAATCCGTTTTCAGTGAACCCTCACGCTGTCGGGGGGTGAAGTTGATCTATCCTTACAATCTTCAACATATGCCCTCGCGGGGGCGCAGTCTGAGCAGTATGAACCATGTCCTTTGTCCGGTCGAACGCTTCCTGTCTGTTTTCCCTGGATGTTGCTCTCCGGCAATGGCGGCGATCGTCCTGGTTATTCCGAAGCAGGTGGCCATTGAGAGGATGGCCGCGAGGGTGGCTGGCCCGGGTGCAGTGATGGAACTGGCGGACGCGTGTCGCGCAGTTGTTCCATTCTGGTCTCGGTGTACCCGCTTCACCCTCACTCTTCCGTGCGTGTGCGCCGATAACTCCGCTGAAGTGACTGAGATTCTGGCAGCAACGTTATGGCGGACTTGCGTTAAGAGTGAAATCGCTCATCGTCGCTGCGCTCGTTGAAAGTCATAACCGCATTCGACAGGGGAGACGGAGCTTATGCTTCTGCTTTGGACGGAGAAACTGCGCCTGGGCGTGGAGGAGTTCGACGATGCCCACAAGCGGCTGATTGTGCTGGTGAACCGTCTCCACGCGGCGATCCAGGTGGGGACGAGCAACCGTGTGCTGGAAGCCGTACTCAATGAGTTGGAGTATCACGTCCGGCACCAATGCCCGCGGGAAGAGATGCTCTTCCTGGAGACCGGCTTTCCCGATGCCGCCGCGCATACTGAAGAGCACAACGAGTTGAGGCGGATAGTTGCCAAAATGCATCTGCGCTTTGCAAGTGGGACGGATGCGGATTTGCCGCTGGACGTGATGAACCTGATCTATGTCTGGGTGACCAATCACATCTACCGCGCCGACAGAAGATCCAGCGAGTTCATGCACGCGAGAGGCATCTATCATGCGCAGATTGACGCAGGTGTTCCTGCCGGTGCGTCCGCGCGAGCAACGCCGGCTCAATTTCTGGCTTCGGACTCTCCCGGCGCGAACCACGAGATTGCGGCGCACAACGAGAGAATCGCGCCCATGATGGCGAGCGAGAGGGTGATGGGCACGTCGATCCAGCGGGCGCCCAGCATCTTGAGCGCCACAAAGGCCAGCAGCGCGCCCAGCCCGTAGTGCAGGTAGCGGAAGCGATCGAGCAGCGCGGCCAGCGCGAAGTAGAGCGAGCGCAGGCCGAGTACCGCTGCGATGTTCGACGTGTAGACCACGAAGGGATTGTGGCTGATGGCCAGCACGGCGGGAATGGAGTCAATGGCGAAGATCACGTCGGTAACTTCGACGGCCAGAATCACCGGCAGCAGAGATCCCTTGGCCGGCTGGAGCTTGCGAATCCACTCGGGGATGGCGGCGTTGGCGGAGCCGCCGCGCACCAGGCGGAAAGCCGCATAGAGAAGGAACAGGCCGAAGATCCAGGTGATCCAGTCGAAGCGTTTGAGCAGCGTAATGCCCGCGGCGATAAAGAGCGCGCGCAGCACGACTGCCCCCGCCACGCCCCAGAGCAGCGCGTTGTGCTGGCGCTGGCGGCTGATGCTGGAAGCCCTGAAAGATGACCAGGAAGACGAAGAGATTGTCGACGCTGAGCGAGGTCTCAATGGCGTAGCCGCCGACCCATTCGAGCGCTGTCTGACGGCCCTGGGCAATGGCGATCCAGGCGGCGAAGGCGGTTGCGGCCAGCACCAGGACGACCGTCCAGAGCCAGGCAACGGTTTGGGAGTGCCTGGTCTCGCGCTTGTGGCCGGGCAGCAGGGAATCGACCAGGAGCAGCGCCGCCACCACCGCATGAAACCCCACCCACCAGACCCACGAGACGCCGGCAATCATTACTAGAGGGTATCGTAAGGCAGGGAACAGGGAACAGGGAACAGGAAACAGGAAGGACGACTCTCAATGGCGGAGCTTGCTCATCATGGCGACCAGCATCCGGCTGACCTCGTCGGAAAGACCATCAGCGAGATCTCGTGACTCCCTGGTGCCGAAGCCTAGTCCACCGGAGATTACGAGTTGGGTTTGCACCTCGAAGTTCGAACCTCTCGCATGACCGAGGAACTGAACGTACTCCCCTTTCGTTGACCTTCCGTACCCCTCGGCAATGTTGCTGGCGACGGAAACAGAAGCTCTCCGCATTTGATTGGTCAGGCCAAACCGCTCAGAGGGCGGAAAAGTAGAAGTAAGTCAATAAATCTCCAAAGTTAATTGAACTGCTCTCTGCCAGACAACGAGATCCTTGTACGACTCGCCCATTTCTCACCCCTGTTCCCTGATCCCTGTTCCCTTACCGCAGATCGATGAGCCGGATCGTCTCCATGAACACGTCGCCGTCGATGGTCAGGCTGCGGGCGCTGATCTTGTCCATGGTGTCCTGGGCGGTGTGGTGGTAGCTGTTGTTGGGGCCGTAGTCGAGATCGATCACGTCGATGGACGGCACGCCGCGCTCGACAAAGGGCAGGTGATCGTCCTCGACCGGCTCCTCGGTCTGGAAGAAATATCGCTCGTAGCCGAACTTGTTCGCGGCCTGGCGCACCAGGTCGACCAGCCAGTCCGGTGGACTGCGTCTCGCGCTGGATGTCGAGGTCCTTGTCGCCGATCATGTCGGCCAGCATGAAGGCCTTGATCTTGCCCAGCGTGCCGTCGCGGCCCCACTTGGCGGCCAGGTGGCGGCTGCCGTAGGTGGAGTCGGAGGCCGACCAGCTCTGGATCGCCTCTTCGCCGTCGAAGAAGACCAGCCAGACGGAGTAGCCGTCGAGCGTCTTGCCGCGCCTCGGCGCAAGCTGGTCGGCGATGGCCAGCAGCAGGCCGGTTGTCGAGCCGCCGTCGTTGGCGCCGACAAAGTTGATGTTGCGCAGCGAGTAGTTGGTCTCGTAGTGCGTGCCCAGCACGATCACGCCGTTCTTCTTGCCGGGGAAGCGCACGATGAAGTTGCGCATGGCCACCGGGCCGATGGGCGTGTTGGCGGTGAATGTGTCCTCTTCAACCTGGTCGTGCTTGAACTGGTCGCGGAGGAATGCTTCGGCCTTGAGATGGCCCGGGCTGGTGGGCCAGCGCGGGCCGATGGCGACAAACTGGCGCGCGTACTCAAGCGCTTTGGCGCCGTTGAAGTGGGGCTGTGCGGTCGCAACCAGCGGAGACACAAAAGCAGCCGCAAGCGCCAGTGTCGCCGCAATTTTCTTCCACGGCGCGGGAATCATTGCGCGGACTCCTTGGCGGCTTTTTTGGCCTCCCTGGCCTTGCGGTGCGAGGGATGCACCCACCAGGCCACGCCGATGCCGATCACGTAAAGCACCAGCATGGGGATGGCGTAGATGCACATGGTCCAGGGATCGGGGCTGGGCGTGATGATGGCCGCCACCAGAAAGACCGCCAGGATGGCGTAGCGGATGTTCTTCCACAGGAACCTGGGGCTGACGATGCCGAACAGGGCCAGAAAGAAGATGAGGATGGGCATCTCAAAGCTGATGCCCAGGCCGAGAATGACGGAAAGAAAGAAGCTGGTGTAGTCCTCGATGGTGACCATGGGCGTGAAGTTATGTCCGAAGCCCACAATGAGGATTTTGATGCGCGGCCGGCAGCACATAGAAGTAGCCGAAGCTTGCCCCGGTGAGAAACAGCCCCACGGTGGCCGCCATGAAAGGAACCACGAAGCGGCGCTCCTTCTGGTAGAGCCCGGGCGCAATGAACAGCCAGACCTGAAACAGGACAAACGGCGACGCCAGGATCGCTCCGGCCAGCAGCGCCGCTTGCAGATCCAGGTTCAGCGCGTCCATGGGATGCGTAAATACCAGCGACTTGCCGATGTGATTCAGCGGCGCCTGCAGAAAATTGACGATCTGGTCGCGAAAGAACCAGCAGATAAAGAAGCCCGCTGCGAGATAAAGTGCGGAGTGGACGATGCGGCGGCGCAGCTCGTCCAGGTGCTCCATCAGGCTCATGCCGGGCAGCTCGGCACGCTCGCTCACAGCGGCCCGCGCCTTGCTGATGGCGTCGGAGGCGTCAACCATGGGGTACCGCCTGCTCGGCTGCCGGCGTGTTTTCTTCCCGGGGAGGCTGATCCGGGGCCTCATCCAGCGCGGCAGGTTGCTCGGGCGTTGCATCGGCGCCTGGCTGTTGCTGCGCTGCCAGGGCCAGTGCGGTCAGGCTGTTGGGCCGTGCCGCTGCAACTTGCTCGCCAGTTGAAGGCGGCATGATGCGTGGCAGGGTCTCTTCGGCGGGTGGCTCGGCAACTGGCGGAATCGGCGGAGGGTAGACGTCCTCGTTGGGATAGGGGCTCTCGATGGATGCGGGAGGAATGGCTGCTTCCAGGGTTGTGACACTTGCCGGTTCCGGTGCGGTCAGCTTGGGCGCAACGGCTGTCACCGCCAGCGCCTTCATCCGCTCCTCGTCGGCTTTGCGCCGGTCGGCCTCCTCGGAGTTGCGCAACTCCTCTTCCATCTGGAACTTGAAGTCGTTCGAGGCCTTGCGGAACTCGTACATCAGCTTGCCGATCTGGCGGCCGATCTGCGGCAGCCGTCGCGGCCCAAAGACCACCAGCGCCATCACCATGAGGATGAGCGAGTCTGCCATCCCCAGGTTGGCCATTTGAATTGGCGGAGTTCCCATAAGGAGCAATGATACCTTCCCGTACAAGCGAGTCACAAACGGTACGGCCCGGATGCGGCTTCAGTTTCCCGCACGGTGACGATTCACCAGCTGAAGCCCCCGGAGGGCGGCGGCCAAAGTCCCTGAAGCTGGCGCAGCAGGACGATGCGGCCGAAGTGGTAGGCGTTGTGCGCGCCCAGGCTCTCCAACTGCTCCCGGACGGTCATGATGCGCAGCGGCATGCCGGGCCGGGAGGGGCAACGCACCTCGACTTCCAGCCGGCTCAAATCGAGCGCTGCCTCGGCTGCTTGCTGGTTGGCTGCGAAGAACCGCTCCCGCAGCTGCTCCCAGCTTTCGCGGGCCGCATCTTCCGCGGTGGGAAACCCGTTGGAGGCGTGCACCGGGTAAGGCGTCTCGATGCCGCACACCCAGTCGAGGGTGACCTGCTGCCAGAAGGCGATGTGCCAAAGCTCTTCATAGATGGTCCGCGGGGCGCCGGAAATGTGGTGGTGGGCCGCCTCGGCTGTCAACCCCGCCAGAATCTCCGCGGGCGGCGTGTGTGCGCTGTCGCCCGCGAGCACCTGTTCCAGTTCGTTCATCTCTGCTCCTTTTCAGCCGTTCGCTGAGCGAGATTATTCCATGTGCACCCCGGAGTTGCACCTGCGTTTAGACATGCTCAGTGACTCGCTTTTGTCGTATCCTAGTAAGCAAGGGCCCTCGCACATGAAAACCTTCACTCTCGAAGAAGCGCAGTCGCTGCTCCCGGTGCTGGAGTCGTTGCTGAAGCGCGCCATCGAAGGTAAGCAGGCTGCGGAGCAGGTTGAGTCCGAGTTGTCTGAGCTGGCGCGGCGCATCTATCTTTCGGGCGGCATGACCGTGGATGTGGGCAAGGTGGCCAAGCAGCGCGCGGAGATGGAAGGCCATCTGCAGCGCGTGCGCGAAAGCATTACGGAGATCGATTCCATTGGCGTGCAGGTGAAGGACCTGGAGGCCGGGCTGCTGGACTTTCCCTGCCGCCTTGACGATCAGGTGGTGCTGCTCTGCTGGAAGATGGGCGAGCCGGCCATCGAGCACTGGCACACCTTGGAGGCCGGATTTCAGGGCCGCCAGCCTCTCGACGATCGCTTCCGCCGCAGGACCAACTCCGGCGGGCGGCCCAACTAACGAGCCTTCATCTTTTAGCTCCCAGCTTTCAGCTTTGGCATACAGGCGCTGCCGCCATGATGGCCAGCGTATATCCTGAAGGCGACAATGTACATCCCCGAGCACGAAGTCCGTCCCCTTCTCACCTATGAAGCTCTGATTCCTGCCATCCGGCAGGCGATGATCGACTATTCAGCAGGCCTCGTGGAGCAGCCGGCGCGGACCATTCTGCGCGCGGGCAACGCTGAGGGGTTCCGCAACGGCTGGTTCGCGGTGATGCCGGTGATTCACGGCGATGTGATGGGTGTGAAGACGGTCACCTTCTACCCCGGCAATGCGGAGCTGGGGCTGCACACGCACATGGCGGTCATCGAACTGCTCAGCCGCGCGACGGGCGAGCCGCTGGCGGTGATGGATGGGCGGCTGATTACCGAAATGCGTACCGCGGCAGTTTCTTCCGTGGCACTGGAGGCGCTGGCTCCGCCCACTGCCAGCAGCCTGGGGATTCTGGGCTCCGGCGTGCAGGCGCGGTCGCATATTGAGGCATTCCGGCTGGTGCGGCCGGAGCTCAAGGACATTCGCATCTGGAGCCGGACGGCGGCGAACGCCGAGCGGCTGGCGGCGGAGACCGGGGCGCGTGCCGTGACGATTGGAGAGGCCGCGGCGGCCGATGTGGTGTTGACCGTAACCAGTTCGCCGGGGCCGGTGCTGGAAGGGCGCTGGCTCAGCGACCATGCGCTGGTGCTGGCGGTGGGCGCAACCGGCGCCAGTCTGCGCGAGCTGGACGACGAGGCCATGCGGTCGAGCTTTATTGTGGCCGAGTCGCGCTCCTGTGCGGAGAGGGAATCGGGCGACGTGCGGCTTTCCGGCTCGAAGGTGCAGGCGGAGATCGGCGAAATCCTTTCAGGCACTTTTGCCGCTCCGGCAGATCGCCGCATCGTCTTCAAGTCAGTCGGCATGGCCATTGAGGACCTGACAGCGGCGCGGCTGGTCTGGCAGGCGCGCCGCAAGTAGCCTTTTCGCAACCCGAGCGTAAAAAAATAAGTTACTGCGATGGATTAACTTAGCCTTCATCTACACGTAACCTATAACTCGAATGACTCTACTCAAAGCAACCTATAAGTCAAGTATCCCGTCCAAGACTAAGTAAGCTAATTGCCTCCCTGGTCAGCGCGCATCACGGAGACCAAAACATTCAAGACTCATAGGAGAATCTTGTATGAAACGTGAAGCAGCTCTATCCCTGTCGTTCGCAACCCTCTCTATGGTTGTGTTCATCCCGGCCATTTTACAGGCGCAGACTGCAGCAAATCCGCAGGCTGGAAGCAGCGAGGCCCTGCAAATGGTGGCCGCGCGCGTTGCCCTCAAGCAGAACGTCGACGCACAAAGAGTTAAGCAAGGCGATCAAATCCGCACAACACTCGCCGGCAAAGTTGAGCTGAAGAATGGAACGGAACTGCCGGCCGGCACAACCATTCTTGGCGTCGTCGCCACGGACGATATGCAGTTAAAGGGAACGTCGAAGCTGGCGTTGAACTTCACTAAGGCCGAATTGAAAAACGGCAAGGTGATTCCCATCAAGGCGACCATTCTGGGAGTCTACCCGCCGGAAAGTGAAGACGCGAACGGTAACCCCGTAACTCCCGGAGATCAGGAACGTGGTAACTGGTCAGGCCATCCAGATGCGGTGGATGAAGTTGGCGCCCTGCCAGGCGTGGACCTGCACAGCAGGATCGAAGGCAACACTTCCGGCGTTCTGGTATCCACATCCAAGCACGACATGAAACTGAAGTGGGGAAGTGAATTTGCACTGGCCGTTGCCCCCATATAAACGACGCAGTCCGAATCAACTGAAACAACGGCGGCGACCGTCCCGTTCGCCACGCGCGGTGAAGACTGGCCAATCCGCATGTGCGATGGATGCAGCTGTCGCACATTGGAGCTTTGAGGAATAACCAAACTTGTGTTTGAATCCGGGCCCCATGAGCGGCACCCGCCTGGTGCGTTCATGGGGTTTCCCTTTGTCATGCTCCCGCCTCCAAGTCTCACGCAAAACTACTTTCCCGCATTGATCGTCCTCATACCTTAGCTTCCCTCGGTTCCAGCGCGAGTCTTACGTTGCAGGGCTCCATTGCTCCGGCACTCCCGATCAACGATTTTCTGAAACCAATGCATTTTCCCTGGATCGAATGGTTTTGTGCGCAAGAGTATCTCTCAAATGAACCCTTTTGAGATTCAAACCATTGTGTGAGTCGGCTCACCACGTTGCAGATTGTCTTCATCAATCTTCTTCTATCGCGCAGAACTATTGTCCTGTTTCTAAAATAGATATCGTAGATACGAATGACTTGGGCATTGGATAAAGCGGGAGGAAGTCAAACACCCTGCCTCCATCTATTTATGCTAAATATTTCAGGGACAGAACACTAAGAACCATTGATGAGGGAATGGGGATCAGGCTCAGGAGTCTTGCCGGCTCCCGCATGAGCACCCGCAAGGGCTGAATCCTAACCCCGCACCCCTATCTACTGACCACACACCTGGAGCGGAATTGATGACACTCGAATCATTGATTGACGGGCTCCCTGCTTCCGCCGAGGACCTGGAGCTGAATCTTTCGTCGCCGGTGCGCAACAACAGCGAGAGGCAGCCGAAGCCGGAGTTGCGGCAGAAGCGGTCGCTCTGCCTGCCAGTCCGGATTCTCCCGCGGGTTGGAGTGAGCGAACGCGCGGCGGCTCGCGTCCTTGGGGGTACGGCCAGTGGGCAGAAGTTCGCGTCTAATCTACTAGAGCGGGACAAATCGCGCACCCAGGCGATACCCTTGCGAGAAAGATGCGGCGGGCGGTAAACAAGGAGCGGTAATGACATCTGGACGTTGGGCAAGACTGTTGTTTCTGGTGGTTCCGCTGCTGATGATTTTTGGGACTGGATGCGGGGACTTCTGGCAGGCGCCCAGCACAACCACCGGAACGACCGGGACAACAACCTTGTCCAGCGGCGTGTTTTACGTTCTTAACCAGGAGACGGCGCAGGTTGTGGCGTTCAGCATCAATTCCGGCACGCTGACCACGATCGGCACCTACACGCTTCCCTCGCCTGAACCGCTGGCCATGGCGATCTCGCCCAACGGCAATTTTCTGTATGTGAGCACGCTGGGCGGCGGCATTTACCTGTATGCCGTGAGTTCGACGGGCGCGCTGACGCTGGGCAACGACAGCGTTGCCATCTCGCTGGACCCGGCGACCACCATGCAGGTGGACGCCACAAATTCCTGGCTGGTGGACGCGGTTTCCGGCGTGGGCCAGTTGAACGCAATCGCCCTGAACACCACCACGGGAGGGCTTGCCTCAGCGGCGGAAAGGGAGCAGGTCTTCGCGCTTCCGGCCTCCACGGTGGAGCAGTTGGCCATCTCTCCCAACGACTCCACAACGTGCGCCGACTGCTATGTGTTTGTCGCCATGGGAACGGGTGGGACGGAGGAGATTCACTTCAATCCGGGGAACGCCGATCCTTTTGGAGGGGCAGGGAATACGCCGGTGCTGAACTCCGGCGGCTCCGCCAATGCGGTGGCTGTTGATCCCACGAACCGGCTGTTTTATGTGGGCGAGTCGGATGCTTTGCCTTCGGCGAGCAATTCAGGCGGGCTTCGCGCCTTGGTGATTGGCGCGAGCACGATCACCGAGAATTCTGGCTCTCCCTATACGAGCGGAGGAACAGGACCGTCGGAGATTCTGGCGCAGTCAGGATATGTGTATGTGTCCAACAAGTCGGGCACAGCGGACGGGAACATTGCCAGCTACACGCTGACGGCAAGTGGAACCACGACCGCCCCGGTTTACACGTTCACAGACAACGGCACGATTTCAACGGGAGTTGACCCGCTGGGCCTGGCCGTGGATTCGAAGGGAAACTTCCTGCTGGCGGTAAACGCGGGGGGAAGTCCGGATCTGGATGGCTACACGATGGACGCGGGGATTCTGACCACGGTGCTCTCGTCCACCACCGGAACCGATCCGGTGCAGGCGATTGCGATTGTGGCGGCGCCGTAAAAGCAGGGGTCAGAGATCAGGGTTCAGGGGTCAGTTTTAAGAATCCTGTCGGCCCAAACTCCTGTCCCGCCGGCAAATAGGCAAACTGATCTCTGAAACCTGATCCCTGCCTTTCTTACATGGGCGGCATGCCGGTACAGGCCAACTGGACGCTGGCTGCGCCAGAGAGCGCGGTTTGCAGTGAAAAGCCCGTGGTGCCCGAGCTGGATGTGAGGAACGGCCCCAGTGCAGTGGCGGCCGAGGTGATGCCGTTGTACACGGTCTGCAGGGAGTCAGTGGACTCGTAACAGACATCGTCGGAGGGCAGAATGCTGACTCCGTTGAATGTGGGTGGGGGAGGGATGGCGCGGGCAAGGGTGCGATGTTCTGCTTCGACGCCCAGGATGGCGGCGGAGATTTTGGCGAAGGCGGCCAGGTTGGCCGCTGTGTAGGCAGTGCCGGTTGCATCCATTTGCGTGGAGCTGTAAGGCGAGACGTTGCCCAGCATCAGGCCGAACTCTTCCACGGCCGTCATATACGCGGCAATAAAGGCCGTTTCCAGGGCAATAATGATGGGGAAAAAGTTGGTGAGGTTGTCGAAGGTGCCGGTGGGGAAGTAAAAGGTCTGCACCGGATCGCCGGTGGCGGCGGAGATGTTGAGCTGTGCGCGCAGCAGGGTGGCGTGGCTGATTTCCTCGGCGAGAGCGCCGCGCAGGTAGCCGACGTTGGCCACGCTGCCGTTGGCGGTGACGCTGGTGGCCGTGCCGCCGGTTCCAGCCAGGTTGGGATCCTGGATAACGCCGCCAACCAGGGCGTTGTAGTACATGGTGGTGGCAAGGTCTTCGGCGATGAGCGCGGCCATAAAGATCTGCTGGGCGGAATCGGTGGTGGAGCCGGTGGACTGAGCAGAGGCCATGGAGTTGGAGCCGCACCCGGTAACCATGGCAGTTCCGGCCACGGCGCCCGCAGCGCCCAGACCGGTGAGGAACCGGCGGCGATTCATGGCCTGTTGAAGTTTGTTGATTATCTCAGGGGAAGGATCCGGCGATCCGGACCGAACGGCGGATTGAAGTGAACGGGGAAAATGCATGAGCGTCCTCCTGCAGCCAGAACGCGCAAGGGCGCAAATCGGATTGCGGTCTCAGAAAATAATTTCAGCGGCGTCGATCGGTTACCGCGCGGCCCGGGGCCGCGGGCAGCAAAAATGGTATCCTCAAGAGGAACGCCACTGGCTGTGCTCATGCGATTCCCCATCTCATGTGTTGGTTGCGCAAGGCGCAGCAGACCTCCCCTGTCCGTGTTGCTCCTGCTGAGCTGCCTCGTGTTTCAAATGGGATGCAACCGCCTGCACAAACAGCAGGATGAGACGGTTTATGTTTCCGCGCGGCAGATGTACCTGCACGACCGCGTGGCTGCCGTATCCAACCGCGTAGCCGAGGTGGTGAACGGGCAGGCGCTCGAGGTGCTGGAGCATGGACGCCGCTTCCTCAAGGTAAAGACCCAGAAAAACGAAATTGGCTGGATTGAGGAGCATGCCGTGATCGACGGCAAGACCTATGACTCCTTTGCCCGGCTCTCCACAGACCATAAGCAGGACCCCGTGGTGGCCACGGCGACGGTGCGGGACGATGTGTACCTGCACAACATCCCAGGACGCGAGACGGAGCACTTCTACCTGCTGGCGGCCAATGCCAAGGTGCAGCTGCTGGCACGGGCCACCGTTCCCAAGGTGCCGCCGGCGGCGCCCAAGCCGGCGGAGGCAAAGCCGCCAGTGGCTGGGGCTGCCGGGGCCAAGAGCGCTGCGCCAGCGCCTGCTCCGGCGAAGATTGTTCCGAAGGTCGTCGTGCCGGCCGCTGCGTCGGGCGATGAGGAGCTTCCATCGGTAATCATGGAAGACTGGTGGCTGGTGCGCGACGCGGAGGGGCATGTGGGCTGGCTGCTGGCCGGGCGCGTCGACGTGGATGTGCCGGACGAGGTGGCTGCCTATGCGGAGGGCCAGCGCATGGTGGGCGCTTATGTGCTGACCAAGGTGGAAGACGACGAGGCCACCACCGCAGACCACATGGTTCCTGAGTATGTGACCGTACTGAGCCCTCCGAAGGCCGGGTCGCCTTTCGATTTCGACCAGGTGCGGGTATTTACCTGGAGCACCAAGCGGCACCGCTACGAGACGGCCTACCGGCTGCATCCGATTCAGGGATTTCTGCCGGTGAAGGTTGGCTCGCAGCCCGCGCCGAAGGGCGGCAGCGTGCCCACCTTCAGCATCCAGATTGCCAGCGGGCAGAACCTGAGCGTGGACCCCAACACGGGGATCACACGGCCGGTTGCGCCGCGGACGATCAACTACGAGATGATCGACACGTCGGTGAAGCGCATCGGGCCGGATATGGCGCCGATTCCGGTGGGGCATCTGGAGGGCGAGAAGCCGAAGAGCGCCAAAACGGCCGGGAAAAAGCGCAAGTAGCCTCTTGCGCCGGAACAGAGCGGCTGGCTCCTAATCAGATCGCCATGTTTATCAGACCTTTCGGCAAGTGTGGAAAGCGGTGCGAATCTCCGCCTTCAACCCCGCCGGCGCAGTTCCAGTTCGACGACGCGCAGCATTTCGGCTTCGGGAGCGGGTTTGCCGGTCCAGATTTCGAACTGGCGGGCGCCTTGCTGGACGAACATCTCCAGGCCGGTGACGACGGGGATTCCGCGCGAGCGCGCCAGCTTGAGCAGCGGCGTCTCCAGCGGGTTGTAGACCATGTCGAAGACCAGGCCGGCGTTCAGCTCGTTTTCGGCGATGGGCAGGGCCTGCTTTGAGTCCGTCCATGCCGCAGGGCGTGGAGTTGATGAGCACATCGAAGTGCGCTCTTGGCGAAGAGCTCGTGCTTGAGCGCCTTGGCCTTGGCCTCTTTGGCCAGGGCGACGGCCTTCTCGTGGGTGCGATTGACGATGAAGACCTCAGCGCCCTGGTCCACCAGGCCAAAGACCGCGGCCCGCGCCGCGCCGCCCGCGCCCAGCACGGCGATGCGCGCGCCCCTCAGCTTGAGGCGACGATCCAAAGGCCGCACCACGCCGTCCACGTCGGTGTTGAAGCCGACGATTTTGCCGTCGGTGCCGGTACGCAGGGTGTTGCAGGCGCCGATGCGATGGGTGATCGGAATGGAGTTCTTTGAAACAGGATTGGCCAGGTACGGCAGCACCTCCTGCTTGAGCGGCATGGTCACGGCCACGCCCGCCAGCGGCAGACCGCGCACCACGGTGAGCAGGTCGTCCAATGCGCGCACCTTCAGCGGCAGCAGCACCGCGTTCACGCTCTCGCTTGCGGAAGGCGGTGTTGTGCATGAGCGGCGAAAGCGAGTGGGCGATGGGGTTGCCGGCCACGCCGAACAACTGGGTGGCGCGGTCAAGCTGGTCGATGCGGTACAGCTCGCGCAGGGTCTTCGCCGAGACTTGGCCGGGCGCAGTTTCCGCGCCGTCAGAGAAGGAAGCAAACGTGAAAGCAGCTCCGGCTCGCGGGCCCAAGGACGCGGCTCGACCAGGCCCTCCTCGCCCATGGCGATGCCGACCACCTGCGCGGAGAGCGAACGTTCTTCGATAAGCTTGAGCACGGCCAGGTTGTCGGCCAGAGAGCGGGCGGTGGAAACGACCTTCACAAAATCCGGCTGAAAGGCCTCAATCCGCTCGGCCGCCTGCTCCAGGCCCTTGGTCCGGGTAAAGTCGTGGAAGCTGACCAGCAGCGCCGCGCCGGCTGCGCGGAGATCATCGCGGAACTTTGCCAGGGCTGCCGGTTTGGCCTCCTCGGCTGACTCGACCTCGAGGTCCACAATCTGGCAGCCGGCGTCGGCGGCTTTTAAAAGTACCTCAAATTCCGCTGTCAAGGATCCAACGAAGTTGCCGCCGAAGGGTTTGCGGCGGCAGGTGGCGATGGCTGTCACGTCGCGGCGACCGGCCAGGAACTCTTTCAGTGCGGGGAGAGACGCGGCGGGTTTGGCCAGGGAATCCAAGCGGAACTCAAGGAACTTTGCGTCGGCCAGCGCAGCTGCCGCCCGCTCCAGCATCTCCGCCGCCGAGCCGGCCTGGATGGCCACGCACAGCCGCGGTACGCGCAGGCGCGGCCCGGCAGGCGGCAGGGCTGGAACAGGCGGCTTGGCGGCCAGAATCGGCATGGAGATCAATTGACGCATCTTAAAGGGGTTGCCGCGCGGATGCAACAACGGAATGGAAGCGCTGGCCTGGCCGGTCCCAACCGTGACAGTCTGCCTCGCTGCAGGGCGGCTTGCTACCCTAGAGCTTTGGAGGAATTTGCCCATCATGCCTGTTGAAAACTCAGTTCCCGCCGCTGCAACGGAAGACCTTCACGCCTGGGAGGCGGGCGGCGCTGCTTCTGCCGAAGCGCTTGCGGCCTGGGTGAGCGCGCGCCTGGCCGCTCACGAGGCAGCACTGGCCGCGCTGCTGGCCGTGGAAGCACCGCGCACGCCGGAAAACTCGCTGCGTCTTTACGACGAGGCCATTGAGCAGTTGAGCCTGGCGGGAGCGCAGGCCGGGGTACTCAACTCGGTGGCTGCGGACAAGGCCGTTCGCGACCAGGCGCAGGAGGAGGCGCAGCGGGTGGCCATGGCCGGCAGCGCGCTGAGCCTGAACCGCGCGGTCTACGAGGCGCTGGCGGCGATCGACCTGGAAGGCGCGAGCGACGCCGACAAAGCATTATGTTGAGCGGACCCTGCTCGGCTACCGGCTGGCCGGCGTGGACAAGGACCAGGCGACGCGCGACCACCTGCAGGCCCTGCATGAGAAGGCCACGCGGCTCGTCGCTTGAGTTCAGCCGCAACATCCAGGAGGGCGGCAAGACGATTGAGGCCACGGAGGCCGAGCTGGACGGGCTGCCGGCCGACTACCTGGCACGGCATCCGGCTGAACGCCGAGGGCAAGGTGACCCTCTCCACCGACCAGCCCGACATGCAGCCGGTGATGACGTTTGCCTCGAGCGCGGCGCTGCGCGAGCGGATGTTTCTGGCCTACAACACGCGCGCCTACCCGGCCAACAAGCAGATTCTGCTGGATCTGCTGGCGACGCGGCAGGAGATTGCCGACGGTGCTTGGCTTCCGCAGTTGGGCCGACCTGGCCACGGCCGACCAGATGATGGGCTCGGCGGCCAATGTGCGCACCTTTCTGGCCAGGCTCGACGAGGCCAGCCGCGACGGCGCGCGCCGCGAGCACGAACTGATCATGGACTTCGCGCGCAAGCGCCAGCCGGGCATTGAAGGCCATCGACATCACCAGCCGCGGCTACTGGTACGAGCAGTTCCGCCGCTCGGCCTTCGACTTCGACTCGCAATCGGTGCGGCCCTATTTCCCGTACGCGCAGGTGGAGGCGGGTGTGCTGGAGACGGCGGCGCGGCTGTTCAAGATTGAGTTCCGGCGCGTCGGATGCGGCGGCGTGGCATCCGGCGGTTTCGGTCTTCGACGTGTTTGACGGCGGCCGGCGCGTGGGCCGCTTCTATCTCGACATGCACCCGCGCGAGGGCAAGGACAAGTGGTTTTCCGCAGCGCCGATCGTCACCGGCGTGCGCGGCCGCGCGCTGCCGGAGGCCGCGCTGATCTGCAACTTTCCCGAGGGCGACGAAAACGATCCGGGGCTGCTGCAGTACAACGACGTGGTGACGTATTTTCCATGAGTTCGGCCACCTGATGCATGCGATTCTAGGCGGGCAGACGGAGTGGGCGGGGCTCTCCGGCTTTGCCACCGAGGGCGACTTTATCGAGGTGCCGTCGCAGATGCTGGAAGAGTTTTTCCGCGACGAGAAGCTGCTGCAGGCCTTTGCGAAGCACTACCAGACGGGCGAGGTTCTGCCCGCCGAGACCATCAGGAAGATGAAGCTGGCCGGAGCGTTTGGCCGGGCAGACTGGGTGCGCGCGCAGCTCTACTACACCACGCTCTCGCTCGACCTGCATGACCAGGACCCCGCGGCCCTCGATCTGGACGCGACGACGAAGCAGCCTTTACCAAAGCCTGCAGCCGTGGACGTGGATGGAAGGCAACCGCATGTATGCGAGCTTCGGCCACCTGACCGGCTACTCGTCGAATTACTACACGTATGCCTTTGACAAGGTGATTGCACTGGACTTCTTTGCCCAGTTCGATCGCAGACGATCTGCTGGGGTGCGACGCGGGCGCGCGCTATCGCAAGGCAGTGCTGGAGCAGGGCGGGTCGAAGCCGGGGCGGCAGATGGTGCGGGATTTCCTGGGCCGCGATGAGGAGTTCTCTGCGTTTTCAGAATGGCTGAACGAGGAGTTTGAAGAACAGCTTATAGCTTCCAGCTCCTAGCCCCTGGCTTGAATCGTCTGCTAAATTGCCAATTCGGAGGCTCTCCATGACAGCCGCTGATTTTCGCCGCATCGCGCTGAGCTTTGAAGGCGCGGAAGAAGGCTCCCACATGGGCGCAACTGACTTTCGTGTGGGTGGGCGCATCTTTGCCACGCTGGCCTCGGTCAACGAGGGTTACGGCAACCTGATGATCACTCCAGAGCTCCAGGCGGCGTTCATCGCAGACCGGCCTGACCTGTTTCTGCCCATTCATGGTGGCTGGGGCAGGATGGGAGCTACGCACATCCGGCTGGCTGAAGCCGACGAGGATACGCTGACCGGCGCGTTGCACACCTGCTGGAAGCTGCGTGTGGAAAAGAACCGCAAGACAGGCAGGAAGAGCAACGCCTCGGCGAAGCGCAAGGCAGCGGGCAATACTCGATCCACGAATCCGAATTAATCCGCATCAAACACGCCTGAAGCTCATCCATGCACAAGGAGCCTTTTGGCAAAGGAGATGAACATGAAGATCGGAGTACTTGGATCGGGCGTCGTGGCCAAGACACTGGCCAGCGGATTTCTGAAGCATGGCCACGAAGTGATGATCGGCACCAGGACGCCGGACAAGCTGGCGGATTGGGGAGCGCAGAATCCAGGCGGTGCGACCGGGACGTTTGCCGATGCATCCGCATTCGGCGAGCTGCTGGTTCTGGCGGTCAAGGGCTCTGCATCCGCGGAGGCGCTGCGGCTGGCCGGCGCGCAGTACCTGGAAGGAAAAACCATCGTTGACGCGACCAACCCCATCGCTGATGCGCCGCCGGACCACGGCGTCCTCAAGTTTTTCACCACCTACAATGAATCCCTCATGGAACAGCTGCAGCGCGAGTTTCCTTCGGCAAACTTCGTCAAAGCTTTCAATTCCGTAGGCGCAGCCTCCATGGTGAATCCGGAGTTTCCCGGCGGCAAGCCCACCATGTTCATCTGCGGGAATAGTGAAGCGGCCAAGAAGCAGGTCGGTACAATCCTTGATCAGTTCGGCTGGGAGACGGCGGATATGGGTAGCGTGGAGTCTGCGCGGGCCATTGAGCCTCTGTGCATGCTGTGGTGCATCCCCGGCTTCACGCGTAATGAGTGGACGCACGCGTTCAAACTGCTGCGCACATAGCGACCCAAGGCAACGTGCGGGAGCCCTGCGGGTCTCTACGAATGCCCTGTCCACCACAGTCACCAAGGATGATGGTAACGAAATGGCAAATCTGAAAGACTTCAGCGGTAGATGGGCGCTGGTGACCGGGGCAAGCGCGGGAATTGGCATTGCGCTGGCGCGGGAACTGGCGGGACGCGGGGCAAAGCTCATTCTTACGGCACGGCGCAGGGAGCGGCTGGAAGCGCTGGCCGCCGAGTTCGCGGGCAAAGGGACGGAGGTTCGCATCGTGACCGCGGACCTGAACGATCCGGCGGCGCCGCAGCAGATCTACGACGCGACGGAAGGGGAAGGCATCACCGTTGACATTCTGATGAACAACGCCGGGCTTGGGCAATACGGCGCTTTCTCCGAGAGCCCGGTGGATCAGGAACTCAGCCAGGTGCGTGTGAACTGCGAGGCGATGGTGCGGCTGTCGCGGCTGTTTGTTCCGCAGATGGTGGAGCGGCGGCGGGGCTGGGTGATGATTCTGGCTTCGACGGCCAGCTTTCAACCGGTGCCGTATCTCTCCACCTATGCGGCCACCAAGGCTTTCGACCGCTTCTTCGCGCTGGGACTGGCGGCGGAGGTGGCGCGGTTCGGCGTGAAAGTGACCGCGCTCTGCCCTGGGCCTACGGAGAGTGAGTTCTTTGACGTGGCCGGCGCCAGCGCCTTCAAAGGGCGCGGCGTGCAATCGGCAGAGGTGGTGGCGCGGCTGGGCGTGGACGCTCTGGCGCGCGGACAGCGGACTATTTTGCCCAGCTTCTCCGGCCGGTTCACGGCGTTGCTGGTGCGGTTCCTGCCAGTTGGACTGATTACACGCGTTGTGGAGAAGGCGGCGCGGCCAGCTTCTCCCTCGGCATGAACCGGCTTGCGCACCCACGATGCGGGAGCCGACAATGGCTGGCGAGAGGATTTCTGCGGATGAAGCTGGAGACGATGGGTGGTGCGGCAGGCGTATTGCTGATGGCAGCGCTGGCGGGGGCAGGCTACGCAAGCGCACAGGCGCTTAATATTCCCAAACACAAGGCTGCTATTGTGCTGTTTGATGGCGGAGATTTGAACCAGTTCGACACTTTTTTGCCCAGTACAGGGCTCAATGCAGATCCCAACCACGTCTTCACGGTCGAGAACGAGACCGTGCATGTCTCCGGCACGGAGATGGGCTACTTCATCACCAAGAAGGAGTTCAAGAACTACTACCTGCGCGCCGAGTTCAAGTGGGGCGAGGGCACCTTCGGCTCGCGGGCGGGGCAGGCGCGCGACAGCGGCATTCTCTACAACATCCAGGGCCCCAACAAGGTTTGGCCGCGCTCGGTGGAGTTCCAGATCAACGAGGGCTGCACGGGCGATTTCTGGATGACCGACGGCGCAGCGCTGACCGGTAAAGACGGCGTCCGCGTGACCGGCCCGGAGGGCAAGGCAGCCAAGATCGACCGCTTCAACAAAGGTCCGTTCACCAATGTCACCGGCTTCCGCGATGCCGTGAACGAACTGGAGAAGCCGCACGGCGAGTGGAATGTGGTGGAACTGGTGAACCGCGACGGCCACGTGTGGCAGTATGTGAACGGCAAGCTGGCCAACGAGGGAACCGACGCATTTCCCGCGAGCGGCAAGATCCTCTTTCAGTCAGAAGGCGCGGAGGTGTACTTCCGCAACATCAAGCTGTATCCGCTGAAGTAAAGCCGAGCCTGTGCTAATCCAGCTCGCGAACCCAGATGTTTCTGAAGCTGAGCGGCTCGCTCTTGTCGCCGTGGGCCTGCAGCTTGATGGGCGCGCGATCGTAAGGCTTGTAGAACGGCTGGCCGATGTAAAGCGTCTGGCCCTTCAAGGCGAAGTGGTTCTGCACCAGCACGCCGTTGAAGAGGACCGTTACGTAGGCCGGCGTCTTCAGCGAGCCGTCGCTGTTGAAGGTGGGTGCGGTCCACACCACGTCGTATGTCTGCCACTCGCCCGGCTTGCGCGCTGGATTCACCAGCGGTGGGCTCTGCTTGTAGATGCTGCCGCCCATGCCGTTCACATACGTCGGGTTGTTGTAGGCGTCCAGCACCTGCAACTCGTAGCCGTCGTCGCCGGGCCCGGTGGAGGCGAGAAACACGCCGCTGTTGCCGCGCCCCTGGCCGCTGCCGGTAATGTTTTCCGGGATGCGGAACTCCACATGCAGTTGGTAGTCCTTGAAGCGGCGTTTGGTCTCGATGTTGCCCACGCCTTTGACCTTGCTCACGGTGAAGATGCCGTCTGCCACCACCCACTGGGCGGGCGTGTGATCCTGCGCCGAGACCCACTCGTCTTCGTTTTTGCCGTCGAAGAGCACGATGGCGTCGGAGGGCGGCGCGAAACAGGGAGTGCCTGGCGTGACGACTTTGGGCACAGGCGTCCATACTTCCGTGTCTTCTGGTTTGGGCTTGGCCGTCTCCTGCGCGGCAAGCAGGGCGGCGGCGGAAAGGAGAATCGCAATGGTCAGGGTGTGGCGAAGTCGAATGCTCATAGATGGCAACAACAATACACCCGGCGGGGCAGGTAAGTCAGGCGGCTCGGATACGGGAACATTGCCCGAGGATCGGCGGCGGCGAGTGCCTCAGGCGTAAACGTTGACGCTGGCGCCGCTGTTGCTGCTGGATGCTGCTGTGCTGCCGGCGGAACTGTTCTGGCCGTAGGCGCTGTTGAGGATGGCCGTCGTCGGGTCTACCGGAGCGGCCGAGGCGCTGCCGGTGCTCGACAGGCTCAGCAGGTCGTCGACCCACTGCACTGTCTGGGCTACGGCAGCTTCCGCGTTGGTTACCGCCTGCGATGGCGTCGTCTTCAAGTCACTCTGCACCGTGGCGAAGGCGGATTGGGCCGTGGTCAGGTCACCGGAACTGATGGCGCTGCCCAGCGCGGCCATGTCTGTGGAGAGCTGCGACGAGCCGCTGCCGCTGGAAGCCGAGCTGCTGGTAGAACCCTGGTTCAGCTGGCTGTAGGTGTTGAACGCAGTTTGCGCTCGCCGTAAGGTTGCCTGAGGCCAGGCTCTGCTGCAGCGATTGATATGCCTGTTGCGACACGGAAACATTGCTGCTGGCGGCGATGTACTGTGAGAAACCAGCTGTCGAGAGAGCGGCAACGGCCATGATCAACCCCTTCGCGGGCAGGGAAGCGCAATACCCGCATCCAAGTGTTGTCGGCAATCGGCGGCGAAACTTGAGCCAAACCCGGCTGAGAACAGAAGGGAGTGATCGCAGGAGGCTCTTCCCTCGGGACGCCTCAGTTGTTGGAAGATGCTGTCGACACGCCTTGCCCCTTGCCGCCGCCCGGCAGCACGGTGAAGGAATTAAAGAAGCGGGTCACATCCCGGTTGCGGCGTGCGCCCACGGAAGGGAAGGCGGCAATGAGCATGTAGAGGCGCGAGCCGGCGTAGATGAGCCGCGAGTTCATGACGCCGCCTCCGGAGTTGCGAGAGGCGAAATCGCGTCCCGGAAAGCCTTGCGTGGTGTTGGCCGACTCGTTGACCGGGGTGGTTTGGGTCCGGGCCAGAGCGCCGGTTTCGGCCATCTCCAGGGTCCTGTCGGGCACATGGCCGTTGACGCGCGCTACCGGAGGGTTATCTTCCCAGGCCACGGAAAAGGTGGTTTCGGCGTCGGGATTGGCGAAGATCATGTTCACCTGCTCGGTGCCGCCGCTCTCGTTGTAGGCAGGGATCTGGATCTCCTTCACGTCGGCGGGCATCTCCACCTTGAAGCCGTCGGAGGAGCGGTCGACCTTCTGCCAGACAATGGTCGCCGGGCGGGCGCTGGATTCAACCGGCTCTTTCAAGTCGCGTGCGTCATCGGCCCCGATAGGGTGGGCGCCCGTAAGCCCAAGCTCCTCCCGGTGCATGACGACGTATCCGATGCCCAGCACCACGATTCCAGCCAGGCCGATGGTTTGCCACCGCTTCACACTTTAAAGATTGCCAATTCCAGCCGATGTATGCAAGTTGATTATTGTCATTTTGTTAACGGGGAGTGCCTGACAGGTAAAAGGTCTCAGGGCAGGGAGCGAAACCCAAAACGCGAATTCCCGGCAAATAGATCCCGGGGCGCAACCTTTTTCTAAATTCTGCATCTATCTGAATAACAAGCAGAGGCTTCCCCGAAACTCAACCCTTCCACGAAGGTATCCACCCCTTTCAGGCCCTTCATGGACCTGAATCCCAATTTCCCCCCTGGACCCCCTCCAAAACAATGCCTCTCAAGCGGGCCTGCCGGAAGGCAGGCCCATATGCTTTTGTGCTGAGCGTGTTCAATAGCTTTGGGGTGCAGGTTCCCTTCCCATCCTGATGGATGGCGCAGCGCAAGGGCTTTGCCGCAAGGTGGGGTCAGCATCCTGGAGCGATCCACTCTGAGCGTGCGGCAGCAGTCAGCAGCGGGCATGGCAGGCTGCTGCGGCGATCGGGGGCCCAATAGGAAGGAAACGGTGACCAGTCGGTGCGGCTCGATGAGCGGAAAGCGAAACAAAAAACCAGCTTCGGCCGACCCCAAGTGGGAAGACGAGGACCGAAGCACCAATGGCTCTTCGCCAAGAAGTCAGAAACGCGGATGCGGACCGACAATTCCGCCGCTGGAGCAGGGGAGAGCGGGCAACCGCTCCCCCGATCCCGATTACCGCTTGAATCCGCCTACTTCTTCCTCGCCGCTGCCCTGGGTGCAGGCCTCTTGGTTCTCGCAGGGCCTTCGGCGGCTGGCGGCGTGGGCTCTTCTTCCTTGTGCGCAAAGAAGCGCGTACCCTCCAGGGCGTGCTCGCCCATCACATGCAGCCGTAGAAAGTTCGTCGACCCCGACTTGGTCCGCGTTCCGGCCACAATCGCGATCACCTCGCGGGGCCGCACATAGCCGCCCTGCTCCAGCAGGCTTTCAGCACACTCAACCAGCGCCTCAGTCGAGTTCACCTTGGGGCAGCGGATCGGCGTCGTTCCCCACAGCAGGTTCAGCCGGTTGATGGTCACCTCAATCGGGCTCAAAGCAAAAATCGGCGAAGACGGGTGGTACTTCGAAAGCTGCCGCGCCGTCACGCCCGACTCTGTAAACAGCGCAATCCCGCGCAGGTCCAGGTCGTCCGCCGCATGCGCCGTCGCTTCGCAGATCGTTTCCGCAATCGACAAGTGGCTGCGCCGCTCCCGTGATTCTGAGTAGCTCTCTTCCTTGATGTGCCGCTCAGCGTCCGCCACAATGCGCGCCATCATCGACACGGTCTGCACCGGGTACTTGCCCACCGCCGACTCGCCCGACAGCATCACCGCATCCGTACCGTCGTACACCGCGTTGGCCACATCGGAAACTTCCGCGCGTGTCGGACGCGGGTTGTCGATCATCGACTCCAGCATTTGTGTCGCCGTGATCACCGGCTTTCTGAACTCCGCTGCCCGCCGGATAATGTGCTTCTGAATCGCCGGAACCTTCTCCGGCGGTACTTCCACGCCCAGGTCGCCGCGCGCCACCATGATGCCGTCGGCAACCGTGAGAATCGCGTCCAGGTGCTCAATCGCCTGCGGCTTTTCCAGCTTGGCGATAATCCACGTCTCCCCGCCGTAAGCCGAAACCCGATTGCGCACCAGCCGCACATCCTCGGCCGTCCGCACAAACGAAACCGCAATCGCGTCCACGCCTGCCCTCAGTGCAAATTCCAGGTCAGCCGTGTCCTTTTCCGTCAACGAGGGAACACGCACCGGAATGCCCGGCAGGTTGATGCCCTTGTTCTCGCCAAGCATCCCGCCGTTGATAATCTCGCAGACAACGTCGTCGCCATCCACTTCGTGCACGCGCAGTTCAATCAGTCCGTCGGAAAGCAGAATGCGCGATCCCTGCTCAACGTTTTCCGCCAGCGTCTTGAAAGTGGTGCCTACCAGCGTCGCCGTCCCTGGAACATCGCGCGGCGTGATGGTCAGCCGCTGGCCGGCCTTCAAAAGAACTGCCTGGTGATCCTTCAGCTTCGAGGTGCGAATCTTGGGTCCCTGCAGGTCGCCCAGAATACACAGCGGTTTGCGCTCCTCGCGGCTCACCTTGCGGATCATCTGGATCAGCGCCAGCTTCTCCTCGTGGGTGCCGTGTGAGAAGTTCAGGCGCACCACATCCACGCCTGCGCGGACCAGGTCACGGAAGACCGGCTCCGTGTTGGAAGCTGGTCCAAGTGTGGCCACAATCTTTGCGCGGCGCTGCGATGGAGAATCGGTCAAACTCAGTTCGAATGCCATTGGGCTTACTCCATTTTTTTAATTGAGCTGATGAATGCAAATGGGCGGGTAGCCCGCTTCATTGTACATGGGGCGTTACGGCATTTTCGGAATTACTGCAGCCCGACAGCACGAGATCAAGTGGCATTTTCCTCAAGAAAAAACCGCCTTGCACTGCCTGTATCGGGAACACAAGAATTCCGAAAGCGCTCTGGACCGGGCCCCGGCTTTATCCAGCATGCACGGGGCCAGGCGTAATCGTCAGTGCGACTTATCACAGACCGGGCGCATCTCAATCGGCTTTGTTCAATCCGGAACTCAGCGCCTGCCGGTCCCGAAAAAGAGTTCCGTTCAGCTCCGCGCCCAGCAGCACGCTTACCGCCGTGATGTACAGCCAGATCAACGTTGCAATTCCCGCCCCAAATGACCCGTAAAACATCGAGTAGTCGGCAATGCGCGTTACATACCACCCAAAGGCCAGTGTCGTTGGAAACCAGATCACTGTCCCCGTCACCGCCCCCGGCGCAACCCATAGCCAGTGCTCCTTGCGCCGTGTGCCAAAGTGGTAGAGGGCGCTCAGCACTGTAACGCTGGTCACCAGCGCAATCGACCACCGCGCCCCCCGCCAGAAGATCAGCACCACGTGCCGCAGCTCGTGGTCCGCGTTCTCAATCATCCACGCCTCAATCTGGTGCCCGAACACCACGATCAGCGTGGCCAGCGAAAGCGGCACCAGCGCAATCGGCACCAGCAGCAGCGCCCGCAGACGCCGTCCCCAGAAGCTCCAGTCGTCCAGCTCCAGCTTGTATGCGCGCCGGAACCCCTCCATGAGCGAAAGCATCATGCCCAGTCCGGCAAAGACGCTCAGAGCCCCCGCCGATGCAATCACCTGACTGGAGTGGAAACGGCGGCTCAGGACATACGACTGCAGCAGGGCCATTGAGTCGGCCGGCAGCATCTGTTCAAACGCGCCGCGAATTTCACCCACCAGCGATGTTCCCTCTGGAACCTGCGCCAGCAGTGTGCTCACCACCAGCAGGGCAGGGAACATCATCAGCATGCCGGAGTAAGCCGCGGCTTTGGCGTTGTTGAACACGTCGTCGGCAAGGGCTTGAACGGCGGCTTGGCGAAGATGGATAAGAAACTTCATCATTCAGTCTGTGGCAAGATTAGAGCATCGTCTGCGGTTCCCGCTAGGGGCCTGAACGCTTTCCCATTCCAGCGTCAACCGGAGCCCGCAAATCTCCCTGGCGCAGCCCGCCCCAACTCCCTGACGCCCACAAGGCAAACGGTTTATCATGACCCAGCCATGAATTTTTCCTTCACCCGCTTTCTCCGGCTTGGGTTCCCTCTTTTTCTGCTGGCCTGCCTCAGCCGGCTTCCCGCTCCGGCCCAGGCCAGGCCCGACCCCAATCCCCAGCTGGCCTCACGCGAGCTCAATGCGCGCGTTGATACATTGCTCAAGAAAATGACCTTGGAAGAGAAGATCGGGCAGCTGGTCCAGTACAACGTCGGCGACGCCACCGGCCCCAACGCCTCTCACCTCAACTACGACGAGTTGGCCGCCAAAGGCCAGGCCGGCTCCTTCCTTAACGTGGTCGGCGCAGCGCAAACCAACCACTTTCAACACCTTGCTGTTGAGAAATCACGCCTCCACATCCCCCTCCTCTTCGGCCAGGACGTCATCCACGGCCATCGCACCACCTTTCCCATCCCCCTCGCCATCGCCGCCAGTTGGGATCCCTCGGCCGCCGAGCTGGTTGCCCGCGCCGGCGCTATCGAGGCCCGCGCCGACGGTATTCCCTGGGTCTTTTCCCCCATGGTCGACATCGCCCGCGACCCCCGCTGGGGCCGCATCATCGAGTCCAGCGGCGAAGACCCCTACCTCGGCTCCATCCTCGCCCGCGCCTGGGTCCACGGTTACCAGCAGGACGACCTCTCGAAACCCGATTCCGTCGCCGTCAGCGTGAAGCACTTCGTCGGTTATGGCGCCGCCATCGCCGGCCGCGACTACAACGCCGCCGACATGAGCGAGCTCACCCTCCGCCAGGTCTACCTGCCGCCCTTCCACGCCGCCGTCGATGCCGGAGCCGCTACCCTGATGAGCGCTTTCAACTCTCTCAACGGCATCCCCGCCACAGCCAATCCCTTCACTCTCACCCAGATTCTGCGCAAAGAGTGGGGCTTCCAGGGCTTCGTCGTCTCCGATTGGGGCGCCATCTCCGAGCTTGAAAACCACTCCATCGGCGATGGACCCACCGTGGCCCGCAAGGCTCTCCTCGCCGGCGTCGACATGGACATGGAAGGCAACCTCTACGGCACCGTCCTCGCTGACCAGGTTCGCTCCGGGAAAATCCCCGAGAGCGTCATCGACCAAGCCGCCCGCCGTGTTCTGCGAGTGAAGTTTGCCCTCGGTCTCTTCGAGCACCCCTACACGCCGGAAAGCCCCGCCTACGACGCCACCCCCGAACGCCGCGCCGCCGCCCGCAAAGTGGCGGATGAAACCTTCGTCCTGCTCAAGAACTCGCCCGTCGAGTCCGTCGGCACCCTGCTCCCTCTCACTCCCAAGGCAAAGAAAGTGGCCCTCATTGGCCCCCTCGCTGACAACCAGCGCGAGCTCCTCGGCGCCTGGGCCGTCGCCGGCGATCCCAAGTACGTCGTCACCCTGCGCGCCGCCCTTCAGGATCGCCTTGGCAATCGCCTCCTCTACGCCCAGGGATGCGGCCTGCTCTCCGGCCAGGACGCCAGTGTGCTCAACCACGTCAACTTCGACGGCCAAATGACTGTTGACGACCACACTCCTGTCCCCGACGATGCCAAGACCATTGCAGAAGCGGTAGAAACGGCCAAGAGAGCAGATATCGCCATCCTCGCCCTCGGCGAACCCGCCAACTGGATGGAGGGCGAAGCCTCCAGCCGCGCCACCCTCGGCTTTACCGGCTCACAGCAGCAGCTTCTTGAGGCCATTGTCTCCACCGGCAAGCCCGTTATCCTGGTCGTCCTCGCCGGCCGTCCCCTTGAGCTCACCTGGGCCGCCGCCCACGTCCCCGCCATCCTGGAAGCCTGGAGTCCCGGCATCGAAGCGGGCCACGCCGTTGCCGACGTCCTGTTCGGCGATGTCAACCCCTCTGGCAAGCTACCCTCCAGCTTCCCCCGCTCCGTGGGCCAGGAGCCGCTCTACTACGCCCAGCTCCCAACCGGCCGCCCCGCCCACGTCGATCTCAGCCACTTCCCCCGCAACGACGAGGAAAAGTTCGTCTCCCGCTACATGGACGAGGACAACGCGGCGCTCTTTCCCTTCGGCTGGGGCCTCAGCTACACCCGCTTCAGTTACGGACAGCCCAGCGTCAGCCGCGCCGAAATCCCCGTCCAGGAAGTCCTCGCCTCCGGCGGCAACCCCGTCGTCACCGTCGCCGTCGACGTCAAAAACACCGGCAGCGTCGCCGGAACCGAGGTCGTCCAGCTCTACATCCGCAACACCTCCGCCAGCGTGGAGCAGCCTGTCCGCGAGCTCAAAGGCTTCGCCCGCGTCACCCTCGCGCCCGGCGAAAGCAGGCATGTCGAGCTCCCCCTCAGCTTCAACGAGCTCAGCTTTTACAACGCCGAGGCCAAACCAACCGTCGAGCCCACCACTTACAAAATCTGGGTTGGCGGCAGCTCCCTCGCCAAAGCCGAAACAAGCCTGAAGCTGGTTGAATAGGAACCGGCCGCCCCCAAAATTCGTACCTTGTTCGTCAGAAAGCGCGGGTATCCCTCTACGCACGCGCACCCTGTGCAGGTAAACTGTCCACCATCGGGAGGCATTCGCAATGCAGACACGTATTCAGGGCACCACCATGCCCGTCCTCGACGTTCAGCTTGACCCTAACGAAAGCGTCTTCTCTGAAAGCGGCGAGCTTTCCTGGATGACCGCATCCATCCAGATGACCACCCACACCCAAATGGGTGGCGGCGGCGGCATCTTCGGCGTGCTTAAGCGGGTCGCCGGCGGCGGCAGCCTGTTCATGACCGAGTATCGCGCCATGCAGTACCCCGGCGAGGTCTCCTTCGCCACCAAGGTTCCCGGCCACATCGTGCCCATCCCCGTCGGCCCCGGCCAGGAGTACATGTTCCACCGCCACGGCTTCCTCTGCGCCACAGACGGCGTCACCATCGGCGTCGGCTTCCAGCAGTCCCTCGGCGCCGGCATCTTCGGCGGCAACGGATTCCTCCTCCAGAGGATCGCCGGCCAGGGAACCGCCTGGCTCGAACTCTCCGGCGAGCTCATCCAGAAGAACCTCGCCCCCGGTGAAGTCCTGCGCGTCCATCCCGGCCACGTCGGCGCATTTCAGGCTTCGGTGGCATTTCAGATCACCGTGGTCCCCGGCCTCAAGAACGCCATCTTCGGCGGCGACGGCATCTTCCTCGCCGTGCTCCAGGGGCCCGGCACCGTCTGGCTGCAGACCCTGCCTATCTCCCGCCTCGCCCACCAGATCGCCGAGTACATCCCGCGCGGCGAATCCCGACAGGTCGGCCCCGCCGCCGGTGGCGCGCTTCTCGGCGGCATCGTCGGCTCCATCCTCGGCGGAGATCAATGACGGGCAGTTCACGCAGCCTTCGCAGCGATATCGTCTTCGCCTTCGCGCTTGCCCTGGCCTGCGCCCTGGCCTGGCTCATCCGCGATGTGCTCATGCTGGTCTACGTCAGCGCCCTGTTCGCCGTTGTGCTCACGCCCATTGTCCGCTTCACGGCGCGACTGCGAATAGGCCGCTGGCAACCCTTCAAGGGCACGGCGGTCTATTTCCTCATCTGCGCCATGGCGGCCGTGATCGTTGCCTTCGGCTTCCTCGCCCTCCCGCCCGTCCTCCGCGACATGCAGAAACTGGCCCGCGATTTACCCGCGCGCCTGCCCGCGCTGCTCGATAAGTTCAGGCGCCTCCCCTTCGCCGACAGCCTGAACATGGACGACATCAGCGCCAAACTCCAGGACTTTGTCAGCAATGCGGCCACTTATCTGCTGCTCTCCATTACCGATTGGGCCGGCAAGCTGGCAGGCTTGGTCATGGGCTTCGTGCTCACCGTCTACTTCATCCTCGAAGGCGACCAGGCCTACGCCTGGTTTCTCTCCTTCTTTCCATCTGAAAGCCGGGATCGCCTTGACAAGGCACTGCGCCGCGCCCGCATCCGCATGGACAAATGGCTCATCGGCCAGGGCAGCCTCATGCTCATCCTCGGCGTCCTCAGCACCGTCGTCTATCTTTCGCTCCACATCCGCTATGCCTTTGCGCTGGGTGTCCTGACCGGCGTGCTCAACATCATCCCCGTCCTCGGCGCGGCCGTCTGCGTGGCGCTCGCCATCCTGGTCGCGGCCATTGACTCCTGGGGCCGCGTACTCGGCGTAGCCATCTTTTACATCGTCTATCTCCAGGTCGAGAACTCGCTCCTCACCCCGCGCATCATGAAGAACAGCGTTGGCCTGCCCGCGCTCTCCATCCTCATTGCGCTGTTGCTTGGTTCCGCGCTCGCCGGCGTCCCCGGTGCGCTCGTTTCCGTCCCCACCGCGGCCCTCGTCGCCGTCCTCCTCGACGAATACCTCGTCAAAAAGGACCCCACCTGACCCCAGTTCGCAGCGCCCGTGTCACAACGCGCCGGCCGCCTTCTTCAGAATCTTCAGCGCATTGTTCAGCTGGTCCGGCTGGATCGTCAATGGCGGCGCTACACCCACTCGTCTGCCGCCAGCTCCCGCGCTCACCAGAACCCCCCGCTCCTCGCAGGCCTGCACCAGTTCGCCGGCCCGCCCCTTGCGCACTTCAAGGGAGAGCGTTGGGCCGGCCAGGTGAAAGGCCGCCAGCTTATAGCGAATCCATAATAGCTGTACCTCGAAGCTGAAGCGCTCATGCCGACGCGACCACAACCGGGGTGGAAGGAGCGGCAACCTGCCTCGGACTCAGTGGGGCACGGTAGTTCTGGATTTGCACCGACTAAACAGCTTGGTGAAAAACTCATCCAAACCAGGATTCCCCTGGGCCTTGTAACAAGGGCCCGGCTTCAGCCGGGCTGTAACCGCAACAAAACAATTGAGGGCTTTAGCCCCTGCGGGAAGCCCTTCACACGAGTTTTACCCTCAAATGGAGTTTTTCATCTAGCTCTAAGGCTCCGGACTTGTCCCGCACAGTCGGACTCTCATCCCGCGCCGGCAAATTTTCCATCGCGCATTTGCACATAATTATGCGCATCCCGCGCACAATCGTCTTGAAGGGTTGAATCATGCAAATCTCCAGCCTCCTCAAACCGGAAAAAACCAGCCCGAACTTCGCAGCCCGGACCAGGAATACATCGGTTTTTCTGGTTTTGCTATATGCCAATGAAAATAAATAAGTTACATGCAAATTCGGCCATTTTGTGCCTTGATATACTTGACTAATGGAAGTTGACGCGACCACCAGGAGCGGCAACCTGCCTCGGACTAAGTGAGGCATGGTAATTCTGGATTCGCTCTAAAATCTGCGCCAACCTCTCGCAGCGGAGCGGGGGAAGTACCCATGTCAGCTACTTGAACCTCGCTTTTTGTTGAACGGTTTTTGAAGGGATGAAAGACGGGTCGTTGAAGATGAAAATGAAAACGCCCCTGTTTCAACAAAGGCCCTGAAGCCCACCTTACCATCGGACCGTCACGAATCGTGCGCGCCCTATTCTCCCGCCCGGATAGCACCGCGTACAGCTGTCTTCATTACGCCGCACTCCGCCATCAGACGCACCAGATCCCCCGTAAGCGGCTCCATCGTCCCTGAGCCAGCGCCACCATCCGGCGTTCGCAGCGCCATCTTCAGGTCGCCCGTCCCCTGAGCGTCCAGGATCAGCCCGGTCAGCTGTCGGGCTACATCCAGCGGAAAGCTCTCTGCCACAAACACCAGCTTCCCGCGCGTCGTAATCACTACCGGCCCTTCGCTCGTGGTAAACACCTGCTCCGTCTCACCCTTGGGAAGGTCCGCCGCACCCGCCTGCTGCGCCGCCGGGTCAGGCTTCAGCCCCGAGTACTTCCGGCCAAGCTGTCTCGCGTACATCTCGGCAAAGGCCTGTGCGGCCGGAGCGCTCCTCCAAACCGACAGGTAAAACAGCGCCAGCGAATTCGTGCTGCTCTGCTCTGCCGCGGTTGCAGACAGCCTCTGCCCCGCCCAGTAAATGCCTCCGTCCCATGCCGGCGTCAGGGTCCTCGCCGTATCCTCGCCGGCAAAAATCCCTGCCAGAATGTGCAGGTCCAGCTGTCCCACCTGCCCAATGTCGTAGGGCCGGTACAGCTTGTCCACAATCGGATGAATGTTCGGCAGCAGCGGAATTGCCGGCGTCCCCCTCTTCTCGTATTCCCGCGGGTTCATGATCTCCCACGTCGAGGTCGGCGGCCGGTCCAGCGTCCCCGGAAACGCCGCCGCCTGTCCCTGATCCATCCACACATCCTGCTCAAAGCTCAGCCCCTCGCGATAAGGAAACAGCAGCGACTCTGACAACAGCAGCGGCGCCCGCGCCAGCACCGGCGAGTCGCTCGAGGTGGACATCTGCTGCTTCACCAGGTCCATCACTTCCGGATTCTTCACCAGGCTTTTGCCCATCGGCTTCAGAATGTAGTCCATCATCACCGCGGTAGCCTGTCCCTCCACCACCGCATCCCGCGCCGTGTCCAACTCGTCTTTCGCCAGGTGGTCCGTATCTCCCGCAAAGTTCGATGAAACATCGTCCGGAGTCTGGTCGTTCCATTTGTCCAGATCCACCCGCTGGTCCTGCAAAGCATGGGTCAGCTCGTGCGCCAACACCGGCTTCTGCTCATCCACATCCACCCAGTCCAGCATGTTCACCGTCTTGGTCTTCGAGTCGTAATACGCCTCCACCTGCTCGGTCAGCAACGCCAGCAAAAATGGCTTCAGCGCAAAATCCCGGTCCAGCAGGCCAAACTTCTTCAGCACAATTTCGTCGCGCTGCATCCGTTTGGCGCCCTCGTTCTCGTCGAACTTCGCTTTCAGGTAGCCTTCCACCTCGGCTTTGCTGGTAATCCTCCGCTTCACGTTGCTCTTGATCGGCAGTCCCGTCTCGTCTGACGAAAACTTCATCAGCTCATCCACCAGCGCAAACAGCTCCTTGGCCTGATCCGGCGTAATGTGCGTCTCCGCCTTGCCGCCAGCCTGCGCTCCCGCTGCCGCAGCGCCTTGCCCCGTCTGCGGTGCCGCCGTCCCCGGCTGAGCCTGTTCCTGCGCCCGCACTCCCGCCGTTGTGGCCGCCAGCAGGCAGAAACATGCCGCCACAGCCAGTTTTCCTGCCGCCCAACCCATCCCCGGGTGCTGCTCGCTCATTCGCTCTCCCTCGTTCCCATCGACCCCGGTATCTGTTGTCCGGCGCGGTTTCATCCTCTTCAAAGGCTATAATCAGAATGCGGTATTGCGCGGGATTTCCGCAGGAAATCCCCCCAACACCCCGGAAAAATTCCCCATGACCGAGATCGAGCTCGCCGCATCCCCGCAGGCCACCGCATTCGCCGCCCTGCTTGAATCCGCCTCGTTTCCCCATCAACTGTCCGTCTACCGTGGCGTTCTCACCCCACTCGTGTTGGACGCACCCTGCGCGGAAACAGCGGCCCTGGCCACATCCGCCGCGTGCCACGATATGGGCTGGCTCCGCCGCGTCGCCGTCCGCGGAGAAGACCGCTTCCGCTGGCTCAGCGGCATGGTCACCAACGCCGTCCAAACACTCGCCCCCATCGGCGGCGCCTGGAACCTCGTCCTCACCGCCCAGGGACGCATCCAGGGCGACCTTACTGTCTGGCGCGACGGCGACACCCTGGAACTCGAAATCGACACCGCCCAATACGACCGCCTGCTTGCCCACCTGGAGCGGTTCATCATCATGGACGATGTGGAACTCGTCCCTCTCTCCGGAGAAGCGGCACTCGGCCTCACCGGCCCCACCGCCGATGAAGTCCTCGCCCGCGTCGGTCTCCCCATCCTTGCCGAACCCATGACCAGTACCCGTGTCGAGTGGAACGGTCTCGATCTCCGCATCGCACGCGACTACGGGCTGCTCGGCTTTCACTACACTCTCTGGGTTGCCGAGCCCCAGCTGGGCAAGCTGTGGAAGTTCCTTCGCGCCGCCGGCGCCACGCCCGCCGGCTGCGCCGCCCTTGAGGCCTTTCGCATCGCCGAGGCCATTCCCGCCTACGGCGTCGACATGGTCGAGCGCGACCTGCCCCAGGAAACCTCGCAGATGCGCGCCCTCCATTTCAGCAAGGGCTGCTATCTGGGCCAGGAGATTGTCGAGCGCATCCGCTCCCGCGGCAACGTCCATCGCCATCTCCGTCCCCTTGAGCTTTTCGGACCAGTTCCTACCCCTGGCACCGAACTATTCTTGGAAGGTGGCGCGCCCGCCGGTCAAATCACCAGCGCCGCCCAGCTCTGCCTGCCCTCCGCGAACCGCACCTTTGCCTTGGCCATGGTTCGCGCCGAGGCCGAGCTGCGCAATCAGCCTTTCAACTATAGCCAGGGCTCGCAGACCGGCACTGCCGGCATTCTCACCACCCCGCCCAGCCTCGTAAACTGAACGTATAAGTCTCGTCAGACGGATCGGAAAACTGGAATCATGAGCGATACCCCAAAATTCGAAGTCATCGACCGCCGCAAGTTCAAGGCCGCCGAAGAAGAGCAGGAAACTCAGAACGCCGCGCATGAGCCGGCCCCTGCCGAGCCCACCACCCCCTCCGCCGGTCCGCACCTGGTCGTCAATGAGCCTCGCACCGCCGGGCCCGAAACCGGCGAAGCGCCCGAGTCCCTCGCCGGCGAGGAAGCCGCGGCCGAACTGCCCCCCGCGCCCACCGCCCAGGAGAGCCACGAGCAGAAGGTCGCCTACGACGCCTCTGCCCAACGTCTCGAAGAGATCATTCGCGCCCAGAACCCCGCCGTCGGCGCCCAGCCGCCCATCACCTTCGAGCACCTCGTCCAGCAGTTCTACGTCTCCGCCATGATTCAGATGGGCGCCGGAGCCCAGGAGGGCCAGCGTCCCCGCGTCGACATCCTCGGCGCCCGCACTACCATTGACCTGTTGGGCATCCTCGCGGAGAAAACCAAGGGCAACCTCACCGAAGCCGAAGACCGCGCCCTCCAGACCGTCCTCTTCGAGGTTCGCATGGCCTTCCTCGAGCTCACCAGCATGATCAACCTTCAGGCCATGCAGCCGCCCCAGCCCCCACCCCCCGGCAAACGCTAAGGCCAATGAACGGCACCCTCACATTTCTCGGCACAGGCACCTCCATGGGTGTTCCCACCCTCGGCTGTGCCTGTGCCGTCTGCACCTCGCCCGACCCCCGCGACCGCCGTCTCCGCCCTTCCGTCGTCGTCCGCTGGACCGAGCCAGCTTCCGCCCGCCACCGCGTCGTCCTCATCGATACCGGCCCCGACTTCCGCGAGCAGGCTCTCCGCGCCGCCATCAACCGCGTCGACGCCGTCCTCTACACCCACTCCCATGCCGACCACATCCTTGGCCTCGACGACCTGCGCCCCCTCAGCTTTACGGCCTTTCGCGAATACGGACCCATCCCCCTCTACGCCACGCCGGAGACCACGTTGGTCCTCGAGCACATCTTCGCTTACACCTTCTCCCCCGACGCCACCTACCCCAACCGCGCCCGCGTCCGCATTGAGCCGGTAGCCGAAAGCAACCCCATCCACGGCGTTAACTTCCTCCGCGTCCCCGTCTTCCACGGCGACATGGAGATCGTCGGCTATCGCTTCGGCGGCGCCGCCTACCTCACCGACGTCAGCGCCATCCCCGAGGCAAGCTTTCCCCTGCTTGAGGGTCTTGACCATCTCGTACTCTCAGCTCTGCGCTACAAACCGCACCCCTCCCACGCCACCGTCGACCAGGCCATCGGCTGGGCCCGGCGGATCGGCGCACGTCACACCTGGCTCACCCACATAGCCCACGAGCTCGGTCACGAAGCCACCAACCAGAATCTCCCCGACGGCATCGCCCTGGCCTACGACGGCCTCACCGTCCCCGTGACCCTATGACCGAGGCCCCCATCGTTCCCGTCTACCGCTCCCTCGCCGAGATTCCCGCCGGCTTCGGCCCCTCCGTCGCCGCCATCGGCAACTTCGACGGCGTACACCTCGGCCATCAGGAGATCCTCTCCTCGGTCGTTGCGGAAGCCCGCGTCCTCGGAGTTCGCTCCGTCGTCATCACCTTTGACCCCCACCCCGAGCGTTTCCTCCGCCCCGCCCGCGCCCCCCGCCTGCTCACGCCCATGCCTGAGCGCCTCAAACTCCTCGCCGCCACCGGCATCGGCGCAATCGTCGTCCTGCCCTTCAACGCCGCCCTCGCCGGCCTCACCGCGCAGCAGTTTGTCCAGCAAATCCTCGTCGAACTCCTCCACGTCCGCGGCCTTCACGAAGGCGGCAACTTCCACTTCGGCCATAACGCCCAGGCCGGCGTCGCGGAGCTAAAGGAGTTCGGCGCAGGCTTCGGCTTCGCCGTCCACGTCCATCGCCCCGTCCACACCCACGGCCTCGAGGTCTCCAGTTCCGCCATCCGCGCCCTCGTTGCTGCCGGAGACGTCCGCCGCGCCCGCTGGATGCTCGGCCGTCCCTTCGCCGTCCACTCCACCCAGGCCCGCGGCCGCGGCATCGGAACCCGCCTGCTCGTCCCCACCGTCAACCTCGCGCCCTATGAAGAGCTGCTCCCCGCATTCGGCGTTTACGTCACCCGCCTCGGCATCGGCGGCCGCTCATTCCAGGCCGTAACCAACATCGGCAACCGGCCCACCTTCGGTGAAGAGTCATTTGCCGTCGAGTCTCACATTCTCAACTTCGAGGCCGTCGACATGGACAACCAGACCCCCGTCTCCCTCGAATTCCTCCTCCGCCTCCGCGGCGAAATCCAGTGGCCCTCCCCGGAAGCGCTCAAAGCCCAGATCATGAAAGACGTGGCCACAGCAAGCCGCTACTTCCGCAGAACGCGCATCTGACCCCTCCGGCCACGCACGGTGCTCCTCTGGAAAATGTGCCGCTCAGCGCAGTTCTTCGCGTTGCTTCGTTTCCTTTGCCTGGATCAGCGCCGATCCGTCGCTCAAGCCTGGAGCCTTTGCCGTAACCGATATCGGTCCACTCTGCCGCGTGGTCCGCACCACCACAAGCGCGCGCCCCTGAAACAGCTTGCGCCGATCCCCCTGGTACGAATCGGAGTCCTGGCCGTCGCCGTTCCCCACCGCTGCAATCACTCCCGGTCCGCTGACGGAGAACTGCACCTCCTGGTCTGCGTGCGGTTCCAGGCGTCCCTCAGCATCTACCGCCTCCACCGTCAGGAACGAAAGATCCTGCCCATCGGCCTGCACCACGCTCCGGTCCGCAGTTACGCGCAGCCTGCCGCCTTCTGGCCGGCCGTCGTGAGCTCGCTTTCCGCAACCGCCTTGTCGCCCCGCATGCCCACAGCCTTCAGCGTGCCGGGTGCGTACGGAACTGAAAATGTCGCCTTGAACTCCTGCTCGCGCCCTGTTGGCTGTTCTCCAATCAGCTTGCCGTTCAGGAACAAACGAACCTTCTCAGCGCCGGAGTACACCTCCACCTGCAACTCCTTGCCTTCCTGGCCCGGCCAGGTCCACGTGGGCAGTGTGGGATAAGTTGCCCATCCCACGGCGATAATCTTCTTCCCTTCCGGCTCCGGCAGGCGGACCGTGGCGTACACCCGGTCGCCGCCATTCCACAAAATGTCGCGGTAGTAGGACTGAGGCTTGCGATAGCCGGTCAGGTCCAGATCCCCACACGCCGCCGCATGCCACGGATACCCATGAAACATCACCGCCATCGCAGCCTTTGCGGCCGGGTCAGGCGGGCCCTGGGCCATCGCTGCCATCACATCCACGCCATTCGCCATGCCCAGGAACATCTTGTCGATCATGGGCGAGTTCATCATTCCGCCCATCACCTGCTGCGCCATCTGTGCTTCCGCTGGCGTTCCGTACGACCACGCACCGATGCCGGACTCGCCCAGGTAGTCCATCGCAGTCCACGTCAGGTCGCCGATGACAAACGCGTTATCGTGCGAGATCTGCCACAACGGAAAGGCCTTCGTCGGCAGCGATTCGGTGGTCAGCATGATGCGTTTTGGCAACTGCTGATGGTCTGCTGCCCAGGTCGGAATCAGGTTGTAGTTGTAGCCGGTAATGTCCAGCTGCGAAAACACAGCTTCCGCGTTGGGTGTAGTCGTGGTGCCGGGAAAGGCCAGCGTGAGTGGCCGCGTCATGTCCAGCGACCGCACCTGGTCGGCCAGCTGCTTGCCCATCGCTCCCCCGCGTTCCACCTCCAACTCCGGTATCTCGTTGCCAATGCCCCAAATCACAATCGATGGATGATTGCGATCGCGCAGAACCATCGCGGAAATATCCCGCTTCCACCATTGGTCAAAGTTGCTGCCGTAGTCGAACTTCACCTTGTTCGCTTTCCACGTGTCAAACGGCTCGTCCAGCACCAGCAGGCCCAGCCGGTCGCAGGCATCCAGGAACGCAGGCGACGGCGGGTTATGCGCGGTCCGCACCGCGTTGTATCCAGCCGCCTTCAAGAGCTCGACCCGCCGCTCCTCTGCGCGGTCAAATGCCGCCGCCCCCAGCGGCCCGTTATCGTGATGCACGCTGCCCCCGGTCAGCTTGACCGGCTCTCCATTCAGCAGCAGGCCCCTTTCCGCCGACCACGAGAGCGATCGGATGCCGAACGGCGTCTCAACCTCATCCAGCACCTTGCCGCCTTCGCGTATCCGGGAAACCGCCCGATACATAACAGGCGAAGCAGTCGACCACAGAGCAGGCTTCGCGACGGTGATGGTTTGCGCGGCCTCCATCTCCGTCCCCGCCGCAATCGTCAGTGCCGATTCACTTTTGCCCGCCTCGTGGCCACTCCTGTCGTACAGAGTCGTCTCCACCGTAACTGTGGCCGGCATGGAAGATTCGTTTTCCACCCTGGTCTGAATCGCAACCGTCGCCGCATCGTCCGATGCCCTGGGCGTGGTCACAAACACTCCCCAGTGCGCCACGTGGGTGCGATCGGTCACCACAACCCGCACATGCCTGTAGATTCCCGAGCCGCTGTACCAGCGGCTGTTCGGCTGGGCGGAGTTGTCCACGCGCACGGCTAGCACATTTGTACCGGTGAAGCTCAGATCTGGTGTCAGATCGAAGCTGAAGCTCGTGTATCCGTAGGGATGAGTTCCCAGCTTGTGCCCGTTCAGGTACACCGTTGCATCCCGGTAGACCCCGTCGAACTCCACGCTCACCTGCTTGTCATGCCAGTCAGCGCGAGCGCTGAATGTCTTGCGATACCAGCCCACCCCTGCCGGGAAGAAGCCCCCTCCGGCGCCGGAAGGATTGTTCGCATCGGGCCGCCCTTCAATGCTCCAGTCATGCGGCAGGTCCACCGTGCGCCAGCCGCCATCCGCAAATTCAGGCGCCTCTGCCCCGCTCGGGTCACCCAGCATGAACTTCCAGCCGGAGTCAGCCGGCAGCACTTGTCTCGGCCCATGGGCCTCCGCTGCTTTCATCGATAAAGAAACAAGCGACAGCAGCGCGATGCAGATCGCAATCATGGTGCGTGGATGAGTCTTCACAAAGACCTCTTTCTGGCTGTTGCCTTGCGAGCCTTCACTCGCGGGGAGAGTTCAGGTTTGCTTTGAACTTCGCTGGCGCTCAGGCCAGACAATAGGATGCGAATCGTCTCCCGGAAGAGCTTGTCCACGGGCTGTCCGTACTCCAACTCTACCTTCTCTCCCAGCGAGGCCAGGCGCCGCTGCGCCCCAATCACGGCGTTCATCACCGCGTGCAAAGTCAGGTTTGGGTCCAGGTCCGGGCGGAGAGAACCGTCGGCAATCCCTTCGCGGATCAAGGTGCGGAAAGCTTCGAATCCCCGATCCTGAAACTGCCTCTCCAGCGTCAGTAGGCGTTCGACGGGCCAGTTTCGTGCATACATCGCATCGAACTGCGCCAGGAAACGGATCCTGGCCGGACTCCTTGCAAGCTCATCGGCCATGGACTCAAGCAGCGCGGCGATTCTCAAAAAACCCGTCGTCGCACCCTCCATCCATTGCAGCACTCGCGCCGCTTCCTCCTCGAATACCTCGCACAGGATCGCCCACACAATGTCGTCCTTCTTTGAGAAGTACTCGTAAAGGGTCGAAGCCCGCAGACCACTGGCCGATATCACTTCCGCCATCGTGGTTCGATCGATGCCGCGCTGGTCGAAGATCTCCCTGGCCGCGTCGAGAATGCGGCGTCGTTGCCGCTCCCGATGCAGGTGATACGTCCCCGGCGATTTGGCTCTCTTTTTGTTTGCCATGCGGTGAGCATTTCTCTAATTCGTACAGTTTATTCAAATTCGAATGCACTGTACGGATTACATTACTGCGCGAATCGCTCCCCGTCAAACCAAAAATCCAACCGGACGAATGTTTCGAGAAGGCCCGGATTCAACCACAGATAGAAGGCACGCAGGTCGTTGACGGCAAATCAGAATCGGCGCACATCTCTTCGGGGCAAGGATCTGGGCTGGTGTAGGAATCGTTGCATTGCTGTCGCCTATCATCGACCTGCACAGCTGGTGGGCTTATCCTTGAATCGTTGGAATCTTGAGAGCCAGGATGTGTTCCCTTTTGTCGTCCAAGCGGCTGGAACGCGGTGGCGGGATCAAAGACGGACTTTCACGCGGGATAGGGGAGCAATGAAGCGAGCAATCGACGGGAGTCTGCTATTGGCTGTTGCTCTAATGGCTTCCCAGGCCGGTGGCCAGTCGCTGCAGACGGCAACGGTCCCGGCCGGTGCCTCATCGGTAGCGGACGATGCAGTGCTGCTCGATCTCGTGGTTCATGACAAGAAAGGCAAAGCCGTCGTCGACCTGAAACCCGAAGAGCTGGCAGTAAGCGACGACGGCGATCCGGTAACGCTCAGCAGTCTTCGCCTGGTGAACGGCGGGGCGCAGAGCGAGCGTCTGATTACGCTGGTCTTCGACCGGTCAGGCACTGAGCTTGAACTGGAACAGCAATCCGGCGCGGCCATGATGAAAGAAGAGCGCGATGCAGCGGCCAAGATTCTCAAGATGACTCTTCAGAATGGCTTCGCATTTTCTGTGTTCAGTATCGAGCGGAGGCTTCGCCTTCAGCATGGTTTCACCTCCGATCGGAATGCCCTGACCCAGGCAATCAACGCCGCCACGGAGCCGGAAATGCCGGGCAGCAACAGCGCGGCAAGCGCCACGGAAAAAGATCTGATCTCTGTTGCGCTGACCGGTGTGGATGCATCCGGGAAAAAAGCCCCGGCGCGCGAACGCGTCCTGGCAGAGGCGCTCTACGCCGCGCTTCGGAACTCCGGCCCCATTGCCCAGGATCAACACATCCGGCCTTCGTTGGCGGGCTTGTTGGCCCTCACCCAGGCACAGCAGGAGATCGCTCAGAGAAAAGCCATCATTTACTTCTCTTCGATTCAGGATAAGCAGATCGATTCTCATGCACGAGAGGTGATTGAGTCGATCATCGGAACAGCCAATCAGGCCGGGATCGGCATTTATGTGGTGGACATGAATTCCATCAATGGGAACGGATCGGAGACAGTCGCCATGAGCGCTGCTCCCAGCGACCCTTCCGGAAATGCCGGGCCGGCGGACGCTACCGGTTCGGGTCAATTGAGAATTGAGACCAGGCTTGAAAAGACCGAAGTCGCGGACTTGCAGCGTCTGGCTGAGCAGACCGGCGGCAGTTATATCTCCGGGGATCGACTGTGGAAGTCAGTGGAACAACTGATTGGAGACATGACCACCTATTACGAGGCAACCTATCTTCCGCGCATCAAGGAGTACGACGGGAGATTTCGCACGGTGGTGGTGAAACCGCTGCGGGCGGGGCTCAAGATACGCACCCAGACCGGCTATCTTGCATTGCCACCGCGCGCAGAGGACGGGAGCCGTTCGCAGCCGTTCGAGTTGCCGCTGTTGAAGCTATTGAAGCAATCACCGTTGCCAGCAGAGCTTACATTTCGGGCGGGGGTGTTGACGATGGGAAGCCCAGCCGGAGAGGAGGCCAGCACGCTGGCCATCGAGGTGCCGCTGACGAGCCTGGACCTTCAAAAGGACTCAAACACGCCCACCTATAACGCGCATTTCTCGATGGTTGCAAATATCAGAGACCAGGCTGGCGCGCTCGTGGAGCACTTCAGCGCCGATGCTCCACAGCGCGTCACGCTCAGCAATCCTGAGATGAAAAGCAGCGAAGCGATTACGTTGCAACGTCACTTTGTGGCCCCTCCGGGCGCCTATGTTTTGGAAGCGGCCATCCTGGACCTCAACGGCGGCACGGCCGGGGCGCAGAGGATTCCCTTCGAAATTCCTAAAGACGCCGGAACGCCCTCGTTGAGCAAGATCGTTCTGGTGCGGCGGACCGATCCGCTTGGCTCCGACGAAGACGCGAGCGAGCCGCTTCGCCAGGGGACCAATCGGGTGACACCGAATCTATCCGGGGCGTTGCCGCCAGGCGCCACCGGAGTTTCAGTATTCTTCGCTGCGCATGCAGACCCGCGCGCGGCTGAAAAGGCCGAGTTGGAAATCCAGGTGCTTCGGGACGGAAAGCCCCTGGGCGGCGCTCCCATGAGCGCTCAACAAGTAAGCGGAGCCGGGTATGCTTCTTACCTGAGCAGTTTTTCCATCAATCCGCCGAAGGACGGCACATATCAAGTGAAGGTGCTCCTGAGCCAGGGTGGAAAGACCGCGGAGGCCGATACTTTCTTCACCATGACCGGCGCGGAAGCGGCAGACGCGGATGATGCAACAGATTCATCGGATTTGGAAAATGCCGCTCGACCCGCTGGCCCGCTGACGGTCACCTTTCCCACCAATGCGATTCAGGGCCCGGCCGCCGACGAACTAAAGTCAATTCTTGCGGATGCAACTCGGTACGCCATGGACTACAGGGAATCACTGCCTAACTTCATGTGCGAAGAAGTTACTGACCGATCCATAAGTTTGGATGGGGCAAGAACATGGAAGCACAAGGATACGATAACGGGCGTGCTTACCTATCTGGATCATGTGGAAGACTGGAGTTTTCTGGAAACCGAACAAGACGGCCACAAGAGCCACATCGATGAGGACACGGAAAGCGACAAAGGTATCTCATCCGCGGGACTCTTCGGCTCGGTGATCTCCGGCTTGTTCAGGCCTTCATCGAAGGCGGAGATCGTATGGAAGGAGACCGGGGTGCTGGGCGACGGAACGGTGCAGGTGTTCGACTATCGCGTCGCCCAACCCTACTCGAATCTGAACCTCCGCGTGAGTTCGACGGATGTGATTACGGTGGGCTATCACGGCCAGGTCTACATTGACAGCAAGACGCACAGCGTGCGGCGTATCACGGAGGTAGCGGACGATGTGCCCAGGAAGTATCCCATCCACGCAACCCTGGTAAGCGCTGATTACGATTATGTTTCCATTGGCGGCCATGACTACCTGATGCCCATTGGAGCGCAAGTCATGCTGAAGAAAGGCCGCCATGAGACGGACCTGAACCAGATAGGGTTCCGCGACTTCCATCGCTTCGGTTCGACGGCGAGGATCCTGACAGATACTCGTGAAAAGCAGCAGTGATCGTGTTGAAGGCCTGCATGGATTTCACCTTGCGGATGTGGATGCACAGGGCGGTTCCAGAAAAGCTGTCGACTCTTTGATTCCTTCAGAGTTGTCATCTACAGGCGCTGGCGTCGATATGAGCGCGCTCGTTTCGCGGTAGGACTTTTCCCGAACACGATTGCATCCAGCAATGACGAGACGATCTTGTGCGCACAGCCACTCGTACCAATGAGCCTTCCTGTCGCCGGGAGGAACTCTGGCTGTACGATGAATCGTCAGGGCGGGAAGCGCATATTCCAGGTTGCTACTGTCGCATGCGATTCGCAGGGGTTGCCGCACCGCCGTCATTCTTGAGCGATAGCTTCACTGTCCCCGACGGCTTTGCGGGAGTCGACGGCGAGATCAGCGCCGGTTTCACCTGTTGTTTGGCCGCACCCGCACCGGGCGAAGTCGCAACCGCTGTTTTTGCTGCTGCCGGACTGGCCGGCTTTGTTCCCGCACCAGCGAGTGCCGCAATCCCACCAGGCCCGTGCAAACTGCCGGCGCTCACCGGCCTCACAGCCGCAACAGGTGCCGCCGCAGCAGCCCCATTGCCCGCTTCCGGATTCGCCTGAGCCTTGAGCGTTGAGTCATCCTGCGAATCCGACAGGAATTTCTCATCGTCCTTGCCCGCGATCGCCGCCTTCATGAATGCCATCCAGATGGGCAGCGCTGTCTTCGCGCCCGTTTCCTTTTCGCCCAGCGACTGGCGGCTGTCGTATCCGACCCAAACGCCGCAGGTCACCGACGGTGAGAAGCCAAGAAACCATGCGTCGGTGTAGTCGCTTGTTGTCCCTGTCTTCCCTCCCAGCGGATGGTTCAGTTGCGACGCGGCTGCCCCTGTCCCATGCTGCGTCACCGCTCGCAGCAGCGTCATCATGGTCCGCGCCGTTTGCTGGTCGATCACTTCATTCACCGCCGGCGCATCCTCCCACAGCGTGATGCCGTCTGCGTTGGAAACCTTGCGGATCAGCCGCGGCGCCACCCGCACGCCGTCGTTGGGAAACACTGAGTACGATGCCACCTGCTCATTCAGCGTAATCTCCACTGCGCCGATGGCTATCGGCAAGTACGCGGGAATATTCGATGTGACGCCAAAGCGATGCGCCACGTCAATCACCTTGTGAATCCCCACCCGCGCCGCCAGCTTCAGCGCAGGAATGTTGCGCGACTCCGCAAAGGCGCTGGTCAGCGTCATCGCCCCTTTGTAGTCATTCTCGTAGTTATGTGGCGTGTAGCTTCCGAAGCTCACTGGTCCATCCACAATGATGTCGTCCGGCCTGGCGCCATCCTCGATTGCCGCCGTGTACACATACGGCTTGAAGCTCGACCCGGTCTGCCGCTCGCTCTGCGTCGCCCGATTAAACTGCGACAGCGCATAGTCCCGCCCGCCCACCATGGCCAGCACGTCGCCGGTGGTGTTGTCCATCGCCATCAGCGAGCCTTCGGCCCCCGAGTCCTGTTCGAGCGTCGCCCGCCGCTCTTTGCCCTCCATCACGTCCGACAGGTGAAGGTAAATAATGTCCCCCGGCTTTACCAGTTCGCTCCCCGAGCGTTCCCCGGTCCATTGCCAGTCCTCCGGCAGCAGCACAATTTTCTGGTCGCCCACGCGAGCATGGATCTGCAGCGGCAGATCGCTCGTCACCAGCGCATGAACGTAGTCGCCGGGCCGCACCTTCACCGCCCAGTCCGGATGCTTGTATTCCTCCAGCGTCGATCCCGCGTCCAGCACATTTTCCAGCTTCCCAGTCCATCCCTTGCGTCGCTCATACGTAGCCAGCCCATCGGCCACCGCCCGGTTCGCCGTCTGTTGCAGGTCCAGGTCCAGCGTCGTTTGTACCTTCAGCCCGGCCTCGTGCACCTGCTCCGTGCCGAAGCGCTTCTCCAGCTCCCGCCGCACTTCCTCCTGGAACCACGGCGCAGCTGACCCATCCGGCTGTGCAACGTGCAACCCCAGCGGTGCATTGCGCGCCTGCTCCGCCTGTTCGTGTGTAATCGCCTTGTCCGCTTCCATCTCCGTCAGCACCAGGTTGCGGCGCCGCGTCGCCTTTTCCGGGTAAAGCAGCGGAGAAAATGCCACCGGTCCCTTCGGCAGCCCTGCCAGCAGCGCCGCTTCCGTGAGCGACAAATCCTTGGCATGTTTGCCGAAGAAGTACTCTGACGCAGCCTCAAAGCCGTACATCCCGCTGCCCAGATAAATCTGGTTCCCATAGAGCGTGAAGATCTGCTCCTTGGTAAATGCCCGCTCAATCTGGATCGCCAGGTAGGCTTCCTGGATCTTGCGCGTGGAGGTGCGCTCGGAGGAGAGAAACAGGTTGCGCGCCAGCTGCATGGTCAGCGTGGAAGCCCCCTGCGCCCGCCCGTGGCTGCGAATGTCGTACCACGCCGCTCCCGCCACGCGAAACACATTAATGCCCCAGTGCGACTCAAAGCTTTTGTCTTCAATCGAAATCACGGCTTGGCGGAGAATCGGCGCGAATCCGTTGTAGTCCACCACCTCGCGCCGCTCCAGCGCAAACGACCCCACGATCCGTCCCTTCTGGTCGTAAAGCTCCGTCGTTGTCGATGGCCGGTAATGCTCCAGGTCGTTGATCTGCGGCAGATCGACGGAGTAGACCAGCGTGAGCCCCGCCAGCGACCCGGTAATCACCGCCAGCGTCAGCAGCATCGCCAGCGTAAAACGCCCCGCCAGCTTGCGCCGGTGGTTGGGCTGTGGCGCTTGCAACTGCACACGGCGGGGCCGCTCCAGATTCCGCGGTTCCATGCGCTGTTGTGGGTACACTGCCAAGCGATCCAGCCCTCGTCGGCATCTTGTGTCCCTGTGCGGCAGAAGATGCTTCAGCCTAAGGCTAGCATTATGCCGTTACAACCGGATGTGCAGAAGTGCAGGCGTGCACCATCGAGTGCAAGGGCGGAATCGGCGAAAGAAGGTTGGAAGATTCGAGGAGTGAGGGAGATGACCCCTCGATACCGAACCCAACTCGTTTACTTGGCCAGGGAGTAAATAACCGTAATCTTCGTCTCCACTTCAACAGGATCCCCGTTCAGCAGAAACGGCTTGTACTTCCATTGCCGCACCGCGTCCATCGCGGACTGCTTCAGCGGAGCCGGTCCACTGACCACCTTGAGCTGCTCCACCGAGCCGTCCTTCCCGATAGTCGCCGTCAAAATCACCGTGCCGCTCACCTTGGCCTTCTTTGCCTCCACGGGATACACCGGCGCCACTTTGCTCAGCAAATTCATCTCAGATTCCTTCGCCGAAATCTTCTTTGGCTGCGTCCCCGTCACCGCAGGGTTCTGTGTAGATGGCTCCGTCACATCCATCCGCAGCGCAAGCGCCGATGTGCAGGTCGCCACGGCAACCACCACGCACGCTGCCGCAATCGCCAGCCGCCGGCCGCCCGTGATCTCAAGGTTCTTCCGTGTCAGGTGCATAACTCTCCTCTCAAAAATGTTGGCATCGAGAATCCCGATGGCGTGGAGTATTCTGGGCGCCGGACCATCTGAAAGCATTCGCGCCAGCCGCAGCAGCGATCGTGCATAACTCTCTCGTTCTCCGATAGCCTCCGCGGCCATCGCATCGCATACCAGTTCCCGTGTCTCGGCCAGCCGCCGGCGCGTCAGCCAAAGCAGCGGATGATAGGCAACCGGCAGGGCAGCCACGCCGTACAACAGATTCTTCGCAAAGTCTGCCCGCCGCATGTGCGCAAACTCATGGGCCAGCACCGCGTCCAGCTCTTCCCGGAGCAAGCGGTCAAGAAAACCGGTTGGCAACAGCAATGTGTGCCTGAACGCCCCCACCGTGGCCGGCCCGGGAATGAGAGGTGTGCTCGCGCAAATCACATCTCCGCCAATCCCCATAACCTCCCGAAACCAGGCCATTCTGTCGGCCGCTTCGCCTCCGGGTTTCACAGGCGTAGCGCGGCGCAGCAGATTTCCCGTGATCCACATCCCCCATCCCAGCCGCCCGGCAAAGTACAAAAGTCCGCCAACATACGCCAGCGCAATGGCGGCAAGCACCTCGGCGGTGTGCCATGGGAGCGCCATCCGCGAGGCCGTGCCCGCGCCCAGAATCACCCGCGTCTCTCCGTTTCCTGCGCTGCCGTGCAGAAACCAGAGCGCCAGTCCCCAGGCGCGTTGCCACAGCTCATTCAGCTGGATGTGGCAGAACGGCAGGAACGCTTCCAGCAGCAGGGCGCCCACCCAAACGCGATGCTCCATCCGTGGCCCTGCCGGCCGCGCCAGCCGCCCCGCCGCAAGCGCCGCACAAAACACCAGCGGTACCTGCCATAGAGAGTTCAGCAGGTAAGCAAGCACCCAGGATTCAGATGCCGGTCCAAACAGAAACTCCAGCCCCTTCATGCGTCGCCTCCTTCCTCTTCCAGGCGTTTGGTCAGCTCCGCAATCTTCTTCGCGTCGATCTGCCGGCTCTTGATCAGGCTCATCACCAGCTCTTCACTCGACCCGCCAAACATGCGGTCCACCAGGTCGCGCACCGCGTGACCCAAAGCCTTTGCCTCTGTCACCGTGGCGCTATACTCGTAGGCTCGTCCGCGCAGTTTACGCTTCAGCTTGCCCTTCCTGTGCAGAATATTCAGCATGGTCTGCACCGTGGTGTAGGCAAGCTGCTGCTCCAGCCCAGCCTGCACCGCCCCCACGTTGCTTGCCCCCTGCCTCCAGATCACCTGCATAATCTGCAACTCCAGCTTGGTCAGCGTGTCTTTCTCCCGTTCTCCCATGCACCCATCTCCTAATGAATTAGGAGATTAGGCCGCAGGCAGGGATTTGTCAACTAAAATCTTAGGAGTTGTAGATCGGATACGCAGTGCTGCCCGGCCAGAAGGGGGAGCAATAGAGCGGCAGGTTTCAGTTCGGCGAGGAAATCTACGGATGAATTAACTACCAAAATAGATGTGCCAGGCCTCGATCCCGAGACCTGGCACCGGAGAATCCTCGCTATGCGCTCTTCGCCTTCAGAAGATCCAGCGCCTTGGTCAGCGGCTCGTCACCTTTTGGGGGCGCCACTTCCTGATCGTCGTCCGCCGCAGGTTCTTCCACGGCAACATTGGGCGTAACCGCGTCGTCTTCAATCTTCTTCCCGTCTGGGCTCTCATACTTGGCCACGGTGAGCAGCAGGGCAGCGCCGTCGGGCAGCTCAATCGTCTTCTGCACTGAGCCTTCCCCGAACGTCCGCTCGCCCACCACATCGCCGCGCTTGGCGTCGAGCAGTGCCGCGGCTGCCAGCTCCGCCGCGCCGTATGTGCCGCGGTTCACCAGCACAGCCAACGGCGCATCGGTCAGAAACACCGCCGGATCTGCGGTGAATGTCTGGGTTGGAAACTTCTGTCCCTGCAGCGTGGCAATCGTACCCTGCTTCAGGAAGAAGTTTGCCAGCCGTACCCCTTGTTGGGAATCGTCGCCATAGGAGTCTCGCAGGTCGAGCAGCACTTTGCGGCCTTTGCCCGCGGCCTTGATCTTGGCTCCAATCTCGTCCACGCGGGCTGCGCTCAGCAGGCCCGGCTTCAGGTAGAGGATCGTCGAGTTTTCATACTGCTCCTCGGCCATGGGAACAGGCGTGATAATGCTGCGGGTGAGACTCACCTTGTCAGGGTCTGCCTTGCGCGGCCGCACCACGGAGAGAGTCACCTGGCTTCCCGCCTTGCCGTCCAGCATCAGCCGGATCACGGCCAGAGACAGCTCCCGGGTCGACTGTTCGCCGATCGATTCAATCACGTCTCCATCGGCAATGTGTTCCTTATCCGCTGGCGAACCCGGAACCACGCTCACCACGGTGGCATAGCCGAATCTCTTTGAGACATTGATGCCCACCTGGGCAACGCCCGTCGTCGGCCGCTCTTTGTAGATCTTGTACTCGGTCGGCGTCAGATAGCTCGAATCCGAGTCCAGCGACTCCAGCAGCCCGTGCAGCGCGCCCGTCGTCACATCCGTAATGTTCGGCTCGGTCACGTAGTCCGTCTGAATCTTTTTCAGCACCTCGGCATACACGCGCATCTGCCGGTAGGCGCCATCCTGGTCGTCTCCGGCATGAACGCCGAACAACCCAAACTCTCCCAGCCCGAAACCCAGGCCGAGTGCGGCGAAGATCGCCACGGAAAGAACAAAAACCAAACGCTTGAAAAATTGAGGCACACACACCACCAGGGACAGCCCTTGAGGGGAACAGGCCGCTCACTCTATAGACGCAATCATAGCGCAAGGGGTGCATCCGGAGTGTTTCTGGTTGCTCCGAAGCAACAAAATCAGCCCGGAAGGCATGGAACCGCCCGCCTGCCGAAAGCTCTTTTCCTGTCGCGGCTATGACGACCGAGCAGGTCGATCTCCCCCGGGAAACTCCGCGCCTGCATGGACTAAAGTTGCACAAACATCTCCTCGCATTACCTTTTGTCCCTTGTTTTCAACGCTCTATGCTGCTAATCTGCGCCTACACTCCCCGTGCAGATATGGTTCTGCCGCGCACGTGTTTTGAGCCCAGACCATTCGTGATCGATCGGCAAGTCCTCTACCAGCTCGATAGAGCATCTTCGATTCTGGTCTCTACAGAAACCTGGCGGCAAAGTGTTTCTTAAGAAAATGCCACGCTGCGCACTGCCAGGATGGCAGGAAGTGAATTGAAAATTCTCCGGAAGCGGCGCCTCGTAGCAACTTGACTCTTATGCAGCTGAAAGCAGGGATGATATTTCGCTTTGAGAACTGCACGCTCGACCCCGCTCGGCGCTCCCTGACCTGCGCCGGTGAACCGGTGCAGCTGAATCCAAGGACCTTCGACCTGCTGGTTTACCTGGTTGCCAACGCTGACCGGGTGGTCACCAAGGATGAGTTGCTGAGCGCGCTCTGGCCCGACTCCTTTGTCGAGGAGAGCAACCTCAGCCAGCATGTCTTCCTGCTGCGCAAGGCTCTGGCCGGCGAAAAACTCGGCGAACGCATCCTGACCACCTTCCCTGGGCGTGGATACCAAATCGCGGCTCGGGTTGAGACCGTCGAGATCGATGCTGCCATTTCAGTACCAGCAGCCGGGCCCGATCTCTACCTTCAGGCTGTCAAGACCACCACCACGCTGGTCGTCACCGAAGAAAGCGAAACGGGCTCCGCAGCCGCTGCAGTTCGGAAAATGCTGCCCGGGTCGGTGCGTGGACGCCGATGGCTGTGGGTTGCAACTGCATCTCTGCTCATCCTGACCATCGCCGGTGCCGTGTTCGCCTGGCTTGGCAGGCCCCGGCCGATTCTGCGCAAGGTGGTGCTCGCGCGTTTCAACAATCTGACCGGCGAAGCGGTGCTTGACGACTCCCTCCAGTCCGGCTTGCGCATCGACCTCGAGCAGTCGCCCTACATCGACCTCATGGGCCACAGCCGCATAGTCGACATTCTCGAAAGCATGAGCAAGCCTCCGGACACACAGGTCGCTGGAGACGTGGCCCGCGAGATCTGTGAGCGAGGCAACTACCAGGTTCTCCTCTCTGGAGAGATTGCCCGCATCGGCTCGCAGTATCTCCTCACCCTGGAGGCCAACAACTGCGAGAACGGCGAGACCCTGGCCGCGGAGAAGGAGACGGTCTCCGGCGCGGCAGGCTTGCTTTCCGCCATGGACTCTCTGACCCGCAGGATCCGCCGCGAACTGGGCGAATCGCGCCGTGAGGTGGCTCAGTTTCAGGTGCCTCTGGCCCAGGCCACCACCAGTTCGCTGGATGCCCTGCGCGCATACTCGCAGGCCCTCGAGGCCTCCGATCGCGGAGATACGGTGGCGGAAGAGGCGCTGTTTCAGCGCGCCATCGCTCTCGATCCCAACTTTGCTTCGGCCTACAAGGGGCTCAGCGCTAGTTACAACAGTCGTCAGGACTTCCTGCAGGCTGCAGCGGAAATTCAGAAGGCATATGACCTCCGTGCCCACACCACCGAACGCGAGCGGATGGCCATCGAGATCGCCTACAACACCTACGGAACGCGCGATTGGGAAGCTGCGATCGTAAGTCTCCGTTTGTATAACGAGATCTATCCCAACGACGCTTCCAGCTGGTTCAACCTGTGCCGGCTTTATTCCCAGCTCGGCGAGCATCCGCAGGCCGTGGAAGCCGGGGAGCACGGCTACCAGTTAGCTCCTCATTCCGGTGTCGGCCGGGAGAATCTTGTTTGGGCCTACAGGCGTGCCAGTCGCTTTGCCGATGCCAAACGGGTAGCCGCAGCCGCCATCGCGGAGGGGAAAGATCGCTGGGGAATTCACGGCAGCCTGCTCCAGATCGCTTTCGCCGAACATGATGTGGCCTCTCTGAAACGGGAGACAGACTGGGCGTCGGCCCACCCACAGATCGGCCAAATGCTGGAACTCGTCGGGTTTATGGCTGCCAGCCAGGGCAAGCTGCGCGAAGCACGGGCCGACTTTACTCGCGCACGCCAGGAGGGGCTCCGCAACGGCGATGCCGACTTTGCCGACGACGCATCCCTCTCTCTGGCTGGCATCCTGCTTGAATACGGTGATCCCCAGGGGGCGCTGGCAACCATTCACCAGATGAGCAGTATGGCCATCGACGAAGGCACTGCGGACTACTTCCTCGCGGAACTGGGGGATCTGGCTCCGGCGCAGAAACAGATTGCCAAGATTGCCGCCAGCAATACGAGGAACACGCTGAACCTCTACTTCGACCTGCCCGAACTGCGTGCCTGCGTGGATCAGAAGCAAAACAAATCGCAGCAGGCTATCGCCGATCTGGAGCCCGCCCGCAAATACCAGCTCCGCGACCTCGGCGTTCCCTACCAGAGAGCACGCGCGGAAGCCGAGGCAGGCATGCTCGATCAGGCGGTGGACGACTACCGGCTACTCCTCGCCAACCCTGGAGTTGAACCCATCTGGCCGGAGTTCACCCTCACCCACCTTCGCCTGGCCCGCGTTCTTGTCCAGAACAAACAGGCCGCCCAGGCACGCGTCGAGTACCAGGCCTTTCTTGACGAGTGGAAGAACGGCGATCCCGACCTGCAGCTTCTCATCGATGCCAAACGCGAGTTTGCCGCCCTGAAAAACTGAGGCCTGTTCGAGAATGCCGTGTGGTTCCTTTACTTCGCCGCCGGGCACACGCAGGCCGCAAACTCTTTGGCCGTGCGGTTGTCCTGTGCGCAGACATACTCCGGCCAGAACGGTGTCAGCTCGCGCGAGGGGTTGCCCACAAAGTAGTTGGCAATGTACGCCTGGCTTTCGGCGGTTTTTGCTCCGCCATCCGCTCGGAATTCCCCAATCAGCGCCTTCACCGTTGCCGCGGAAAACTCCTCCTGGTGGTACGTCTGCCTGAAGTCGTACTCCTCTGTCCAAGCGGTGCCGATGCCTGTCTGATTCGACGCTTGGAACACGGCGTAGTTCTGGAGCGCGCTGTCGGCCGGGTTAACGTGAGCCACCGTAAACGATGGCGTATTTCCATTCACTGGCGAGATGGAGGGCACCAACTTCACCGCCACGGAAGAAGTTCCGCCAGCCACGTCACCGCCTTCCGTTCGCAATAGCCGCATCTCGTCCATATGCGTGTGCGCGAAGATCCCCAGCCGCATCACATCCGCATTCGCCGCCAGCAGATCCGCCATCTTGTTGTCCGCCAGAAACTCCACCGGCGATTTCCCCGCGCAAACATCCCGGAATTTTGCCACGGTCGAAAACGCGTCGATTCCCGGCGGAATGTGGCCCATCACCCAGACACGCTGCCCAATTCTCCGCGCCTCCGCCAGTTCGTGTTCCAGCCAGCGCAACTCCCCGGCCGCCGCCGCCGCGTCAGGCTTGCCTCCGCAGGTTGTGTACTTCGCTGACAGAAACACGTCATTCAGCACAATCATCCGCGTCCGCTGCATCGGTGCCGCCATCGCAACGCTGTACGATCCGGTATTTGCAAACTCCTTCAAAGCCTGTTCCCGGCCTGCCTGGGGAAGACCCTCCGCAAGAATCCTGCCGGTCTCCGCAAGAAACCTGCTGCTCGCATCCAGCTTGTAGTCGCCGCATCCCGTGTCGTTATTGCCCAGAGCCACATAGATCGGCATCCCCGGAAAAGTTGAGCGCAGTTCTCCCATCACGAAGCTCAGCGTCTTCAACACAAACGTCTCGTAGTCTCCGGACTGCGCGTCCGGAACCAGCGTCTCGTAGCGGCACGTGAACGCGTGCGCAATCAGGTCGCCGCTCACTGTCATGAACTTCGCGTCCGGCTCCCGCGCCCGCATCGCATCCAGGCTCGATTGCAGCAGCGCAAACGGCGTGTCGATCCCTCTTGCATGGCAACTTGTCTGAAGTGCAGCAAACGCCTGTTCCTGGTTGGTCGATTCCGGTTCAGAGAGGATCGTGCGCCACTGGCTCACGGGCGAGTCAACCAGCTGTTTCACCTTGCCGGGATCGTGAAACGGGTCAAAGTGCACGTCGCTGATCATCAATGCTGGAATTGCGGGCGCCACAGCCGCTGCGGAACGCGCAGGCCCAGCCTGTGTAGCCGTTGCATGTTGTGGCCCCTGCGCAAGTGTGCAAGGCAGTTGCGCGAATCCCAGAGAAAGGCCACACAGGACACTGATTGGCAAGGCGTTCAAACGAAAACAGAATTGCATGGAGGGAACCCCTTTGGTGCCTCAATACTAAAGGCTCCCCCGTCACCGGTGCGTGAAAACACGCGCCGCGCTGTCAGAGAGCCCATCCAGCACAAGCAAATCGCAGCTTCGCTGGGAATCACTTCTGCAACTCTGGTGACTCGTTCTCGACTTGGGAAATACGCCGTCTTCCAGCGCCGTTCTTTCATTCGATTACGTATTTTCAGGCAGCCAATAGCTTGCATCTCTTTGAACGCTCGCCCGCAATTCACGCGCGGCTGCAATTGCATTACATCCGCGGACGGCGTCTTTGCCGTGCGTTGTAGGCGGAAGGATCGGGTACCGTTCTTCAGGGGATACGGCGCCGGGAGAAGAAGGGGCTTGTTACCTGAGGAGCGCGATTCTGGCTTGAACTCGTCGATACGGAGAGGATGCGTCTTGTGCGGCGGCAAAGGTCAGCTGGACCATGCCAGGGGTGACAGGTTCTACCGTCGCGCCTTCAGCGTTTGCAACCTGCCAGCCGGTCTTCAAGCGCAGGTGCGACGCGCGATCAGCCGGCACATCCGCAGCGACGATAAGAGTGTTGCCCTCGATATGTACGTCGATGATATGGATGCCGACGCTCGCGTCCCCGAGCATGGGCGCCGGTTGATCGGGGATGACGGAAATGCCACCTTCGAGGTCGAGGCGCAACTCGCTGCTCCCATGCGGCGCATCTAGAACCACCCGGGCACTCGTCTGTTGCGGCAGACTCTCCAGCGAAACAGCAATGGGACGCTGATTGAAAACGGCTTTGCGAATTGTTGCGCCCAGGGGAAGGTCGGGTGCGAACTCAAATTCGAAAGGCGGACCGGGATTATCAATCTTGAGCGTGAGTCCTGCGGCATCTCGATGCAGCGCAAGGGAGACGGATGCCGCGGCCACCTGAATGTGCCCCACGGAGATATCGTTCCATTCGGCGGGAAGCCTCGGAGCAAAGACGAGACGATTTGCGATTGCATCGATATCCAGGCCGAGCAGGCCATGGATGGTGGCTTCAAGGAAGCTGGCCGAAGACCAGGTTTGCTCCGGCACTGACTCGATTTGCGGCCGATAGAAGTTGCCTGCCAGCACTTCAGGTATGTGGCCGAGGGAGTCAAGCCGGGAGAGCGGGAGCAGCGTTTGCCAAAGGGCGAGCGCTGTTACTGGGCGATGCTCCGACCAGAAGGCCTCGGCTGTTGCCGCCGTTGCGACGGGCCAGACACTGCCCTTGCCGTAAGATTCGGGATCGAAGCCCGGCGAGCCGGCGCCGATGCTCCGCGTGCCCCAATCAGTTTGAAAAGACGAGGATGCAAGCTGATTGAGCAGAAGTGAGTTCTGCTCTGGGCTGAAAACATGCAAAGTGATTGCTTCTGTTGGGCCGCTGCGGCGCTCGCGCATGGGCTCGCCTGCGGGATTGTGGCCGCTGATCCAGAAGCTTTGGGCGGCATCCCAATAGCGGCCGGGGACGGAGTCGCGCGCACGTTGGCTGGCGCGGAGTGCCTCGGCGGCCAGCCCGGTGTGTCCAGTGAGCAAGGCCAGCTGAGAGAACCCTGCAGCAGCCGCAACCCAGCTGGTAGAGAGGCCGAGGTCGTCGGACATCCGGTCCTGCTCATTGCCTCCTTCCTTGTCCGCTGGAATACGCGGCAGGGAAGAGGCGGAGTCGATGGCGGACAGGCAATAGCGATAGGCAGCTTCAATCGCCGGCCAGTGCTGGTTTGCGAAGCCCACGTCTCCACTGGCGGCAACGTAGCCTGCCACAGCATTGAGGAATTGAAACGTGACGTCCACGTGGACAAACATGTAAGGGAACTTGCCAGCCCAGTCGAGGAAGCTCGCGCTTTGCGAGAGTTCGTGCCAGATCATTCCCGTCTTGCTGTCCTGGTAGCGAAGAACGAATTCGAGTTCCTGCCGGGCGTGATCGCGATCGCCAGCGGCCATGGCTGCCTCAGCGGCAACCATGCCATCCCCGGCAAAAAACCACGCGTACTGGGGCCGCCGCGCTGCACGGGACGGACCGTACCCTGCAACATAACCGCAGCCAAGATCGGGATTGCAAACCCATGCCTGATCGAGCGCGATCTCCGCCCAGGCAAAAGCGCGATTCACTCGGTCGTCGGGCGTCTCCACCGCAAGCAGGTGATCCTGGACCTGGCGGAAATGTGCCGTTGATTCTGCGCGGAGCATGTCGCTGTCGCGGAACAACTCATGCAGAAGTTTGCCGGGATCGGCTGCATGCGGCGGGTTGAGCGTGAGAAAGACACGAGCTCTGCCTGAGGGTTCGGGTTGCAATGTAAAACCAATTCCGGCTTCAGCAACGCCGCGGGCGGTGCGATTGGCGGTGTCGTCGTGCTCCACAATCTGCGGAGAGCCTACCAACGCGGTGAAGCCATCTGCCGGTTCGGACAGGACGAAGGCCGAGAGAGATGGATTCCATTCGGCAGACTGTCCTCCGAGCGCTGCTGGCCACATCAGGTTCAGAACCGGCGTTGCATGGACTTCGATGGCGACGGGCTTTTTGCTCTGGATCGCATACGTGAGAATTGCGCCGGCGCGATCAAGAGGGACAAAGAGATTTTCGCGGACGATGAAGTCCGGTCCAAGATAGATGCGCGTGACGGAGTCAGGCTGGTAGACGACGCGGCGAAGAATCTCAGAACCATCGATCGCAGTGGTCACGCCCTGGGGCCGGAACGCAACGCGGTAGCCACTGAGAACCTGGAAGGGATAGGCCCAGGCTTCCAGCCCCTGCGAAGCATATCCATCAATGAGCGCGCGACGGCCGTGGACCGCAATGAAGCGGGGCGCAGAAACGGCTTCAGTGTCCAGGGTGAGGCTTGCGGCCGATGGCGACAGCGGGGGACCCTGTTGCGCGATTGCGCGGGGCGCGAGAAGGGACAAGCCAATTGCCATTCCAAAAACGAAAGTGAAACTGCCTGCGCGCATTGGGCTCCTGGCTAAGAACATCGGCGTCCCTTCAAATGTCCCGGAATAAGCGAGATCGCCTCCGGGCGCAGGGTGCAAAATCGTACATCGGGCTACCAGGAGAATTCTACCGTCCGGCTGTCGTAAGCGGGCGCACCGGCAAACGCGACTGTGAACGGGCACAAACCGTGGTCCACCCGTGAATCCTACTGCACCACATCCGCAGACTGTATGCAACAGGATTTCCCGCGGCCGGCCGGCAGCACACCGCCGACAACGCGCACGGCGTCCGCGGCCGCTATGTTCGCCTGACCGCTCTTCATCTCCGGCCCATCAAGATTCCGCCCTCTGGAAATGCTTCGCCCACCTGCGTCGAAGCGCCAGACGGCCCTAACTTCACGCCCAGGATTGCGAAGGTCTCTTTTCTCTCTTCGAGCCGGGATGTCGTCGCCGGTTGCAAAGTCTCCGGCGATGAAGCCCACGGCCATCCCTAGCTTGCGCGGCAGTCACGCGCCTGCCGCGCCCGGACGGCGAGGCGATCCTAACTGCTTTGAGTTATCAAAACGCTTGGAGCGACTCTTGAGTGGCTACCAGTCCCAGAGCGTCCCGTCGAGCTTGCGATTGATGGGCAGATAGGCCCGCTGATACGGGTATTTCTTCGCTAACTCCTCGTTCAGGTCCACGCCGAGCCCGGGGACGTCTCCCGGGAACATCAGGCCATCTTCAAAGCGATAGTGGTGCGGGAAGACCGCATCGGTTTCATCGTTGTGCGCCATGTGCTCCTGAATGCCGAAGTTATGAATCGCCGTGTCGAAGTGCAGTGCGGCCGCCATCGTCACCGGGGATAGATCCGTAGCTCCATGAAAGCCGGTTCGCACATGGTAGAGCGCCGCAAAGTCGGCGACTTTCTTCATATGTGTGAAGCCGCCGCCGTGCACCAGCGTCATGCGAAGGTAGTCGATCCACTGATTGCGAATCAGGTCGTGCGCATCCCAGATTGAGTTGAAAACCTCACCCACGGCGATTGGCGTTGTGGTGTGTTCGCGGATGATCTTGAAACTGTCTTGCAGTTCAGCCGGCGTGGGGTCTTCCATCCAGAACAGGTGGAATGGCTCCAGTTCCTTGCCCAGACGCGCGGCCTCAATGGGCGTCATGCGATGATGACAATCGTGCAGAAGATGCAACTCTTCGCCGAAGACCTCGCGCACCCGCGCAAACAACTTCGGAATATGGCGCAGGTAGTGCTCCGTGGACCACTCAAGCTCCGGCGGCAGCCCGCGCTCTGCCGGCTCATAACGGCCCTGCCCCTTTGAAACGCCATAGGTGGTCGAGAGCCCGGGGATCCCGCTCTGCACACGGATAGCCCTGTAGCCTAGCTCCTTTTGCCTTCCCACATCCTCCAGTGCCTGTTCGATATCCTTGCCGGATGCATGGCAGTAAGCCAGTACGCCCTCGCGGCATTTACCGCCCAGCAAGTTATAAACAGGCGTATTCATAGCTTTGCCCTTGATGTCCCATAGAGCCACGTCCACCGCGGCGATGGCAGACATGGTCACAGGCCCACGCCGCCAATAAGCACCCCGATAAAGATACTGCCAGATGTCTTCTGTCTGAAATGGATCGCGGCCAATGATACAGGGAATTACATGGTCGGTGAGATAACTCGCAACCGATAACTCCCGCCCGTTGAGCGTGCCGTCGCCCAGGCCGAAAATGCCTTCGTCCGTTTCAATCTTCACGGTGACAAAGTTTCTGCCCGGCGAAGTGATGTTCACATACGCATTGCTGATCTTCATTGCGGCTCAATCTCCTCGAGTGCGAACGAGTGCAACCTGTTCAAATCCGTCATTGATTCACTCCGCTGGCTAGAAAACCGCCGTCCACGGCGATCACCTGGCCGGTCACGAACGAAGCTGCATCCGACGCCAGAAACACTACGGCTCCGCCCACCTCGCGCGCTTCGCCAAATCGGCCCATGGGCGTGCGCAGCAGCAACTCCTCCCCACGCGGCGTGCCCTGCACCAGTGCGGAGTTGAGCGGTGTAGGAAAAATTCCGGGAGCCACCGCGTTCACCGTGACGCCCTTGCGCGCCAGTTCGATGGCCAGCGACCTGGTCAGTGAAGCAACGCCAGCCTTGCTTGCCGAGTACGCCGCGACGCCGTGGAAGCTCACGAACGAGGAGAGAGACGCGATGTTAACGATGCGCCCATACCTCGCGTTGACCATCGTTGTGCCGAAGACCTGGCACGCACGCAGCGTTCCGGTCAGGTTCGTGTCGAGAACGCGCGCCCAGTTAGCCTCATCCAATTCTAGTATTGGCGACTTATGAGTAATTCCGGCAGCGTTCACAAGAATGTCCACCTTGCCAAACTTCTCCATGACCACATCGTGCAGCGTCTGTAACGATCCCCGTTCCGTCACGTCGCTGGTCAGATTCAAAGTGTGCCGGCCCAGATCTTCAATCTCTGCGGCCGCAGTCTCCACCTGTTCCCGACGCCGTGAGGTTGGCACTACATCCGCCCCTGCTGCTGCAAGAGCCAGGGCGATGGCGCGGCCCAGCCCTGTCGTTCCGCCCGTCACTACAGCTACTCTTCCGGTCAAATCATGTAGTTCCCGGTTCATTGATTGATTAGGACTCCCTGTTGGCCGCTTCAATTTCTCAATTCCACGCCAGCAACGCTCTGCCAAAGCATCCTTGCACCCATGTAAGCGTTTTCGACAAACTAACCAGGCTGCCTCCAGTCCGGGTCGCTTGCGTCCTGCGCATCAAGAGATTCCCCCTCGCATCTTCCCAATCGTCAGAAGAACGGCCCAGCCGCATGGAAGCAATTGCCCCTCTATCGCGCGAACACAGCGATCGGAATCGACTCGCCCATGACCTTGTACCCGGCCGGCGAGGGATGCAGGTGGTCGCCGCAGTCATAGGCCGGCAACAGCCGGTCAGGTTGTCCAGGGTCGCGCACCGCCGCATCGAACTCGATCACTGCGTCGAAATGACCCGCGGCCCGGATCCACGCGTTCACTGTCTGCCGGTCAGCCTCGCTCAGCGGCCCGGGATGATAATAGTCTGAACCGCCGTACGGTGTAATAGTCGCTCCATAGACGCGCAGCCCGTGCGCATGGGCGCGCAGAACAATCTGCTCGTATGCGGCAATCACCCGCTGCACCAGCGCCGCATGCAGCGCCGGCGCCACCTCGCCCTCGCGCGCCAGTCCGCCCAGATCGTTGATCCCCTCGAACACGATCACCCATCGCACCGCGGCCTGTGCCAGCACATCCCTGTCAAACCGCGCCAGCACATTCGGCCCCAGGCCATCGGTCAACAAGTGGTTGCCTCCAATGCCCTGGTTTGAAACTCCAATTGAGCGCGTCCCGGCCGAGCCCTGCAACCGCGCCGCCAGCACATCCGTCCAGCGGTCGTTGCCGTTCGTTGTTGCCCCATGCCCATCCGTAATGGAATCGCCGAGAATCACCACAGAAGCCGCTCCCGGCGCACTCTCCACATCGATCGCCGAGATCTGAAACCAGTGATCCACGCTCTTGGCATTGGTCAGAGCCGCTGCACTTACCACGTCTCCATGCACCGCATACGATGTTTCACGCGATCCGGGGTGCCCCGTCTCCGTCGACGGCGCGGCATCCAGGTGAAATGTTACAGCCAGGTCCGACAAGGGCGCGGCCGCGTAGTCCAGCGGATCGGAGACAAACTCAGCACCGGGAGGGACAGTCACCTCCGCGCTACCTGCGAACTGCAATTGCCGATCGCTCGCCGGGTCAATGGCCGGTGAGGAGGTCGAAAGCGGCCGTGCCACGTGCACCGCAGTAAAGTGCAGAGACTCACTCCCGAATGCATTCGATAGATGCACGCGCAGTCGAGTTCCGCCAATCGAAAGATGAAAGATCTGCCGCACCGTAGCATCGCGCAGATCGGCAGCCGGCAAAGCGTTTTCCGGCTCCGGAATCTGTTGCGAGGCGCCCCAACTGGCAACCCATACACCTGGTTGTGTCGTGCCCGGTGCTAAAGCTTGCGCCTGCGCACCCACCGCGGCAAAAACAAGGCCTGCCATCGCCAGCAATTTTTGTGTCTGTGTCATAGTCGAGCTTGCACCATTGGCGCCTGAAGTAAATCGCTTTTTACGAGCGCACACAGCATATCATCCGGCGTGTTCGCTGGCTTCAACTCTTCGTCTCCGCCTTATTGCTGCGTTACACTAACAACTCGCTGGTACAAGATATCGGGCGGCGCATCGCCCGGCGGCGGAGATGACGACGAATCGAGACTCGCCCGGCATAGCCGTTTTTCAAAGCACGCTGTGCACCTGCTTCAGGTGATAAAACACCAACGCCGCCAATGCAATTCAACCCAGCCCCGGACGGGCATACAAACACAATCATGAAAAAGCTTCTTTTCGTCTCCATTTTCGCCGCGCTCACAGCATCCGCACTATTTGCTCAGCAGGTCGATCCCTCGTTTTACGACGGAATGAAATGGCGCAGTATTGGTCCGTTCCGCGCTGGTCGCGTTTCTGCTGTTGCAGGGATTCCCGGCAACGCTGCTGTCTACTACATGGGCTCGCCGGGGGGAGGCGTGTGGAAGACGATCGACGGCGGCACGGTGTGGACGCCCATCGCCGATCAAATCAAAGTGGCCTCGATTGGAGCGATCGTGGTAAGCCCGTCCAATCCCAGCATCGTTTATGCCGGTACGGGCGATGTTTCGATGGTTGGTTCCGCGGCCAACATCGGCAACGGAGTGTGGAAGTCCGTCGATGCCGGGCGCAACTGGATGCATGTGGGACTCGAAGAGACTGAGCACATTGGCGCCATGTGGATTGATCCTGCAAATCCAGACGTCGTCGTGGTTGCCGCGCTTGGAAAGACGTTCTCTCCAAATCCAAATCGAGGCGTCTACAAAACCACCGATGGTGGCAAGACATGGAAGAAGACGCTTGCCGGAACCGACGAGATCGGCGCCATCGATGTCGCCTTCGACCCAGTCAATAAAAACATTGGCTACGCATCTCTGTGGCACCACTACTGTCCGCCGGGCAACAACGCCGATCTCATCGGCGGCACCAAAGGCGGAGCCATCTACAAGACCAGCGATAACGGCGATACCTGGACCAAACTCAATTCCCCAGGGCTGCCCGAGGGCGATCTTGGGCGCATCGGCCTGGCCACCGCCTTGGGCGGCAATCGCGTGTATGCCGTCATCGCAGCCGCACGCGGCGATGGCGCTGGATTTTATCGCTCTGACGACGCCGGCGCCACATGGACGAAGAGCACGACAGATCCCCGTGTCACCGGCAGCGGCTACTTCAGCCGCGTCTTCATCGATCCAAGGGACCCGGAAACGGTTTATGCTGCACAGACTTCTCTCTACCGGTCCACTGATGGTGGCCATACATTTATTTCATTCAAGGGCGCACCGGGTGGCGATGACAATCACGCACTATGGATCGATCCCCTCGATTCCACGCGCATGATTATGGCCTCTGACCAGGGCGCGACAATCAGCCAGGACAAAGGCGCAACGTGGAGCACCTGGTACAACCAGCCCACAGCGCAGATTTACCACATGTCCACTGACAATCGATGGCCCTACTGGGTCTACGGCACGCAGCAGGATTCAGGTTCCGTGGGCACGCTCAGCCGCGGTGACTACGGCGCGATCACTTTTATGGATTGGGATCCGGTTGCGGCTTACGAATTTGGCTATATCGTACCGTCGCCTCTCGATCCGAATCTGATCTTCGCCGGCGGTCCTGGCCGCGGAGTGGTGCTCGTCAATCGCATCAATCGTCAGGTCCAGACAATCTCGCCCTCGCTCAGCCGCGCCACAAATTACCGCACAGCGCAAAACCCTCCGCTGGCCTTCTCCCCGCAAGACGGCCATGTCTTTTATATGGCCACGCAGTTCCTGCTCGAAACGTCTGACGCGGGCACGCACTGGAAGCCCATCAGCCCTGACCTGACAGTACGCCCCGGCAGCGACGCAGCGAACGCGCATGACGAGCAACAGGCAAAGGCTGTTGCTGAAGCAAACTCCGCCAACAACGGCAAGCCCGCACGGACCCGCGAGGCAAACGAAACGCTAACCCCGCCGAATCGCACAGCGATCAATACGTTTTCACCCTCGCCGGTTGCCGCAGGTGAAATCTGGGCTGGAACCACGAATGGCCTCATCCAGTTGACACGGGATAATGGCGCCACGTGGAGCGCAGTGCCACCCACGGGGCTTTCCCAATACTCCAATATCAGCATTCTTGAAGCGTCACACTTCGATGCCGGCACAGCCTATGCCGCGGTCGACCGGCACGAAGAGAACGACAACAATCCGCACATCTACCGCACGCATGATTTCGGCAAGACCTGGCAGGAGACCGTTGCCGGCATTCCCAACGGCGACTTCGCGCGCGTGGTTCGCGAAGACCCGAAGCGCAAGGGTCTGCTCTTTGCCGGAACTGAGAATGCGGCGTACGTTTCTTTCGACGAGGGCGATCACTGGAGCCAACTGCAACTGAACATGCCAACAGCGTCCGTGCGTGATCTGCAAATCGAGGGCAATGATCTTGTCGCCGCAACGTACGGCCGGTCTTTCTGGATACTGGATGACATCTCGCCGCTACGCCAGATCAACGCGGAGACCCTCAAGCAGCCAGTTACGCTTTACCGCCCCGGCCGCACGCTGCGCGTGCAGGTGGACCTCAACGGAGATACCCCTATCCCTCCCGAACTTCCCGCCGGCCAAAATCCGCCCAGTGGCGCGATTCTGCATTTCTATCTCCATTCAGAACCGAAGCAGGACATCACCCTCGCGATCTACGACAACAAGGGCGGCCTGGTCCGGCAGTTTGATTCACAGCCACTGCCGGCGAATACCGAACCGCCGCCGAGTGTCCCCGACTACTGGCTCGCATTGCCTCAAAATCTCACCCGGCATGCCGGCGATAATCGATTCGTGTGGGATCTGCGTTATGCTCCACCGCAGGCGGTGCGCCACAACTATCCCATCTCCGCGCTCTATCAAAACACGCCCGGCGAGCCACAAGGCTCCCTGGCCGTTCCCGGCACTTACGAGATCCGTCTCACGGTCGATGGAAAGACCTATAAACAGCCCTTGGAAATAGCGATTGATCCGCGCGTCAATGTATCGCAAGCCGCACTCGAGCGCCAGTTTGAACTCCACCAGCAAGTCAGTGCCGCAATTACAGAAACCTACTCCCTCTATCACCAGGCGCTTGCCCTGCGCGAGTCCATCGATGGCGACGAAAAGAAACTATCCGCTCAAGACGCAGACACCGTGAAATTGCTGCACGATTTTGAGATGAAGCTGGCGCGTCTTCAGGGTTCCGAAAACCGAGGCGGAGGCGGCCCTCCCGGAACGCGAATACCACCGAGCTTCCTGCAACTCAATCAGCAATTGGGCGGGCTTGCAACCACGGTTGATAGCGCTGACAGCGACCCTTCTCCGGCCATGACATCGGTCTTCCACGACTACTGCAAGGACATTTCTACTGTTATCACCCAGTGGAACGACGTTCTCAAGACTGACCTTCCGGCCCTCAATGCGCAACTGGAGAAACAGAAACTTTCCGGCCTTCCCGCGGCGGAGCTCGAGCCTTCAAACGCCTGCCAATAGAGAGCATTTGGCCGCGCAAGGCGCCATGATGCGCGCCGTACTGCACCCTGTTTCCGACGGGGTGCAATCGCCAGTTGCGGGGACAATCAGGAGGAAGGATGCAGGGATACCTGCTAAACGATTGATTTTATGGTGGCGGAGGACGGGATCGAACCGTCGACCTACGGGTTATGAATCCGTCGCTCTAACCATCTGAGCTACTCCGCCGCAGGGCGCCAGACGTGGCGAATTCGGCACAAAAATCCCTGTCGTCATGATACTTGCCCTTCGGATTGCAGGTCAAACCCGGCCTCTACCACTTCCGGGCCGCAAAACCAGCGCAACATGAGCCGTTTTTGCAGCATGAGCCTCCCGCGTCCATTGCGATAGACTCGCCTGCATGAACAAGTTGCGCATCGCCGGCGTCATTCCTGCCCGTTTGAGCTCCACCCGGCTGACCAGGAAGGTTCTCCGCGAAATCGCCGGCCGCCCCATGGTCGAGTGGGTCTGGCGCGCCGCCAAGGCAAGCGGCCTTATGGATCCCGTGCTGGTAGCCACCGATGCTGACGAAGTAGCCGCTGTCTGCCGCGAGCGCGGTATCCCCGTCGTCATGACCTCGGCGGCCTGCGCCAGCGGGTCAGATCGGGTCCGCGAGGTGGCCCGCCAGGTCGACGCCGACATCTACGTCAATATCCAGGGCGACGAACCCCTCCTCACTCCAGACTTTTTCCCGCCCCTGCTGGCTCTCTTTGACCGTCCCGAAGTCCAGGTGACCACCCTGGCTGTCCGCTGTCCGCCCCACGAGATCGACAACCCAAACGCCGTCAAAGTCGTCACGGCCCTCGACGGCCGCGCCCTCTACTTCTCGCGCGCCACCATCCCCTTCGACCGCGATGGACCGGGCTTCGCCGGTTACCGCAAGCATCTCGGCATCTACGCTTACCGCAAGGCCGCGCTCGAGCGGTTCGCTGCCCTTCCGACTTCCTGGATCGAGCAAGTCGAACGCCTCGAGCAGCTGCGCCTGCTCGACAACGGCATTGACATCTACGTAGCCCCCGCTCCCCGCGACACCATCGGCGTCGACACTGAAGAAGATCTCGCCCGCGCCGAATTGATGCTCAAGGGAATGCGCGGTAAGGAGTCGCGGCTCGAATGAGTGCGCTTGGTGCCGCTGCCATCGCAAACCAGGCGCGAGCGCTTTGCACACAAGCCAGCAGGCTCCGGTTCGAAAATCCGAATTGCGCGCAAGAATCGGAGTGCAGCCAATCAGTAAATCGGCGACGATAGTTCCCATGAACAGCAACGCTCAACCCGCGAACCGGCCTGCTCCAGCACAAACGGCGGCCGTGGACCCCGAGACCGCCTGGGCCCAGCTCCTTGCCCGCGATCCCGCCGCATCTTTCTTCTATGCAGTCAACACCACCGGCGTCTTCTGCCGCCCCTCCTGCTCCAGCCGCCGGCCGCTCCACGCCAACGTCCGCTTCTTCTCTTCCGCCGAGTCCGCGCAGGCCGCCGGCTTCCGCCCCTGCAAGCGGTGCAGACCAACCACCCCACCAACCAGCCCACTGGAAAAGATTCGCGCCCGAATCGAAGCCAATCTGGACCGCGCCGTCCCCCTGGCAGAACTGGCCCGCGTCGCCGGCCTCAGCCCCTTCACCGTACAGCGGCTTTTCAAGAAACAATTCGGCGTCAGCCCGTTGCAATATCAGCGTGCCCTGCGCGCTGGCCGCCTGCGCACCCAGCTCAAACATGGAGGCACTGTGACCAATGCCATCTACGAAGCCGGCTTCGGCTCATCCAGCCGCGCCTACGAGGGCTCTGCCCTCGGCATGACGCCCGCGCGATTCGCCAAAGGCGGTAAAGGCGAGCAGATCGGCTGGGCCGCTGCTCGCACCCCCTTCGGCTGGATGATCGTTGGCGCAACCGAGCGCGGGCTATGCTGGCTCGCCCTCGGTACGACCTCCGCGGAGGCCGAGGCCAGTCTGCGCGAAGAGTTCCCGCTGGCGACACTGCGCCGCGATCCATCTCTGGCTCGCCTTGTGGATGCAGCCTTGCAGAGCGTGCGCGACGGCTCCGATCTGTTTGCGAGCCGCGCCACAACGGAATCCCTTGACCTGCGTGGAACCGTCTTCCAGCTCCGCGTCTGGCAGGCTCTGCGCGCCATTCCCCGCGGTGAAACCCGTACTTACAGCCAGTTGGCACGCGACATGGGCGAGCCCAGGTCCACCCGCGCCGTCGCTCGCGCCTGCGCCACCAACCGCGTCGCCATTGTTGTGCCCTGCCATCGCGTTGTGGGTGTCAGCGGCTCGCTCACCGGCTATCGCTGGGGCTTGGATCGGAAGCGGATGCTGCTGGAGGCGGAGCGGGCTGGTGCGCGACCGTAAAAGGAACTGGCTGGTTGAACCTTCGCAGGTTGCGAAATCGGGCCATTTGCGGGCGAAAGGGGCGGTTCCTGGGCCGAAAACAGTCGAAAAGAGGTCAAGGCAAATCGAGCAGTAGTTACGCCGTCATCGCTTGGGGGTGCGAATCGAAACTAACCCCTGTGGAAAGCATCTGACCCGCTACCGGATCTCAGTGCATCCACGGAGGAACCGCGAATCAGGGTTATAATTGGGCTCTGTTTCAAAACGCCCCGTACCAGACAGAAAAGGAAGCAGGCGCTGACCTGGGTGCGGGCCTTGTCGGTCGCTGGAGGACGCATGTGGCACACGAGATGGTCGTGCGCGCTGGCTCTGTTTCTCTGTCAGTTTCTCTACGCCCAACCGGCCAAGCGCATCGCAGTCATCGCAGGGAACGGCGCGCTTGAACAGGCGATGCCCATCTATAAAATTGGAGAGAATCGCCTGACGCTGAGCCTGACAGGAAAGCTGGCCGCCATGCCCGGCATTACCTTGATTGCGCAGACGGACATTGACCTGCTCCTCAAGACCCAGAATTTTGAGAATAGCGACCGCTCTTCACCCGCGACCGCAGCGCACATCGGCAAACTACTGGGCGTTGCGCAAATTGTGCTGGTTAACGTCACCAGCGGTACTCAGAGCCATCACCTGGAAAGCTCGGCCGCATCCGCAAAGGACATTGCCACGGTGCAGGCCGATGCCAATGCAGGGCTCATCGATGTGGAGACGGGTGCGATTCTGGCCCAGCCCTCCTGCTCTTTCAAGCAGGACGCAGTCGCGTCGGAGACCAGGAAGTGGCCGGTCTCGAAGACCACCGGCGAAGGTCTCCAGGCAACGTGGAACGATCTGTGGACGAAAGCTACCGACCAGTTTACGCAGGAGCTTGCCGACAAACTGGCCAGCGCGCTGGCCCAGGCGCCGGCCTCCGGCGGCATTCTGGTGGCCGGGATTGCGAATGGGAGCGTCCTGATCAACAAGGGAACATCTTCTGGCATCAAGCAGGGAGAACAGTTTCAGATTGTCCGCATGGTCTCTACGGGTCTCACCGACCCTGCAACCAACGAACTGATTAAGCAAAAGCAGCGAATTTGCGTCTTGACCGTAACCGATGCGGAGGACGCCAGTTCCTCGGGATCGTGTTCAGGCGGCGTGCCGCAGAGGAACGATATCGCCGAGCCGATCCAGCCTTAACTCGCAAGTCCTGCTGCCCGTGGGCAATGACCGGCGGGCGAGAATCGTGGCTTCCCACATTTGTTTCCTGATGCACGCACTGGCGGCGGCGAGAGTGGGATCGACTTGCCCGGCTTTGTCCTGAAAATGGGCAGCATCCCGGGATGCGAGGTCTGCGCGTGCTTTCAGAACGCTAGCGAGAAGCCGACTCGGTACCAGGGCAAATCCAGAATGACGAAGACCTGTCGCCGGGGGTCCCGGACCTTCCACCCCCGCGACGAAGACCTGTCGCCGGGGACCCCGGGGCTTTGTGGTCGCGTCAACTTTCGTTCGTCAAGTATATCAAAGCACAAAATGGCTGATTTTGCATGTAACTTATTTAGTTTCATTGGTATAGAGCAAAACCAGGAAAATCGATATGTTCCTGGTCCGGGCTGCGAGGTTCGGGCTGGTTTTCTCCGGTTTGTGGAGACTGGAGATTTGCATGATTCAACCCTTCAAGACCAGTGTGCGCCGGATGCGCAATAATTATGTGCAAATGCGCGAGGGAAAATTTGCCGGCGCGGGATGAGAGTCCGGCTGTGCGGGACAAGTCCGGAGCCTTAGAGCTTGGTGAAAAACTCCATTTGAGGGTAAAACTCGTGTGAAAGGCTTCCCGCAGGGGCTAAAGCCCTCAATTGTTTTGTTGCGGTTACGGCCCGGCTGAAGCCGTGCCCTTGTTACAAGGCGCAGGGTGGTGTCCCCGAAGTTCGCAGCATAAATCGAAGCCCCGAAATGCAGGTCCTTCGACTCCACTTGGCCCAAAATCGGGCCAAGCGTCGCTCAGGATGACAGCGTCATTTAGGTTGCGAACTTCAGAAACAGGACACGAGGGGAATCCTGGTTTGGATGAGTTTTTCATCAAGCTGTTTAGTCAGGGCAAATCCAAAACTACCATGCCCCGCTGAGTCCGAGGCGGGTTGCTGCTCCTTCCACCCCCGCGACGAAGACCTGTCGCCGGGGACCCCGGTTGCGGCCGCGGCGGGTTGAGCGCTTCAGCTTCGAGGTACAGCTATTAGGGATTCGCTGTAACCCATGCCATCTTCTGAGAGTCCCATTTTCTGAGAGGCGTCTTCGGCACCGATCACCTTAAGACAACGGCCTTCGTCCTATCCAACGAACAGTTGGAATATCTCCTGGCCGGAAGGCGGCACGAAATCGCCGTACAGGACATTGGACGTCTCTCCCGTGCCGGGCTGAGAGCCGCCGCAGGTGTTCGTACTCTGTTCCGTAAGCGTGCCTGTGGATACCCAGTAGGTCAGGACTCCCAATCCTGATGTGAATGTGCAGGTGTGGGTGCCACTCGGCGGACCCACGAGATCGACCTGGAAGCCATAAATTGCACACAGGCAGTCAGACGGGAACGTGAACGTGTAGCTGGAAACCTGACCCGCGGGATCGGTAAGACTGAATGTTGCACTTGTCACATTGCCGTTGGCATCCGTATGCAGTGCAATTCTCATCACCGAGCCTGCCGGCACCTGATTCGATGCGGCAGAGGCGAATGAAGAGTAATTGTTGGCTGGGCTAAAACCGAAACCCTTTACCTCGGACCAATACTGGATCCCCCACTGAACCGAATTGTTTTCTACGGCGATTACGTACTGAAACCAATTCAGCGGCTTGCCCGAATAGGTAGCCTGGGGGTTGGTCTGCGGATAGCAATTCAATTGCAGCGAGAATCCATTATTTCCGGACGTGACCAGGTCCAGCGTGACATGGAGGGTTACAGTCAGGTTCTGCAGACTCTTGCAATTGTCGACGAGAATTGCGTTGTTGCTGCTACTCAGGCTCACGATTCACCACCTCTCGTTGCCGCGGGTGTTCGGCGCATTTTTCGAAGTGCCGCCGCAGATTGCGTGCCGGGGATTTCCACTTTGGCGTTTCAAGGCCAGTAGAGTACGCCTTGGAACAGCTTTGGCGCAAGACTCTTCTGAGACTGGTTGTCAGAGTGGCTTCAGGGCACCCGAGGGCCCTTTACACCGGCACCTTTTCCGGGGCGCCGAGCGCGGCGTTCCTCTCGCCATAGGATCCCGCCAAGCCGCGTTTTCGACAACATGGGATTGGTCCCCATATATGCCCATGTGGCCGGGAGGGATGCCCCGTTGTCGCAAAATCGCCAGGTCGCTCACGAAGCGCTTTCGGCAGGCTTTTTGGCGACGGCGAGGAGGGTCTGGAACTGGGGAGGCTCGGGATCTTTGTGGACGATGGACGTGTGGATCCCGGTGAAGCCGGCCTTTTCGAGCATGGCTTCCAGTTCGGTTTCGCTGAAGCCCAGCCACTCGTCGGCGTAAAGCTCGCGGGCTTCTTCGAAGCGATGCTTTGACCAGATCGAGGACGACGATGCGGCCGCCGGGGACGAGAATGCGGCGCGCCTCGGCCAGATGGCGCGCTCCGGATGCAGGGCGTGATGGAGCGACTGCGAGAAGAAGACCAGATCGACCGCGGCGGCGTCGATGGGCACCTCTTCCATGTCGCCGAGCCGGAATTCGACATTGTCGACGCCGTGGCGCAGCGCCTGTTCGCGGCCGACTTCGATCATTTTGGCGCTGGTGTCGACGGCGATGACCTTGCTTGGCCTGCTGGGCCAGCAGCAGCGAAAAAGCGCCCTCGCCCGCGCCCAGGTCGGCGATCACCATCGGCGGCATCAGACGCAGCAGCGCCTCGGCCATGCTCTTCCAGCTCTTGCCCGGCACGTAATCCTTGCCCAGCCGCCCGGCGACCGAGTCAAAGAAGCTGCGCATCTTGTCCTGTCTCTTTCTGAGCACGCGGCGCATGGCGGCCTGGTCGGCGGCGGCTTCGGGAATCTCAGCGCACGCTTCAGTGAGCAGGCCGGCAACGATGCCGTTCGCCGTGACTCAACCGGTAGAGGCTGCTCTTGCCGGTGCGGCGGTCTTCCACCAGCCCAGCCTGCTTCAGTTGGGAAAGGTGCGTGGAGATGGTGCTCTGGCCCATGGCCAGAATCTCCTGCAACTCGGCCACGGAGAGCTCCTCGCCCCGTAGCAGCAGCAGAATGCGCAGCCGGTTGGGATCGGCGACGACACGCAGAGTTTTTACGATTGACGGCATAGTTTCACCTTGACGGGGCACTGAGGTTCTGATACATATCAACATATCACGATTTGACGATATAAGGAGAATCTGAATGGCAACTTCAACCCTCGAAATCACCGATTTGGCCTACAAAGTAGCCGACATGTCGCTGGCCGATTGGGGCCGCAAGGAAATCACCATCGCCGAGCACGAGATGCCGGGCCTGATGTCGATCCGCAACAAGTATGCCGCGGGCAAGCCGCTGGCCGGCGTGCGCATCACCGGCTCGCTGCACATGACCATTCAGACGGCGGTGCTGATTGAGACGCTGGTGAGCCTGGGCGCGGAAGTTCGCTGGGCAAGCTGCAACATCTTCTCCACGCAGGACCACGCCGCGGCGGCCATTGCCGCCACCGGCGTTCCGGTCTTTGCCTGGAAGGGCGAGTCGCTGGAAGAGTACTGGTGGTGCACCTACCAGGCGCTGGCGCACAAGGGCGGCAAGGGCCCGCAACTGGTGGTCGACGACGGCGGCGATGTGACCCTGCTGATCCACAAAGGCTATGAGCTGGAAGACGGCGACGGCTGGGTGAACACCCCCTCCGGCAACCACGAAGAGCAGGTCATCAAGGATCTGCTGAAGAAGGTCTATGCCGAAGATCCCCAGCACTGGCACAAGGTTGCTGCCGAGTGGCGCGGCGTCTCCGAAGAGACCACGACCGGCGTGCATCGCCTCTACAAGATGCTGGAGCAGGGCAAGCTGCTGGTGCCCGCCATCAACGTCAACGACTCGGTGACCAAGTCGAAGTTCGACAACCTCTACGGCTGCCGCGAGTCGCTGGCCGACGGCATCAAGCGCGCCACCGACGTGATGGTGGCGGGCAAGGTCGCGGTCATCTGCGGCTATGGCGATGTGGGCAAGGGCTGCGTCGCACTCGCTGCGCGGCATGGGCGCGCGCGTCATCGTCACCGAAATCGATCCCATCAACGCGCTGCAGGCGGCCATGGAAGGCTTCGAAGTCACCACGATCGAAGACACGCTGGGCCGCGGCGACATCTACGTCACCTGCACCGGCAACGTGGACATCATCACCCTCGAGCACATGAAGAAGATGAAGGACCAGGCCATCGTCTGCAACATCGGCCACTTCGACAACGAGATCCAGATGGACCGGCTCAACGCTGAGCCCGGCGTCACCAAGCTCAACATCAAGCCGCAGGTGGACATGTACACCTTCCCCGACGGCCACGAGCATCTTCATGCTCGCCGAAGGCCGCCTGGTGAACCTGGGCTGCGCCACCGGCCATCCCAGCTTCGTGATGAGCAACAGCTTCGCCAACCAGACGCTGGCGCAGCTCGACCTGTGGGCCAACAAGGACACCTACAAGGTGGGCGTCTACGTGCTGCCCAAGAAGCTGGACGAAGAAGTGGCCCGGCTGCATCTGGAGAAGATCGGCGTCAAGCTGACCACGCTCTCACCCAAGCAGGCCGACTATCTCGGCGTGCCGGTGGAAGGTCCCTACAAGCCGGACCACTACCGCTACTAAAGCAGCCTGCAACGCATGGCCACGGGCGGCTTCCCGCAAATCGGGAGCCGCCCGCGCTGCATGTGCATGCCGTGCAAACCCTGAGTTGGTGGCCAATCTTGAAGAGTGCAGGCTTCAGTCCCCGAGGGAAGTCTCTCCCACCTGACCTGGTACGGAATCTCGCGCCCAATCCACGCTTCGCCTGTCCCGTGACCGAATCGTTTCTCCCTGGCGCTCGGTCGGCGCGGAACCCCGCCCGCCATAACCTGGGATCTCACGCACCTCGGGTTTTCTATTCCCTATTCGCTGGTCCTGGCCTTTTTCGCCGCGCCACCCGGCTCCACAGCCTCCACAGCGCATTGTGCAGAAGACGCGTCTGTTCGGTCTTCAGCGCCTGGTACGACCGGTGCACATAGACGTCAAACTCCGGCGGCCAGCCGATCGTCGATCGCCGCTCCGTGTAGTCGCCCTCCGCCCACTTGGACAGCACCGCCTTGTAGCCCACCACGTGGGTCACAAAATCGAGCAGGCACTGCGGCATCTGTTCCTCGATGATCAGGTGGGCCTTCTCGATGATCACCTTCTCACGCACGTCGTTCAGCGGCATGAAGATGGTGGTCATCCACAGCACCCACTCCTTCATCTCGGCGTCGGTAATCGGCTCACTCTGCGTCTTGCCCTGCTTTTTCAGCAGCGAGCGGTAGGCGATGTTGCCCGCCTGTGAGGCTACATACAGGGGCCCGTAAAACTCATTGAGCCGCATATTCACCAGGCGCAGCTTGTCCTGCCGCCGCGCCAGCATGCGCGTGCTCATGAACGTAACCAGGTAGCCGGCGAACGCGAAGATGATCGTCAGCGTGGCGGTGTCCTGCAGCTGGCTCTCCAGTGTCAGTGCGAGTAAGTGTGGAACGTGCATTGGCTAGAGAGTATAGCGCGCACGGGCTCTCAGCAGTCTGTGACCGTGAACGGACCATTCATCTCCAGGCGGGAAGCCTACGCAGTATCCGGCGGCCGAATCTGCTCAGACCCCGCGGCAACCACTCCAGGCAGGGTCCGCGACAGAACGGAGGGGACGCGGAAGGCTTGACCGGCATTTCACACTGAACCGGATTCCCTGCGCCGTCTTTCATCGCGGCGCGCCTTTGCTTCCAAATGCAATTTCCACGCGCTCAGCGGACCCGCAAAATATCGTCCTTCACACGACCTGCAGCGCACAGGAAAACGCAGCAGAATCAGGTGGGAGAGGTCGCCTGGACGCAACCGCGAATTGCGCAGGCTCGATGATCCACACCAAAGACAGTTCATAGGTCATCAACTCCCCAGGGTCAAAGCCAAGTCATTTCCTTGCTTGGACATCACCGAGCAGCCAACCGTCTGGTTTGCCGAACTTTAGTGAAATTCTAGTCATCATCGTAAGCTCCTGGTTTTCGTGCTGCAAGCCCCTATCGATCGCTTTCGTGGAACTGATCCGGTTGTTGCTTGATGGGCGCAAATCCAGGCTTCGGGGAAAGTTCATTGCAGGCACCCTTCCGGAGATACCAGCTCTGGGAAACTTCCGCACCGATCCAAAATCGAATCCAGCCGCGGTTCTGCCCAGTGATCCGCTACCGGGCCCGCGGCACCGGAGCCGCCATTCCCTTTGCCGGGATCACCTTGATTTCAAATATCTTCGGCCACAGTTTCCCGGTCACAAACAGGCGTTCGTGCTGGCTGTCCCAGGCAATGCCGTTCAGCACCGCTTCCGGATTGGAGCGCTCCTCGCTGGGCAGCAGCCCGGCAAGGTCGATCCAGCCCAGCACCTTCCCGGTCGCCGGATCGATCCGGGCAATGCGATCCGAGTGCCAGATGTTCGCGTAAACCTGCCCGTGGATGAACTCCAGTTCGTTCAGTTGGGCCACCGGCCGGCCATGGTCTTTCACGGTCACGCGGCGCACCTGGTGGAAGGTTGCAGGGTCAAGAAACCGCAACGCCGCCGTCCCGTCGGAGAGGATCAGGTGTATCCCATCCTGGGTTAGTCCCCAACCCTCGCCGGGGTAGGGAAGCATGCGCAGAAACCGGAAGCTCGACCGGTCGTAGACCAGCGCCACGTGGCTCTCCCAGGTCAGTTGCACCAGGGTGTTGCCCCAATTTGTTAGCCCCTCGGCAAAGTACTGGCTGGGCACGTCCTGGAACTGCAAAATCCGCCCCGTCTCAACCTCTTCCATGCGCAGCGAACTCTGGCCCTTGATCCCCGTGCTCTCGTAGAGGTGACCATCCACGTACACCAATCCCTGGGTAAAGGCCTGCGTATCGTGCGGGTAGGCGTGAACCACCTGGTAGCTGTCCGCCCTCTGTGGCGCTGCGCCGGCCGCGATCGAAAAGGCCAATAGACAGAGGCTGGGCAAAATGCGAAGGAAGGACTGGTTGCGCAAAGGTGATACCTAGTTCACGTCGTTGGCCGTGAACACTTCCACTGGTGGGTTGCTCGTCAGCTGGGTATCGACAATCAACACGGTACGCACTTCGCCGCCGGTCAGTGACAGTGGCTGGGAGGTGTACTTCGGGGTTACGGCGCCAGTCGGCGTAATCACCATGGTCACCGTCTGCGAGGTGAAGCTTACATAGCCGGCCGTCGCGCCCACGGGCAAAGCCGTGACCAATGGAATCGAGTTCGCCAGCGTCGTGCCGCTTGGCACCATGTACACATCCACGGCGCCCGTTGTCGGGGCCTGGTTCAAAAAGCGGAAGGCCGAGTGCCCACTCGCCGCAGGCACCTGCTGGTCTTCCAGGATGGTGACCTCATAGCTGGTGGGCGCCGTACCGTTGTCGGTAAGAAACACCGAATGCTGATGTCCTGCAAGAAGCGTCCCGTTGGTGCTCACCAGCGTGGCGCCGCCGGTAGCCGCGGTCACGTCGATCACCGCATCGCTTGAGGCGGGCAGCGTCCCGTATGGCGTGATGGTCCCCTGGCCGATGTTGGTGGCAAGCAGCGTGCCTTCCACGTTCACATTGACTGCCGGTGCAATGTACGAGGCGTCGATCACGCGCACCAGGCTGGGCTGGGTGTAGCTGGCGACATTTTCACAAGCCGAAAGCCCCAGAGCAACCGCCAGGCAAGCCAGCGCAATCGCCGCCAGGCCCGCCAACGGCAACCGCCGTCCTGCCTTCCACCGCCAACTCCGTGCTTTCTTCATCAGCGACATTCTTCGAGTCTGCAACTCAGGCCTTCCACTCATACTACAGGGCGTGGATGGAATGAGTTTACGACTTTTTCCTCTTCACCAACCAGCGAAGAACCAGCCGGGACAGCAACCCAGCAGAAGTCAAGCGATGTTGTTGGAAACTCAGCTTGCCCCAAGGTAGATGAATCGCGCCAGAAACAGCGCCGCCAGCACATAAAGCAGCCAGTCCTGCTTCCTGAACTTGCCCGTGGCCACGTGCAGCACGGCCCAGGCGATGATTCCGAATCCAAGCCCGTTTGCAATCGAATACGTCAGCGGAATGAGAATCAGAGTCAAAAACGAGGGCACTGCGACCAGCGGATCGGTCCAGCGAATCTCCGTGATCGTGGCCAGCATCAGCGAGCCCACCAGGATCAGCGCCGGAGCCGTCGCCGCCGGTGGCACAATCCCCACAAACGGTGCCGCGACCACCGCTCCCAGAAACAGCAGCCCGGTCACAATGGCCGTCACGCCGCTGCGTCCGCCCGCCATCACGCCCGCCGTCGACTCCACATAACTGGTCACCGTCGAAGTCCCGGTCAGCGATCCAAACACCGTGGCCGTCGCATCCGCAAACAGAATCCTGTTGAGCCGCGGGATGGAGTGGTCTGCCGAGATCAGTCCGGCTCGCTTGGTCACCGCAACCAGCGTCCCCAGGTTGTCGAACAAGTCCACAAAGAAGAAGACAAAAACAATCTCCAGCAGTCCCTTGTTCAGCGCCCCGCGAATATCCAGTTGGAAGGCCGTAGCCCCCAGCGCGCGAAAGCCGCCCGGCGCTGCCGTCCAGTGCACCAGCCCCATCGCCCACGCGATGCCCGTAATCAACAGCACCCCAATCAGGATCGACCCGCGCACCTTCTTCACTTCCAGCGCCACCATCACAATCAGGCCAAGCAAGGCCAGCGCCGCAGTTGGGTTGCGAATGTTCCCCAGCCCCACCAGCGTTGCGGGATCGCCGATGACCAGGCCCGCATTGCGAAACCCGATGAACGCGATGAACAGCCCGATGCCGCTCGCCACAGCCGCATAGAGTTCATGCGGAATGGAGCGCAGAATCATCTGCCGGATGCCCGCCGCCGTGAGAGCGAGAAAAATCACGCCGGAAAGGAAAACGGCGCCCAGCGCCGTCTGCCACGGGATGTGCATCTTCAGGCAAACGGTGTAAGTGAAATAAGCATTCAGCCCCATTCCCGGCGCCAGCGCAATGGGATAACGCGCCACAACCCCCATCAGGATCGAGCCGAACGCCGCGGACAGGCATGTGGCCGCAGTCACCGCTGCCAACGGCATCCCGCTCGCCGACAGGATTGCCGGGTTCACCAGCACAATGTAGGCCATGGTCAGGAACGTTGTAACGCCGGCCAATATCTCCGTACGCCAGTTAGTCCCCAGGCGGGTGAATTCAAAATAGGATTCCAGGATCTTGAGCATAGGCGGGTGCCTTTAGAAGACCACACACCGCCCCCATCGCAAAGTGATTTGTGCGACAGCATGGAAGCCGGAGGCTTTGTTCAATAACCGCGAAGCAGATTGGAACGGCCCAGATTCCGGGTCTCAATCAAGCGCCATACACCGCTTTGGGCCCTGGGCACAATTGCGCCCACAACCCCAGGCATACAGTGGGCATCCATATAGAAGGCGGAAAGCCAGGCCGTGCAGGGTCGCCAGGCGTTGCGCATGTGCGATTGAGAACCCTGCAATCCTCCACCCACCCATTCCGTAGCCTCACCCCGCAACAACCAAGGAGATCGCCCCAATGCCCACATTGAAGACCAAAGATGGAACCGAGCTGTATTACAAGGACTGGGGCGCGGGTCAGCCTGTGGTCTTCAGTCACGGCTGGCCGCTGAGCGCGGACGCGTTTGAAGACCAGATGCTGTTTCTCGCATTGCACGGATATCGCACCATTGCCCATGACCGTCGCGGACACGGGCGTTCCAGCCAGCCCTGGAACGGAAACGACATGGATACCTACGCCGACGATCTGGCGGCGCTGACAGAGGCGCTTGACCTGAAATCCGCGGTGCATGTGGGCCACTCCACCGGCGGAGGCGAGGTGGCGCGCTACATCGGGCGCCATGGCACAGCGCGCGTCGCGAAGGTGGTGCTGATCGGCTCCGTGACTCCGCTGATGCTGCAGACTGAGGTCAATTCAATGGGATTGCCGATGGAGGCGTTCGACAAAATTCGCGCCGGAATTCTAGCCGACCGTTCGCAGTTCTTCAAGGACCTGAGTGAAGCCTTCTACGGCGCCAACCGGGCAGGCGCAAAGAATCTGCATGGCTTTCGCGATTCCTTCTGGCTGCAGGGAATGCAGTGTGGATTGAAGGCTGCTTTCGACTGCATCAAGGCCTTCTCTGAGACGGACTTTACCGCGGACCTGAAGAAGATCGACGTGCCGATGCTGATCATCCACGGCGACGACGACCAGATTGTGCCCATCAACGACTCGGCTCTGCTGTCCGCGGCGCTGGTGAACGGGTCAACGTTGAAGGTCTATCCCGGCGCGCCCCACGGGCTCTGCTCCACCATGAAGGACCAGGTCAATGCGGATCTGCTGGCATTCATTCGCGTGTAGCCGGACCCAGGACAAGGAGAGTTGGGTTCCTGGTGTCCCAGGCCTTTGAAACGAGACCTCTAGGGCGTATCGACATATACTGGCACGACAGCGACGGGAGCCATTTTTTCTCAGTTCGAGGAGAGAGGAGCGACGCATACCTGGGTATGCGAGCGACGATCGACGACGAAATGGGGAAAAATGGCCCCGTCCCTCCGGGTTGCGGCGCAAATCCGGCCATACTTCATTCTCGCCCTCGACAGTGGACCCGCCACAGCCATCGGGCTCGGCTTCGTCTGGCCGGATTTTCGCTCGCAACGCTGCGCGTCAGTATATGTCGATACGCCCTAGCACCCGGCTTGTTTCAAGCGGATTGCAGGCCGCAACGAAACATGCCGCCTCTCTAATCGAACACGGGCATCACCCGCCGCATGAACTCATCGAACAGGGGCACCGTAAACGCAGTTTCGCCGTACACCGGGCTGTAGATCATTCCTTTGCGGATGAGTGAATCACGCACCGGCGCCACCGATTGGATCTTCACCCCCAGCCGCGCCGCAATGGCGCCCGAGCGCTGCGCGGCGGCGCCGAGCTCAGCCAGCGCGCGCAGATAATCCTTCTCCTTCGGCGTCAACCGGTCGAAACGGACGCGGAAGAAGCTCTGATCCAGCCTGCGTATGGCCAGCTTTGTAGCCCGCTCAATGTCGGCTGCCTCAATCGAGGGCCCGGCAGAGGTGTTCCACGCCTCATATCCCCATTGCTGCAGAAAATACGGGTATCCCCGCGTCACTTCGATGATCTCGTGCAGAGCTTCCGCGGTGAAGTGAACACCCAGGTTGCGGACCGGAATCTGCAGCGCCTCGGTCGCATCCGAGGGTTGCAGCGGACCAATCTCCGGATACTCAAACAGGCGCTCCGCGTACGACTTCGACCTGCCCGCAAGTGCGCGCACCTGCGGCAGACCCGCGGCTATCAGCGCCAGGGGCAGACGGCGCTGCGCCACGCGGTGCAGCGCCATGATCAGCGCGCCGAACTCGCGCTCGTGCAGATACTGCACCTCGTCCAGGCAGATGGCAATGGAACACTTGCGATCCGCCGCCGCTTCGCCCACCGCCTGCAGCAGTTCGGATAGATCGGCCTCGAAGTCCCCGCTGTCGGCTGTTCCCGTCTCCGGATCGATGGCCAGCTCCAGCTCCAGGTCGCCCAGTCCGGCCTTCGCCTTCAACCCCAGCCCGCCCAGAAAACTGCGCAGCACCCGCAGCGCCCGCCTCGTCTTGTCGCTCACGTTCTCGCGCAGGTTCAGCGTGTAAAGAATCTGCCGCAGTGCCGGCAAAAGCAGCTCGGCAAGTGACTTGCCCTCGGTCGCTTCCAGGAAGGCGGCATAGTATCCTGCCTCCTGCGCCAGCATGTGAATGCGATTGAGGATGACGGTCTTGCCCACCCCGCGCAACCCCACCAGGATGATGCTCTTGGCGTGCAGCCCGTTGCGCAGCCGGTCGAGCGCAATCGCCGCGTGGTCCAGGATCGGCCCCCGGCCGGCCAACTCCGGCGGCGGCGACCCCGCTCCAGGAGCAAACGGGTTGATCCGTGGTTCCATATGCAAACCTTACTTGCTTATGCAGTCAATTGACTATACTCCCGAAAGCTCCACATATTCCCGCAGCGATTCCATGTGGGCTTCTCAGCCTATAGGAAGATTCTGTAGTTATATGCGAGATGAGCTATAAGGAGATCCAGCGAAAGGATAACAACTCCGAGCATGCAGAAGCTCAGGGCTCTCTCCATTTCGACAAAGTTTATAAACTTATATCATATATAGCTTATATACAGATAAAGAATGAATACACCCCGCTCTCGCGCTCTCTTCTCAGCGCATATATCTCTTCATCCAAAAAAATAACTCTTTTTAATTCAGCAGTTTTGCGGCATCCTTCGCGAAGTAGGTAACCGCGAAGCCGGCACCCGCGCGCCGGATCCCCAGCAGCGATTCAAGAATCGATCGGTCCCTGTCCAGCCAGCCCTTTGCAAACGCCGCCTGCAGCATCGAATACTCGCCGGAAACCTGGTACGCCCCGATCGGCACATCCACCCGTTCCCGCGCCGCCCGGATCACGTCCAGGTAGGGCATCGCCGGCTTCATCAGGATCATGTCCGCACCCTCGCCCAGGTCCAGGTCAATCTCCCGCATCGCTTCCCGGATGTTGGCGCCGTCCATCTGGTAGGTTTTGCGGTCGCCAAACTGCGGCGCTGAATCCGCCGCCTCGCGAAACGGCCCGTAAAAGGCCGAGGCGAACTTCGAGGCATAGCTCAGAATCGGTGTATCCAGGCTGCCCTGCTTGTCCAGCGCGCGCCGGATGGCCGCCACACGCCCATCCATCATGTCGCTTGGCGCCACAACATCAGCCCCTGCCAGAGCCAGGCTGGCCGCGGTCCGGGCCAGCAGGTCCAGCGTCGGGTCATTCTCCACCGTCCATCCCTCGCTGGTCTCCTTCACAATGCCGCAATGCCCGTGGCTGGTGTACTCGCACAGGCAAACGTCTGCAATCAGCACCAGCTTCCTCGCCGCCGCCGTCTGCTTGATGGCCCGCAACCCCTGCTGCACAATGCCGTTTTCATCCCATGCGCCCGCACCCTGCTCATCCTTGGTCTCCGGCAGGCCAAACAGCAGTAATCCGCCCAGCCCCAGGCTCGCAGCCTCTTCGGCCTCACGCACCGCTTCGTCCACTGAGACGTTGAACACACCGGGCATGGAGCCGACCGGCTTACGCACGCCCTCACCGGGGCAAATGAAGAGGGGATAGATCAGGTCGCCGGGCTCAAGCGTGGTTTCGCGCACCAGCGCGCGCATTTGCTCACTGCGCCGCAACCGGCGCATCCGTATCTGAGGGAAGCTCATGGCCTCCATTGTAGGCCACGGGGCAAGGCCGTTTTGTGATTTGGAACACGGAACGGAGCGGGGAAATCCATCCCGGACCAACGTCCCGCGGCCAACAATCGCACTGCATATCGCCTACCGGGTCGGCCCCGCCTGCGGGCTCCAGTTCAACTGCTCATACAGCGTTGTATTCCGGTACCCCAGCAGAACCACCAGCGTCCAGATCCCCAGCGCCGTGCCCAGGAGCAGGTGCGGCAGGTTCAGGATAGCGGCCACAATGGCCACGATGCGGCCCCACTGGGTGCGTTCGTGCAGGCCCCATGCCGCCACCAAGGCCAACCCCACGCGGATCATCACCGCGATCCAGATGAAATGAAAGATGGCAAAACCGAACCACTCCGGCGGCATCGAGCCGTCGTTCCATGGGCCATGCCCCCAGTTGCCGAAGTGGTTGGAAAAGAAGGCATGGAAGATGGCGAGGCCGGCCAACCCCCTCAGCACGGAGTAGCCGGCGTAAATCACCCACACCACGCTCAGCGCCCTTACCTTGCCGGCATAGCTCTCCAACTGGAACTGCATGCCCGGCACGGGTGGCACCACCGGCGCAACCGGACGGCCACACTGCGAACAAACCGGCTGACCCACTGCTATCGCCTGACCGCATCCGCTGCAAAACATGGCGCCTCCTCCACTTCCGTACAGAGACTACTACGGAACGACTGGACTTTTCGTTCCAGCGCACCTGGCGCAGGCCAATTGGCCGCCCTCCAAAGACAGCCTTGCTGTGCGAATCCGCATCTTACCGCATGAAGAAGTCTACGTTGGATACTTTATTTGAATGCACTTGCAGCTCTGGGGGCTGCGCCGCATCTCGAAACTTCAGCGAAAAGGAGCACCAATGTTCAATTCCATCCTGTTGAAGCGCAGCAGCCAACCCCCAACCGTTTCTCTTTTCAATCGAGTCTCTCCGCTCTTCCTCCTGTTCCTGGCTCTCGCCTTCCTCTGCGCCACCGGCCTCACCGGATGCGCCTCGAAGCAGGAAAAGGCGCTCGAACAGGCCAAACTTCAAGCGGCTAAAACCGGCCAGCCGCAGCAGATCGTCACGATCGACAAGACCGGCGCCACCACCACCACGGTGGTGCAACCGCCTGCTCCCGGCCAAACCGCCCAGGCCACCACCACTACCGTCACTCCGCCGCCTTCTGGAGCGCCCCTGCCCGCACCCTCCGGACCCACCGTCTCCGCTGTGCCCCCGCCGCCTCCGCCGGTGGTGCCCGCCAACATCACCATTCCCGCCGGCACCGCCCTTGCCATCCGCATCGATCAGCGCATCAGCGCCAGGTCCAGCCACGTGGGCGACCAGTTCACCGGCGAAGTGGTTGAACCCGTCCTGGCCAGTGACAACTCCGTGATCGTTCCCAAAGGGACTCCCGTTGGCGGCGTCGTGGCCGCCTCTCACAGGCGCGGTCACTTCAAAGGCGCATCCCTGCTGGAGCTGCGCCTCACCTCGCTCACCCTCAACGGCACGGAATATCCGCTCACCACCAAGGATCTGGCTGAAAGCAGGAAAGGCAAGGGTAGGCGTTCTGCGGGCTTCATTGGCGGCGGCGCGGGCCTGGGAATGCTGGTGGGCGGCATCGCCACCGGCGGAGTAGGACTGGTTGTCGGCGGCCTGGTCGGCGGCGGCGCGGGGACAGCGGCAGCCGGCATGACAGGAAACCGCGACCTCGACATTCCAGCCGAGTCCATCGTCCACTTCACGCTGGCCGACGACCTGGTTGTGCAGGAGCCAAACTAAGGCCAGCTTTCAGCCGTCAGCTTTCAGCGTTTGGTTATTGCGAATGCGAGCGGTTGGAAGTTGTCCCTGGCTGTCCGCCTTTCAGCCGCTTCGATTAGCCGTTGCTTTAAAGCTGAAAGCTGACGGCTGACGGCTTGAACGCACTAGCGGCTGGCAGCCAGAATCCGCTTCTCCCACCGCTCCTCGTGCCGGTCATCGCGCAGCACCAGCGCCGTTACGCGCCCCTGCGCGTCGTGCTCAAACGTCAGCCGAGTCGTACTCGATCCGTTGGCATAGAAGAAGACGCTCGCCGTCTCCGCCGCCAGCTCCGCAATCTCCCCCTGCGAGTTCTTTTCGTAGAGCTGATCCCCCTGCCGGAAGATCGTAATCACCGGCCGTCCGCTTTGGTCGTCATATTGGCCGGCCAGCGCGTCCATCGCCGCTGGAGTCAGCTTGATTGCCGCAGGGTGGAAGGGAATCACCATCCGCTCCGCCAGCGCAGGCGGCTCTGCTGCGGCCACACCCGTGGCAGGCTCGGAATGGTGCGCCAGCAGCCAGCGAGGCAGCTCCGGCTCGTCGTATGCCCGTGTCCAGCAGTCGTGTTTCAATCCCTGAAACATCCACAGCCGCACGTGCCCGCCCGCCGCCTTCAGCGCCTCGAACATCAGTTCGCTCTCTCGCGGCGGCACTGTCGTGTCGTCCATCCCGTGGAACAGCCACACCGGCGTCCGTCCCACCGCGTGCGCATACTCGGCCGGCAGCGTTGCCACTTCCTGCCAGCGCTCCGGCGCGTAGCTCCAGAACACCCCGCTCGCGCAAATCGCAATTGCCGCCCAGCGGTGCGGAACCGCCTTCGCCAATTCCCACGCCCCGTACCCGCCCAGCGAGAGCCCGGTCAGGTAGGTCCGCTCCGGATCGCCGTGAAACTCCTCGGTCTCCTTGTCCAGCGCAGCCATTGCCATGGCCAGCATCTCCGCGTCCGTCCACACGTTCGTCAGCGGACACTGCGGCATCACAATCACAAACGGCCAGCGCTCCGGATGGTCCCGCACCGCCTCAGGCAGCCCGATCTGCGTCTGCCACATCCCTTCCGAGCCCCGTTCTCCGCGCCCATGCAGCGCCAGGATGATCGGCCACAGCTTGTGGTCGTCCCGGCGCCAGTCCTCCGGAAGGTACACCACATACCGGTAAGTCACGCCGTGCAATTCGATCCTGCGATTCAGAAACCCCGTCTCTTGCGGGGGCTCGGGCCTGGCCTGTTCCTTCTTTGCCCCGGCAATACCACTTCCGCCGCGCGCAACCGCCCACGCGGGCGCCATCGGCACGACGAGAAACAGGCAGCCAATCAAAATCCGGGAAAAACGCAGCAGCATGAAGGAATCCAGTTTCGATTCTATCTGCCACGCGACTGAAGCAGAAGGAATTTGCGCGGGAGAGGCTCAGAGCCCAATCGCCTCAGCGCCACCACTCTGAGCGGATCACCTGTCCCGTAACCCCTCGGATGCCATGCCCAGGCTCGCTTTCTCCTGGCGGCTCAACTGAGCCATGGGATAACTGCAAGCTGACAACCCTCCGCTGCCCACCCACCAATCACCCCGTTTCCCTTTCGTCTTCCTGAGGCTTTTCTTACGACTTCAGTGAAAGAATTTAAAGTGTTATGCAGTGCAAACTGATGACCACGCTTGAAGCCGGAGATACGCTCGACCACTACCGCCTCGATGCCACGGTGGCCCGCAGCGGCATGGCCACGCTCTTCAAGGCCACGGATCTCAACACCGGCAGCCTCGTCGCCATCAAGGTTCCGCACCCTGAAATGGAAGCCGACCCGGTCCTCGTGGAGCGGTTCCGCCGCGAGCAGGAGATCGGCCAGGAGCTCGACCACCCCGGCGTGGTCAAAACCTTCGACCACGAAGACCGCAGCCGCCTCTACATGGTTATCGAATGGGTCAACGGCCGCCTGCTCCGCGCCATCCTCAACGAAGAACGCCAGCTCCCTATCGACCGCGCCACCAACCTGGTGCTGCAAATCTGCGATGCCCTCGACACCATGCACAAGCACGGCGTGGTCCACCGCGACCTCAAGCCGGAAAACATCATGGTCGACGGTGAAGACCGCATCAAGCTCATCGACTTCGGCATCGCCATGAAGGAAGACGCCCGCCGCATCACCTTCGTCGACATGTCGGCTACGCTCGGCACACCCGACTACATCTCGCCCGAGCAGGTCAAGGGCCAGCGCGGCGACCAGCGCAGCGACATCTACTCCCTCGGCATCATGTTTTATGAGATGCTCACCGGCGAACCACCCTTCACAGGACCCAACCCGCTCGCGGTGATGAATGAGCGCGTCCTTCACGACCCCGAACCCGCCAGCGACCGCCGCCCGGAGATCTCCGCCGAGCTCGACGAGATCCTCAGCCGCGCCCTGGAGCGCGACCCGCGCCGCCGCTACCAGACGGCGAGCGAGATGGCCTGGGAGCTGGAGCACCAGGAGCTGGTGGGCGTTGAAGGCAGCAGAGACCGACGAGCGACCGAGCGCAAGATGAAGCTACCTGCCACCCGCCGCCTGCTGCTCTATGCGGGCCTGGCACTGGTGCCAATCGCGATTTTTGTGCTGATGATGGTGCTGGCGCGCCGGTAGTCACCGGGACAAATCTGCCTCACGCAGGCAGGCGTCTCAGAAGCTTGTCTGCGCTGCGAAACCACGGACGCTCGCGGCGGCGCAGATAGCCGGGCATCGTGGGCCTCTTGTCCAGCACCTTTTGCGCCCACTGGCGCGCTTCGCTGTTGTGACCCTCTGAAGCAAGCAACTCCGCAAAGTTCAGGTAGGTTTCTGCCAATGTCGAAAGCGTTGTTACCTGGCGGAACAGCGCCTCGCTTTTCTCCTTTTGCCCGGTCAGCGCATACGCGTGAGCAAGCAGTCCCGCGGCGCGGCGGAAATCGTAGTCAGGCTCTTTGGCGACAACCCTTTCCAGGTCCGGCAGCGCGCCAGCCGCGTCTCCCAGCAGCAGGGCGCACACGCCGCGGCGGTAAAAGGTGTCCAGCGTGTCACTGCGTGCGGCAATGGCCTTGTCGAACGTGGATCGGGCCAGCTGCAGCTTGCCGTCGTCCATGTAAAGATTCGCGAGCTCCTCATAATTTCCGGCCGAGGGATTGTCCCGAATCGCAATTTCAAGCTGGCCAATCCGCTTGCGCCGCGGAAACACCTTGAAAGACTCGCGCGCCAGGCCAACGTCGGGAAGAGCCTCCACCGCAAGGTACACCAGCGCGCCAATCGGCCCCAGAAACACGATGATGTAAAGCCAATAGACACTCGGCCGCCGGCGGATGAAGTGGATCACCGCGCCCACCTGGAGCAGCAGGCTCCACGGATAAAAAAGATGGCTGAAGAGTCCCATGAGTCGTCTTTCCCAGCGTAAGAGTACACATCTTCAAGCGAGACCAAAAATCACACATTCGGGTGTGGATGCAGAAACTCGGGTGACCTCAGGCTTCTTATCTCTCAGTCCCTCAGGCTCTCCGTCCCTCAGTCCCTCAGTCCCTTAGTCTCTTAGTCCCTCAGTCTCTCAGTCCCTGGTCCCTTGGTCTTTCACCGGTACGAGTCATCCCGGTGGATCACAAACTCCGGATAGGCCCCGCCGCCCAACTCGTGCAGGTCCATCCCGATCCGCTCTCCATCCTGGTCCACGCGCAGCGGCGACACGCGGTTCACCAGCCAAAGCAACAGATACAGCAAGGGCAGCACCACACCCAGCAGCGCGGCAATCCCCACCAGTTGCGCCGCAAACTGCCCCGCCTGCGGCGCAAAGCTCCCCGCCGCAATCAATCCCCATAGCCCGCCCGCGCCGTGCACCGCGATTGCGCCCGAGGGGTCGTCGATGGAGGCAGCCAGCTCCAGCACCTCCACCAGCAGCGGCGTCAGCACGCCGGCCACAATGCCGGTCACAAACGCCGGCCCTGGCGAAACAATCGCCGCCGTTGCGCTCGACGCCACCAGCCCGGCGAGCCATCCATTCGCGCACAAACTCGCGTCCGGCTTGCCGAAGCGAATCCGCGTCACCGCAAACGTTGCCGCCACCGCGCCCGAAGCACAAAGCAGCGTGTTCACCGCCGTCACCGGCTGTGCACTCAAGGGCGCGTGCAGCCACAGAACCGCTCCGGCCACGTTAAAGGCCAGCCATCCCGCCAGCGCCAGCAGGCAGCCAAACAGAATGTAGACGGCATTGTGGCCCGGCATTGCCGTGGCAAAGCCTCCCTGCGGAAACTTGCCCTTGCGCGGCCCTGCAATCCACACCACCACCAGCGCGCTCAATCCGCCCAGCACATGAATCGTCGCCGCGCCCGAAGGATCAAGAAATCCGGCGCCAAGCTGGAAGTTCGCGCCCAGCTGCGCAAGCCAGCCACCCTGCCACACCCAGTGGACCAGCAGAGGAAACGCAAATGCGGCCATCATCGCGGCCACCGCGCACCCCGCCAAAAGCCGTACGCGGTCCGCTCCCGATCCCCAGGGAATCAGCGCTGCCAGCGCCACGGCCAGAAGCTCAAACAGCAGTCCCAACTGCGCCTGCGCCGGAGCAGTGCCCAAACCACCCAGAAAAAGCGGCCCCGCTCCAATCCAGTTCCAGGCCTTGCCCGCCAGATGAAACGTGTGCCCCGCGCCGCCCAGCGTTCCCGCAAGCGTGGCGCCCACCAGCGCAAACACAATCGCAGTCACCGCAACAATCGCCAGGTTGCCCAGCAGCGCCTGCGCCGCCGACCGCGACCGTCCCAACCCGGTATTGATCAGCGCTACCCCGGCAATCGCCAATGGTGCCAGCAACAGCAGAACCAGCACCAAAGCAAATGTCGCTTCCGTCATCACTGGTGGCACATTCGGCGTCATGCCCGGCTCTTTCCCTGCGCTTCCATGTGTCCGCGCACCGTAACCGCCAGTCCCAGTCCCTCAACCGCCAGCCCGCAAAGTACAAAGGCCGTTCGTGCAGCCACATTCGTGGCCGGAAACAGCACCAGTGCGGAAATCGAGAGGAAAAAACCGGCTGGCATCACCAGCAGCCCGGCAATCTTCATGGTCGTTCCTTCTTTCGGTAGGATCAGTTCCGGTCAGCAATCCCAGCGCTGCAGAAACCCCGACAATCCGGGTCCCGCTCTCCGGGTCCGCACTTGCAAATGATTTTTCTCGAGATACGCTGCAACGCCTTTACGAATTTTAATGCATCCCTTTGTTAGCATCGAGCCACGCTTCCCACCGCGGCCCCTTCGAAAGCCATTCCGCAAGCGGGGCGCACACGGTCCGCATCCCCTGTTCTTGCCATTTTTCCCGGAGGTCTTACCCATGAATCTTCTTGACCGGCTGGTCGCCAATCCGCTGGGCGCTCTCGCCGTCCTTACTCTCGCCGCCTTCCTTGAAGCCTGGGGCGACTCCTTTTTTCAGGTCGGCTTCTATCGCTCCTCCGGCCTCGGCCGCGTCCTCGCGCTGCTTGCCGGCGCTGCCGTGCTTGCCTCCTACGGCTCCGTGGTCAACGTCCCGCGCTGGGACTTCGGCAAGCTCCTCGGCGCCTATGTTGTCCTCTTTTTCCTCATGGCCCAGCTGCTCAACAAGGTCCGCTTCGGCCAGTCGCCCACCGCGCCCATCTACGCCGGCGGCGCGCTCATTGTCGCCGGCGGCCTCATCGTCGCCTTCTGGAAAGGCTGAGTCGAGTTCTCCGCGCGACTGGCGGAAGCCGGATTCCGTGTGCTATTTTGAACACGATATCCCAGCCTCTGGGACACCGGCCATCAGAGGCATGCTTTTCTATTCCCCTCGCCACCCTTTATCACAACCTGTTTTCTTTTCAGCGGATTACAAAGTGGCTTCGCGAAAACTTTTTTTACATTTTTTGCCATCTTATCCGCCCGCTCCCCGCCCTTCGGCTGCTATATTGTTTTTTCGGGGTTCTCCACCTCCTGGGTGAGTTTTGCTCAAGAAGTTTTTTTGAACACAACCTATGTGACCGCCAGCACATCGGTCGCATGCAAGACGCCAATACAAGGGTCCGCTTCAACAGCGGGCAAATTTAAAAAAACGATAACAAGCAGGGATTGCATTCATGGCGCAGATATTTGACCGCAGCTCCAACGCTCTGGCTCGCGCGAGCCTGGTGTTGACGGGGCTGATCGTGATCGCCCTGGGGGTCACGCTCGACCAGTTGCAACGCTCCCCCTGGGTTACGCGGCAGGGCCAGCGTCCCGACCAGCCCGTGCCCTTCAGCCACAAACACCACGTCCAGGGCCTCGGGCTCCAGTGTCAGTACTGTCACGTCACTGTCGAGAAATCCAGCTACGCGGGAATCCCTCCCACCAAGACCTGCATCAACTGCCACGCGCAAATCTGGACCAACGCCCAACTGCTGGAGCCTGTCCGTCACAGCTGGGCCACCGGCGAAAGCCTGGTTTGGACCAAGGTTCACGATCTCCCCGACTTCGTCTACTTCAGCCATGAGATTCACGTGAACAAGGGACTCGGCTGCGCCAGCTGCCACGGCCGCGTCGATCAGATGCCCCTCATGTACGCGCAAAACACCCTGCAGATGGAGTGGTGCCTCAACTGCCATCGCAATCCGGCCAAGAATCTCCGCCCCACCAGCGAGATCTACAACATGGCCTGGGAAGCTCCCGCCGACGATCGCCCCGTGTGGTGCTCGGTCAACGACGAAAAGTCCGGCGTGCCCACCGCCCAGAGCGTCAGTTGCACCACCAGGGATCCCGGCTCCGCCGGACCTGAGGTTGCCTCACTCGAACTTCCGTTGGGCGGCGCGCATGGCCCGGTCAGCGACGTAGCCGCCGCCATGCCGGCAGCGCCGAAGTACGAAAAGTTCACCAGCCAGGACGAGCTCGGCCACTTCCTGCTGAGCCACTACAAGATCCGCACCCCCAGGGAGCTGACCAGCTGCGAGGTCTGCCACCGATGAGCAAACACGAAAACGGTCCGATGAGCCAAAACGGTAATGAGCAGTCCGCGCCAATGACCCTCGTGCAGGTGCGCGAGCAGTTGAAGGGCGTCAAGGGTAAACGCAACTCCACCCCGCAGACGGAAACCAGTCTGCGGGGACCCCGGTACTGGCGTTCGGTCGACGAACTGGCCGGTACGGCCGAGTTCCAGGCCGCGGTCGAGCGTGAATTTCCCTCCTCGGTGCAGGAGTGGGTCGACCCCGTCTCGCGCCGCGGATTCATGAAGCTGATGGGCGCCTCCATGGCGCTGGCTGGGCTGGCCGGTTGCACCAAGCAGCCCGACGAGCCTATCTATCCCTACGTCAAGGCCCCCGAAGATCTCATCCTGGGCAAGCCCATGTACTTTGCCACCGCGCATCCGTTTGCCACCGGCGCGGTGCCGCTGCTGGTGAAGAGCGACCAGTTCCGCCCCATCAAGGTCGACGGCAACCCCGAGCATCCTTATAACCTGGGCTCGTCTGACCCCTACACCCAGGGCACGCTTCTCGATCTCTACGATCCGGACCGCTCGCAGCATGTGCTCTATCGCGGCGAGAACCGCGAATGGGCCGAGTTCGCCGAGGCTTTCCGTCTCAAGGTTGCCGGCACCAAGGACGGGACGGGGATTTACTTCCTCTCGGCGACCATCACCTCGCCCACACTCGCCCGCCAGTGGAAGGCCGTGCAGGCGGCGTATCCCAAGGCGACACTGGTGCAGTACGACCCCGGCATCGCTGGTACGGCCTTGCAGAACGGCACAGCCACGCAATACAACCTGGCCGATGCCGACGTGATTGTTTCGCTGGATGCGGATTTTCTTTCGGGCGCTTCGTACCCGGGCTTCCACAAGCTGGTAGGCGATTACGCGAAGCGGCGCAAGGATCCCGAAAAGCTCAACCGCCTCTACGCCATCGATTCCACACCCACCACGACGGGGCTCAAGGCCGAGCATCGGCTGGGCCTGCGCGCCAGCGAGATTCCCGCTTTCGCCGCCGCGCTGGCCAACGCCGTTGGTGTTTCCGGCGTCTCCGCGCCCGCATACAGCTGGACTGACGAGCAGAAGAAGTTCCTCGCTGCCCTGGCCAAGGACCTGAAGGCCCATGCGGGCAAGAGCGTGGTCATTCCGGGGCTCTATCAGGATGCGTCAGTCGCGGCGCTTGCGCAGTCCATCAATACTGCGCTGGGCAATATTGGGAAGACGGTGATCTCTTCGAACGAACCGGCCGTCCCGCTGCCCTCTGACCAGCTTGCCGGCTTCAAGGCTCTGGTTGCAGACATGAACGCGGGCAAGGTGGATTGGCTGGTGATTCTCAACTCCAATCCCATCTACTCCGCGCCGGCCGACCTCGAATTCGCGACCGCCTTCAACAAGGTCAACATCGTTGCGCATCTCGGCTCGCACGTGGATGAGACCGGCTCCATCGCCCACTGGCACATTCCCGCCGCTCACTTTCTCGAGTCCTGGTCCGATGCCCGCGCTTACGACGGAACCGCTTCTATCGTCCAGCCGCTCATCGATCCGCTCTACGGCGGGCGCTCCGCGCACCATGTCTTCCAGACCTTGCTGAATGAGCCTATGCTGAGCCCCTACGATGCAGTCCGTGAGACCTGGAAGCCGGTCATCAAGGGCGACTTCGAATCGGGCTGGCGCAAGGCGCTGCATTCGGGATGGATTGACGGCAGTGCGGCCTCTACCTCCGGCATCGGCTCCGCTGCCGGTATCGCCGCCATCAAGGCTCCCACAGTGCCTGCTCCCGCTCCCAAAGAAGCACTGGAGATCATCTTCCGCCCCGACCCCACCGTCTACGACGGCCGCTGGTCGAATGTGGGCTGGCTCCAGGAACTTCCCAAGCCCATCACCAACCTCAGCTGGGACAACGCCGCCCAGGTCTCCGGCGCGACACTGACCAAGCTCGGCCTCGAAGAAGACAACATCATCGAGCTCACCGTCGCCGGCCGCAAGGTCAAAGCCCCAGTCATTGCTGTCCCCGGCCATCCTGACAACTCGGTCACCGTCCACCTCGGCTACGGCCGCGAGCTGGCCGGCCGCGTTGGCTCCGGCCAGGGCTTCAACGCCTACCTGATCCGCACTGCCGACACTCCTTTCTACACCACCGGCACCCTCGCCAAGGTGGAAGGCACGTGGGGCCTGGCGATTACCAAGAGCCACTTCCAGGATCATCGCGGCGAGCGCTTCGGCCAACCCAAGGGGCACGATAACAACTCGCTCGAAGCCGATGAGGCCATCAACGAGCGTGGCATCATCCGCTACGCCACGCTGGACGAATACAAGGCCAACCCCGGATTCGCCAACGAGGGCGAAACCCGCTCGAAGACCGAGATGGACACCACCTTGTTCCCCAACTGGGACGTACTGACGGGGAACGCCTGGGGCATGTCCATCGACATGAACAGCTGCACCGGCTGCAACGCATGCATCGTCAGCTGTTATGCCGAGAACAACATCGCCGTCGTCGGCAAGCAGCAGGTGCGCATCGGCCGCAACATGCAGTGGCTGCGCATCGACACCTACTTTGAAGGCGATCTCTCCGCCCCCCGGGCCCACTTCCAGCCCATGGCCTGCCAGCACTGCGAGAACGCGCCGTGCGAGCAGGTCTGCCCGGTCGGCGCTACCGTGCATACGCCGGAAGGCCTCAACACCATGGTCTATAACCGCTGCGTGGGCACCCGCTACTGCTCCAACAACTGCCCCTACAAAGTGCGCCGCTTCAACTTCCTGCTCTTCTCCGATTACGAGACGGAAAGCTTCAAGCTCTTGCGCAACCCCGACGTCACCGTCCGCTCGCGCGGCGTCATGGAGAAGTGCAGCTACTGCGTGCAGCGCATCTCGGCGGCCAAGATCGAAGCCGACAAGGACAACCGCGCCATCGCCGACGGCGAGATCGTGACCGCCTGCCAGCAGGCCTGCCCGGCGTCGGCCATCACCTTCGGCAACATCAACGACAAGGGCAGCCGGGTAGCCAAACTGCGCAGCGACGAGCGCAGCCTACCAGGTGCTGGCCGATCAGAACACCCGTCCGCGGACCACCTATATGGCCGCGGTTTTGAATATGAACCAGGAACTTGAAGACCAGCCGGTGGAACACGCGCCGGTGAAGGGTTAAGAGGGACGATGGCGACAACGGACCTGAAACCGAAAGATCCCAATCGCGGGGCGGGTATCGATCCCGCAACCGGTGAATTCCGGGTGCTTGCGCCAGGGCCAGACCTTCAAGTCGGTCACCGAGAAGATCGCGGGCATTGTGCTCACGCCGCGACACGCCGCTGGGCTGGTTCGCGCTGTTTCGGCGTGGCCGGCGCGGGCGCCACCCTGCTGCTGGTGGCCGTGACCTGGCTGTTCCTGAAGGGCATCGGCATCTGGGCCATCACGCAGCCCGTGGCCTGGGGCTTCGCCATCATCAACTTCGTCTGGTGGATCGGCATCGGCCACGCCGGCACGCTGATCTCCGCCATTCTGCTGCTCTTCAAGCAAGGCTGGCGCAACTCCATCAACCGCTTCGCCGAGGCCATGACCATCTTTGCCGTGGTCTGCGCCGGCATGTTCCCGCTCATCCACGTAGGCCGCCCCTGGCTGGGTTACTGGCTGCTGCCCGTATCCGCTCACCATGAACGTGTGGCCGCAGTTCCGCTCGCCGCTGCTGTGGGATGTCTTCGCGGTCTCCACCTACGCCACCATCTCGGTGGTCTTCTGGTACATCGGCATGGTGCCCGACTTCGGCACCTTGCGCGACCGCGCGGAGACCAAGTTTGCCCAATATTTCTACGGGCTGCTCTCGCTGGGCTGGCGCGGCTCGGTGCGCCACTGGATGCGCTACGAGACCGCCTCGCTGCTGCTTGCCGGCCTGGCCACGCCGCTGGTGCTCTCGGTGCACACGGTCATCAGCTTCGACTTCGCCGTGGCCGTCCTGCCCGGCTGGCACACCACCATCTTCCCGCCCTACTTCGTCGCCGGCGCCATCTACTCGGGCTTCGCCATGGTGCTCACGCTGGCCATTCCGCTGCGCAAGTTCTACCACCTGGAAGGCCTGGTCACCGAGCGCCACATCGACAACATGGGCAAGGTCATGCTGGCCACCGGCTTCATCGTCGCCTACGGCTACGGCATGGAAGTCTTCATGGCCTGGTACTCGGCCTCGCACTGGGAAGCCTTCATGATGTGGAACCGCATGTTCGGTCCCATGGGCTGGGCTTACTGGGTGCTGGTCACCTGCAACCTGGCCATCCCGCTGACCACGCTGTGGTCGCGCAAGCTGCGCACCAACATCGCGTTCATGTTCTTCATCTCCATCGTGGTCAACACCGGCATGTGGTTTGAGCGCTTCGTCATTATTGTGACCAGCCTCTACCGCGACTTTCTGCCCTCGTCGTGGGGCACCTATCGCGCCACCCAGTGGGACTACATGATCTACGTGGGCACGCTGGGCCTGTTCACCACGCTGTTCCTGTTGTTTGTGCGCTTCCTGCCCATGATTCCCATGAACGAAATCCGCATGATGCTGCCGGGGGCAAAGATTACGCCCAAGAAGGCGGCGGAGGCTGTGACTGATGCCCCCACGCGAAGGAACCTACGGCCTGCTGGCCGAATTCGATACGCCGAGCGACCTGGTGCGCGCCGCCCAGCAGGCGCGCCAAGACGGCTGGCGCCGCATGGATTGCTACACGCCCTATCCGGTCGAAGAAGCGGCCGAGGCCATCGGCTTCCACCGCAACAAGGTGCCGCTGATCACCCTGGTCGGCGGACTGATGGGCCTGGCCGCCATGTTCTCGCTCGAGACCTGGATCTCGGTGCTCGCCTATCCATTGAACATCGCCGGACGCCCGCTGTATTCCTGGCCGGCCTTCATCGTGCCCGCCTATGAGTGGACCATTCTCTGGGCCGGCCTTTCGGCGGCCTTCGGCATGCTTGCGCTTAATGGCCTGCCGCTCGCTCTATCATCCGCTGTTCAATGCGCCCAACTTCCGCAACGGCGCAACCACCGACAAGTTCTTCCTGTGCCTGGAAGCACTCGATCCCAAGTTCGACCTCGTCGAGACGCGCGCCTATCTCGACCAGCTTCCAGCCAGTCTCCGTGGTGGAGGTGGAGTACTGATGAACACCGCAGGATCAGGGATCAGGGATCAGGGATCAGAGCCGGGTGCCCCATCCATGCGACAGCTTCTCGTCGCATGGGTGGGAAACCACAGCGGCCGGTAGCGCGTCTCGTCGCCGTCCCCGCACTCGCCGCGCTTCTTCTCGTCGCCGGCTGCCGCCAGGACATGCAGAACCAGCCCAAGATCATTCCCGCAGCGCGGCTCGGAGTTGTTTGCCGACCATCGCGGCGCGCGTCCGCAGGTCGTCAATACAGTAGCCCGCGGCCAGCTGCACGAAGACAGCTACTTCTACACCGGCGTGGTGCAGGGCGCCAACGGCTATCGCGAGGAGCAGCAACGTGATGCCCTTCCCGGTGACCATCGATGTGCTCAAGCGCGGCCAGGAGCGGTTCAATATCTACTGCACGCCCTGCCACTCGCGCGTGGGCAACGGCCTCGGGGCGATTGTCGATCGCGGCTACAAGCCGGCCGCCAATCTCCACGACCAGGTGCGCCTGGCGCAGCCCATCTCGCACTACTTCTATGTCATGACCCACGGTTACGGCGCCATGCCCGACTACTCCGCGCAGCTTACCCCTGTCGATCGCTGGGCAGTCGCCGCCTACATCCGCGCTCTGCAGTTGAGCCAGGCCGCCACCGCCAAAGATGTGCCCACCGGCGTTGAGATCAAAGACCTCAAGGCGATTGCGGAAGAGAAGCATCTGCCGGCCGGCTTTGCCCAGCCCTGGACGCTTCCCGACACGGCTGTGCAGGCCTATCCGCCGGTAACCAAAGAAGGAACTCCGGCCATGGCTCCAGCCAATCCGGCTGATCCGGCAATCAAGATTCCCGTAAGCAAACCGGCCCCAGGGCCCGCTCAGTAAGGAAACAGGAAATGGCTCACGATCAACATCACGCCAAAACCCTCCCCGCGGATCTGGGCGCACCGGCCTTTGTCGACGTCTGGAAGACGAGAGCAATCGTTGTTGCGCTGGTCTTCGCGGTGATTGCCGCCGGCCTTGGATTCCTCGGCCAGGCCGAGGACGGGCTCGGCTGGGACCACGTTCTGCGCGCCTGGCTGCTCGGCACAGTGCTCACCTTCGGCTGGGCCGTCGGCGGACTCGCCCTCCTCATGGTGCAATACGTGCTCCGGCGGCAAGTGGGGCCTGCTCCTGCGCCGCCCTCTCGAAGCCATGAGCCGCACCCTCCCCGCTGGTCTTCGTCTACTGGCTGGTCATTGTCATCTGGATGAAGAAGCTCTACCTCTGGGCCAGAATCGACGATCCCGCCGCTGCGCTCAAGGCCGGTCTCGATCAACGAGGTCCAGGCCCACGCCATCGAGTTCAAGCGTCCCATGCTGAATCCTGAAATGTTCATGCTGGTCGGCGCTTTCTGCTTCTGCGTCTGGCTGTTCTATACCTGGCGGCTCAACCGCCTCGGCCTGGAGCGCGACAAGGATTCGCCCGCCAACACCCCCCATTGGATCAAGCGGCTGGAGAACATCAGCGGACCCGGCATCCTGGTCTACTCGCTCACCATGACCGCCGCCGTCATCTACTGGGTCATGTCGCTCGACCCCACCTGGTACTCCTCGGTCTACGGACTGCTGTTCCTCGTCGGCCAGGGCTACTCGGTGCTGGCGCTGGGCATCATCGTTTCCATCTCGCTCTCCAAGGCCGAGCCCTTCAAGACCATCCTGCGCCAGACCGAGCAGCACGACCTGGGCAAGTTCACCTTTGCCTTCGTCATGCTCAACATCTACCTGGCCTTCTCGCAGTTCCTCATCATCTGGTCGGGCAACCTGCCGGAAGAGATTCCCTGGTACCTCGATCGCATTCGCGGCCACTGGGGCATCATCATCACGCTCGACTTCATCTTCCACTGGCTGATTCCCTTCACGCTGCTGCTGTCGCGCGACATCAAGCGCAACAAGAAGCGGCTGGTGCGGGTGTGCCAGTGGATGATCTTTGCCAAGGCCTTCGATCTGTTCTGGCTGATTGAGCCGAACTTCAAAGACGCCGCGCGCAACCTGCACTTCAGCTGGGGAATTCTTGAATATGTCGCCGTGCCGGTGGCGATGGTTGCCTTCTGGGTGGCCTTCTTCTGCACGCAGCTTGAAGACGCGGCCGCTGGTGCAGATCAACGATCCGCACCTGGCGGAGATTCTGGAGCCTGAGCATGCCCATGCATAACGATCACGATCGAGCGAGACCCGAGGCCGGAGAGGTCGATGCATCTGCCGGCTACGAGCAGTCGGACATCCGCGTCACCGGCATCGTGGTCTTTCTCACTTCGCTGGCCATTTTTGTCGCTGTCACCGGCGCGCTCTGCTACGGCATCGGCAAATTGATTAACAACGGCATGGCCAAGGAAGACGGGCCGACCAGCAAGTGGGCCAAGACCGCCGACATTCGCGAACTCGGCAACCTGCCCAACAACCCTGCCCTGCAGAACAAGGTTGCAGCGCTCACCCAGCAGTTTCCCACTCCGCGCCTGCAGCTTGACGACGGCAACCAGGAGATCGCCGACCTGCACGCGAGAGAAGATCTGCTGCTTGAAAACTACAGCTGGGTCGACAAATCGCAGGGCAAGGTCAGGATTCCCATCGAGCGCGCCATGGAGTTGATCGCCCAGCGCGGTCTGCCCGTCGCCCCCGCCGCGGAAGCGGCGCCGCTGCTCACCGGAGACGCCAAGCCCACAGTTGCGGTGCCCTTGACCAACGGCTTCGCGCGCACCGGCTACGAGCACGACCAGGCAATCGCAGATAAATTGGAATCAAAACGCGCCGAGCCGCAGCAGTAGCACCGGGAAGCAGCACAGACAGGAACAATTCGATCGTGGCATCCAGCCCGGTCGTCGGCACAGAACAGCAACCAGGCCAGGGAAGTTGAACCGGCCGCAGCAGAGCAGGGAATCGGGAATCCATGCAGAGTGCAAATTCAATGCGGAGCAACTGGCAAAGCGCGCTGAAGTCCGCGGTCTGGCGCGGCGGTACTGTGTTCGGCGGCGCCTTCGCTCCTGGCCCAGGTCTCCAGCTACGGCGACAAGGAAGTAGGCCCGGTCAACGACAAGCCGCCTGCCATGCTGAGCAGAGTCGGCATCGCGCAGAACCTGAACGCGCAGCTTCCGCTCGCGCTTACGTTCACTGACGACCAGGGCAAGCAGGTCCAGCTCGGCGAGCTACTTCGGCAAGAAGCCCGCCATCCTCGCGCTGGTCTACTACCAGTGCCCCATGCTCTGCTCCGAGGAACTGAACGGCCTCACCGGCGCGCTGCAGATGGTGGACGAAATTCCCGGCAAGGACTTCAACGTTATCGTCGTCAGCATCGATCCCAGCGAAGGCACCGATCTGGCCGCCGCCAAGAAGCGCAGCTACGTGAAGCGCTACGGGCATCCGGAGACGGCCGACGGCTGGCACTTCATGACCGGCACGCAGGCCAACATCGACGCGCTCACCAAGGCGGTCGGCTTCGGCTATGTAAAGATTCCCGGCCCCGACGGCAAGCTCACCCAGTTCGCCCACGCCAGCTCCATTCAGATCGTCACGCCGGAGGGCAAGCTGGCCCAGTACTACATGGGCGTCGAGTACTCGCCCGAAAGACCTGCGCCTCGGTCTGGCCGAAGCCTCGTCCAATCGCATCGGCTCGCCGGTCGACAACATTCTGACCTACTGCTACCACTACGATCCCCAGACCAACAAGCACTCGCTCATCGTGGCGCGGGTGGTGCAGATGGGCGGCCTTGTTACCGTCTGCTCGCTGGGCGGTTTCATGTTGGTGATGTTCCGCCGCGACAGCCGCATCGGCGACGGAACGCCAGGCAAGGGAACGCCTGGAAACAGAATCAACGGGACAGGAACAAAGGTGAACGGATAACGGAATGAGCCACATCAGTCCAGTAATCTGGCAGTTTCTCGTCAAGTGGATGACGAACTTCCCGCTGTTTCCGCCGGAGGCGTCAAGATCGCGCCTCAGATGGATGCGCTGCTCTTCTTCATGGTGCTGGTCAGCCTCATCGGCCTCACCCTCGTCATCCTGCTTGTCACCAGCTTCTCCATTCTCTACAGCAAGGAGCGCCACCCGGTAGCCGAGCAGATCGAGGGCTCGACGCTCCTGGAAGCCACCTGGACCATCATCCCTCTCGGCCTGTTCCTCGTCATGTTCGTCTGGGGCGCGCTCATCTATTTCCGCATCTATACGCCCCCTGCCAACGCCATGAACATCTACGTCGTCGGCAAGCAGTGGATGTGGAAGGCCGAGCATCCCGGCGGCCAGCACGAGATCAACTCGCTGCACATCCCCACCGGCAAGCCCATCCAGCTCACCCTCATCTCGCAGGATGTCTTTCACAGCTTTTCCATCCCCGCCTTCCGCGTCAAGCGCGAGGCCATCCCCGGCCGCTACACCACGGTCTGGTTTGAGGCCACCACGCCCGGCACCTATCACCTTTTCTGCACCCAGTACTGCGGCACCAACCACTCGCAGATGATCGGCGACATCGTTGTGCTCACGCCCGACGACTACAAGAAGTGGCTGGCCGAATCCACCAGCGGCATGTCGCTGGCGCAGAACGGCGAGCGCCTCTTCGCCAGCCTCAGCTGCAACGCCTGCCACAACATCCGGCCCGATGCGCGCGGCCCCAGCCTGGCCAACGTCTACGGCTCCAAGCTCGCGCTCTCCTCCGGCGGCACCGTCACCGCGGACGATGCCTACCTGCGCGAGGCCATCCTCAACCCCTCGCAGCACATTACCCAGGGTTACGCGCCCATCATGCCCACCTACCAGGGGCAGGTCAGCGAAGAAGGCGTGATCGCCCTGGTTGAGTACATCAAGAACCTCAACTCCGACTATCGCATTCAGCAAACGTTGAACACCACCGACCTGCTGCCGGAGAGCGAAGGCAAGTCTGCCCCCGCAACGGGTCCGGCCGGCCAGAAGACCGCCCCGGCCGGTAACGCACCCCAAGGAATGGTGAAGCAATGAGCGCCACTATCGTCAGTCTTCCCGACCAATCCACAGCCAGAATCCCCAAGGTGAACTTCATTACCAAGGAGAACGGCCTTCTGAGCTGGCTGCTGACCGGCGACCACAAGCGGATCGCTATCCTCTATCTCATCTCGCTGAGCTTCTTCTTCTTCATCGGCGGCGCCCTGGCCGGACTCATCCGCCTCGAGCTGCTCACGCCGCAGACCGATCTGATGGCCACCGACACCTATAACAAGGTGTTCACCATGCACGGCGTCATCATGATCTTCTTCTTCCTGGTGCCCTCGGTCCCGGCCACCCTGGGCAACTTCCTCATCCCCATCATGATCGGCGCCAAGGATCTGGCCCTGCCCAAGATCAACCTGCTCAGCTGGTACCTTTACATCGCCGGCGGCCTTCTGGCCATCTACACCATGGCCACCGGCGGCGTCGATACCGGCTGGACCTTCACCACCCCGCTCTCCACCCACTACGTCAACACCAACGTGCTCACCACCGGCCTGGCCGTCTTCATCGCCGGATTCAGTTCCATCTTCACCGGCCTCAACTTCATCGTCACCATTCACAAGATGCGCTGCCCGGGCATGACCTGGTTCCGCATGCCCCTGTTTGTCTGGGCCCACTACGCGGCCAGCATCCTCATGGTGCTGGGCACGCCGGTGGTGGCCATCGCCATTGTGCTGGTCGCTCTGGAGCGCACCATCGGCATCGGCGTCTTCGACCCCACCAAGGGCGGCGATCCGCTCCTCTTCCAGCACCTGTTCTGGTTCTACTCCCACCCCGCCGTCTACATCATGATTCTGCCCGGCATGGGCGTCATCTCCGAGACCATCTCCACCTTCAGCCGCAAGCGCGTCTTCGGCTATACGGCGGTCGCCTTCTCTTCGGTAGCCATCGCCGTCTTCGGCTTCTTTGTCTGGGCCCACCACATGTTCATCATGGGCATCTCCAACTACGCCGTGCTGGTCTTCTCGCTGCTCACCATGCTGGTCGCGGTGCCCTCGGCCATCAAGATCTTCAACTGGACCTTCACCCTCTACAAGGGTTCCATCACCTTTGAAACGCCCATGCTCTACACCTTCGGCTTCATGGGCCTGTTCACCATCGGCGGACTGACCGGCGTCTTCCTCGGCACCTCCGGCACCGACATTCACCTCACCGAGACCTACTTCATCGTGGCCCACTTCCACTTCGTCATGGTCGGCGGCATGCTGATGGCCTTCCTCGCCGGCATCCACTTCTGGTGGCCCAAGATGACCGGCCGCATGTATCCGGAAAAGATCTCGCAGCTTGCCGCGGTGGTCACCTTCATCGGCTTCAACTTCACCTTCTTCCCGCAGTTCATCCTGGGCACGCTGGGCATGCCGCGCCGCTATGCCTCCTACCCGCCGGAGTTCCAGGTGCTCAACGTCTTCTCCACCGCCGGCGCAACCATCCTCGGCGTGGGCTACCTGCTGCCGGTTCTCTACCTCACCTGGTCGCTCAAGTACGGCGAGATCGCCGGCAACAATCCCTGGCAGGCCACCGGCCTCGAGTGGCAGATCCAGTCGCCGCCGCTCACTGAGAACTTCACGGTAACCCCCATCATGGACCACGAAGCCTACGACTACGAGTGGCTCGAAAAGCAGAAAGCAAACAGAGGTGGCCAGTGTCGGATAGCGCAGCCATCGCACACGGCGCGAGCACGGCGCACGCACGGAGCACCCGGCCTACCTGCGCCATCACTTCGAGAACGTCGAGCAGCAGGCCGACGCCGCCGGCTTTGCCATGTGGCTCTTCCTGCTCACTGAAGTCATGTTCTTCGGCGGCCTCTTCACCGCCTACCTCATCTACCGCAACTGGTACTACCCGGCCTTTGTCGCCGGCTCGCACCAGTTGAACATCTTCTGGGGCACGCTCAACACCGCTGCTCCTCATCAGCTCCAGCTTCACCATGGCCATGGGCGTCTGGTGCGCGGAGACGCGCAGAAAAAACGGCCTGGTCCTCTGCCTCGTCCTCACCTTCATCCTGGGCCTCGGCTTCCTCGGCATCAAGTCCATCGAGTACGGCGAGAAGATTGAGAAGCACCACGTGCCCGGCTTCCACTACAGCCTGCAATCGTTCCTCAATCCCGACTCCGACCCCGACCGCCAAGGCTGCCACGACAAGCCGCTGCCCCTCGACATGGCGCGCCACACCGAGGTCTACTTCTCGCTCTACTTCGCCATGACCGGCATGCACGCCCTGCACATGATCATCGGCATCGCCATCCTCGCGATTCATGATCTTCCGCGCCCAGGCCGGCGCTTACACCGCGGGCCACGTCACTTTTGTTGAGAACTTCGGCCTCTACTGGCACTTCGTCGACATCATCTGGATCTTCCTGTTCCCGCTGCTCTACCTGATCAGCCGCCACGCAAATCCGTAAGCAAACACGGGCGTTCATCGAGGAAACACACCATGACCGATCAAAAAGAAATGGAAGCAGCATCCCACCACGTTGTCAGCCCCAGAATCTACGTGGTCATCTTCCTTCTGCTGCTGCTCTTCACCGGACTCACCGTCGGTGCATCCTACGTCGAAATGGGCATCTTCAATCCCATCGCGGCCATCCTCATCGCCTGCATCAAGGCAGTCATCGTCGTGCTCTTCTTCATGCACGTCAAGTACAGCTCCAAACTCACCAAGCTCACCGTCTTCTGCGGCATCTTCACCTTCCTTGCCCTCATCGGCATGACCCTCGCCGACTACATCAGCCGCGCCTGGGGACAGTGGTAGAGCGGCCGTTTGCGTTCATCCGTTGCCGGCGGTGAGCTACAGCTGAAATTTGAAGCTTCAAAAAAAGAGGCTGCCCGTCAGGGCGGCCTCTTTTGCTGTCTGCACTTTCGCAACTTATAGCGAATCCAGAATAGCTGTACCTCGAAGCCGAAGCGCTCAAGTTGACGCGGCCACAAGGAGCGGCAACCTGCCTTGGACTCAGTGAGGCATAGGAATTCTGGATTTGCTCTAATATTCACCTATGGCGGATTCTTTTCAACCACGCCCTGCCCCGCTCAAGACCGCGCCATCACTGGGTCGCGACCGCTTCCGCCGCGTCGTGCTCACCGGTTTCATGGGCGCAGGAAAGTCCACGGTTGGCCGGCTGCTCGCCGCAAAGCTCGGTTGGTTCTTTCTCGACGTTGACGCCTGCATTGAAGACACTGCCGGCACCCGTGCGGAAGACCTCTTCACCTCCCTCGGCGAGGCCGCCTTTCGCCAGCTCGAAGCGGAGACACTCGCCTCCTGCCTCCTGCAATCGAACGTCATCATCGCCCCCGGCGGAGCAGCCATCGACATGCCTCGCAATCAGCAAGCGCTGGCCGCCTCCCATGGCGCGCTGATTGTCTTCCTCGATGCCCCGTTTGGCACACTCATCGAGCGCTGCCTTCTGGAAGAGCGCCAGGGCCGCTCCACCTACCGCCCACTGCTCCACAACCACGAGGTTGCGTTGGCGCGATATGCCGCGCGCCGGTCCCTCTACGCCGCTCACGCTCATTTGACCGTCACCGTTTCAGACCGGCGCCCCGATGAGATCGCATCCCAGATTCTCAGTGTCATCCAGGCAGGGAAGGGCCTCGGGTGAAATCCACTTCGCGGCCAGCCCCGGGATGCGTACCGGCCATCCACGCGCGCCAGAATCAAACTCGCGCTATTTGCGCCGGGGAGCCTTCGCCAGTTCGCCCTTTTTGATTCGGCGCAATCAACTGCTCCACCTGCAGCCACTCCAGCCCGGCCGAATTGCACAATAGAGTCTGTACCTCATGAGCTCACCCACTCAAACCGCGCAACTCCCCCCGGACCTCGCCCATCTAGCCGCCCACCCCCGCGTCCAGGTCCGCCGCTCCGGCCCGCCCCGCACCCCCGCCCGCTCCATCGTCTACTGGATGCAGCGCGCCCAGCGCATCCTCGACAACCCCGCCCTCGACGTCGCCATCCAGGCCGGCAACCTCCTTGGCCTGCCCGTCGTCGTTTACTTCCAGGTCATCCCCAATTACCCCAACGCCAACCTCCGCCACTACCACTTCCTCCAGCAGGGCCTCCGTGATGTCGCCGCGGACGCCGCCGCGCGCGGTGTCGGCTTCGTCCTCCGCCGCACCCCGGAAAGCTCCCTCGAAGCCTTCCTTGAAGAAGTCCAGGCCGCCCTGCTCATCGGCGACGAAAACCCCTGCCGCGAACCCGAGCGCTGGCGTCAGGTGTCTCGCCAAACGCCTCAAGCTCCCCTACTGGACCGTCGACGCCGACGTCGTCGTCCCCTCCCGCATCTTCAATCGCAGCTTCGTCCTGCTCCACCACTTCCGCCCCCATCTCAAGGCCCAGTTGCCCGCCTGGCTCGTCGCCCCTGAAAAAACCACCCCGCTCCACCCCTGGAAGCCGGCCAAAAAGCTCGACACCTACCCGCTCGATACGGACATCACCGCCGGCTTCACCCAGCTCGATCGCACCATCGGTCCCGTCGACAGCTTTACCGGAGGCACACACGCAGCCCTCCAGCGCCTCCACACCTTCGTCAATCTCGAACTGAAAGACTACGAAACCACCCGCAACCACCCCGAACTCCCCGGAACCAGCCGCCTCTCGCCCTATCTCCACTTCGGCAACATCGGCCCCCTCACCATCGCCCTCGCCGTAAGCCAGGCCGTAATCGATGGCAAAGCGCCCCAGTCCGCGGCCGACAAGTACCTCGACGAGCTCATCGGCTGGCGCGAGCTGGCCGTCCTCTTCGTCCGCCATGAGCCCAACTACGACAACTGGGAGTGCGCCGCGCCCTGGGCCCGCCAAACCCTCGTCGAGCACACCGCCGACCCCCGCCCCCACCGCTACACGCTCGCCCAACTTGAGCGCGCTGAAACCTATGACGACCTCTGGAATGCCGCCCAGCGCCAGATGGTCCTGACCGGCTGGATGCACAACTACATGCGCATGTACTGGGCCAAGAAGATCCTCGAATGGGCCCCCGACCCGGCGCTAGCCTTCGAGTGGGCCGTCCTGCTCAACGATCGCTACGAGCTCGACGGCCGCGACCCAAACGGCTACGCCGGCATCGCCTGGGCCATCGTCGGCCGCCACGACCGCCCCTGGTTCAACCGCCCCATCTTCGGCCTCGTCCGTCCCATGTCCGGAGCCTCCACCGCTAAAAAATTCGACGCCGGTCTCTATATCCGGCAGAACAGCCATGAAGGCGCGCCCCCGCCAACGGACCGTCTCTTCTAACAACCGGTCCAAAGAACCGGGACTTGCCCACAGCCAAACCTCCACAAACACTGGGTGCCCCCATCCGGGCTGCTTCGGACCCGGTTTTTTGACTGGTTCTAAGCGCCGTTCCGGCCTCATCCCCGCCCGGTGAGCCTGCTCACACTCTCCTGTCCCATTTCCGGTCTATAATCCCTCTCAAATTCCAATCCCGGAATCTGCATGTTTCGCATCACCTGATCGATTGGGTTCCCGCCCATCCCCCTTGGACGATAAGAGAGGGGAAGCCGGAGCCAGAATCCGGCGTGTGCGGCTATGCATTTTTCTCAGCAGTCTCTCGGTGTGCTTGTCCGTAAGGACAGGGCGGGCGCCCATCTTCATCGACCAGCCCCTCTCCGCCGAGGCGCGGCTTTAACCCACCTTGTTCTTGCGGCCTTGTGTCTGCTCAGCGCATTCTCCGCGCTCTCCCAGCCCGCCAAAATCCCACCCCCGCGCCCCAAGCTCCCCCCGCGCGTCCTTCAGGCCCAGCGCTTCCTGGCCCGTCGCGGATCCTCTCAGCCCCGCGCCGGCGCCCTTCACAATCTGCACCGCAGCCAGGCGTCCGCAGCGCAGGCTCAATCGGCCTCCACCGCCACCTGGCAGCCGGCAGGCCCCGCGGCGGTTGTCACCTCAAGTTACGGCCCTGTCACTGGCCGCGTCTCCGCCCTGGCTCTCGACCCCTCTGACCCCACCGGCAACCATCTTTACGTGGGCACCACCGGCGGAGGCGTTTGGGTGGCCCAGAATGCGGCCACCTCCAACCCCTCCCAGGTCGCCTTCACGCCCCTCACTGACGCCGTCGCAGCTCTCAGCGGCGCGCAGGACGCCTCCATCAGCATCGGCGCGCTCACTCTGCAGCCCGTCGGCACAGGCGTCGGCGGAGCGCCTGTGATTCTGGCCGGCACTGGCGACCCCAATGACGCACTCGACTCCTACTACGGCGCCGGCATCCTCCGCTCCCCCGACGGCGGCACAACCTGGACCCTCACCCCCTCCACCGCCGACGGCCGCTGGAGCTTCGCCGGCGAGGGCTTTGCCGGCTTTGCCTGGAGCACCGCCAACCCCCAACTGGTCGTCGCGGCCGTCTCCCAGGCCTACCAGGGCATCCTGGTCAACGCCCAGGTCCCCGGCTATAGCTACGAAGGCCTTTACTACTCCAGTGACGCCGGTGTCACCTGGAATCTGGCCACCATCACCGACGGCGCCGGACAGGATCTCCAGGGCCCCAACGATCTGTTCGTCTCCCCCGACGGCAACGCGGCCACTGCCATCGTCTGGAACCCCGTCCGCCAGCTGTTTATCGCCGCCGTGCGCTTCCACGGCTACTACCAGTCCGCCGACGGCATCACCTGGACCCGCATGGCCGCGCAGCCCGCCGCCGGTCTCACCCCCGCTGCCTGTCCCGCCAACCCCGGCGTTCCCGGCTCCATTGCCTGCCCCATCTTTCGCGGCTCGCTCACCGTCAATCCCCAAACCGGCGACACCTTCGCCTGGACCGTCGATATCGACAATCAGGACCAGGGACTCTGGCAGGATCAGTGCGACCTCAGCCTGGCCGGCGCCTGCACCAACCAGGCCATCACCTTCGCCAGGCAGTGGAACACCCAGCCGCTCGAAACCAGCACCCTCGACGGTCCCGCCACCATCGCCAACGGCGACTACAACCTGGCCCTCGCCGCTGTACCCTACGCTCTGGGCCAGGGCGCGGACACCTGGCTGCTGGCCGGCGCCAACGACCTGTGGAAGTGCAGCCTCGCCATGGGCTGCGTCTGGCGCAACACCACTAACGCCACCACCTGCATGAGCGCCCAGGTCGCCGAATTCCAGCACGCCATCGCCTGGAATTCCTCCAATCCCCTGGAAATCCTCATCGGCAACGACAGCGGCCTGTGGCGCTCTCTGGACGCCATCGGCGAAACCGGCCCGGTCTGCAATGCATCCGATGCCTCCCACTTCCAGAACCTCAACGGCGGCCTCGGCTCACTGGCTGAAGTTGAATCCCTGGCAGTCTCCGGCGGCTCGGCCTACACGCTCATGGCCGGCCTCGGCGTCAACGGCACTGCCGGCGTCAAGGCAACCACGCTCACTGCCGACTGGCCGCAGATCCTCACCGGCTACGGCGGCCCGGTCGCCATCGATCCCACCGACAGCAATAACTGGTATGTCAACAATCAGGACGGCGTCTCCATTTACCTCTGCTCCGATGCCTTGCCGTGCACGCCCAGCCTCTTCGGAACCACTCCTGTCATCGACGATGCCGACGTCGGCGGCGATGGCGATGTCATGACCTCACCCGCCCCCTTCCTGGTCGACCCGCTCAGCTCCGCGCAGTTGCTTATCGCCACCTGCCGCGTCTGGCGCGGCCCTGCCAGCGGCATCGGCTGGGGCAGCGCCAACGCCATCAGCCCCATCCTAGACAGCGGCGCTCTCAACGTCTCCTGCGCCGGCGATGCGCTCATCCGCTCCCTGGCCGCGCAGGCGCTCACCCAGGGCGGGGAAGTCATCTATGCAGGCATGTACGGCCAGCTCAATGGCGGCGCAGGCCTTCCCGGCCACATCCTCCGCGCCACCTTCGATCCATCCAGCAACAGCATGCCCGTCTGGCAGGACCTGACTCTCAATCCGGTCACCAACTCCCCCAACGCCTTCAACTCCTTTGGCCTCGACATCTCCAGCATCTTCATTGATGCTCACGACCCCACCGGCAATACCGTCTACGTCACGGTCGAGGGCTTTTCCGTTACCGGCGAACCCGTACAGAGCCTCTACGGCTCGACAGACGGCGGCGCGCACTGGGCAAGCCTGACCGCCAACCTTCCACCGGTGCCCGTCAGCAGCGTTGCCGTCGATCCGCAGAGCGCCTCCACCGTCTATGCCGCCACCGACATCGGCGTTTACTTCACCACCCAGGTTTCCTCCTGCGCCAGCTTGCCCGCCACGTGCTGGACCGTCTTCGGCGCCGGCCTTCCCGGCTCGCCCGTCGTCGCGCTCACCGTATCCCCGCCCACCGCGTCCCAGCAGCTGCTTACCGCCGCAACTTATGGCCGCGGCGTCTGGCAAACCCCGTTGTGCAGCGCAAGCGGCGCGGGACAGACTTCGGCTTCCACCAGCGCCTCGCAGCTGACCTTTGCCAGCCAGCCTGTCAGCACCGCGAGCAGCGCGCAGACGCTCACCGTCACCAACACCGGCTCGGTGGCGCTGACGCTCACTTCCATCAAGATGAGTGACTCGGTGGACTTCACCGAGACCGATAATTGCACTACGGGGAGCGTGGCGGCGGGGTCGGCCTGCACAATCCAGGTGACGTTTCAACCTCAAGCGGCGGGCAGCCAGACCGGCCAGATGACAATCGATGCCAATGTCTGCGGCGGCCAATTGACGGTGGGTTTGGCTGGAGTCGGGACTTCCACGGCCCAGGTGACCTTCACCCCCGGCGCGCTGGCCTTTGGCGGTGTCACGCTGGGGACCTCCAATCCTCCTCAGCAGTCAGTGGGAGTGAACACGCCAATTGCGATTGCAAGCGTGGCCATCACTCCGCCCTTCTCCATTGCCGCCAACACATGCGGCACGGGCTTCACCCCACCCGGCACCTGCCAGGTAACGGTCGAGTTTGCACCGGCAACACGTGGGCCGGTATCGGGCACGCTGAGCTTTACTGACCAGGCAGGGACGCAGACGGTTATTCTAACGGGCGTCGGGCAAGCTCTCGCAACCGGCATTCTCAACACCACGCTGGTTTCCTTTCCGGCGACTGCGGTGGGCCAGTCCTCGCCATCGCTCGCGGCGCCGACCCTCTACCTGTCGAATACCGGAGATCTGCCCCTGGATTGCATCGTGATCTGGTCGGGCGCGGCATCGTCGGCCGCGTCCAGTTGCTTACCGATCCAATCGAGCGGGGAGTTCGCGGCCACCAACACCTGCAACGGCCAACTGGCCGGTCCGGGGCAATGCACCATCAGTGTGGTGTTTATCCCCACCGCGGTGGGACCCGCAAACGGCACGCTGTGGGTCTACGATGCACTGGGAGCGCAGCAGGTTCCGCTCTCCGGCTTGGGGGTCCAGCCGGCCACCCTCTCCGCCAACCCCACCAGCCTCGCCTTCCCCACGCAAGCCGTCGGGGCTGTCCCTGCGCCGCTCACCCTCACCCTCACCAACAGCGGAGGAGTTCCCGCCGCCAGCCTGGGCTTCCAAATCACCGGCAGCGCCAGCTTCACCACCGGCGCAACCACCTGCACCGCCGCGCTGGCCCCCGCCGCCAGTTGCACCGTCCAGGTCATCTTTACCCCGTCCACTGCCGGCAGCAGCCTGGCCACGCTCACCATCACCTCGTCCACCGCTGGAGTCACGCCCCTTACCGTGCCGCTCAGCGGCGCGGGCACGGTCACAGCTGGGCTCAACGTTGGCCCCGCGCAGTTGACCTTCTCTCCCGCCGTAGCCGGTTCCACCAGCGCCGTCCAAACCGTCACCGTCAGCAACTCCAGCACAGTCGCCGCCACCCAGCTCGCGCTCTCTGTCACCGCCGGCTTCTCCCTGACGCAGAACACCTGCACCACTACGCTCGCCGCGGGCTCCAGCTGCACCGTGGGCGTCGTCTTTGCTCCCACCTCCACCGGCGCACAAACCGGCTCCTTCACCGTCACCTCCGCAACCGTCGTCAACGTCGCCACGGTTGCCTTGAGCGGCACCGGCGCGCTCGCCGCGGCCATCCAGGTCGCCCCCGCCGCCATCAGCTTCGCCACCACCGGTGTCGGCCTTGCCAGCGCCCCCACCACCGTCACCGTCACCAACACCGGAGCCGCCACCACCCTCAGCGCTCTCGCTCTCGCTGTCCCCGCCGGCTTCCAACTCGTCAACAACACCTGCCCCGCCGCTCTCGGTCCCGGGGCCAGCTGCACCGCCGGCGTCGAATTCGTACCCACCTCCGCGGGCCAGCAAACCGGTTCCCTCACCGTCTCCACGTCCACACTCCCCACTGGCGCATCCGTGCCCCTCACCGGCGCAGGGTTCGACTTCACCCTCAACGTCTCCGGCTCCAGCGTCCAGTCCGTCTCCTCCGGCCAAAGCATCTCGTACACTCTTGTCCTCACCCCCCTCAGCGGCTCCTCAGGCAGCTTCACCTTCGCCTGCGATGCCCTGCCCACCGATGCCCTTTGCGCCTTTTCTCCCACCGCCCTGACCCTCAACTCCGGCGCAACCGGCAACTTCACCGTGCAGGTCTCCACCACCGGCTCCACTGCCTCCGCCCGCCCGCACAGCCTCCGCACCTGGAGCATCTTCCCGATCCTCTGCGGCCTGCTTCTGCTGCCAATAAGCTGGAGAGCCCGCCGCAAAGCCCTGTCCACCATCCTGTCTCTCGCGCTCCTCGCCCTTCTCGCCGGCGGAATCGTCAGCTGCACCAGCTCCGGCGGCGGCACAGGCGGTGGAACCGGCGGCGGCGGAGGCTCGGGTGGAGTGTCTGGCACAACCCCAGCCGGCACTTATTCCATCCCGGTCACCGTCACCTCCACCGGGATCTCCCACAGCGCCACCCTCACCCTCACCGTCGACTGATCCCATTTGGCCGTATAGCTCTTCTGTAAATGCTCGATAAATAAATTGATTGTCATCCTGAACGAAACCTCTCGCAGCTCTATCGCGAGAGGCGAAGTCGAAGGACCTGCATTCCGTTCTTACGTTGATAGCTTGGGCGCCCCTCCTGGCGCCTTCAGTCATTAATTCGTTCAACAAGAACCTGTCGAAGGGGTCTCCGTCTTCACGGCGTCGTTCTGCAGTGAACTTCTGGCGCAGGACGCTCGATCCATCGTTGCTTCTCACGGCAAGAGCGGGGACGTCATCCGCAAAACGCCGTATACTTACCCTTCGGGCTGCTGCCTTCACACTCCTGCGGCGCCAGCCCTTCAACAAACCACTCATGGGGACCTCGCAAGCATGACCGCCAAAGTAACCGTGGAAGAAGTGGAGCGCGTTGCCGAGCTCGCTCACCTCGAGCTCAAGCCGGAAGAGACGACTGCCATGCTCCACGATCTGAACGCCATCCTGGACTACGTCGCCGAGCTGAACCAGCTCGACACAGCCGGCGTCGAGCCACTCGCCCAGGTCACTGAGCTGCTCTCCACCGCCGGCGGAGGCCTGCGCGCCGATGCCGTGCTACCCTCGCTCCCTCGCACCCAGGTCCTCGCCCAGTCGCCCGAAACCAACGGCGTATTCTTCAAAGTCCCCAAAGTCATTGAGCGCTAAGCGCCGCCGGCAAACATGAGCGGTGCCAAACTGAGCGCTGCAGGAGAGGAAAGCAAGCTTGTCCAGCGAAACCACAACCAGCTACGTCGCCAGGCCGAAAACCCTTGCCGAGCTACGCACCGGCATCGCCTCCGGCGCCACCAAAGCCACAGATCTCGCCGCCAGTTACTACGACCGCATCGAGCAGATCAATCCCGCGCTGAACGTCTACCTCAGCCTCACCAGGGACCGCGCCCTCGCCCAGGCCGGGCGCATTGACTTGCTTGCCGCCAAGGGCGACCCGCTGCCTCCGCTCGCCGGCATCCCCGTCGCCATCAAAGACGTGCTCGTCATGCAGGGCGCGCCCGCCACAGCCAGCTCTAAAATCCTTCAGGGCTACCGCCCTCCCTACGACGCTACCGCCGTCGCCAAACTCGAAGCCGCCGGCGCCGTGCTCCTCGGCAAGCTCAACTGCGACGAGTTCGCCATGGGCTCCTCCAACGAAAACTCCGCCTACGGTCCCGTCCGCAACCCCGTTGACACCAGCCGCGTTCCCGGTGGCTCCAGCGGCGGTTCCGCGGCAGCCGTCGCCGCCAACCTTGCCGTAGCCACGCTCGGCTCAGACACCGGCGGCTCCATCCGCCAGCCCGCCAGCTTCTGCGGCGTCGTCGGCGTGCTGCCCACCTGGAGCCGCGTCTCCCGCTACGGCCTCATCGCCTTCGCCTCTTCGCTCGACCGCGTCGGCCCCTTCGCCGCCAACGTTCGCGACGCCGCCACGCTCCTCGGCGTCATCGCCGGCTACGACCCCAAAGACGCCACCAGCTCCACCGCTCCTCGTGCCCGACTACGCCGCCCAGAGCGACCAGCCCGTCGCCGGCCTGCGCATCGGCGTCCCCGCCGAGTACTTCGCCGAAGGCCTCGACCCTGAAGTCCGCGCCGCCATCGAGTCCGGCATCGCCGCCCTCCAGGCCGCCGGCTGCACCGTCAAGCCCGTTTCGCTTCCCTCCACCAGGTACGCCGTCCCCGTCTACTACCTCGTCGCCACCGCAGAAGCCAGCGCCAACCTGGCCCGCTTCGACGGCGTCCGCTACGGCTACCGCTCGCCGGCGTCCGACACGCTCTCGGCCATGTACAGCCACTCCCGCGACGAAGGCTTCGGCGCCGAGGTCAAGCGCCGCATTTTGCTTGGCACTTACGCCCTCTCCGCCGGCTATTACGACGCCTACTACGGCAAGGCCCAGCAGGTCCGCCGCCTGCTCGCCGAGGAGTTCCTCCGCGCCTTCGCTGAGGTCGACGCTATCGTCACCCCCACCGCGCCCACGCCCGCCTTCAAGCTCGGCGAGAAGACAGGCGACCCCCTCGCCATGTATCTTGCCGACATCTACACTGTTACCGCCAGTCTCGCCGGCATTTGCGGCGTCACTGTACCCTGCGGCACAACCGCGGCCGGCCTTCCCGTCGGCATGCAGGTTCTCGCCGCGCATCTGAATGAGGGAACCGCTTTCCGCGTAGCCCGCGCCGTCGAGGCCGCGCAGGGTTAAACTGTTCATCAGGCGCCGGGGATCCCAAAATCCCGCGCCCCAACCTCTGCACCACTTTTGCCCGGGCCGTCTGCCCGCTACTCCCCCACGATCTGCGCCAACTCAAAAGGAGCTGGCGTCATGAAAATCTCCGGGCTCATCCCACACTTCGTCACAGCTGCGGCAATCCTCGCCGCATCCCTTCAGCTCTCCGCAGCTCCGCGCAAAACCCACACCGTCGTCCTCGGCGCGTCCCGCAAAGTCCCCTATACCAAAGCCGGCGACCCCGCCGGCGCAGCCCCCGGCGAAGACTCCCTCAAAATCCGCGCCCTCCTCGTCGACGGCGTTGTCAAGGAGTGGACCACCGGCGACCCCCACGACGTCACCGACCGCAGCTTCGCCGTCCGCCGCGTCCTCAAAATCAACGACAGCCTCCCCGCCGATGCTTCCGAAAAGAACTCCGCCCGGGTAGCAAACTCCTGGGTCTGGCAGCGCGGCCCCTGGCTCCTCGTCGACCGCGTCACTGGCCACCTCGTCGCCCTCAAACTTCCCGACTACGACCCCGCCGTCAGCCAGGTCAGCTGGTTCCGCGACTACGCCGCCTACTGCGGTGTCACCGTCAGCGGCAAAAGCCTCTACGCCGTCGTCGCCCAGGTCGCAGCCCGCAAAGCAGTCCTCGCCAGGAAACTCGCCGCCTTCGACCCGGAAAACCACCCCGACCCCATCTGCGCCCCAGCCGAGTGGCAGCGCGAACCCCTCCGCATCACCTTTCATCCCGCCGCCAAAGACGCCGCCAGCTTCGACATCGTTCCTGGCTCCGCAGTCCTCGTCGAAGACTCCGTCGACGAGCCCGAGACCCCCGCCGTCGCGCCCAAATCGCAATAGAAGTCCGTTACGCCCACAGCCCGCCGCGTTACCATGAAACTCACCCGCCCCGCCAGCCAGTCGAGCCCGCGGATCACCCCATGGAATCCCTCGACCATCTCCTCGTCCAGGCCGAAGCCGCCCACGGCCACCTCTGCGCCGGCCAAATCCTCGGCGTTCGCATGGCTTTGCTCGGGTTGAAACATCTGGGGTTCAAGGGCCGTCCGCAAGGACTCGACCGCAAGCGCCTCGTCACCTATGTCGAAATCGATCGCTGCGCCACTGACGCCATCGCCCTCGTCACCGGCTGCCGCCTCGGCAAGCGCGCCCTCAAATTCCGCGACTGGGGCAAAATGGCCGCAACTTTTGTCGATCTCAGCACCGGCCGCGGCGTCCGCATCGTCGCCCTCGAAGACTCCCGCGAACTCGCCCGCGAGCTCTATCCCCACATCGAGCCCAAAGGCCGGCAGCAGATGCTTGCTTACCGCGAACTCTCTGACGCTCAGCTCTTCCGCGAGCAGCCCGTCCGCGTCGCCGTTCCTCCCGCCGAACTCCCCGGAACCAGGGGCGAACGCATCCTCTGCCCCCGCTGCGGTGAGGGCGTCAACTTCGGCCGCTTTGTTGAAGTCGACGGCCAGCGCCTCTGCCTTAGTTGCGCCAACCCTGCACTGAGATATTGGCAGCCTGAAGCATAGCTCCCCATGCTTTCGCCACTTATGCTGCGACTTATATCACTGAGTGACTTATGAAACCTTTATAGAAGATCTATCTGATCCTTAGCATCCCGGGTGTCTTCTTGATGTGCGGCACTTTCCGCTCTCGCGCAATGGCTACAGCCGCGCAGTGCAATTAGGAAAGTGAATCAGGAGCGTCTCCATGCGCGACCTAGTACGTGACCTTGCTTTGCTCATTCCAGCAGCGTTTGCCGTCGTTTTCATGCTCTGGGTGCTGTGGAACTTTACCCGGCAGTTGCACAAACACTAGCTCCGCTTTCCACCCTTCATCGTCCAGCCTTCAACCCATCGATATAACTGCGCCAAAGCCCCGCCAGCGCATCCCATTGCCCGGCCGAAGGGCTTTCCTGCGTAGCTTCCGTGCGCGTCACAAAGTAAAGCGCCGGAATTCCAATCGAAGGCTGCGCCTGCATGTAACTCCACCAATCCTTCAGCGTGGTTGAAGAAGCATTGTCCGTATCCACCAGCGGCCAGCCTGTGATGTGCGCAATCCGCGCACGCTCCCGCAGAACATCCGCCACATCCCGCGTCGCATACCAGATATCGTTCAGCCGGATCAGATCGCTCGACTCGCGAAACAGCGCGTTGGCCGTCTGCGTCTCCACCATCGCATCGGGCTTCCACCGGTGCGCCTCGCTGTAGAGAATCCACTGGAACCGCCGAACAAACTCAATCCCCGTCGCCGTCCCGCTCAGCGCCAGCCCCGGCGCCGCCGGCGCACCCACCCAATCCTCCTTGAACCCATCCACGCCCACGTCCTCAATCAGGTGCCGTATCCGCGGCCGAAGATAGCTCTCATAGGCCGCGCTGCCCACGTCCGCGGTCACGCACTTGCCCTTCAGCGCGGAATCAACCGGCGCCTTCACGCACAGCGCCTCCGGCAACCCATCCGTCTCCGCCACCGGAACCCACAGCAGCACGTGCCGCCCCTTCGCATGCTGCGCGGCCACAAACCCCTTCATGTCCGGCCATTTCTTTTCGTCGACCTCGAACGTCCCATATCCCTGCTGCCACTTGTCGTCGATCACCACCGTCCCCACCGGCAGCTTCCGCTCCTCCAGCACCGCCAGCCACTTTTCATAGTTCGCCTGCGTGGCCATGGTGTTTGGCGCAATCCCCATGGGCACCGCCTCCGTCGTTTGCTCCGCCCACCCGCAGAAGATCGGCAGATGGTGCCACGCCACATCCTTCGCCGCCGCTTCTGTCGAGAACCCGCTCCGGTCCAGCCATTCCGTATAGCTCTCCAGCGCATCCAGCGGATCGTACGCAAACGTAAACGCCATCACCGGCGAAGCAAACTCCCCGTCCATCGCCTTGTAGCCCATGTAGTCCACAAAAAACGAAGCCCCGGCGTAGCGTGAGCCCGTGTACTCCAGGGCAGGGAACTGGTACTCGCCCGGCTTCGTCCCAATCCCCACGCCCGTCCACGTCCTGTCCAGGTGGAACGCCAGAAACAGCGGCGGCGGCGCAAACAGCCCGGTCAACCGCTCCGGCCTGAAGTCCTGCTCAGTCTGCGTCTCCCGCCCCACGCTGAACCCCAGAATCTGCGGCATCGCAATGTTGAATTCGAACTGGTTCGCATGGTTGGGGCTGGGCGAAAAATACCGGTCAGCATAAATTGTCGCGTCCCATGCCGGACCCTCGGTCGTCCCCTTGTCCCACCGGTTCGATACTCCATTCGACAAAAAATAACTCCGTCCCAGCCTTCCCTGGCCGCTGGCAAACTGCTGGAATTCGATGTGATCGGGAAAGAATCGCCACAGAAACCGCCGCTTGCTCCACAGCGAACTCGTTGCTGTCGCCTCCAATTCCCAAACCCCGCCGTTCTCGTGCGTCGTGCAGGCAATCCCGGAAAGCCGTTCCTGCGCCGTCGTTGAAGCCAACCCCGCCACCACCGGCAGCTCAAACACTGTTTCGCCGTCCCGCTCTACGGCCAGCCGCGGCACTTCGCCCAGCGTCACCACCACCCGGTACCGCGCCATCGCAATCGTCTGCGCGGCATCCGGGCTCTGGCCCGCGCCGTGGCATGAAATCGCCAGAAAAATCAGGGCTGCCGCCAGCCTGCAACGAAGCAAAAAACGCATGTTAAGCTTCCTTCCGGATACGCAGCACGCATCCTATGCGCCCCGCGCTCCCCCTGTCCATCCGCCGCCGCGCCGCCTTTTTGCCGCTTTTAGCCGGCCTCAGGGTGATCCCCAGCCTTGACACGCAACAGGCCGCGCGTTTCTTATCGTATCCAGGCATTCTTTTGGAATCCTGGCGGGGTAAGCACTTGTTTGAGCGTGCCGTCCCTGAAATTGGGTTGCCGGATTCGGGTTCCACCGGAAAGCCGTGTCGAACAGGAAACAGACGGCAGTTGGATCACATGCCGGCAGGCCGGCGCGGGGATCAATCCCATCCGGTGCCGCGGCAGGCGAAGCATCCAGCGCAAGGTCTGGCCAGAGCCTGGGCCGGGCCCGGGCTACAGCCCGGATCATGCCAGGTCCATTCCCGGAGACAAATTTATTCAGGCCCCTGGTTTCAAGCCGGGTTTGCCTGTGCCCCGCAAAACCGCCGCAGTTTGCGGCCGGGGCGAGTAAAGGATGAGTGTGGCAACGAGTTTGGCAATGTTTGCGGGTTCGCCCGCCGGCGCGGGTGGCAGTCTTCCCATGCTGCTTCCGCTGCTGTTGATCCCGGTCCTGTACCTGGTCATGATCCGCCCCCAGCAGAAGCGCCAGAAGCAATGGCAGGAGATGCTCTCCAGCATCAAGACCGGTGACCGTGTCACCACCGCCGGCGGAATCCGCGGCATTATCCTGTCTATCAAGGACGATGCCCTCGTCATCCGCGTCGCGCCGGATAACATAAAGCTGGAAGTGGCCAAGAGCGCCATTGCCTCCGTCACCACCCAGGAAACCTCTTCGACCTCCTAGCGGTGTATGCAAGGTCGCAGGAGTGACATCGAAAACTGAAAGCTGAAGGCTGAAAGCTGGAAGCTGAAATTTGGACTAGAGAAACGGGACGATGAATAAGAATCTCAACAAGAAGATGGCCCTGATCGTTGCATTCCTGGCCATCTGCGTCTACGGCATCATCGGGGTGCCCTCGGGCTTCAACGGCAGCGCTATCAAGGCCTCCATCACCAAGCGCATTCACCTTGGTCTGGATCTCCGCGGCGGCGCTCACCTCATTTTGCAGGTTGTCGTGTCCGAGGCGGTCAGCGCGGAAACCGACAATACCGTTGCCCGCGTCCAGGCCGACCTCAAGACGGCCAATATCCCCTTCACCCAGGTGTACAAGCCCGATCCGGCCAAGCCCGAGCTGATCCGCGTCGAGGGCGTAGCACCGGCCAGCGCCTCCACAGCGCGCACTACCCTCGACGACAAATACTCCACCGAGTACGACGTCGCCGGCGGCGGCTCCGACTCCAGCTTCACCCTTACCATGAAGCCCAGCGTGGAGTCGGCATTGGAACAGAAGACCGTCGACCAGACCATCGAGACCATCACCGACCGCGTCAATACTCTCGGCGTCAGCGAGCCGGTCATCGCTCCCTATGGCCTCGGCAAGTATCAGATCCTTGTCGATCTGCCCGGCATCGACGACCTTGACCAGGTTAAGTCCATCATCCAGGCAACCGCCCGTCTTGAGATTCATGCCGTCGTCGGCGGCCCCTACAAGGACGAGCAGGAGGCCCTGGCCAGCACCAACGGCGCGCTCCCTCCCGATGAAATGATGCTCCATGGTTCCGGAAACCTGGCCACCGGCTCTGACGCCGACGCGGTCTTTGTTCTCAAGCGCGTCTCCGTCGTCGCCGGCAACGACTTCCGCTCCGCCGACCCCGGCACCGACCAGAATGGCCGCCAGGCCGTCAAGTTCACCCTCACCAACGAGGCCGGCGACAAGTTCTACGACTACACCAGCAAGAACGTCAACACCAGCATGGCGGTCGTCATGGGCGGCCGCGTCAAGGAAGTCGCCAACATCCAGAGCGCCATTCGCGACTCCGGAGAAATCGTCGGCAGCTTCTCCCCCACCGAAGTCGAAATTCTTTCCAAGATGCTCCGCACCGGTGCATTGCCCGCCTCGCTCATCTATCTCGAGGACCGTACCGTGGGCGCATCGCTGGGCGCCGACTCCATCCGCCAGGGCGTCACCGCTGCAATCGTCGGCGTGCTCGTGGTCATGGCCTTCATGCTCTTCTACTACAAGGGCTCGGGCATCAACGCTGACCTCGCGCTCTTCCTGAACCTCATCATCCTGCTTGGCTTCATGGGCTTCAGCGGCGCAACACTCACCCTGCCCGGCATCGCCGGAGTCATTCTCACCATCGGTATGGGCGTGGATTCCAACGTGCTGATCTTCGAGCGCATCCGCGAAGAAATGCGCACCGGCAAGGCGCCCTCGGCGGCCGTCGAACAGGGATTCGCACACGCCTGGACAACCATCTTCGATACCCACGTAACCACCATCGTCTCCGCGGCCATCCTGTTCCTGTTCGGCAGTGGCCCGGTCAAGGGATTCGCCGTCACCCTCACCATCGGCCTGGCTGCCAACCTGTTCACCGCGGTCTATGTCTCGCGCGTCATCTTTGATTGGCATCTCGGCCGGCTCAAGTCCGGGGAACCGGTTTCCATCTAGCTGTTGGCTGCACGCCGGCCGGTTCGAGCCTTTCTCTTCGAATCCGGTTCGGCAGGGCGAAAAACATGATTTTCGAAAGCTGAGGCGCAACAGCCTTAGCTCCCAGGAAGGGTAAGAACCAGTGGAATTGTTTCGCGGCGTAAATGTGGACTGGCTGAGGCTGAAGTGGTACTTCCTCGGCTTCTCATTGATCTTCAGCATCTCCGGCATCGTCTCCATGGGCTGGCATTGGCAACACATCGGCAGCCCCGTCCCGCTGGGCGTGGACTTCCGCGGCGGCACTGAGGTGCAGGTGCAGTTCGTGCAGCCGCCGGACATCGGCGCCATCCGCCAGGCCATGTCCGCCTCCGGCATCAAGGACTCCACCGTCGAAAGCTACGACCAGGCCAGCCTCAACGAGGTGCTCATCGGCCTGCCCGAGCAGCACGACGAGAGCGCCCTTGAAACCGGCCAGAAGGCGGTCATGGACGCGCTTCACGGTCACTATGCCAATCCCATTGTCCCTTCCGGCACCAAGGTCGATGTCGTCGGCCCCACCGTCGGCCATCAGCTTGAGAAGCAGGCCCTGCTCGCCACGCTTTACTCGCTTCTCGGCATGCTCGTCTACCTCTGGTTCCGCTTCCAGTTGATCTACGGCGTCGCCGCCGTTGTCGCCGTCTTCCACGACACCCTCATCACTGTGGGCGCCTTCGCCCTTACCGGCCAGGAGATCAGCCTCACCGTCATCGCCGCCATCCTCACCCTGGTCGGCTACTCCATGAACGACACCATCGTCGTCTTCGACCGCATCCGCGAGAATCTCCGCCTCAGCCGCCGCGAGTCGCTGCCCGACGTGGTCAATCGCAGCATCAACCAGACCCTGAGCCGGACCGTGCTCACCTCCGGCCTTACCTTCCTTACCGTGCTCTCGCTTTATATTTTTGGCGGAGCGGTCTTGAAAGGCTTTTCATTTGCGCTTGTGGTGGGTATTCTTATCGGCACGTACTCGTCCATCGCCGTGGCCGCGCCCATGCTGGTGGCCTGGCAGGAGTGGCGCGCAAAGCAGGGAAAGACGGTCGTTCTACCGGCCGCAAAGCGTTCGAAGGGCTGAAAACTTTCGCTGTCGTATGCACCGTTTTCGCAGCATGTTTGGCAGGTTGGGCATTGTTCTGGTACAAGGGGAACACACTTCTGTGGTACCGTTTTGAAGCCGGGAACATTTCACTTCCCGGCGGTGTCTAACTTAGATGTAACCAACACCCGATTCGAGGCTGGCCATGTTTGAAGATTCCACGTTTGAATCCGCAGGACAGGATCAAGAGCAAGAGCAAGTATTGGATGATGGTGACGCTCATCACCAACGGTTCAATTCTCCTCCTGCTGATCCTGATCCCACTCATCTATCCTGAGGCGCTGCCCAAGGCCGCCATGCTGACGGTTCTGACAGCGCCGCCGCCACCGCCACCGCCTCCTCCACCGCCGCCACCGCCGAGGTCGTTCACGTGGTGCACGTGCAGTCGGAGATGATGAACAATCAGCTCACGGCGCCAACCCGATTCCGCACGACATCAAGATTGTCGCTGAGAAGGAAGCACCGCCCAGCTCCGGCTTCGGCGTAGCCGGCATGGAAGGCCTGGGCGGCAGCGGCGCCGGCGTCATGGGCAGCGTCTTCGGCAACGGCAACAGCGGTCCCAAGGTCAAGGCCGAAGCACCCAAGAAGGTCAACATCTCCGGCGGCGTCGCTCAGGGCATGCTGCTGCAGAAGACCATCCCCGTCTATCCGCCCATTGCCAAGGCGGCGCGCGTCTCCGGCACCGTGGTTCTGCAGGCAACCATCTCCAAGACCGGCACCATTGAGAACCTTCGCGTCGTCAGCGGGCCGGCCATGTTGCAGCAGTCCGCCATGGATGCCGTCAAGTCGTGGCGCTACCGGCCTTACCTGCTCAACGGCGATCCCGTCGAAGTGGATACCACGGTCAACGTGGTCTTCACTCTCGGCGGATAATCATCGTCTTCGGCTCCTTCCTGCATCTGTAGGTAGGAGCTCGCGTTTTTGACCTGAATGCGAATCCTGACAGAGCCGCATTCTTCCGCAACCGCAACCGCAGCAGATCGCAGTTCACAAGAAACTCCTTAGGAGGAACGATTCAGTGATTCTCGCTCAGCTCACACATTTCGCTTCGCACACGGTCAGCAGCCTTGCCTTCTTCCAGGAAGAGGGCAGAGCCGTCAGTTTCAGCCCCATGGGGCTGTGGGAACACATGGGATGGCCGGCGCGCACCATCGCCATCATCCTCTTCATTGAGTCGATCTGGTCCCTGGCCGTTATGATCGACCGTTACCTGTACTTCTCGGCAGCCCGCAAGCAGTCGCGCGAGTTCGCCCCCAAGGTTGCCGGCGCCCTCAAGGACAGCAAGCTGGAAGAAGCCATCAAGATTGCCGACCGCAACAAGAAGTCGCATCTTGCCGAAGTTGTCACCGCTGGCCTGCAGGAGTTCCGCTCCTCCGGCGGCGCACCCACCGAGGAAACCATCGAGAGCTCCGGCCGCGCATTGGAGCGCGCTGAAGCCATCGTCCACGCCAAGCTGAAGAGAGGCCTCGCGGTTCTCGCCACCATCGGCTCCACCGCTCCCTTCGTCGGCCTGCTCGGCACCGTCATCGGCATCCTGAACGCCTTCCAGCAGATCGCCACCCAGAAGACCTCGGGCATCGGCGCGGTTGCCGGCGGTATCTCTGAGGCTCTGGTCACCACGGCCTTCGGACTGCTCGTTGCCATTCCCGCCGTTATGGCCTTCAACTACTTCACCGGCCGCGTCGAAGCTTTCGACGTGGAGATGGATAACTCCTCGAGCGAACTGGTCGACTACTTCATCAAGCAGAGCCACAAGCGCTAAGCGAAGCGCCTGTTGGCACCGAGCGGGAATTTGCGCGCGGGCAGCGGAGTTGAACCTCTTCTGCCCGCCGGTTTCATCCCCGGCCCGGCCAACTGGCTCATGAACACTGCCGGACATTCGGGCGGCAAAAAATTCAATCGGACGGAGCCCAAACAATGGGAATCTCAGTTCGGGACGAAGGTAATAAGGTCAGCTCCAACATCAACGTCACCCCCATGGTCGACGTGATGCTGGTTCTGCTGATCATCTTCATGGTCATCACCCCCATGCTCCAGAACAAGGTGCAGGTCGACATGGCCAAGGTGGATAATCCCACCTCCATGCCCGACGCCGACAAGGAAGATGCGATCGTCGTCGCCATCACACGCGACGGTGGCGTATTCCTGGGGCAAAACAAGGTTGCAGTCAGTGAACTGGGCGGCCTGGTCCGCGACAAGCTCGCCGACAAGCCCGGCAAGACCATCTTCGTCCGCGCCGATGCGCGCGCGCAGTTCCGGGCTGTCGAAGATGCCATTGATGCCGTGCGCACAGCCGGCGTCGACGACGTGGGCCTGCTGACGCAAAAGCGCGAAGACCGGCGGAGCGGGCGGCGAGTAACTCTCGACCGCGCTCGGATCATTTAACGATTTCGATGAAAACGAGGAGTTTTAAGCCATGGCAATGACAACTGGGCGGCGGGGGTGGTTACTCGTCCGACATCAATATGACGCCGATGATCGATATTCTGCTGGTGCTGCTGATCATCTTCATGGTCATCGTGCCGGTTACGCCCAAGGGTCTGGATGCGCTGGTGCCCCAGCCGCCCAAGGACCCCACCAAGACCCCGCCGCCGACGGACCGCACCATCGTTGTGCAGGTCATCTATCGCCCCGGCGCGGCCCCGGCCTACAAGATCAACGAGACCGACGTCAACAAGGCTGACCTGCTGCCCAAGCTGACTGAGATCTATGCCAACCGCGCCGAACGCGTCATGTTCGTCAGGGGCGACGACGATGTCAACTTCGCCTATATTGCCGAAGTCATCGATATCGGCCGCGCGGCCAACGTCGATCACATCGGTCTCATGACGCCCAAGATCATGGCCGGCCAGTAAGCCGGCCGCTTCTGCCCGCATCCCTTGCCAGGGATGCGTTTCCGTGCATCCGGCAACTGCCATCCGGCAAGCGTCCGGTGTCCTTGGCTCGATGCAGCTCAGTCACCAGGTCGGTCACCCGGAACATGGGACAGATTCATGGCCCAAGGTTTCCGGTAAATTCCGGCCCCGTTCGCGGAGATAGGTTCCGCGGCGGAAACAGGAGTACAATTTTGAGTTCTGGTTTCGGTTACTCCCATCCGCAGCCAGTTGAATGAGATTCCAGGGGCGTATAACAAAAATGCCACCTGAAGGAGAAGGATACGAACATGAATGGACCCGCACGTACTTCGGCGCTCGCGGTGGTCTTGGCCGGCATGGTGCTTTCCATGAGCGGGTGCAACCGCCTCGCCGCCCGTGATCAACTGAACAAGGGAGTGGAAGCTTACAAGAGCGCCCGCTATGAAGAGGCGATCGGGCACTTCCAGAAAGCCACGCAGCTTGATCCAAGCCTGCCCATGGCCAAAACCTATCTCGCCACCGCCCTCGCACAGAACGTCGTGCCCGGCCTCGATACCCCTGACAACCTGAACACCGCCCAGCAGGCCATCAGCATCTTCCAGGAGGTCCTCGCCAAAGACCCCAACGATGTCAACAGCCTCAAGCAGATTGCCGGCATCTATTACAGCATCAAGAAATTTGATGATGCCAAGGCGTGGCAGAAGAAGGTTCTCGCCGTCGATCCCAAGGACCCTGAAGCCGCTTACACCATCGGCGTCATCGACTGGACCCTGGCTCACGAGAACACCCTCAAGGAGTTGGCCACTGCCGGCATCAATGACGACGGTGAAGGCAACGCCAAGGCGCCCAAGAAGGTCATGGAAGCCATCAAGGCCGAAAACGCGCAGCTGGTCGAGGAAGGCCTGCAGTATCTCAACCAGGCCGTCGCCAACCGCGCCAACTACGACGACGCCATGGCCTATCTCAACCTCATCTATCGCCGCAAGGCCGATGTCGACTACGGCGATGACGCTGCCCGCAAGGATGACGTCGCCAAAGCCGAAGACTGGCGCACCAAGGCAATGGGTACCCGCAAGGCCAATGAAGAAAAGAAGAACGCCGGCCCTGGCGGCATCACCATGGATTCCAACGGCAACATGAAGTAGCGGCCGCCTCTTCACGGCACGCCCCAACGGCCTCCGCCTCGCGCGGAGGCCGTTTTGCGCTGCGTCCATCCGCATCTCTCTGCACCTGCAGATCGCCGACGCGCCGGTCGCGCGGAGGTGGTTATGCCCGCGCTTCAGCGTGGGATACGAACCAGCCATAGCCAGTCAGCCCCGCCGGGGCGGTGCCAACGGTGAAGTCGTCATCACGCGAACCGGGGAACCGCCCAATTGTCACCACAGTTGCCGCCGGACAACAGGCCGCTCGCTGTGCAGCCGCCGTGATCGCGGGCAAGGCAATTCACCTTACCGGAGCCGGCAATCGGCATAGCAGAAGAATTCTGAATAAGGGGGAAAAGGCGCGGTTTACTTCGCGCCTTCCTTCAGGATCTGGTCCGCCAGGTAGTTGTGCACCTTGGCGTCGTCGCGCAGCACTTCAAAGTAAGCATTCTTCAGCAGCTCCGCATGGCCGTTCCTCAGGCTCTGCCGGATGAATTGCTGTGTGCTCGGGTCATTCAGCGTCCTCTGCCCCGCAGCTTCCTTCGAGATCAGCTTGTAGATGGCATAACTCGTTGGCACATGGCCCTTCTGGGGGAGCGCGGCGTTGGAGAGAAGAACCTGGGTAAACTGGCCCGGCTTCAACTTGGTGATGGCGTCGTAAATTTCCGGGCTGGCGTCGTGCAGCTGCGATTCGGTTACAAAGCCCATGTCGCCGCCATTCGATGCAAAGTTATCTTCGGAATAGTTCGCCGCCAGCACGGCGAAATCCTCGCCGTTCTCCAGCTTCTGGTGCAGCAACTGGATCTTGCTCTTCGCATCCGCCTCACTGGAGGCCTTGTTGTTCTGCAGGTTGGTGGACTGTTGCGTGGGCGCGTTGGTCACTACAATGCGGGCCAGGTTGTACTTCGGCTCAATGAAGTTGAAGTCCGCCTTATGCGCCGAGTAGTAGCCCGTAATCTCCGCGTCGGTAATGTTGATCTTGGAGTCGATCTCCTTGTTCAGCAGCTTGTTCTCGGTAAGCCCCTCGCGCAATTCGGTCTTCAGCGTGTCAAGGGTTTCGTTGCGTTGCTTCAGTTGCTTGTCCCACTCCTCTTGCGTGTAGGGCGCCTTCATCTCTGTCAGTTTGGCGTTTACGTCCTCGTCTGATGCGGTCACATTCAACTTTGCGGCCCGCTGCTGCAGAATCTCTTCGTCGATCATCTGCCGCAGAATCGCCAGCCGCCACAGGTCGGTCTGTTCCGCCGATGGTTCCTGCGGGCTCTCCCCCTGGCTCGTCTTCCACGCCTGGAACTTCCGGTCAAGATCCGCGCGCAGAATATCCTTGCTGTTCACGGTGGCCACCACGTCAGGCGCGGGCGCGCGGTGGCAGCCTGCCACCGTAACCAGCAGCGCCCCGCTCATCACAACAAAGCCGGCACAACGCGTACAGGCCGGGAAAAACCATTCATCTTGCAACCTGATGTCTCCTGGGGGCCTCATCGCAGCCCCGTCCATCCCAACTCGCCTACGGCCTCTAAGGATAAATCCCCAGGCCCGCCCAACGATACCGCCGCCCCAGCTCTAATCTCCCGATCCGGCCGCCTTCGCAGGGGGAACCGGAACCGGAAGCGGCGTCGCTGGCGGCTGCTCACCGGCCGCGCGCAGCGCCCGGTCAATCACCATCCACAACTGCTCTTCCGGAATCGCACCATCCACGCGCTCTCCGTCAATGAACAGGGCCGGCGCAGACTCCACCTTCAAGGTCTCGGCTTCCTTCAGCGATGCGCGCACCTCGGTCTCGTCCTGTTTGGCAAGGCACGCATCCAGCCTGGCGCCGTCCAGCTTGCCCACCGTCGCCTCCTGGCGCGCAATCCGATCCAGAGCCTCAAAGCTCTTGGGCAGGTTGCGGTCCGGCCCCGTCACTTCCTGGGCATGGCCGTGCAGGTAATCCACGTACTGCCAGTAGACCGTCCCGCTCTGCACCGCCAGGCAGTTGGCGTCCACCGCGGCGTGCATCGCCCACGGGTGCATCTCCGGCGGCAGCGGGTTGTCCTTGTAGATAAACCGCACCTTGTCCTTGTAGCGCGCCATCGTCTCCGGGAACAGCGACTGGTGCATGCGCGCGCAATACGGGCACTCCAGGTCGTCAAAGTTGATCACCGTTACCTTGGCGTCCGGATTGCCCCGGATCGGCCGCCCCGCCACGTCGATCGAGAACACCGGGTCCTTTGACAGGTCGAACGTATCCAGCCGCGCCAACGTCCGGCTGTCAGTGGAAAGAAGAAAATCCACCACCGTGCTCTTGTCGCCACGCCAAAGCGTCACTGGCAGTGTGTCGTAGCCAGTAATCTGGCTGGGCTTGCGCGCGCCAATCGCCACGTTGTAGTCCTGCGGCACGTTGAACTGCGAGCGAACCATCACTTCAATGCGGCGATTCACCAGCGCTGTTTCGGGCGCGTTCGGTATAGCGGAAACCGGTGGCGGCGTCTGGGCTTTGCAGCCGGCGGCAAGGCTGGCCCCCAGCAGGCCGGCCATTAAATAGATGCGTAGCAAGTCAAAATCCTCTTTCAAAAGAATACTCCAGCCGCCCTCGCGCAGTGCGCCGCAGTTTCTTAAGGCCCCAGGGCCTGTCAGGTTGACGCGCACCAGCCCGAAAGGCAACCGCCGCGAGACCGGGTTCCCACCCATCCTCGGCTTCCGCGCCTGCCGCCCCTCAGCCCCGTGCGTCCAGTTCTTTTCGTATTCTTCAATCAGACTCAGGCTGGTCGCGCAATCGATGTCAGTAAGCTGGCGGGAGCGTTGGGTCGCGGAACACTGAGGTGGTCCGCCGTATGTCGCCCACCGATCCAAAGTTCGCCAGCGTAAAGCTATAGAGATACTGCGTCTCATCGCGGATGCTGCCCAGCTCAAACCGCCGATAGCCAAACGTCAGCCCGCAGCAGTTCCAGTTGTAAACTGCCTGCACCCCCGCGTACTGCAGCGAGTTCTGCACAAAGTCATAGCCCGCGTTGGCCGCAAAGTTGAAGCCCACCCGGCTCTGTTTCCCAATCGACACAAACGGCTGCAACTGCTGGCTCTGGATCGTCGATGCCGCCCCGTTGTTTTCGTCCACTGCATTCAGCATCGCGTGCCCCAGCCCCACCGTCGTGCTGCCCCAGCTGTAGCCCGCAAAAATATTGTCCGATTGCAGCCGCCCGTTCTTGGGGTCGAAGTCCAGGTCCCACTCGATCCGCAGATTATCGATCGCCTCAAACCGCACCCGCGAAATCAGCGGCGAAAGATTCCGCGGCCCCGTCAAAAACGCCACGCCCGTCAAGTCCAGTGTCGAATCAAACACATTCCGCCGTCCCGGAATCAGCGCCCCGCCAAAATTGGGATCGAAGAAGAACTTCTCCGCCACCTGCCAACTGGCCCACTCCCGCGCCTTCTCCGGGCAACTGCCCTCCGCATCCCTGGCTTCCTGCGCGCAGCCCTGTTCCCCCGTCGGCCGCAGATAAAACCGCTGCGTCAGCGACAACCGAGCCTCGTTCGTATCCGTTGCAATGTCGTCCGTGTCCACCAGCAGCACCTTCTGCTCGCGGGCTCCAATGCCGCCCACGAACCGGTAGGTCAGTTCCGGCTCAATCACGTGCCGCAGTTCACGGTTCCATCGGCCCAGCGTAAAGTCGCGCTCCAGCGCCGGTGGCCGGATATCCATGTCCGCCTCCACATCCACGCGGTTCAGCGAGTCGTGGCTGATCGACGGCGTCCCGCTCTGCGCTCCGGTCAAGTCCGGATTCTGGCTGCCCGTGTAGAACGTGTCGCGCATCGCAACCTCGGGCTCAAAGCTCCAGCCCCCCGCATTGAGCGGCATCGAAAGGTGCGGATAAATGTCCATCCGCCCCACGTTGCGTGCATGGAAAAACGGCTCCGACCGGCTCAGGTAGTCCAGCGACGATCCCAACCGCCAATACACTCCCGACGACCCCAGCGGCCGCGTCAGCACGTCGTAGCGCAGGTTCGGCAAATGCAGAATCCTCGCCTCGTCCCCGTTCGTCGAACTCGCAAATGTCTGGAACCGGTCCATTGACACCGACGGAATCAACCCGTTGTGCTCGTGCGTCGCTGACAGGTCGCTTGAAACCTCTGAGCTGATCGCCTGCGAATAGTTGTCGTTGAATACCAGCCGGTACACGTAGCTGGAAAGAAACTCCACCATCCCCGCCACGCGCGTCTCAGGCGAAAAGTCCCTGCGCCCCACAGCCACCACGTCCACGCCGCCCTGGTTCACCACTTCCTCGCCAATCTGCCCCGGAATCAGGTCCGCCGGCTTTACCCCCGCCGCATTCGCTCCCGCCTCGTTGCCGGTCGGAATGGTGTTGCCCACCTCCTGCTCCACACCCCGGTCCAGCAGCGCATTCCAGCGCACCGTCAGTTGATCCAGTCCCGGCCCCTTGTAGCGGAAGTCCCCGTTCGGCGCCCATCCCCGCTTCGAGTAGTACTCTGCCCCCACAACCATGTCCATGCTGCGGCTGATCACCCAGTAGTACTGCTCGCCCACAATGAAGCCCTTGATCGACGAGTTGCTCAGCACCGGAATCAGAATTCCGCTCTCCCGTCCCGAGTCTTCCGCCGGGTGCTGCAGATAGGGCAGATAAAACAGCGGGATCCCCAGGAACTTGAAGATCGAGTTGTGCGTCGAAGCCACCCCGTTTTCCAGCGCAATCGACCGCGAAATCAACACCCAGTCCGGCTTCGGCAGCTGGCAGTTGGTCATGCTTCCGTCCACAATCCGGTACTTGCCCTCGCCCGTCTGAATCAGCACCCGCCCCGAGAACAGAAACGGGTTCGCCGTCGAGTACACCACTGACCGCCCGTTCTGCCGCACCCCCTGCGAGCCGTTCACCTGGAAAAACCGCCCCGTGTGCATGTTCAGCCGCATATCCCCATGGTCGGCGTTGATCAGCACATCGTTTGGCCCGCCCGCCACCTGCACATGCCCTTCCGCATGAACCTCTGACGTTGAGCGGTCGTAGACCACCTTGTCCGCGCGCAGAATGTAGTCCTTGTAGCGAAGTTCCACCTTGCCGTTCCCCGTCCACACATTGCCCGCCCAGCTCTGGCTGTCGGCAGATGCCTCCACGGGTACGCCGCTGGGCGGCATCGGTTCCGGCTGCGCCACGGGGATCATCTCCTGTGCCGGGTCGTCGGGAAGCTCCTCCGCCGCAGCCGGAGCACTCCCATTTCCCGCACTTTGGCTGCCCCCATTCCCCGCCGTCGAAATTTTTTGTCCAGGAGGTAACCCATTGGTTAACGTCTGCCCCCTAACTTGCGGGTGACAGAGGGCCAGCAGCGTGATAAACACTAAGTTACGAGGACGCATCCCGGTTTCAAACACCAGTTCCAAGGCTCAGGATAGCAAAAGCGAGCCACACTGGTTGGGACGCTCCCCGGCGAGCTCTGGCAGCAGGTAAATTTGGGCTTCTTTTGGCCGCGCACGGGTCAGCATTCTCCGTGGCAACACCTGCTTTTCCCGCGAACCCTCCACCCCCTCCTGAGAGCAGCGTACGTCATGCCCCCGGATGCGGCGGGCGTAGCGGACAGTAACTGTGGCATCGGCCTCGCACCAGGCCATCCACCGCGCAGGAAGGAATTGTGGAGCGTTGAGACAGTCCGCACAGCAGGTCGAACTCGAGCCGTCGTGGAAGCAGGAAGTCAACCGTCGCGTAGCCGAACATAAAGGCCGCAAAGCCGGCGCTGCAGCAGGCGGGCAAAACGCACCTGCCCAGCACGCCCCCGGCACCCGCGCCGCCCAGGCCGCGGCCCGTGTTGCCGCCCGCTACGCGAAGGCCCCCAGCTACAGTGACATGCTGGCTGATGAAGCTCGCGCCGCCGTTCGCGCCGCTGAAGTCGCCTCCCGCGCCGCCCTTGAGGCCCAGGCCGTTGCCGAGTCCGTCCTCGCCGGTCTTGAAGCCGCTTCCTCCGCCGCCGAGTCCTGGGAAACCGACTTGTTTCCCGTTCCCGATCCCACCCCCATCCTGGTCTCTGCCCCTGAACCTGCTCGTTCCGCCGCCCCCGCCGCCCCGGCTCCCAGCTACCCGGCCCCCAGCCAGTCCTTTGCCATCCGCTGGGACACCGATTTGCCCGTCCGCGAATCTTCGCCCGCCCTGGCGCGCGCCTCCCACGGCAACACCTTCGTTGAAACCCCCGCTCAGGATCAATGGAGCTCCGAACACATCGCTTCCAACCCTCTTGAAACCGAGGGCTTTGAGGTGGTTGAAGCTGCTCAGCCCATCCACGCAAACCTCATCGAGTTCCCCCGTGAGCTGGTAGCCACCCGCAAGGTCCGTCCTCGCCGCGCGGAAGGTCCCTACGCCGCATCGGTCGAGGCCGCCGGTCAGCTCAGCATCTTTGAAGTTGAGCCCTGGACCGTCTCCACGGATCCCGCCGCCCACGCTGCCGCCGCCACTGCCGCCTTCACAGGCCCCGAGTGGTCCGGCATCGAGCTTGATGAAGAGCCCCAGCTCGAACTCGCCACGCCCTCCCAGACTCTGGCTCCAGCCACGTGGGCTGAACCCGCGCCCGCCGCCGTCGCCCTCGAGCTCGCCTCCACCAATCGCCGCCTCCTGGCCGCCATCGTCGACCTCTCCCTCATCGCCGGCTCCTTCCTCGCCACCGCAGCGCTGGCCGTCGCCAACCTCAAGACCCTGCCCCCCATCAAGGAAATCGAGGTCGGTTCCGCCGTCGCCCTGGCCCTCATCGCCGTCTTCTATCAGGCCGTCTTCTTCACCCTCGCCAAGGCCACCCCCGGCATGAAGTACGCCCGCCTCGAACTGCGCACCTTCAGCGGCGAACGGCCCGTCCGCGCCCAGCGCTCAGCCCGTTTTGCCGCCCTCATGCTCTCCCTGCTCCCCGTAGGCCTCGGCGTCGTCTGGTCCCTCTTCGACGACCAGCACCTCTGCTGGCACGACCGCCTCTCCAAAACCTACCCCCGCAAAGCCTGACCCGCAGCCCGAAGCTCGAACCAAAGCTCGCCTGTCATCCTGAGCTCGTCTGCCATCTTGAGCTCGTCTGTCATCTTGAGATCGCTGGTCATTCTGATCGCTTGTCATCCTGAGCGAGCGCAGCGAGTCGAAGGACCTGCATTTGCTTTTGCATTTGCTTTTGCCTTTGCCGTTGCATTTGTATCTGCCGTTGCTTTTGCCCCCTATAAATATTTGTCATCCTGAGCGAGCGCAGCGAGTCGAAGGACCTGCATTTGCTTTTGCCTTTGCCGTTGCATTTGTATCTGCCGTTGCTTTTGCCCTTTATAAATATCTGTCATCCTGTTCATTCCACATCGGGACGATTTGGCATATACTTATATATATGCCGTCTCCGGAGAAGCTCATGCAGCGCACCGCCAAAATCTTCATGAACAACCGCAGCCAGGCCGTCCGTCTACCCAAGGAGTTTCAGTTCTCCACGACGGAAGTCTTCATCCGCCGCCAGGGAGACGACGTCGTTCTCTCCGCGCGTCCCAGGGACTGGTCCGCCTATCTCGCCCAGGATTCCGTTGCCTCACAGGAGTTCATGGAAGGCGTTGAAGACCTGCCCGTGCAAGAGCGGAAACTCTAATGCCCAGGTACATGCTCGACACAGATACTTCGTCATACATCATGAAGCGCAGCAACCCGAACGTCCTGCAAAGGCTCCAGCAGGTCGCTGTCTCTGACGTCTGCATCTCCGCAATTGTCCGCTGTGAGCTCGCCTACGGAGTCCAGGTCTCGCCGCGCCAGCAGCAGGACCAGGCAGCTCTGGACCAGTATCTCCGCCATGTCCTGGTTCTCGACTTCCCCTCGGACGCAGCCCTTGACTATGCCGTCATTCGCGCGGATCTCAAAAAGAGCGGCACAATGATTGGCGCCAACGACCTCCTGATCGCCGCCCATGCCCGCTGCCTCGGCCTCACGCTGGTCACCAACAACACCCGCGAATTCAGCCGTGTCCCCGCCCTCAAACTCGAAAACTGGGCCTGAAAGCCCGCCGAATCGCTGCGCAGCCCACTACGAAGCCAGTGCCCGAAGCGCCGATACCCCGGCCCCCAGCAGCGCCGTCCCATCGTCCGGCGGCAGAATCTCCAGTGAGAAGCTCTGCAGCGTGCTCATCTTCACCATCGACTCAATGTGCGCCCGCAGCAGGGCCAGCTCGATAAAGTGCGCGTTGTGTCCCGTGAAGTAGAACTTCCCCGGCCCCGCCAGGTGGATAAACGAAGCTGTCGCCGCCGCCAGCGCCCGGTGCCACAGGTCCACAAACTCCCGGCACCGCTGGTCACCCTGCCTGGCCTGCGCAAACACCTCTTCCGGCTCCAGGTCCAGGAATCGCATCCGCATCGCCCGGTAGCCCATGATGCCTTCCAGGTGTCCCTGTCCGCCGCAACCGCAGAACTTCTCCTTCGGGTCCAGCGTCACCACCGTGTGTCCGCCCTCCCAAACGCCTTCCACGTACGGCCAGCGCCCGTACCCAATCCCGTTCCCAATCGTCCACACCCGGGTCAGCTTGTTCAGTTGCCCCCGTGTCGCCGCCACTCCGGCCGCAATCGCGTCCGCATCGTTGGCAATGTGCACCGGCGCTTCAATCCCACGCCCCGCCAGCGCTTTCGTCAGCTCATCGGCCAGCCGCATCCCCTTGATCTGCGTCAGGTTCGGCGAGTCCTCCACCACCCCCTGCCGGATGATTCCCGGAACCGCCACGCCAATCGCGTCCACCGGAACCGCTTCACTCTTGGCCAGCGTCTCAATCTGTGTCGCCAGCAGTTCCACCAGTTCGCTCCCCGGAATCGCCGTCAGTGCGTCCGGTTCATCCGTGTCGCTCGGGTAGCGCAGCAGGCTGCCGGTCAGCCGCTGGTCGGCAAGCCTGCCGGCAACAATGTGTTCGGTAATTACAACACCGATGGCGGTGGTCATCGCAGTCTCCGAGGGGAATTCGTCTCCGCCGGCTCATCCCGGCCCTTTACTTGGATGCGCTTTGCAGCCGTCTGCGTCCACTCAAATCAGCCCGATTGGTACCGGTGCAGCCTGCCCAGACCGTTGAAGGCCGCTGCCTTGTAGCACTCGGCCAGCGTCGGGTAGTTGAACACGGTGTCCACAAAGTAGTCCACCGTTCCGCCCAGAATCATCACCGCCTGCCCAATGTGCACCAGCTCGCTGGCTCCCTCGCCAATAATGTGCACGCCCAGCACTTTACGCGTGTCGCGATGAAACACCAGCTTCAGCCGCCCCGTCGTGTCCCCGCGAATCTGGCCCCGCGCCGTCTCCCGGTAGTAGGCCATCCCCACTTCATACGGCACGTCCTCATCCGTCAGCTGCTCCTCGGTCTTGCCGATAAAGCTGATCTCCGGAATCGTGTAAATCCCGTACGGATAGAAACTTGGATTCGAGCTCGCCGCCTGGTCGTTGAACGCCCGCGCCGCCGCAATCCGCCCCTGCTCCATCGACACCGATGCCAGCGACGGAAATCCCACCACGTCGCCAACCGCAAATATGTGCTCCACCTTCGTCTGGAAATGCTCGTCTACCGGAATCCGTCCGCGATTATCCGCCTCCAGCCCCGCCGCTGCCAGGTTCAGGTCTTCAATCGCCCCCTGCCGTCCCACCGCATACAGCAGCGCGTCGCCGGAAACCTTCTTCTTGCTCTGCAGATTCGCCACCACCGTCCCATCCGGCAGCTCCTCCACGCTCTCCACCTCTTCGCCCAGCCGCAGCGTCACGCGCGCGTCGCGAAGGTGATAGCTCAGCGCCTCAATAATCTCCTGGTCCGCAAACTCCAGCAGCCGCCCCCGCTTCTCAATCAGCGTCACCCGCACGCCCAGCACCGCGAACATGCAGCAATACTCGACCCCAATCACACCCCCGCCCACCACGATCATCGAGCGCGGCAGCTCCGGCAGATTCAGGATCTGGTCGCTGTTCACAATCGTGCGCCCGTTGATCGGCACCTTCGGCGAAGTCGCCGGCTTGGTCCCCACCGCCAGAATGATCCGTTCCGCCTCCAGCGTGGAGTCGGTCCCGGGCCCATCCACCCGCACCTGGTGCGGGTCGGCAAACCGCGCCAGCCCGTGCACCACCTCGATCCCATTGCGCGAGAGCTGCGCCTCGGTCACGTCCACCTCGGTCTTGATCACTGCCTGAACCCGGAACGCCAGGTCGGCCATCGAGATCTTTTCCTTCACCCGGTAGTTCATCCCGTAGACCGACTTGTAGTTGTAACCGCTCAGGTGCATCACCGCTTCGCGCATCGTCTTTGAGGGGATGGTGCCGGTGTTGATGCACACCCCACCCACCACGCTCCGCGCTTCCACCACCGCCACCCGCTTCTTCATCTTGGAGGCAGCCACGGCCGCGCGCTGCCCAGACGGCCCGGAGCCAATGACGATCAGGTCATATTTCACGGCGCTCATGCAGCAGTATCTCCCTGGGTTTGATGCAATCTTTGCGGCTCAGGCAACTGGCGGGTCCGGCGGGGAAGAACCTACAATCGGAGGCTACCATAGCCCGGTGGATCTCGGGTTGCATCCCTGCGCGCGCCACCAACAAAAATGCTGCCGGAACCGCGTCCGGCAGCACCCGGGAAAATCCGGTCCCACAGCAGCCAGCCCCAGCTGCCGCCCGCCGTAAAGCTTCCTCTAACGGTACGCCGGCCGCCTCCCTGTCTGCATCCCCGCTTGCGCCTTGGGGCTCAGTTTTCCCCCTGCCTGTCTGCCGTCGTCCAGCCGGAACTGCCGGATCATGCCATCCAGGTCGCTGGCCAGCGATGCCAGGTTCTTCAACGCCTCCACAGCTTCCTCCGCGCCCTGCGCCGTCTCCGTCGAAAGCTGCGAAATCTGCCCCGCCGACTCTGAAATCTCCCCCGAAGCCGAAGTCTGTTCCGTAGCCGCCGTCGCAATCAGGTTGATCTGGTGCTCCACCTGCTTCGACGACTCGATAATCGCCTCCAGGCTCTGGCGCGCATGCGCCGTCTCGTTCATCCCGGATTCCACCGCCGTCCGGCTCTCCTCCATCACCTGCAGCGTCTCCCGCGTCTCGTCCTGAATGCTCCGGATCGTCCCCGCAATCTCCTCCGTCGCGCCCTTGGTCCGCTCCGCCAGCCGCCGCACCTCGCCCGCCACCACCGCAAACCCGCGCCCGTGCTCGCCCGCCCGCGCCGCCTCAATCGCCGCATTCAGGGCCAGCAGGTTGGTCTGCTCGCTGATCTCCTGAATCACGTTCACCACCTTGCCAATCTCCTCCGAGCGATGCGCCAGCGACGTCATCTTGTCACCCACCGAACTGGTCGCCGCGGCAATCTTCTCCATCGTCGCCGCGGCCGCCTGCATCACCGCGCCGCCCTGGTTGGCCGTCTCCGCCGACTCCCTGCTGGCGCTCGCCGCACTCTCCGCGTTGTGGCTGATCTCCCCGATCGTCGCCGTCATCTCCTGCGCCGCCGCCGCAATCTGGTTCGTCTTGCTCGACTGCGTGTGCGCATTCCCCGCGCTCTCGATAGACCGCGCGCTGATCTCCGTCGTCGCCGCCGATAGTGTCTCCGCCGCCTGCGCCACCGATTGCAGAACGGCCCGGATAGAGGCAACACTGGCGTCGAACGCCTCGGCAACGCGGCCAATCTCGTCGGTTCCGGTTGCCTGGACAAAAGCGGTCAGATCCTTGGCGGCCAAAGCCTCCAGGCCGGCCAGCACTCGTATCAGCCGCGGCGCGATTATCCGCGTCAGCAACATCCCAACCAGTGCGCAAAGCAGCACGATCGACAGGGTGGCCCCGGCGTTGATCCAGGTGGCCCGCCAGCTGGCGTCGGTAGCGTCCTTGGCGGTCTGGGTGCCTTCTTTAATGTTGAGTTCGAGGTCGTCCTGGGTTGCCGTCAACGCTGTCTCCAGGTTCACCCGCAGCGAGTCGGACAAAAGCAGATCCATGGCATCGCCGGTTTTGTTGGCGTTCATCAATGCGCTGCCGCGATCACTGCCCTCAACGTACTGCTCGAAGTTCGAAGAGACTCTTTGGAAAAGCTCGCGCTCTCCGGGACGGCTGATGAGGGGCTCATAGTCCTTGGCCGCCGCGTGGAACCCGTCTACGGCCTTCTGCCGCTTGGGGGCCTCGTCTGCCAAACACTTGGGCGTCAGGCATAGCAAAAGATGGAGGTCCTCCCGGCGCATGGTGTTGATTGCTCCACGGATGTTTGCCAGGTCAATGACGGCGGGGAGACTGCGTTCACTCACCTGCGCGGTTCTTGCGGCTATGTCCCGGAAGGTGAGGAACGTGAAGATTCCAAGCGCGACGCACAGCGCGCATACAATGCCGAAAGCGAAGATGAATTTCCGGGCGATGGGAAGGTTGCGGAGCCAGATCATACCGGGAGACCTTTCTCAAGCGAGTCGTGAATCTCATCGGCGCAAACACGACGAACTTGAGGGTGGCCCCTTCCACCCGCGCGTCCCAAACCACCTGCGGAAATCTGCGGGCGCGGCATTCTGGCTTGCGGCGCTCTTGCACACCGGTCGCCCTTGCCCCAGCCCACGCGAATCGATATCCTTGGGACCGCTCCAGCCTTCCGGCTGGAGCCTGACTGAAACGAGGTTGACCATGCGCAGATTGTCGTTGATCGCTCAGCCCGGCTTCGTCGCGATGGCGATGGCTCTGCTTGTTCTTCCCGCTTCGGGCCGGCTGTCTGCGCAGACAGTGCCTCCCCCTCCACGTGCGGCCTCTCCGGCCTCTCAGCCCGCTCCGGTCCATCTGACCGCCGAGCAGGATCACCAGAGGATGATGGATCTTCTGGGGATCAAGACGCTGCGGCCTGGCGAACCGAACGATGCGAACTGGGACGCAGCCAAGGCCAACCTCTACCCGAATCTGCCCGATCCGCTGGTCGAGAAGAATGGAAAGCATGTGACCACGGCGCAGGAGTGGTGGAAGGAGCGGCGGCCGGAGATTGTGGCGGATTACGACCGCGAGGTTCTGGGGCTGACTCCGGCAAACCTCCCCAGGGTAACTTGGCAGGTGGTCACATCAACCCCGGAGATCATGGGCGGCGTGGCCGTGGTCACCAGGAGACTGGCGGGGCATGTGGACAACTCCAGCTACCCGCAAATTGCAGTCACCATCGACGCGACATTGACCACGCCTGTCCACGCGGCTGGCCCGGTGCCCGTGATCATGGAGCTTGCCTTCGGGGGTGAGTACAAAGCGTCTCTCGCCAGGCCGGTTTCCGCAGTGGGCTCCGGCGCACAGGGCGACTATGGGCAAACCTGGGAGCAGCAGGTGCTGGCCAGGGGGTGGGGATTCGCGGTGCTCTCGCCCATGAGCTTCCAGGCGGACGACGGAGCGGGGCTCACTGAGGGAATCATTGGACTGATGAACAAAGGCCAGCCTCGCGCCCTGGGCGACTGGGGCGCACTGAAGGCGTGGGCCTGGGGTGCGAGCCGGCTGCTCGACTACCTTGAGACTGACAAGTCCGTCGACGCAAAGCAGGTGGGCATTGAAGGTCACTCGCGGCTGGGCAAGACGGCGCTCGTGGCCATGGCCTATGACCCGCGCTTTGCGGTCCTCTACAGCAGTTCCTCCGGCGAAGGCGGCGCCAAGCTTTACCGGCACATCTATGGCGAGCCCCTCAGCCACCTGATGAACGCCGCGCTCTACCAGTGGATGGCTGGAAACCTGTTGAAGTATGCGGGTCCGTTGACGCCCGGAGACCTGCCGGTTGACAACCACGAGCTGATCGCATTGTGCGCGCCACGGCCTGTGTTTGTGGGTGCGGGCCTGATGGCAAGGGATGAACCGGGCAAGCCTGGCGACGGTTGGGCCGACGCCCAGGGCATGTTCCTGGCCGAGGTCGCCGCTGGCCCCGTCTATCGCCTGCTGGGCAGGCGCGACCTCGGAACCACCCGGTTTCCCGCCATCGAAACCGCCCTCATCTCCGGCGATCTCGCCTTCCGCGAGCACTCCGGCGGCCACACCCCCGCCCCCAACTGGCCCACCTTCCTCGACTTCGCCAGTCACTACCTGCACGCGCCGGGCAAAGGGACGAACTAGAGCCGCCCCGCCATCCAATCCCGGCAAAACAATAGGCCGGATATCAACGATCCGGCCGTGTCAAAAGATTTGGATTCCGTCACACGCGAGAGGCCATGGAGGCAAAGAAATGATAGCCAACTCTTCTCCGCCTTCCTTCTTGCCGGCCGGAGCTCCGGAGACTCACTCCGAAGCTCCGCTTTCTGTCGCCGTATTGCATGTCAGAAGTTGAACGACATTTGCAGGTCGATGCTCCGGTTTGAAGCCGGCGAAGAGAAGAACCCTCCCGCCAGCGAGTTGGACTGTCCAAAGAGCGGCGACTCAAGCACAGAGACTGGCGATGCCAGGTTCACCTTGTTCAGCACGTTCCGCGACATCGCTGCGAAGGTCAGTGAGTAGCGCCGCGCCGAAGCCTGGTCAAACCGCGGCGGACCACCGCTGCGGCTGAGGCCGCCCGGACCAAGTCCGCCTCCCGGGGGGCCTCCGCCACCAGGACCGCCTCCCGGCGGCGGGCCTCCGCCCGGCCCTCCCGCTCCGCCATTTGAAGCTGAGCCAACCACCTTGGGGCCAATGCCGAACGATTTGCTCACACGCATGTTCATGCTGAACTGCCCGGGTCCGGTGCCGGAGTTGTACGGAATGCGCGCCTCATCAGCCGATGGATCAAGATCGAACGTTCCGTATTTGGTCTGCATCACGTTCGTGCTTGCCGCTGTTGCCAGGGCCGGCCGGTCGTTGAACTGGTTGTCGCCGTTCAAATCCTGGCCGATCGTGATATTGAACGGCGAGCCTGAATTCGCCACCATCATCGGGCTGAAGGAGATGCCGTAGGGGCCTTGCAGATTCCCACCCAGCAGGAAGCGGTTGCGCACATCGAAGTTTGCCCGCCCGTAATCCGCTTTCGGGTCGAACTGATCGGATGGAAAGTAGGTGGCGCCGGAAGTGTCGGCATCCGCCGAACCCAGCATGTAAAACCCGAACAGCGACACGCGCTTTGCCTTCACGTTGTAGTTCACTGTCAACTGGTTCTGATGGTACACTCCGCCGGATTGAAACTGATAGATGTTCTCGTTGATGCCGTTCGGACGGGTGCCGGTTCCGGTTGCCTGATCGTAGGTTCCGGGCAGGTCGGCATTCACGTTGTCGCTCAGGTACTGGTGAAGGCCGCGCGAGTTGATATACGTCACGGATGTGGTAACGGCTTTGCCAAACTGGTGCTCAACGCCGACCGCCGCCTGCATGTTGAGCGAAGCCTTCAAGTCCGGCGAAATCTGGTAGATGGTGGGTGCAACCGAGCTCATTGAAGCAAGCGTACTCACCGACGGCGCGTTCTGGTAGAACGTGGGGTTCTTGACAACGTACTCCTGCTGATTCACGCCGTTCTGCCGGATGGCTTCCAGGGCGTAATTGGAACTGAAGCGATCGAAGAACCAGCCGTAGCCGGCACGGATCACGGTCTTCGCGGGCGTGCTTTTGGCGCCCGCGGGAGCCCAGGCCAGCGACACGCGCGGCGCCCAGTCGTTGTGATCGCTGATCCAGTTCTGGGCCTCGTAGCGCAGCCCGTAACTCAAGGTCAGGTTGGGGCGGAACTTGAAGTCGTCCTGGAAGAAAACTCCGGCGTCGAACAGCGCAATGCTCGCGTTTGCCTTCCCCGCCGTCACGTCGTATTCCGACGGCGTTTTTGCCGCGTACTCCGAAAGCGACGAATAAATGTAGTTGCCGTTGAAACCGGATGTGGAGAAGTTGGCGTCGCGTGTCAACCGGAAGCGCGCGCCAAACTCGATTGCATGAGCGCCCCTGGCCTCGGTTGTGTCGTTCTCCAGCTCAAACCGGTCCTGGTTATCGCGCACCACGCCTGCATTGCTTCCTCCGCCGCTAAACGCGCCCTGCACCGAGATGGTCGGATCGGTGTTCTGCGCAGTCTGATTGTCTCGTGCGCGAATGTACTGGAAGCGTGTCTCATTCACCGCGTTTGCGCTCAGCACCTGCGAGTCGCTCACCTGCAGGCTGTTCTCGTAATTGGATACGTTGTAGGCCTGGCTTTGCAGCGCAAACTGGGAGACGCCGCTGTTGGTCTGTGTCTGGCGGTCGAGCATATAGCGCACGGTAAGGGTGTTGTTCTGGCCAAGTTGAAAGTCGAAGCGCGGGCTTACATCGAGCCGGGATTGCGGGTTGGCAACCGCGGCCGAGTAGTTATAGACATTGGAATTGGCATCGAGAAGCTCGGCATTCACGATGGAATTCGAGGCGTTGTTCCGCTGGAATACGCTGCCGAACCACGATGTCTTAGCGCCAAGCGCGCCGCCGATGCTGCCGTTGGCAAAGGTCGTGTAGTAGGCGGGCTCCGAAGTCACAAACGGATTCAGCGAATTGAAGGCCGAGTCGTTGCCCATCACCATCAGGTTCCCGTGCATCTTATCGGTTCCGGGCTTGGTAAGAATCTCAATGCGGCCATAACCCAGCTTGTCGTAGTGCGCGGAAAAAGGATTCTGGTTGATCCGGATCTCGCGGATCGATGACTTCGGCGGGAGCTGGCCGCCGGTGAATCCGTCGATGAAGATCTGCGCCCCGCTGGGACCGGCCGCCGGTCCTGCCAGGGCCGTCAGTTCGTCTTGCAACTCGTCAGGATCGTCGGAGAGCGCATCGAGGTCCTTGCCCTTGATCACAATCGAGCTCGCGTTGCTGTCGGCGTTGGTGCTTACGCCGGCAGCGTCGCCTGTCACTTCCACTTGCTGTTGGGCGACTGGTAGTTGCAGAGTTACGTTCTTCTGCACCATCTTGCCGGGCAGCACTTCAATCCCTTCCAGCGTCGTTGGCGCGAATCCATCCGCAAGAATGAACAGCGAATACTTTCCAGGTTCAACGCCGGTAAAGCGGAAGCTTCCATCGTGTCCACTCACAGTGGTCGCAGCGTTGCCGCCCGCGCCGTTCAGCTCTACGCTGGCATTGGGAATCACCGCGCCCGTGGGGTCGGCAACGGCGCCGCGGACCTCCGCGCCTGCGCCCTGCGCCACTGCTGGAGCCGGACCGCCCAATCCGCAAAGAAGTACCACCAAACTTACGAGAGCCCCTGCTAAGAAACGCCTGACCATGAGAATGCACCTCCGAATGAACTAGTCTCAGGAGAAATCAGCGCCTGCTCTCGCGCTGTCACGATGAGTAAAGGAAAGTAAAGATTTGTAACGCCTTCGTGACCATTTGTTACATTTCTCGTGTGTTTCCCATCCAGCCCTGGCGTAGCCTATTCATATCCGGAGATTTACGTGGAAGATGTTCTTCTGATCGACGATGACGTTGAACTGGGCGCAATGCTTACCGAATACCTGGCCAAACATGGGTTTCGGGTGCGGACGGTCCACCGCGGAGACACCGGCTTGACCGCAGCGCGGCAACGGCCATGGGCCCTTATCCTGCTTGACGTGATGCTGCCCGGCATCGACGGCTTCGAGGTGCTCAGGCGCATACGCTCGGAGTCGAACGTGAGCGTGTTGCTGCTTACCGCCCGCGGAGAAGATATCGATCGCATCGTAGGTCTGGAAATCGGCGCGGACGACTACCTGCCCAAGCCCTTCAATCCGCGCGAGCTGTTGGCGCGCATGCGCGCTGTTCTTCGCCGCCAGGATCGTGGCTCCGCTCCGCCCGCGGCGCTGCTTCGTGTGCAGGATCTGGAGTTGGATGGGTCTGCGCGCAGAGCTTCAAAAGCCGGTCGAAAGCTTGACCTGACCGACGTCGAGTTTGGGCTGCTGGAGGCCTTCATGCGGACCCCCGGCAAGGTGCTCAGCCGCGATGAGTTGTCGCAGGCGGTGCTCGGCCGCACCTTCGATCCCTTCGATCGAAGCCTTGACATGCACGTCAGCCGGCTGCGGCGAAAACTGGGCCAGGACGGAGAAGACGAGGACTGCGTGAAGACCGTGCGCGGCGTCGGCTATCAGCTGGTTCTCGATCGGGAATTCGACAGCCAGGAGAATTGAAAAAGACATGCGGGGACTCTTCTTCAAAATCTTCATCATCTTCTGGATTGCGCAAAGCCTGATCTTTGTCATCTCCACCGCCTTCATCCTGTCGCACCGCTTTCCTCGCCCCAACTTCATGCTTGACCCGGCATTCAACAATCTAAGTGCGAACGCTTTGGAAGGAGCAAACCGGTTTGAAGCGGGCGGCTGCGGCGAATTCAGCGCCTATGCGCAACAGCGCCATGAGAATCTCTCCATCGCTGATCCCGATGGCAGGATTCTCTGCGGTCAGGCTCCAGCGGAAATCGAAGGGTTTTCCCGCTCATCCGCCGCAGTGCAGGCTCGCCAGGTGGGAAACGTCACCGTGTGGAGCGCGCCCGCGGTCTCTGCCGGCGGGAAGAGCTATCTCTTCATCGCCATCGTTCCCATCACCCGCCAGCAGCACACCTGGTTCGAAGATCTGTATCATTTCGCATCCCCGCAATTGCCCGTAGCCATTGCGGTTGGTGGACTAACGACCTTCGTCCTTGTTCTCCTGTTCACTCGCCCTGTCGTACGCCTCCGCCAGGCTGCGCTGCAACTGGCAAAGGGCAACCTGAGCACCCGCGTCCGCGAGCCGCAGCAACGAATCCGGTTCTTCCGGGGCGATGAGTTCGATGCGCTGGTGCAGAGTTTCAATCACATGGCGGAGAGGCTCGAGTCGCTTGTCAACGCTCAGAAGCTTCTGCTCCGCGATGTCTCGCACGAGCTTCGCTCTCCGCTGGCCCGGCTGAGTGTGGCGCTTGAGCTCTCCCGCGAAGATGCTGACCCGACCATGACCACGCACCTCGATCGAATTGAGCGCGAAACGCAGCGCCTCAATCAGCTGATCGGGCAGCTCCTTACCCTGTCCTCCATGGAAGCGGTGGAAAGCCTGGACAAGCTCGAACATGTCTCACTGAAACAACTGCTCGAGGAAATGACCCCGGACGCCACGTACGAAGCGCAACAGCGGGATGCCGCGGTCAGCCTCAATGCGGAATGCGAATGCATTGTCGATGGCCGGCGTGAGTTGCTTTACCGCGCCATTGAGAACGTAGTCCGCAACGCGGTGCGTTATACCGAAACTGGAACGCAGGTAGAGGTCCATCTGCGCCACGATCTTCAGAGCCAGATGGCCTTGGTGGAAGTGAGTGATCGAGGTCCGGGAATTCCTGAGTCGGAACTGACGTCGATCTTTCGCCCCTTCTACCGGGTCGATATGGCCCGCAGCGCTCAAACAGGCGGTGTTGGTGTCGGCCTTGCCATCGCGGAGAGGGCAGTGAAGCTGCACAATGGCCGCATCAGCGCCTCGAATCGCTCCGGCGGAGGCACGACCATCAGGATTTGGCTTCCGCTTGCTGCCTGATTCCGAAATTCGAAGCTCCAGGAGCTGCATCCGAGCGATTCCACGCAGGCACAAGGCATCAGGCCCCGTCTGAACTATCCACGTTGTGGTCAATTCAGACGAGGCCAGTTGCCGGCAACCAACCGCTTAATCGGTTTCGGCCACAAAGACCGCGGTCGTGAGGGCGGGCACTGTGGCAGTTCCTGTCTTCGACGTGAATGTCGACTGTCTCGTGATGGGATCGCTGGAACTCCGTTGGATGGGGTGCAACTGCAGAGCCAGGCCCTGCAGCTGGCTGTTGGTGAAAGTCACCGCCGCATTGGTTGCGTTGAAGAGCACCACGATGTGTTTGTAGATTCCGTAGTTTCCGCCATTCGCATCCAGCTTCATCACAATCAGGCCCGGCGTCTGGCTTGGCCCGGTATTCAGGAAAGTGAGATTGTGTTGAATCTCTGCAAAGGTGGGCATGCGGAATAGCCCTGAGCTGTAACGGATCCGCAACAGCTCCTGGAACGCCTCCCCACTGTATGCGATGTTTGCAGGCAGCGGCGTGTAGGCGGGATTGCTCAGCAGCGGTGTCATGATCGGCCACTGGCCCTGGTTCTGGCTGGCAATCGGCAACCCGATGCCCCAGTTCGCTGTCTGGCCGGTCCAGTCGATCTTGTTGAACCAGTCTCCGGAGTCATAGCTGTTCTGGTCCATGTCTTTAGAGCGCAGCAAGTCGTCGCCGCCCTGGAAGAACGGAATCCCCTGGCCGAGCGTCACCAGGCTCATGGCCACAATCTGCCTGCGCGCGCGCGTGGCAATGCTGTCGCTGAAGCTCGACTTCAACTGCACCTGGTCGAAGAGATCCTGGTTGTCATGCACTGACGCATAGTTGATCGCTTCGATCGGGCTCTTGGTATAGCCCGTCGGCGCGCCGTTGTAACTCACCTCGGCTCCCGTCACCGTCGCGCCTGCGCTATCGACAAAGGTGTAGTCGCGCAGGTTGCCCGTAAGTCCCACATCGATCCAGTCGGAATACTGGAGCAATTGGGCCTGTTGCTGGCTCGCCGAAAGAGTGCTGTTGCTGTAGCCGCTCGGATCGGTAAACAGGCCCGTGGCGAAGCCCTGGACGCGCTCATCCGTGAACGGGCTGCCCCCGTGAATTCCATCGCGGATGCGATCGTTGAAGGTGCCGATACCGTAGCCGTAGAGGTTGATCTGGTCGGCTTCCGGACCAATCTGGTTGTTCACGGTGTCTCCGAAGTTGAAGCCTTCTCCGTAGAGATAGATCTTCGACCCGTCCACGCCGTCCTTCTCGGGAGTAAGCGCCTGCAAAGCGTTCTGAATGTCAGTCATGTTGTACGTGAACATGAAGCTCATGATGTCGAAGCGGAAGCCATCGATCTTGTAGTCCCGCGCATTCAGCAAGAGTGTATCGATGATCAGCTTTTCCATCATCTTGTGTTCCGCTGCCGTGTCCGGGCAGCATGAGCCGTTCTCCAGGTTGCCGCTTGCATCCAGGCGATGATAGTAGTTCGGCACCACCTCATCGAGATTGGAGTTGGGGCCTTCGCCGCTGGCGTTGGTGTGGTTGAACACCACGTCCTGCACCACCCGCAGCCCTGCCTTGTGCAGCCCGTCCACCATGGTCCGGTATTCGCGCACGCGGTCATCCGGATTGATGGCGTAACTGCCCTCCGGCGTCATGTAATGCACAGGATCGTAGCCCCAGTTATATGCAGGACTGGTCTGGCTGGCGGTGACGGCCGCCTGCTGCTGCTCCCCGTCCGCCGGATACTGCGCCAGCCCGGTGGGAATGATCCATGTGGACTTGTCTTCGTTCACGCTGGCGAAGTGGAACGAAGGCAGGATATGCACAGCCTTCAGTCCGCTCGCGGCCAGGGAGCGAAGATGCTTCATGCCATCGGTGTTCTGGTCGTTGAAGGCCTCGTACATCCCTCGATGTGCCAATGGAACCGTGGGATCGTTGATGCTGAAGTCACGAACGTGCAGTTCATAGAGGCTCATGTCGCTGATGCTGCGCAACGGAGGTGACGTATCCTCATCCCAGCCGCCCGGCTTGGTTTCATCGGAGTCAAGGTCGGTGATCCTGCTCTTGGTTCCGTTCAAAGCAATGTCAATGGAATACGGATCGCTGGTTACATTCGTGTCCACCGCGGCGTCGGACGGCACATAGACCTGCACGCTGTACAGGTAGTACTTGTCCTTCCAACTGGGCTCCCCGTCCGCCACCCATACGCCATTGTGTTCGTGCATGGGTACAACTGCCGCGGGTGTCGTGTCGGTCTCGTGGTCGAATAGTTCGAGCGAGACGCTCTGCGCCGTGGGCGCCCACAGCTTCAGCTTCACGGCACAGTTATCGTCGTCGGCCCAGTCGTGCCAGCCCGCGATCGTCCCCATGATGAAAGACGACGCCGAGTTTGCCCGGGTAGTAATAGAGATCGTCCAGCACGCCTGCTTCCTGGATGCCGGTTGCATAGGTAAGCGAGCCACTGGAGTTCACCGCGGAGAACGCGAGCTGTCCCTCGAGGACTGTCTGCAAGCTGGAGGCCAGCGTATTCGCAGGCAGTTGGAGAACGGTGTAGCCGCTCAATTGCGGATAGCGAAGCAACTCATCCGCAGTCAGGCTGCCCCCCACCGTGAGCGGAATACTGGTTCCACCGGTGATGCCTGTTGGGGTGACCGACAGGCCGCCGGTCAGGCTGGAACTGATCGCATACGTGTCTCCACTCTGGGCAAACTGCGGCTGGATGGCCACGCGCTGCCGGTCGAGCCAGTATGCCTGCTCCACGTTCAGCAGGCTATCCAGTATCTGGGTCGGCGTGGGGGTTTGGGTGAACACGGTCGCATTGCCTGAAATCGCCCAGGCCTGCGTGTTGACGCCGACATTCAGGTACATGTTCGGCCCCGGGTCCTTCACTCCCGTTGCAGTGTTGTGGATGATGAATCCCAGGTTCTGCGCATTGGGTATCAGGCTGATGTCGAAGTAAACACCATAGGAGTCGGTGCTTGTCACAAAGGTCAGTCCGTCGTTGTAGTCGCCGGTATATTCAGCAGTGTCCTCGAATGCATAAACTGACCAGTTCGAGTAGTTCCCGTCCGGACGGTAATAGTGAATGCGCGCGTACCCGGGCAGCAGCGCGTTGGGGTTGGCCAGGCTCGGCTGGCTCTTGTACAGTTTGCCGATTCCTGTGTAGCCCCAGTACTCGAAGCCTTCCGTGGACGGGTCGACAAACTCATTCGGCCCCGGGTCCTTCACATCGCCGTTCGGACCCGAGGGATTGTGAATGATCAACCCAAGGTTCTGCGCATTCGGGACAACAGACACGTCGAAGTACACCCCATATGCGTCGGAATTCGTGGGAGGCACCAGCCCGCTGTTGTAGTCGCCCGTATACTCCGTCGTGTCGTAGAAAGCGTAGATCGTCCAGCCGCTGTAGTTGCCGTCCGTCCGGTGGTAGTGCACCCGCACATATCCGGGCAGAATCGCGGTCGGATTGCTCAGGCTGGGCGCGGATGTATAAAGGCACGCTATCCCGGAGTAGGCCCAGAACTCATTGCCCTGCGTCGCCGGATCCACAAACAAATTATTGGGCGTGTCCTTCTCGTCTCCGTTCGGCGCTGTCGGATTGTGAATAATGATGCCCACCTCTTGCGCGCCGCTCGTCACTCCAACGTCGAAATACACACCATAACTGTCCGTCCCGGTCAGCTGGACGGGGCCGCCGTTATAGTTTCCCGTGTTTTCCGTCGTGTTATCGAACGCGTAGACGGTCCAGCCGCTATAGGCGCCGTCCGGCCGAAAGTAGTGGACCCGTATGTCCCCCGAGGGGATCGGCGGGTCGGACTGGGCAAGGGCCTGGGCTGTGGCAAGTGCGCCGAGCAGAACTACGAAGGCGCAAGCCCAACCCCTGCGGAGAAGGCGAGGCATACCAATGCTGACTTTCATGGGGATCTCCAGAAAAAGCAGTTGCTCTCGTTTGATTGATTCGCGGTCATTCCGCGCTACGCTGGAGCTGCTCAATCGAGCGCGCCGGAGTCTACGCCGAGATCGCAACCGCTGTCAAGATGCCAAAATTTGACGGCCCCAATCTCCCCCAACGGGCTGTCATCCTGACCGAATGGGGCCCCGGACGCCTTTCAGTCTGGGGTGGTGAGTCGAATCATCTGCGTTTGCACCGCGGGATTAATGCGAGGAACTTCCGAGTCAGGAGTCTAGTGCAGGTTCTGCTTATTCAGCCACGGGCCATACTGTTTGTCCATGTACTCCACGTGGTCAATGAACCAATCGTGCAGGAAAGCGAGCAGACTGCTCGTCTCCGCACCCTCCCCGCGCTTCATCCGCTGGATGGTCTCCTGCAGCTGCGCCAGCAGGCGCTGGTGTTCGGCGCGATGTCCCTCCAAACCAGGAAAACCATGCTGCTCCATCAGCCGTTCTTCGCACAGGAAGTGCAAGCGTGTGAACTCCACAATCCTCACCAGCAGCAGATCCACTGACGCCCGGTTATCGGAGTGCACCAGTCCGAGTCGAAGTTCGTTCAGAGCATCCATGATAATGGCGTGCTGATCGTCCATCGCCCGCACGCCCACATTGCTGGTGTGCTTCCATGGAATGAGAAGAGTCATTTCGCCCTCTGCGAATTGCATTGCTCGCAGGCTAGCCTAGCGCGTCGTTAATAGTAACGATTCATTGCGTCGGGCGTCCATCGCTCGCTCACAGGAGTCGGGCCTGGGCCGTCCCCGGTTTCCGGATGGAGCCGGCATTGGTCATAAGCCGCTCTACCGGCTCACTGGATTGTTCCTGGGATTGTTCCTGCGGTCACAGGGCAGTTGGCAGCTTTCTCTGGGCCCGCCGTCACCGCGAAGGACGGCCTGGCATGCACAGCGCCGCCACGATTGCATTGAGCCCGCAACAGACACAAGACCTGGAGCTGTGAGGTTGAGGGAACGGCTTCCAGGCAACTGTGCCCCCAGAAAAAACGGCGGCCCGGGCATATCGCCCGGGCCGCCGCAGTGAACTGCGCAATTCACACTAAGACTAAGGCCATCGCTCAACCGCGATTACCCAAACATTTTCACTCGTGCTCCCCTTCCCTCGATGTCTAGCTGGCGATACCCGGTAGACCGGGCTTCGTGGGCGGCAAAGCAGCCGCTCCATTCGTCGAATTGCCAACCCGCACATCGGGTCGAGAAGAACACTGCTACGTGAAAGGATGCGGTTGCGTCCCATGTCGTCAGATGCTTCTGACTGGGGCAACCATGGGGTCCGGGCGCGATGCCCTCAGGCTTCATTCACCTCAGATTGTGTACTGCTGGAAGAGTCTGTCTGCATCTTTTCGGGCCGCCCTCCTTCCCCGTACGACTTCAATGTACCCCCAGATTCACGCGGCGTCAACATGGGCTGTTGAGGAGACCAAACTGGCCTGGATTTGGCCTGCCTCGAATCTGTGTTTCACCAGAATCTCTTCGTCAGGCCCCGCCTTCCAGATTGGCTCAGAAGTGAAGTCGCTTCGGATAGTAGCCGGCTCCTACCAGGCTGCGCACGCTCTCCACCGCCCGTGCATAGTCCTCACGGTAGGTAACGCCAAACCATGAGTCAACGCTGCCAATAACTTTCACGCGCGCCTTCTTTGCGGCAAGCAATTCATTCACCGCGCTGGGAATGTAGCATTCCGCCTGCATGTCCGTGCCATTCAGTTGCAGAAACTTCTGGAATTGGTCGTGCAGTTGGTCGAAAACCTGGGGCGTAAATCCCCACATGTTCATTGAGACAATCTCGCTCCCCGTCAGCATGGTTTCCTTGCCTTCAGAATCGATGTTTTTGGCATGCCCTCCCTGGCGCTCGATGCCCTTCAATTCCACAATGCTCTCAACATAGCCGTTGTCGCTCACCTGGCACACTGCCCGCGCCACGGTGCCGAAATCAGAAAGTGTATTGCGCAAAACATATCCGACCACCGCATAATCCGTTGTGCCGGACACGAGATGATGCGCCAGCGCGCGGTAGCTGTCCGCACCGTAAAAGTCGTCGGAGTTGATCACCGCAAAGGGTTCATGAATGGCGCTCGCGGCCATCAAAATGGCGTGTGTCGTGCCCCAGGGCCTGGTGCGGCCGGCCGGCACATTGAATCCCGGCGGGAGCTTGGCAAGTTGCTGATAGATGAACTGCAGCGCAAGGTGCTTCCCAAATCGCGCAGTGATCTTTTCCTTGATCCGCTTCTCAGTATCCGGATCCGGACGGATCACAAAAACAAACCGGCCGAACCCCGCGCGCAGCGCATCATAAATCGAATAGTCCAGGATGGTTTCGCCATCGGGACCAACTGGTTCAACGAGCTTGATGCCGCCGTAACGGTTACCCATGCCGGCGGCAAGGATGAGAAGAGTTGGGCTGGCCATTGGATTCATCCTTTCCTGGAGTTCGGTCATACGTTTGCTGGCTGCCATGAGTACTTCAAGCAAGGCGGGAATTCTCTTTGCCTGAGGCCCACAGTGATTGGTGGTGCCTGAAGCCGTTGCTTCAAGACACTGCTATGCAGTTTTTGGGCGCAGAGTTTCAGCTCGAGGGGTGCAAGGTAAGCCTGGCGTCCTGGCAGAACAGCGGTTTCCATGGCAAGAAACCTCTGGGACAGCGCAACGGGGAGCGACGCACAACGTCAACTGCGCTTCCCGTGCATGCGTTTTGCACGCCAGCAGTCTACCACTCTTCGCGATGAATAGGACATCTTGAAACCGGGATGATGGGAGGGGCGGAGTGGCAACCTGTCCGAGGCGGAGTGCCAGATGCGATCCCTTCCAGCCTCGCAGATGTAGAGGTGCTTGCGCCACTTGCAGCGCCTCCAGGTCGGGTCTTTCTGCTCCCGGCAGTTCGCAGAGTGACGGGTATAGACTGGTACCGTGGACGTCGGAAGTGGGATTTCCATGCAAAGATCATGCGTCTACGGCCAAGACTCGGTCGTCGATTGATAAGTCATTTCTAATCGCCAGGGGATGCCATGGAATTCAAAGTAAGCGAGCTGGAGCGGGAACCCATTGACTTTGCCCTGGAACTGGCTCCCGGAGCCGTCGATCTCGGCGAAGAAGCCGAGCAGGTTGGGCAACTGGCCACCGCCGGGCGCGCAGAGGTCCTCCACGAGCACCGCGGCCCCAGAGACATCGTCGCCGACATCCGCCTCAAAGGCAGCTTTTCCGGCAAGTTCCAGGTCCCCTGCGCCCGTTGCGTCGAGCCCGTCGAAATCCCTCTCGGCGCCGAATTCGACCTCATCTTCCGCCCCGCCCAGGCCGATTCTGAGGCCCTGGAACGCTCCATTACTGCGCCCGAGACAGAAATCGGGTATTATCTAAAAGACAGTCTGTTGCTTGAAGATGTGCTGCGTGAGCAGGTGCTTTTGTCCCTGCCGGTCAGAACCCTGTGCAAGCCGGATTGCAAGGGACTTTGCCCGCGCTGCGGTGAGAATCGCAACAGCACGGCGTGTACCTGCGAAGTGGGTCCTGCCGACCCCCGCTGGGAAGCGCTCGCTGGGCTCCGCGGCCGGATCAAGTCCTGAACCTAACCCCAAGAGATTGAGGGTGTTGAAGCCAAATCCGGAAGGCAGCCCAGGGCCCTGAAGCCTGTCGGTCGCCAACCGCCGGACGCGTCCCGATGCGGGCTTCCAACACGAAAGGAATTGTTGTCATGCCGAATCCGAAAAGGCGCCACTCCACGCGCCGTACCGCCAACCGCCGCGCCCACGACTTCCTCACCGCCGTCGGCGTCTCCGAGTGTCCCAACTGCCACGAGAAGAAGCTCCCTCACCACGCCTGCCCCAAGTGCGGCGCTTACAAGGGCCGTGCCGTTCTGGACATCAAGGAAGCAGCCAAGTAAACTGAGCGCCCATGCTCGTCGACATCGTTCTTGACGCCGTAGGGTCCGACAAAGCTCCGGAGCCGGAGATTCGTGGGGCCATCCTCGCCTGCCGCAGCCTCCCCGTGCGGGTCCACCTGGTTGGGCCGGAAGCAGAACTGCGCGATCTGCTCGACGAGCACCTCGACAACGAAGACCTGCCCATCGTCATCCACCATGCCTCCGAACGCATCGGCATGGAAGAGAAGGCCGCGCACGCCGTCCGCAGCAAGAAAGACAGCTCCATGCGCGTCGGCCTCAAGCTGGTCCGCGAGGGCAAGGCCGCCGGCTTCGTCACCGCCGGCAACACCGGCGCCGCCATGGCCACCGCAAAAATGGTCCTCGGCGCTCTCCCCGGTGTCGACCGTCCCGCCCTGGCCACGCCCATGCCCAGTTCCACCGGCAATCCCTGCGTCCTGCTCGATGTCGGCGCCAACGTCGACTGCAAACCCCAGAATCTAGCCCAGTTCGCCGTCATGGGCGAGATCTACGCCCGCAGCGTGCTCAAAATCAACGAGCCGCGCGTCGGCCTGCTTTCCATCGGCGAAGAAGAAACCAAGGGCAACGACCTCACCCGCGAGGCCTTCCCGCTGCTCAAAGCCCTGCCCATCCGCTTCATCGGCAACGTTGAAGGCCGCGATATCTTCTCCGGCCTGGCCGACGTCATCGTATGCGACGGCTTTGTCGGCAACGTGGCCCTCAAAACCAGTGAGGGCGTAGGCCGCTTTGTCCGCGATGTGCTGCGCGAGTCGCTCACCCGTACCGTTACCGCCCAGGTGGGCGCGCTGCTCTCCCGCAAGGCCTTCAACGAGTTCCGCCGCCGCCTCGACTACCGCGAATATGGTGGCGCTCCGCTGCTCGGCGTCCGCGGCGTCTGCATCATCGGCCACGGCTCCTCCAACGACCGCGCCATCTTCAACGGCATCCGCGTCGCATACGAGTCCGCCGTCGCCGGCACCAACGCCGCCATCGAGCAGGAGTTCGCCAAGGTGCCCAAGCGCGTCGCGCCCGCCGCCGCCAGCCCTGAAGCCGTCATCCAGTAGCGCTCAGATGCCCGCCAACCCACCAACAAGCCCAGCCTTCGACGCATCGGTCCTTGATTCGATCGCGCCCCAGCTGGCCTGCCCCGCCTGCCTCGGCCATCTGCGCTTTGAAGGCGACCACCTGCTCTGCGCCTCCTGCGCCCGCGCCTATCCGATTGTCGATGGAATCCCCGTCCTGATTGCCGACAGGGCAATCGAAGCAAGAAAGTTAGAATGATGCGGTGCGAAGTCCTGGAAATGCCACTCCATAAAGTTTCTGATCAAGTGTGACCAATGTATAACCCCGAACCGCGGCGTGGGCGCCGATCAGGAAATCAGTCAGGATGCGACGAGGAAGTGTTCCGTTGCTCGCAACTCTCCTTCGCACATAGCCCTGAAACGCAGCGCCAGCCGCGCGCCAAACGGCCTCTTCCAGACTCCAATCGATGTCAATTCCTGTTGCGGCCAGAAAGGAATCAATCTCCCCGATGCTTCGGGACGGGTGCCCCATCAACTCGCAATACACAGGAGCCGATAATCTCATTCGGCCGACGGCTCGGGCGTGATCCAGGCATTGACGTGCCGGAAGATTCAATGTGTCGGCATCGTCCCAGAGCGCAATCAGAACATTAGTGTCCAGCGAGAAGGTCGTCATATTCGTCGTACCCTCGGATCTCGCGCATATAGGCCATTACAGCTTCTCTTCCAGAACCGATTCCCAGATTGCCAATTCCACGAAATCTCTCGAAGACACTCTCGTCCACGTCCCGGACCAGGCGGATTCCGCCCTCCTGCTGCTCGAAGCGGAGATGGTCGCCGGTCTTGACGCCCAGGGATTTGCGGATCTCCACTGGAACGGTAATCTGACCCTTGCTTGTAACCTTGGCGCGAAAGGAGGCCGGAGGAACGGGCTTTGGATTGGAGGACATGTCACTGGCTCCTTACTTTCTCAAGTATACGCCTTACTTTTCCGGAACGAATTGCCAAGAACGAAAAAGTGCTCCCTACCGCCGGTGGTGAAACGGCATCACAATCATCAGCGCAAACCCGATCGCCACCGCCAGCGCCAGCGCAATCAGGCTGTAGAGCAGCACCAGGTTCGGCCCCTGCGAACCCTCATCTTCGTCATCGCCCTCGGGCCGCTCCGCGTTACTCATACTTCAGCGCCTCCACCGGGTCCATCTGCGCCGCCCGCGTCGCCGGCACCGTCCCGAAAATCACCCCCACCAGCATCGCAGACGTCAGCGCAATCACCACCGACCACGGCGTAATCGGGATCGCAAAATCCGTGAACATCCGCACCGACAGCGGCAGTGCCAGCCCCACAATCGATCCCGCTATCCCGCCCGTGAGCGAAATAATTACCGCCTCGGTCAAGAACTGCAGCTTGATCTCCCGCCGCGTGGCGCCCAGCGCCTTGCGAATGCCAATCTCCCGCACCCGCGCCCGCACCCCCGCCAGCATGATGTTCATAATCCCCACGCCGCCCACCGCCAGCGTCACAAACGACACCGCCACCAGCAGCGCCGTCAGCGCCGTCATAATGCTTTTGGCCACGCTCAGGTACTCCTGCAGCGTCTGCGTCTTGTAGATCGAGTCGGGCCGATGGCGCCCATTCTCATGCATAATCAGCCCGATCTCCTTGGCCGCGTCCGTCACCTCGTCCATTGAGCGCATCGAAAAGTAGATCTGCTGCACATTCTCTGACCCTGTGAAGTATCGCGCCACCGACTCCGGAATCAGCACCGTCTGATCCTCGATCTCCGAGTTGCCGAAGTCCGGCACCGCCTCCTTGAACACGCCGATAATGGTGAACGGAATGCGGCTGATCTCCAGGGTTTGTCCAATAGCCGAGCCCGAGCCGCCAAACCGCTCCTTGGCAAACTCCTCGCTCACCACCGCGCACTCAATGTGCGCCGAGTCGTCCTCTTCGTCAAAAAACCGCCCCTCCGGCACCAGCAGGTTGCGGATGTGCTGATACTGCGGGCTCACGCCCAGCACCAGCGTATCCTTGGTCACCCCGCCGCCGAAGCTGATCCGGTCGTGCATCTGGATAATCGGCGACGACCACTTCACGCCCGGCAACCGCGCCAGCACCGCCTTCTCGTCCTCGCGCGTCAACGAGTCGTTGTAGAACACCCGCTCCGCCGCCGTCGCCCCGCCCCCCGAGTACTCCAGCTCAATCGCATTCGTCTCAATCTTCTGCAACTCCTGCAGAACAAACTCCTTGCCCGTCAGCCCGATCGTGATCACCAGGATCACCGACGCCGTCCCGATCACCATGCCCAGCGCCGTCAGCGCAAAACGCATCTTGCTCGCCCTGAAGCTGTCCATCGCCAGCTTCAGCGTCTCGCTCAGCAGCATCGTCCGGCGCGCGCTCAACAGCGTCTCCTGGAACGCCTTCTGCCGTGCGTACTCGCTTGTAATCGTAGGGTTCATTCCGTCCTGCTGCGCATTCTCAAAAGCTCGTATAAAAAATTAGATGCCATCTTCAGCGAAGCCTCTCGCAGCCTTATCGCCAGACGCGCAGTCGAAAGCCTGCCCTGAGCATAGTCGAAGGGGACCTGCGTTTTCTTCGCTCTACTCCTACCAGTTTTCAGGTGCCCCATCTGGGCGCCCTCTGGGCACGACGTTCCTGTTTTGTCGCATGGGTGGGACAGCACAACCCTCAACCCAACCCATCTGAAGCCGCTCCGAATCTCCCTACCAGCACAGATGCGCCAGGCTCGCCGGCCGCTTCCACATTTGTCCCAATCCGCCCCAATCCTCCCGCCCGGTTCTACTTATCACCCACATACTCCCCTAGCCACTTCAGCTCCTCCCGCACCTTGATATATCCGTGCCACGGATTCTTTCCCAGCCCATGCCCCTCGCCGGGAAACACCAGAAACCTGTGCGGAATCCCCAGCGCCTCCAGCGCCCGCTCCATCGTCACCCCCTCCAGATAGCTTACGCGCACATCCGCCCTGCCCTGCACCAGGTGCACCGGCGTCTTCACCTTGTCGAACTGGAACAGCGCAGCCTCTGACGCGTAGAGTGCCGGATTCTCCCACGGCCGCCCGCCCAGGTACCACGCATCGTCCCATGTCTCGTCGTCGTTGCCCCAGTTGGCCGCGTGCTCCACCGCGCCCGCACCGGTCACCGCCGCCTTGAACCGCGTCGTCTGCGTAATCAGCCAGTTGGTCAAGTACCCGCCGTAGCTGTACCCGCCAATGGTCAGCTTGTCGGGATCGGCATAACCGTCCTTCACCAGTGCATCCACGCCCTCCAGAATGTCCTTCCCCGGCTTCGACACCAGGTGCGGCGCAATCTCCAGCATAAAGTCGTCCCCATACCCCGACGACCCCCGGTAGTTCGGCCGGAACACCAGCCACCCCTCCGCCGCCGCCAGCGTCGCCCAGTCGTACCAGTCGGCGCCAAACCTGTCCCCATCCGCGTCCGCCGGTCCGCCGTGGATCAGCGTCAGCATCCTCAGGTGCTTGGCGTCCTTCTGCCCCGGCGGAAAAATCAGAACCCCCTCCACCGTCTGCCCATCGTCCGCCTTCCACGAATACGGCTCCCACTCCGGCTGCGCACGCTCCGCAAACACCGGATCGAAGTTCGTCAGCGCCGTCAGCTTCTCCGGATGCAGCGGGTCCGTCGCCAGGTAAACCTGCTGCGGCACATTGATCTCCGAGTGCCGCACCAGGATCGTCCCCGCACTCCGCGCCGCCTCCAGCCCCGCATAGCTGCCAGCCAGCCCCGGCAGCTTCGTCGCCTTCGCGCCCTCCACCAGGTAAAGCTGATCCTCCGTCCCCTTCAACCCCAGCGCCAGCTCCCGCCCATCCGGCAACAGCGCAAACGAGTCCCATGACCCCGCAAACTCCGCCCCCAGCCGCTCAATTCTTTCGTTTTCGGGCTTCTCGCCCTGCGTATCCATCCGGTAAAGCCGCCCCTGCACATCCCGGTACTTGCCCTCCAGCGACCCCGCCGCCGCCTGCACCGTGAAGTACAGCCACCGGCTGTCCGCTGCCCAGCGCAGCTCTGACTCCACCGCCTCGTTATGTGTAATCTGCCGCGCCTCGCCGCCCCCCGCCGCCACCAGGAAGATCTCGTAATCCTTCGGGCTCTCCATCCGCTTGTGCACCGGCGCCGTCATAAACGCCACCGTCTTCCCATCCGGCGACGGCGCAACCTCCGCAATTGAAACCGCGCACTTCGCCACCTTCTGAGCCCCCGCCGGCAGCGTCTCAGCGCCCTCGTCCGTCTTCTTCTCTCCGTCCTTGCTCTCTTCGGCCTTCGTCTCGGCCGCCGCCTTCGCCGGACCCTCCACTGCCAGCGCCCTGGCCAGCGCCGGCCCCACCGCCTGCCTCACCAGCACATCTCCGCGGTGCTGCTCCCGCCACCGGATCACGTCCTTCCACTCCGCTTTCTGCGCTTCTTCCTGCTCGTGCGTCAGCGGCTGCGTCACCGCGTAGTAAATCTCGGTCCCATCCGCCGACCACGCATACGCATGCACGTCCAGCTTCTCGCGATAGAGCGGCAGCGCCTCGCCTCCTCCCACCGCAATCACCCATAGCCGGTCTGCCTTCGCGTCGTCGCTTGCAGCCCCATCGCTGTCCGCCGCCTCACCGCTCAGCGCCCGGTCGCTCACAAACGCAATCCACTTCCCATCCGGACTCCACTGCGCATTCTCCTCGCTCCCCGAGTGCGTCAGCGGCCGCAGTCCCGATCCCGCCGTCCAAAGCCACAGGTCGTGCCGAAAGTCATTCCCCTTCCAGTCCGGAGCCTCCGTCACAATCACCGCCGCCGTCCCATCCGGCGAGGGATGCGCCTCCAGAATCTCCGTTGTGCTCATGAACTCATCCAGCGTGATCGCCGGTTTGGCCGTCTGCGCCTGCGCAGCGGGAAGGCCAAGGCAAAGGAAAGCAGCAAGAGGGAGGCACAATAATCTAGAACGCATAACCAAAACTATACCCGTGCCCCCGCCACCTGGGGCATCCTCGACCCGCTGACCCGCCCGGCGCTGCTATATTCACCGCACTCCGCCACCCCAGCCACAGCCCCCGCTAACTTGCTAACTCGCTATGCCCGCGCCAGCGGGCGCTAACTTGCTAAAGCGCACCCACCCCCGCCATCCGCCCCCGCATCTCCGCCACAACCGCCGTATCCTCCGCAGACAGGTTTTCCATCGACCCCAGATTGATCTCCACATTCGCCAGCGCGCCTTCAATCGCCGCTCGGCTCAGCGCCGCCGCCGTCGTCAAATCTGAAGCCATCATCGGGCTCGTCACCCCCCGCAGCCCCTCCGCAATCCGCCGTACCTCCGCCGCCCGTTCCGCCACCCCCAGCGGAACGCCAGCTGCCTCCCGCAGCGCCGCATTCACCAGCGCCTTCCCGCCATCCCCAGCCTCGCGCGCCGCCTTGTACGCCTTCATCACCGCGTCATAAGCCGCCGCATCCCCATCAACTGCCGCCGTTAGCTCCTCGCGCAGCGCGCCCAGCCGGCCCACCGCCTCGCTCAGCTGCGCCTCATACTGCGCATACGCCTTCTTTCCCCGTGACATCGCGGCCACCATCCCCGCCAGTCCTGCCGCCATGGCCCCGCCCGCCGCCGCCGCGCTCCCACCCCCCGGAGTCGCCGTCGGCGCCGCCAGCTGCGATAGAAACGGCTCAACCCCCGCCCGCAGCCCGCCCACCGCCGTCGTCCCGCCCATCACCCCCGCCAGCCGATTCTCCAAAATCAGCCCCGAGTCAAACCCCTCCACCTGCAGGTACCACTCCGCCGCCTGTTCCAGCGCCGCCTTCGGAATCAGCCCCACAATCTCGCTCGAAACCGGCTGCACCCCATACCGCGCCGCCTCCCGCTTCACCAGCTCAAACACACGGTGCACCGGTGTCTGCTCAAAATCCGTCAGGTTCATCGATACCTGCGCCATCCCCCGCACCAGGAACCCCGCGCCCTTCACAAACCTGAGGCCCCCGCTTGAGAACCGCACCGCCTTGGCAATCTTCTTCGCAATCTCCACGTCCGCCGTATTCAGAAAGACGTTATACGCAATCAGCGCCTTGCGCGCTCCCACCACCGTCGCTCCCGCCGTCGGGTGCAGCGCCGCCTCGCCAAAGTCCGGCAGCCGCGCCGGGTTGGTCGCAATCTCCTCCCGGATCCCCTCGAACTGCCCCTTGCGAATGTTTTCCAGCCCCTGCCGCTCCGGACGCGTCGCCGCCGCCTCGTACAGGTACACCGGAACCCCATGCCGCTTCCAGATCTCCGCCCCCACCCGCCTGGCCATCGCCACGCAGTCGGCCAGCGTCACCCCGTCAATCGGGATAAACGGCACCACGTCCGCCGCCCCCAACCGCGGATGCGCCCCCCGGTGCACATTCAGGTCAATCAGCTCCGCCGCCCGCCCCACCCCGCGGATCGCCGCCTCCTCAATCGCCTCCCGCTCGCCCACCAGCGTAATCACGCAGCGGTTATGATCCCCGTCCATCTCCCTGTCCAGCAGGTAGACCCCCGGGACCTTCATCGCCTCCACAATCGCATCCACCTTCGCCGCATCGCGGCCCTCTGAGAAATTCGGTACGCACTCCACCAATGTCTTCGCCATAGCAGAAAAGCATAGCCACCCCCAGCCCCCTCCGGCAAACGCACTGCATGCGGCAGCCGGTCATATCGCCTCAATAGGCGGGCCGCCCCGGTCTAGCTCCCAGGGCCCCGCGAACCACCAACGCACACCTCCGCACCGTCAACCAGCAAGAACAAGCTAGAAGCTAGAAGCTAGCAGCTAACAGCTAGTCTCCCATCACCACCCCCTGTGACCCCGCGCACTGAACCCCCGCTACCCAGGACTATCCTCGCGTTGTCGTCTGAAACGGGACCGCCCCGTTTCCCCATCCACCCCTCCACACTCCCCCAAGGAGACACGCCATGACCAAGCCCGTGCTCGTGGCTGCAACGTTGCTCGCTCTTTCCCTTGTGCTGCCTGCCTCCGCCGAAACCTACAAGTACGCCTACCCCAATGCCTGCGCCGATATGTGGCCCGCCGTCAAAGACACCCTCGCCAACCAGGAAAATTACGCCAAGGTCAAAGTCGACGACGGCAAATTGAAGGCCGACTACCAGCCCAAGCACTCGGTCCACGTCGACATCACCGGAACCCTCCTGCAGCGCATGAACCACGTCACCCTGGTCGCCAAAGGCGCCGGCTGTGAGATGCAGGTCGTCTCCAACTACAGTGGATGGGGACACGAAGACCAGGGCGACTTCAAGAAGCGCGTCGACGAGACCCTGGCCAAAAAGACCGCCGCCCCGCCCGCCAAACCAGAAGCCTCAAACCAGTAGCCCCGCGCGCGAACCATCGGGAGTTCCAACGCTTGTCGTGAGTGCGTCTACTATAGGAGCCAAACCTGATCTGAACCATATTCTTCACTAATTGGTGCTATAATCGGTGATAAGAGGTCCCCATGCGAGCCACCGTAGCACTCGACGACGATTTACTGCGCAAAGCACAGGAGCTTTCCGGCGTCACGGAACGGACCGCCCTGCTCCGCGAAGCGCTGAAGGCGCTGATTCACCTTGCGGCTTCACGCCGCCTCGCCGCCGTCGGCGGCTCTGAGCCCGATCTGGAAGACATCAAGCGCGTTCGCGTCGGAGCCCTGTGATTCTGGCCGACACATCCGTCTGGATCGACCATCTCCGCAACCGCAATCCGCAGATGGAGCAGCGCCTCAACGCCGGCCAGATCGTCATGCACCCCTCCATCGTCGCCGAAATCTCTCTTGGTTCCCTCCGCAATCGCCAGAGCCGGCTCGCCGACATGGAGGCTCTGATCGAAGTCAACCTCGCCCAACTCCACGAAGTCCGCCACATGATTGAAACCAACAGGCTCTATTCGCGAGGCATCGGTCTCACCGACGCCTTTCTAATAGCGTCCTGCCTGCTCACCCCAGGCACTCAACTGTGGACCCGCGACGCCGCCTTGGAAAGCGTAGCCAGGTCCGTAGGCATCCTCGCCAACCAGCCCTGACACGAGCCAAATCGTGTCGCGTCTCCAGCCGGCCGTCCCCAGGCCTCACCCTTGAGACAGGGGAAGCTGGCAGCTCCTTTGCATAGAATTACCCATCTTCGGCGCACAATCGAATCATGCCCGCCAAAGCCATCGCCGCAACCCGCCGGAACACCCCGCCAACCCTCTTTCCGCAGCTCCCGCCGTCCTCCTCACATCTCCCAAACCGGCAAGGAAACAGGGCAAAAATGGCACCCCCCCGCCACTTTGCTTTCAGCCCCATGAAAACAATCAGGTTACAAGCACAAAAGGCCTGAATGGACGCCTTTCTAAAGGACTTACACCTTCCACCTCTTCGAAAAAGCTGCCTTTGAAGCCAGGGTTCCTCCGCGCAGCCGTCATAGCCGCTTCCGCCAAACAGGTAGTATCCTTCTTAGCGGCCTCCGCGGAACTCCGCTCCGCGTCCGAGGCCCGGGAGAGCAGTCATGGCCACCATCGCAACCCCAGTCATTCGCGCCCCGCGCGGCAATACGCTCCGCTGTAAAGGCTGGCAGCAGGAAGCAGCCCTGCGCTGCCTTATGAACAACCTCGATCCCGAAGTCGCCGAGCGCCCCGCCGACCTCGTCGTTTACGGCGGCATCGGCCGCGCCGCCCGCAACTGGGAGTGCTTCCACGCCATCGTTCGCGAGCTCGAGCACCTCGGCAGCGAAGAGACCCTCCTCGTCCAGTCCGGCAAGCCCGTCGCCGTCTTTCCCACCCACGAGATGGCCCCCCGCGTCATCATCGCCAACTCCAACCTGGTCGGCAAATGGGCCAACTGGGAGCACTTCCACGAGCTCGACCGCAAGGGCCTCATCATGTACGGTCAGATGACCGCCGGCTCCTGGATCTACATCGGCACCCAGGGCATTTTGCAAGGCACCTTCCAGACCTTCGCCGCTCTTGCCGACCGCCACTTCGGCGGCAGCCTGAAAGGCAAGCTGGTGGTCACCGGCGGCGTCGGCGGCATGGGCGGCGCTCAGCCCCTGTCTGTCACCCTCAACGACGGAGTGATCCTCGCCATCGACGTCGACCGCACTCGCATCCAGCGCCGCGTGGAAACCCGTTACTGCGACCTGCTCACCGAGGACCTCGACGAAGCTCTGCAACTCTGCGAGACAGCCCGCCGCGAAGGCCGCCCGCTGTCGGTCGGGCTGGTAGGAAACTGCGCCGACGTCCTGCCGGAGATCGTCCGCCGCGGCGTCCAGGTCGATGTCGTCACTGACCAGACCAGCGCCCACGACCCGCTCAACGGCTACGTCCCGCAAGGCCTCACCCTCGATCAGGCCTCCGAGCTCCGCACCAGCAACCCGGAGGAATACGTCCGCCGCTCTACCGCCTCCATGGTCGTCCACGTCAACGCCATGCTCGCCCTCCAGCAGGCCGGCGCCGTCGCCTTCGACTACGGCAACAACATCCGCCGCTTCGCCTTCGACGCCGGCTGCACCGGCGCCTTCCTCATCCCCGGCTTCGTCCCCGAGTACATCCGCCCGCTCTTCTGCACCGGGCAAGGGCCCTTCCGCTGGGTCGCGTTGTCTGGAGATCCCAAAGACATCGACCGGACTGACGAGCTGGCCCTCGAGCTCTTTCCCGACAACGAGATCCTCACCCGCTGGCTACGCCTGGCCCGCGGCCGCTTCGCCTTCCAGGGCCTTCCCGCGCGCATCTGCTGGCTGGGCCTTGGCGAGCGCGCCCTCATGGGCGAAGCCATGAACGACCTGGTTCGTAAAGGCAAGATCAGCGCCCCCGTCGCCATCGGCCGCGACCACCTCGACACCGGCTCCGTAGCCAGCCCCTACCGTGAAACCGAGAAGATGCTCGACGGCTCCGACGCCGTAGCCGACTGGCCCATCCTCAACGCCCTGCTCAACACCGCTTCCGGCGCAACCTGGGTCAGCTTCCACCACGGCGGCGGCGTCGGCATGGGCTACTCCCTCCATGCCGGGCAGGTCACCGTAGCCGACGGCACCCCGATGGCCGCCAGCAAGATCCGCCGCGTCCTCAACAACGACCCCGGCCTGGGCGTAGTCCGCCACGCCGACGCCGGCTACCAGTTAGCCCAGCAAACCGCCAAAGACAAGAACATCCACATGCCCATGGCCGGAAAGTAAGCCGTGTCTGCGTTGATCGCCATCGTCAACATCGGTCAGCTCGTCACCCTCGCCGGACCCGCACGCCCGCGCATCGGCCCCGAACTCCGCGACCTCGGCATCATCACCAACGCCGCGATCCTCATCGAAGACGGCCGCATAACCGCCGTCGGCCCCTATGCCGACCTCAAGCCCAAAATCCCGCCCCACGCCGCCATCATAGACGCCAACCAAAAAGCCGTAACCCCCGGCTTCGTCGACGCCCACACCCACCTCGTCTTCGCCGGCAACCGCGCCGCCGAGTACGAGCAGCGCATCGCCGGAGCCACCTACCAGCAGATCGCCGCTGCCGGCGGCGGCATCCTCTCCACCGTCGCCCAAACCCGCGCCGCCACGGAAGACGACCTGCTCGCCGTGGCCCGCCGCCATTGCGACTGGATGCTCCGCTCCGGCACCACCACCATCGAAGCCAAATCCGGCTACGGCCTCGACCGCCCGACCGAGCTGAAGATGCTCCGCGTCCTGCGCCGCCTCGCTGAAGAAGGCCCCGCGCGTATCATCCCAACGCTTCTCGCCGCCCACACCGTCCCGCCCGAGTTCGCCGCCCGCCGTGCCGACTACGTCCGCTTTGTCGTCGAAGAGCTCATCCCCGAAGTTGCCGCCGCGCACCTAGCCCAGTTCTGTGACGCCTTCTGTGACGACCACGCCTTCACCGTCGATGAGTGCCGCACCGTCCTCACCGCCGCCCGCAGCCACGGCCTCGGCCTGCGCATCCACGCCGAGCAGTTCCGCCCCGGCACCGGCGCAGCTCTCGCCGCCGAGCTCGGCGCAGTCACCGCCGACCACCTCGAAACCGTCACCGAAGAAACCCTCGCCCAGCTCCGCGCCGCCAGCGTCCAGCCTGTCCTTCTGCCTGGCTCTGTCTTTTGTCTCCGCCGTACGCAGTACCCACCAGCCCGCGCCATGGTCGAAGCAGGCCTGGCCATCGTCCTCGCCACCGACTTCAACCCCGGCTCTTCGCCCGCTCCATCCATGCCCTTCATGCTCTCGCTGGCCTGCCTGCAAATGGCGCTCACCCCCGCCGAAGCCCTCGCCGCCGCCACCATCAACGCGGCCCACTCGCTCGGCCTCGGCGCAGAGATCGGCTCCCTCGAGCCCGGCAAGCAGGCCGACCTTCTCATTCACGAAGTCAACGATTACCGCGAACTCGCCTACTTCGCCGCCGCGCCCCTGCGTCCCCGCGTCTTCATCGCAGGCAGGGAAGTCACACCCTGATCGCCGCTCAAGCCCTCTTCGCCGGCCAGTTCGGCGCAATCCGAATCAACTCGAGGCCGCCCAAATCTTCCACCACAAACGCCTGCGAGCTTGCCGGAACCGCAACCGTCCCGCGCGCCGGCAACGCCACCGGCTCAAACCCCGCGCCCACCAGCCGTCCCGCGCCCGCCGCCGCAAACAGATACGCAAGTCCGCCCGTCTCGCCCGGTCCAGCCAGCGTCTCGCTCGCTCTGCTCCCCGCCACCGTCAGCCGCTCCACGCGAAAATACTCCACGTCGATCAGTACTGTCCGGTCCGCAAGCACCTTCGGCGCAATCTTCCCCGCGCGTGTCACCAGCCGCGTCGCCTCCAGCGACTTCTCAATGTGCAGCTCCCGCGGCCGTCCGTAGTCGTACATCCGGTAAGTCAGATCGCAGTTCTGCTGCGTCTCCAGCAAAATCGACCCCGGCCAGATCGCATGCACCGTCCCCGCATCCACAAACACCATATCCCCGGCCACCACGGGCAACACGTTCAAGCTCTCTTCCAGCGTGCCGTCGTGAATCCCGGTCCTCACCTGCTCCAGCGTTACGCCCGCCTTCAGTCCCGCGGCCACCTGCGCTCCCGGCTCGGCAGCCAGCGCATACCAGCACTCCGTCTTGCCGCGCGGCTCGCCATACTTCTGTGCCATCCTGTCGTCCGGGTGCACCTGCACGCTCAGCTTCTCGCGTGCAAAAATCATCTTCACCAGCAGCGGCGATCCAGCCGATTGAGCCGTTGCTCCCAGCACAGCCCCGGGCGCTTCCGCAAACAGCGCACCCAGCGTCCTGCCCGCATGCGCGCCGCTCGCAATTACGCAATCGTCCCCCGTGAGCCACACTTCTCCCAGCGGCTCACCCGCCGCCACGCGGTCATACCACGGGCGCAGATCCTCGTAGCCCCATACACGCACCACAAATCGAGGCTCGATGCGAAATGGGGAAAGCTGCGAGATAGGCGATGATTCAGTTTCGGTCATCATGCGTTCTCATACTCCTCTCTCTATATTGCTTGATCGCGGGCACCCTGGTTCCTTGCGCTACACTAACACTCGCCGCAGCCGGATTCATTGGCTGATCAGACCGTGAACGCCAGGAGGGCGAAGAGTTGCTTGGCATCAAGTGTTCGGCCCGGGGCAGGTTCATTCTTTTCACCGCGCTGTTCAGCGTTTCAACAATTCCGCTCCTCGCCCAGCAACCCATCTCGCTCGCGGACGCCGATCAGCGTGCCGCCACGATCTTCGCGCAGTCAGCCGTAACCGGAATGGTCCTCGTGGTTGTGCGCAATCAGCAGGTCATGGTCAAGGGTTACGGCGAAACATCTCCCGGAAGTGGAGTGAAGCCCGACGCAAACTCCCTCGTTCGCCTTTGCTCTCTGTCGAAGATCTTCACAGCCGATCTGCTGGTCAGGCTGGCCGCCGATGGCAAGGTCAACCTCAACGACCCTTTACAGCGCTTTGCGCCGCGCGGAAAGCGCGTGCCCCTCGGCACCGGCGGAGCCCGCATCACGCTCCGCGATCTGGCCACGCATACCAGCGGCCTGCCTCGCGAGGTCGGCGCTTATCCGGCCAAAATCCCCCACTTCACCTTCCCCGATCAGGCCTACCGTTGGACGTGGCTGCCCAGGCAAAAGCTGCTCGCGCCTCCCGGCGCCGCCGCGCTGTATTCCAATGTCGGCTTCGATCTGCTTGGCGATGCGCTCGCCAAAGCCGCCGGCAAGAGCTACGCGCAGCTTCTCACGGAGCGCACTGTGCAGCCGCTCGGTTTGCGCGATACGACAATGAGCCCCAGCCGGCAGCAATGCGCCCGCCTGCTGCGCGGCAACAGGGATGAGGGCCCGTGCACCGATACCCAGGCATCCGGGGCCAGCGGTGGCGTGTATTCAACAGCCGCCGACATGACCCGGGTCCTTGACTACTTGCTGCACATTCCGGGAGTTCCCGCCCAACCCGCGGCCGCGCTTGACGTTTACCTCAAGCCGGCGCAACTCAAGTCCATGCAGGGCCTGAGCCATGCAGGCGATCCAACCGGCATCGGCCTCGGTTGGATTCAGCTTGGAGATCCGGACTCTCCCTCGGCGCTCATGGAAAAAACCGGCGGCGGCGCAGGCTTCTCCACCTACATCGCCCTCAGCCCCAAACGCCAAACCGGCGTCTTCCTTGCGGTCACCGAAGGCAACGGCGACGCCACCATCGACTTCTATCACGAGGCCAACAACCTCCTCGCAGCCTTGGCCAATGTCCCGCCGCTCCCGCCCAAAGCGCATCCCGCTCCCGCGTCGCGCAACGGCCGCACCCATCGCCGCCGCAAACCATCTCCCCCTCCGCAATAACGCCCGCATGCGCTCGCTTGTGCCGCTTTGCCACAGCGCGCCGGTGCGGGACGTTGGCGAAATTCGTCGCCGCTGCCCGAGTGGGACGCTATACTCGGGTTCATTAACATTTTCTGGAGGTTCCTTCATGGTTGCCCCTTGGTGCCGTCGTTCTGCCCGGTTCTGCCTTTTCACCTTTGCAACATCTCTGCTGGTTGTTTCCGCAGCCGTCGCGCAAGAGAGGTCGGAAGAAAAGCCCGCTTCTTCCATGGCCCAAACCACGGCTGAGCCCGACTCCGTCACCGAGGGCTCCGTCACCATCGGCGGACAGGCCGTCGCCTACAAAGCCGTCGCCGGAACCCTCACCGTCGGCGCCACCGATGCTGAAGACTCCACCCTCGGCTTCGACGGCAAGCTGCTTCCCGACTCTGGTGTCAAGCCTCCGGCAAACCCTGCTGACGCTCCCGCCACCGCCCGCATCTTTTACGCGGCCTATTTCAAGAAAGACAGCGCCGGCGAGAATCGCCCCGTCACCTTCCTCTACAACGGCGGACCCGGCTCAGCAACCATGTGGCTCCATCTCGGCACCTTCGGCCCCCGCCGCATCGTCGTCCCCGACACTGAGCACCAGGAAGCCGCTCCCTACTCTCTGGTCAACAACAACTACTCGCTGCTCGATGTCACCGACCTGGTCTTCATTGACGCCCCCGGCACCGGACTCAGCCGCACCTTCGGCAAAGACCGCGCCAAGGCCTTCTACGGCGTCGACGGCGATGGCCACGCGTTCGAGCGCTTCATCCGCCGCTTCCTCACCAAGTACGGCCGCTGGAACTCGCCCAAATACCTGCTCGGCGAGAGCTACGGCACGCCCCGCTCCGCCGTCCTGGCCGCCGATCTGCGCGGCATCGACCTCAACGGCATCATTCTGCTCTCGCAGATCCTCAGCTTCGACAACTCCGTCGACGACCCCAACTCGAATCCCGGCGTTGACCAGGCCTATGCCCTCGCTCTGCCCAGCTACGCCGCCACGGCCTACTACTTCCACAAGCTCCCCACCCAACCGCCCGCCCTCAAGCCATTCCTCGATGAGGTGCAGAAGTTCGCCCTCGGTGACTACATGAGCGCGCTTCTCCAGGGCAGCGAACTCCCCGACGCACAGCGCCAGGCCATTGCGGAAAAGCTGCACAGTTACACCGGCCTTCCCGTCGACTACCTGCTCCGCGCCGACCTGCGCGTCGTCGGCAGCAACTTCTCCAAGACCCTCAAGTCCGACGAGGGCACCACCATCGGCCGTCTCGACACCCGCTTCCAGGGGCCGGATGTTGACCCGCTCAGCGAGGGCTCTCAGTACGACCCGCAAAGCGACGCCATCACCTCCGCCTGGACCACCGCCATCAACGACTACGTCCGCAAGGACCTCAAGTACGGCCTTCAGGACACCTACTTTCCCTCTGGCCGCAGCGGCGGCGATTTCAGCTGGGATATGCGCCACCGCGCAGCCGGCGGACCTCCCGGAGAAGGCCAGGAAACCGGCACCAACGTCATGCCCGACCTCGCCTATCGCATGAAGATGAACCCGAAGATGAAGATCATGCTTGCGGGCGGCTACTATGACCTCGCCACGCCTTACTTCGAAGGCGTCTATGAGATGCACCACCTGCAAATCCCGCGCTCGCTCCAGTCCAACATCAGCTACCACTACTACGAGGCCGGCCACATGATCTACGTCAAGGAAGACGTCCTCAAGCAGTTCCGCGCCGATGTCGCCGACTTCATCAAGTCCACCGAAAGCGGAAAATAGCCCCCAACACCTTCGCCGACCCACGGAGGATAAAACTGTGCCCCACCCATCGGACGATTTTGTCCGATGCGTGGGGCACGCTTCCGCTCCGGCTCACGCCCCAGAAGATACCGACCGAAACTCCACCTTCGCGCCCTTCAGTCCGGGAGCCGATGCCTCCACGGTCACCAACCCCGCGGTCTTCGTCATCCGCACCAGTGCGGTCGCGATTCCCGCCTCCGCGCGGACTGGATTTGCGAAGATCCGCTCATCCCCAATCAGCGCGCCCTCGCCGCCCACGGAGAATGTCACCATGTCGTCTCCGTAGGGATACGTCATCTCTCTCGCATCGCAAATGTCGGCATAAACGCGCACCCAGTCCGCCCCATCGGCAACGGGATCAACTCCGCATGTGTCCAGCCGTAATCGAAGCCCCTGCGGAACGCCGGGCGAGTGAACCAGGTGTTTCACAACCACTTTCCCGCCGATCAGCCCCTCGGCCAGCAATTCCCCGATGGGCGTCCAGGGCGCTTCGGGCGATGCCGGGTTGGCGAAAAGCATGCTCCGCGTGTCGCTGAACTCTCCCACCTTGAAAGTGAACGGAGGATGAGGGATCTTGAATCCTTGATCCGGCTCTTGCGTCGCCACCAGTTTGCCGTTCTGGCTCAGGCGCACCTGTTCGCAGTTGCTGAACACAACCACTTCCAGGGGAGAATGGAAGGTGGCGTAGTTGGCAATAAATATCATCGGCCCGCTGCCCGCGCGCGCTGCCTGAGCCTCCGCAGGCCGCTGGCTCTGAAACATGAAGTAGTCGAACTTGGGAATGCGAAACAGGTCCAGCGGACCCCCCAGGAAGGGTTGATGATGATAGCCCCGATACGCATCGATACCCGCCCAGAGATCGGCGCCGGCAGGCCTCGGCTCCGACCCGTAGATCCGGTTCAGGCTGCTCAAGTGCGACGAGGCCTGCACCAGCATGGGCATTTCGCCCCACCGCCGGGCTATGCGCACCCGCCCTTGCTGATCGGTCCAGTTATCCACCTGGTCGCCCCATTCGCGTATCCACGATGGCCCCCGTTGGCCCTCCCGCGGGCGGTCGCCATAGGTCACGTCCCACCCATCGAATCCCGGCACCGGTTTCTCGATCGGATCTCCCGCCGTGTAACACCCCGGCCCCGGAAACTCCTCATGCACAATCCGGTAAAGCTCCGCCGCCAGCGAACTGTTATCGGATTCATTCAGCGTTGCCTCCCAGATGATCACCGATGGACGATTGCGGTCCCTCCGCACCATCTCGCGCGCATCCTGGTAGACACGCTTCTTGAAGACATCGTCCCCCACAAACTGCCAGCCGGGGTTGGAAACAATGGCCAGCATGCCTAGCTCGTCGCAGGCATCCATGAAGCTGGGGTCCTGCGGATAGTGGCTGCGATAGGATGTAAAGCCAGCCTCGCGCAGCTTGAATACATCCCGATAATGCGCGGAAGCCGGCAGCGCGTATCCCACATAAGGATGGTCCTGATGCCGATTCGCGCCGATGGAAAAGAAGGGCCTGCCGTTGATCAGCAGCCCGCGGCTCTTTTCAAATTCAATCGCACGGATGCCGATGCGCGTGTGCTGGTCGTCGATCGCATGGCCATTCAAATTCACTGCCGAATGAAGCCAGTAAAGTTGAGGGTCCTCCGGGTGCCACAGCCGTGGATCTCTTACCGTCATCTTCTGCGTCGCCACCTTGCGCGAGCGGGCCGGAACCGCGACCGAGAGCGACGCAGTCGCCGCGGACTTCCCGTCCGGCCCCATCAGCACCTGCACCACTTCGCAAATGCGATCTTCATCCGATTCGTTCGCCACCTCCGTCTGCACCTGCACCATGGACTCATTGGCCGTCACGGAGGGGTAAGTCACAAACACGCCCCCGCCCGCAACCGTGTTTGCCAGAATCGGGTCGGTGATGTGCAGGGGATGAATCACTTCCAGGTCGACGCTTCTGGAAAGACCGCCGAAGTAGCAGAAGTCCAGTTCGTTCTGTGGCTTTCCCGGCGGCACCTCTGGGTTGTCAGAGTTATCGAGCCTCACAACCAGCCTGTTGGGTCCGCCGAAACGAAGGCCCTTGGAGATATCGATCGTGAAGGGCAGGTACCCGCCAAAGTGGGTCAATTGGTGAACGCCATTCAACCACACGTCCGCAACCTGCATGGCGCCCTGGAATTTCAGGTAGATGACGTGATCCTTCCATTCCGGCTTTGCGGGCAACTCCCGCTTGTACCAGCACACACCCTGATAGTTGCGGCCGCCGCTCACGTCTCTTGGCTCCAGCCTGACAGTGTGCGGCAAGTTGACTGACTCCCACTGCGCACCGGCGGGAACGTTCAATTCGTTTTGCTCTGCTGTCTTCGAAGCCGGCGAAGCTGCCGGTGACTCCGGCCGAAAGAACTGCCAGTCCTGGTTCATGCTCAGCACCTGCCGCGCAACGGGCTTTCCGGCCGATGCGGTTACACCACCCTTGCCGGCATCCATCCCGCCCGCCTCAGCCTCGCTCTCAGGTTGAAATACGCTCGACAGCACAATCCCTGAAGCAGATAAAGCACTCACTTCCAAAAAATCCCTGCGCGTAAAGGTCATCTTCGTCCTTTTTCGTTCTCATTTTTCCAACGGCAGTTCAGTCGAATTGTAACCCCCGCTTCCTCCCAGTCGCGTTGCTTGGCGCCCCACCCAGGACCCGCCCAAAACCCGAGGGTGCCCTGCCCTTTCCACAGCCTCATCGTAGAAAGGGTCAAAGGCCATGAGCCCTCAGCTGTTCGCTTCGCCACCAAAATGCTCTGAGGTCCTGGAGGGACCGGTCGAGAATAGCCCGGGGCAAGCGAAGCGCTGCCCCGGGAAACAGGCAACCCCTCCCTTCGCGCCCCAGCGGGGCGCTGTGAAGCTCGCGCCCGCCCCAAAACATCTTCATGCACCCGCCCTCGGCTCAAGCCGACTGGCCCCTTTTCTTCCCCTCACACTGCGTTATAGCGTTTCTCCCGCTGCCGCGAAGCGAAGCGGCCGGGTTATTTGTAGATCGGAAATTCCGGAGGGAGCAGGGGGCTGACAGGCTGCGGAAAAACTCGTTCCTGGCTTGGATCTCAAAGGCTTTGTAACAGGGCATGACTTCAGTCATGCCGATAAAGCCAACTAAATCAACGTCGGGCTTCAGCCCCTGCAAGGGCCAATACTCGAACTCCACTCATTCAGGGCTCTTTTCCGCAACCTCTTTAACCCCCTGAAAGAGATCGAATTTCAAGGGCCTTCAGGCCCGGGCCCTTGCAAGTCCTCCAGGACCAGATCGCGGAAAGGCCGGAAGAGCCTGAGCCCGCGGCCCCCGTTCTGGCCATTCAGACCCTGGAAAAACTCGAAAATTCGCAGCCGCTTTTGCATATAATTTCGCACCTCCGGCGCACAATCGAAGAATGAAGGCCAAAGCCACCGCCGCAACCCGGCAGAACAAGCCCGCCAACTTCCTTCCCGCTGCCCCCAAAGGCCCTCTGCGCATCCCCAAATTGGCGAAGAAACAGGGAAAAATACATCAAACTACGGATTCTCTTGTAAGCCGATGAAAGCAATTGAGTTACAAGCATAAAAGGCGCAATAGCGGTTCTTTTATAAAGATTCCGCGCCCCACCGCCCAACCCGCCACAGCTGTCACTCCGCGGGCTAAGCGGAGCGATCCCGTGGCAACCTCGCCTCACTGTTCGCGAAGAGCCTTCGTCGGATCCATCAGCGCCGCGCGCCGCGCCGGAATCCACGACGCCAGCGAGCAGATGGCCAGGAATCCCGTCGCCGCGCATGCGAAGGTTGCAGGGTCCGTGGCCTTCACGCCCACCAGCATCGCCGTAATCACGCGCCCCAGCGCAATCGCCGCAATCAGCCCGATGACGATGCCAGCCCCGCTCAGCCGCAGCCCTTGCAGCACAATCAGCCGCAGAATGTCCCCGCGTTCCGCTCCCAGCGCCATGCGCACGCCGATCTCTGAAGTGCGCTGCCGCACCACGGTGGAGAGCACGCCGTAAAGCCCGATGCCCGCCAGCGTAACCGCAATCACCGCAAACACCGCGATCAGCAGCAGGGAAAAGCGCGTTCCGGCCTGGGCGCGATGCACCACCGAGTCTGCAGTCTCCATCTCGGTAATCAGGAGATGCGCGTCGATCCCCTTGATTGCTGCTCGCACCTCTTCTGAGTAGTTCGCCGGGTTGTTCGTCGTGCGCAAGGCCCACGAACGTACGACGCCGGATCCCAGGAATGCATCGGGAAAGTAGACCTGCTCGCGTCCGCGTTCTGCCAGGGAGTCAGTCCGCTGATGCGCGACTACGCCGATCACCTCAACCCATTCCGCTTCCGGCGTGCGAATGCGGATCAGAATGCGCTTGCCCACCGCCGACTCGCCGGGAAAAGCCTTCTTCGCAAGGGTATCGTCAATCACCACCCGGTTGCGGTTGGGCAGGTTGTCTTCATCGGTAAACGTGCGTCCTTCCAGCAGCGGCGTCCGCATGGTTTCAAAATAGCCGGGCAAAACAACCTGGAACTCCGTCGCCTGAAACCGGCTCGGGTCTTTGAGCGCCTCTTCAGTGCCCCAGCGAATGGGGCTGAATTCTCCGGTCAGCGGAAATGGAAACGACGCCGTTACGCCTTGCACTCCGGGGATCGCGCGCAGGCGCTGCGCGATCAGGCTCATCAGCACCGCGCGCTCTTCCGGCTTGGCCCGGTTAATCGGGGAGCCCACCAGTTGCAGCGTAAGCAGGTTGTGTGGATCGAACCCGGGATCCACGCGTTGCAGTTCAAGAAAGCTGCGGAACATCAGGCCCGACCCGATCAGCAGCACAAAGCTCAGCGCCACCTCCGCCATCACCACCAGGTTCCGAAGTCCGGCGCCGCTGGCCAGGCCGGCAGTTCTGCTGGTGCCGCGCAACACGTTCATCAGCGCCGGCTGCGAGGCGCGCCATGCCGGCGCCAGGCCGAAGATGGCTGCCGCGGCCAGACCCGCAAGTGCGGTATAGGCCAGCACCACGCCATCGATGCGCACCTCGTCCAGCAGCGGAAGATTGGCGGGAGCCAGCGCCCGCAACTCGTGGATGCCGGCCCATCCCAGGCCCAGCCCAAGCACCGTGCCCATGACCGCCAGCAGGCATGCCTCCGTGAAGAGCGGGACAATCAGCCGCCAGCGGCTGGCGCCCATGGCCGCGCGTATGGCGAACTCGTGTTCCCGAAACGACGCGCGCACCAGCAGCAGATTCGCCACATTGGCGCAGGCAATCAGGAGCAGAAAAATCACCGAACCCATCAGTGCGAGAATCGCCGGCCGCACCTCGGCTACCAGATGCTTTCGGATGGGCTCCAGCACAATGCTATAGCCTGCAGTTCCGGAGATGGGGAAGTTCTTGCGGGCATCGGCGGCCACCAGGTCTGCCGCACTCTGCGCATTCGCCAGCAACGCGCCATCTTTCAGCCTGCCGATGGGCCAGATGCTGAAACTTTTCCGATTGGCGGCATCGTAATCCAGGCGGTTGGCAATCCAGATGTCAGGCGATGCTTCCACATCTGCCGAAGGCGGAAAGTAGAGATGAAATCCAGGCGCCAGCACCCCGGCGATCACCGGCCCGGGACGGCCAGTGAACGTCATCGTATGGCCAATCACGGACTGGTCTGCGCCATAGCGCCGGCGGAAATACTCGTAGCTGAGAATGGCGAACTGAGGCAGCCGCGAAGCAGCGGCGTTCTGCGCATCCGCTGGCGGAGGCGCGGGCTGCGGCAAGCCGTCGCCCGTCGTGAAGTCCCGGCCATAAAGAATCCTGCCGCCGGTGAGTTGGAAGAAGTTGGTGGTGACAACAGCAAAGCGAATTTGTTCGGGCATGCCGTCTCCGCGTGGGACCACCATCTGCCCCGTGAAGACCCCGGCCATGTCAGAGAACAGCGCTTTCGTGCCCTCGCGCAGATCGATGTAGTCGGCGTTCGAGAAGGGCAGATCGTGGACGTTGCGTTTGCGCAGGTCCATGCCGCCAATCACCAGTCGTCCCGGGTCCCGGTAGGGAAGCGGTCGCAGCAGCACGGCATTGGTTACGCTGAAGATCGCGGTGCTCGCGCCTACGCCCAGAGCAATGGTGAGCACAGCCGTCACCGTAAATGCCGGATGTTTCCAGAGGATACGGGCGGTGATTGCCAGGTTTTTAAATCCCACGATGACCTCACAGAACCTTCGATACAGCACAACGTCTTGGGGCACGCGACGAACTGAGGGAAAGAGTCAAAGGCGTATTGCCTCACTCCTCAATAGACTAATTTCATGATCTTCAGGCGAGCATTTCTGGATGAAGAAGTGCAGCGGGGCCATCACGGCGAGTAGGTCCGCTATGGTTTTCCATGGTAGCAGGAACTCTCGCAACCCATTCCGATCGTCACTCCACTCCCTGCGTGCTCCGATCCGGTTCCGATTCGATTGCAACCGGGCTGCATCTGCCTCTAGACTTGAGGTTGCAGGGGAATCGAGCCGCCTGCACCGTGCGGAAGTGGTGAAATGGCAAACACACTAGCCTTAGGACGGCAATTTCGGTCCTTCGCACAGCCCCGCACCGAAGCGCACGGACTCTCCTAAACCACACAAAATGGTTGTTTTAGGAGAAAATCATGCTTCGCACCGAAACGCACCCGAGCGCACCCGATTCCAAACCCAACTGCCACCAGAACTGCCACTCGGAAGGGGTCGAGTGGTGGATGGTACGCGATAGTACGATAAGCCCCACGGACCTCACCCAAGAGGCATTGCGCGCCCGCGTCCGCATTCATCCCAAGAGCGGATGCTGGGAGTACACCGGAGCTTGCGACGCGAACGGCTACGGGAGGGTCTTCCTCTCCGGCAAGGAGAGAAAGGCTCCAAGAGTCTACTTCGAGGTTTTCGTCGGTCCGCTCCCCGCAGGCGCCCGGCTCAAACATACTCTCCCGTCCGATAAGTGCATTGGGAGCCGGTGCTGCAATCCCGCCCACGTGAAGGTCGAACAGAGCTTCAATGAGCTCAAGTTCGCTCGCCGCATCTGTCCGAAGGGCCATCTGATCGACGCCGACAATGCGATAGTCGAACGCCGAGGCAATCATCTTCTCGTTCGCTGCCGCGCATGCAGGCGGCTGGACTGGAAGACTAACAAGCGCCTCGTGGCGAAGCTCAGACTTGGTCAACAAAGTCCCTCGGGAGGGTGACGATCGCTGAAGCGTCATCGCCGAAGAGCAGGTTCAGGCCTCTCAAACAATCTATAACCCCTCGAATCGAGTTCCAAGAAGCTATCGCGCCGGCCCGAATTGACCGAATTCGGGAATCGCCCTATACCTACCTGGAATTCCGGATCAAGCTCTGAAACCCGGATGCCTGACCGGCCAGACGGGTCCGATTCCTGTTGTTGGAGCGAGGGGTTATGGATAACCAGATTGAGAAGCTTCTCTACTCGCGCGAAGATGCGGCCGCCGCGCTGAGCATCAGCATTCGATCCGTGGACTACCTGATCGCGGAAAGAAAGCTAAGCACGCGCAGGATCGGCAGAAAAATCCTCATTCCCGCCGGCGACATCAAGCGCTTCGCTCGCGCGGACCATCCGGAACGCATTCGAACCAGCGGCAAAGTTCGACAAGAGGAACAACTGTATGGCACGCAATGAAAAAAAACTCCGCGGCATCTTTGAAATGCCCCAGGACTCGGGAATCTTCTATATCCAGTACTTCGACATCAACGGGAATCGTCGTCGAGAAAAGGTTGGACGCCGATCCGACGCGATCACGCTCCTTGCCAAGCGGAAAACGGAAAAGCTTCAGGGGAAAAAGCTTCCAGAAAACCTTCGCAAGCGAGCGGTCCCATTCAAAGAACTGCTCGATGATGCGCTCGAAATCAGCCGGGCGGAGAACGGCGCTGAAACGACCTATAACCACGGACTCAAGTTTGAGGTCTTCCGCGAGCACTTCGGCGACCGGCCAGCGGAGAGTATCACCAAGCAAGAGATTGTGCGTTTTCTGTTGGACCTCGCTGATGAGAGAGAATGGTCTGCTGCCAGCTTCAATCGCTGGCAGACTTCCATTTCCCTCGTTTTCCGAGTCGGAGTCGAGAATGAGAAAATTGCTGTCAACCCGGCCTCCAAAATCAAGAAGAAGACGGAGAATAACGGGCGTATTCGCTTTCTCTCCGATAGCGAGGAGAAGACTCTGCTTCAACACATCAACGAGCACTATCCAGAGCACGTCGCCGCGTTTCTCGTTAGCGTTCACACTGGAATCCGAGCCGGGGAGCAGTTTCGGATGCAATGGAATGATTTAGATTTCGAACGGCGGATTTTGACGTTACCCAAGACCAAGAACGGCGATATTCGATACGTTCCTCTCAATGAGACCGCTTTCGCCGCAGTAAGCTCGCTCTACAAGAATCGGTCACAACTGCCTTGGGTCTTCCTCAATTCCGCCGGAGGGCAGTTGAGAAGCCAACGAGATTGGTTTGATCGTGTTCTCGAAGCAACAAAGCTTTCGGATTATACCTGGCATTGCAACAGGCACACTTTTGCCAGTAGACTGGTCATGAACGGCGTCGATCTCCGCACCGTTGGTGAACTCCTCGGCCATCGGACGTTTCAGATGACAATGCGCTATGCTCATCTTGCGGCAGATCATAAGCACGAAGCGGTGTCTCGCCTGGATAAGGGAATCGGCACAGGTCGTTCATCCAGACGAGGTCCGCAAAGGGCAGCTTAGCGGGAGTGGCGAAATGGCAGACGCACTTGGTTTAGGTCCAAGCGGAGAAATCCGTGGGGGTTCGAGTCCCTTCTCCCGCACCAATTCAAGCAAGTTCTGGCTACAGTAATTACAGGGCGCGGCAATCGGCCCTCTTCAGTTTTGAAAATCCTCACCGAACTTGCGCTACGAACTAGTCTCCCCTACAGGAGTGATGTAAACTCGCTGCCATTGTCGCAGAACAGCATCGGTGGAAGACCGTGCTGCCCTTCCTGACCATTCAGCATCCGCGACGAACGATCCCAGACCCGGTCCTTGCTGACCTTGAGATTGCGGGCGACCTCCTCGGCAGCAAACAGCGTGTCGAACTCCGGCATGACAAGGGAGATCCCGTAATCTCTTTCCTCCATCGGTGTGCTGCCCGGGCCTGTGTGCTCCGGCGCGGTGAGGAAATCTTGGGTCAAATCCCGTATCGGTCAAATGCGCGCCGGACCGTGCCTTCTCCGCCGGTTCTGAAGCCAGACTTGACCGAGTTTCAAGACCATCTCATCCTGTCCCAGCGTTGAGGGAAGCCCTGCGGCTGACCGCGAGGAGAAGGAGATGTTTGATTCAATCACCGATCTGGCCAGCAAACTTGCAGCCACAGGCTATTTCATCGACCCGGTAATGACCCAGGTGGTCTTTCTCGCCGCCAAGCTGCAAAAACCGCTGCTGCTCGAAGGGCCCGCAGGATCGGGCAAAACGCAATTAGCCGTCTCTGTTGCCGCCGCAGCCCGCACACACATCGAGCGGCTGCAGTGCTACCGGGGCGTGACGGAGGACAAGGCTATCGGCCGTTTCGACGAGGGCCTGCAGCGTCTCTACATGGAGTTCTCGAAGGGCCAGCACGAGAGCTGGCAGGCCGTGCAGGCGAACCTCAAGGGGCGGGAATTCTTTCGTCCTGGTCCTCTCATGCGCGCGCTCGAATGCGACCGGCCCTGTGTGCTGCTCATTGATGAATTGGATAAAGTAGATGACGGTTTTGAGGCCATGCTGCTTGAGATTCTGTCGGCCTGGCAGTTGTCGATTCCTGAGTTCGGCACGGTCGAAGCCAAAAGCATTCCATTTGTTGTGTTGACGAGCAACGAGGAACGCCGGTTGGGCGACCCCATTCGCCGGCGCAGCCTGTACGTGCGTGTCGAGCATCCTACGCCAGCCCGCGAAGCGGAGATCATTGCCAGCCGCACGCCCGACGCTGAC
>CAVZNB010000025.1:0-142783 GCA_963776535.1 uncultured Acidobacteriaceae bacterium | reverse complement strand
GGACAGGTATGGAGGAGCAGATGGAGCATCGATTGCAGCCACCAGCAACTGCTGCTGGAGCAGCGATCCAGAATGGACAAGGAGCACAGATGGAGTGGAGATCAGGAGGCAGACTGCTGGAGGAGGAGGAATGTCAACAACAACCAGAATGGAGGAGATGGAGGAGAGGAGAAGGACGAATGGACTGATGACTGTATATAGACAGACAGATGGAGCAGATGGAGGAGCAGGAGATTGGAGTTTGGAAGGATCGCGCGGATCTTGCTGACAGCGAATCTTACGTGCGCAATCTGCGCAAGGGCACGCGTCTGAAGCGACTCGGCATCGTGTGACCATACTCCTCGATACAGATGTCGCCATCGAAATCCTTCGTGCGAGGAACCAGATCATCTCGTCGAAATGGTCCGCGCTTGTCGCCTCCGGAGCGGTCGTCGGCTACGCTCCAGTGATCGCGGCGGAAGTCTGGGCCGGCGCATTCCCGCACGAACATCAACTCATCTCCACCTTCTTCCGTCCGCTCATTTGCATTCCCACGGACTACGAAATCGGGAGACTGGCCGGAGAACTCCTGCGCAAATTCGCCAGGAGCCACAGCCTGGAAATTCCAGACGCTCTCATTGCCGCAACCGCCATTCAGCAACGAGCCGCTCTTTGGACCCGCAACCGCAAGCACTATCCTATGCCGCAACTGAGTTTCTACAACTGAGGAGCGATTGACTCTTCCGGCTGTTTCCCACGAAGATGCTCATGTGGCCGATACCGTTCATTGCGAAACGCACGGAGAAACCAATCAGGCTTTCGTCTGTACCCACCTCACGGGCGACTCCTCCGGACTCGGATTCAATGCGGATGGGCGAACAGACGAAAACCCAACCCCGGACGCGTGGTGCGACGACTGCGAAATCATTCGCGCCGCCCACGAAGGCTGGACCAGTGAGGCGCAGAAGCTGACAAAGATCGTCCTCCTCTGCTCCGTCTGTTACGAGCGCGTACGCATTCGCAACACGCGCCCCTCCGTGACCCTGGACGATCTGGCCAGCATCCGCTGGAAATGTGGCAGTTGCGAGGAGTGGCACACCGGCCCCTGCCTGGACTTCGGCTTTGATGCGCCTTTCTATTGGCGCGATGATTCTGAAACGTCCGTTCGCTGGAGTTTTCTTCCCCTGGGAACCCTCCACAAACCCGCCAGTTCTTTTCTGGACGAAGACTACTGCGCCGTCGACGACGAGTACTTCTTCGTGCGCGGCATAATCCCCTTGCCTATCCTCGGCACTGCGGAGAAATTTGCCTGGGGCGTGTGGGGTTCGCTCAGCCGCCAGAACTTCGAAACGCTGCTAAAGGCGGATCAAGGCGGCGAGCGCGTCGATCAGCCGACAATGTTCTCCTGGCTCAGCACCCAGCTCCCCGAATACCCCGACACGCTCAACCTGAAGATGAACGCCGTCATCCAGGGCCCAAAACTGCGTCCGCATTTTGAACTGGAGCCGGTCGATCACCCTCTTGCGCAGGAGTATCACCACGGCATCTCTCCCGAGCGCGTCAAAGAGATCATGCTCCACCGTCTCCCCGCCTCCGAGCAATAGGCAACCTGGCGCCTACATCCCTCAGCCCCTAAGTCCCCGCTCCCTGTTCCCAGTTCCCTGTTCCCTGTTCCCTGCTCCCTGTTCCCTGTTCCCTTTCTTTTGCATATAATTTCCGGCTTTGCGCGCACAATCGAAGAATGAAACCCAAAGCCATCGGCGCAATCGCTCACAGCACCACCGGCAAACCTCTTTTTCGCCGCTTCGGTGGCTCCCCGCGCACCCCGGAATTGGCAAGGAAGCGGGGAGGAAAACACATCAAACTACGGATTTCCTTCCAACCCAATGAAAATAATCATGTTACATGCAGAATAGTCATAAATGGACTCCATTCTAAAGGACTTACGCCATCGCCGCATTCCCTATTCTCCCCAGAAAGGGATGCACACCCCCCCTACAATCCCGTGAGACAGTGAAAATGTGAAACTGTGAAGCAACGTCGCAAGCCTCCCGGCCTGTCCAAATCCAGTCGCACTGGCAGCGCCCATTCAGCTCTTGTCCCCTCATTTCCCTGCCCCGTCCCCCATCTGCTACCCTTGCCTGTTTTGATCTATCCTCATTCGGCAAGGTGCAATCATGGGCTTCAAGTTTCAGAACTTTGACTTTCTTCACCTCGACGCTAGCTTCTCTGAAGACGAGCTTCTCGTCCGCCGCACCGCCCGCGACTTCGTCGAAGACAACGTCGTTCCCATCATTGAGGAGTGCTTCCGCGAGGGCCGTTTTCCCCGCGAGCTCGTCCCGCAGATGGGCGAGATGGGCTTCTTCGGCGCCAACCTCGAGGGCTACGGCTGCGCCGGCATGTCCAACGTGGAATACGGCCTGGTGATGCAGGAACTGGAGCGCGGCGACTCCGGCCTGCGCAGCTTTGTCAGCGTGCAGTCCGCGCTGGTCATGTACCCCATCTACACCTTCGGCTCCGACGAGCAGAAGAACACCTGGCTGCCCGCCCTCGCCAGCGGAGAAAAACTGGGCTGCTTCGGCCTCACCGAGCCCGGCTTCGGATCAAATCCAGGCGGCATGACCACCACCGCCCGCAAGTCCGGCGACGAGTACATCCTCAACGGCGAGAAGATGTGGATCACCTCCGGCACCATCGCCGATGTCGCCGTCATCTGGGCCAAGGTGGAGGACGAGGACAACAAGGTCCGCGGCTTCCTGGTCGAGACTGACCGCCCCGGCTTCCGCGCCTTCGATGTCCACGGCAAATGGAGCCTGCGCGCCTCCGTCACCAGCGGCCTCTCGCTTCAGGATGTCCACGTGCCAGCCGCCAACCTGCTGCCCGAAACCGGCGGCCTGAAGAGCCCGCTCATGTGCCTCAACCAGGCCCGCTACGGCATCAGCTGGGGCGCCATCGGCGCGGCCATGTCCTGCTACGACACCGCACTGCAGTACTCCAAGACCAGAAAGCAGTTCCACAATCAGCCCATCGCCGGCCACCAGCTCATCCAGGAGAAGCTGGTGTGGATGGCCACCGAAATCTCCAAGGCGCAACTGCTCAGCCTGCAGGTCGGCCGCCTCAAGGATGCCGGCAAGGTCGGCCACCAGCACATCTCCATGGCCAAGCGCAACAACGTGTGGATGGCCCTCGAATGCGCCCGCATGGCCCGCGATGTGCTCGGCGCCAACGGCATCACCGAGGACTACCCCATCATGCGCCACATGATGAACCTCGAGACCGTGAAGACCTACGAGGGCACGCACGACATTCACACGCTCGTCCTCGGCCAGCACCTTACCGGGCATCGCCGCTTACTGAGGGCCGGCTCGAAAGGCGCTTCATTCAAATACATCGACAACTCCGCGCGGGTGCGGCATATTCTTGTGTCATGCTGAATTCCCGTTTGCAGTCTCCGTCCTTTCTAACGATTGCATCGCAGGCTGTTTGCGCGCTATCGCTGGCTGTTGCCATCTGCGCGTCTGCGCAGCCGCAGGTTGCCACCGCGCCCATCGTCCTCCACGCCGCGCGCCTGCTCCAGGTCGATACCGGCACGCTGCTCCAGCCCGGCGAGGTCCTCGTCGAAGGTGACCGCATCCGCGCCGTCGGCTCCTCGGTCGACCGCCCGGCCGGCGCCAGGGTCATTGACCTGGGCGACACCACGCTGCTCCCCGGCCTCATCGACGCGCATGTGCACCTCTTCCTGCATCCCGGCGCAGAGGACCTGCAGACCGTGGAAGAATCAGTTCCCTGGCGGGTAATCCTGGCGGAACAGGCAGCCAAGGCGGACCTGCTGGCTGGCTTCACCGCCGAGCGCGACATGGGCACCGAGGGCGCAGGCTCCGCGGACACAGCCATTCGCGACGCCATCAATCAGGGAGTGATCCTCGGCCCGCGCATGCGCATCAGCGGCAACGCCATCGACATTCTGGGCGGTCACGAGGATGCCAACCGCTACAACCCCGCGCAGCATGTGCTGTCGAATGCAGACTATGCCAACTCCGCCGGGCAGATCGTCGAAGTCATGCGCGAGCAGCACAAGGAGGGCTCGGACTTCGCCAAGATCTACGAAACCGGTAAGGACCGCCTTGTGGACGGAGTCCTGCACACGCCGTACCAGTACACCGCCGCGCAGCTGACCGCGGCCGTCGAAGAGGCGCAGCGTCTGGGCACCACCGTTGGCGTCCATGCCATGGGCGAGCCCGGCACGTTGTATGCAGCGCAGGCCGGCGTGGCGTCCATTGACCATGCGACGCAACTCAGCGAAGAGACCATGCGGCTGATGCGCGAGAAGCACATCCCCGCCGTGCCCACCTTCACCATCTTCGAGTACTTTGCCGAGCACGCGGCCGCGCCCGAAGCCGCCGCGCGCGAGCATGCTCTGCTGGATTACAAGATTGCCGAGTTCAAGAAGCAGCTGGCCGCCGGCATCCCCTTTGCCGTGGGCTCCGATGTCGGTCCGTTTCCGCACGGCACCCAGGCGCGTGAACTTGAGCTCATGGTGCGCTACGGCATGAAGCCGCTGGCTGCGCTGCAGGCAGATATGATTGAGGGCGCAAAGGTGCTGGGCTGGCAAGGTCAGATTGGCCAGCTCAAACCGGGCTTCTATGCAGACGTAATCGCCGTCCCCGGCAACCCGCTGGACGACATAACGGCCGTCGAGCGAGTGAGCTTTGTCATGAAGGGTGGAGCGGTAGTGCGGCAGTAGGGACAGTCGGGAAGGCGGTCCCGGTCTCAGCAAAGAATGGTCATTTTTCTGAAGCAGCAGCCTTCGCGCGCCGCTCCTCCAGCCTCTTCATCGTCTCGCGCCAGCGCTTCGACTTGGCGGGTAGAAGTGAGTCCTCCACCGCCTTGCGATAGCCGCCGAGATAGATGGAATAGAGGATGGCCAGCGAGCAACCGGTGCCCCAAAGGAAGCCGACACAAAGCCCAATGATCGCAGCGGGACCGAAATCTGTCATTGCGCACGTCCTTTCCTGCGCGCCCGCATCTACACTGCCACGGTAAAGCTGTCCTCAGTGCGCGTCACCGCATGGTAGAGCGTGTCGCGCTCCACTGGAACGCGCCCAGCCTCGGTGATTAGCCGGCTCAGTTCCTTGCGCGTCATACCCTGCGGCGTGGTAGCCCCGGCGTCGTGGTAAATCTTTTCTTCGATGACCGTGCCGTCAAGGTCGTCCGCGCCGAAGCGGAGGGCAATCTGCGCGATCTTGGGAGTGAGCATCTGCCAATAAGCTTTTATGTGCGGAAAGTTATCGAGCAGCAGCCGGCTGACCGCGATCTGGCGCAGGTCGGTCAAGCCGGTGGTGACGGGCAGGTGGTCGAGCGGGGTGTTTTCCGGGTGGAAGGCCAGCGGGATGAAGGTCTGGAAGCCGCCCGTCTCGTCCTGCACGGCCCTCAGCTTGAGCAGGTGGTCGACTCGGTCTTCGTCGTTCTCAATGTGACCGTACAGCATGGTCGCATTCGACTTGAAGCCGAGCTTGTGCGCCAGCCGCGCCGTCTGCAGCCACTCGTCGCCGTCGATCTTGTGGTCGCAAATGATGGAGCGGACACGGGCCGAAAAAATCTCGGCGCCCCCGCCGGGCATAGAGTCGACGCCGGCTTCGCGCATGCGGATCAGCGTCTCTTGGATGGAGAGCTTGGCGCGGCGGGCCAGATAGGCCACTTCCACCATGGTGAAGGCCTTGATGTGCACCTTGGGGAAGCGCTGCTTGAGCCCACTGACCAGGTCGAGGAAATACTCGAATGGGAGGTCGGGGTGCAGGCCACCCACAATGTGGAACTCGGTGACGGCCTCGGAGTAACCGGAGGCAGCAGTTTCAAACGCTTCTTCAAGCGCCATGGTGTAACCGGCCGGGTCGCCTTTCTTGCGGCCAAAAGCGCACAGCTTGCAGGCGGCGACGCAGACGTTGGTGGGGTTGATGTGGCGATTGACGTTGAAATAGGTCACATCGCCATGCAGCCGCTCGCGGACATAATTGGCAAGCCAGCCAACCGCCAGCACGTCAGAGGAACCGTAGAGCGTGACGCCATCGTTGAAGCTGAGGCGCTCGCCCGCCATCACTCTCGCTGCAATTGGGGCAAGGCGAGGGTCGTAGCTACGAAAGGTGACGGGCTGGCGGGAGTCCGAGATTTCGGTCTGCATATCAAGATGATACAGAATTCACGGGCAGCGATTCACTTTTGCCCGGTTTCGACGCCGCCGGCCCTGGGCTCGACCACAACGCCGTCATAGAGTGAAGCCGCCACCAGGTGGTCCCCGGCCGCACGCACCAGGCTGATGCGATAACCGGTCTGCCACCATTTCCAGGTCATGGTTTTCGGATCGATAGCATAAATCTGGTCGCTGGATCGCGAACTCACGATGACCCTCTTGAGGCGAGTGTCGTAGGTCAAATCATCCACATCGCGGAAAGGCAGCCGCTCGATCCAAAGCCACGATTTGCCTTCGTCCTGAGAGAAATACACGCCTTCGCGGGCACCTAGCCAAAGCGTTCCATCGGGTGAAATGGCCACGCGATGAATGCTCGTGAGCATAGACGGAATCTGCATCGGAGCCCAGGTAGCGCCGGCGTCTGTGGACCGAACCACACCGTCGGATCGCGCAGCGACCATCGTTGACCCGCGAGCGGCAACCGAGAGATAGTCGCCAGAGCCCATCACCATTCCACCCTGCCAGGTTGCGCCCTGGTCCTTGCTGGTTAAGAGTCCGATGCGAGTGGAGGCCAGCCAGGCGTCTCCAGTCAGGTCAAGCGCGTTGACCCGGCTGTCGAGTTCAATCTCCGCAGCCTTGACCTTCTTCTCGACGTTGATGCGCTTACCTCTCACGGTCTCGGTGGCTGGCTTCACAACGGTATTGGCAATGGTGTTTCTTGGCTCCCAATGTGGCGAGACACCGGCCGGCAGGTTCTGGACAAGAGCAAAGATGCCGTGCCCGGTGCCGGCAACAATGGTCCCGTCCTGCGCCTGCGCCAAAGAAAACACATCGCGCCCCTCCAGTCCTTCGCCGATCTGATCCCAGCTTGTGCCGCCGTTGAGGGTAACAAAGGCACCGCCATAGGCCTTGTCGTTCACCACACCGGCGTAGAGCCGAGCCGGATCGTCGCGGTCTACGAGGAGCGCGCCGACCTTGCGTTCGGAAAAGCCCTCGTTGGAGGGCGCAAAGGTGACGCCTGCGTCCTGGCTCGCGAGAATACCGCCGCGATCGGTGGCCAGCAGAACATGGTTCGAATCGCCAGGGTCGACAAACACGTCGTTCACAATAATGTCTGCTCCCGTCATGCTCTTGAATGTCTTACCGGCATCGGTGGTCTTGTAAAGCCCCTCAGTGGTGCCGGCGTAAACCACTTCGTGATGACTGGGATCCTGCATGAGGACGCGTGTTCGACGCGCATCGGTGGGAATACCCTGTATTTTGTGGAAGAATTCGCCGCCATTCTCGCTCTTGTAAATGCCGCTGCAAGCGCTGAGAAAGACCGTTCGCGGGCGGGCAGGATCGAGAATGATGGAAAAAACGTCAGAATCCTCGATCACACCATGCTTGATGTTTTTCCAATTCTTCCCTCCGTCTTCGGTCTTCCAAGGCAGATGCCAGGTACCGGCGTAGATGATATCCGGGTTCGTTGGGTCGACGGCGAGCGATTCGACCTCGTGTATCTCCTTGCTGCCTGCTGGACTGATCAGGGTCCAGGAGACACCGGCGTCTGCAGAGCGAAAAACCCCCTCAAGGGTTCCTGCAACCAGAATTCGCGGATCCGACGGCGCCTGCACAAACGCGAGGATCGACTGGCCGCGGAGGGGCTCTAACACCTTCCAAGACTTGCCGCCATCATGGGTAACCCACAGACCGCCACCAGGCTGACCAACCTTCCACGCGGCTGCAAAAACCGTGGCGGAGTTAGCCGAATCCACAACAATGTTGTCGACCACCAAGTCGTCTGAAGAATCAAGCTTGGCCAGCCTGCGCCAGGTGGCGCCCTGGTCGAGCGACTCGTAGACCCAGCTATCGGTGGTGCCGAGGTAGAGGTGGTTGGGCTGACCGGGAACTGCGGCAAATGCTCGTGCATCGCCACCCGCAGGGCCAACCGTATTCCAGGCGGCCTGCGCAGGAAGCCTTTGAAGGGCAACTGCAAAGATCAGAAAAAGGAAGATCCACGCTCCACCGCTGCGCCGGTAAGTAGATCTAACACAAATTCGCATACGGCTCATTCAAACGAAATGCTCCTGGAATCACTTTACAAATATAAAGAAAAGAAGGCTCGAAAATTGATGAGGCTGACCGGCTTCCCGGTCAGCCTCAAATCGTTGCAGGAGGAATCGCTTTCTTGTTTTGGATCTCGATCCTTCCCGTCAAAGCGGGAAGGATGGAGAATCGGGTTCACTTCAAATGAGCGGGCCGGAAGCCAGCCCTTACTGCTGCGGAGGCTTGGCGCCGCCCACGATTGGCTTCTTGTGGTGGGCCGGATGCTTCCTTTCGCCAAGCGGCTTGCGAACGATCGGCTTCACAACTGACTCGTCAACCGGGGTGGTTCCGGTCACGTCTGCCGTGAAGGTTGCGCCGGCAGGCACCAGGTAGTCTTCCACAGTCTGGCCGTCGGTGGTTCCGGTGGCGACACTGATGCGCGATGCATCGATGCCCTTCTCGGTAACCAGGTACTCCTTGGTGTCAACTGCGCGCTGTGCGGCATCGCTGATGACCGGCTTTGCGTGTTTGCGCCTTGCGGCGAGCTTCTCTTCCTTCGCGATCCTGGCGCTTTCCTTGCTGTCTTGTTCGCCGACGACGACAGCCTTGGCATCCGATTGACGCTGCAGGTCGAGGGCAACCTGGTCAAGGCAAGCCTTGGCTTCGTTGTCCACACGGGTCGGACGCGCCTTGTCCTTGCTGAAGGTGATGGAGCAGAGAGCCTGAGTGTGCGGCACGGGAGGAACGTACGGCGCCGTGATGGTCACGCTGGTGCTCGCGGTTGCGGTCTGTCCCTTGTCGTCAGACACGTTGCAGGTGATCCCTACTGCTCCGGTCGCTGCGCCTGCTGAGGAGAAGGTCGCTGTGGTGCCGGTGCCACTGATCGAGCCTGCCGAAGCCGAGTAGCTGTAGGTGAGTGGGCGGTTCTGCGGACTCATGCCCATCGAGGTGATCGTGCTGGTCTCACCCGGCTTGATGGTGCTGGGGTTCGCAACGCAACTGATGGTGGGAGGCTCGAAAGCCTTAACCGTGAAGCTGGCAGAGCAGTCTGCCGCTTCGCCCGGCTTTAAGCCTTCCTTGCCGGGCTTGCCTTCCTTTACTGAGCCCTTAACAGTGTAAGAACCAGCCGCCAGAGAACCGGTGGCGATGGTGACCGTTGTCGCAGTCCCTGTCGCGCCGGCTCCAGACCAGGAATATACAGCGTTGAGCTTCGGATCGAGGCTACCGGCCGTTGCGGTCACCGTAACCGGGTCGCCAGGGAAGACCGAAGCCGGGCTGGCCGAGCATGCCAGTGTCACCGGCGGAGGCGGCGTAATCGTGCCCACGTGGTACACAAAGCCCGCACTCAGGCGAGCCATATTGGCGTTGTTCCGGCCTTCAGTGCCAAAGTTTTCGTGGGTGTACTGGTAGTCGGCCTGGAAGATGCGAATTGCCAGGTGATGATTGAACCAGGGGGTCTCGTAATCAAGACCGCCGCCTATGGTCAGCACGGGACCGAATGCATCGGGCGAGTGAACAACGCCACCGTACTCCAATCCGACCAGCGCATGTGCAAACGGGGTAATGTCCGCAGAAGGGTGCCGGATGATAAGACCGCCTCCACCGCCCGAGAAATCGTCATTGGCCCAGGTAGACCCACCTTGCATGGGCGTGGACTGGTTCAGGATATGTTCATCGGCCTCCAACTGCACGCCGACGTATTTGTTGAAGTAACGGGCGACACTGAGGATCGAGCCGTAGTCGATGCTTTGCAGTGTCGTCGTATAGCCGCCGCCATCGGTTACAACCGTCCCATGAGGTGCGAGATAGCTATATCCGGCAAAGATATCCCACTTGGAGGCGGAATCTGAAGATGCGGCCTTCGTGGATGGTTTGGTGGAGTCCTGGGCGGCCATGGCAAGGGGCAGAACTGCTACACATGTGACGGCAACAACCCATCTTAAAGATTTCGAAACACGAGAGTGCATGCGCTTTTCCTCCGCAACAGATGTGAATATCCAATGATCAAAAAGCTGTTTCGAGCTCATAAAAAGTGGCTCGGACTAACTAACGATAAGCCAAATAAAAAGACGAGTGCCTATCCCTACAGCAGACTTAAACGTACCATAGGTGGAATCTCGAATGACACAGTTTTTCAACAGGTTGCATCGTAAGAAGGACCAAAACGTGAAACATGGAAACAGAATTAATTACCTTGGTAATACATTACCCGGAAATCAATCCCTGCTTAGGGTTACCCAACATTCAGCGTCTTTACCAAGCTGCGTGGTTCGCGCTGTATCTTCTCCTGTAGAAGCGTAATGGCGTACAAGAGTTGCTCGGGACGGGGCGGGCACCCGGGAACATATACATCCACAGGTACCACCTGATTCACTCCCTGAACGAGCGCATAGTTGTTGAAGACCCCTCCGGAAGTGGCACAGGCACCCATGGAAATGACCCATTTGGGCTCTGGCATCTGGTCGTAGAGGCGACGAATGACAGGGGCCATTTTATTGGAAACCCTGCCCGCAACCACCATCAGGTCTGACTGGCGGGGTGAAGGACGAAAGACTTCTGCGCCGAACCGCGCGATGTCGTAGCGGGAGGCGCCCATGGACATCATCTCAATGGCGCAACAGGCCAGCCCGAAGGTCATGGGCCATACAGAGTTTTTGCGAATCCAGTTCACCGCAAAATCGAGCGACGTGAGAAACACGCCCTCCGGCTCTTCGTAGCCGTAGCTCACTTCCTTGAGTTTGAGACGGTTTTTCGCACTACTTTCCAGCGCCCCAAACAGGTAATGGTCCCTCTCTGCCGTACTCGCCATACTCTCAATATAACGCCAGAGACCACGGAGGTGAGCGGTCACTTTAGCTCAATGATCAAGATTTCATGCTTCTGCTTACAGGTTTTATTTTCCGGTTCCGCATGTCGCAGATCACTCCGAACAAGCAGCCGGTACAGCGTGGAACTGATTCGGTGTGGTCCACATACCCGGAAGCCGGAGCGTGATGGTAAACCTGATCCAGTTGAGGCTCCCGAGTGGCGTGGCTAACGCGCCGGATGTCGGCTGCACGGTGTGCGGGGTCAAGGCGGATCGAAGCGCCCAATTCTCGGCGAAGGGGGCCGCATCCGCTATGCCGGGAGTCAACCGCGCATCCACAATGCGGAACTGCCCGGCCGAGGAGCGACTGGTCAGTTCCATCATGCGATGCAACGCTGAGGCGTAAGAAGGGTCGGATGGCTTCCGATGAAGAAGAAGAAAGAGCTTCTGACTTTCAAGCAGAGCCTGAGGGCTGAGCAGAAAGCGGAAGCTGCGAGGATTCCATCCTATGGCGTCCTGGGATCGGAGACCGAACGTGGTTCCAATTTCGCGTTCATTGATCGAGTCGTAGGGAGGGGTTGCCAGCAGCAGAGCATCGGGAAAGCCAGCCCCTTGCGCCCGGTCGACAACCAGATCCCATCCGCTCAAATCTGGCTGGCCCGTTGGCGTTTTGGCCGGGTCAATGGGCATGACCCTGAAGACCCATCCCTGACCGATGGATGCCTTCCACTCCTGGCCCGCGTTCACCTCGCCCGTCATCACAATTTGTTTGCAGGTTAGCTGTGTTGGCGCAGCAGACAGGGGCCCTGCCGACGCAGCAACTGTTACTCCAAGGGCGATCGCCAGACCCAGCCGTTGTTGGATTGCCATCCCATTCATACTGACCCCATCGTTCTCACCCTCTCACATCGATTGCTGGCACTACAAACTGCTGCTCCCAACGCAATATGAACTCGGAACCCATTAACATTTTTCGCATGATAAAACCATGATGAATTCTTCATGTACTTGCGTAATTGTCCGGTCTTTAAGAGAATCGTGAGTACGCTCAAACCACACGTTTGAATTTTTGTGACCTGTTGCCGGCCCGGCCGGTCCCGGATCGACTGTGTTGCGGAACTGAGTCGCCAGAATTCGAGTTCCGGCCATAGAAACCTCAACGCCACTGCTCGCCCGCACTACGACGCGGAGAAACCTCTTTCGGAGCGTACATAATCATGCGCTGTCGTCACTCCCTTTTGTTCCTGGTGCCCGCATTGGGGTGCTCATCCATGACTCTACTTGCGCAGGCGCCGGCTATGGCAACTGGCCAAAGCGCGGCTGCGGGCGCGCCTGCGACACAGGCCCAGATTTCCGCACTGCAGCAGGCCGTCCAGAACGCACAATCGTCCGGTGACAACTCCTGGATGCTGGTCTCGGCGGCGCTGGTGCTGCTGATGACCGGCCCCGGCCTGGCGCTGTTTTACGGCGGACTGGTGCGCAAGAAGAACATCCTGGGCACCATGATGCAGAGCTTCGCCATGATGGGCCTGGTGACCGTGCTGTGGGCCGTGGTCGGCTACTCTCTTGCCTTCGGACACGGTTCGAGCTTCATCGGCGGATTTGAGCATGTGTTCTTGCGCGGGGTGAGCCTTCAGCCGAACACGGACTATGCGCCCACCATCCCCGAACAGACCTACATGATCTATCAACTGATGTTTGCCATCATCACACCGGCGCTCATTACCGGCGCCTTTGCTGAGCGGATGAAGTTTAGTTCGATGGCGGTCTTTCTTTCGGCCTGGTCGTTGCTTGTCTATAGCCCCATGGCGCACATGGTCTGGGGCGTAGGAGGGCTGCTGAACGCAAGTGGCGGCCGCTACCCCTCTCTCGACTTTGCAGGGGGCACGGTGGTTCATGTCACTTCGGGCGTTTCGGCGCTCGTAACCTGCCTCTACCTGGGAAAGCGTATGGGCTACCCGCAGATCAAAATGGCGCCGCACTCCATGGTGCTCAGCTTCATCGGCGCATGCCTTCTATGGGTGGGCTGGTTCGGCTTCAATGCGGGCAGCGCGCTCGCGGCCAGTTCGCTGGCTACAAGTGCCTTTGTAAATACGCATTTCGCAGCCGCCGCAGCGGCGATCGGATGGTCCATTGCCGAGTGGATCCACAACGGGAAGCCGACCGCCCTGGGAGCCATCTCAGGTGCGGTGGCGGGGCTGGTGGCCATTACGCCAGCCAGCGGTTTTGTGCAGCCCATGTCCGCACTGGCCATCGGACTGATCGCCGGACTGTTCTGCTTCTTCATGGTGTTCGTCGTCAAGAGCCTGTTCGGCTACGACGACTCGCTGGACGCGTTTGGCGTGCATGGCGCAGGCGGAACGCTGGGCGCCCTGCTGACCGGACTTTTTGCCACGCGCCTGATCAACCCGGCCTTCGGAAAGGATGCGCCTACAGGGGCCATGGACGGGCATTGGGGTCAGCTGTTGAACCAGTTTGCCGGGGTGGGGATTGCCTGGGGTATCTCCATTGTCGGCACGCTGATTCTGCTGTTTGTTGTTGATAAGGCAATGGGTCTGCGGCTCTCGCCCGAACAGGAAGCCGAAGGGCTGGACCTCTCGCAACACAACGAAGAGGGGTACGACCTGAACTCCTGAGCTGGCTTTCCTGAGGGACTGGAACCGGCACGGCAATTTGGGGCTGTTGACTCCCAGTGAACAACTTTTGAAGAAAACACCCGGCTGACCGGGCACAACCGTCTGTTGGGCCTGTTACGCTGTCAAACGAGGCATTTTGAACATGCTCAAGATCGAAGCCATTCTCCAGCCCTCGAAGCTGGACGCCGTAAAAGATGCCCTGCTGGAAGCGGGCATTGAAGGCATGACCATTCTCGAAGCCCGCGGCCATGGCCGCCAGAAGGGGCACACCGAGTTCTATCGCGGCCGCGAATACACCGTCGATCTACTGCCCAAGGTGAAGATCGAGCTGGTGGTAACCGACGATTTGAAGGAAAAAGCGGTGCAGGCCATCGTTGGCGCGGCGCGTACCGGCCGCATCGGCGACGGCAAGATCTTCGTCAGCCGCATTGACGAGGCCATTCGCATCCGCAACGATGAGCGTGGCGAGACTGCGCTCTAGCCCGCATTTCTCCCAGGTCGCGAAAATCGTTGCTCCGTCTCCCCATCGGGGCCCCCGCGGACAGGCGGGTACCCTCCGGGTGGTCCGCGGGGTCGAAAAGACGCGGCCCTCGGTCCCGGACTAGCGCCCCCAGTCCAAATGCAGCTGTAGTACTAACGCCCCCCACCAGCGCCCGCTTCTGCTGAATGGGCCGTGCGGATTGGCTTTTCCATCACATAGAAGCGTGACGCCCAGCTTGGGACCATCTCGTGCTGCCCGGCCGTTTTCATGCGATCCTGGAGCAAACCTCCCCATCGGCAGGAAAATCGCTTATTCTGTTAATAATTCCTTCTTGCTTCGGCGAGCCACGCACAAAACCTCATGAATCCAGTCGCTTTGGCGGTTGACGATCTTCGGGAGCAGTATACGCGGGAGATGGCTCTTGTCCGCCAGACCTGTGAGCGGACCGGAGACGGGACAGCCGCGATCAGGCGCCGTTCTGCCGTGGTGGACCGGATTCTGATTGAGATGTGGCGGCGAGCCTTTGCCGGCCAGCCGGCGCTGAACGTTTCTTTGCTGGCGCTGGGCGGCTACGGACGGAAGGACCTGTTTCCCTACTCCGATATCGATGTTCTTTTTGCGTTTGCCGACGAGAAGACAGAAGAACAGGCGAAGGAGCCGGTCCGATCCATCATTCAGGGCATGTGGGACATTGGGTTGCGGGCAAGCCCCAGTTCGCGCACGGTGAAGGAAGCCGGCCGGTTCGACCCGGACAATCTGGAGTTCACGCTGGCCACGCTGGACCGCCGCTTTCTGGCAGGCCAGTTCCCTCTCTATCAGCAACTCCATCAGACGGTTTTGCCGGGCCTGGTACTGAGCGAGTGGAACACGATCACGCAGAAACTGGGGGAGATTGCCCGTGCGCGGCACGCCAAGTACGGCAACACTATTTTCCATCTGGAACCGAACCTGAAGGAGTGTCCGGGCGGCCTGCGCGACTACCATCTGGCGGTGTGGTTTGCGCTGCTCTTCCACCTGAAGGAGACCAAGGAATGGCCCCGCCAGCGCGGCGGCGTCTTCCAGAGCGCTCGCGGCGATGCGGAAGCGGCATTTGACTTTCTGGCTGCGGCCCGCTGTTTTCTCCACTTCCGCCATGGCCGCGACGACAACACGCTCGACTGGCAATCGCAGGACGAGGCCGCCGCAAACTCGATTGGCCTGGAGACGCGGGGCACGGCGGATCCAAGCTACTGGATGCGGACCTACTACCGCCACGCACGCATCATCTACCGGCGGGCAGCACTCCTGATGGAGCACCTGCCGGCCCCGGTCAGCTTCTACAAACAGTTTCGCCGGCGCCGGACTCCGATCGCCGGAACCGACTTCCTGCTTGACCAGGGCCGCATCGACATCGTGGCCGGCGCGCAGTTCAACGACACCAGCGCAATCCTGCGTATCTTCTCCATGATGTCCACGCATGGATACACGCTTTCGCAGGCTGCCGAAGACCGAATTACCGACGCGCTTCCGGCACTGGCCATTCACATTCCCGAGGGGCCTTATCTGTGGAACGCGCTGCGCGAGGTGTTGCTGGGACCGCACGCTGCCCACGCGCTGCGCACGATGCATGCGCTGGGAGTGCTGGAGATGCTCATTCCTGAGTTCCATGGCATCGATGCGCTGGTGATTCGCGACAGTTATCACCGCTATACAGTAGACGAGCACACCTTCCTGACCATCGACAACGTGCACGGCCTGCGCACGCCGGCACACGACTACGAGCAGCGGCTGGCGCAACTGCTTCCGGAGATCGACCGGCTCGATTTATTCCTGCTGGCATTGCTGCTGCACGACACGGGCAAGGCTCGCCGCACCGGCGAACATGCCGGGCAGAGCGTGGAGCTGGCAGACGCATTTCTGGCGCGACTGGACTTCGATGCCGAGGAGCGCGAGTCGATTCTCAAGCTCATCCGGCTGCATCTGGAGATGTCGCTGGCCCTGCGCCGCGACATCTTCGATCCGGAAAACGTGCGCAGCTTCGCAGACAAGATCGGCAGTCCGCAACTTCTGAAGATGCTCACCATCATGACCTTTGCGGACATCAAGGCCGTGAATCCGGACGCGCTGACGCCGTGGAAGGCCGAGAATCTGTGGCAGTTCTACATGTCGACGGCGAACTTCATGGACCGCTCAGTCGACGAGGTCCGTTACCACGCGGCGATTGACCCAACGCTGCTGAATCGGATCCGCTCCATGGTTCCCGCCACGCAATACGAGGCGTTGCGCAAATTCCTTGAAGGCCTGCCCCAGCGCTACCTGCAAACGCGGCTGCCGGAGCAGATTCGCCATCACTTCCAAATGGCGCTCAATCTTGAAAAGGATCCGGTGCAGTTGGATCTGCGACCCAATCGCCAACTCTTCGACCTGACCGTAATTACCCGGGACCGAACGCGGCTGTTTGCGGATGTGGCTGGAACCCTGGCGGCCTGGGGTATGAACATTGTGAAGGCGGGCGCTTTCTCCAACGAGGCCGGGGTGATTGTGGACAGCTTCCACTTCACCGACGTTTTTCACACACTGGAACTGAACCCCAGTGAGAAGGACCGGTTCCTGGCCAATCTGCATGATGTGGTGGCGCAAAAGCTATCAGTCAAACAGCTGCTCGAAGCGCGCCGCCATCTGAACCACCCCGCCAATCTCAAAGTCGAAGTCGCCACCCGGCTGGAGTTCGACACTGAATCCTCGACACACTCCACGCTGCTCCAGGTCATCTCCCAGGATGTTCCTGGATTGCTGCGGCAGATCGCGCTGACACTCAGCGTGCACAAGTGCGATATCAAGGTGGCGCTGATCGATACGGAAGGCGAAACCGCCATCGATGTCTTTTACCTGACGAGCCACGAACGCAAGCTGCCCGAAGAGACCCAGAAGACCCTTGCCGCCGACCTGACGAGCGCGTTGGAAGCGATGCGGGCACCTTCCGGAGCCATGGAGTAGATGGAGCTGGAATGGGCTGGAGGCGGGTTGGCGGCCTTTTCCGGGGGCCGTCTGTCCATTTTCGGGGATGCTGGAAGAGCTAAGTCCTTTAGAATCTGTCTAAAAACGCCATTTATGCGTGTAACATGTTTGTTTTCATTGAGTTGGAAGGAAATCCGTAGTTTGATGTGCGTGGGGTCGCGGTGTCGGACGAATCCGGCCCATGTTTTTTCGGTTCGATGAGGCGATGGATATCCATGATTCGACCCTTGCAATCCCATTGTGCGCCAAGGCAGCGTAATTATGTGCAAATGAAACAGAGGTCAGAGGTCAAGGGTCAGGGGTTTGGGGTCGGGGGCTAGTCCCAGGGCATTTTCGATTCACATGTTGACGTCTTGAGAGTACGCAGGGTGGACCTTACTTCCACGCCAGAGAGGAAGACCTGTCCCTGGGGCCCCGAAGAGGAAAACTCCGCCTGACCTCCAGGTTCCTGTGAAGCCCAGAGGCGAAAATGCTGCAGCGGCGGAGTACCCCGAACCGAATCCGCGAACTCAAAGCAAGCGTTCGTATGGAAGATACACGGGTTCCCAGACGTAGGCGCGGAGTTCCTCCCTGAGGGTGGCTTCGTCGCAAATCTCGGAGACCCCGTCGGCAATGGCCTGGCTGCCCACCGCTTCGGCGACAATCATGCCCACTTTGCGCGATTCCGCGATGGGCGGAAGAAGCCGCCCGTTCGGGTCTTCGCGTGCGGGGGAAAGCTTTGCCAGCGCTTTGGCAGCGGCCATGATCATAGCGTCGGTTACGCGGCGGGCGCGGGAGACGAGAATGCCGAGCGCAAGCCCCGGAAAGATGTACGAGTTGTTGGTCTGCGCAATGGGAATGAGCCTGCCATTGACCTCAACCGGGGCGAACGGGCTGCCGGTCCCAATGATGGCCGTGCCCTGGGTCCAGTGAAGCAGGTTGGCAGGTGTGGCTTCTGCGCACGAGGTAGGGTTCGACAGAGGAAAGATGATGGGCCGTGGCGTATGGCCGGCCATGGCGCGCACAATCTCTTCCGTAAACGCGCCCGCCTGGGCGGAAGTGCCAACCAGCGCCGTGATTCCAGCATTGCGCACCACGTCGAGCAGAGAGATGTCTTCGCCACCGGAGAGCTGCCACCCGGCGAGATCGGCACGCGGGCGCACCCAGGGCTTCTGGCTCTCGCGAATGCCCCGTGCACCTTCGACGAGCAAGCCATAGCGATTGAAGGCATAGATGCGGCTGCGCCCCTGGGCTTCGGTCAGCCCTTCTTCCTGCATCGCGGTCAACAGCAAATTGGCGATGCCGATGCCCGCGCCGCCGGAGCCGAACAAAGCAATGTTCTGATCCTTGAGCGGGACGCCGGTGGCAATGACCGCCGCCATCAAGGTTGCCGTGGTGACGGCTGCGGTGCCTTGAATGTCGTCGTTGAAGGTGCAGAGACGATCGCGGTAACGCTCAAGCAGAATGGCTGCGTTGGTACCGGCAAAATCTTCCCACTGGAGCAGAATATGGGGCCAGCGGCGCTGCACGGCGCTGACAAAGGCCTCCACAAAGTCGTCGTACTCCTGGCCGCGCACGCGATGGTGCTGCCAGCCTATGTAAATAGGCTCGTTGAGCAATGTTTCGTTATCTGTGCCGACATCAAGAAGAACAGGAAGGCAATGCTCGGGAGGGATGCCGGCGAGCGCGGTATAGAGCGCCATTTTGCCGATGGGAATGCCCATGCCACCGGCGCCCTGATCACCCAAGCCGAGGATGCGCTCACCGTCGGAGACCACGATGCAGCGCACCTGGTCGTAGCGCGAATCGGCGAGAAGCTGATCGATGCGGTCGCGGTTGGGATAACTGATGAAGAGGCCGCGCGGCCTGCGCCAGATCTCAGAGAAACGCTGGCAGCCCTCGCCCACGGCCGGCGTATAGACCACCGGCAGCAACTCCTCAGTGTGGTGCGCGATGAGCGAATAAAACAGGGTTTCGTTGTTGTCCTGCAAATCCCGCATGTTGCTGTATTTGCCAAAGGCTGTGTCGCGGCCGGCAAGAACGCGCATGCGGCGCGCGCGCTGGTCTTCGAGGGTGCCAATGTGCGGCGGCAACAGGCCATGCAGAGCAAAGGCGTCGCGCTCCTCCTGGGTAAAGGCTGTGCCCTTGCTGAGGCGTGGATTCGCCAGCAGTTCGATGCCGTGAAGGCGGGTGCGAACGATCTTCTTATCGTCTTGATGATGCGCTTCAGATTCCGTGCTCACGTGCAACCTCTCCTTGAGACTGACGAGTTGGCTTATGCAAACGAAACTGTTTCAGACTCCTCACACCTGACCCACTCAGCAAGCGGCGGATGGGGCGCGAGAGTGAGGACGACCGAGCCGAATTTCGTTGGCGAATTACTCCTCAATGATAGCCAAGTCCCATGGCGCCAAAGTTAATTCCCCGGATTTCGCAACTGGTTTCCCATCCAACAGATTCGTGCCGGCAGTATACGCGTACGTGAGTTTCACTTCAGCGCCGGAGTAGTTGAAGTAATAGTGCAGCCGCTTGCCAAGGCGGTTGACGCCGTGCTGCACATGAACGGACGCAGGCAATTGCTGGTCGGGACCGGTGAGGCCGATCTTTTCGAGCGTCGCTTCGCAGCACAGCGGTCTGCAGCGTGTCGGAGAGATAAGTTCCCTCGTAAAGCAGCGTTCCCGCGCCGAACTCGTTTTCGGTGATGGCCGGCCATTTGCCGAAGAAGGGATGGTCGTAATACGCGAGCGCCTTGGCGTGCTCGGGCATCAGAAACTCGGCCCAGTAGCTGACCTTGTTCTCGGCGCCGGCGTGGAAGGGATCGTCTTTGAGGGCGAGCGGATGCTCGAGGTTGGAGAACTCCTGGTAGCTGAAGCCGGCAGCCTCGCGCAGCGGGCCCGGCGCGCGCACCCAGCGGACGGCGGAGTTCTCGTTGGCGAATCCGCTCTTGAAAGTCATCACCACGTGGCCGCCATTCTTCACGTAATCGGAGATGCGCTGGAGCAGCGCGTCGTCGGCGATGTAAAGCGCGGGAACGATGAGCAGCTTGTAGTGCGAGAAATCCTGCGTGTCTCGGGAAAGACGAAGTCCGAGCCGATGTTGAGGTCGTAGAGAGAGTTGTGCAGCTGCTGCACGAGCGAGGCGTAGCCGTCGGGCTCGCCGGTCCACTGCGAGCCGGACGCACCGCCGTAGGGCATGAAGCTCGATGGCGTTGGCCGAGTCGCGGCTCCACAGAATGGCGACCTGGTTGTGAATCTGCAGGCCGACGAGATGCGGGCCGATCTTCTCGAGTTCGTGCGCCGTGCGGCTGACCTCGGCATAGGCGCGGTTGGGCTCCAGATCGTGCGAGAGCACGCCCTTCCAATAGGTCTCCTGGTTGGCGGCAATCGAGGCCCAGTGCCAGTACTCCACCATGTTGGCGCCGTTGGAGAGATGAGTGTAGACGTCCTCGCGCAGCTGGCCGTCGTAGGGCGGGAACTGGCTGGCCGAGCTCCAGTCAGTGGTCTGCGCGTTGGTCTCGGTGACCAGAAAATTGGCGTGCTTGAGCGAGCGGCGTGAAGTCCGCCTGCAATGGACTGCAAGGAGCCGTCGTAGTGGTCCTGCGTGCCGTGGTAGATGTTGTCGGCCACGATGTCGAGGCCGGTGGCGACGGCCTCTTCGTTCACGTCGCGCTTCATCATGCCGCCGTAGTCGGTGGTGACGAACTGGCTGGGCGCCGGCGCACTCGCGCACCAGCGCGGCCTGCCAGTGGAGAAAGTCAGTGACGCGCATCTGGCTCCAGCGCGTCCACTCCAGCTTGTAGCCGGTGGAGATGGTGCCGTCGCGGGTGGGCAGGTCTTCCCAGGTGTGCAGGTTCTCGCCCCAGTAGTTGAGGAACCATGCCTTGCTGAGAGCGCTTCAGGCGTGCCGAACTTCTTTTCCAGGTAATGCTGGAAGCCGATGAAGACGTCGGGATTGGCGGCGTCGTAGCTGGCGGTTTCGTTGTCGAGCTGCCAGCCGATGACGGTGGGGTTGTCCTTGTAGTGGGCGACGATGTGGCGGATCAGCCGCTCGGCATAAAAGCGGTAGGCAGGCGAATCGGTGTCCATGTTCTGGCGCATGCCGTAGGCGCTCGGCGACCGGCTTGCCGCCGAACATGCCGCCGGGGATGCGGTCGGCAAGAATCTCCGGGTGCTGGTGGGCCATCCAGGCGGGAATGGAATACGTGGGCGTGCCCAGGATGACCTTGATGCCGGCCTTGCCCATGGCGTCGACGACGCGGTCCATCCAGGCGTATTCGAAGTGGCCGTCCTCGGGCTCCCAGAGGCTCCAGGTGGACTCGCCCATGCGCACCACGTTGAGGCCCGCGGCCTTCATCAGGGCAACGTCTTTTTCGAGGCGCGCGACATGGTCGGCGTCGTCTCCCGGCATGTACTCGTTGTAGTAGGCCGCGCCGTAGAGCACGGTGGGAAAGCTTAGGTCAGGGCCCGCGGAGGCGGTTGTTGGCGCCTGTGCTCCGAGTCGTATTGAACTTGCGAGAATGACAGTAGTTGCAAGAGCCAGAAAGCGTTTGCTTGAAAGCGGCATGGACTTCCCCCTTTTCGAATCGAAAGGCAAGTCTATACGAGCCGCGAAGTCAAAGGAACGGGTGAGTCCGGCGTTTTGCTATTCGAAGGTCAGGAGGACAACTTCCGGGCTGGTACCAACGCGCAACGGCGGGCCCCAAGTCCCGGCGCCGTAAGAGGTGAAGACCTGCAACTCTCCGAAAGAGTTCAAGCCATGAGTAAACTTGCCGAAGACGCGGCGGGTGAGCCAAGTGAAGGGGATGAACTGCCCGCCGTGGGTGTGGCCGCTCAGCTGAAGGCTAACGCCGGCTTGCTCCACGATGGGCAGACGATTCGGTACGTGATTGAGCAGAATGCTGGCGCTGTTCCGGTTGATGTGCATGGCCTCAAGGGAAGCACGCAGGCGGATGGGAAATGTGGTGACGTGATGCTGCACGCCCAGAATCTGCAGCCCGTCGACAACGACTTTTTCGTTCTCCAACACGCGAATGCCCGCGTCGCTCAGCGCATGCAGAAACCCGGGCGTGTCGCCAAACTCGTCGTGGTTCCCAGTGGAAAAGAACTTGCCGAAGGGCGGAGAGAGCTGCTTGAAGGGAGCAGCCAGGCGGCCGGGATCAACCTTGGTTCCGTCGAAGAAATCTCCGGCGATGAAGAGGATGCCGGGCTGCAGGCTGGCTGCCAGGGCGGCAACGCGGCGGCTGAAGCGGAGGGCGTTGACGTGCCCCAGGTGCAGGTCGCTGGCCATCAAAGCCGTGCGTCCTTGCCAAGACTGGGGCAAGTTGGCCAGCCGGATGGGGATGCGGCGAACGCGGATGCGGCGGGCGTTGAGCAGGCCATACAGACCGAATGCCAGCGCAACATCAAGAAACACCCAGGCGATCAGGGGCCGGTGTCGCACCGCATTCGAATCGAGCCGAGTCAACTCGAGCGCTCCCCAGGCAAGCCAGCTGAGGACGGCTCCAACGAAGAGGAAATTCAGGAACCCCAGCCAAACCGCGGCAACCCGGTAGATTGCCTTGACCAGCGGTTTTGCCGAGTAGAAGCTGAGCATGGCCGCTACAACAAAGCTGCAGGCGAGCAACAGGAGCGCCGTACGCAACACATCTGTGGCCGCCAAGCCGAATGGGCCGCAGAAATCAATCCAGGTGGAATAGAGGAACCAGTGAGCCAGCAACAGAATGGATTGGATGATGGCAATACCCAGGACAGGCCATGCTTTCAAACGCGGGTCTCCTTGCTTCAATTCTTGCATGAGTTTGGGGGCGGCGAGGGCAGCATTGGCCTGCGGCGAGAGCTGCCGGCGTCGGGTTCCGGCGGCCCCCGCGTGAAACAATAGCCTTGATGGCTGCTCAACAGGACAAGCCGCTCGGGCTTTACATCTCGATTCCTTTCTGCCGATCAAAGTGCACTTACTGCAACTTCGCTTCGGGGGTGTATCCGGCCAGCGAACATGAGCGCTATGTGGACCGGCTGATCGAGGACATACGCTGCGCTGGCGACTGGTCTGGGCGCATGGGACTGGAACTTGCGCGCCGTGTGGACACCGTTTACCTGGGCGGGGGAACGCCCAGCCTGCTTGCGCGGGAGCTGGTGGAGCGCCTGTTCGTCGCCATCAGGACGGAGTTCCGGCTGGAATCCGGCGCTGAGATCACTGTCGAATGCGCACCGGGACAGATTGCGGACGCAACTCTCGAAGCGTTGCAGACGGTGGGCGTGAACCGCGTAAGCCTGGGCGTGCAGTCATTCATCGACCGCGAGGCACAGGTGAGCGGGCGGATGCACTCGCGCGCCGTGGTGGAGCAGGACCTGGCCCGCCTGCGCCGAGCTGGCATCGCCAACCTCAACGTGGATCTGATTGCGGGGCTGGCCGGGCAGACTCCGGCCTCGTGGGAGGAGTCGCTCACGGCGCTGGTGGAATGCGACGTTCCCCACGCCAGCGTTTACATGCTGGAAGTGGATGAAGACTCGCGGCTGGGCCGCGAGATGCTGGCCGGCGGGGCACGCTATTTCGCGGAACTGGTCCCCGGGGACGATGCCATTGCCCAGATGTACACGCGAGCGATGGAACGGCTGGCGACGGCAGGACTGGAGCAGTACGAGATTTCGAACTTCAGCCGGCCGGGCTTCCAATCGCAACACAATCTGCGCTACTGGCAGCGAAGACCGTATCTTGGACTTGGTCTGGATGCCTCCTCGATGCTGGCATCGCGTACCTCAGACTCCTTGGAGCCTCGCTACGTGCTGCGATCGACCACGACCAGCGAGCTTGCCGATTTTCTTGCCGGACCTGAGCCGGTGGAGACGGCCTGGCTCTCTCCGGCGCGGCAGCATGAAGAGGCCTGGTTCCTCGGGCTGAGGCTGAATCGAGGTGTCGACATCGCCGCGCTGGAACGGGAGTTTGGCACAGGACCGGTGGTGCGGGCTGTGGGCGTGGTCGAGCGGCTCGTCGAGGACGGGCTGCTGGAGTCGGATGGTAAGACTGTCCGGCTGACCTTGCACGGCCAGCTGCTCTCGAACGATGTCTTCCAGGAGTTTCTGGGGCTGGATGAGGGCGAGTCAGGAGCCGATGCGGCTCGCAATCGCCGAAGCCTGGTGACCGGGTAGTCGCAAAAGCTGACGGAGCGCCTGGCGGGCTCGAAAAGGGCTGATTCCGGCATCTTCACGGGTGTCTTTTCCGTGGTATTTGTCGCAAAAATGGTGTGCATTGGCCCGATGCGCTTGTGGTAACCCTTTTCTTTTCAAAACGGCAAGCGGAATTTTGCTCATTTCTTGGCGCAACTTATTTGGTTTCATAGTGTTGCGGCAATACATAAGGGCTCCCCTGGGGTGGAGGTCACCTGCCCCATGCCCGGCAGCCTGAGCCGGGAACTGGGCCGACGCCGTGTCCCAAACTGCCAAGATCATCAAGGACGATTTGCAGCTTTGGCTTGCCCTCCGACTTAACCACCGGGACAAATTGCCAATTGCCATGCACTGAGCGATACTGTTTTAGGTTCGCCTTGCGGTGCGCCAACTTACTATCCATTTACTATCCAGGGCTTCTGGATTTCAAGGGCTCCTGGATGGTGTTGGAAATGGCGCCGGCTCAGAAGGGCCGACTTTTACGCCGGTTTTTCTTCAGGGGTTGTGACCGGGTGGATAGTAAGCCCGAATCAATCGCTTAAGTGAATGACTCTAAAGGGCGGGAGTAGTTCAGTGGCAGAACGTCAGCTTCCCAAGCTGAATGTCGCCGGTTCGATCCCGGTCTCCCGCTCCAATCTTTCCGATGGCTCCGCAGGATCTCCGCCAATTACGGCTGAGTGATCCGATCACTCTCTCATCTGCTGAATCTTCACCACAAAACTGGTGAAGGTCTTGTCCAGGCTCACCAGCATTTGGTGTGGCACACCCGCCGGCACGTGCGCCACATCGCCTGCGCGGAGTTCGTGGCGCGCGCCGCCCTCGATGGACGCACCGCGGATTTCGCCCGGGCCAACTGTCTCAGCTCCCACAACCATCCCGCCGGTCACCAGCGTGGCGCGCCCATCGAGCACGTAAAACACGTCGGCAAAATTCTCGTGCAGTTCCGCCACTCCGTCGCGCGCCCGAAACGAAAGCATGGTCGAGTGCTGCGGGTACTCCTTAAGCGTTTCGCTTGCCTGGCCGTCGCCAACCCTGGCCAGTTTGCGCAGGTATGCCGCCCGCTCCAGAAGGATGGCTGCGGGCCAATGGTCCAGTTTGGGCTCTGCATCCTTGTGTCTTTTCGCATCTCCCGCGCGAGGAGTCAGTTCCCTCTCCGGCGCCAGCAATTCCTTCCAAATCTCCCTCGATAACTCGTCCATCAGAATCTTCTCCAAAGCCTAATCTCAAGAAACGTCTACCGAAGCCGCTGACTCCAGCCCCGCCAGTTCCCGCGCCCTCATGAAAATCGCCAGAAACATTGCACGCGTCAGCTTACCAGTATTGGTGTTCTGCAGCGATGGATGATAGCTCGCCAACAGGCGCAGCCCATCCGGGAGAGCATACTCCGCGCCATGGCGGAATTGAAATTCCGCCCGCGCCGCAATGCGCCCAGCGCGGAGCTGATGCTTCAGAAATCCATCGAATGCAATCTTGCCGAGACAAACTACCACGCGCAGGCTGGCAAGCAGCCGGATTTCCTCATCGAGCCACGGCGCGCAGTTGCGCTGCTCCTCAGGCGTGGGCTTGTTCTCCGGAGGAGCACAACGGACCACGGCGCTGATCCACAGTCCTGTGAGTTTCATCCCGTCGTCGCGCGAAACAGCCCTGGCCTGCGAAGCGAAGCCGGACTCATGGAGCACGGGATACAGAAAATCGCCAGAGCCATCGCCGGTGAACGGCCGCCCGGTGCGATTGGAGCCGTGCGCGCCCGGCGCAAGGCCCAGCACCAGAACGCGCGCCTGCTGGTCACCGAAAGACGGGACCGGCTTACCCCAATACTCCTGGTCCACATAGGCGCGGCGGCGTACCGAAGCCACCTGGGCACAGTAGGCGCGGAGGCGCGTGCAGCGATCGCAAGCCACAATGCGGGAATTCAGCGCCGCAAGAGAATCCGCAGAAAGAGCCATGACCGCATTCTAGCTGGGGCGAGGCGCATAGTTCGGACCCGCCTCAGCGGCTTGGCGTAAAATAGCTGCGCTGCCGGAATACGCTTTCTCGCGACGGAAAATTCTCTTCGCGGCGCAGCGTGTTCCGCAAATTCAATGGCACCTCCAGGGATGGAACTGAAATGAAGCCATACGTTTGCGCACTTTCCTTACTGTCCGCCGCCCTGCCGGTCCTGCTGGCAGTCGTTCTTGTCCCCGCTGCCCGCTCTCAGGCCGTTACTGAGATCGGGGGCGAGAAGATTGTCACGCTAACCCGGACCCCCACCAGCACCACCAGCCCGGAATTTACCAGCGTCACCCTTGCTCCCGGCCGCGGCATGGAAATCATCCAGATCACCGCCAACTTCCCGGGCAAAGGCAGCGTCGATGTCCTCGCCTCGCCCAGCCTGGCCGAATCCAAAGAGAAGCTCGACGTGGACGATGACGACAACGGAGACCTGGGCTACCGCCTCGGTGCGGCTTTCCTGGTTCCTTATCCCAATCGAATTCGCGGCACACTCTCTGCCGATGGCAAGACTCTCACCACCGAGTGGAGAGGGCATGCCATCACCCTGCCGGCAAACAACATCGGCAAACTGCCCGGCGCTGAGCGCCATGCCATGCACGGCCTTATTCTCAAGGCGAAGACCGACGATGTAAAAGTCGCAAGCGTTTCCGGGGGCCAGGAGGTCTCAGGCACCATTCACGCCGGGGATTTTGGCGGACACTGGCTCTCAAAAACTGACTTGCTTGTAAAGATCCGGCTGACAGCGGACGCAGTTGACGCCTCCATTGAAGCTCGGAACGTGGGCACGGAAGACGAGCCCATTGCCATCGGCTGGCATCCTTACATGAATCTGCCATCCGGCGACCGCCGCCAGGTGCGCATCCACATTCCAGCGGACAAATTGGCTGAGGTGGACGGCTACGACAACGTCTTCCCAACCGGTAAGCTGTTGCCTGTGGCAGGAACCCGCTTTGACCTGACTGCCCCCGGCGGAGTTCCGCTGGCTGACAACTTCTTCGACGATAACTGGAGCCACATCCTCTGGCAGGATCACTCCGCGACGGTCAAGGTAATCGATCCCGCCGCCCATTACGGCGTGGACATTGAGGGCCTGTCTCCGCAGATCAAGACCATCCAGATGTACGCACCGCCCACCAGCCAGTTTGTGGCGATCGAGCACCAGTTCAACTTTGCCGATCCGTTCGGCAAGGAGTGGGGCTCCATGGATACGGGCATGGTGACCCTGAAACCGGGCAAGAGCACAAACTGGCACGTTCGTCTGCACGTTTTTGTTCCGTAGCATTCAACCCGTACGCCGGATCACTTTGATCCAAAAGCAAAGCCCCTCGCGCCTTCCGGCATGAGGGGCTTGTGCTTTCTGCGATCAGAGGGTGTCTATCCAGCTTTTTCAAGCAAACAAAGGGACAGATCCCTGCGTTCCACCATCTCGCGTGTGATCTCCAGATCGCGCACGCGCTTGTTGGAAGGCAGGTGGTACATCAGGTCCAGCATCAGCTCCTCGAGAATCATGCGCAATCCGCGCGCTCCAACCTTCCGCGCCAGCGCCTCGCGGGCCACGGCGCAGGTAGCTTCATGGGTAAAGTGCAGGCGCACATTTTCGTATTCCAGCAGCCGCTGGTACTGCTTGAGGATGGCGTTGCGCGGCTTGGTGAGAATTTCGATGAGCGCAGGCTCATCCAGTTCGTCGAGCACACCCATCACCGGCAGACGGCCCACAAATTCCGGAATCAGCCCGTATTTGATGAGGTCCTGCGGTTCTGTCTTGCGCAGCAACTCCGTATCGCGATGCGACCGGGCCGCCGACTCCGCCTCGGTGTCAGTGGCTTTGAAGCCCAGCGCCTTCTTGCCCACGCGGCGGCCTACGACGCGCTCCAGTCCCACAAACGCTCCACCGCAGATGAACAGGATGTTGGTCGTATCCACAGCCGTGAACTCCTGGTGCGGATGCTTGCGCCCGCCCTGCGGCGGCACATTGGCGACGGTGCCTTCCAGAATCTTGAGCAGCGCCTGCTGCACGCCCTCACCGGAGACATCGCGCGTGATCGACGGATTTTCGTCCTTGCGCCCGATCTTGTCGATCTCGTCAATGTAGATGATGCCCTGCTGCGCCCGCGTCACGTCGCCATCGGCCGCCTGCAGCAGCTTGAGGATGATGTTCTCCACGTCCTCGCCCACATAACCGGCTTCGGTCAGCGTGGTCGCATCCACAATTGCGAAGGGAACGTCGAGCATCTTGGCCAGGGTGTGCGCCAGCAGGGTCTTGCCTGAACCGGTTGGCCCGATCAGCAGAATGTTGCTCTTGGCCAGTTCCACTTCGTTGTTGCGCATGCGGTTCATCTGCATGCGCTTGTAGTGGTTGTAAACTGCTACGGCCAACTTCTTCTTGGTCTGGTCCTGGCCGATCACGTAGTCGTCGAGAAAGCTCTTCACTTCCTGCGGCTTGGGCAGGTGGCCGGCGGTGGTGGCCGGGTGTGCGGCGTCGCCGCGATCGTCCTCGAGAATCGAGTTGCAGACAGCTACGCACTCATCGCAGATGTAAGCGCGAGGGTAGTCGCTGGGCGACGAGATCAGCTTGGCCACGGCGTCCTGCGACTTGTGGCAGAACGAGCAGCGCAGTGCTTCTTCGGGTCCCGTGCGCGTTTTCATCTTCTTGCTCCCTTTGGACGGCGTTAACAGTGTTGCCGTGGTTCGCGTTGTGTGCTGGATCAGGGCCACGATGTTGGCGCCCTGAGCCGGCTTAAGACTTACGTGCGCGGCCTGTCGATAATTTCGTCGACGATGCCGTATTCCTTGGCCTGTTGCGCGTTCATGATGAAGTCCCGCTCCACATCGCGCTCGATGCGGTCCAGCGGCTGGCCGGTGTGCTTGGCCATCAGCGTGTTGGTGATTTCGCGAATGCGCAGAATTTCGCGCGCATGAATGTCGATGTCCGTGGCCTGCCCGCTCAATCCGCCCATCGACGGCTGGTGAATCAGAATGCGCGAGTTGGGCAGCGCAAACCGCTTGCCCTTGGTGCCGGCCAGCAGCAGAAAGGCACCCATGCTGGCCGCCTGGCCAATGCAGTAGGTGACCACGTTGTTCTTGATGAACTGCATGGTGTCGTAGATGGCCAGGCCCGCGGTGATGGAGCCGCCCGGCGAGTTGATGTAAAGCTGCACGTCCTTTTCCGGGTCCTCGCCGGAAAGAAACAGCATCTGCGCCACAATCAGATTGGCCACCTGGTCGTCGATCGGCGTGCCAAGAAAGATAATGTTGTCGCGAAGCAGACGGGAGTAAATGTCGTAGGCGCGCTCGCCTCGGCTCGTCTGCTCAACCACCATGGGAACCAATGCCATTGAGTGTTCTTCTCGCTCTCCCGTTTGGGGGCCGTTTGTCCCCGTTTTCTCGATGGCCGCCCGGTCTGCACATTCTTAAGACCGGCCCGGCGCCTTCTGCCCGCTTCAACCCTTCAGGCGGGCAGCCGTTCGTACAGTACGCTCGCAGTTTTTTCCCTCCGCAATTGTTCCCGGATTCTAGCCAGCCCGCCGTCCTCCGTCAATCGCACTTTCAGGGCATCGACCGGCTCACGCGACTGAAGCGCCGCGATCTGCAATTCGCGGTCCAGTTCCTCGTCGCTGACCGTAATGTTCTCCTCCTGGGCAATGCGGTCCAGGAGGATGAATGTCTTCACCTCGGCTGTGGCGCTGTCGCGCTGGGCCGCCCGCAGCCGGCGCAAAGTCCAGCTTGCGCATCTGCTCGGTGTCCATGCCCTGGGCCGCCAGGGCGCGCAGACCCCGTTCCAGGCGCGCGTCAATCTGCTCCTGCACCAGCGATTCCGGCACCGGGAAGGGAAACTTCTCCGTAAGCGCGGCAAACAGCCGGTCCTTGGTTTCGCCCTCAACGCTGCGCCGCTTGCGGCTGGCCAGGTGCTCGCGTGACGCGCTCTTCCAGGTCCGCAAAGCTCTCGTAGGCGCCCAGCTCCTTGGCAAATTCGTCGTCCAGCTCGGGCAGGGTGCGCTTCTTGATGGCCTTCACTTCGACGTCGTAGGCGACGGTTTTGCCGGCCAGTTTGGCCTCGGCATAATCGGCGGGATAAATCACCTCGGCCTTCAGTTCCTGACCGGGCTTTGCACCGCGCAGAGCAGTCGAGAAAGCCTCGACTGTATCCTTGCCGCCAATCTCCACCAGCGTATCTTCACCCGCTACAGGAGCGGCATCGGAGTCGCCTTCGACCTGCCCTTTATAGGTGATCTGCGCCCAGTCGCCATCCACCAGAGCGCGGTCTTCCTCCACCGGCTCAACCGTGGCGCGCGACTCGCGCAACTGCGCCAGCTCGGCCTGGAACTCCTCGTCGGTAATCTCCACGGGCGGCTTGGGCACCGTGACCTCGCCATAGCCCTCGATGGAAAATGCCGGCACAAACTCGAAAACGGCTTTTACATGCAAGGGAGCGCCGTCTTCCACGGTCAGTTCCGTCACCTGCGGCTGGCCAACGGGCCTGACGCCCAGATCCTGCACTGCCTTTTTGAAGCGCTCGGGCAACAGGCCGTCGATTACGTCCTTGCGAATCTCGGCCGCGTAGCGGCGCTTCACCACCGATTCCGGCACCCTTCCGGCGCGGAAACCGGGAATCTTTGCATATTTGCGGTAGTTGCCAACCACGCTGCGGTAGGTCTTGGAAACTTCTTCGGCGGGAATGTCCAGCACGAGTTCACGGGTGCAATCCGGATTCAACACCGGCCCGTGCTGGTGCGTGTGGTCGTGCCCTTCATGATCGTGATCGTGGCCGTCGTGATCGTGGCCGTCGTGGGAAAGTTGGTGATCCTGTGCGGGCTCGGCCGCCTCAGGTTGGGGGTTGTTCTCGAGGGTGTCAGTAGAACTCAACGTTTTGCCTTCCGGGCGCAAATTCCGCGCCAACAATCTGTCTATCTGGCTGATGCCTGGGGTCGATTCCTGGCTGCAATCTCTTGCTTTCCGGTCGCAGCCGAACGGCTCCCCTTCCCAAAGTGATCCGAGAGGCAGCTAAAGCCGCCAATACCAGCCGGACGCATCCAGGGAAATACCTCATCTCATGGTAGTGGGGTTTGCTCCCAAGGGTCAAACCGGCAGGGTGATTTTGCCGGGGCAGGGGGCTACCTAAAGGTACGTTACTGTTCAGTGACCTGTGGCTTACGAACGTAAGGAAGGAAGTGGGGGTGGGCAGCGCCGCACAGCGCGAAGTGCTCACGCGCCTCCCTCAGACTCAGTTGGCCGTTCACCGTGAGGCGAATCTCGGCAGCGTCCTCGTCCTCCTGGCCATCGTCCTCCCACCAGCAGACCGGGCACAGCGCCAGCGCTCCGGCCGTCTCCAGCGTCTTGTAACCGCAACAGGGACAACGAAAACGGGTTTCCACGGGATCCTCACTACGATGGACGCCCTTTCCGGGCATCAGGTTTACACCCAGTGCGGAGCTCAACCTCCAGCAACGGCTCCTGGCCTGCGGAATCCAGTCTTGCAATCTCACTGGAATGCAGCTCCCTTCACTCACTCCTAATCGGCGGCGCGCCAGAGTTGAGCACGGAGCCGGGGCCAATCCGGACGCTGATCGCATTGATCCTGCAAAAACGAATTCGCCCCACGGCGCCGTTCCGTCGCGCGCCAATCCCATTCCAATTTGGTCCGCCTGGCTCGCCTTTCCCATTTGCAGGTTTATTTTCACGCGACGCGAGCAAAACCGTCCGCTGCGTCTGGCAAGGGAGGCGCCTTCGAAAAGGCCCTTCGCAGGTGACGAAGCAATGCGCCTTGCATCCGCAGCGTAGAATTGCCGCCGAGGAGAGTTCCCACCCCATGCCGCATCTGCTTCCCTTTGCCACTCGTCTCCGCACCACTTGCCTGTTGCTTTCCATGCCGCTCCTCCTGCCCTGCCTCTGCCGAGGCCAGGCGCCTCCGCCGCTGCGGGTGGCCATCGTGGGTCTCGAGCACGGCCATGTGGAAGGATTTCTGGCCGCGCTGCCGCAACACAGCGACGTGGCACTGGTGGGCATTTCCGACGCGGACCCTGCCCTGTTCGCCAAGTACCAGAAGAAGTACTCGCTCCCGGAGACACTCTTCTATCGCAGCGAAGCCGACATGATTGAAAAGACCCATCCTCAGGCGGTGCTGGTCTATACCTCCATTGCCGGGCACCGGCCGGCCATTGAGATTGCCGCGCGATACGGCGTCTCCGTAATGGTCGAAAAACCGCTGACCATCTCGCTTGCCGATGCCCTGGCCATCCGCGACACCGCCCGCCGCTACAAAATCCACGTTCTGGTGAACTACGAAACCACCTGGTACTCCAGCAACAGGGAGGCGTACGACGAGGTGGAGCAGGGCCGGCTGGGTCCGATTCGGCGCGTGGTGGTGCACGACGGACATGAGGGGCCTAAAGAGATCGGTGTGCCGCCGGAGTTTCTGAACTGGCTCACCGATCCGGCCACAAACGGCGCGGGCGCCCTTTACGACTTTGGCTGCTACGGCGTGGACCTGATGACCTGGCTGATGCACGGGGAGACGCCGCTTACGGTTACCGCAGTGACCAACCAGGACAAGCCGCAGATCTACCCGAAGGTGGATGACGACGCCACCATTGTCCTAACCTATCCGCATGCACAGGCAGTGATCCAGGCCTCGTGGAACTGGCCGTTCAGCCGCAAGGACATGGAAGTCTACGGAGCGACGGGCTACGCCATCACCGTTGGGCCGGATAAGGTGAGGCTGCGGCACGAGTACGAGGCCGACGAGCACCTGATCACCGCTCCGGCGCTCAGAGGCCCGCAGAACAATTCGCTCAGCTACCTTGCGGCCGTGCTTCGTGGCCAGATAGAGCCTAAAGGCGACCTCACCGCGCTCGACACCAACATCGTTGTTATGCAGATTCTCGACGCGGCCCGGGAGTCAGCCCGTACCGGCAAGAGCGTGCAACTGAACCGGTTAAGGGAATAGTACTCCCCAAAATGTGGGATCGACCCCAATCGCTTTCGGTGGTTTGCTGATTGCATAGAAAGCATCCGCAACCTGGCCGCGACGAAAGGGGTCGCCTTCCTATGAGCACGAGATGCAGCCAATGCACTGCGGTCCTGGAACCGAGCGCGATGATCTGCGGCAGTTGCGGCACCCCGGCCGGCCAGCCGGGCGCAACCGGGTTCGCGTTTACCGAGCCGAAGACTTACTCCGCGTGGGAGTTGCCGGAAGAGGCTCAGCACGACAACCTAACCCCCGATACCACGCCGCTGCTGTCAGTTCCGAAAGCGAATACCGGCCTGGGCGGGCGAGGCGTCTACATTGCCGTTCTGCTGATTGCCGCGCCGCTGCTCCGCCTGGTCTTGCTCGGGGGCGAGATCCGTGTTCTTGATTCTCCACGCTTCCAGGGCTGGCTGAGCCAGTATCCAGGGCTCGACATGTATTTCTTCCTGCAGATTGTGGCCAATTGCCTGTTCATCGCTCTTTATCTGCTGCTGAACTACTTCTTCTATCGGCGGAAGCGCGACTTTATGACATTGATGGTCTTTCAGGTCGGGATGCAGATTGTGGTTGCCATCGGCTTTTTTGCGTGGGCCAGGAGCTTCACCGGACATAGCGAAGCACAGATCATCGTGGGAAGCATTGGACTGATCCGGAGGGTCATTGGCACGGCGCTCTGGGTGCCGTGCCTTCTTGCCGACAGCCGGTATAAGCAGACGTTCGTGAACTAGGGCACATCCGCAAGCGGGATGTGTACATGCTCAATGGACTTTCGATTCCAGGTGTAGGTCAAGTCAAGATCACCGGATGCATCCTGAATGATGGCCGGGTAGGAGAACTCACCCGGCGTGTCCTCCAGCGTGCGAAAGTTCCTGAAGTGCTCTCCATCTCTTGAGACGGCGAGGTTGAGCGGCGACCTGCCTGAGGTGGTGTCGTTATAGATGAGCACCACGCGGCCATCGCGCAGGGCCACCGCGTCGATACCGGAGTTGGGGTTGGGCACGTCGAGAGGACGCACGCTGGTCCAGGTCACGCCATTGTCGAAGGAGTCGGCGACACACACCCGGGCCAGTTCTTCCGTCGAACGCGCATAGAGCCGCAGGTGTCCTTTGCCCAATTGGACAACGGACGGCTGGATCAGGCCCTGCGTCCTGCCTTCATCCGCCGCCTTTCTCCCGGCGTCGACGGCAGGCAGAATGGGGCCAATCTTGGCCCATGTCTTGCCGTTGTCAGTGCTACGCTCAATCCAGATGGACCATGTGTGCCAGGCCTCGAACGATGTGCCGCTGACGATGGTTCCATCATTGAGAATCAGCGGCTTGGCACGGATGGGTCCAAGCAGCCCGGCAGGCAGGCGTTCGACGACGGACCAGGTAAGTCCTTCGTCGAGGCTGAACCTGCGCGCGGCCGCCCAGGTGGACGGCGACGGGCCCACCTTGTAGTAAAGCCAGAGCCGCCCGTCGTGGGTGTGGAAGAGCACCGGATTCCAGCAAGCCACTTGCGGTTCGCGGGCGAGTTCCACCGGCTTCGACCAGCCCGCGGATGTATGTCTCGCCGACCAGATGGCCACATCGGGCGCGCCTTCGCCTGTGCCGCCAAACCACGCCGCCAGCAGATCGCCGTTTTTCAACTCGACAAGGGTGGAAGCGTGGCTGGAGGCAAATGGAGCTGAGCCCACGGGAAAGATCAGCTCCCTGGTGTTCTGCGCCGGAACCGAAACAGCAAAAGCTGCAAGCAGAACCGCCGCGCTGATGGGAAACAAGGACACCGCTTCCTCCGGGTCAGGAACAACGATCGATTCGGCTGAGAAACTGCCGCGCTGAATTGCCTACGAAGGACGTTCTGATTAAGCTCGTCCGCCTACGCAGGCATTCCCTCGGGGGCCAAAGCCCGCGCTGATTTTACGGCCAGTGCGGCACGACTAAACAGCTTGGTGAAAGACTCCATTTGAGGGTAAAACTCTTGTGAAAGGCCTCCCGCAGGGGCTGAGGCCCTCAATTCTTTTGTTGCAGTTGCAGCCCGGCTGAAGCCGTGCCCTTGTTGCAAGACCTGCGGGAATCCTGGTTTGACTGAGTATTTCACCAAGCTGTAAAGTCGTGCCCTTTCAAAACTGTTCCTTGTTCAGCGGTTTCCTAGTAGCTGCGCACCCATTCGAGGATGGAGCGGACGGCTACGCCGCTGGGACCCTTGGCGATGTAGGGACGCGAGTCTTCGATCCAGGCGAGGCCGGCAATGTCGAGGTGAATCCAGGGCGTGTCTTCCGCGAAGACGTGCAGGAACTCGGCCGCGGTGATGGCGCCGCCATGGCGTCCGCCGGTGTTCTTGATGTCGCCGATGTCGCTCTTGATCTGCTCGACGTACTCCTCACCCAGCGGCAGCCGCCAGAACTTCTCGCCGCTTGTTTCGAGCGCGGCCTGGAACTTCGCGAAGGTGGCGTCGTCGTTGGAGAAGGCGCCCGCATTCCAGGTGCCCAGCGCCACCACACAGGCACCCGTCAGCGTGGCCGCGTCGATCAGGTGGGTTGCGCCAAGCTGCCTGGCGTAGGTCAGTCCGTCGGCCAGCACCAGGCGGCCTTCCGCGTCTGTATTGATGACGTCGATGGTCTTTCCGGGCCGGTCTGGAGCTATGGGCATCGCGGTGACCACGTCGCCGGGCTTGTAGGCTTTGCCGTCGGGCATGTTCTCCGCCGCGCAGACGATGCCGATGACCCGCACCTTCGGCTTGAGCAGGGCAATGGCCCGCATGGCGCCCAGCATGGCCGCGCCGCCCGCCATGTCGTACTTCATCAGTTCCATCTTGTCGGCCGGCTTGATGGAGATGCCGCCGGTGTCAAAGGTAATTCCCTTGCCCACCAGGCCGAGTACCGGTCCATCGGTGACACCTTCCGGCTGATAGCGCAGCACAATGAGCGCGGGCGGCTCTGCCGAGCCTTGCGCCACGCCCAGGAAGGCTCCCATCTTGAGTTCTTCGAGTTTGCCGGTGGAGTAGACGTCCCACTGGAGCCCGACTTCGTCGGCCATCTGCGCGGCGCGAGCGCCCAGGATGGTCGGCGTCAGCTTGTTGCCCGGTTCGTTGACCAGCGCGCGGGTAAAGTTCTGACTCTCGCCAACGATGACGCCCTCGGCGAAGGCGGCTTCCACGGCGGTCTTGCCCGCGCTTGCGGCCGCAGCCAGCACGAAGCTCTGCACGCTCAGGTCCTTGCGGTCGCTGCGATAGGTGTCGGCGTCAAAGTTGCCCAGGATGGCGCCCTCGACCGAGGCGCGGGAGCACGGGCCGGGCGGCAGGAACTCTGCCTCCGGCAGCGTGAAGACCAGTTCGCGGATGGCGCGGGGCTTGGTGGTGCGCACAGCGGTCCCGGCGGCCCGGCGCACGCCGTCGACGCTGGTTTTGGCCTGTTTGCCCAGGCCTACCAGGAGCAATCTTTTCGCCTTGAGGCCGATTGGAGCGTGCAGCAGTAAGGTCTCATTGGCGCCGGCTTTGAACTCCCCGCTGGCCAGGAAAAGGGCGGCGGCGGCGTTGACGGCTTCGTCGCTGGTGAGGAGGAGCGGCGCGGGTTTGGCGTCGGGGCCTTTGGCGGTTTGGGTGTCAACGGCCAGGACGGCCAGCAGTTCAGTTTCGATGGCGGCAAGATGGGCGAAGGAGAGCTCGGTTTTCATTCGTTCCTCGAAACCATTTTAGCTGCCTGCGGGTGCTACTTTGGATTTCGGGGCTGGCGGTTGACGCGGCAAGCTGGGCGCGGCTGGGGTAAGAATCGAGGGGGGAAAGCCCGGCTGGGAGGTGGAAATCCTGCTTCACAGTTTCACATTTTCACTGTCTCACGGGATTGTAGGGGGGGGTGGGGTGTCTTCAGAAGCGTACGGGCAGCGGTGGCCGGCGACGCTTCGGATTCTGTCCACTGACTCATACGATCCATTGTGCGCCGAAGGGGCGAAATGATGTGCAAACGCGGTGGGAATTATTTCGGCCAGGGGTACGCCGCGCTTGCCATGTTGATTTCGATCTGGTGGTGCCTGGCGATTCCATCTCCATTTGACAATAGGAGAACCCCCGGCTCTGCCGGGGTGGCCGTCAGAGTTCGACAGTTCCGGGAATTGCCACTTGTTCTTGCACTTTGGCGGATCTTCGTGGAAGAACGAGCTTCGCGCAGGGGCTAAAAGCCCGGGGTTCTTTTGGCGCTGCTTTCGGCCCGGCTGAAGCCGTGCCCTTATTACAGAACCTGTAATGCGGAGGTCCAGCAAAAGCCAGTGCGGTTGGCTCAGGCCCCTTTGAGGGGCCACCTGCACTGAAGCCTCCGGCTTTGCCGGAGAATACTTACTGAACACAAGGAAAGACTGACTTCGCTGATTCGCGCATCCGGTTCACAAACCCCCGCGGCGTGCTCTGGGGAACTCGTCGGCCGGCTACGACTCGCATTCAGAAGCACAGGGTCCCAGCTCAAATTCCGCCCCGATGATCTGACCTGCGGGATACGGTGAAGGACTGGATTGCCAAGAGCGCTTTCGATTCACATGTTGACAACCTGAGTGTGTGCAGGGTGGCGTTTACTTCCACCCCGGAGAGGAAAAAGCCACATTGCCTCAAGGTTTCAGCAAACGCCGGAATCGAAATTGCCGCAGCGGATGGCCCTTCTGCGCATGCCGACACAAAGACGATAGAATCCTAACCAATGGCGCTTGTCCCCACAAGCGATCCGCCATCAGCGATGAGAATGCATTTCCCAAGCTGCGCCGGGGGAGCACTATGCGGCCGGAACGCCAACGCCTAATCCGTTCGCTCTTCGACAAGTACATCGAAATGTACGCCTCCCGCGACCCTCGCCTGACAGAGGAATTCAGCGAAGACTTCAGCGGCTACACCGGTGGAGGGGACTTTCTGGTCCGCGAGCGGAACGAGTGGGTGAAAATCACCTGCCAGGATTTCTCACAGGTGACTGGCCGTATCGACATCGAGATGCTGGACCTCTCCATGCAGGATCTCAGCACCGATATCGTCCTGGTCACCGCGTTCTTCCATATTCGCCTGCCCATCCCCGACCACTTTCTGGCCCGGGAGACGGCTCGATTGGTTCTCGTTTTCCGTCTTGAAAGCGGTCGCTGGATGATTGTGCACAGCGGTATCTCCATTCCTTACTCTTCGGTCGGGGAAAACGAGGTGTACCCGATCAGGCGATTGGAGGAGCGTAACCGCGAGCTTGAGGCGCTGGTGGAAGAGCGGACCCGCAAGCTGGAAGAGGCAAACGAGAAGCTGGAGGTGCAGAGCAACACCGATTGGCTGACCGGAATTTCCAACCGGCGCAGCTTCGACTGGGCCCTCAAGCAGGAGTGGAACCGGGCGTCCCGCAGTGGTTTGCCTCTGGGACTCATCATTCTGGACGTTGACCTCTTCAAGCATTTCAATGACATTTATGGTCACCTGGCCGGAGATGACTGCCTGCGCGAGCTTGCTCTGGCGCTCGCCCGGACGGTGCGACGCGCGGGAGACCTGGTGGCACGCTTTGGCGGCGAGGAATTCGCCGTGCTGTTGCCCAATACCGGCGCTCCCCAAGCGCTGGAAGTCTCCAGAAAGATTCAACGGGAGGTTAGTTCGCTGGCGTTGCCGCATGCCGATACGCCCCCCGGCATCGTCACTTTCAGCCTGGGGGTTGCATGCGTGAAGATTTCCAACCAGATCAATGGCGACGATCTGGTACGGCAGGCCGACGTGGCGCTCTACAGGGCGAAACGATCGGGGCGCAACTGCGCTTTGTTAGCAACCGAATCGGAAACCCTGGATGAAGTTCAAGAGCCCGGCTCCCGATGAACGGGCGGTGCGCTCAAAGCGGTTCCACAATTCCCGTGCCCCTCAGGGTTCTGCGAGAGGCGCATTTTACTTTCACCCCGACGACGAAGACCAGTCGCCGGGGACCCCGGCTTTCACCCCAGCGACGAAGACCAGTCGCCGGGGACCCCGGCTTTCGCCCCAGCGACGAAGACCAGTCGCCGGGGACCCCGGCGAGGAAATAGACACTTGAGTGCTGAGCTTCCGGGATACACCCATTGTGGAACCGCTGCAGGGTGACCAGCAGCTGTTGGCTGGGGCGTGGCTTGGCTGACAAGGGTCCCTTCCGGTTTGGCAGCGACGCCAGGGCCAGAACTCCAATCTGCAGGGACGGTCAGCTTGTGTTCAGGGCGCGGCGGTTTATTTTGGGATACGGCTGGATCAGCGGGGGATGAGCTGGAACTGCTGGATGGCGACCTGGGAGCCCTGGTCGTAGTTGACATCGTCGGGGAGAACGAATCGGGGTATACTGGCGCATCGACAAGTGGGTGAGGTTCTCGAGTTTCCTCTCTCCGCATCGCTGCATGCGCTGTCCTGGGGCCAAGAGTCGCGGCGGCGCGGAGCACGGCCAAATCCACGATTGCGGAAGACAAAGGGGGTTGGCGCAATGTACTACGCTCAAATGTTCGATTACGGATCTGACCAGAATCACGTCGGGATCACGGGCATTCTTGGCTGCATGGGAGTTGTGTTTGTGGCGGCGGGCCATCTCTACGCCATACACATCCCCGATATGGTGAATTCAAATCTGGTAGGGGCGATGGCCTTCGTCGCCATGGTTCAAGGCGGTGAAGGCGCTCTTCACCCCGCCGGAAGTCTGCACCTGTTTGTCAACGGAATGAAGCGGCTTACCGCGGACGATGAAGCGAGGACGATGAAGGACGCTCTTGGCGGCCCACCCACTCGGGTTTGCAGGGTGATGACCGGTTTGCCCATGGCACCCAATGGGGAACCAGCCTCGGTGACGATTAAGGTGCAGTTGGTGGCCGGCGTTGCCCAAATGGTCTACAAGCACGTTCCCGATGACCAGTGGGTGGCTGGTGGCAATGCCCGAACCGGCCGTTACCTGGGGACGCTGGCCGACGACCCAACCAGGCCGAACGACGGCGAGTTAGCCGCGGCCTGGAACCCGGTGACCTCCGCCGCCTGCCACATTCGCGGCATCCACTAGGGAACTCATTCCGCGGCATAGGGGTTGTCGTAGCTTGGGAGCTCCGAAAACGTCCCTCGGTGGCTAAAGCCATGTTGATTTGATTGCGCTTACGGCACAGCTGAAGCTGTGCCCTTTCAAAACAGCGACTTGCGCAGCTTGCGGCATAAGCGAACCTGCACCCTTTCAAGGCAGGGCTTTCGCCGCTTACGGCACAGCTCAAGCTGTGCCCTTTCAAAACAGCGACTTGCGCAGCTTGCGGCGCAGCTGAAGCTGCGCCTTTTCAAAGCCGGGCTTGGGGCAGGCCAGTTAAGGTCCTGTTCCTAAATTTCCTGGCATAAATTTCAAGGTGCAACCGCAGATCCCCTTCGACTACGCTCAGGGCAGGCTTTCGGCTCACCACCCCCAGACTGAAAAGCGTCTGGGGCCCCGTTCGCTCAGGATGACAACGTCAATTATGTAAAGAATTTAAGACTCAGGACACGAAAGAATCGTGTTAGCGGCCCATGCGGTGTTTGCTGGCGTTGACGGCGGCGCGGGCGTCGCGGTCGGCTTCGCGGCGCTTCTCGGTTTCGCGCTTGTCCCAGTCCTGTTTGCCCTTGGCGACGGCCAGCTCGCACTTGACGCGGCCGTTACGAAAATAGAGGCGGGTGGGGATGAGCGTGTGGCCCTTGATCTGCGTCTTCTGGAGTAACTTGCGAACCTCGTCCCGGTGCAGCAGCAGTTTGCGCGTGCGGGTTTCGTCGTGATTGGCCAAGTTGCCGTGGGAGTAAGGACCGATATGCATGTTGAGCAGAAAGGCCTCGCCGTCCTTGATGAGGCCGTAGGAATCCTTGAGGTTGGCTTTGCCTTCGCGGATGGACTTGACCTCGGTGCCGCGGAGGGCGACGCCGGCCTCGAATTTTTCCAGCAGGAAGTAGTTGTGGCTGGCCATGCGGTTGTGGGCGGCGTCGCGCTGGCCGCTGGCCACGGGGTCGCGCGGCCGCACCGGCTTCTGGGGGCCGGCGTCGGCGTGCTGGACGATCACGTGGCTGGTTTGGCGGGCCATGGGCGGGGAACCTCGAATCTTCATCCTAGCATTGGAGCGGTTTATGTTTCCGCGGTGGAATGGGGCCTTCGCCGCGCTGCAATGGGGCTTTGCTAAAATGGGGCATCCTTGGATGGACATGACCGTCGATAGGATTTGCGTCGGAAATCGCGACAGAAGTTGCGTCGGGGGCAGCCAAGGCCGCCCGCGGGGGCTGGCTCCGGTTTGCGGGCTTGCCTGGACGCCTGGGAGTTCGATGAACCGCCGCGCTCAACAACCGGCTGCCTCTTCGCCGGCCTTCACCGGAACCGCAACGTCGCGCAGCCCTCTGTGGGTTGCGCTTTTCGCCGTACTCGCGCTGTTTGCCTTTTCGGGCGCTCCGCTGCGGGCTGAGTCGGCTGGCTCCATGTTCAAGCACGGCGAAGAAGCCGAAGCCAGGGAAGACTACGATACGGCTTTCGATCTCTACCAGAAGGCTTTGGCGAAGGCTCCCAACGACCTGACCTACAAGACCGCGCTCTACCGGGTGCGGGTTTCCGATTCCGGCATGCACATGGCCAAGGGGCGCAAGCTGCTGGCGGCGGGCGACGAGCAGGGCGCGCTGGTGGAGTTTCTTCATGCCGGCGAGATAGACCCGAGCAACGAGGCGGCACAGCAGGAGATTGCGCGGGTGCGCAAGAGCCACGGCGAATTGCCGCTGCAGGTAGATACCAGCGTGGCGGAGAGCGCGGATACGCAGAGGGAATTGGACTCCATCGGCTCTCCAGTGGAGCTGAAGCCGCTTTCCAACGAGCCGCTGACCCTGCACTACTCTGAAGACGCGAAGGTGGTCTACCAGGCCATCGGCAAGGCGGCCGGGATCAACGTGCTGTTCGATCCCGATTACACTTCCAAGCGCATCACCGTGGACCTGAGCAACTCTTCGCTGCTGGATGCGCTGCGCATTGTGGGCACGATGTCAAATACTTTCTGGCGCCCGGTGACGGAGAACACGATTTTTGTGGCCCAGAACACGCGCCAGAAGCGCACCGATCTGGACGAAAACGCGGTGGAGACCTTCTACCTGACCAACGCGTGGCAGCAGAACGACTTGACCGATGTGCAGACTGCGATTCGCAATGTGCTGACCGGCATCAAGATCTATGGGGTTCCTAGCCAGAACGCGATTGTGATCCGCGGCACGCCGGACGAGCTGCTGCTGGCGCAGAAGCTGATCAACGACCTGGACAAGCCGCGTTCCGAAGTGGTGGTGGACATCGCCATCCTGGAGGTGAGCAAGAACTGGGAGAAGACCCTCGGCATTGAGTGGCCCAGCACCTTTGGGCTTGCGTTACAGGCGCCGAATTCCAGCACGTCCTCCTCATCGACAACCACAACCACCACGACTTCCAGCAGTACTTCCACAAGCCCCTCTCTCTACGACCTGGCGCACCTGAAGGCCACGGACTTTGCGGTGACCATCGGTTCCGCAACAGCGAACCTGCTGCTGACCGACTCCGGCACCAGGCTTCTGCAGAGTCCGCGCATCCGCGCCACCGACGCGCAGAAGGCCACGATGAAGATTGGCGAGCGCATTCCGGTCGCGACCGGATCGTATGGAGGGGGCGGCCTGGGCGGCGTGAGCGCAGTGGGCGGGCTCGGGATCGGGGTACAGACCCAGTTCCAGTACCAGGACGTGGGCGTGAACATTGAGATGACGCCGACGGTACACTACGACCACGATGTCACTTTGAAGATCAAGATCGAGGTGACAGCGGACGCCAGTTCAGTAACCATCAGCGGCGTCACCGAGCCGATTATCAGCCAGCGCGTGGTGGACCAGGTGATCCGGCTGCGCGAGGGCGAGGCCAGCATCCTGGGCGGAATTCAGGAACATCAGGACCAGACCAGCTGGACCGGCATCCCCGGGCTAAGCTCGATTCCCATTCTCAGATACCTCTTCGGTTCCAAGGATCACACCATTACCGACGACGAGCTGGTTTTCCTGGTGGTGCCGCACATCGTCCGCAGCCAGTCGCTGGACCAGGTGAACCTGCGCACGGTGGACACCGGCGCCGGCACGACGGTGGAGTTGCGGCACGTATCCACGGCGGCCCCGGATGGTTCTACGCCGGCACCGGCGCCCGCTCCCGTTGTTCATCCGCCGGCTGAAGCGCGGCCCACGATCGGGGTTGTTCCTGGCCAGAGCGCTATGGCGGCAGCTCCCGCGGCACTGGCGCAGCTGAGCAACTCAGCGGACGTCATTGGACAGACGGCAACCGCGGCCGTGGGCAACCCATCGAACGCGCCGCCGATTGTTGCGCCAACGCCGCCCGGCCCCATGGGCACCGGCCAACCGAATACAGCCCAGCCGAATGCCGCTCAGCCACCCCGGCCTCCTGTGCCGGGTCCAAGCAGTGTGAACCTGATGTTCAGCCCGCCTCCGGGCCCCGTGGCTGCGGGAGCAACCTTCCAGGTTCCGGTGGTGCTGACGGGCGGAAAAGACATTGCTTCCGTGCCGATGCAGGTGCAATACGATCCGGCGAAGCTCTCCCTGGTCAACGTGACCCCGGGCGATCTGCTGGGGCGTGACAACCAGGCAGTAGCGCTGGTACACCGCGACGACGGTCCGGGAAACATCACCATCAACGCGGCGCGTCCGCCGGGCGTGGCCGGAATCAGCGGCGCGGGTGTTGTGTGCGTGCTGAGCTTCCAGGCCAAAGCCGCGGGAGAAAGCGCGATCAGCCTGAGCCGCGCGGCCGCCATCAACAGCGCCCAGCAACAGTTGCAGGCCGCGGGATCGCGGGTCACCATCGTGGTGCATTAAACCAGAAGCCTATGAGAGCGACAGCGCCAATCCGGACCCGCCGCGAACAGGAGCGCGGCCTCACGCTTGTGGAGCTGATCGTCACGATTACGATTCTCACGATTCTGGCCTCGGCCGCCGTGCCCGTCACCATGTTCAACGTGAAAAGGGATAAAGAGCGGGAGCTCCGGCGCGATCTGTGGGAGATGCGCGACGCGATCGACCACTACAAGGACGCGGCGGACATGCACGCCTTTCAAACCAAGGTGGACAGCCAGAACTATCCGCCCGACCTGGATACGCTGGTGAACGGCGTGGATGTGCAAGGCAAGAAGGTGAAGTTTCTGCGCAAGATTCCCATTGACCCGATGACCGGCAAGGCGGAGTGGGGCCTGCGCTCCATGCAGGACGACCCGACCTCGGACTCGTATGGCGGGCAGAGCGTCTTCGACGTGTATTCGAAATCGATGGGCACGGCCCTGGACGGAACCAAGTACTCAACGTGGTAGGCGAGGCAACAGTGGGCAGAAGGAACAAAGACGCGGGCTTTACGCTGGTGGAGCTGATGATTGTGATGGCCATCATCGGCGTGCTGGCGGTGATCGCCGTGCCCAGTTACATTGCCGCCATCAAGCATGCCAGGGAAGCGGTGCTGAAGGAAGACCTGCACATTCTGCGCGCCGCCATCGACTCCTACACGATGGACAAGCAGAAGGCTCCGCAGTCGCTGGACGACCTGGTGCAGGAAGGCTACCTGAAAACCATTCCCGAGGATCCGATGACCCACAGCACCAGCACCTGGGTCACCGATACCAGCGATTCGATGCACTCACTGGACGAGACCGATCCTGGCGTTGACGACGTGCATTCCGGCTCCGACGAGCCAGGCTCCGACGGACAACCCTACAATACATGGTGAGTGTAGAGTGGATGGCAGCCCGCCGGTAAAGCGTGGGGCCCATCGCAAAGGTAGTCCCGGAGGAGATCCATGGTTTCACCCGCACGTCGTGCGTTCCTTTTTTTTGTGTGCATGGCCGCATTCTGCGGGGTTCTCAGTGCGCAGGCAAACAGGACCATCACCATCCGCATGGTCAACACCCGCACCGGGCTCCTCATTCCCACTTCCAACTTCCTGGTGCGCATCAACCACCAGCAAGAGGTGCACGGCGACTGGGTGAAGCAGAACGAAGACGGCACGGGCACCCTGACACTGCCGGCCAATACTGAGGTCTTCTCCATCCACGCGACGTACAACAACGCCCTGGACACCTATGTGAACTGCGACGCCGACAAGGACCGCGGGTCAGCAGACCACGCCCCCTCACCCGATCGCTGGTACTCCCCTGCGGCAATCCTCACATCGGGCGTGGTTGCGCCCAACAACTGCATCGGCAAGAAGGTTCCGGAGAAGCTGCAGTTGATAGCCACGCCAGGCGAGTTCGTGTTCTTTGTCCGGCAGCTCAGTTCGCGCGAGCAATCTGTCGAGTAAAGACTCGCCCTTCCAATCCCACGTCCAACCCGCGGAGAGACTCCCTGCTTGACGCCTGATTCCAATGCTTCGCCTGCCTTTGAATTCGTCCTCCAGGTGGAGCGCGTCTACGCGGCTCTGATGCATAGTGCGCCGTCCGATGCGGAGCCGGGACTGGGCGGGCGGCTGTTGTACGCCGGGAACCTGGACGACGAGGGGCGCGCGCTGCTGGTTGCGGGGAACATTGCCGGAGCTGCGTCCCTGGCCGCGACCGCCGATGCCGCAGCACAGAAGCAGGCCATTCGCGATGGCGTTGCCGACTTCCTGGTCAACTCGCTGGACGAGGCGCTGCGCATTCTGAAAAACGAAATCCGCAAGCGGGAGACGGTTGCGGTGTGCATTGCCGGGGCGGCCGATGCCGTTGAACACGCGATGCGGGAGCGCGGCGTGACGCCGGATCTGCTGCCACGTAACTGGCCATCCGCCGGGCAGAGCGAGCGGACTGTGCTGAGCTGGCGCGCCGCCTCCGCGCCAGCGCTATGGCTGCCCAAGCTGGACGCCATCGCTCTCGATTGCCTGGCTGCGAGGCAGGACTCCGAAGCTGCCACTGCCCGGCGCTGGCTGCGGTTTGCGCCGCGCTACCTGGGCCGCATGGCGCAGGGGTTGCGCACGATGCATTGCGGACCGGATGTGGCCAGGGAGTTTATTGCCCGCGCAGAGGCCGCGGTTCGCTGCGGAGAAATTGGCGTGGAAGTTGAGATTGGATTGAACAACGGCGATCCCGTATTGCGCCTGGTTCCGCAGCAGGCCTGAGATGACCAGCCGACTTGCCACCTCTCGCGGAGAATACGAAGTTCGTCGCACCATGCAGCGCCCCAAAGTGCAGGTCCTTCGACTTCCTGCACTACGCTCCGGTCGCTCAGCGCTCCAAAATGCAGGTCCTTCGACTTCCTGCGCTGCGCTCCGGTCGCTCAGCGCTCCAAAATGCAGGTCCTTCGACTTCCTGCGCTGCGCTCCGGTCGCTCAGGATGACGGGTCATTTGGGGATAGGAAGATCAGGGACAGAACGCTAGCTGCCGGCGGTCTCGATGCGGTTCCAGAGCTGGCCCATGCCATAGCCGGTTTTGGCCGAGATGGGGAGAACCTCGTCCAGTTCCAAGCCTTTTTTGAGCGCCAGCAGGTTGCGGGTGCGCTCATTGCCGCTGAGGCGGTCGATCTTGGTGGCCACCACGGCAAAGTCGCGCTGCGCGGCGCGCAGCCAGTCGATCAACTGCCGGTCGCTCTGCTGCGGCGGAACATTCGAGTCCACCAGGCAGATGCACAGCTTGAGCGTCGACCGGATGGCGAGATAGGGCTCAATAAACGCCGGCCAGCCCGCCGAAATGGATTTTGAAATCTTGGCGTACCCATAGCCGGGCAGGTCGGCAAAGCGCAGCTGGTGATGCCCGCTCTTGTCGAGGAGCGCGAAGAAGTTGATCGCCCGGGTGCGGCCCGGCGTGGACGAAACCTTGGCTGCTTTCTCGCCCACGAGGGCGTTCAGGAGGCTCGATTTTCCCACGTTCGACCGGCCCAGAAACGCAATTTCCGGCACATCGGGAGGGGGAAACTGCTCCGCGGCCATGGCCGAGAGGAGGAATTGTGTCGTATAGCTCATAGAAATGCAGGGGACAGCGAGTCAGCAGGTCAGCGGGTCAGCAAGTGAGCGGGCGCACGGGCGGGTTGAGGCCATCGAACTTCAGAATACAGGAGCGGGCCCTCGCGCCGGCTTTGTTCTGCGGCGTCATGAGATGGCCGCTACTGGGGCGCCTCAGCTGCTGGGCATCGCGTTGCGCATGCCGCCGCTCATCACCTGCGTGGCCTGGCGGGTGAACGCCAGCGTGGCCGCGTGGCTCAAGGGAAGGTTGCCGCTGACCGCCAGCTTTGCGATTCCATGCACCAGCGACCACGCTGTCCACGCCAAGGGCAATGGATCCCCGGGCGGCAAATCTCCGGACTGCTGCGCGGCCACAATGCAGCCCATCAGAACGTCGAAGGCATTCATTCCCACGGGTGCTTCGGCGCACTCTGAGTACTCTTTGATCGGCAAGTCGAACATGACCAGGAAGTGGTGCGGCCACTTGAGCGCGAAGTCCACATAGCCCGAGCCGCAGAGTTGCAGGCGTTCCAGGGACGTCTTGCCCCTGGCCAGCGACTTCTGCATCACGGCGGTCAGGCGGTCAAACCCCTCACTGGCAACGGCCACCAGCAGATCGTCCTTTGAGGGGAAATGGCGGTAGGGCGCGTTGTGCGAGACGTTTGCCCTACGAGCGACCTCGCGCAGGGTAAAGGCGCGCGGCCCCACTTCGCCGATCAGGGCGACGGCAGCCTCCAGCAACGTTTGCCGCAAGTTCTCGCGATGGTAGGGCTCGGAACGGCGCATGCAACTTTTTTATCAGATTATGTTGACACAAGCAACATGATTCGCCTATTCTCATGTTGTCAGTGTCAACATAAAGTAATGAAGGCAGTATTGACACAGGATCGGAGACGACAAATGATCCCAACCGGCAAGACGATTCCCTACAAGCAGGCTCGACTGAGCGAGGACTGGGACGCCATCGTGATCGGCTCCGGCATCGGAGGGCTGACCGCGGCAGCCATGCTCAGCATCCACGCCGGCAGGCGCGTGCTGGTGCTGGAGCGGCATTACGTGGCCGGGGGCTTCACGCACAGCTTCCATCGCCCCGGCTTCGACTGGGATGTGGGGCTGCATTACATCGGCGAGGTGCAGGATCCGCGGTCTTCCGTGCGCAGGGCCTTCGACCACCTGACCGCCGGTGCGGTGGAATGGACGGCCATGCCGGAGGTCTACGACCGCGTCGTCATTGAGGGGCGCACCTTCGATTTCGCCGCGGGGAAGGAACGCCTGCGCGAGAGCCTCAAGCAGCATTTCCCCGGCGAAGGCCGCGCGATCGACAGGTACTTCAAGGCCATCCACGCGGTCAATCGACTTGCCGGGCTGTATTACGCGGAGAAGGTGATGCCTGCGCCGGCGGCTCGAGCGGCCGGATCGCTGCTGCGCGCCACCTTTCTGCGCTGGGCGCGGCGGACGACGCTGGACGTGCTGCAGAGCCTCACCGGCAACCGCGAACTTATGGGCGTGCTGACCGCGCAGTGGGGCGACTACGGGCTGCCACCGGCGGAAAGCAGCTTCGCCGTACACGCGACGATTGTGGAGCATTACCTGGCCGGCGCGAGCTATCCGGTTGGCGGCGCGTCCACCATCGCCGCGGCCATCATTCCGCAAATCGGGCGATGCGGCGGAGCGGTGGTGACGAGCGCGGAGGTTGCGGAGATTTTGATGGACGGCAGGGGCACCACTGGCGTGCGTATGGCGGACGGCCGCACGTTGCGCGCTCCCCTGGTGATCAGCGACGCCGGCGCAAGCAATACCTTCGCACGGCTTTTGCCTGCAGACACGCCAGCCGTGGAACCGCTGCGAGCGGCCCTGCGCGCGCTGCCCACGTCTTCCGCACACCTGAGCCTCTACGTCGGCCTGGACGCAACGGCAGAAGAGCTCGGCCTGAGCGGCACCAATCTCTGGATTTATCCCGGCTACGACCACGACGAAAATGTGCGCCGCTTTGCCGCCGATCACAACGCGCCCTTCCCTGCCGTCTACATTTCGTTCCCATCGGCCAAGGACCCGGACTTTCTGCGGCGGCATCCCGGCAAGAGCACGATTGAGGTGATCACGATGCTGCACTACGACGCATTTGCGCGATGGGGCGGCGAGCGCTGGAAGCATCGCGGTGCGGAGTACGAGGAGTTGAAACAGCAGTTCTCAACACGCCTGCTTGCGGAGCTGGAACGCCAGGTTCCGCAGGTTGCGGGGCACATTGAGCACGCCGAACTGTCAACGCCGGTGACGACGCGTCACTTTATGAATTACGAGAAGGGCGAAATTTATGGGATAGCGGCGACACCGGCGCGGTACGAGTTGCGCGGGCTGGGGGCGCGGACGCCGATCCGCGGGCTGTATCTCACCGGGGCGGATGTGGCCAGCCTGGGCGTGGTGGGGGCGTTGTACGGAGGCGTGATGAGCGCTTCGGCGGCGCTGGGCAGGAACCTGATGGGGAAGGTGCACGGGCCGCTGCCACAATAACTGCGTAGCGGCCAGGCCGAGAGAGCCGGCTATTGCCTTGCGGGGAGGTTGGTGGTGAGCTCGGCAGGGGGCACGGCGGCGAGGACGTCGGTCTCTGCGGGCGCGAGCGCGGTCAGGGGGCCTTCCAAGGCGAGGGTCAGCACTTCATCCATCTGGTCCACAAAGTGCAGCTTCATCGCTTTCTTGATGTTGTCAGGCAGCTCGGCGATGTCTTTCTCGTTGGCGCGGGGCAGGATGATTTCGAAGATGCCGGCACGCAATGCGGCGAGCAGTTTCTCTTTCAATCCGCCGATGGCCAGCACCTTGCCGCGCAGCGTGATTTCGCCGGTCATGGCAATGTCGCGGCGGACGGGAATCTTAGCCAGCGCACTGGCCAGGGCTGTTGCCATGGTGATGCCGGCCGACGGGCCGTCCTTGGGAATTGCGCCTTCGGGCACGTGCAGATGGAGATCCACGTTGCGATAGAACTCGCGCGTGAGGCCCAGCGCCTGCGCCTTGCCGCGGATGTAGCTGAGCGCGGCCTGCGCGGACTCCTGCATCACGTCGCCGAGCTGACCGGTGATGGTGAGCTTGCCCTTGCCGTCGAGCACCTGAACTTCAGTGGTGAGAATGCTGCCGCCCACCTCAGTCCAGGCGAGGCCGGTGACCAGGCCGATTTCGCTCTTCTCATGGACTTCAGAGTCGCGGTACCGGGCCACGCCGAGAAAGTCGTGAATGTTCTCGGCGGTGAGCTCCTCTTTATGTTTGGCGCCGTTTTTTACCACCTTGCGCGCCACCTTGCGGCAGACATTGCCGATTTCGCGCTCGAGGTTGCGCACGCCGGCTTCGCGCGTGTAGTAGCGAATGATCTCGAGAATGGCTTCGTCGGTGAAGACGACGTTCTTCTCGCTGAGCCCGGTCTGCGCGCGCTGCTTCTTGACCAGGTACTGGCGGGCGATTTCGAGCTTCTCCTGCTCGGTATAGCCTTGCAGGCGGAGCACTTCCATGCGGTCTTGCAGCGCGGCGGGGATGGTGTGCATGACGTTGGCCGTGGCCACGAACAGCACCTGGGAGAGATCGTAATCTACGTCAAGATAGTGATCCTGGAAGGTAGTGTTCTGCTCGGGATCGAGCACCTCAAGCAGCGCCGATGCCGGGTCACCGCGGAAGTCCGAGGCCATCTTGTCCACTTCGTCGAGCAGGAAGACCGGGTTCTTGGTGCCGGCCTTCTTCATGTGCTGGATGATCTGGCCGGGGAGCGCGCCGATGTAGGTGCGGCGATGGCCGCGAATCTCAGCTTCGTCGCGCACGCCGCCGAGGGAGAGGCGCACAAATTTGCGGCCAGTCGCTTTGGCGATGGACATGCCCAGCGAGGTCTTGCCCACTCCCGGCGGCCCGGCAAAGCAGAGAATTGAACCCTTCGGGTTCTTTACCAACTGACGCACGGCGAGAAATTCGAGAATGCGCTCCTTGATTTTTTCCAGGCCGTAGTGGTCGGAGTTGAGAACTTTTTCCGCGTAGTCAATGGAGCGGGTTTCCTTGGAGCGCTTCTTCCACGGCACGGCCAGCAGCCAGTCAATATAATTTCGGCTCACCGTGGACTCGGCGGACATGGGCGGCATGGCTTCCAGCTTCTTGAGTTCCTGAATGGCCTTGTCCAGCACTTCCCTGGGCATTCCGGCGGCTTCAATCTTCTTGCGCAACTCGTCGTATTCGCTCTTTTCGCCGCGGCCCAGTTCCTTCTGGATAGCCTTGATCTTTTCGTTCAGGTAGTACTCTTTTTGCGCCCGCTCCATCTGGCGCTTGACGCGCGACTGAATGTTGCGGTCGAGGTCAAGCTTCTCAATCTCAATGTCCAGCACGTCTGCGATGCGGGCCAGCCGCACTGCCGGATCGAAGATGGCCAGCAGTTCCTGCTTCTCCTCGATGCCCAGCTGCAGGTTGGCCGCGATGGTGTCGCTCAGCTTGGCCGGCTCATCCATGCGCACCGTGGCGATGATTGCCTCATAGTTGAGCGACTGCTGCAGCTTGACGTATTGCTCGAAGAGGCTGGTCACGCGCTGCATCAGCTGCTCGACCGCAGGGGTCATCTCAAACTGCGATTTGCCCACGCGCACAGTGGCGACAAAGAAGCCGTCGCGATCGTTGACCTCAGTGGACTTGGCGCGCTCCACGCCTTCGACCAGGACCTTGATGTTGCCGTCGGGCATTTTGACGCTCTGCACGATGTTGCAGATGGAGCCCACCTGGTAGATGTCCTTGGCCTTGGGCTCGTCGATGGAGGCGTCGTGCTGGGTGGCGAGGAAGATTTTGCGGTCGCCGGTGAGCGCCTCTTCCAGTGCACGCACGCTGGACTCGCGGCCCACCACGAACGGCGTCATCATGTACGGAAAAATGACCATGTCCCGGATGGGCATCATGGGCAGCTTGCGCGGCTCATTCTTTTCGCGTTGTGCGGTCATAGGGCCCTCAGGGGAATTAGACGTTTGGAACCAGCGCCGGCAACCAGGCCGGATGTGCAACCCATGTTGGGATTGTATATCAGGCGAAAATGAGGCTGCTGAAAGCAAGAGGCCGCGTCACGAGCGCCTGATTTGTGGAAGATTCCGGGCCGATCTCCGCGGGACGGAATTGTGATCTTACATGGCCTCCGGGCTTTCAATGCCCAGCCAGCCGAGCACCTCAATCAGCTCGCGGAGCGCAACGGCTGCCGTCGCCAGCAGGAAGGTCCGCCGCGACGGGTCTTCTTCTTTAAGGATGGGGTGATTGTGGTAAAAGGTAGCGAACTCCTGCGCCAGTTGAAAGACGTGTCTGGCCAGATGAGCGGGCTCGGAGGTAGCAATGCATTGTTCCAACACCATGGTGCGGCGGCCGGCGCGCAGCCATAGAGCCCAGATGTCTTCATTCTCTTCGCCGTCAAGATAGCTGGCTACGCCGCTCCCGGCCAGTGCGGCGAACTCCGCCAGCGCCGCTTCCGGCGTGGTGGCCCCTTTGCGGAAGATGTTACGAATGCGGACCACCGCGTATTGAATGTACGGCCCGGTTTCGCCCTCAAAGCTCAACGCATCTTTGAAGTCGAAGGCGATGACGGAATTGCGCGTGAACTTGAGCATGAAGTAACGCAGGGCGCCTATCGCGATTTGTTGGGCGATGCGCTGGCGTTCGGCCTCGTCGCGTCCCGTCTGGCGGGCATCTACCTCGGCGCTGGTGGCCGCAATCAACTTGTCGATCAGGTCGTCGGCTTTTACGCCGAAGCCCTTGCGGCCGCTGACTTCGATGTAGGGGCGGGCTTTGTCTTCGTCGGAGACGGTGTAGCCGAGTTCTTCCGCGCAGCGCGGGGTGAGCGCAACCATCTCATAGCTGAAGTGCGTGTAGCGGTCAGCCTGTTCCGTATGGCCCATGCCGCGCAGCGCCTGAATCACGTTGGCCTGGGGGTCGGACTGACGGGCATCGATCACGTTGTAGATGGCCTCCGCTCCGCCAAAGTGCGGGTGGGGCTCCACGCCATGTTCAGCGGAGATCCAGCACTCATGAGCTGGATACGTGAAGAACGGCCTGTAGGCGAAGTCCTTGCCCAGCAGGCCGAACTTCCATAGGTGGTAAGCGATGTCCTTGCCGACGTAGGTAACAGTGCCATTGGAGCGGACGATGACTTTGGCGTCTTCGTTCGTTTCTCCCTCTGTAACATCGGCTCCGGGTCGGGTCATGACCCAGCAGCCTTTGTTTTTGCCTTCGGTTTCGAAGTAGAGGACGCCGGTCTGCTTGAGCTGCTCGAAGGCAGCGTCCCAGAACTTGAGGTGCAGGATCTCGCTTTCGCGGGGTAGAAAGTCGTACTCGATGCCGAGGCGGAGCATGGTTTCAAGATGGCGGCGGAGGACGGCGGTGGAAATCAGCTCGGCAATATCTGCTGTCTGGTTGCCGCCGGCTTCAATTTCATGCAGCGTGGCGTAGCGCAGCTTTTTACGGGCGGCGTTCTCGTCTTCGCTTCCCTGCTCATACCATTGCGAGGTCTTCGCGTAGAGGTCCCAGCAATAAAAATCAATCCGCTGGCCGTTGGACTTGAGTTCGTCCAGAAGCGCGCGCACCTGGACGAGGGATTTGCCTTCAAGATGCAGGAAACCCACCACCACGTCGGCGACCTGGACGCCGGTGTTGTCAATGTAGTTCTGGACGTCCACTTTCTGGCCGGCGGCGCGGAGCAGGCGGACAAAGGTGTCGCCGAGGATGGCGTTGCGCAAGTGGCCGACGTGGGCAGCCTTGTTGGGATTGATGCTGGTGTGCTCCACCATTGCATGGAGCGGCTCTTTGGACGAGTGTACTGGCAGATCGAAGGCCACCATGCGCACACCGGCGGCGCGATCGACTCGCGCATTGATGTAGCCAGCGCCGGCAACTTCAAAGCCGGCGAAGCCCTGAACCGTGCCCAGCGCGGCCACGATCTCCTGGGCGATAATTTTGGGCGCCTTGCGCAGCTTGCGCGCCAGTTCGAAGGCGATGGGGGTGGACAGCTCGCCGAACTTCAGCTCGGGTGGGATCTCCAGCGGAATGGTCTCCAGCTGGAGATCGTACTTCTGTTGCAATACCGCGCGAAGCTGCGCGCCGAGCCTCTTTTGCAGTTCCAGATACACGTGGGAATAACCTCAGAAATCCTTGATTTTCAAGGCCGATTCTACCACCTGCGGCGGCTCGGACGCGGCTTCGCCGCCGTGGGCACAGGGCGATTGCACGAAGGCGTTTTGAGATGGAGGCGCGTTTGACAGCGCCCCGCCAGGGCGCGGTGGAGCATGTCGTCTGGTCCCCAGGGCGGCGCTACGCTTGCCCTGGGCTATTCTCACGCGGCCCCTCCGGGACCTGAGAGCATTTTGGCGGCAAAGTGAACAGCTGAGAGGATTTTCGGGCCTCTGGTTGGTTCTCCACGGGATTGCCATGGCGGGCGCGGCGCTTCAGAATTCCCTGGTGGACGAATGCCGTAAGATGAAGAGAGTTTGCCTTGAACTTCCCGCGCATGGAAGCGGGAGTCGGGAAAGAGAACGCACCGCACATGACGAGTCCTGCGCCGAGCCCGAGCCGCTACTATCTGACCACGCCGATCTACTACGTGAATGCGCGGCCGCACCTGGGGCACGCCTACTCGACGATTGTGTGCGACGCCATTGCCAGGCGCAAGCGTGCGCAGGGCGTCGATACCTGGTTTCTCACCGGCACGGACGAGCACGGGCAGAAGATTGAACGGTCCGCGGCGCTGGCGGGGCGAACGCCTGCTGAATTTGCAACCGCCATCTCGGCGGAGTTTCGCGGGCTGTGGGACCAGCTGGGCCTGACCTACGACGACTTCATCCGCACCACGGAGGAGCGGCACAAGCGCGGCGTGCAAAAGCTGTTTGCGACGCTGCGGGAGCGGGGCTTTATCTACAAGGGCTCGTATACCGGCCAGTACTGCGTGAGCGACGAGGCGTATGTGGACGGGCCTCCGGGCACCTACTGCCCTGACTGCGGGCGGCTGACGGAGACGGTGAGCGAGGAAAACTACTTCTTCAAGCTGTCGGCCTTCGAACGTAAGCTGCTGGAGTTCTACGAGGCGAACCCGGGATTCATGGGGCCGGAGTCGACGCGGCGCGAGGTGATCAGCTTTGTGCGCTCGGGCTTGAAGGACCTTTCAGTGAGCCGCACCAGTTTTTCGTGGGGCATTCCGGTTCCGGGCGACGAGAAGCACGTGATCTACGTGTGGCTGGACGCGCTGGCGAATTACATTACGGCGCTGGGCTACGGGTCAGACGATGCAGAGGACCAGGCGCGCTTCGAGAAGTTCTGGCCGGCGGACATGCACCTGATTGGCAAGGAGATCAGCCGCTTCCACTGCGTTTACTGGCCGGCGTTTTTGATGGCCGCGGGATTGCCCACGCCGCGGTCAGTGAAGGCCAATGGGTGGCTGCTGTTCGACCAGGGCAAGATGTCGAAGTCGAAGGGCAACATTGTCCGAGCGGAGACGGTGCAGGCCATTCTCGGAGCCGATGCGCTGCGGTACTTTTTGCTGCGCGAGATTCCGTTTGGGCAGGACGGCAGCTTCAGCTTCGATGCGCTGGTGCAGCGCTACAACGGCGACCTGGCCAACGGTTACGGCAACCTGGTGAGCCGCGTGGTAAACATGGTGCACAAGTACTTTGGCGGGGTGGTGCCGGAGAGTCCTGCGGACGGCGGGCTTTCTGAACTCGCGGCGCGGACGATCGCCGCCTTCGGGCCGGAGTTCGATGCACTCAATTTCTCTGAAGCGCTGAAGAGCCTGTGGCTTCTGGTGGCCGAGACAGACGGCTACCTGACGGCCAACGCGCCGTGGAAAAAGCCTGCCGATCGCAGCGACGAGGACCACACGGCGCTTCAGGCCCGCGTGCTGGCGACGGCTGCTGAGGCCATTCGCATTATTACCGCGCTGGTGTATCCGATCTTGCCCGACTCGGCAGCCAAGGTGTGGCGCCAACTGGGCCAGGGCGAGATTGCCGACGCCGCAAAGAACGCCTTCCTCACCAGCCTGGCCTGGGGCGGAGTGAAGGCCGGAACCCAACTGGGCGAGCCCGCGCCGCTCTTTCCCCGCGCAGAAAAGGACGCAGTGGACCGTATGCAAAACCTGGAAGACGAGAACAACCGCACCGTGATTGAAGCCGCAAAAACCGCGCATCCCCATGCGCCGGAACAGGCGGAACAGGCTCCTCCCGCCGCTGCTCCCCTGGCCGCAGGCGGGGCTACGACCACGGCCAATAACACCTCTGGGCCCGCGCAGGTGAGATCCCATACGCTTGAGGCGCAGCAGGCTCCGGCAGCACAGCCCGCGAAAGTGGCGGAGCCGACTGCCCCGGCTGAAGGGCCGCAACACATCAGCATTGACGACTTCGTCAAGGTGGACCTGCGGGTTGCCCAGATCCTCGTGGCCGAGCGGGTTCCCAAGGCCGACAAGCTGCTGCGGCTGGAAGTGGACCTGGGCTATGAGAAGCGGCAGATCCTGGCCGGGATTGCTCAGTACTACGAGCCGGAGAAGCTGATTGGGCGGAAGATTGTGATTGTGGCGAACCTGGCTCCGCGCAAGATGAGGGGGCTGGAGTCGAACGGCATGCTGCTGGCTGCGTCGCTGCCGGATGGCGCTCCGGTGCTGGCTGGGTTCCTGGAAGAAGTGCCGCTGGGGGCAAGGCTGAAGTAAACCCCTGCGGTGGGGCAGCCACTTGCGATGGGGCAGCCACCTGCGGTGGGGCAGACGCTCGCTCTTCGCTCGCAAAGGGTTCAGTGGTTTCCCAGGCCACGGAAGCGAGACCTGGGCATCCGGCTTCAATAGCAGCGCAATTGACTCGCAAGAGGCCTCCATGTTGATTGATTCTCACGCCCACCTGGACAGCGAGCGCTACGCGGAAGACCGCGCAGCGATGCTCACCCGCGCCTGGGAGGCGGGCGTGGGCGCGGTGCTGGCCATCGGCATTGGCGAACACGCATCGGGCATGGACGGCGCGGTGGCGGTCTGCCGCGAGTTCAACCCGCAGTCGGCACAGGGCGCGAGATTCCCCCACCTTTACGCGAGCGCCGGCGTCTATCCGCACAACACGCCGGAGATCGACGACGCCGTGCTGGCCAAGCTGGACGGGCTGCTGGCCGAGCCGGAGGTGATTGCCTGCGGAGAGATTGGCCTGGACTACTATCACGAGGGAGCGCCGCACGGGTGCAGCGGGAAGGGCTGATCAAGCAGTTAGAGATTGCGGCTGCGCGCAAGCGGCCGATCCTTATTCACTGCCGGGGAACGAACGAGTCCAGCGACGCCTGGGACGATCTGTTCGAGGTTTTGGACGAGCATTGGAGGCAAACCGGCCTGGGCGGCGTGATGCACTGCTTTGGCGGCGGATGGGAGCAGGCGCGGCGTTCACTCGACATGGGCTTCCTGATTTCTTTTGCCGGAAACCTCACCTATCCCAAGGCGCAGCCGCTGCGCGAGGTGGCCGCAAGCATCCCACTGGATGGGATTCTGGTGGAGACCGACGCCCCATGGCTGGCGCCCGCTCCGGACCGCGGCAAGCGCAACGAGCCGGCCCTGGTCGCCCGTACCGCACAGATTTTGGCCGGTTTGCAGGCGATTTCAGAGGAGGAACTGGCCCTTGCCACCACGAAAAACTTCCTCAGGCTGTTTGGTCTTGGGGCGGACGTGGGAAACTGAATAGGGCGTATGCCAGCCATTGCATGCAGGCACTGCGTGCGACCGGCATTGCGTGCAGCGGGCTTTGCATACAATGGCCTTTCACAAGTTTGAGGAAAGAGAAATGGCACAGGAAAACTCGTTCGACATTGTCAGCAAGGTGGAAATCCAGGAGGTTCGCAACGCTATCGATCAGGCGCTGAAGGAGATACGCCAGCGTTTCGACCTGAAGGATTCCCGCTCCGAAGTCTCGCTGGTGGAGGCTGACAAGGAGATCCAGCTGGCTTCCGACGGCGAATATCACCTGGAAGCGGTGAAGGAGATCCTTGGGCAAAAGCTGGTGAAGCGGGGCGTATCGCTCAAGAATCTGACCTACGAAACGGTGGAGCAGGCCGCGGGCAAGAGCGTTCGGCAGAAGATCAAGCTGCAGCAGGGCATCCCCATCGAGAAGGCCAAAGAGATTGTTCGCCTGGTGAAGGACTCAAAAAAGAAAGCCCAGGCAAGCATCCAAGGCGATACAGTCAGAGTGTCCAGTAAAGACCGCGACGAGCTGCAGGGCATCATCGCTTTGTTGCGGGGCAAAGATCTGGGCGTGGAATTGCAGTTTACGAACTACCGCACCAATTGATTGGAAGCCTGGGCGCTTGGCCGGGCATCCCATAGGCAGGTTGTGCACCGGCGGCAGAAGCCGCACTGGAATTTAGAAAGCAAGAGAACCGGAGAGCCTTGAGTACACTGGCGATAGCGACGGCGAGAGAAGTCTTCGATCTGCTGCGGGATGACCTTGTGGCCATCGAGCAGGAGCTGGGCCGCGACGCCGCCTCCGGCGTAAGCACCATCACGGAGATTGCCGAATATCTGCGCGAGGGCGGCGGCAAGCGCATTCGCCCTTCGCTGCTGCTGCTGTCCGCCCACCTGCTGGGCTACACCGGCCACGGCTCCATCCGGCTGGGCGCGGTGGTGGAAATGGTGCACACCGCAACGCTGGTTCACGACGACATTATCGACGGCGCCGATACGCGCCGCGGCCGGCCTTCCGCAAACACCACCTGGGGCAACGAAAAATGCGTCCTGGCCGGCGACTGGCTTTACATGCAGGCCTTCAAGGTGGCGCTGGAAGAGAAGAACCTGCGCGTGCTCGACTTGCTCATCGAACTGACCCAGCAGATGGTGGAGGGCGAGCTGCTGCAGATTCAAAAGCTGGGCAAGGCCGTCTCCGAGGCTGAGTACTACGACCTGATCTTCCGCAAGACCGCTTGCCTGTTCGCCGTCTCCATGCGCCTGGGCGCGGTGCTCGCCGGCTCCACTGAGGCCGAAGAGGCCAGCCTGGCCGCCTATGGCCGGGCTGTCGGCCTCGCCTTCCAGATCGTCGATGACGTACTCGACCTGACGGCGACGGAAGAGGTTCTGGGCAAGCCGGTGGCGAGCGATCTGCGCGAAGGCAAGGCGACGCTTTCTGTGATCCACTCGCACGACCACGGCACGGCTGCCGACCGCCAGACGATCCAGAAAGTTCTGGACGACCGCAGCTTTGAGCATGTGACCCGCCAGCAGATTCAGGAGATCCTGGTGCGGAACGGCTCAGTGGAATACGCCATGTCCGTGGCCGACCGGTACGCCAAGCAATCCATCAAGGCACTGGCCCCGTTGCCCGATTCCGAGTTCAAGCGTGCGCTGCTCTGGCTTCCGGATTTCGTGGTGGCCAGGGATAAGTAGGGCCCCATGGAGCCAGTCGACCCGCCTATCTGGGCAGAAGTGGACGCATATTTCGGCGATCTGCTCGCCCCCTCCAACGCCGCGCTCGACAACGCTCTCAAAGCCAACCAGCAGGCCGGGCTGCCCTCCATCGACGTTTCCAGGCTGCAGGGAAAATTCCTTGAGTTTCTGGTCCGCGTCTCGGGCGCGAGGCACATCCTTGAGATCGGCACCCTGGGCGGCTACAGCACCATCTGGCTTGCCCGGGCGCTACCCGGGGACGGCCGCATCGTCACCCTGGAACTTGACCCTCTCCACGCCGAGGTTGCCCGCGCCAACCTTGAAGGCGCCGGCGTGCTGGAGGCCGTGGATTTACTCGCCGGCCCGGCCATGGAAACGCTCCCAACGCTGGAGAGGATCGCCACCACGCCATTCGACCTGATCTTTATTGACGCCGACAAGGAGAGCTACCCCGAATATCTCCAGTGGGCACTGAAGCTCTCGCGCCCCGGAACCGTGATCGTCGCGGACAATGTCGTCCGCCAGGGCAAGGTCGCGGACCCGGAGTGCAATGAAGCGCGCGTGGAAGGCATCCGCCGCTTCACAGAGATGCTGGCTGCCGAGCCGCGGCTGAGCGCAACCGTGCTGCAAACCGTCGGCGTGAAGGGCTACGACGGCTTTGCGCTGGCTGTCGTCCTGTACTGACGGGCTCAGGCATCCTGCTGGACAGTTGAGCAAGAATCTCCCGCAGTTCCGGAGCGGTGGTCGGAGCGGGGTCCGTGGGAGACAGGATAGCCTCTGGCGAACTGGTGGTAGCATTCCCTTCGCATCGGCTGCTCATGCTGGCTTGTATAATCGCCGCGAATGGCCGGGAGGGTTGACGTGAAGCACATGGTGGCTTGGTTGGCGGTGGGGTTGCTGGCTGCTCAAGCGGGTATGGCGCAGAGGGGTCCGTGCGCGATATCCGGGGGACACGACGACTTTCTGGGCTTGCAGACCGTCCGGCTCTGGCCCGGCGACGCGCCGCAGGCCAAGGGCAAGGCCTGCGAGGATACGCCGACGATGACCATTGTGGACCCTCAACCGGGGCACGGGAACGGCTCCGCGGTTGTGGTTCTGCCGGGCGGGGCGTATGCGGGGCTGGCGGCTATCCTGGAGGGACGCGAGGTGGCGGACTGGTTTGCGGTGCGCGGCTTTCGCGCATTCATTCTCAGCTACCGGTTGTCTTCGCACGGTTACTTGCTGCCGGTACCGCTGCTCGACGCAAGGCGCGCCATCCAGACGGTTCGCGCGCGGGCACGGGACTACCATATTGACCCGAGCCGGATTGTAGTTATTGGCTTCTCTGCGGGCGGGCATCTGGCCGCGCTTTCCGGCACCCAGTTTATTCCCGGCAACCCGGACGCGGACGACCCCATCGATCGCGTTTCAAGCCGTCCGGATTTCATGGTGCTTGGCTATCCGTGGATCGGCGCCATCTCCAGCGATACCTCGCACCTGAGCTACTGCAAGCTGTTCAACGTGATGGACCAGTGCGAGGCGCTGCGGCTGGCGTACTCTCCGGACCTGTTTGTGAGCAAAGACACTCCGCCCACATTCTGGTACCACACCTTCGACGACGATGTGGTCCCGATCGAGCAGGGTCTGCGCTTTTATGAAGCGCTGGTCAAGGCCGGAGTGCCAGCCGAGGCGCATCTGTTCGCCAAGGGCCCGCACGGGACCGGCCTAGGCAAAGGCGATGCCGCACTGGACCAGTGGCCCGCCCTGCTGGAGACATGGCTGCGCGCCCAGGGGCTGCTGAACCGCAGTCCGTTGCTGGATAGGCCTTAGCGTAAGACCGGACGACTGCATGGAAGGTGTTTTGGGACGGAGGCGTGTTTCACAGCGCCCCTCAAGGGCGCGATGGAAGCATGTTGTCTGTCTCCCCGGGCGGCGCTGCGCTTGCCCAGGGCTATTTTCGACCGGGCCCTCCGGGACCTTAGAGCATTTTGGCGGCGAAGTGAATGGCGGAAAGGATCTCCAGGCCGGTGGTTGGCCCTTCATGCGATTGCCCTTAGCGTAAGGCCAGAGCGCACAACGATGGTTCGTCGAAATGCTAGTATGGTTCAATCATTTTCTGGAGGTAGTCCCCGATGAGATCTTGTTCACGGCTTGCTCTTTGCATGCTTGTTGCCCTGGCTTGCTCGCTTCCCAACACCGCCGCGCTGGCGCAGGAAACGCGCAACCCCGCATCGCCTCCGGGCGCCGCTACGGCTCCGGCCGCGGGAGGGGATGCCCATAAAGACGCGGACAAGGAAGCTGCTCCCATCCCTCCGGAGAAGACTGTGCCAACGCACCACGAAGTCACCATTGGCGGCAAGACTCTGAAGTACACAGCGACCGCCGGGACGCTGCTCATCCGCGACGAAGAAGACAAGCCCTACGGCAGCATGTTTTACGTAGCCTACACGCTGGACGGCGCAGAGCCCGCGTCGCGTCCGGTTAGCTTTCTCTATAACGGCGGTCCCGGCTCGGCCACGCTGTGGCTGCACATGGGATCGTTTTCGCCGGTGCGCATCACCACGGACAGCCCCAACGCCACGGCAGGGCCGCCGTTCAAGCTGGTGCCCAACGAGTACTCGCTGCTGGACAAGACGGACCTGGTGTTCATTGACGCTCCGCTCACCGGCTACTCGCGTGCCGTGGGCAAAGGGACAGCGAAGGAGCTTACCGGCGTCGACCCCGATCTGCACGCCTTCGACCGCTTTATCCAGCGCTACCTGAACGTGAACCAGCGCTGGAACTCGCCCAAGTTTCTGATCGGCGAGTCGTATGGCACCACGCGCTCGGCGGCCCTGGCAGACATGCTGGGGAACGACGGCGTGCAGCTGAACGGGGTGGTGCTGATCTCGTCCATCCTCAACTACAACATCCGCGCCGGCGGCTACGACATGCAGTACATTGCCAACCTGCCCAGCTACGCGGCGGCGGCGTGGTACTTCAGCAAGGTGCCCAACAAGCCGGCCAGCCTGGCCGACTGGGTGCAGCAGGCGCGCGACTACGCCTCCGGCCCTTACGCCCAGGCGCTGTTTCAGGGCCACAACCTGTCTGCCGCGCAACTGGATACGGTGGCCAAAGAGGTCAGCCGCATCACCGGCCTGAGCGTGGACTACGTGAAGGAGTGCAAACTGCGCATCTCGCCCACTCGCTTCCGCAAGGAGATTCTGCGCGGAGACAACCGCACCCTGGGCCGCTATGATATGCGTTTTGAAGGAGTTGACATTGACTCGGCGGGAGAGAACCCGAGCTACGACCCCTCCGATTCCGGCATCAGCGGCGCTTTTGTCTCCGCCCTGCACGACTACCTGGCGAGGGAACTGAAGTATGAGAGCACCGACACCTACCGGCCCACCGCCTACGACATTGTGCAGTGGGACTGGAAGCACCGGCCCACCAGCGGCGGGTTTGGCGGGGGCGGCGGTGAGCAGACGCAGCCCTATGTGGCGGCCGACCTGGGCGCGGCCATCCGCAAGAATCCGCACCTGAGGGTCTTCTCGGCCAACGGCTACTTTGACCTGGCCACGCCGTTTTTCTCCACCGAGTACGACCTCTCGCACATGGACCTGGACCCCAGTCTGCGCGGCAACGTGCAGTTTGGCTACTACCCTTCCGGGCACATGATTTACCTGAACGTGGAGGCGCTGCACCAGTTGAAGGACGATCTGGCCGGATTCATCACCAAAGCGACGTCAAATTAGAGCGGTTTGAACCCGAAAACACCCGCAAAATGAAGAAGCGGGCTGCAAGCTTGAGGAGTGGAAGGACTTCCTCAGGCCCTACAGCCCGCTGGACCCTGAACCGGGTCTAGGTGGTATTCTTAGTTTAGGCTTATTGGGCCCGAATGCAAGTTCTTTTTTGAACAAAATCCCACTTTCGTGACCGCAGTCACAGGACCCCGTCGATTCAGCTCGGACTGCATTGACTTGAGGGTTCTCCCCTGATACAAAAAGGTGTTCCACCCACGACAAGTTCATATCTCAGTGTGAGACCTGACCGCCGCAGCAAACCGGTTCAAGCATGCAGGAAATCATCCAACAAGTCGGGAATTTTATGCTCGGGGCGGTGCCCACGATGCTGCTGTTCATCGTGCTGGTGCTGGCCTACCAGTTTCTGGTGCAAGGACCGCTGAGTGCGACGCTGAAAGAGCGCCGGGCGCGGACCGTAGGCGCCATTGAAGACGCCCAGAAAGCCATTGAAAAGGCAGAAGAACGCGCCGCCGAATACGCCGCCAAGCTACGCCAGGCGCGCTCGGAAGTTTACAAGGCGCGGGAGCAGCGGGTGAAGCAGTGGACCGCAGAGCGCGACGCCGCTCTGGATGTGGCGCGCAAGGCCGCCCAGCAGAAGGTGGCGCAGGCCAGGGTTGAGCTGGAAGCCGAAGCTGCCCAGGCCAAACAGAGCATTGAAGCCTCTGCCGGGGAGTTGGCCAGTCAGGTGGTGCGGGCCGTTCTGCCTGCTGCTGCCGGGAGTTCCCGTTGAAAGAATTGAAGTTTCAGCTCCGCAGTGCAAACCGGCTTACCTGGGTTGTTCTTCTGGGATCGCTCACAGTTTCCGTTGCGCCCTTGCGAATGGCCGGCCAGGAAGCGGCCCCAACTGCGCAGGCTGCAGCGGCTGGGCAAAACCCGTCTACTGCTGCCTCCTCACCTGACGCCAAGCCCGCAGCCATGCAATCGGAGGAAGAGCAGCAGAACAACGCCTTCCGACTGGAAGGCCCGGTGGTGAAGTGGACCGCCCGTACGCTGCACCTGTCGATCGACACAACGGCGAACATCTACGAGATCATCAACTTCCTCATCATCTTTTTGGCCATCGGGATTCCGCTGTTCCGTTTCCTGCCCCGCTTCCTGCGCCATCGCGCGGAGAAGCTGCGCAGCGATATCGAGTCTGCCCGGAAAGTGACGGAGGACGCGAATGCGCGGTTGAGCGCCGTGGAGGCAAAGCTGGCCTCGCTGGGCGAGGAGATCCAGAAGTTTCGCGCCGAGGTGGAATCCGAGAGCGCCGGAGACGAAGCTCGCATCAAGGTATCACTGGCCGAGGAGAGCGCGCGCATTGTTGGCTCGGCCGAGCAGGAGATTGAAGCGGCCGCAGCGCAGGCGCGGCGCGGACTGCGCCACTTTGCCGCCGATTTGGCCATTGACCAGGCGGCCAAGAAGCTGGTTCTAACCGCGGAGACCGATCGTGCCCTGATCGCCGAGTTTGTGGGCGACGTGGTACGCAGCGGCGCAGGCAAGGGAGGGAGCAACTGATGGCCGCCTTTGTTGCCCGTTACGCGCAGGCATTTCTTGAAGTCATCACCGCCGAGAAGTTGGATGCAACGGCTGTCGGCAGCCAGTTGAACGACTTTCTGGCCACATGGAACGGCAGCCCGGAGCTGCGCGAGTTTTTTGTGAATCCGGCCATTCCCGCGCTGCAGAAGGTGAGCTTTCTGGACACGCTGAACAAGAAACTGGGGCTGCTAAAGGAACTGCGCAACCTGCTGGCTGTGCTCATTTCCAACGACCGCATTGGCCATGTGGTGGAGGTGGCCGCGGCCTACCGCAAGCTGTTGCAGGAACAGTTGGGGATTCGCCAGGCAGAGATTGTGACGGCGCGGGAGTTGAGCACAGCAGAGCGCGAGGCGCTGGTGGCCGAAGTGGGCAAACTGGCCGGGGCAAAAATCGAAGCCAGCTTCAAGCTGGACGCAACCATTCTTGGCGGCACTGTGGTGCGCATTGGATCTACCGTGTACGACGGATCCGTTCGCGGCCGGCTGGACAGATTGAAAGAAGCATTGGTAGCCGGCTGAAGCCGGCGAGTTGTCAGTTTTCAGTTGTAAGTTGTCAGTTTTTGGAATCGGTGACCGGAAGTCAGCTTTCGAGAAAGATGTCGGCAGGAGCCCGCGATCAGCGAACTGAAAACTGACAACTGAAAACTGAAATCTCAAAAGGAACGAAATGGCTCAGATCAAGGCAGACGAGATTACACAGCTTCTTCGCGAACAGATCGCGAACTACGACTCCAAGGTCCAGGTGGACGAAGTCGGGACCATCACCTCACTGGGCGACGGCATTGCGCGCCTGCATGGCCTGGACAAAGTGATGGCCGGCGAGCTGCTTGCCTTCCCCCATGGCATTGCCGGACTGGCCCTGAGCCTGGAAGAGGATTCCGTGGGCGCCGTCATCCTGGGTGACTACACCGAACTCAGCGAAGGCAACGAGGTGAAGCGCACCGGCAGGATCCTCTCCGTCCCGGTGGGCGAAGGGATGATTGGCCGCGTGGTGAACGCGCTCGGCCAGCCGATTGACGACAAGGGCCCCATTGCTTCGACCGAGTCGCTGCCTGTGGAGCGCCTGGCCCCCGGCATCATCGACCGCCTTTCGGTGAAGGAGCCCATGGCCACTGGCCTTAAGGCCATCGACTCGATGATCCCCATCGGGCGCGGTCAGCGCGAGCTGATTATTGGAGACAGGCAAACCGGCAAGACCGCCGTCCTGCTTGACACCATCATCAACAACGCCAAGAACGACCTGATCTGCATCTACTGCGCCATCGGGCAGAAGCGCTCGTCCATCGCGCAGGTGGTGCAGACGCTGACCGAAGCCGGAGCCATGGGCCACACCATCATCGTGGCCGCCTCGGCCTCCGAGCCGGCTCCCATGCTCTACCTGGCCCCCTACGCGGCGACCGCCATGGGCGAGTACTTCCGCGACTCGGGACGCCACGCGCTGGTGATGTACGACGATCTTTCCAAGCACGCCATGGCTTATCGCGAGATCTCGCTGCTGCTTCGCCGCCCGCCGGGCCGCGAAGCGTACCCGGGCGACGTTTTTTATCTCCACTCGCGCCTGCTGGAGCGCTCGTCGAAGATGAGCAAGGAACGCGGCGGCGGGTCGCTGACCGCCCTGCCGGTGATCGAGACCCAGGCCGGCGACGTTTCGGCGTACATTCCGACCAACGTCATCTCCATCACCGACGGGCAGATCTTCCTTGAAACGGACCTGTTCAACTCGGGCGTCCGGCCGGCTGTGAATGTGGGTCTTTCGGTTTCGCGCGTGGGCTTCTCGGCGGCAATCAAGGCGGTGAAGCAGGTGGGCTCGACCTTGAAGCTGGACCTGGCGCAGTACCGCGAACTGGCGGCCTTTGCGCAGTTCGGTTCGGACCTGGATCCGCTTACGCAGAAGCAGTTGAACCGCGGCCAGCGCCTGACTGAATTGCTCAAGCAGCCGCAGTTCCACCCGCTCACCTGGCAGCAACAGGTGGTGATTCTCTTTGCCGGCACGCAGGGCTACCTGGACGACCTACAGGTCGGGGACATTCGCGGCTTCGAGGCCGGCATCTACAAGTATTTTGACGCTGCGCAGACGGCGCTTCTCGACGACCTGACCAAGAAGAAGCAGCTCGACGATGATATCCGCGGACGGTTGCACGCGGCCCTGAAGGAATACTCGGCAAACTACAAGGCGGAACTTGAAACAGCTGTTAGCTCCTAGCTTCCAGCTGAGCAGACGAAGTGAGAGATCTGAATCTTGAAGCAGAACAAGAAAAGCTAGAGGCTAGCAGCTAGAAGCCCGGTAACGGAAAGCATCATGGCAAATGTCTTAGACTTACGGCGGCGTATCAGGAGCGTGAAGAACACGCGGCAGATCACCAAGGCCATGAAGATGGTTTCGGCGGCCAAGCTGCGCCGCGCCCAGGAGCGCGCCATCTCCGCGCGGCCCTACGCCAAGATGATCACCAGCGTGCTGGAGTCGCTGACCCGCCGCGTGGATATCTTCGACGAAGAGACGGGCAACCTGCGCCATCCGCTTTTTGCCACGCGTCCGGAGAAGCGGGTGCTGCTCATCGTGATCAGCGGCGACAAGGGTTTTGCCGGCGCGTTCAACTCCAACATCCTCAAGACGGCCTTCCAGTTCATCGCCGGCAATCCGGACAAGGAGATTGACATTGAGGCCGTTGGCCGCAAGGGGCGCGACCAGATGCGCCGCCACTATCCCGCCGCGGTGTACACCGACCAGACCGACGAGCACGGACACACCCGTCCAGTTCGCGAGGCGCGCAAGGCTCCCGTGGAGGTTACGGGCGACCACCCCGGCATGCTGCTGAAGCTGGAAACCGCGCGCGTGCTGAAGCTGGCCCAGACTATCATCGCGCGCTACGTCCACGAGGAGATTGACGCGGCCTACATTGTCTACAACGAGTTCAAGTCGGTGATTCAGCAGCGGCTGGTGGTGGAAAAACTCCTGCCCATCATGAAGATCGGCATCCCGCAGATCACCGGCGCCGTGGAGCCGACCGAAGAAGAGCGTGAGCGCGCGGCAGAGGCAGCGGCAAGCGCGGGCATCTCCATTGAGCCGGTGGATACGGCCGAGGCCGACGAAGAAGCCAAGAAGTTTGGCACCTCGCAGGTCGATTACATCTACGAGCAGCCCGCCGAAGAGCTTTTCAACGGCCTGCTCCCGCAGTACATTGCATCCACGCTGTATCACGCCATGAGCGAGTCAGTCGCCGCCGAACATGCGGCCCGCATGACCGCCATGGATTCGGCATCCAACAACGCCTCGGATATGATCGACGCGCTCACGCTGCATATGAACCGCGTGCGCCAGGCGGCCATCACCAAGGAGATCATCGAGATTGTGAGCGGCGCCGCGGCGCTCTAGAAGAGGCGAGCTGTCAGCTATCAGCTTTCAGCCATCAGATTTTCGTGGAAGACAAGCGCGACGAAGGCGACACCGGGCGTCGCGGCACTCAATAGCTGAGAGCTGAAAGCTGAAGGCTGAAAGCTGAAGGCTGAAAGCTCCTGCAACAAGAAGGCAGAAAAATGGCAGAAAACATCGGCAAGGTAATTCAGGTTTCGGGACCGGCGGTGGACGTGCAGTTTGAAGAAGCGGCCATGCCACCCATCTACCAGGCGCTGCGCGTGGTGAGTGACGGCTTCACCGTCCCCACGCCCATCAACGTCATTCTTGAAGTGCAGCAGCACCTGGGCGAAGGCCGGGTGCGCACCGTGGCCATGGAAGCCACCGACGGCATGGTCCGCGGCATGAAGGCGATCGACCTCGGCGGCCCTATCCGCGTGCCGGTGGGCAAGGAGACTCTGGGCCGCATCATCAACGTGATCGGCGAGCCGGTGGACGAGTTGGGGCCGATCGGCGAAAAATCGCGTATGCCGATTCACCGGCCGGCGCCGCTGTTCGACGAGCAGACCACGCATGAAGAGATGTTCGAAACGGGCATCAAGGTCATCGATCTGATCCAGCCGTTTTTGAAGGGCGGCAAAATCGGCCTGTTCGGCGGCGCCGGCGTGGGCAAGACCGTGGTCATCATGGAACTGATCAACAACGTGGCCAAGAACCACGGCGGCTACTCGGTGTTTGCCGGTGTGGGCGAGCGCACCCGCGAGGGCAACGACCTGTGGGTGGAAATGACCGAGTCCGGCGTCATCAAGCCCGGCGACTGGGCCAACTCCAAGTGCGCGCTGGTCTACGGGCAGATGACCGAGCCGCCTGGAGCGCGTCTGCGCGTGGCGCTGAGCGCGTTGACCGTCGCCGAGTATTTCCGCGACGTTGAGGGCTCGGACACGCTGCTGTTCATCGACAACATCTTCCGCTTCACGCAGGCCGGCTCCGAAGTTTCGACGCTCTTGGGCCGCATGCCTTCCGCCGTGGGTTACCAACCCAACCTGGCAACGGAGATGGGCGAGTTGCAGGAGAGGATCACGTCCACCAGCAAGGGGTCTGTGACGTCGGTTCAGGCCGTCTATGTGCCCGCCGATGACTTGACCGATCCCGCGCCGGCTACCACCTTTGCCCACCTGGACGCGACCACCGTGCTCAGCAGGCCGCTGTCGGAGCTGGGCATTTATCCGGCCGTGGATCCGCTGGCCTCCACGTCGCGCATTCTTTCCGCGCGTATTGTGGGCCAGGATCACTACGATGTGGCCCAGGGCGTCAAAAAGATCTTGCAGCGCTACAAGGACCTGCAGGACATCATCGCCATCCTCGGCATCGACGAGCTTTCGGAAGAAGATAAGCTGACGGTGGCGCGGGCAAGAAAGGTTCAGAAATTCCTGTCGCAGCCCTTCCACGTGGCGGAGCAGTTCACCGGCATTCCCGGCGCCTATGTGAAGGTGGCGGACACGGTGCGCAGCTTCAAGGAGATCATCGCCGGCAAGTACGACGACATCCCCGAGCAGGCCTTCTACATGAAGGGCGCCATTGAAGAAGTGCTGGAGACAGCGGAGAAGCTGAAGGCGAGTGTTTAGAAGCAGCTTTTAGCTTTTAGCTCCTAGCCGTTAGCTAGGGGCTAGAGGCAAGAAGCTAGAGGCTAGGTTTTTATGGCGGACGAGACAAATCAACTGCGGGTTCGGCTGGTCACTCCGGAGCGCGTCCTCTTTGAGGCAGCGGCGTCCGCGGTGGAGCTGCCCGCGAAGAACGGCTACATGGAAGTGCTGTTCGGAGCGGCGCCGCTGGTGGCCGAGCTGGGCGCGGGCGATGTGATTGTGCACGGCGGCCCGGATGCGGAAGCGGGCGCGCAGCACTACAACGTGAGCTGGGGTTTTGCCGAGGTGTTGCCCGACCGCGTCACGATCCTGGCCTCCGACGCGCTGAAGCCGGAAGAGATCGACGTGCCGCGCGCCCACCAGCAACTCGACCGCGGGCTGAAGCAGTGGAGCGAAGCCGGCGAAAGCGAAGAGGCTTACACGGAAGCCCTGCACGTAATTGCCGAAGCTGAAGCCAAGCTGGCCACGGCGGCGGAGAAGCACTAAGCTCAGCCTGATTCCTGTTCAAGGGAAAAGCCCTGCCCATCGCGGCAGGGCTTTTCCCTTGTCCGGCACATTCTGCGGCATCGACTCATTCGGTGGGCAACTCCATCGGCTCCGCGCCCAGTTCGCATCCCTGCGGCAGAACGCTCCGTTCCAGGCCCGCGCCCCGGCTTACGATCCACACCGCCGCCAGAATCAGCGCGCCGCCCAGCAATTGCAGCGGCGACATGCGTTCCTCGAAAAACACAAACGCCAGCAGCGCCGTGAGCGGCGCAACTGCCAGCATGACGATCGAAGAGATGGTGGCGGGCAGATGGCCCAGCGCGTAGGTGAGGCAGAAGTACCCGGCAAGCTGGCATAGAAGCCCAAGCCCGATCAATGCACCCAGCGAAGCCACGCCTGGCACGGCCAGGGAAACATGCGCGCCGACGGTGAATGCAAGCAGCGCAATGGCGCTGGCGGTGGTCGACAGGGTGACCAGGGTCATGGTGTCGAGCTTGTCGCGCACGCGCTCGGTGATCAGCATGTAAATGGCAAAGCACGCGGATGCCAGCACGGCCATCAGGTCGGCGGTGGAGCGGGAGGCCACGTGGCTGAAATCGATGGAGACAATGAGAGCGGCGCCAGCCAGCGCGATCACCAGCGCGACCCAGAACCGCCACGAGGGCAGCCTGCGCGTGATGAGCCATGTGAGCAGGCCGACGATCAGCGGCGCGTTGTTGCCCAGGAAGGTTGCGTTCCCCGCCGACGTGCGCAGCACCGCAACATTGTAGAGGCCTACATCCGCCGCAAAGAACGCGCCGCCGAGGGAAGACAGCGCCAGTGTGCGCAGACTCATGCGCGGCAGCGTGGCTTTCCTTCTCGCCAACAATAGCCACAGAACGGCGGAGGCAATCAGCATGCGATAAAACGCCGATGCCGTTCCCGGAATCTGGGTCCAGCGCACAAAGATGGCCGACCAGCCAATGGCGACGACACCGCCCGCGAGGGCGGCGAAGGCAGCGAGTTTCGAGTCACCGCGCATATCCCATCGTATCCGGCCCCCGGGGACTTTCCAGACTGCCCTACCTGTGCGGATCGGCGCAAGAGTTCTGCATTGAGGAGTTTTTGAATGGACGTTGGCCGGTGGGCAGGAGAATCAGCTGGAAGAAATGTGTCTACCAGACCGCGCGCGGATAGTGTTGCGCAATGTCCTCGTCGGCAGAGATCAGCGGCGCCAGCCCGTTCACTCTTGCGTTGGCAACAATGATTCGATCGAAGACATCGCTGGTCCACGTTTCGTCGATGGCGGCGCTGGCGACAGTCGCAAACGGAAGCTCACAGAGCTTAAGACCAAGCTCGTGCTCTGCCTTGGTGCGAAGGTCGCGCGAGCGCACTTTCAGCCGCCCGATTTCGTAAAGGTATTCCAGTTCCACGAGCACCATTGGCGAGATGAGCAATTCGGCTCGCTGGATCAGCCGCGATGCTTCGCGGCCCAAGAGCCGTGAGCGGCCAAGGGCCAAACGGACGAAGGCGGGGGTGTCGAGGTAGGCAATCACGCTTGCCTGCGAGCTTTGCGCGCCCGGGCGGGCAGCGACGCCTTAGGCGCGGGTTTCGCAAGCGAGGCCAGTCGCCGGTCCCATTTTCGCTCCCACTCGCGCATCATCTCCTGTTCCCAGGAATCGTCGTCGAAGTTTGTGCCGGGGGCAAGGAAATCCATTGGCGTAATCCGGCTCAGCTTGTCCGCCGGCTTTCCTTCGGGCAGGATGCGCAGGCGGCGTCCCTTGTGGGTGACCCATACCTCTGCGCCCTCCAGCGCCTGGTTGACGAGGGAGAAGATCTCGCGCCTGAATTGGTTAATCGGGACTTCCATGCGAGCCGTGTAGCATAGATGTACATCAAAGAGCGTACATAAGCGTACGCCATTCAATCTTTTGCCCCTGTGCAACATGTGCCGCGAGGCTTACAATTCTGAATTGAAATGGCCAAGACGAAAGAAAAGATATTTGAAGCGGCGTGCCCCGATTGCGGGGCCATGCTGAGAATCGACGCAACCTCCGGCCTGGTGGTGAGCCACACGTCGGCACCCCGCAAGCGCACCTTTGAAGACCTGGAGACGGCGGCGCAGGCCATGCGGGCCCACGATGAGCGCAAGGAGTCCATCTTCCGGCAGAGCGTAGAGGCGGAGAAGAACAAGGAAGACCTGTTCGAGAAGAAGTTCGCCGAGGCTCTGCGCAAGGCCAAGGACGCGCCCGACGAGAAGCCGCTGCGGGTCTTCGACCTGGACTGAGAAACGTCCGGCAGAGGCGATTCCGCGACGGGACGGCTTTCCCGCCGGCTGCCCGTATTTGCAAAGGCAACACCTGTTCTTTCTGATATTTCTCACAGGCTGCCGGTTAAGCGATACTTGATTCACCGTTGGCTGGGCTCCGGCGTAGCCGGCGCGATACGAAAGAGGAGAGACCATGGTGGTTGTTCCACTGAGTCGAATGGAGAGCGAAGCGAGAAGCGGCAGGCGTATCTTCGAATCCGAAAATACCAACTGGGCCCGGATTGCCGCCGGCGGAAGCCTGCTGGCCGGGGCGCTGCTGTTGCTGACGGGCAATCGAAAAGCCGGGCTGGTGACTGCTGCCGCAGGCACCGCGCTGGCGCTGCTGGACCAGCAGGAGACGGTCAAGGCCTGGTGGGATGCGCTGCCGGGATACATTGAGGGCGTGCAGAATATGCTGGGCCGGGTGGAAGAGACGGTTGCTGAACTGGAAAACCAGCGTGCGCGCCTGGATAAAGCACTCACCAGGGCCGGACGGGCTCCAGCCGGATCCTAAAGCGAGAAGCTGGAAGGACTTAGATTCCCAGCTGCTGCCGGCCCGCTTCGCTGATGCGATGCGGCGTCCACCTGGGTTCCCACACCAGGTCCACCTCAACCTTGCTGATGTCGGGAATGCCCGCCAGCCGGTTGTTGACCTGCTCAAAGATGAGCCCGCTGGCCGGGCACTGCGGGGTGGTCAGGGTCATGGTCACCTTCACCCACTGCCGCGGCCATGCCTTCGTGGAGTGGGGATCGGGTCCCGTCGAGACCCCATAGATCAATCCGAGATCCACAAGATTCAGCTTGACTTCCGGGTCGTAGCAGTCGCGGAGTGCGGTCAGGATTTCGGCTTCGGTAAGCATTCCTAGCTCTTCCGCTCGACCAGGTACCGCGCCACGGCCTTAAGGCCTTCGGCCCGCTCGCCATAGGGCTGCAGCGCGGCAAAGGCTTCTTCAATCAACTGCGCCGCGTGGCGTTCGCTTTGCTCAATGCCAAAGACCGCCGGCCAGGTGACCTTTTCCGTGGCCAGGTCCTTACCCGCCGTTTTGCCCAGCGCGGCCGAGTCCTGGGTCACATCGAGAATGTCGTCGGCAATCTGAAACGCGAGGCCAGCCTTGCGGCCAAAGACGTCGAGCCGGGCCACGTCTTCCGCGGTCGCCCCGGCATACACGCCGCCGGCCACCACGCTTACCCGGATCAACGCTCCCGTCTTGGCGCGATGGATGGCGTTCACCAACTCCGCGGTGGGCTTGGCGTGCTCATTTTCAATGTCCAGCACCTGCCCGCCGATCATGCCCTCGACGGTGCCCACGGCGTTGGCGACGAGGCCGATGATCTGCACCGTCGCCGCCGGTGGGCAGTCCAGCCCGGCCAGCGCTTCAAAGGCCCGCGTCTGCAACGCGTCCCCGGCCAGGATGGCGATGGCCTCGCCAAAAACCTTGTGGCAGGTGGGCTTGCCGCGGCGCAGGTCGTCGTTGTCCAGGGCCGGCAGGTCGTCGTGGATGAGCGAGTACGTGTGCAGCATCTCAATGGCCGCGCCGAGACGGGCGATTCCCGGCGGCAGCGTACCCGCAATGGTCACGGCCGCCTGGTAAGCCAGCAGAGGCCGCAGCCGCTTGCCGCCGGCAAAGGTGGAGTGACGCATGGCTCCGTGGATGGACGAAGGAACGGTCTCAATGCTGGGAATCAGCTCTTCCAGCGCGCGATCGGTCAGCTCCGCGGCTTGCTTGTTCAGCGATTTCACATCGACAGCCATTGCTCTCATGATAAATGAGCGGCGGTGCGTCCCCACATGCGGCGCTCCCATAAACACAGGCCTGTGACGAGCAGCAACGCGAGCAGTGTGAGCCAGCGCCCGAGGCGGACATCGGGGGTGGTGGTCCAGTCGGCGGCCAGACTGACTGGCCCCCGGGGGACGGGCACCACGGTGAGTCCGTCTTCGCGCTGGATCGTCGAACTCGCTGGCTGACCGTTGACCGTGATGCGCCAGGCCGGATAGGTCCTAAGCCGCAGAATCAGGTAGCCTGCATGGGGAACAACGGCGCTGATGCGGAGGTGCTCCGGGTTGGACTTCGAGGCAGGCGGCGTGGCCGGGTAGGTTGCATTGCAACTGCCCTGCTCCACCCACCAGTCGGGATTCGCGCCCGGCGTGTCAAGGACGCCGAGCACAACCTGTGGATTGGTCACCAGGCAAGCGTCCGGCAGGCCGGTAGCCACTTCGCCGTCGTCCGCGCCAATGGGTTCGTATTCGTAGACGCCCTCGAACCCCGCGCCGCTCCGGTAGACGCTTACCATGGGCGCAACCGCGTCCTCGTCGTCACAGGGCTGGAAGTAGTAGACCGCCGCAATGGCTGTCGAGACAAGAAACAGCACCGCACAGGCGGCCGGGACGGCAATCCGCACCCAGCGCCGGGCCTTCGCCCCAGGCCACACCGCAGCGGCGAAGAAGAGCGCCATGGGCGCCTCCAGCACCACCAGCCAGCGCCACGGGAATTGCAGAAAGCGGAGCTTCGGCAGCAGGTTCCACACCGGGAGCGAGACCGGCAACTGGAGCACGAGCACCGCCAGCGGGATCAAGGCGAGTGGAATCCATAGCCTTGTCTCTGCGAGCAGGGTCTTGCGCCGCCTAGCCACGAGGAGCCCGGCCATGGCAAGCCCCGCCATGAGCAGCACAATCAGCGAAACTCTCGTCAGTTCGATGTTGTGCAGATCCAGCTGGGGATCCGCGGGGTGGCCGAAGAGAAAACTGTTCTCAATCTTCAACCCCGGGTCGTTGGTGGCCTGTGTAATGTCTACCCAGCGCTGTTCCCATGCGGCCGGAACCAGGTAAAACGCCGTCAGTCCGATCCCCAGGGCGGCCGCAACCGCCGCACGCAGAATGGGCACCAAGGAGCGGTCAACAACGGCCAGGGTGAGCGCGACGGCGGCGAGCAGGTAGCTGGCCATCACTCCCAGGGGCGCATTCGAGAGCCATGCTCCCGCAACGACCAGCGCCAGCGGCGCAGCCGAGCCGTCAAACGCGCGGCGAGGCAACGGCCCCTGCGCGTTCCGGCTGCTCAGAACCAGCAACAGCAGCAGCGGAATCCAGAAGCCCGCCATCTCTCCAAAGGCTGACCGCTCGTAGGCGGTAAACAGCGCGTACGGGCAGAACAGCGCCGCGCAGCCGGCCAACGTAGCCGGCGCCTCGGCCAGTACGCGCCGCGCCAGAGCGCGGGTAGCCAGCCCGGTGGCGGACAGCAGCAGAAATGTCAGTGCGATCGGGACCAGCCGCCATGACATCACGAGACCCAGCGCCGCGCCCAGCATCCATGTGAGCGGCGGATAGAAGATGAAACGAGGCTCGCCGGCCCCGTAGTTGGCGCTGGGCGTCCATTGCGGGTAGGCGATGCCATGCCGCCAGCTATTCAGGCAATCAAACCAGGAGACGAGGTGAATATCGAAGTCGTGGCCGCAGGAGTTACCCCGACCTAGCTGCGGCGCGGTGGCAGCCGCTGCGGCGAGCACAATCAGGGCGGGTCCGGTCCAACGGGCCCAGCGTATGCTACCCGGTCCGGTTTGGGAACTCGATAAGGGCATCACAGGTTTCTCTATGACTATTTCACGCCGCACGCGGTGAGACTCCCGATCGTCATCGCGTCACTCTTGCACGCTCGGTTGCAGCCTGCGCTCTGCCAACCCCAGCCCCAGCAACCCCAGCAGCCCCATCACGCTCACGCAGCGCCCGGCAATCACGTCCGGGGTGGTTGTCCAATCCACGGTCACCTCGACCGGCCCTTGCGGAACAGGTACGGAGATCAGCCCGTCATCCCGACCCTGCAGATTGCGCATCACCCGCCCATTCACGGTGATCCGCCATGCGGGATAGCGCCGCAACAGCAGCACCAGAAAGCCCGCGCGCCGCGCGTCCATCCTCACCCGCATCTTCTCCGGATCGCGTACCTCAGCCGTCGCAGTCGAGATGCAGCTCTTTTGTTCCGGCCGCCAAATCGGGGCGCCCTGGGGAGTGGGTTGAACGCCCTGTTCGTCGTCGAAGTTGTCAGTCAGGCAGGCATCCGGCAAACCCATGGCAACCAGCGTGTTCTCCGCTCCGGCGGGCGCATACTCGTCTGTGCCCACAAAGCCCGCGCCGGTTGAATAGTCCCGCAGAATCGTTGCCAGGTCCTCATCCTCGCGTGGATCGCGAAAGAAATTGTGCTCCGCAAAGACGGTGGCAGCCAGAAACGCCAGGGCGCAAACCGCCGCCGCGGCTGGACGCATCCAGCGCTTTGCGGGTCTATCCGGCCACGCCACTGCCGCAAGGAGGATCCCCATGGGAGCCTCGACAGCCAGCATCCATCGCCAGGGAAACTGCAGAAAGCGCAGCTTCGGCAGCAGGTTCCAAAGCGGCAGGGAGATGGGAAGCTGGAGCAGCAGAACCGCCGGCGGGATCAGCGCGAGCGGAATCCACCAGCGAGCCGCAATCCGGCCGTCGCGCAACGCACCTTGCCGCCACAGCACGGCAAGGCTGGCGAGCGCGATGGCAACCATGGAAACCACCACCGGTGAAATCATGCGCAGCACCAGGTCGCGCGCGTGCAGCGCCGGGTCAGTATGGTACGGAAACAGCCAGTTGTTCTCAATGCGCAGTCCGGGGTCGCCGATTGCTCCAGTTGCCTGCTGAATCTCCACCCAGCGCTGTTCCCAGGCGGCCGGAATGAGGTAGAGGCCGGTCAGCGCCAGGCCCAGCGGCAGGGCAACCACCGCTCGTACCACCGGAAACCACGAGCGCGCCAAAACCGCCGCGGTCAGCGAGACGGCAGCCAGCAGATAGCATGCCATTACTCCGACCGGCGCATCGGACAGCCAGCAGCCAGCCACCACCAGCGCCAGGGGCAGCGCCGATCCGTCCAGAGCGCGCCGCCAGGCGGAGCCGGACAGTGCACGTTCCCGCAGCGCAAAAAGCAACAACAGAGGAATCCAGAATCCCCCCGCCATCTCGCCGAAGGCTGTCCGGTCGTAGGCGGTGAACAAGGAATATGCAGAAAAGATTGCCACGCACCCGGCCAGAGTGGCCGCAGCCTCATCCAGCATCTGGCGGGCCAGTGCCCGCGTGGCCAGGCCCATGGCCGCCAGCAGCAGAAAGGTCATTGTGGCCGGAACCAGGCCCCAGGGAAGCACCCGCCCCAGCGCCGCGCCCAGCATCCACGTCAACGGCGGATAAAAGACAAATCGCGCCTCTCCCGCGCCGAAGTTCGGGCTGAGAGCCCAGTGCGGATAGGGAGTTCCATGCATCCATCCCTGCTGCGCGTCGAGCCACGAAATGATGTGGAACTCAAAGTCGTCCGCACCTACCGGCCCATGCGTCCAGATGGGCGCTGCCGCAACTGCCGCGGCCAGCAGAATCACGGCCACGGCGAGCATCCGCGTCCGGCCGGGGCGTCCCTGCTGAGCAGCGAACTCCCGGGGTGTCTGTCCCGCATCGGTTGTGGTGGATCGTTTCATCGGTTCAGAGGGTCTTTTTGTGATGGCTGCGCCAACCTCCGCCTCATGGGGCAGTGGAGTTCTTTTTGAGCGGCGGGAATCCCCCTCATTCTACGCGAGGCGCAAGCCGCTTTCGCTCCAGCAAACCCACCACGGCCAGCAACACCAGCGCCAGCCCGCTCAGGGCGCGGCCGGCTACCACATCCGGTGTGGTGGCCCAGTCCACGCTCACCGCAACCGGTCCCTGCGGAACAGGAATCGCAATCAGCCCATCGTCGCGCGGATCGGCCTGCGCCGTGGGACGGCCATTCACAGTGATCCGCCACGCCGGGTAGCTGAGCAGGCGCAGGATCACGAAGCCCGGCTGCGGCGCAGCCATGGCGATACTCAAATGCTCCGGCCCGCGGATTTGCGCCTTTGCCGTGGCCACGCAACTGCCCTGCTCTACTCGCCACGAGGGGATGCTCTCGCCCGGCCCCGCAACCCCCAGGACCGTTTCGGAGTCAGTGGTGAAACACGCGTCCGGAAGCCCCGTGGCAATCTTCCAATGATCGGACTCAGGCGGCTCATACTCGTCCGTTCCCTCGAGGCCCCCACCGCCGTCGTACATGGCCCGCAGGTCGGCAACGGTGTCGCCCTCCTGGCAGGCGCGCAGGAAGGTCTTGCCCGCATACAACGCGCTGGCCAGAAAGGCAGCTATACAGAGCCCAAACACCGCCCTACGCTGCCATTGCCCGGCTGATCGCGCGGGCCACACGGCGGCAGCGATGAAAACGGCCATGGGCGCCTCCACCACGAGCACCCAGCGCCAGGGATATTGCAGGAAACGCAGCTTGGGCAGCAGGTTCCACACCGGCAGCGAGAAAGGAAACTGCAGCAGCAGAACCACCGGGGGAATCAGAGCCAGCGGAATCCACCAACGCCGTGCCAGCGTCAGCCCGTCTCCCCCGGCAATCCGCTCAGAGAGCCTCTTGCGCGCGAACGCAACCGCCAGGCCTGCCAACGCGAACCCGATCATCCAGACAGCCAACAGCGACGCACGGTGCAGAAACGCGTCGAACCGCGGCTCCAGCACGCCGGGGTGTCGCGTGAACAGCCAGTTGTTCTGAATGTTGAAGACCGGGTAGTCCACAGCCGCGCGCAGGTCTATCCACGCCTGCTCCCGCGCCGCTGGAAGCAGGTAGAGGCTCGTCAGCCCCAACCCCAGAGCCGCAGCCAGGGCTCCGCGCAGGAGGTGCGCCCAACTGCGGTTCATCACGGAGGCAGTGAGCGCCAACGCCGCAAGCAGATAACTGGCCATCACTCCCACCGGCCCGTCAGAGAACCAGCAGCCAGCCACAACCAGCGCCAGCGGCAGTGTGGAGCCGTCGAGAGCTCGCCACCAGAGCCGGGCTGACGGATTGCGGTCGCGCAAGGCAAACAGCAGGAGCAAGGGAATCCAGAACCCGCCCATCAACTCGGCAAAGGCGGTGCGTTCGTAGGCCGTGAACAGGGCAAAGCCTGAAAAAAGCGCGGCGCATCCGGCCAGCGTTGCCGGCGCATCGGGTAACATTTCCAGCGCCAGCGCGCGCACGGCCAGCCCTGTCGCCGCCAGCGGCAGAAACACCAGCGCCAAGGGCACCAGCGTCCACGGCAGCACAAATCCCAGCGCCGCGCCCAGCATCCACGTCAACGGCGGATAGAACATGAAGCGCGGCTCGCCGGCGCCGTAGTTGGCGCTGGCCATCCAGTGCGGGTACGGGATGCCATGCAGCCAGTTCTGCTGCACATCGAACCACGAGACCGCGTGGAACTCGAAGTCGTCACCGCAGAAGGAGCCATGCAACAGAATGGGCGCGGTGGCCACGGCCGCGGCCAGCAGAATCAAAGCCGGGCCGAGGAAGCGCCGCCCGCCGTTTTGGCCGGCCGGCTTCATGGCAGCAGGCGCAGCGTGTGGCTGGTCTGCGCGGCTACCGCTTGCGCCGTGAAGGGAAACGCGAAGGTCGTGCCGCCATAGCAGTCGTTCCACTGGTCGCGGAAGTACGGGCTGTAGGGGTTGCCGCTCTCGCCCAGCACAATGTTTTCCGTCGAGCCGTCGATGTTGCTCCAGTCCATGGTGAAGCGCTGCGAGGGGCCGAAGTCGCGGCCCACCTGCTTCACGGTGGTGGTGTCGCCGCTCAGCGGCTGCGGCCCCGTGCCGGCCATGCGGCCCACCAGCGGCAGGAATCCGGCCAGCGGATGCTCGATGTCGACGACGTGCCAGCTTCCGTAGCTCCAGCGACGCCACGTCGGCCGGCGCCTTGCCGTCTTCCATCCCCTTGCGCACGGCGGCGGTCAGCAGCGCGTCCCAGTTCTTGTAGGCCGGCGGAAGCCAGTCCGCATTGGCGTGCATGATGATCTCTTCCTCGGCAAAGTTCGACTCCGACCAGCGGTAATCGTCCGCGTCCTTGCCCAGCTTCGGCTCCAGAATCAGCGGCCAGAGGGCGTGCGCGGGTCTGGGTCACAATCGAGGCCGCGGCGGAGTCCGTGGTCAGCCGCCCATCCCAGCTGCGCATCAGGTCGGCGGCCTTTTTCAGGCGCGGATCGTCCGCAGCTTCGCGGGCGTGTGGTCGATGGCGTAGGCAAAGCGATGCCCCAGCTCCTGATCGACCTCGCTGTAGATGTCCGTCTGCACGGCCAGCATGTCGGTCGGCGTGAGCTGGTCGCGGCCTTGCAGCATCTTGTAGATGCGCTCGACGCGATAGGGATCGACCCATTCGAGCGAGAGCAGGTACGGCGAAGTTGTCGGTCGTGACGCGGGAGTTGGCCGTGGCCAGAAAGCCCGAAGGCGGATCGAACGCGTTGGGCATCTGGTCGAAGGGGATATAAGCCCTGCCACTCGTGCCTGGTATGGCGCAGGCCGGCGTCGTCCTGAATGGGCAAACCCTGTGCAGACCTGCACGGCCGCGAGCGGCACCCGGCCCACGGCGTGGTAGGCAATGTGCCCCTGATCGTCGGAGTAGACCACGTTTTGCGTCGGCCAGCACCACGTCGCCCAGCGCCGCGGAAAACTCCGTCCAGTTCGACGCCATATTCATCTCGTAAAGCGGCAGCGCGTTGAGCGTCGGATCGTAGAGCGTCCACTTCAGCGCGATCGGGCGCGTCTCGTGTTGAAGATCGGATTCAGCAGCGGCCCGTGCGCAGTCGACTGCACGTCGAGCACAACATCCTTGCCGCCGCGCACTTGGATGACTTCGTGGTCCACGATCAGTGGATTCCAGGTGGCATCGTTCCCTTCGTAGTTGCCCTTGCCATCCAGTTTCTCCATGTACAAGTCCTGCACGTCGGCATAGAGCGCGGTAAATCCCCAGGCCACGTGCTCGTTGTGCCCGGCGATCACAAAGGGCACGCCCGGCAGCGTTACGCCGGCGGCGTGGTAGCCCGGCGCGCTCAGGTCGGCCATGAACCAGATATTCGGCTCGGTGAGCGGCAGGTGCATATCGTTGGAGAGCAGCGGCTTGCCGCTGGCCGTGTGCGTCCCCGCAATGACCCAGTTGTTCGATCCTGGCGCGCAGTCGGCGCAGGTGGGCAATCCCATCGCGGCGCGCAGTGCGGTCAGGTCTTCGCCGGGCGCAAGGCTCGCCTGGGAGCGGTCGTCATCGTCGTCGTCTTTGCCGGGCTTCGCTGCCGGCTCGGGATGCGGCTGGCTCAGGTCCAGCAGCACGCCGGTGGGCGGATGGTCGCGCCACGAGCCGACCGGATAGAGATCGGCCTCCAGCTTGGGATTGTGCAGCTCGGCGGCGATCGCGCTCCCGCGCCAGCTTCACGTCCCAGTGCGTGTCCAGCATCTGCACCATCATCAGGCCGATGGTGAGCGAGTCCGCCCCGCTCCACGGCTGCGGGCTGTAGTGCAGCAGCCGGAACTCGGCAGGCAGCGCGTCCTTGTGCTGAGCGATGAAGAGGTTGACGCCGCGCGCGTACTCATCCAGCCGCGTCCGGTCGGCCGGGGGCAGGTTCGCATAGACGCGCCGCGCCGTCATGCGGAACTGCATCACCCGCTGCGCCTTGTCGTGCTTGAGCAGCGAGGACCCCATCACTTCGGCCAGTTCCCCATTCGCGTTGCGGCGGAAGGCGTCCATCTGCCACAGCCGGTCCTGCGCCGTCACGTAGCCCTGGGCAACGAAAAGGTCGTCCTGCGTGGCCGCTTCAATGTGCGGCACGCCATGCGCGTCGCGGCGCACGGTCACCGGCGCGGAGAGCCCGGCAACATGCACCTCGCCGTCCAGCACCGGCAGCGCCGACTTCTCCGCCGAGCGCAGCCACAGCACGCCGGCAACAACCGCCAGCACGCGCCACAGCGACCAGCCCGGCAAAGATCCAAAGCAGAATGCGCACCGAGCGGCGTTTGCGGCTGGGTTCCGTTCCAAGAATGCTGGCGTAAGAAGGATTCATCAAGTGGGCGTCAAGTATCGTTCCTGTTCAGGATAACGCCACTGGGTTCGATGCGCAGGAGCCTTTCGTTGGTGGTCCGCTGATCGGACACAACGCAAGCCCCTACTGTGGTTGCGGAACCAACGGGTCAGGCAGAGGCACTGTTCTTGCTCGCGCGGGACAAATGGAGTCAATGTCAACGGCGGGGGGTAACAGTTGAATTCTGTTTAGAATGGCAAGGTTGATGCGTAGCTTTTTCGTCGTTGCAACTTCCCACGACTGCCCACATTTCGGCAATGTTTTATCGTTTCCCCGTTGGGGCGCGGGATGATTCGCCTTGAACATATTGCTGAACAAGTACGGCAAGGAGCCTATTAACAGTACTACGAACAGCAGGACAAAGGGGCCTGGAGCATCTGAGTCAGGAGGGATAATATTGCGAAGCTTTATCGAAGAACCGTCGGGAAGGATGAGGCTGGGTGGTCCGTCCTCGACTATTCCGTCACGTTTCCCACCGATCGCTTTGCGCACATAAGTGACGACGGTCGATGCCGATGTGCCTCTTGGAATGACGATCACTCCATCGACTTTCACATCCGTCCCAACGGCAAATCTCACCGTCTGGCCCACTTGCGCCGTCGCGGAAGAAACGGTTTCCAGCGGAACCAATGCCACGATGGTCCCGCGGCGAAGAGCGATGGTTGCGTCCTTCGATTGTGTGGCGGGAAAAGATCCGGGCACAATTGGACTCGTTCCGCTGCCGGTGGCTTGCTGCGCCACCAGCAGCGGCGAGAGAGAAAGACAAAGCGTGGATTGGAGCATCTTGCGAATCATGATCTCTTCTCTTGCGGTTTGTGTGCGGACTCGACTGACCGCGGCGAATGTCCCCCTTGGACTCGACCTAGGCAACCAGAACCACCATCACGCAGACGAAAATCAGCGCGAACAGGAACACATTCCAGAGATGCATCGCTTGCCTCCTTCCTCGATTGACTGAGGCTATGTTAGGCACGCGGATGTTGCGCTATGGACGGGAGTGGGACAGTTTCGCGGGTGTCACAAAGCTGGAGAGATCCGGGGTTATGCGGAAGCTCCGTCGCCTTCGCCCGCGAGCGTGGCTTCCATCTCGCGCAGATGCGCCACGGAAGCCGCGTCGAGCAGCGTAAAGCGCATGGGGAACGCGCCCCTGGGCAGCTCAAGCGCGGTCAGCGAGTCGCACACCACGCCTGCCGTTGCCTCCAGGCCTCGCTTCCAGCCCGGCTTGGCCGGGTCGCGCACCAGCAGGCTTTCTGGCGCAAGTCCAGCGGCAACCAGCAGGGTCCGCCCGATGCGCTGGAAATCCGGCCAGCGCGAGGCAATGCCGATCAAATCCGTGGCATGTTCCGGCAGGTAGCGCTTCAGATAGGCCAACAGTTCGGCCGAAACCGGATGCACCTGCAGCGTGGTCAGCTCGGCGCCCGCCGGTAACAGCTTGCGGACGTTCGCAGCCTTGCTCGGCAGCACCACCGGCATCGATCCCTCCAGCATCACCGCCGTCGCGCACTCCTCCGGCGGGCAGCCGATGATGGGCAGCCGCAGGGCCTGCTGCATCTCGTAGATCACAATCCGCCGCAGCTCCGGGTCCGGTTCCACCACCAGCCAGCGCGACGGCGGCTCCAGCGCCAGCCAGCGCCGCAGCCGGCTGCGCAGCAGCGTCTCGGAAGCACCCTGCTTGCGCGCCCTGGCCACCAGCTCGCCAATCAACTGGTCCACGCCCATCTCCGGCGTCAGCTGCGCCGCCGGCCGGCTGGCCCGCACATACACGCCGCTGCCGTGCCGGAACTCCAGCCAGCCGTCGCGCTCCAGTTCGCGGTACGCGGCGCTGGCCGTATTGGCATGAATGTTGAATCGCCGCGCCAGATCGCGGGTGCTGGGCAGGCGCGCCCCCGGCAGCAACTCCTTGCACAGGATGGCGAGGATCACCTGCGTAATCAGCTGCTCGCGCAGGGAAACCTCGCTGGTGCGGTTGAGCCAGAGGCGCATGGGCTAATCCACCGCCAGCGCCGCGGCGGGCGCGCCTGCTTCTGCTGTTCTGCGACGGCCATAGATAGCCACCAACGCCAAAATCATGAGCACGATGACCGCAATCACCAGAATGCTGCCTTCCGGCCCGTCCGTGCCCCCGCTCCAGAAAGCCGGGCCCGCCGGGGTGGTGGTCAGGTAATGTCCCGTGGCCACGTTGCCGCTGTCGGCTGTGCCGTAGAAGTAGGTCTCCGCCCAGTCCCAGGCCGCGTGGCAGCCGATGGCCCACCACGCCGAGCCCGTGACACGGATGCTTACCACGAATGCGAAACCGATGGCACCGGCAGCAAAAATGCCCACCCAGTTCTCACCGTTGTTGCCGGTATGCAGCAAGCCGAACAGCGTCGTTGTCACCCAGCCGGCATACCAGAAATTGGCGCCTTCCACTTTGTTCAGATGGAGCAGCAGACACGGGACAAGCCCCAACCCCGCAAGCACGTAGACACCCCAGTTGCCATTGCCGCTGTTGAAGAAGTACAGCTTCAGACAGACAGCGGCCTCGATACCCAGCGCCCACCAGAAGTTGATGCTGCGCGTGAGCGTGAATTGCAGGAAACAGCGAAAACTGCCCTCCTCAACGCAGCCCACCACCAGGAACGCAACGCCCCACAATGCGGCAAACCTGAGGATTTGCACGCCGCTCAGCGCAACCGGCCCAAAGTGCAGCCATCCACCCCAGGCCAGACCGCCGATGAGGAGGGAGAGCGCCACAAAGCCCGTCAGGAGGCCCTCGAAGAAGCGCAGCGCGGGGCGCGGGCCGATGAGGTTGTAAGCCAGCAGGTTGCCGCGCCGCCGCTCGATCAAAGCGACGACGGCCGCCGCACCGGCCACGCCTATCAGCTCGGTCAGCTTTTCCAGGGCCTCCGAACCAGCGTCGAAATGTTCCCTCAGATCGATGAGGCCGAGGCTCAGAAAGACGGTTCCGGCCAATCCGCTGATGAGGAAGAACAGCGCGAAGGCCAGCACCACCGACCAGCCCGCGCGCAGCCCCTGCGGCCCCATGAGAATTTTCAGCAGGATGCGCGTCTCCCAGGGCTCTTCCGCGGCCTGTGCGAACTCCGGCGGCCGGACGTGTTCCGGCTCGCCTTGCGGCGGCGGCGGATCCGGCCGCTGAGACTCAATCCCAGGGTCGTCAGGGATGGTGGATGGCATGAAACCTCTTCGAATAAATGTGGATTTCCCTTGCGGCGATTTTACAAGGGGCAACTGGTGAACGGGAAAGGCTTAGGAAACGCGTCGTCTCAGAAAGATTCGGGCCAGAGCCTCGCACCGTGCCAAATCCCGAGAATCTCAACTGCTTGTTCCGAGAGCTGGTACACCACAATGTAGGGCAAGCTGGGTACAACTGCTTCACGGGTGCCTTCGATTCGGCCAATACGACCGGAGTACGGCATCTGGCCTACCCGCTTCACGGTATGTAGGATTCTGCGCCGGACAGTGACCACGCCGCCTGAGCTTTCACCCTGAACATACTCGACGATTTGCTGAAAATGCCTGACTGAAGTCGCCGACCAGATCACCTTCATTGGCCGGTGCTTTCCCACTCATCCACCATGCGTTCCACTTCTTCGTGACTCAAGGTCCGGCCGTTGCGAATGTCTTCGCGGCCCTCCCCTACCATGGCAGCAAATCGGCGTTGCTCGCTGAGGTAGGTTTCCACAGCTTCGTTAAGCAGATAGCTGCGGTCGCGGTCGAGGGCCTTGGCAATGCCGTCCAGTTCGGCAACCTTCTCGGGGGCAATGCGGAAACTGATGATGCGAGGAGAACTCATAATACATGAGAATACGCTGTATTATAGCGTATGACAAGGGGATTTTAGACCGGCCCACCGGTCTCTTGCAGCTGCCGGTGGATAGCGCGCTCTATCCTACTCGTCGCGCAGCGCCGCCATCGGATCGATGTGCGCCGCGCGGCGGGCCGGAAGCCAGCTGGCCAGCAACGCGACGGCGGTTACGATAGCGGTAATGGCGGAGAAGACGACCGGATCGTTGGGGCTGACGTCGTAGAGCAGGTTGGCCACGCCGTGCGCCAGCGCAAACGCCAGCACCAGGCCGGTGCAAACGCCAGCTCCGGTGAGCCAACCGGCGCGGCGCAGGATCATGCGCAGCACGTCTTCCCGCCGCGCGCCCATGGCCAGGCGCACGCCGATCTCGCGCGTCCGCTCGCCCACCAGGTTGGCCATGACGCCGAAGATGCCGATGGCTGACAGCAGCAGGGCCACCACTGCGTCAAAGCCGAGCATGGCCGCCACATAGAACATGCCGGTGAGCTCTTCGTGCGTATAGTTCGCGTAGGTCTGCAGCATGTTGAGAGGCAGGGCGGGGTCAAGAGCGGCAAGAGCCTTGCGCACGGCCGGGGCCATCGCCAGCGGATCGCCATTCGTGGTGATTGCATAGGTGATGCCGTCCTGGGGCAGTTGCGCTACGTCCATGTAGACTGCGGCTGGCCGTTCCTTTTGCCACAGGGAATACGTAGTTTCCTCCACCACGCCGACAACGGTCATCCATGGTGTCTGGCCGGCCCCTGCAGCGCCCATGCGGATGTGCTTACCCAGCGGATTTTCGCCGGGGAAGTAGCGCGATGCGAAGGCGCGGCTGACCACCGCCACCGGCTGCGCATGGAGGTCGTCGCCGGACGCGAAGACGCGGCCGGCGACGAGGGGAATGTGGAAAGCGCCAAAGTAGCCGGCGCTGACCGCCAACCGCATCGCGGTTCGAGATTGTCCTGGGGCAAGCGGACGATTCTCGATCTGCGCATCATCGACCCAGGCGTCGTCGGAATAAGGCAGCGCGCCGGTAACCTCCGCGGATTCGACGCCGGGCAGGCCACGCAGCCGGTCAAGGCTCTGCGCATACCAGGAGGCCTGTTTCTGCGCGGTATCGTAACGGGCAACGGGCAGATGAACGTTGAAGGTAAGCGTGTGGGTGGGGTTGTAGGGGTCGGTCTGGTGCAGCATGCCCAACATGCCTTTGCACATCAGAGTCGCGCCAACCACCAGAGCCACAGCCAATGCGATTTGCGCAACGGCCAGAACATTCCTGAGCCTGCGGCTGCGGCCTGCGCCGAGCACCGCACGCGATCCGGCCTTGAGCTGATCCACCAGGTTGACCCGCAGCGCTTCCAGAGCCGGCGCAAAGCCGGAGACGACGCCTGCCAGAATCGCGAGCAGCAAAGAGAAGACGAGCGCGCGGCCGTTGAGCGAAATGTTGGACCAGCCGGCCATAAAGCGAGCCACTCGTTCCGGCATGGAGATTTCGCTGATGTGCATGTCAGCGGCAGCAAAAAGCAGACCGCCCGCAGCTCGCCAACAGCCCGAGGAGAATGTTCTCCGTGAGCAACTGGCGCAGCAGGCGTCCGCGGCCAGCGCCGAGGGCGGTGCGCATGGCAATCTCCGGGCGGCGTGCGATGCCGCGCGCAAACTGCAGGTTGGCAATGTTGGCGCACACCACCAGCAGGACAAACAGCGTGGCCCCCTGCACCAGGTTGAAGTAAAGCGGCGTGTACTCACCATTGGCATCGGCCAGCAGGGTTTCAACCCTTGCCCGCCAGCCCAGGTTGGTGGCCGGATAGGCATGTGACAGACGTTCGGCGATCACATTCAGATCGGCCTGGGCCTGGGCGGGCGTCACTCCCTTGCGCAGCCGGCCAACCACGAGATAACCATGCGCGGCGCGGTTGGCAAGCTGTTCGCCGGTGGGCGCAAAGGGCAGGAAGATGTCTGTCCGGGACGGGTATTGCATCGCCTTGGGCATCACGCCGATCACGGTGTAGTTGTGCTGGTCGAGCTCAATGCTGCGGCCGATAACACTGGGATCCGCCCCGAGGTGCGATTTCCAGAAAGCGTAGCTGAGCACGGCCACGCTGTTGCGGCCGGGTTGCGTCTCGCTCTGGTCGAACACGCGGCCCAGAAATGCATGGGTGCGCAACACGCTGAAGAAGGCAGGCGAAGTATAGTTCGCCCACACCTGCGCGGCATCGCCGGCCCCGGTCAAACTCATGTGGCTGTCATAGCGCACAGCCAGTTCTTCAAAAGAGCGGTTCTGGCGCTGCCAGTCGACAAAGTCAGCCAGCGCAACCTGCTGGTCATCGCCATGGTTCTTCTGCTCGTAGATGACGACCACATGATTCAGGTCAGGCACCGCCAGCGGACGCAGCACCACCGCATCCATGATGCTGAACGAGGCCGTGTTGGCGCCGATGCCGATGGCCAGCGTCAGCACCGCCGTAATCGTGAAGCCGGGCGACTTCCACAACTGGCGAACACCGTACCTCAGGTCCTGGATCAGGTTGCGGAGCAGAGATTGCATGGATGCCTCCAAACTGCTTTGCCAGAAGGATATGCGGATCCACGAGAGACAAGGCAATTGTCCATCCACTTTCGAAATCCTGCAAATGCCTGATTTCAATACCACTCGCCGGCAGCACCGCCCCAAAAATCCTGCCCGCCTCGTTCGGAATTGAAAACCTCCGTCCGTAATCGGACACCCCGGGCCGTCGCGCCCTGCCCAAGAACCGCCCCCTGCCTTGACACAAGCAGCCCAGCCCTTGATGCTTAACAGTTCCGGATATTTTGTTTTCAGCCACTGGAGGAGCACAGGTTTGCGGGTTCGCGTCTTCTACCACGACAAATGTTTCGACGGAGCCTGCTCAGCCTCGCTGTTCACGCGCTTCCACCGGGAGTGCGTCTCCCCGGACGCAACCTACGAATACCACGGCCTGGTCCATCGCGCCGGCGCGCTCTTTGACGAAGCCGAGTTCACCGGCGACCAGAACGCCATCGTGGACTTCAAATACTGTTCGTCGCCAAGGATTACCTGGTGGTTCGATCACCATCTCTCCGCGTTCCTCACCGCGCAGGATCAGCAGAACTTCCTGGCCTGCAAGCAGGACCCTGCCTGCGCCGGCCGCAAGTTCTTCGATCCCAAGTACACCTCCTGCACCAGCTTTCTGGCACACATTGCCAGCACTCAATTCGGCTTCGATACGGCTCCTGTGGCGGAACTGATTCACTGGGCCGACATTGTGGACGGGGCACAGTACGAGAGCCCCGAGTCGGCCGTCGAAATGGCCGCTCCCGCCATGAAGCTCACGCTTATTATCGAGGCCACCCAGGATCCAGCCTTCATCCCGCGCCTGATTCCGCTGCTCACTACCATGCCGCTGGCCGAGGTGCTCAGCCAGCCCTTCGTGGCGGACCTGCTTCCGCCGCTGCTGGAGCGCCACAAGGAAGCTCTTGCGCTCATCCGCAGCCGCGCCGAGGAGCGCGACGGAACCATCTTCTTCGATATCACCGATCACCAGCTCGAGGGCTTCAACAAGTTCATCCCCTACTATCTCTACCCCAACGCCACGTATTCGATCGGTCTCTCCAAGTCCAGCTTCCGCACCAAGGTGGCCGTCGGCTCCAATCCCTGGACCAAGGCCGACCCGGCGAAGATGGTGAACCTGGCACAGGTCTGCGAGCGCTATGGGGGCGGCGGACACGCCCGCGTCGGCGCCATCAGCTTTCCGCCCGACCAGGCAGATAAAGCGCGTGCCGCCGCGGCGGAGATTGTGGCGGAACTGCGCGCCAACAAGCCGTTCGCCTAGGGCTGCAGATTCTTAAGAGTATCCCCACAAAGCTCAGCTACACCTTGACGCGCATGCTTGGCCAGTCGGCGCGGCGGTGCTGTTTGAAGGCCAGAACGCCTTCCTTGAAGTCCTCGGTCGAGCGCTGCTGCGCGTTCATCTCGATCGCGTCTTCAATCTCCTCGTCCAGGCGCCGCCTGGCATGCTTTGACAGCAGCCGCTTCACCGCCTGCATGGCCTGTGGGCTGTTCATCAGCAGCGACTGCGCCAGGGCGTAGGCCGTGGGCATCAGGTCGCTCAGCTCCACAATCTGCGTCACCAGGCCCATCTGCAGGGCCTCCTGCGCCTTGAGAATCTTGCCGGAGAGCAGCAGTTCCCGGGTGCGCAGCTCACCCACCTGGCGAATCAGGAACGAGGCCACGATGGCCGGAACAAAGCCCACGCGCACCTCGGTATAGCCGAACTTGGCCTCCGGCGCGGCGATGGTGAAGTCGGGAATGGTGGCCAGAGCCATGCCGCCGGCAATGGCCGGGCCGTTCACCGCCGCGATAATCGGCTTGGGAAAGTCGTAGAGCGTCCGCAGCACCCGCGCCATGTTCTCTGAGTCGCGCCTGTGCTCCGCCGGGGTGCTGGCGTTCATGGTTTCCAGGTGCTCCATGTCCAACCCGGAGCAGAAAGCCGGGCCGGCCCCGGTCAGGATCACAACCCCGCACTCGCAGGTTTCCGCTTCGCGCAGGGCCTGGGTCAGCTCCTCAATCAGCAGCGGGCAGAGCGCATTGCGCTTGTCCGGGCGGTTCATGAGGATGGTCTTCACGCCATTCTCGGAGCGGGTAACAACGTGGTGGAAGCGGCTCATGGGGATCTCCAGGTGCGGTCGCCCAGCTGCTCAGTGCAGCCGCGAACAGCCTATCGTAGCGCAGTTCAGCAAGCACGTGCAGGTGACACGCGTCACCTGGTGCACACTTGGATGCATCAAATGAGCCGCGAGGAGCCCAAGGCTACAATCCACAAAACCAGCGCGCTCACAAAGTGCAGAAAAAAGATGGGCGAAACAGCAATTGAGGCGCGCATCCCGCGGCGCAGGTTGTTGGCCACCAACAGCCCCTCCAGCGGGAACTGCAGGTACAGCATCAGCTGCGGCAGGGTGCGCGTGAGCTCGTCGCTCATGCCAATCTCGCGCAGTCCCACGAACTGCACAAACGGGAACACCACCCGCAGTCCCCAGGGATTCCAGACCGAGGCCAACGCAAACAGTTGCGGCGCTATAAATCCGAGTACAATCCCCACCGCCAGGGGCAGCCACGGAATCCAACTCGCCGCCCCGCCTGTCGATTCCTTTGGTTCGGCCTTCTTCTTCACCAGCGGCTTCTTTGCTGGAATGGTGGGCCCGGTAATCGTCGGCCGCTTGGCCACCTTTGGCCGCGCCTTTACGGGAGGGATGGTGGGAGCGATTGAGGTAGCCCGCCTGACCACGCTGAGCCGGTCCTTCATCGCTGCTTCCGCTGGAGCGCTGGGGGCTGTCTGGGTGCCATTGGATGCAGGAACAGCCGCGGCATCTACGGTCTTCGGCTCCTCGACAGTGGCAGCCGGCGCAAGTCGAGGAGTCTCCGCAGCAGCCGTGCGCGGCACCGCCGGCACGAGGGTCAGCCTGGCCGCGGGCATTTCCTTTGTTTTCTGGCTTCTCTTTGCCGACTCCGCGGGAGGTGGCAGAATGGTGGGCTTTTTCGCGACCTTCGGGCGCTCTCTGACGGCGGGGATGGTTCCAGCGAAATTCGGCAAAGTGAAATGCTCCTTGGTTGTTGCGGCAATTTCGATCTTTGCATGGAGCAATCAAAGGGTAACTCCCACTTTTGTGCCAAACTGGAGCCATCATGGTGATCGAAATCCGGGAGCGCCTGCGCGGCTATGACAAGTGGTCTGAAACACAGGCGAGGATCGAATTGTCTGACGTTGAGAAGAAGCCGTTGAGGAACCGCTTTGTTAGCGTCGTCGACTCTTCATACCCGCCTGGAGATAGGATTCGGTAGTTTTGTCTTGGTGAGTGCCGTAACCAGCAACCCTCAGACCCACCCTCATCAATGAGCTGTCAATGCCCGATTCGGCGCGGGGGCCGGTGCGGCCTCTCATAGACCCAGTTCGGCAGCCCTCTTCCGCATCGCCTCAATGCAGAACCCAATGTGCGCGTCCAGGTCCACGCCCAGCTCCGCAGCGCCTTGAATCACGTCTTGCCGGTTCACTCCGCGCGCGAATGCCTTGTCCTTCATCTTCTTGCGGACCCCGGCCACTTCCACATCGGCAATCGCCCTGGTCGGCTTGACCAAGGCGCAGGCGGTCAGGAATCCCGCCAGCTCGTCGCAGGCGAACAGGCACTTGTCCAGGTGAGTGACGCGGGGTACACCCGAATACTCCGCATGGCCAAGAATCGCCGTGCGCAGCTCCACCGGCCAGCCCAGCCGCTCCAGCTCGCGCACCCCCACAAACGGGTGTTCCTCCCGGGTTGGGTGGCGCTCGTAGTCAAAGTCGTGCAGCAACGCGGTGGTCGAATAGAGCTCGATAAGCGCCGATCGCGCCGCGCCGGTCAGCCCCAGCCGGTCAGCTTCCGCCTCGCCGCAGGCGGTCACGCAGGCCTCCACGGCCAGGGCATGCTTGCGCAGGCTCTCACTCTGGGTCCACTCCGTCAGCAGTTGCCACGCCGCGGCGCGGTTGTAGGCATCGGAAACAGGGGCAATTGGGCTGAGGTTGTCCATGAAGGATATTTCTCCTGTTGCTTCATTTGGTTCGTGCTTCTTCCTGTTTTTCCGGTTATGATGGGGAAATCTTAGGCGGGGACCGGTTTTGAGCCTAAGTTTCTACTTGACAATTATGGTTCGTATCCCCGAAAGTAGCAAACATCGCGGTGTTAAAAGACACCCCGGAGATCCAGCTCTGGCGCTCCGCACACGGCCGATGGCAACTACCCTGGTCAGCGCTGACACGCGCGAGGTTGTGCGCTGCGACTATTGCAGCCTTGTTCAATACAGAACCACCAACTCCCTTTGCAGAAAATGCCGCAAGCCCCTCGATATGGAGGAGCCCCCGCATCCGGTTCCGCAACTTGTGCCCCATCCCAGCGCGCCCCCATCGGCCGAGGCCGGTCTTGCAGGTTGCCGGGCAGGTGCGCGATATCCGCAAGGCCCGCCACCTGAGCCAGCGGCAGCTTGCCGGTCGCATGCAGGTGCCCCGCACCTACATCTCCAAGATCGAAAACGGCAAGGCGATTCCGACGCTCGGCTCGCTGGAGCGGCTGGCTGCGGCCCTGGATGTGGACATCAGCCAGCTGGTTCGCGACTCGCGCAGCGTTCGCGACGAGGAAGTCGCGTCCATCTTCGCTGACCCGTTCCTGGCCGAGATTGCCGCCCTGCTGCCGCACCTGGAACCCATGCACCGCACGCTCTTTGCGGGCGCGGTGCGGGACGCTGCTCTTGGCCGCCGCCGCTCCGCCTAGGGCCGTTGGCCGGCCGCGCCCAGGGACGGCCTAAGCTCCCGCGTACGTGGCCCATTTCCGGCGCATCGTTCCAGCCGGTCAGGCCGCATGTCCGCTACGCACTGCCGTGCGTGTTAACCGCGATTGCGGCGCATGGGCGCATGTGCTAGGGTCGATTGTGCTGGTTCTTCGCTCGGCCCGCAGAACCCTGTACCCCGGGCAAAGCGTCAGCGGCGGGTGCCGGGGCTTCTCATAGAGATTTGTGAGCCCGGTCCCTGTTTGCCCTCCTCTGGCCTCTGCAACCCAATGGCCGGAGGCTGTTCTGGAAGCCGCAAGAGCAACGTCGAGGCGAGTTCTTTGTATTCTTCTGGCACGCTGCGCATCCATGAGCTGACCGCGGAGGAGCGCGCTGTTTACGCGACGCTCAAGCCCGAGCGCCTGCCTGAGCACGTGGCCATCATCATGGACGGCAACGGCCGCTGGGCCGGCCATCGCTCGCTCAAGCGCTTCCTCGGCCATCAGCAGGGCGCCAAGAGCGTCCAACTGGTCACGGAGACGGCCTCGCCGCATCGGCCTGCCCTGGCTCACTCTCTACGCCTTTTCGCTGGAAAATAATCTCCGCCGCCCGCGCGCCGAGGTCAACTTCCTGATGCGCCTCCTGCGCAGCTACCTGGAGACCAACCTGCAGCGCATGATGGACAACAACGTCCGCATGCGCTACATCGGCCGCATCCACGAGCTGCCCCCTGAAGTCCAGGACAAGATGGCCTGGGCCGCAGATGCCACCGCCCGCAACACCGGCACCACGCTTACCCTGGCCCTCAACTACGGCGGCCGGTCCGAGCTGGTCGACGCCTTCCGCGCCCTCGCCGCGGAGATGAAGCTGAAGCATATCTCCCCCGACCGCATCACCGAAGAAGACATTCACCGCCATCTCTACACGGCGCACATGCCCGACCCCGACCTGCTCATCCGCACTTCCGGCGAGATGCGCCTCTCCAATTACCTTCTCTGGCAGATCGCCTACACCGAGATCTTCGTCACCGAGCGGCTTTGGCCCGACTTTCGCGGCATCCATCTGCTGGAGGCCATCGCCGACTTCCAACGCCGCGAGCGCCGCTACGGCGGCCTGGGCGAAGGGTCCGGCGAAGTCGACGAAGAAGCCGAGCGCTTCAAGATCGCTGCAGGGTAGGATGCACCGCCGGGTGCAGGATTGATTCCCAAAATTCCAGCGGGTTGATTACTTTCGATGTACCTACATCTTTTTTGCCATATACAACCATGACCTCGCCCCTCCATCCTGACGTTCGGTATATGGAGGAGAGATGTCCCTCGTGAAAGAAAAGACGGCCGCAAAGCCCGAAGATCCTGCGGCAAGGCTGCAAAAACTGGCTGAAGAAAAACGTTTCCGGCAGAAGGAAGCCCTGGCTCAGCGTGGCGGCTCCGAAGCCTTTCTCCGCTGGCTCCGGACCGATGGCGGAAGGAAAGCCTGATCCTTTCCCAGCCCAATTGGGCCCATAGCTTCTGGCCGGCGCTGCGAAATCAGCGCTGCCCTCGGCACGCTCTTCTTGAATCCAGGCAGGATGCGGCTCATCTCCCGCCCACACGGGCCGCATTCTCCGCCTCGGCGGTGTATCCTCACCCTTGGAATGAAACGCGTCGTCACAGCCCTGGTTCTGATTCCACTGGTCCTGCTGCTGGTGTTTCTTGGCCCTCGCTGGCTGGTGACGGTCTCCACCGCCATCCTCGCCGGGCTGGCAGCGTGGGAGTATCTGGGCCTGACCGCCCTCGGCGGAGCCCGCCCGCCGCGCATTGCCGTTGTGGTAGCCATTACCGCCCTCTTCGCCGGCAACGCCGAGTATCCTGACCTCACCGCGGCCATCTTCACCGTGCTCTGTCTCGGCCTTCTGCTCTACTGCACCTTCGGCTCGTCCACCGAGCGCGTGATGCCGGACGCCGCCGTCTCCGTCTTCTGCGTGGTTTACATCGGGCTCACCCTGCTGACGCTTCCGGCGCTCCGCGACGAACCCAACGGACCCTCGCTGGTTACCTTCCTCCTCTGCGTGGTCTGGGCGGGAGACATTGTGGCGCTCTATGTGGGCCGCGCTTTTGGCCGCCACAAGCTTGCACCCCGGCTCAGCCCGAACAAAACCTGGGAGGGCGCACTTGCCTCGGTGGCAGGCAGCCTGCTGGCCGCTGGTGGGCTGCTGGCCCTGGCCGACTGGTTCACCCAGTGGAACTCCGCCAAGCTCTCTTACCCGGAAGAAGTCTGGTACTGGCTGGTGCTGGCCGTGGTGGTCAACGTGGCGGCGCAGGTGGGCGACCTGGCCGAGTCCGCCCTGAAGCGCTCAGTGGGCGCAAAGGACTCCGGCACGCTGCTGCCCGGTCACGGCGGCGTCCTCGACCGCATCGACGCGCTGCTTCTGGCCGCTCCGGTGCTCTGGTACGCACAGCTGATTCACCAGCGGTTCTGAAAGGCAGCTTTTAGCTTCCAGCCCCTAGTGTGGTGTCCCCGAAGTTCGCAGCATAAGTCGAAGCCCCGAAATGCAGGTCCTTCGACTCCACTTGGCCCAAAATCGGGCCAAGCTTCGCTCAGGATGACAACTATATCATAAATAATTAGAAATAAACAACATATTATGTTACGATGTTCTATACAAAGCCTGCACAGCCACGAAGAATCAACGACTTGCAGGGAAAATCTGCACGGAAACTGCACAGAACGGAATAAACAGCAGGAGGCAACATGGCGTTTCTTACCGAGAAAGAGGAACTGAAACCCGGCCTGATTCTCTTCCGCCGCGGCGACGTGGGGCACCGGATGTGGTATTGCCGCATGAAGATGCCGAAGGCCGACCGCTATAAGACGGTTTCGCTCAAGACGACCGATATCAGCACGGCTCGTGAACGCGCCTTTGACCAGGATGCCGACATCCGATTTCGCATCAAGCATGACGTTCCCGTGTTCAATCGCGCCTTCCGCGAGGTGGCGCGAGAGTATCTGTTGACGCAGGAGGCGCGGGCGAAACGCGGAGAGATCAGCGCCGCGCGGCCCAAGAAACTCCGTGCCGTCATCGAAGGCACTTTAGACAGGTATGCAGGTTCAACGCAGGTACATCTTATCGGCGATGAACGCTGGGGCAGCTATCCGGCATGGCGGCGGGAGAACGGCGCGGGACGCCACAAGCGTAACGGCGTTCGGGAGGTCACAGCCGAAGAAGCGCAGTCTTTCGCGGACCATGAATCCGCACGCCGCACCAAGGTCCAGCACACGAGAGGCGTCCGGGTCTTGAAACCGATTGCCGTCAAACCGAAGGATGTTCACGCGGTTCCCTTCATCAGCGATTCCACCATCCGCTTCGAGATGTCGATTTTCGGGGCGATCATGAACTATGCGGTGAAGAAGCGCTATGTCCCCGCAAGCCAGCGTTTCGACGAGCGCCCGAAGCTCAAGACGATGCGGCGTGACGAGTTCACGCTGGAGGAGTATCGCAAACTCCACACGGTCGGGCGCAAGTGGATTGGCGAGACGGACAAGCCTTCGAGCATCTGGTATCGCACCGTTACCTACAACATGATCCTGATTGCCTGCAACACGGGCATGAGGCCAGTGGAGATGAAAAATCTCCGCTGGCGCGACATCATGCCCACGAAAGACCGCGAGGGCCGCGAGATCGTTGTCTTGTTCGTGCAGGGCAAGGACAAATCGCGCAAGCTGGTCGCGCCCAAGAGCGTCGGAGATTATTTAGAACGCATCCGCACAATCTCGAAAGCCACAGAACCGGACGACAGGGTATTCACCAATGTCACAGGCAAGCCCGCAAAAACTCTTTACAGCTCGCTGATTGAGGATCTTCTGAACGAGGCGAATCTGCGCGAAGGCACGCAGGGCGTTTCGCGTTCGACTTATTCCTTCCGGCATACCTACGCCACGCTCAGATTGCAGGAGGGCGTGGACGTGTATTTCCTCGCCGAGCAGATGGGAACTTCTGTCAACATGATTGAAAACCACTATGGACACGTGAACACGATCAAGCACGCCGACCGCGTGTTACAAGGCATGGCGGGATGGGAACTCCCGCAAGGGGACGACGCCAAGGCTAAGGCGTCGAAAGCGGCAGAGACCCACGACAAATCCAAAAGAGGTCAGCGCAACAAGCCGCGTTGACCGTGAGCCTCCGAAGCCGTGTTTCACCGGAGCCGCTGGCGGAGGTGGATGGAACGGAATGGTTTCGTATTTGCCGCTGCCCCGCCGGGGCGCTCTTAGCGGCAAATCTGCGCGCACGTGCCGCCGCTGGCGGCTGTTTTCGTGCGTGCTTATCCTGGCATGTTCTCCGCCGTGCCGGACCAGGGCCGGTTCGGCCCGCGCTTAGTCCGGCGCTGTGAGGCGTTTCTGCATACGAAGGTATGCGGCGCTTCTCGTGCCCTCTCCCCCTCCACACTTTTATCGCCGCGCCGTGGTGCACCGCAACGAAGCCCCGCCGCCATAGATGCGGCGACCAGTTCCACCCGGCCGGTTAAACGGCCCACGCGGGCGAGATCTCCGGCGAGATTCCGCCCGCCTCACTCCCCACATTGAGGCCCACCATGCAGAACCGCACCCATCCCGGCGGCCGCCGCACCGTGCAGATCGTCCAGGCGCGAACCACTCGCGACCGCATCCGCTGCAACACCACCCAATGCCGTACATATCGGTACCAATTCCCTGATTGCCTTTGTAGCAGGTAATTCCGGCCGCGACCCCATTCAAGTGATCGTGGTGCTTCGTAGGCAGGCCTTTCCATACTTTTCTTCAAGCAAAAGGACGATCTCGCGGGGAGACCTGAATTGCTCGATTTCGCCCCTAGTCAGGACAAGAATCTTGGTTCCGTCCTGGTCAAATGCGAGACGGATGTCGTCATTTGCTGCAGTTTGGTCTGCGGCATCGCCGGTGACCCCATTGGCCGCGACTAGAATTCCTACCTCTTGACGCGCTGATCGAACCTTTGTAATGAAGTCACGGATTGTGGCGCTGTTGACACGGTCTCGCCAGTTCTTACATTCGACAATCACGAATTGGGGCAGAAACTCAATTGGGCTCAAGCGTGGATTATTGAAAAGGAACAGATCGATCTCGGTCGAGTTAGCTCGATTCACGAAGTCACGGTGAAGGACACGCACCCCCGGCAACGAGCAAAGCGTCCAGGCAACGACATCCTCCAGGGCCGCTCCGACCTCCCTCGTGACCGTTGCGATGTCGCCTTCGAGGAGTCGTCTAGCGATCTTCCTGTAAGGAAACGGCATCAGAGCACACCATGCGCGAGCCGGTTACGCTGCTGCCTAACCCAAGAGGCGAGCTCGCCCTTTCCTAACTTGTCTTTGAATTCAGGAAGAGAGATCAGGAACACATACGGAAATGGATGGATTCGCGAAAGACGGGGGGCAAGGGCAACCGAATTCACAACGATTAGGCCGCAGCCGAGCCCAGATGCTCGGACGAATTGGCCGAGTCGCAACTGCGCGTCCGGAAGGTCTTGGAGCCCGATGGTCCTCTTGGCCTCAATTGCTGCGGGGTTGAACAAATCCTTATCCAGTTCCGGGAGCCACATAAGCAGATCAGCAGCCTGTCGCCCGCTACTAGCGTCGGGGACGGTCACTCGGCCGCCAGCGGAGGTGATCGCTGCCGCGATGGTCTGTTCTAGAGCGGAGCCGAATAATTTCGGAGCTGGTTTGCTAACCACGATTCCCGCGGGAGAGGAAGGGGGGAGACCAAGTGGCCGTTTTGCTCTCTTGGGCGTTTCAAAGCTACGCAGAAGCAAGTCAATCTGAAAAGACAGAAGCTTGGGATCGTGCAGGTCGGTTCTTAGGTGCCGAAATGCGGCAAGATCGAACGGTATCGCAAAGACGCCGGCCGTAAGCAAAACCACTGGCACTCCGCGCCCCAGCGCGTAGCCGATCTCTAAAGCGATGTTGGGGCTTATGAGTTCGTCCGAGAAGACGCCCACTACGAAGTCAGCGCTGTTGATCGCGGTCGTGATTGACTCCATAATGGACATCCCAACCGGCGACACCTCAGCCCACTGCCACTCGACATCGTTCTGCTGAAGCGCTTGCTGCAGGGCTGATAAATCCAGTCCATACTTTGCGCTAATAAAGCACCTTCTTCGAGCCATAGCAGGGATTGCCTCCATCGGAAACGGCTATTTTCCCGAGGATAACAGGTATGGCCAGCCGTCTAAAGGCGAGTAGAATCATTTATGGTCCCGGTTGAAGGCAGGTTTTCGGGCCAAAGGAGTCCTTTTCATGGCTCAAAGTAACGAAGGGCAACGGCCGCCTAGCACTGCCGAACCCGAAGTAAGAACCCCAGCGACCCCGGCTAGGAAAAAACCCAGGAAGAAAGCCGCCGTCAAAAACAAAAGGGCCGCAACGAAGAAGGCTGGCGCTGGAGGAGGCACTCCGGGCGCGAAGGTAAAGTATCCCAAAGACTCGATCCTCGAATGCCTCAGAATTCCGCAAGCGATCATAGACCAGAATGCTGGCGAAGAGTGCACCGACCGTGAAGGTGCGGGTTACGCCAAAATTGGCTGGACTGGTGACGTTTCCGTTGAGATTAGTTCCGCCCTCAAGTATGGATTGCTAGAACGTCCTTCTCCTGGGCAAATCAAACCAACGGATCTAACGCGCAAGATTGTTCGTCCGCAAGACCCAAAGGACAAGCTCAGCGCGTTGCGCCTGGCTGTAATGAATGCTCCCGTCATTTCCGAAGTCTACACGAAATATCGCAGCGAGAATCTTCCTGACTCCGAGTTCCTCGTCAACACGTTGGTGGATTCATTCAACGTTCCCCGCGAGCAGGTCAATGAATTCGTAAAGGTATTCACCGCAACGCTCAAGGAAGCGGAGCTTCTGGAAGAACTGGGCAACGGCAAGCTTCGTGTTCTGGATGTTTCGTCGCCGGCAGATACCAGCACACAGGTTGGTGGGGAGCAGATAAGGAAACTGTCCAAGGGGTTGACGGTGGCCGCTGATGATACGTGTTTCGTCATGATGCCATTTGCCAATCCCGTCGGCGGCTACTACGACAGCATCTATAAACCCGCGATTGAGAAAGCCAAACTAAAGGCAGACCGGGCCGACGCTGACCTCTACGGCACGGGGAAAATCGTTGAACAAATATGGAAGGGAATCACTTCAGCCCGGGTTCTACTGGCAGAACTCACAAACCGCAATGCCAACGTGCTTTATGAACTCGGTCTCGCTCACGCGCTTCACAAGCCTGTCATACTCGTATGCTCGAAAGCGAATGAAGAGGACGTCCCCTTCGACCTTCGTCATGTGCGTGTCATCTACTACGACAAAGACGACCCATTCTGGGGAACGAAGCTACTTGAGAAAGTGGCCGAGAACATTCTTTCGGTCATGCAGGACCCAAAGGACGCGGTCCTGTTTCCCGAGAAGAAGTAATGCCTGCCAGTCCGGGTGGTCGGCAATCGCGAAATTCCCGCCGATCGGTACCGGCAAACGCCCTAGCGACAAGCGATTCTGGCAAGGCGAGTGCATCTGACATATTCCATGATACTTGCCGACATTCCGGGAGTAATCACTCTCTGCGAGCAACTTCTCCCCTCACCACGAGCTCCGCCTCCGTATCGAGAGGATTGATTTGCATGGGACGGCCCTAGGTGTCGGCGTGCTCCACAATGAATCTCGCACGCTCGTAAAGCTCATCAAAGGTGATTATCTCGGGCCGGATTGTGTTGCGCCTGAAAAGTTCGAATGACCTATATTTCCCGATGTTTGGACCTTGCTCAGTTTCGAATTCGTTTAGCCGCCCAATGACTAGGTATGAGCGTGGTTGGTAAGCGAAGAGCGCCTCTCCTGTTGGGTCTCCAGATCGTGTGATTGGTTCATATTTCTCATTATGCCTTCTGAGCACTTTTTCAACCGTCGCTTGGGATTGCACGATGCCGCCCGTTAGATCATCGGAGGGCGACCAGCACCCACTCCTGTAGTTCGGTCCCTCTTTAAGCAGGGCTGTGTCATGCCTCTTGATTTCGACGAGGCAAAGTGCCTCAATAGCCCCTCGGGTCTTCAGAACGCCGTCAGCGCGCTTTCCCTCTCCCCAGATGTCTGCTCCCTCTACTACCTGCTCCAAGTTCCTTTCTTGAAGATTTGAAAGGAAAATGTAGGTGAGTCCAAAGCCAAAAATCCATTTGTTTTGTTCGAAAAATCTTTGCCAGACTCGTTCCGCAGTTACAGTAGTGCCTTCTGCATGGCGCTCGGAGTCGAAATACTCGGGTTCAAATAGTAGTTTCCTGAAGCGTTCGAGTTGTTTTCGCCTATAGCCAAGTGCAACGATATCTGACGCTGTGGCTTCGGATCTCACCCAGGCCAATATCTTCTCTTGGTTGTCATGGATTAGGTCCGTGAGCCGTTCCGGGGAGAGTAACATCCGACGGAACGTCTCATCATCGATGTTGAGCTTTTCGGGGCTTGGGAGCTTCACGCGGCATACGTTCAAAAGAAACTCTATGAACCGCGTGATTTCGTCCCCGACGAAAGAGAACGACTCCTTGAGTGAATCTCTTGTTACGCGGGAATACCTCTGTATTGTGATACCAAATATGGAGCGGTCATCTTCGTAGAACTTGACCTTTATTTCTGAACGCCCGCCTTGAGTTACCCGGAGAACAAGTTCCCCATACTCCCGCCCAAATTTGTGACTGTTCGGCGAATCGATGACCTTTGATGCGATTCGGAATCCGCGAGGTACGTCGCCTCCGTCAGTGGTAATACGCCTACTAACGTACACTTTGTTTGGAAGTTTATTGTCGTGATATTCTTGCTCGTCCACCATGATTACCCCCGATGTACGTCTGAGCGAAGCGCCGAATGACGGCCAACACCCGTCAGTCGGACTAATCTCTTCGCAATCTCAGTCTGGTATGTCGGGTTCGTCTCCCCAGATAGCCGATCCCGCACGATTCGCGCGTGCCGAACCAGCCCGGTTTGCAACGGAAAACGAAGAACTGATTACCGCACTTTCGGTAGAACGGTAAACGAGCCGATCCCCAACGATGGTTCCAACGTAGCGCCCCCCGGTACCAAAAACCTTTTCTCCCCGAATGCGTCCGACAATCTTTCCAGAATGACTATAAACGTAGTCACCTGATACCTGAAGCGGTCGTCCATTCTTTGTGTATAGGTCCATCTTTCGCTCCCGGTTTCAATAGTACTCCCCTGCTAATGTCCAAAAAAATGTGCAGCCTGAGCCCATGATGTGAGTAAACCCCCGGTTGGTCCCGGAAAACGCCGTTTGCGACGGTCGCCCTCAGCAGAGAGGAGGGCGCGATGCAATCCTACCGACACGAACCGCAACCGCCCACGCTACGTGTTCTTCCTCTGTGGATGACAATTCGCCCTTTCTTCGCCTATGATCGGCGAATGAGTTTTGGGTTCCCAATCCTGGAGCGTAAGCAGTTCGTCGTCACCTGCAAACGGTGCAGAAGGGATGTCCCGGCAGGTGTGAAGGAGTTCCCATTCCAGCCCATCGTAGTGCCCTGCCCACTCTGCGGAGAGCTGCGCCGGTACTTGCCCTCAGAGGTATTCCTGGGCCAGCCAAACGGCCTTGTGTCTAAACAAGCACGCAAGCGGGAGAGCTGAGCATAGGAACGCGGAAGGATGAGGTGAAACCGCTATTCAGTTGAAGCGCCCTTATCACGGAATTCATGCACAAGATCATATTCTCTCAATAACCCCTCAACCTGCTTGTAGGCCTCGGCATAATTCAAACAAAGGCCTGCAAATTCTGCGACTCTCTTGATCTCAGCTTTGAACAGAGAACGCTCCTGATCAAAATCAGCAACGGCAGATTGAGGCAAGATAACAAGGAAATCGTTAATCGTGGCCTTTTCTTTGCCTGGAGCCCTTCGCAGAATCCTGCCTCTTCTCTGAATGAACTGACGAGGATTCCGCGAGCTTGCCAGCAAATAAGCTGTATGGCAACTCGGAATATTGATGCCCTCATCAAGACATCGAATTGCAACCAGAGCATCTATGTTCGCGATCTTGAAGTCTTCCAACAACTCCCGACGGCGAGTCTTTGACTCCTCCGATGTAAAGCGGCTTGACCTCCACCCTAGATCGCCTAAAAGAGACGAAACAGCTTCTACTTGGCGTTGAAATACTCCGTCTTCAGGTCCCTCTACGCTACCGTCTCCGCAATAGAACAGCGTTAGAGGGGACGGCTCGGATTTTTCTAGGATTTCGTGCAACGCGGGGAGCTTGTTTCTAGCAGCTCCAATCAATCTTGCCCTCTTAAAGAGCAACATCTCAAGCATGGAATCGCTTGAAGCGCCATCATCGTTGATGCTCGCGGCTCCTGCGCGCCGCGAGATCTCTTGAGTCAATCGGACGTACTCTTCCGTTTCTTCCTCCGTTAGTTCGACAAGGACCAGATTGTATTCGTAAGGCGTCAGGACCTTATCCTTCAATGCCTGAGCAAGCGAATAGCGAGCGCAAATCGGTCCATAGTACTTATAGAGCGCATCGTCTTCCTCACCCTCTGCCGTATATTCTTCAGGAGTTGCGGAAAGTCCTAAGCGATATCGCGCTTGGCTCGGAAGGCAAATGGCAGTCTTAGCTGCTCGATGCCGATGGCATTCATCTCCAACGAACATCAGATTCTTACCATCAATCGCCTTCAAGAAGTCTTGGAATTGCTCACCCTGGAGTGTTTTATTTACAACAACGGCACAAAGGAATGGTAGGTGACCATCATTGAAGAGTTGAATAGCCTTACCCAATTCATCCCTCCAACTCGCTGCGGTATCGTAACAGCCAATGGCTTGAATGTTGAAGAGAGCTGCCTCTTCTCTCCATTGGTCGGCCAAATCAGTGTACGGTACGGCAACTACCAAGAACAGCCGCTTATTAGCGATAAACAGTCTCGTAGCAGCATAGAGTGCCGTGATCGTCTTTCCAGCCCCCGTCGCCAAAGCAAGTATTCCTTGTAAATCTTGGGCGCGCCACTTCTCCAGGGCATTGCGCTGGTGGGGCTTAATTTCAAAGGGCTCTCCATTCAAGACGGTTGGTGCACTCGGACCCAGTAAACTACTGTCTTCCGGCGCGCGAGTCATGCTCTCCCAGATCGCCAGTTCGATCTGCGGGTTTGGAGGTCTAACAATTCTGGTTGCAATCCGGATCAGCTTCTCTCGCGCCGCCTCCGGAAACTCTAGCACCAAGGTTCCCTTACTCTTGTTGGTCCAGAGCCGTTCAAATCCTTGAACATAAGGCTCAGCATGTGCACGGAATTCGTCTTTCCACGATGGAAATACGTTAATGGATTCAAAGTTATAGTCAGGGAGCAAAGCATTAAGTGTCTCGTTTGCCGACCCCTGAAACACTATCTCATCTCCATGCTTGTCTCTAAATATGCCGATTTTTTCGTGATACATTCCTTGTCGCTTGAGAGCTACCTTGATCGAAAGTGTACCTTGAGCAATCATCCAGGAGAGGGCTTGCAGGCGTGAGTACGAGAGCTCTTCAACGACTTGATCAATAGTCTTACAAAATGCAAGTCCAATACGTTCGCTTATGGAACGAAGATCATAGCCGTTGAGAATTGCGTCAGATTCTTCCTGTGTCAACTCTCCGCCAACGATAAGTCGCATCGAACCTTGCTTTTCAATTAGGGAGCCAATACCTTGCGCTGCAAACGAGAGCATGGAAGAACTGAAGTATCCGACCGCCCGATCATACGAAATCGACTCCTTTAGCGCCGGGATATAGAAATCCGCCAGAATATTATCATCATCTGACCGATAGACCGACTTAAATTTGAGATCACGCAGCACCTAGAATTCAACCTCCGCTACTACTTCCTCAGCAGGCTCTTCGGTTGGTGCCAAATACCCATGAGCTTTTAACGCTTCGATGATTGCTCGATCTCCGTATGGGTCAGAAGGCGTCTCTCGCAACCACTCCTGAAGTGTTGTGAGTCCCATGTCGGCGTATTCCTCAAAGACCTCCACAAGTTTGTCATCGTTTTCTTCGCGCAGGCAATCTACATCTTTCGTTTCTGCGAGGCCGATCAAGTACAGAATATTCATTGCTTCTTGCGAATTCTCGAACGGACGCGAATCCACAAAATCAGTCGGTTTCTCCATGATCTTTCCGCGTTTTCCAATATTGAACCCGAGGACTGCTGCAAAACAGAGTAGATCGCGTTTCGTGACGAAGATGGCCTGATTAGCTCGCTTATGCGGCGTCTCAAACAGGAGGTGCACTAAAGCATCGTGTGAAGAATTATGCCGGAAAGTCCTCATTATTGGACTACCTCGATTCTTGTCATATCCTTCTGGCAACCAAAGAGCGAAGTCTCAAATTGTCGCCCTTTCAATACAAGGACCTCCGAGTGCTTCCCATTTCGCGCCCCCCGATTCTCCGATATAAGCACATATTCCTTTCCCACTCTTTCGCTCAACACCTCAAGTACGTCGGGGCTGCCTTGGGAACTTGAAACGAATAAAGCGACCTGTTCAGCCATCGACGCGATGAAGGATGCTGTATCTACTCGGTAGGTGCTGTCCAGTTGACCAAATGGCGAATCCAAGACGAGGGGTGCGACAATGCCAGGTATCAAAAGCGGGTCATCTTTCGTCATGGACCGATCCCGGCAAAATTTAATTAACGCTGCGATAAACGCGAGGCTCAAGAGCTGATTCTCCCCGCTGCTCCGCGGCACAGTACGGCCATTGTGCGAGTAAGTTAGATCAAATGAGAATCCGGAACCGAATGCAAATTGGTAGTTGCGTCTTGCAGTTACGGAAAGAATACTATTAACCTCTTCGGCGATCATCTTTTTCGCCTGTTCTTCGTGATTATTTAGGATAGTCTTGAGGAGCTCTGCAGCTCGGTCAGCAAGCGTTTTGCGGTTAAGTAATTTCATGGCCTTTGCACTACTCAGTGCCAGGCGCTGTTGCTCGCGTGTAAGATTATCAATTGTCTTCTCGTAGATGCTAATCTTGAGATTTATCTGGCCTATTTCACGATTAGCCGCAACACCTTTGGCGACAAGATCCTTTCTGGCCCTTTCTCTTTGTGCAATGTCCTCAAAGTCGATGTTTGATAACTTATGGCTGAGTTCGTTGAGCTGTTGTTCTGCTCGCTTGCTGGACTGATACGCAGATGCATATGCTTTTTGATAGCGTTGTAGATCCTTGGGAGCGTTTGATCGCTTTACTTTTAGCTCTCCCAAATACCCTCGCACCCGCATAACGCGATTCTGAACTTCAGCGTTGCCAGCCTTGCGGAGGAGGTTTTGGATGTTACGGTAACACTCAGATCCTGGTTCGAGAGGTCTTCCACAGACACATTGTTGATCTGACAGAAGGGTCGTGACAAGATCCTCATTGTATGGACTTGGGATCTTCCCCCTGAGCTTCTCTTCGTCAATAAAATGGAGCGTTTCAGTCGAGAGACGATTGGCCACTACATTGATTGCTTGACGACCGATCACCGGATTGTCTCCCGTTCAGCTTCTGCGAGTGAAGCGCTCGATGAGCGCAACTGCCCTTCCAATTCTCGCCGCTTTTGCTGCAAATCTTTTGCAGCTTGAGTGTCCGAAAGCTTTTCATCTATTGCCGCAACTTGATCGTTGAAAACGACAAGGTTCTCCTCTTCTCTCTGCTTTGACGACTTGCAAGTTTCAAGGTTTCTTTGCGCCTCTTGTAACTCCGAACTCTTTTGCCTGATCCGATCATCTCCTGGAAGATCAGCCAGGCTGTCACCAAAGTGTCGCGCTGCATACTTGAGGTCCTCTATCGCGCAATCGGCTACGGTCGATCCGAGCATATTCCTGATCGCCTCGCCAACCTGTCGAAAATTACCCGTAGATGCAAAGCTCTCCGCGTGCTCCCCATCAAAGAAAAAGTGATGGGCCATTTCCATAGGGACGACTGAAGAAATAAAGGCGTCAGGGGCTTGAAGCGGTTCGGTATTGCCGTCTTGGATCTCATAAGCACGGAGTACATCGTCGGGACGCCCTCCATTCTGAATGGTATAGCGGCGACTGACGATATAGGTGTGGCCCTCATGCTCGAACGAAACGTCGACTTTTGCCTGGGTTTGCTTTTCGGCGGCGGCTTGATAGCTGAGAATGTCCTCGGATTTCTCGAATTTCTCCGTCACCCCAGGACGTCCGAAAAAGCACCAAAGGATTGCGTTGAGAAGGGTTGTTTTCCCCACGCCATTTTCTGCATGGAAGAGCGTGACATTTTTGATAGGATCTGTGGCAAATTCGATCGTTTGAAGACCATAGAACTGCCTAAAATTATGAAGTTTGACCGTCAGGAGTTTCATGCGCGATCCATCTCCTTCGCTGCGATCTCCTCAATTTTCTCGATCACTATGCTCCGGCGCTCGTTCCGTGCGCCGCGTTCGTTGTGTGCATAGCGCTTCTCGTGCTGGATGATCGCCGTAAGGAATTTTTCAAGCATAGACGGACTGATCTCGATCTCATCGTCGCTCATGGGGCAGTCGCCTTTTCAACGGCTTAATTTACTGTGCCTCAATTTTAGCGCGCGCACCGCGCACTTTGGCCCTCAGACGCAAAATGACAATTTTGATGTACATCTCGGGTCAACGTAAAATTTGTATGTAAAGACGGATTGACTTCCACGCACAATGTTGTAAACTTCCATTGTGGCCCTCAATAGCAGCTTCAACTACTCATTTGCGGCGCTCAAGGGTCGCCAGGCGCGGCGCCAATTCTACGTTGCGATGTGCCCTCTCCGGCTCATTCCAAAGCTCTTCCTGTACGACGAAGAGGAATTGCCGGCAGAACTCAGGGCCCAGCGGCCTCTCAATCGCTCGCGGATTCCTGGGATTGCCCGGTACATCCTGGACAATCCAAGCGAGTACGTCTTTTCGTCGATTACTGCTTCTGTCGATGGCGTCGTCTCATTTCAGCCCGTTGCGAGCGATTCAGACCTGGGCACTTTGAGTATTTCGATGACGGCAAAATTCATCATCAATGACGGACAACACCGACGAGCAGCAATCGAGGCTGCATTGATTGAAAACCCAGACCTTGGCGAGGAGACAATTTCCGTTGTTCTGTTTGTGGATGGTGGACTGAAGCGTAGTCAGCAAATGTTCGCTGACCTGAATCAGTACGCCATTCGTCCGACCAAATCCATCGGAATACTATACGATTTGCGAAATCCTCTTGCCCAGCTTTCTCGAAACCTTGTCGATGATGTCTCAGTATTTAGGGTGCTCACTGAGACAGTTCGGTCGAGCATTTCAAATCGTTCTCTCAAACTCTTTACGTTGAGCAGCATCTGCCAAGGCACAAAGGCGCTACTTGGGAAGCGAAAGAACGACGCAATCACAGAAATCGACCGAAAGCTTGCAGCGGCATTTTGGGAGGAAGTGTCTAAGCACATCCCCGAGTGGCTGCTTGCGAGCAAAAAGAAAGTTGCGACTGCCGAGTTGCGCCGCGAGTATATTCATTCGCACGGACTTGCTTTGCATGCTCTTGGCCTCGCAGGAGCGTCTCTCCTCAAGCAAGATCCGAATGGTTGGAAGACACGCCTAGTCTCGATAGAGAAAATCGATTGGTCTCGCAAGAATTCCTCCATTTGGGAAGGGCGAGCATTAGTCGCAGGAAGAGTGAGTAAGGCAACAAACAATGTTTATCTGACTGCGAATTACCTGAAATCCGTACTAGGGGTTCCATTGAACAAACAGGAAAGACTACTCGAAGGACAATTGGAGAGAGACAGCGTATGAGTCAACTTGTCACCAATATCTCCCGCACAACGCAGCTAACTCGTGATACGCTTTCTCGTTTGGAAGATGAGATTCGCGAAGTGTACGAAGGCGATCAGAGACCATGGGTCATCGGTTACAGCGGCGGTAAGGACTCGACTACCACTCTCCAACTTGTGTGGTATGCTCTTGCAGCTCTACCTGTCGAACGCAGAACTAAACCAGTCTATGTAATCTCTTCAGATACTTTGGTTGAAACACCGAAAATCGTCGACTATGTGAACGGAACGCTTGAAAAGATCAATGTCCGCGCGAAGGCTGCCGGCCTTCCAATGACATCACACAAGGTAACGCCAGTCACAAATGACACATTTTGGGTGAACCTCATCGGGAGAGGATACCCTGTTCCATCAACCCAGTTTCGTTGGTGTACAGAGAGATTAAAGATCGATCCGGCAAACAGTTTTATCTTGGAGCGTGTTGCTGAATTCGGTGAAGTGGTTGTTGTCTTGGGCGTACGCAGTTCGGAGAGTTCTACACGCGCACAAGTGATGAGCCTGCACAAGATTAGCGGCTCTCATCTATCACGGCATTCCACTTTGCCAAAGGCGTTCGTTTACACGCCAATTGCTCATTTCTCTGTCGATGATGTGTGGACCTACCTCTTGCAAGTGCCCTCTCCGTGGGGTGGCAATAACCGCGATCTAGTAACGCTTTATCGCAATGCACAGGCCGGAGAATGCCCTTTAGTTATTGACAAGACGACACCATCCTGTGGTAACAGCAGGTTTGGATGTTGGACATGTACGGTTGTTAATCGAGATTCCTCCATGGAAGCGATGATCGAAAACGGTGAGGAATGGCTTGAGCCGCTTCTCGATTTTCGTAACCACTTGGCCTCTCTCCAGGATTCCACGTTATGGCCTTCAATTCGGAAATACAAACGTCGTAATGGACGAGTCAAGACCAAGGATGGCGCTCCTCAGCCATGGGGTCCCTATACGCTTGATACACGCAAAGCCCTGTTGCACCGGTTGCTAGAGGTTCAGAAGCAAATTGGAGTAGCCGGAACGAACGAAGGAGGTGGCCTCATAAACAAGGCCGAGCTTGAGACTATCAGGACAATCTGGCGTGTTGAGGAGCACGACTGGGCCGATTCTGTTCCTACGATCTATCGAGATGTTTTAGGAGCGCAATTGGATTGGGTCCAGTATGAAATCCCCGTTTTCTCGGTCGAAGAACAATCAACTTTGGGTGTGATTTCTGATAAGCACAATGTTCCAGTGGAGATGATGGCGAAGTTGATTGAACTGGAACGCAGCCTTCAGGGGATGAGCCGCCGCGCATCCGTTCAGCGCAAACTCGCTGCGGTTTTGGAAGAGGACTGGCGAACCTTCGCTGAACTATCAAGTGTCGCCGCCGAGGATGCCGCAACATGCTCATAAACAAACTCACACTGCACAACTTCGGTACATACGCAGGTTCTCAGGAACTCAATCTTCACACCACGCCGCAGAAGAACATCATTTTGGTGGGAGGGAAAAACGGTGCGGGCAAAAGCACACTGCTTGAAGCAATTCGCCTTTGTTTATATGGACAGCTATCTGATCGCCTACTGACCACTCGGGAAAGGTACGAACGGTATCTTCTGAGTAGAATTCATCGGAATGGTAATAGTGCAATTCCTGTGAAGGCTGCTTTTGTGGAGATTGAATTTGACTATGCTGACCAGGACGGCATCCGAACTTACACGGCTAGGCGTACTTGGGAGCGCAATTCTGATGGGGGAATTCGTGAGGCATTCGAACTTAAAGCTAACGGAGCTTTAGTTCAAGATGTCGATTCAATTCACTGGCAAGACTTCGTGAAGGAATTGATTCCTACGGGAGTCTCTGATCTGTTTTTCTTCGACGGAGAGAAGGTACAACTATTAGCGGAAGATGAATCGGATAGGATGACGCTTTCAGAGGCAGTCAAGAATTTGCTTGGTACTGACATCATCGAAAAACTCGCGGCAGATATTAGCATCTATCGTTCGCGAGCAGTACAGTCAATGGCGCACGATGAGAACTCTCCTGACCTTGATATTTTGGAGACCAGCGTTGCATTGCATCGTAATCGTCTCAGTATAGCCATTCAGGAAGCGGACGAAGCCGCACGCTCGATTGACATATTGCGGGAAAACACGCGAAATCATGAACGTAAATTTCAAGAGAGCGGGGGTGCATACGCCAAGAATCGTGGAAAGTTGGATGAACGCAAACGACAATTGGGTGTCCGTGTGGCCGTCTTGGAATCAACCATTCGTGAGCGCGCGCAAGGTCTTCTTCCTCTCGCACTGGCACCGCGACTCCTTAGGGCAGTCGGCGACCAACTCGCGTTAGAGCAGGATATTAGGTTCCAATGTGTGCTTGAGGATGCTCTGTCTAAGGCCGCGCGTTCAACACTGTCACAGTTACGCAGGATTTCTATAAAGAAAGGGTCTGCAAGCGTTCAGCTGGGCAACGTGCCAGAGTTTCAGGAAATCCTTTCCGTGGTAAAGTCAACGCACAAGGCGCCTGTGCCAGATCAATTGATGATCCACGACTTGTCGAATGCTCACGAGCAGCAGATTCGCTCATGGGCAAATGAAGCGCTAAATGTGGTACCGAAGGAGCTAAAACGCATCTCAGAGGAGCTAGAGAGCCTTTATCGTGATCAACAGAAAGTCGAGCGAGAGCTTTCAAGAATTCCTCAGGAAGACGTCCTTCATCCAATCCTGGAAGAGCTTCGGGAAGCAAATCAAAGACTATCGGATGCAGTGCTAGATGGTATCCAAAAGAATGCAATTGTGGATCAAGCTCGGGAAGCTTTAGAGAAGGCCGAAAGCAGCTATCGGCGCGCAGTGGATTCAGTAGCGGCTACAAGCCAGAGAAAATCAGTGTTAGACCAGGCGGAGCGTGTTCAGTGTGTTTTGGAGGAATTCAAGAGCAACATGATCGCGCGTCGGCTTAAGCAGGTCGAAGTAGAGTTGACTCGATGCTTCAATGATTTATCCAGAAAGCGATTGCCTCGATCTGTAGTCATAAACCCAAATTCCTTTCAAGTAACAATTCGAGATGAACACGGAAGAGCCGTCTCGAAGCAGGAACTTTCGGCAGGCGAGAAGCAGATTTATGCAATCTCTGTGTTATGGGCATTGGGGAGGGTTTCGGGCAGACCGCTCCCAATCATAATCGACACACCTCTTGCAAGACTAGACCGAGATCACCGCGCACTACTAGGAAAACGATATTTCCCTCATGTGAGCCACCAGGTGATTATCCTTTCAACGGATACCGAAGTTGATACTCAGTTTATTCCACTTCTCGGGGGCCATGTCGCACGTTCATATGAACTTAGCTTTGACTCTAACTCCCAAAGCACCGATGTTAGGGAAGGTTACTTCGAGGAGGTCCCTTCGTATGAAGCTTAGTAAGATTCGCTTGACAAAAGACGCTTCTAACCGACTGCGCTTCTTGGCCGGCAGGACGGGACTTACGCCAAACCTGCTCTGTCGAATGGGCTTTTGTTTGTCGCTTGAGGAACCAAAGGCCCCGAATCCTGCCGAATTCCCAGAAGAAGAGAGAGAATTCAACCGCTATACTCTTTTAGGAGAGTATGACGAGGTTTACGTTGCCCTTCTGCGACAACGGCTGCATGTAGATGACCTCCCTATCGACCATTTAGAGGACCATTTCCGAGCACATATGAATCGTGGAATCACACTTCTGCAGCAGCGAGTTCGCGGAGTAGCTGACTTGGCTTCGCTCGTGAGTACTATGAATTTATAATCCAGCAATGAGCTGGCGGAAAGTTCTGTCTGCTACCTCCAATCAAACTGATAACCCGCATTGTTATTATGACAGTTCATATCAGACCTTACTTCGCATATGTGTTGCCGAATTGCCATCTCTTCAGGTGCATTAATCGCAGCGTTTGTCGCCTCTTTGGCGTATTCCTCACACGGCGGGTGAAGGCACCGTAAACGCCGTCGCTTGCCGTCAATGACGCTGTTTTGGCTCCCCCACTCCTTTGTCGCGGTCCCCCCAAAAAGCTATGACTGCCGCGCTTGTCACGGCGTGCATTGTGCCTGCTCTCGCCCCCGCCGCGGGGGACACTTCAACGAAAGAGGCACAACATGACGAACGCAGCTACACTCTCCGAATCGCAACTCCGGCAATTCACCGGCTCCGAAAACTGGTATCGCCACGGCATCAATCGCTCAGTGCTCTACACCGACGGCGCAAAGTTCCTTGCCGACCAGGGCGGCGCTTACTGGCTGCTCGACATCATCGCAATCGCCCAGCAACATGATGCTCGCGTTTCCGGCGAAGAGTTCCAGGTTTGGAACTTGAAAGTTCACTCCGACCGTAGCGCGACCGTGTTCTGCGACGACGGCAATGGGAACCCCGTCTACACGCAGGAGATCCCATTCACGGACTTCCCGCTTGACGAAGTGAAGCTCTACTTCGCCAACAACGTGATTCACCTGCCCAGCGAGTATTAGCTGGGCACGCCCGCGCCGGCATTCGCCGACGCGGGCTTTTCAAATTGGCCGTTGCAGCCTTGCCGCCGACAACACCACCCAAACCCACACGGAACAGTTGCCGCAGTTCGCCAGCCAAACCCACATTCCGGCGTGAATCCCGCGAGTTTTCCACGCATACGCCGAAGCGTCCGGAAGATTAAAATGATGGGATTCAAAACCGTGTTTGAAACGCAATCCGTTATCCTGATTGGAGCATGTGTGGCCGCTTCGCCAGGAAATCAACGCAAGAAGTTCTCGCCGACTGGTTTGGTGTCGAGCTTGAGGATATGCCGTGGTTTGCGCCAAGTTTCAATGTCGCTCCGCAAAGCGTTCAGCCAGTTGTGCGCGTGAATCGAGACGCCGGCAACCGGGAGTTCGCACTGATGCGCTGGGGCTTGGTGCCTCCGTGGGCGAAGGACGCCAAGATAGGCTACAACACAATCAATGCGCGAGCGGAAGAAGCCGCGTCGAAGCCCGTCTTCAGGGAGGCATTGAAGAAGAGGCGCTGTCTCGTGCCTGCGGACGCATTTTTCGAGTGGCAACGCCTCGATCCAAAGTCGAAGCGCCCATTCGCGATTGGGTTGAAGAGCGGCGATCCTTATGCCTTCGCTGGATTGTGGGAGAGCTGGCGGCCAAAGGACGGCGACCCTCTGGAGACCTTTTCAATCTTGACTATCGACCCGAACGAGGTCGTGGAGCCGATCCACAACCGAATGCCGGTCATTCTGGAGCCGAAGGACTACGACCGTTGGCTCGATCCCGGTGATCCGCAACGGCCGCCGGTGGACCTGCTCCGTCCTTATCCTGCCGACCAGATGCACGCATGGCCAGTAAGTGACCGGGTGGGCAATGTGCGAAACAACGAACCCGCGTTGCTGGAGCGTTTGGCCTGAGCGTCGCATGTAGGAGCGATCTGGACTGCTTTTTGGAGAAGCGAGCTGTCGCGTAGAGTAGCCTTGGAGTGTACCCGAACCGCCTCAGTTATCGCCGGATCACGGAGGGGGCATCTTCTTTCAGGAGGACGTATGGCGGAGGGAAAGATCAGTAGTCTCCCTATCGGCGAGATTCATACCGAAGCGGGCGCACAGGAACTTGTTCGCTCCGAAAGGATGAAGCCGTATCTTGCCTTCCTGAAGGCACAGATGTCCGGGCAGGACACCGAACCATATTTGGCTGCACTAGCCGCGCTGCCGCTCGAAGAAAGATATGTATGGCGAGTGATCTCAGCTCTGAAGTGGGCTTTCTGTGACCTTGACACGGAGAGTGCAATTGCGGATCTCCACACTCTGTCGGAAGAGGATCTCAAGAAAGTGGTGGAACCTCTCAAATTGAGAACCATTCAACTATGCCTGTTCGTAAACTCGCTGGTTGGAGAGGATGCTACGGAACGAATCGTGCAGCACGCGCTGCGATGCGCAAAAGAATCATCCGTACCGGCCTCGGGTGAGTAGCTGGCCGCAGCTCTGACTATGCCGGCAGCGGGAAACAAGCAAGATGACCTTGCTCTTAGGACCGTATCCCTTAACCGGCGGGACTTGGCGATAAATATATCCCGTCGTCGTCGTGGCTGTTGGAATGTGTGAAATCGCTGCGGCGATTTCCAAGGGCGGTGGGAAGGGTGGGAAAACAGTTCTATCATTTTCCCATGCTTTCCACAGACCGGCATTTCAACGGCCTCTTCGGATTTCCACCGATACTGTGGCGACTACCGTTCAGAATCCGAGAACCGCGGCAAGAGTACACTTGACCATGATGACGCTCCCAAAAGAAAGAAGCGGCGACGCACTTCAGATCGCGCTCCGGGCTGCCCGCGAGAACGAGGCAAGGTGGATGGAAATGTCACCTGAAATCTCTGCCGACTGCGATCGGATGGAGCAGTGGGCCAGTACAGCGAAACTCCGGCGGCTTGAAATCGAGCGGATCGAAACACTCCTGGCCGAGGTGGAGAATTCAAGCCCAGGCCCAACGCTGCGCTAGGGCCGCGCAAGAACCAGATTATCCGACCGATTCCATAGAGCCTCAAAATCGGCGGAAAACGCCGTTACCGCATCGGGCGATTGAATGTAAAAGACATCATTGTCCTGATCTTTCAGCCCAGCCGGCGACCATTCGGCCGAGCCGGTACGGATGAAGCTGTCGTCCACCGCATAGCTCCTCAAGCGCATCAGTTCTCCGCTGGCCTTGACTCTCACATCCACCCCAGCCGCTTTGAGGATCGCGCTCGTCGTCTCATGGCCGTATGCACTCGATTCCTCCTGAGCGTACTGGCCAGCATCGCGATACACGCGGACCCGCACCCCTTGCCGCTCCTTGCTTGCAAGCAACTCCGCAATCTCTTTATCTGTGAAGGCGTTCATCGCAACGTCTATATTGCGCCGAGCCTTGCCGAGCACAGCGATTTCCTCAGCCTCAAGATTCGCCCCAGGCGCGTAATCGACATGCTCCGGCGTCCTGCCTGCCGCCGAGGACTCCGCAGCCGCTACAGCGGCCCGTCCGGCACCCCGCGGCGCAGCCGCAGGGGAGTGCTGCAATGTCCGAGCCATTATTGCCAGCGTCAGCACCCCCATACCGAGCATTACCGCCCGCATGACGCGCTTGTTTAGTCCCCGCCGTCTCTGCTGCTCCGCAACGGTCATAGGGGCGTCCGGCGTGGCGCTAGTGCCACGCCGAAACGCATAATCCCCAGCTTTCACTATCATCTGCGCCAGGTCCATACAGCCCTCTTTCTGATGCTCCTACTTGCGCCGCCTTTTGCGGTCAACCCCATCCAGCAATTCCGACAGGCTCATATCGTACATCTTCGCAACCTTTAGCAGCGTTTGCAGTGAGCAGGTCTTTCCGGCTTCGATCTTTCTCCAGTGGGATTCAAAGAAGTCGAAATTACGTGCCACGTACAACTGTGTCCAGTTGCGCTCAAGCCGGAGTTCCTTAATCCTCTTTCCGATCTCCAAACACAACGCCTCGTACTCATCCAAATGGCCCTTGCGCGATCCCTTTATTGTAGAAAGTCTCGGCATATTGCTCCGCGATTTATTCGTTCTTGAAACCTCTCATGAACTTCAATATATATAAAAATCATATTGAACGCGACCCCGCTCCAGCCTCTCCAACTTTTCCTGCCACATTCAGTTCACTTTCCGCTTACCAGACATAAAGGTTACTTTTCGGTTACCCAAAAAAACGCGCACACCCGCTCAATACGGCATTTCTACAATACCGAGCGCCAATGTACCGCATATTTTCGTATGCGGTAACGAGTTTGCTCTTTTTTAACACATCAGGCACTTGACATAGGTACTAAAGATCAAATAGTTTTTTAATCAAGCCTCCGTTTGGCCAAAAAAACCACAGCTACAGAAAGGCAATATGAAGATTTCTTCATTGCTCCCTTCCTGGGATGCTTCGACCCCCCGTGTCTTCTTGCGGCGTCCCTCACCGTCACTCGTTCGCTCCGCTCTCATGATCGGCGGGGTACTCATCCTTTGCTCAGTCGCAGCCCATGCCACCCCCGTAACATCCTCTGGCGACAACGGCTCACCGTTCGGTCAGGCGATGGACAACGTACTTCAATTCATGACCGGCCCAGTTGCCAAGGTTGGTTCATTTTGCGGCATCGTTCTAGCTGGCATCTTGTACGCAACTGGCGACCCGACCGCAAAGAAAGCCGCCGTTGCCGCTGGCATCGGCTCACTTATCGCCCTGTCTTCAAGCGCACTTTTAACCTGGCTGGGAGGCGGCTTCTAGGCTACCGCCCGCAACTCACTCCACCAAACACACACGTTCCCGAATGGTTGCAGAGGTGTAAGATGGCAAGCAATTTGCAACGTCGTAATCGAGTATTCAAGGCTCTCCACAAACCTCTGCTACTGTTCGGGATCGAGCGTAAGCTATTCGGCGGGGCGATCATTATTGCCCTCATGATGAATACGGTCACGAGCAGCCTACCGTTCACCGTCATAACCTTTTTTCTCGCTGCAATCTGTGCCTATATCATCACCGTCAAAGACCCCATCTACCTTACAGCACTTATTAAGTCGCTGAGCGCCCGTCCCATTTACGACGCCGCGAAACAAGACCCCCAAAGGATGACAATCGAATAATGCTAAACCTTGCGAAAATCATCAAGCCTTGGCAGGAATCCGGCGCTCTGAACGCGCAAATCAATCTCTATGGATTCTGGAATGAGAACACGTTTCTGACGAAATCCGGCGACATGGGAACTGTCCTGAAAGTCGAAGGCATCGACTACGAGTCACTCGACAAGGATAGCCAGGTCGTAGCCGTCAACCACCTTGAAGCCGCCTTGAAGACTTTCACGACGGAGTTTCGCGTATATCAGTACCTACACAAGACCAACCGACCGCATATTCCATTCGAGGTATACGGCGATCCACTTGTAGACGCTGCCATAGACCAGCGCAAACGGTACTTCGAGGCGAAAGCCGACTCCCTGTACCAAATCGACATCTACTATGTCATTGTCTACGAGAAGAAGAGAGCCAAGCGCGGCATTCGCCCTGCATTGTCCCACTTGTCCAGCGATCCAGGCCGCGCCATCAAGGACATCGGCGCACTCTTGAGCGGCAAGCAAATGACCATGCTCCTCAAGGAAGAGCTAAACCTTGACGCGTCGATACTGCATCAGCGTGTATCAGGTTTCCGCCGCCACGTCGAGCAGGACTGCGCTCTTGAGGTTCTCGATTCCGACCGGCAGTTTACATTCTTTCGGTCCCTGCTCAATTACGACCAATACCGGATCGCCGGAAAGCCGAAGGCGAGCTCGTACCTTGATTACCAAGTAGTCAATTCAAACATCGAGGTAGAGCGCGATCACCTGAGAGTGGGCGACCATTTTGTAAGGGCGCTCACGATGAAGGAGGCTATTTCAGAAACCAGGCCGATGGTTCTTGACAACCTCATGAAGCTAAACGCGGCCTTTCTAGTGTGCCTAGAATGGCACGTCCTGCCCCCCGGCAAGGCCAAGAGTATGACGGAGGGCCGACGCCGCCACGCCAATGTGGCGAAAGGCAGCTTATCAATCGGGAAGGCCAACCAAAGCGAGAGAGACACCCTTGTAGATGAAGGCAGTCAGGCCGTAGTGGAGCAACTTGGAGCCGTCCTGCGGCACATCGGCGACGGCGAACCGATGGGCGAGTTGAGCCTTACCGTCATTCTGTCTTCAAAGTCACTCGATGAACTTATAGACGAGACAGCGAAAATAGCGTCCATCTTCGCCAACGCGGACGGCGTACTGTTCCCCGAAACGTACAACCAATTGAACGCCTACCTTGCCATCGTTCCAGGGAACACAGTACACAACTTGCGCCGCTTGCTCATGCGCTCTTCAAACTACGCCGATCTCTCTTTTTTTTTCACTATTCATACCGGCGACAAGAGAAACAACCATCTCAACTCGGAATATCTTGCTGTTCTCGAAACAGACAACAAGACCCCTTACTATCTCAACCTGCATAACGGCGAAATTGCCCATACCCTGATTCTCGGAATGACGGGCAGCGGCAAATCGTTCCTGTGCAATTTTCTTCTCAACAACACACAGAAGCTAAAGCCCCAAACGTACATCTTCGACATTGGCGGCTCTTTCAAGTCGCTCACGGAGATGTACGGCGGCGCCTATGTCAATGTCGGCCAGGAGTCGAAGGACTTCCATATCAACCCATTTTGCCTTGAGCCGACGCCGCAGAACCTAGAGTTTCTCTACTCGTTTTTTCGCGTAATCATTGAGGCAAACCAGAAGTACGAACTTACCTTAGAGGACGAGAAAAGCCTCTGGTTTGCCATCAACAGCGTCTACAGAGTCCAGCCTGAGAACCGCACCATGACCACATTCAAGAACCTCATCGGCCAGCTAAAGCCGCGCTTGGACCGCTGGACACAGGGAGGGCAATACGGATGGCTTTTCGACAACGTGGACGACTCTCTTACCTTTGCGTCCTTTCAGACATTCAACTTCCAAGGCTGGGGCGATGCTACAGACGTTCTATCCGCACTCTTGTTTTATGTGCTCCACAGAGCTAACAACGAGATTGTTGATGTAGACAAGACCGGCACATTCAAGACGTTCCTACTTGACGAGGCATGGCTTTTTCTTGGCAACGAAACCATCCGCAATTACGTCACCAAGGCTCAGAAGACATGGCGCAAACACAATGCAGCCATGATAATGGCGACTCAAAACGTCGAAGACCTCCAGAAGTCAGGAATGCTCGGCCTGGTTGCGACGGCCTGCCCAACAAAGATATTCCTAGCAAATCCAGATATGGACCGCGAACTATACGCGGAGTCATTCCATCTTAATGACACGGAGATTGAACTTATTGCCGGTTTAATCCCTCCAGGCGAAATGGTTATCAGAAGAGCCAGATCGTCGAAGAAGGTACGGCTTGAGGTGGACTCTGTGAGTTATTGGATGGCCACCAACAACGCCAAAGATAACGTCAAGAAGCAAGACTACTTCGCCCGATTCGGAATCGCCGAGGGAATCAAACGACTGGCGAAAGACTTTCCATTTCGTGCCAGATAGGCACCCCAACCAGCTACCACACACAGGAGAAAGCATGAAAGTACGCGGGGCATTATCGTTCATTTTGTTCGCTGCGTTGGCAACGAGCTACATCATCGGCCAGGATGCACCAAAGCAGGAAACCGCCCGGACGGTCCAGTACCACGCCCAGGACATCGTACCGATTCACGCCAAAATGAATTTCACCACTCTGTTAGTCCTGCCAACATCCGAGGAAGTCATTGACGCGGCAGTCGGCGACAAGGAGTTTTGGATCGTTGAACGCAGTTCAGAACTTTGTGTTTCTCCATCCGGCCAAGGAACACATCGAGTCAAACCTTAACCTCATCACGAACAAGGGCAACGTCTATTCCTTCATTTTGTCTGACGTGTCCGGCACCAGCTACGCCGGTTGACCTCAAGGTGATTATTCAGACGACCGACCTTTCGTCAATCATCCCCATGTCTACCCAGGAGCGTTTTGTTCCAGCCGAGCAGCTTCAAGCGGCCCAACAGAACGCTGAAAAGATCAAACTCCAAACCGCCGCATACTTGGATTCCTTCAAATCCTCTTATCCGGCCAAAATGGTTTTCGACTTCCATTTCAAGAGCGAGACCAACCCGTTTTACGTGCAGCAAATCTACCACGATGACAAATTCACCTACATCAAAGTAGATCCCCGCAACCAAGAGAAGTTCGCCGTTTACGAGGTAAAAGACGGCAAACCCGACCTCATCACTTGCGACCTGCAAGAAAACGGCGTCTACGTCATCACGCACATTGTAGACGCGGGCTACCTGAGAATCGGCAAAAAGCAGCTTGACTTTGACCGGAAAGGACTCTAAGCAGCCATGATTGAACCCCCCGAGTCTCCAATCCCTCCACCCCAAGCCCCAGGCACCATCGGCCAGCCAGGGCTAACGACCAACACGGTCAAACCCAAAGGCCCATTCGGCGGCAATCTCAAGGCGGTTATCGCTATCGGATTGGCCGCATTCCTTGGTCTCGGGCTGCTGCTCATGCCATCCCCAAAGAAGAGGAGCACAACAGGCACGACGCCGGCCGCGCCCATAGTCGGCGGCGATCCAACACAGAAGGCCGCGCAGATGAGGAACGCGGCCAAGGACGAGGGCGAGCGCCAGAAGCGCGACGAGGACGCCGCCCAGGAAGCCCTTGGCATCGCACAAGGCGCGGACACCACGCCGCTCTATGACGCCCACGGGCAGCTAATACCACCAGCCCAGCGGTCCAAGGTCTACAAGCAGCCCTACGAGGGCGGCAACGGCGCACCCCTGCATCCCAACCAACCAGCCCCGCCAGTGGCCAAGACGGCTCTACAAGAACAGCAAGAAGAACTCGAAAAGAAAGAGCGCGAGATGGAGTTCCAATCTCGCTTTCAGTCCAATCTCGCTTACCACGCTGTGCCCGTCGCCAACGAGCAGGGCCAGGTCCAGGGCCAGGGCGAGGGCGCGACCGCCCAGCGTTCGCCGGCAGTACCGGCCAACGCCAGCCCCGGCGCCGTTCCAAGATCGGCGTCAATGATGACCCAAACGGAGAAGGACAGGGAAGAGGAGGAATACAGCCAGGAGAGGAGCACAAAGAAACACGCCCTTGAAGTCAACATAGACCGCGCAGTAGGCAAACCCTATGTCATCTACGAGGGGAATTTCCTTGACACAGTGCTTCTCAATCAGCTTGACGGCGATTCATCCGGCCCCGTGATCGTCATGGTTACGCAACCGTTCTACTCGCACGACCGGCAACACGTCCTTGTACCGGAAGGTTCCAAGATCATCGGAGACACCAAGAAGATCGGGCGCGAGGGTTTCGGCCAGCAGCGCCGGATGACCCTCACTTTTCATCGCCTCATCATGCCCGACGGCTACACCGTTGACCTCGACAAGTTCACGGGCCTAAACCAGATCGGGGAGGAAGGCGTCAAGGACAAGGTAAACAACCACTACATCGAGATTTTCGGGACATCCATAGCTCTCGGCATCATCGCTGGAGTCGGAGAGATCGAGGAGGGCGGCTCTTCAATTGGCGCAACTGGAAGCCAAACGCTCATGAACGGCATGTCTCAGTCGCTATCCCAAACATCCGGCAGCATCTTGAGCCAGTTCATGCAAATTCCACCCACTATAACCATTCGGCCAGGAAACCGGGTCAAAGTGTTTCTCACCCAGGATTTGCTTCTACCCGCGTATTCCAACCACACAATCTCCCCCAATTTCTGAGTCCTCACGGCTCACCAGCGGGAGGTGAGCCAGGAGGTCACACCACGTCCACTCTTTCACCAACAGAACAGGAGGAAATGAATGCGTAAGAGGCTTTTCCTTTTCGCCATTGGCGCTGTGCTCTTGACCACATGCAACATTGCTCACGCCCAATGGACTGTTTACGACCCTGTTGCAGACGGCTATTTCCTGCCCGAAGAGCAGTTGCAAACCCTCGACATCGATGCGCAGAACATCCAGCAGAATGTTAGCTGGGTTTCCCAGTTGCAACACAACATTTCCCAGGAAGCGCACAACGTCCAACAGGACATCACCGAATCCGCGTCGTATGGCGAGGCTGTTCAAATCTACACAACCGCGCAATCGACATTCAAAACAGCAGTCCAGGCGTACAACCTTGCCTACACGATGTATTCAGCGCCGGAAATGCTTTACAACAGGATGAAAACGCTCCCGACCACGTACAAGTCAGCATTCACGCCACACGCTGACACCTACCAACTCGCCCAACCACTGCTACAGATCATCAATCTAGGCTCTGCAAACGCCTTGTCAGCGTATGGCGCGATGAGCGCACAGCCCGTCAGCTACCAGCCACGCAATCTGTACAACATGAGCGGCCCAGGACTGACGGTTACCCAGGCCCACGCCTCGAATATGTCTGCAAACGATTCTTTGATTGCTACATCGTTGCAGCGCGTGTCCGATGTTCAGGCCAGCACTATAACCGACCAGCAGACATTGGCCACACTCGAAACCAACACGCTAACCACGGACAGCACCCAGGCAACGGAGTTGGCCACGTTGCAGCGCATCAATGCAACGCTGCTCATCATGACCCGCGCCCTTGAAGACCAGAACGCAATGGCAACTGTGAACCAGATGCAGCACCTGATGGAGTCGAAAGAAACGCTCGACAACCAAAAGGGCGACATGGCCACTTGGTCAAATTGGCAGAACGGCATGGCCACACTCAGCAACGAACACAACAGCAACCAAGCCAGCACTGCGCTGCTTTACGTCCCACAATAACCACGAAAGGCATAGGCAATGGACATTCTCTCGACCATCTCGCAATCCTGCGATTCCTTAACAGCATCTCCCGCATCGGCGGCGATTGCAACATCCGGTCATGGTCTTGCACTTGGACTCGGCCTATGCGTCATCGTCTACGAAGGTGTCAACGTCTCGCTCAACGCGCATAGAGGCCATCGCATCGACCTCATGCGCCTTGGGCGCTCTCTATTAGGCGTCCTTGTTGTAATCGCGCTCGTGCAGTTTTACGACACGCCAAACTGGATTCTCGGAGGCTACTCCTTCAAGAACCTCATAGGCGCAGAGACAACCTACCTTACCAATGCGTTCGGCAGTACGGCTGTAGACAATGTAATGACAACCGTCGATCAAGACCTCACGCTCTTTGACACGGGCAGCGGCATCAGCCTCCTCACGCAGCCTATCGTCTTTTGTTCCCTGATGATCTACGTCGGACTGTTCACGCTGCTGGAAATCGCTTTTACGTGGGTCATCGCTTATGGAGCGATAGCGACAACCGTAGTGGGCCTATTCGGCCCGCTCTTCATTCCTTTTCTTCTTGTACCGAAACTGGAATGGCTGTTTTGGGGATGGTTCCGCGCGTATCTAGGGTTTGCCTTTTACAAAGTAGTCGCGGCAGCAATCGCAAGCGTAGTTGCTTCCGTTCTAGTCAATTACCTTTCGCCAGGTTCGCAGTTCTACCAACAGATGCAAGACCCGACGCAGCTTTGGGCGGCGCTTCCAATCGTAGCTGTCGTCCTCGTAACGTGCATCTTCGCGGTATTCAAGGTTCCCGCAATCACCGCATCCATCTTTAGCGGAACAGTAGGCTCGGATGCGAACGTGATGGGCGCGGCAACGTCCGCCGCGACTTCTGCCGCTGCACTAATCTAACCGCACCCACGTTGGAGAGGACATTCAGATGGAAACGAAGACCGAACATCCCGAAATTGCGGAAGCCGGCAGACGCTACCTTGAGCAGTACGGCGATCCACTCGTTACAAACACCTACCTCAAGATCGCTGTACTCGTCATGGCTCTTGTCGTCGCAGTCATGGCCGGAGCCATGCTCAAGGAGTTCAAGCAGCTTGCGAACATCCGCCCGCTCATCATCCGCGTTGACCAGGTTGGACACGCCGAGGCAATCGACTACAAGAATTTCAACTACAAGCCCCAGGAGTCCGAGGCCAAGTATTACCTAGCGCGCTGGGTGCAGTTGGCGTATCAGCGCAACAAGTACACCATCCTTAACGATCTTACGCAATCGACGTACTTTCTCGACAACAACACAGCGGATATGTTCATCAAGAACGAACACACAGGGAAACTCATCACAGCGTACCAAAAGGAGACTCTGCCTTATGTCGAAATTGAGGTTACCAATGTCGTGCTCGGCGACCTCTCCACAGCGCCGTACACAGCACAGATCGAATACCTCAAACACATCAAAGATCCACTCAACGGAGCGGACACAAGCACCGAGAGGTGGACCGCCACCGTCAACTACACGTTCCGCGACACAGTACCCAACAACATGATTGCAGTCAACCCCCTTGGCTTCGTAATCATTCACTACCACACTGACCAGGCATTCTCTACGCAAACGCAACAGCAAGCGACACAGACCCAACCGGACACCAACCCTGCTACGAAGCCCAGCGCAGGAAACACAATGAGCACGCGCTAACGACTTGGAGCGTACATGACGACCGCAACCTTAGAGTTCCCCTCAGTCAAGCCAGCGCCGACGCAGCCAGCACCGACGCAGCGCGGCGCTGGCCCCACTGACATATCGGTGATTGCATCGTTCCTGAAACCGATAGCGCATCTACTCGCAGACGAAGAAGTGACGGAGATCATGGGCAACCAGGATGGCCGATGGTTCTACGAGTCAAAACGCTTCAAGACAATCCAGCCCGCAATCATTCTTTACGATCAGCAAGACCTCTTGACTGCAATGACCGTGATAGCCAACATGCTCAGTAAGCCTTTCACGGCAGAGTGTCCAATTCTTAACGCCCAGCTTCCAGACGGGAGCCGCCTTGCAGCGACACGCCCGCCAATCACAAAACCAGGTTTAACAGTGACCATCCGAAAATTCCCGACGCATCGTTACACGATGGATGACCTCATTGAATACGGCACTCTTACGAGCGAACTAGCCGACACAATCAAAGAGCAGGTTATCGAGGGCGGAACATTCCTAATCAGCGGTTCGACAGGATCAGGAAAGACGACCCTGCTAAACGCAATGACCGACTTTATCCCCGACACCGAACGCATCTTGATTATCGAAGACACGCGCGAACTCCAGATTGACAAACCGAACATTGTCAACATGGAGTGCCAGAACGACACGTACACCGAGGAATCGCGTGTCACGTTCGACGATCTTCTCAAACACGCTCTGAGAATGCGGCCAGATCGAATCGTACTTGGCGAGGTTCGCAGCAAGGAAGCGCGTACACTCCTCGACAGTTTCAACACCGGACACGGCGGCAGCATTGCAACAATTCACGCCACATCCGCCGTACTCGCGTTGAGTAGGCTTGCCGAGCTTGCGATGCGCGGACACCAACAGAGCAATAAGGACGACATCTCTAAGGAAATCGCTGCAAGTGTACATTACGTGATCCAGGCGAAGCGTACAAGTGCAGGACGCCGCGTAACTGAAATGATTCACGTCACCGGATACGACAGAACAGAGAACAGTTTCCAATTCGATGACGTGTTTAGGTTGCGCAAAGACGAAGCACAACACCACTAGGAGGAAACACATGGCAGCACTTCTGACAGTCAAAAGCATTCAGATGACAACTGCAACAGTGACCGTCAATTCTGAGATCGTTCCGCGTGTGAATGCGTATGCAGCATTTACGTCATCAACACCGGATGCAGTAATCGTTGCAGCACTCGAATACGTGTTTGGTACAGACAAGGAATTCATAGCGTTCTTTGACAAGCACAAGGATCATCCGGCTTTGTTGCGCGTGAAGGAACCGAAGGCAGCAGTGAAACGGCGCAAGGTCAGGCAGAGTGATTCTACCCCCAAGGTTTCATGATGAGCAGGGGTTGTGCTTCGCACAAGTTGATTTTGAACACTTCACTCATTTCATGGTCGCGTGGGAGAACATTTCGTTCTCGTGCGCGAACTAACCAAATCAACAACTTACAAAATAGGCGTTCTCAGAGGAGAACGCCTATCAAGAATTCCAACGGAGGCTTAATGAGCGATAAACCCCCCAGCTACGAATCGAAACTGCGCCGCCCTATGCACGTCGGATGCCGGTTATCCGAGAAAGAATATGCGCTCGTGTCCGCTGCCACGACCGACGCGAATCTCGCTCCTGCCGATTGGTTCCGTCGCACAATCCTCGATTCTCTGGCCCCGAAAGACGAGCCGACGACGACCGTACTCCTAGAGGAAATCGAGGCGCTAAAGCTCATTTTTGCCTCTACCGTTCCCCCGATTCTGGCAGGTACACGGATGCAAAAGGATCAATCCGCTGCGCTGATGCGCGACTGTGACGCCGCCAAGACGGACGCCGCAAAGAAGGTACTCAGGGCTTTCACAGATCGAAAGGACCGGCCATGACACCGACACAATGGGGCAGACGCGAGACGTTCTACTTCCCCCCTCACCAGCCCATTTACTCCATCGGCAACTTGCTTTTATGGATCATGCTGACCATCCTTTTTCTGATTCTCCGCATGGACATCTCCGTTTCTCCACTCGGACAAACGGACATCGGAATCTATGTGAGAACCGGAGTAGCCGCGTACTTCTCCCCGACAACCACCGCCACATTTAGCCTAGTCTGCATCTCGGACGGCGTACACACTCATATCGCTAAACCCGCCGAGGTAGTGCGCGGGAAAACGATTCTCCCCAATGGGAAGAAGTTCAATCTTGCGCCGTCCGAGGAAGCGCAGGCGCGCGGTTACAGGACCGTGCTGCGCGGACCAGAAGCCGACTATGTAGAGGCCGCGCTACACCAATACTTGCGCCTTTCTGTTTACGGTGGACTCGGCCTAAAGGCGCTTTTCCTGTCGCCGATCTTGACGGCTCTCTGCATATTTGTTGCTTTGTTTCCCTACTGCATTTACTTGGACATCAAGCGCACGAAGTTGATGAAGTACGGGCGGCTCCTACGCGGACCGATTGTCTGTACCCCGGCGAAATTCAACGAGGCGATCAAAGGAGACGGGATCGTTTTTCCCACTGAAGAAGGTACGAGCGTCCTGATTCCACGAAGCGCGGAAGCCCAGCATTTCGAGATTATCGCCGACACAGGAGCCGGTAAAACAGCCCTCATAGTGCATATGCTTTTGCAGATCAGGGACCGCAACGACAGCGCAGTGATCTACGATCCAGCCGGGGAATTTGTCGAGAGATTTTACGACCCGAAGCGCGGAGACGTGATTCTCAACCCTATAGATGCCCGCTGTCCCTATTGGAGCCCAGCAGATGAATTGAGACGAAGAGCCGAGGCAAAAACGCTTGCGGCTTCTCTCTTTCAGAGCACACAGGACAAGAAGGGAGAATTTTTCGTTGAGAGTCCACAGAAGATTTTCGCTCACCTTTTGACGTTCGGGCCAACCCCAAAACAGATGGCCGAATGGATGGCAAATCCAATTGAGATCGAGAGAAGAGTGCAGGGTACGGAATATGCGCTCTTGATTGATAGGAGCGCCCCACAGCAGCGAACCGGCGTACTTTCTAGCCTTGGCATGGTCGCCGAAAGCCTACGGATGCTCCCTACAAAGACGGAAACAGCGAGGGTATGGAACGCGACCCAATGGTCTGAAAAGCGCCAAGGTTGGATATTCATGACCTCACAGGCGACCGTCAGGGAGGCGCTGCGCCCCCTTCATAGTCTCTGGATTGATTGGTTGGTTCTCCGTCTCATGACCAGGCCCGAAGATGGCCAGCGTAAGGTCTGGTTCATCATCGACGATCTAGCTGGACTGCAAAAACTTCCCCAGCTACACACCGCACTGACGGAGAACCGAAAGAGCGGGAATCCCATCGTTATGGGCTTCCAGGGCAAAGCCCAGCTTGAAATGATTTACGGCCATTATGCCGAGGTCATGCTGTCCCAGCCAGCAACCAAAATCTTTCTCAGGACCGGCGAAGAGAAAGCCGCCCTTTGGGTTTCCAAGACCATCGGAGATGTAGAGATCGAGCGAGTCAAGCTGACGCACCACGAAGGCGGAATGGGAGGCAAGAACTACTCCGTTGACCGACAAATTGACCCGGCTATCATGCCGTCAGAGATCGAGGGTTTGCCCGATCTTCACGCAGTTCTCAAGCACGGCAACCACGTTGTACGCTTCGCCTTTCCCTATCCAAACATCCCGATAGTTCAAACCGGGTTAGTTCCCAGGTCCGTCCCGAACGACGAGTTGAACTTTGATCCAACATTGAGCGCCGCCGCCGACCAGAACCCCGTTCCAAGCGCCCCACAGCCAGCCGCAGCGCCGCCGCCGACCGCTCCACCCCTGTCTATCCCAGCGCCGATGCCAGCAGCACAGGCCACCACCCAAACGCAGCCAACAACGCCGGAGAAGCCGCTTACAAGTACCGACCAACTGCCCCTGTTTTCCGACGATGCAGACTCGGAGTCCGAACCCGATCCAGAAGCCGACGAGGCAATCTCTTCCGAGTCGAATACTTCCCCCGTGTTTACCTTCTAAGGATACCCATGCTCAAGATTTCCCAATCGCTCGGATCGTCCCAGGTCAAGGACTATTACACCAAGGAGTACATCGCAAAGGAGAACTATTGGCAGCAGGACGCCGAAGCACCGGGCCAGTGGCACGGCAAACTAGCCGAGGACATGGGCCTAACCGGCGCGATAGATTACCAGTCTTTTTCCAACCTCGCAGAGGGTAAGAATGCAGCAGGAGACGCCCAGCTTATACGGCACATTGACCGGGCAGCATATACAACCCAGGAGGGTACATTCGTGCGTCCCGTGGAGCACCGCGCGGCATGGGACGCCGTGTTTTCCGCTCCAAAATCCGTTTCCCTCACCGCTTTGGTGGGAGGCGATGAGCGAATCATCGAGGCCCACCGCCAAGCCGTCGATGTGGCACTCAGCCGCCTTGAGGGGTTTACCCAGGCCCACGTAAGCACGGATAAAGCAGAGACGACCGGCAAACTACTTGCCGCCAAGTTTGAGCATCAAACCTCTCGCCCGGTCGATGGATACTCCGCCCCTCAACTCCACACGCACGTTGTCATGTTCAACATGACCCAGCGCGCAGACAGACAATTCAACGCCCTCGAAACGAAGGCGCTTTTTGCCAGTCAGCAGTACGCCACTGCGATCTACCAGTCGGAATTAACGTACCAGCTTCGCAATCTCGGCTACACGCTGGAGACAGGCAAGAGCGGAGCGCCAGAGATCAAGGGATACTCGAAAGAGTACCTCCAGGCATCCAGCCCACGGCGCGAACAGATTGAAGAGTACCTAAAGACAAATGGACTTTCAGGACCAGCCGCCGCCGCGAATGCCGCCCAAAACACCCGCGACAAAAAGCAGCCAATGACCCAGGAGGAGATTCTCGCGGCCCACAAGGAACTAGCGGCCACCTACGGCAACCAGGCCGACAAAGTTCTAGCCGAAGCAGCGAGAAACCACGCGCTACAAACCGCTGGCCATGCCGTAGGCAATCAGGCCACCGGAACCACCGCCGTTCAATTCTCCCAAGACAAGAACTTCGAGCGCGAGGCCGTCATAGACGAGCGCGCCCTTGTCCGTGATGCTCTCCGGCGCGGCATGGGCGAGGTGCGGATTGGAGACGTGGAAACCGCCCTTACCGCCAATTTCGCCAAGGGAGAACTCCAGACCGTTTCCAGGGAGAACCGGCCCGACATCCCGGCCCGACTCGTTACCTCACAGGACGCAATAAACGCGGAAAGGTCCATTGTCCAAACAATGCAAACCGGCCAGTCTTCCGTTGAGCCGATCATGCAAAAGGACGCCGCCACCGCCCAAAGCAACACCCGCGACTATTTCAACGAAGCCCAGCGCCGCACCATTCAGGAGGTTCTAATGTCTCCCGACCGGGTACACGGCCTGCAAGGGATGGCCGGAACCGGCAAAACTACCGTCATAGAAACCATCCGCGAGGGCGCCCAACAAAACGGGTATGTAGTCCAAGGCTTCGCCCCCACATCCCGCGCGGCTGCCCAGCTAAGAGAGGCCGGAATATCAGCGGACACTCTTCAAGGATTTCTCACGAAAGGCGGGGAACACACCGGAGCGAAGCACCTTTATATGCTGGACGAATCCAGTCTCGCCAGCACCATACAGATGCGCCAGTTCATGAATAAACTAGGCCCCGAGGACCGGATTCTGTTTGTAGGCGACACCCGCCAGCATCAAGGCGTAGACGCTGGCAAGCCCTTTGAGCAACTCCAGCAAGCCGGAATGAGGACATCCCAGCTTGACCAGATCGTTCGCCAGAGGAACGAGCCGGAGTTGCTCAAGGCCGTAGAGCACCTTTCCAAGAACGAGACCGCCGCAGGCATCAAGCTACTGGAGGCCCAAGGCCGCGTACACGAGATCAAGGACGCCACCGAGCGCATCCAGGCAATCGCCGCGGATTACGTCCAACGCCCTCAAAATACGCTAGTCATCTCCCCCGACAACGCCACACGCCGCGAACTTAATCTAGCCATCCGCGAGAGCTTACAGGACAGTGGCGCAGTCTCGAAACAAGACCATTCCATGAAGGTACTCGTCAATCGTTCCGACATCACCGCCACCGAGCGCGCATGGGCCGCTCGTTACGACATCGGCGATGTGCTTCAGTACCAGAAAGGGAGCAGGGAACACGACATCGCCGCCAAGAGCTTTGCCCGTGTTGTAGATGTAGATTCCGCCAAGAACGTCTTAACCGTCGAGAAGCAGGACGGCCAGCGCGTCGAATACAATCCCGAACGCCTAAAGGGAGTCAATGTCTACAAGGAGCTTGACCGCGAGTTTGCAACCGGCGACCGGCTCCAGTTCACCGCCCCGGACAAGAAACTTGGAGTTGCAAACCGCGATCTCGCCACAATTGAGGCCATCACACCGGCCACCGCCGCCCAGGCATCCCAAATCACGGTGAAGATGGACGCCGGCCACTCCATCACCTTCGATCCTCAGACGATGCGAAATTTTGATCACGGCTACGCCGTGACCAGCCATTCCAGCCAGGGCCTTACCTCAGACCGCGTGCTCGTCAACATGGACACGGATGCCCCCAGCCAACTTCTCAATACCCGGTTTGCCTATGTGTCGCTATCGCGCGGCCAGTCAGACGCCCAAATCTACACGAACGACGCAAGCCGTCTCCCCCAGGCCCTAAGCGCCGACATAACCAAAGAATCCGCCATCGACGCAAAGGCTCTCCTCAAGGAGCCGACAACACACGACCAGGCCGAAGCGATCCAACACGGCCAGGAGCTTACCATTCCCAGCGCGGCCCACGGCCCCGATCCATCGCATCAGCATGACGCCGCACTGGACAACCTCTCACACGCACCACTCACCCCGAACGACCCAACCAACCTGCAAACGCTCGATCCAGCCGACGCCAATCTCGCCGCACTGGCCAACATCAAACACCCCGACATTTCCGAATATGTGATTGACATGGGTATCGAATGAAGAGAATCAGCATCAACAAGTATTCCCAGCCCGGCCGGCAGGAGGTTCAAGAACGCCTTGCCGAGTCCGTTGAACGCGACCCGGACCCGTACTTGGAGAAGTACGTCTCTGATTCCCGTTCCTTTGAAGGCCGCTATGTGTGCAGCGACCTGATGAAAGAGCAGTTTGCCGACTTCGCCGCCTCAAATGAGGCCCGCGCCAGGTATAACGGCCCTGTCCACAATTCAGCCGTAGTCTTGGCCGACGAACAATACTCCAGAGCAATCGCCGACCAGTCGCACCCGGAGCGCGACCAGGCCATTTTCGTTACCGGCGCACCAGGAGCCGGTAAGACCACAGCCGTCTTGACCAACGGTGAACCCGCCCAGGATGTGAGGGTTATCTACGAAGGCCAGCTAGCCAACCCTCAATCCTCAATCCCCAAGATCGAGTCCGCACTTGAGGCAGGTTTAACCCCTACCATCGTCGCTATCAACGTGCCCCCGGAAGTCGCTCTCGACAACACACTCAACCGCTTTGAGATTGACGGCCGAGGCGCGACGATTCATTCCATAGCGACCATCCAGAGCGGTCTACCCGATGGGTTGCAGCAAATCCGCGACCGCTTCGGAGACCAGGTAGCCTTTACCCTCATTGACCGATCCAATGGCCTAAACAACAGCACCGAACTACCGGGCTGGGAACAACTCGACAGACTCCAGAGAGGAAGCTATGACCAAATCAGAGATCGACTTACCGAATCACTCCAACAGCAATTCGACTCCAAGCGCATCTCAGACGACGCCTACAGACAAGCCCAAGGGCTTGCGACGCTCGCCATCGGTGAAGGCGTATATCACGAGTATGGTTCGAGCACTCAACACGTTCAAGTCGCCAGCTCGGAAGAAATCCGCGAACTGAGACACCAGCTCGTAGACGAGTCCCTATCCGTCAACTCGCCGCCTCACCTTGCGCCGTTTGTAGATGAACTGGCCACGGCCCTTACAGCGGATGCCGCTCTTAACGTCGCCTTGCCCGACACATCCACCGACAATGCCGGTTCCACCGGGCAGAAGGGAGACATTGACGATGGCCTTAGCATGTCGATTGAGTAGGTGCATGGCGTTGTCTCTCGTCATCCTGCTATCCGCTTGCCTACCGGTTACGGCGGGCGAACCCCGCCCGCCTTGCTCCCCGGTCAACGCCCAACTCTCCCCCGCGCAATTCGACAACCTGGCGCGTCATTGCGCGCCAGCCGTCTCCCCGGAGATCATGCGCGCCTTGGCGAAGACCGAGAGCGCCATGTATCCCTATGTCTTGTCCATCAACTACCCGGAGACGAGCGCCCGCCGACGAGGCTATGACGGTAAGGTACTCTTGCTACGCCAGCCGCGCAGCAAGACCGAGGCGATCCACTGGGCCAAGTGGTATCTATCGCAGGGTTACACCGTATCCATAGGACTCGTACAGGTCAATGTGGAAATGGCCCCCAGGCTCAGAGTTCCGCCTATGGCTCTCTTCGATCCCTGCATAAACCTTGCCGCAGGAGCCAAGATATTTCTCTCAGACTATGCGACCGTGCCCCACACTCAAGACGGACTCCTTGAGGCATTCTCCCTGTACAATAGCGGCACCTACTCTGTCGGCATCACAAACGGCTATGCCTCCACCGTTCTCCAAAACACGTCCAGATAAGGAGCTTCCATGCCCGCAATCCCTCCACCGCCCCCAGGCGCCCATCCCTGCCCGCAGTGTGCATCCAAGGGCATTGTCAGCCATTTGCGGATGAGCTACAACCCCGAATGCCTACAATGCGTTCGACACCCGGACTGCCGGTTTCAGATCCTTTTCGAGTATTACGGCAGGGAGTTGCTTGACGAGGAAACCAAGCAACTGTGCGAATCCGGCAAGACAGATGTGATCGACGGTTTTCTTTCCAGGGAGGGACAACGCCCATTCAGCGCCCGCCTCATCCTTGGAGAATCTACACGCTGGCGGGTACGGCCACTCTTCGAGAACGAATAAATTAGCCCCTCTATGGCCAAGAGCAAAAGGGCATACCGAGGCGCAGCGGGCGGTGTCTGGCGGTATACTGTCGTCGCCGGGAAAGCAGAATGGGAATTGCTGTTGGCTAGCCGTAGATGCTGAGGCGTGAGATGTTGGAGTTCTTCAGGACACCCCGTAACCTCCGCATCGTCGCGGGAGGTCTCGGGTTTCTTGGGATGCTGTACGGATTGACCGCTGTGCTTTGTCTCGTGCGGCGGGATTACTCCCACGCTCTGATTTCTGGTCTCGCCCTGGTTGTGATGGTGGGACTGGGCCTTGCGGCCTGGCTGAAGTCGGCCAGTCGTTCAATACCTGAGTGGCTTCGGGCCGGGTGCTTCGTGTTGGCCCTGGCTCTGTTCTTTGCGGTGTTTCGTTGATCGTGGTCGCAGAAACGCTTGAGAAACAAGTAGCCGACTTGACGGCAACTGTCTTGGCACTCAAGAATGAGAACTGACGGCCAGAACAATAGCGCGATCGGAGGACACATGCACCACGTACCGAGCCAGGCACAGAATCTCGTTTTTGGATTCGTGATGTTCGCAGGAATCATCGTATCGGGAGCCGTTCTCGCCCTTGTGTTCCTGTTGAAAATCATGAAGCCGTTTACTCGTATTCGCCTCATACGCAAAGGCAGACGCAATCTGTTTCCCTATTCTTATCGTTGACACGGACCAGGGTTTTTGTTGCATCATTTATTTAGCCGGTAAATCGGATTGATAGATTTCCCCGTATAAAAAGCAAATAACTAGGCTCTAGGATGACCTATAAGCGTTCCGCGAAGTGCTCCTGATGGTTTCCTATCACCGATTTCTTTACCATACATCGGATACATAGATTTCCCCATGCCTGTTTTCAAAACTCACCTTTCAAGACGCCACGAAGTGGCACTCCACCGATCTAGTTTCTGCCTTTCGGTTTCCCTTAAAAGCAACTGCAAATGCCAGGGCGGGGAGAAGTCTCTCCCCCCGTCGAGCCAACGATAGAGCCGTTGTCTCTCTCTTCCCTACTCTGCGGGGATACCCCGCAACGCCCCAGCCATCGGCGCAAGCGCCCCTTATGGCGGCTCTGCCGCCCACTGCGCCGGAGCTTCGCGCCGGCTTGCCGGTTGCACCGGACGGCTTAGGACCGATCATGCTCCGCAGAAAACAAAAAGGGATACCGATGAGATGGGCGGCTACAAGGGTCTGACCGATGAACACCTGCATCAGAGTCATCAACCATGCAGTCGAGCACGTGAACGGGCGCGTCCACACAAACGGCATGGAGAATCTTTGGAGTCTTCTAAAGCGTGGAATCAATGGAACTTACGTTAGCATCGAACCGTTTCATCTGTTCCGCTACCTTGACGAACAGTCATTCCGGTTCAACAATCGGAGATTGACAGACGCGCAACGGCTCGACTTTGCAGCGAAAGAGATGGTGGGGAAGAGGCTCATCTTTACCGAGTTGACTGGCAAGGTGGCGGAAACGGCCTGTTAAGCAAGGTCGCTTGGGGCGCGGGAAACGCGCCTCTTAGGTAGACATGAATTCAGGGTAGCGGTCGAAATCGCCCGTCTGAATCTTGGCGGATGCTTAGGGCAGATTCGGCATACACGCTCCTAGAATGGAGCGTGATTCTAATGTGTGCCCACAGTCAAGGGGTTGTCGCTATGGCCGGACTTCGTGAAGTCAGGATTCCGTATACCCGAGAGCCATCAGGCAATGATGTGCGGGAAGTACCTCTTTACTCACTTGCTGAAGTCGCCTACTTTCTGAACATCCCAAAGCCAACCCTGCATAGGTGGTCCAGACCTGGATATAACAAAAAACGGGAACTGGTCGAACCTCTCATAATTCCCGCAGATCGAGAGTCTGCCTTGTTTTCTTTTTACAATCTGACGGAAGCGCATATCCTTTCCGTAATAACGCGACTCCACCGGGTAAAGCTGCCACGGGTGAGGAGCGCAGTTAAGGAACTTCAGATTCTCGCCATGTCCAACCCAAAACACCCGCTTCTTTCTAAAGAGTTTTATACCGATGGGCGCGATCTTTTTGTGAAGACCATTGAGGGACGACAGAAGCAAACCATCAACCTGTCACAATTCGGACAACTCGGACTAAGAGAGATACTCGATTCTTACTTAGAGCGAATCGAAAGGGACGCGGCTTTTAATCCGATCAAACTTTACCCGGCACATCAGACCGGGAAGGTCGTTTCTATCATTCCGACCGTATCTTCTGGGCGTCCCATCATAGACTTGCTGGGTGTCCCTGTCGCATCGGTTTGGAACCGTCATCGGGCCGGGGATAGTATCGAAATTATCGCCGACGATTATGAGATTCCTGAATCAGAAATTGGAGGAGCGATAGCGTACATTGAACAACTTGCAGCCTAGCCCGAGTTCGACGGTGCTGTTTTTGGACGCTACGCACCAAAGCAAAGTAACTGCTAAGTTGCTGCGCGACCTCGATGTCAATGTCGAAGTACACCGGAGGCACTATCGGCCAGCCGCTCCCGATCCAGACTGGATTGCAGATGCGACTAGCCGAGGATGGGTGATTATCAGCGGGGACAAAGGTATACGGGAAGATGGAGTAAACAGGTACGCCGTCATCAAGGCACGCGCAAAAGTATTTCTCTTGGCAGATACCACCAGCCGTGGCGCAGAGTGGGCAGCATCATTAGTTATGGCGCGCAAAAAGATTCTTAGAATTGCGGAGCAAAACAACGGCCCCTTCTATTGTGTCGTGGAAAAGGGGAACGAGCATCATGTACATAAACCGGAGTTTTTCGAGGAAGGGGGCCCGATTCCATCTCCTTCGATTAGTGAGTCTCAGATCGCGGCTCCCCTGCCAGCCGAGATAGAGGTGAAACCCGCAATTCCACCACCCGCAACCCAAGAAAAGATGGTGTTCCCGGAAGAGTGATTCAGTCGGTCACTAAGAAAACAGGGCCAATCGATTTAGTCGATTGGCCCTGTCGGCTTTGTGCTCAACCCCGCGTTTTCACTCGGGATAGACGCAACCTCTCGTAAGGTGTGTATAGGCTACACCCGAACGCCATTGGTTCGCAAGAGATTTGCCCCAGGCAGGAATCGAACCCGCGACCATCCCTTACGAGAGGACTGCTCTATCCACTGAGCTACTGGGGCCGTCCAATTATACCGGCAAACGGCAGGAAGCGTTATACTTTCCCCCCCGGTCGAGCCAACGATACAGCCGTTGTCTCTCTCTTCCCTACTCTGCGGGGATACCCCGCAACGCCCCGGCCATCGGGCCTACAGCCCCCTCGTGGAGCTGCGTCGCAGCTCGGCAGCCGAGATCCGCCCTCTGCTGCCACCAATGCCCTATCGAGGCCAGCGCGACCGCTCCGCTGGCACCTTTCCGGTTTCTGCCGATCATGCGGATGGCCTTGATTCTCCAGTGTCCACTCTGCCGTGTATGTCCCGATCTTCCCTTCAACAGGCGTTCCGATTGAGGCAGCGAATACCCGCACAACGAACGCCCCCAAACAAGGAACCAAGCCGGTAAGTGCTCGCTTCCAAGTCTTTCCACCTACTGCAACGGTTGACCACCACGCCGGGGCTTTTCGGCCCGGTGCGCGAGGTTGCGGCGGACTTATTTGGGCTGGGACACGATCTCCTTTTTGGTCACAATCAAATCGGCCATCATGGAGGCGTCAAGAACGCTCTCGCCCTGCGGCGCGGCGCAAACTCTTCCGCTGCGCTTTGCGGATTCCTCTCCCCAGGCAAGCTGTGGTCCCTCTCCGCAAAAGACTTTGCTTGGCACTTGGGAGTTCACTGCGCCCCATGTCCGTTCCGGCAGTATGTCCCGATTCACTCGCGACCAAATTCAATAAGGAGAAACATCATGTCCAGCTACAAAAACAACGTCCACCTCGAAGGCAACCTCGGCAAAGACGCCGAAAAGAAGTCCACCCCGAACGGCGATGTAGTCAACTTCTGCATTGCCGTCAACGAGCAGTGGGAAGACAAGGACGGCGCCGAGCACAAGAACACCGATTGGTTCCAGATTCAGGTTTGGGGGCCGTTGGCGAAGTTCGCCGCCACCTCAAGGCCGGGACGCCGGTCATCGTTGAAGGCAAGATCAAGCCTGAGACGTACACGGCTGACGGCGTGGAGCACAAGACGTTCTCGATCAAGGCCGACTACATCCGCAAGATCGACTACTCGACACCGGAAGAAGACGGCGACAGCAAGGCGGCCAAGCCCGCGAAGAAAGCGCAAGTAGCACCCGCGCAACCTGGAGGCGGCTCTTCGGAGCCGCCTTTCCTCTGGTGCGCTTAATGGCCCTCCGGCCAGTATGGTAGTTTGCACCGGCAATGCTGGCTGCCCAATTGACGAAGGTTCGCGCAATCGATCAGGAGATATTCAAAAGGTCTATGAGGATGCACGCGGGCGTTTGCGCGTAGTCGTCGGTATTGGATCGCTCGGGGAGGTCACGTGCGCCCTTATGCCCGAATCCTGCAAATTCGGCAGATTGCAAGCCGGTTTTCGTTTTTGGACCATTGCAGCCTTCTTGTCGTGCTTGCATCTTATTGTTGTTTCAGTAAGTTACGGAAGGTACGCAAGCGTATCACTGAAAATTGTCGAAAAACGATTTTCGACAAAATCTACACGAACCTTAACCTGAAAAAGCGAGACTTGCGTAACAAGTCTCGCTTTCCATGAAAAATAACTTCAATGTTTCCTATTGTTTCCACTTCCCACAATGCCTCTACTGAGAACTAAATGAAAACCGGCTTTTCTCAGAGAGAATTGCCGGCCTTTTGATTACTACACGTCCCCGCCTATTTAGCAACAACACGAAATAGGTATAACTCTGGGGCAGAAAACGGATTATCGCTCCGTAGGGCGACGGCATAGTTTCCCACTGGCAGGGTGTCCGCTGGTTTAACTTCAAACACGCGGTTCCCGAGAGGGTTGATCTTAACTTCCATTACTCTAGCAAAAGAAGACATGGAGTCCTTCTTAAGTCCCACTCGTCCGCCTTCCTCGATGGGGATCAGCTTAACTACACTAGAGGGGTCGCCCGATCCTTCGACTTTTACGATTAAGACCGGAACAGGCCCCGTCTCCGTTGGTGTAACGGTCGACGGCACCTCTAGGGAAGTCCTAAATTTCGCCTTGACCTGTGGGGTCACGTGCGGGAGGACGATGCCTTCAAAGTAGAAAGCTCCCGTATATGATGGTGTGAAAGCAGGCGTTGCAACTGGGTTGGTGGCCGGAGTTGCTTGCGAGGTTGGCGCTGCGTTGGTAACAACCTGTTGAGGTTGCATTGGCTGTTGCTGCGACTGCGCGCTCAGGGTGGTGAATCCAGAACGCAAACGATGGCGATTACGAAGAACTTCTTCATGTCTCTCCTCACCGAGCAATAGTAGTTTTAGCTCGGAGTATTCGTTTCCACTTCCCATAATACCTCTACTGAGAACTACTGTTAGTTGGCTTATAGCTTATTACTTCGATTACTCGAAGCTATAGTCGAAGTACCCGTAGCTTGGTACCGTATTGGTTGGGCTGTCGAATAGATAACAGGAGCAGAAAACAAGCAGAAGCGGAAAGTGGAGACACGCAAAAAACAACCGATAGTAGCTCCCAAACCGGACAAATCCGGTTGCATTGAGGCCCAGGTTGAAGTCGGAAAAATCCAACTGAAAATACGGGATAAGTTTCGTCTGCCCTAGTGCCTTTGTCAAGCCGAATAACTCCTTCCCGTTTCAATGAGGGCTCCTGCCCTACGCTCCAGGCGCGCCGCAGTGAAAAACGGCGCGTCTTGCGCTACCCCTCTAGCGGACCTGTGTCCTGTCCGCAACGCCTACCCTTTAGAAACCCTTCCTAAGGAGCTCCGCCCCTCGCGCCCGCAAGGGGTCTCCCCAGTCTTCCGCACTGCGCTGCGCTCCGTTTGTGCAGACCAAGGGGCTTTCCACTCTCGCTGCGCTCCGTTTCAAGCCCTGGGTGATTCCCCTCCCCTTGCAGTTGCTACCCCCGCAGGCGTGGGCCTGGGCCAAGGCGTAGTTGTTTGCAACTACACTGCCCCAATTCAAAAGCAAAGACAAAGGAGAAGCACCCATGAGCAGCACAGCAGCCACCATCAACCACCCCGTCCAGCCATCCCCCTATCAATCCAGGCAGCGCCAGACGGCAAAGGATGTAATCGCCGAGAACGTAAAAGCCCTCATTGCCCAGCTTGAAGCGGGCAAGAGCGACGCGCTCACCGCGTATCTGGACGCGATGGCCCACTTTCACAACTACAGCTTCGGAAACATTCTGGCCATTGCGCGGCAGAAGCCAACCGCAACGAACGTTGCCGGAATGTACACATGGAACCAGCTTGGACGCCGCGTGAGGAAGGGCGAGAAAGGCATCCAGATACTTGCGCCCATGATCGGCGTTCGCCGCAACAAGCAGGAGGAAGCCGAGCAGGACGGAGCCGAGAAGAAGGCCCCCGTATTGGTTGGATTCCGCGCCGTCTATGTCTTCGATCTTTCGCAGACGGAAGGCGCGGACCTGCCGGAGCTTTCGCAGAAGATTTCCGGCGACGTGGGAGGCAACCGCGACCGGCTGCTTTCATTTCTCGCAGCGCAAAACATCGCTCTCGAATACAAGGACTCCATCGCTCCGGCAATGGGCGTCAGCTACGGCGGCAAGATCGTTCTCCTGCCCGGCCAATCGGAGGCCGAGGAGTTCACTACGCTGATTCACGAACTGGCGCACGAGATGTTGCACAAGGCCGACCGGCGCACGGCAACAACCAAAGTAGTCAGGGAGACCGAAGCCGAGGCCATCGCCTTCGTAGTGGGAAAGGCCATCGGCATTGAAGGCGGCAGCGCCTCAGCCGATTACATCCAGCTTTACCACGGCAACGCCGCATTGCTGGCGGAAAGCCTTGAAGTCATCCAGCAGACATCCGCCGTGATTCTTGGCGTCTTGCAAGAGCCTTCACCTGAAGCGTCTCACGGCCAGCCCGGAGACGCAGCCCCTCAACCCGCAGTAGAAGAGCAAGAGCCCGTTGCGGAGGTGGCCTAGTGAGGACCATTCTCCAAATCCTCGAAAGGGCGGGAGGCTATCGCAGTGACCTTTATCTGCGGATCGAGAACCCGCCCTATATGGCCCTCGTGATCGAAGCCACGCCGGAACCCGGCCCGCTTGGAGTTCCGGCTATCTCTGTCGCGCACTATGGCGAACAGAACGGCGACCTGATGCGCGACCCGGAGATGTGCTTCGAGTTATCGAATCCCCTTGGCATGGGTTGGATTCTTGCACCGTACTACTTTCGCAACGACTACATGGGAGTGGAGCATTACTCCCGCAACCGTGAAGGCGGGAACTATGTCTTTGTCCGCAACCTCTTGCACCAGCATGAGAGCTTTGCCCGCACATGGGACAAGAACATCCGCGCACAGGGATTTGTTGAAGCCTTTGAACGCAGCCGCAACCAGTAACCCGCAACGTTTTGGGCGGGCACTTGCGGCCCGCCCACGCATTCACGCTGGACAACACAAAGGAGAATCTACTATGACCACCGCAGTTCAAATGCAATCCGAATACCGCGACCTTCCACTTGCCGTCCTCACCGAGTCCACCACCAACCCCCGCCGCATCTTCGATGATGCCGCCCTCAAAGAGCTTGCCGAGAGCATCCGCGTTCAAGGAGTGCTTTCGCCCTTGCTTGTGCGGCCTTTGAATGAGCGCGGCTTCGAGATCGTTGCCGGAGCGCAGGCGCTACCGCGCCGCGCAGATGGCCGAGGCCGAAACCGTCCCCGTCCGCATCGTCAACCTTACCGACGCTGAGGCATTGGAGGCGCAGCTTGTCGAGAATCTGATTCGCGCCGATGTGCATCCGATGGAGGAGGCCAACGGCTTCCGCGCTCTTCTCAACTTGGAAGAGCCGAAATACTCCATCGAGCAAATCTCCGCCCGGACAGGAAAGACACCCGCGTTCGTGGCCTCTCGTTTGAAATTGACCGAGCTTTCGCCCGTGGTGGTCGATGCGTTTTACCGCGAGGAGATCGGCACCGGACACGCGCTGTTACTGGCGAAGCTGCAACCCGCGCAACAGGAAGAGGCGCTCAGTGCTTGCTATCAGGAGCAGTACGGCAGCAACAACAAAACGAAGCGCACTCTGTTACCCGTGCGCAATCTTCAACAGTGGATTGAGCACAACATCCTCTTGGAACTCGCATCCGCGCCATTCTCTAAAGAAGATGCGCAGCTTGTGCCGGAGGCTGGTTCTTGCGTCGACTGCCCGAAGCGCACCGGGCATAACAAGCTACTCTTCGCAGACATGGGAACAGGGCAGAAATTCATGCTCAGACCCGAAATGCTATGCCGCGAAATTGGACGCGCACATCCGGCAGACCATCGCAGCGAAACCGAAGCTGGTACAAATCAGCACGGGCTATGGTCAGCAGAAGGAAGGCAGCACCACGCTTCCGCGAAACAAGTATGTCGAAGTCCGGCAGGAGAAGCCCAAGACGAAAGAGGAGGCAACACGCCCGGAGTTCAAGACGTGCAAGTACACCACCGAGGCCATTGTCTCCGAAGGCAGC
>CAVZNB010000024.1:0-34155 GCA_963776535.1 uncultured Acidobacteriaceae bacterium | reverse complement strand
ATGTTGTGCCTGTTCTGAGCTCGTACGTATTGCTCTGTCGCGTAGCCTGAGGATTTAGGGGGTTGAGCTTTAGACCTCTCAACCCCGCTGCAGAATTCTTTACCGAACCACGCCCATTTGGCTTTGGCCTTGGCCAGATCTTCAGCCTGTTTCACTGATCTGACTTGTTCTTCAAGTTTGGTCAGATTCTTTGAAGCTAATCCTTTGATTTGGTTATCAAATTTGGTCAGATTGTCATTCACGATACGCTTGACCTGCTCGGCCCATGCCGCCCTATCTACGGCTATGCCATCAGCAGAAATGGAACCCATCTTCGCAAGTTGTTTGAAATAGTCGAAATGATACCACCCGTAGTCGTCACTGAGGAGGCCCAATCCTTCTATATCTGATTTTGTGAGCTGACTTGTAATTTCAGGCGACAAGACCACGCGTGGGAAATTTGAGACCTTCGATTCGATGTAATAAGCATCGTTAAGTGCTTTTCCGAATATCGCACGGGGTGTGTGATAAAGTTTGCCGATGGTTGCCCCTCCACGAACCAGGAGTCCAATGCGGAGAGCATCCTCCGCAACCTGCGCCGTGAAATGATTGACCTGGAGCACTATGGTGATAAGGGTAGATTTAGTGTCTCCAATGGCCTTACAAGATCGTTTCAAAGGATAGCTGATTACGATGTGGTCTGAAAAGGTAGTAATCATTGGCTTGATCCATATTGTTTTGATGCTTTTTGTGCCAACTGATTTCACTGCGAACTTGCTTCGCATTGTTGTTATCTTTGTTAGAAGACCATTTATGTCAGAGATGTTAGTTTCCTCTTCGTTGCTGACTGCCCCTACGAATCCGAGGAGATCAATATAGACGGTGAATTGTTCTTCAAACTTAGATTGCATTGCCTTATCCTTTCCGTCTCAGCCAGACGCGCACTATCGTTACGAATGCACTGGCGTAAAAAGACGGTCTCTTCATCCCGCCTCAGGCGGTCAGCGGTCGGCTTCATCTCATTTCAACAACGAGTGACCTGGAGTTCCGTCCCCGTTTCCTGTTCTTTTATTCCCTTTGCCCTTGCCGAGTGCTGTCAAGTGCCAGGACATGGTTTACAGATTGTCTCTGGACATCCTTGAGACCTGGGAGTGCGATCAATAGTTATCCCCGCGCCGCAGCCCACAATAGAGTAGCACCGCCTCGCGCTCGGCAATGTCGTAGCGAAAAAAGGAATCTTCCCGAGCACAGCCGCGACTGTCCTGGTACCCCTCCCCTTTGGGTTCCTGGAATATCCGCCGGATCCGCAGTCCGCTCTCAAGCCTTGACGCCCTTTTTCTTTTTGGACGGCGACAGATAGTTCTCGCCGGTAACCACCTTTCGATCCGTCTTGCTTTCAAATTCCAATCGGGCGCGTTGGGCGATCTTGCCACCCATCTTTGCAGCCTTCTTGTTGGCGGGCAGGTCCACCGCCGCCGCCGTCTCCGCAATCTAACGCGTGGAAAGCTCGGCCAGGGCCGTGAAGATGGGCTGCGCCTCTCCGATCTTCTCGCCGGGGTATCCTATGCTTAGTCCACCAACGGCAAGGAATCTACGCTCGATGCCGGGAGCGCCGAAATCTTGCAGGGCATTCGGAGGTTGCAATGAGTAAACGCCAGGATTCCAATCCGCTTTATGACGGCATCCGCAGTCTGGTATTGTCGGCTCGCCAGAGCGCCGCACGGGGCGTGAACTTGCTGCAGGTCTATACGAACTATGAGATTGGCCGGCGCATCGTCGAGCAGGAACAGCAGGGCGCGGATCGCGCACAGTATGGCAAGGAGCTCTCTGAATGAGTTGGCTGCCCGGCTGACCGGCGAGTTCGGCAAGCGGCTTTTCGGAGAGCAATCTCAGGTATATGCGCCAGTTCTACTTGGCCTATCCGGAGCGAATTCCACAGATTCGCCAGACGGCGTCTGGGCAATTCCCGGCTTTCCCAATTGCCCAGACACTGTCTGGCGCAATTCGCCAGACATGTCTGGCGATTGCGGCCAGATGCGCAGCACAAGCCGTTTGTCCTTGAGTTGGTCGCACTATGTCTTCCTGATCGGACTCAAGCGGAAGAGCGCGACTTCTACGAGATTGAGGCTGCCCAGCAGGGTTGGACTCTGCGCGAACTCCGGCGCCAATTCGATGCCGGCCTCTATGAGCGGCTGGCCCTCAGCCGCGACAAGCAGGCGATCCGTGACCTGGCGCGGCAGGGGCAGCACGTCGCCAAGCCGCAAGACCTGCTCAAAGACCCCTACGTGCTGGAGTTTCTCGGCATTGAGGAAAAGGCCCGCTACTCCGAGTCCGATCTGGAGTCGGCCATCGTCACCCACATTGAAAAGTTCCTGCTCGAACTGGGGAAGGGCTTCCTCTTTGAGTCCCGGCAGAAGCGGTTCACCTTCGACGAAGAGCACTTCTTCGTCGATCTTGTGTTCTATAACCGGCTGCTGCGATCCTACGTGCTCATCGACCTCAAGATTGGCAAGCTCACGCATCAGGACCTCGGCCAGATGCAGATGTACGTCAACTACTTTGACCGCCACGTCAGAACCGAGGCGGAGAACCACACCATCGGCATCGTGCTCTGCAAGAAAAAGAACTCCGCCCTGGTCGAGATTACCCTTCCCAAAGACGCCAACATTCACGCTCGCGAATACCAGCTCTACCTGCCCAGCAAAGAAGAACTGCAACAAAAACTTGTGGAATGGACAAGAGAGCAGGGCGGAGAGGAAGAATAAAGGCTGGAAGAATCGTTCTCGCGCTGCCTGCTGTTCCATCCCGCCGCCGTTTCAAAGGGAAGCGCAAAGGAGGGGACAGATTGTCCCCCCCCTTTGAAGGCCTCGGCCAGAGAGGGGTCGCGGACGGTTTTCTCTGGCGCCGAGCCACGGTTAAAGGGGACACTGGCCGGTGATGCGCCCTATCATTCTTATTTGCAAGTCGGAAAAATCGGCGCTCTGTTTGCACGAGGTCGCATCCTAGAGCGACGGACCCCTATAGACGAAACTGGACGCAAGCTGCTGAATGGGGGTAGATATGGGGGTACATATATACAAACAATGCGTAATGCGCTCATTTATCGATAGTTGTAGTTTGATACGAATCCAGTCGTGCTACCATATTTATCAATGATTTACAGCTTCCTAGTCCACTCCATCTCACCCAAGAGTTCACCCTATCCGAATGAGCCACTCCGGTCGCAGTGTTGAAGATTGCGTCGAGCACCAGGTTCTGAGCCGCCGCAAGCTCCTCATTGTCGGTTTGCGCGTAGCAGTTGAACGCAAATGCCACGTCGCCCTGGCTGGAAGATTCTCACCATCCTGGGCGCGACGAGCGCACGCGAGATGGTCGCGGCGATGACCGTGGAAGCGGCGGCCGACAGGGAGATATTCCTGGCCGAACTGGACCATGTTCTCTGTCCCGCCTTGCAACCCGGCGACGTTATGGTGATGGATATCTATATCTCCCGCTGCGCTCCACTAACGATTCAACTGGTACACATTGCCGGGCAGGCCACCTGCGCGGGCGAAAGAAAGCTCGAATCATTGCTTGGGTAATGTCCCTGCTGGTGCCTGATTCTGCGCAGGCTGGGCGTGGTTACCGCTCATCCTGTCAAGGAGTGCCTTGTTTGTGATCCTGTGGAGGCTGCTCGCCTTGTCGAACTCGGCCTTCGCCTCATCCTTTTTTCCCATTGCCCGGTAAAGCCTCCCCAGGCGCCAGTGAACATTCGCGTCGTCTGGCGCAAGGCCGGCAGCAACCTTCATCTCGTCCAGAGCTTCATCATTGTGACCCGCATCCGCGTAGAGGATGCCCAGATCGAGATGCGCCAATTCCAGCCCGGGGTCCACCTCGATGGCTTTTTTCAAAAGCGGAGGGGCTAATTCGGAATGATTCAACTGCATCTCGCAATCTCCCAGGTAGAGCAGCGACTGGGCGTGGCTTGGATTGTTATCCAGTTCGGCCTGAAACTCGCTGGCGGCCTCCGGATACTGCCGTTGCGTCCACAAAATGTAGCCCAGTCCGAAGTGCACGTCGGGCTCCTTCGGATCGGCCTTGACCGCGGCGCGGAACTGCTTGATCGCGCCGTCGTAGTCCTTCATCTCATCCTCGGCCTCGCCCGCCAGCATATCCGCCTCGGCTGACTCCGCATTCAGCAGCAGAATCTCGTGATATGTATCCAGCACGCATTGATATTGCTTCGACCACAGGCAACTGTGCGCCAGCGCCAGCCGCAGTTGCAGATTCTGCGTATCCACCGCTGCTGCCGTCTTCAGGAAAGGCACAGCCTGCGCGTATTCGCCTAGTCCGTAGTGCGCCATCCCGATCAGAATATTCAGCCGCTGCACATCCGGCGAGTCCGGTGCCCGCGCCTTCAACAAAGTGAATTCGAGGATCGCCCCTTTAAGATCGCCGCCTTTGAAAAGCGCCAGGCCCAGGTTAAGCCGCAGGCCGGGCATCGCCGCATTCAGGGCCAGAGCCTTGCGATAGAGCGGCGCTGCCTCCTTGTAGTGCTCCTGCCGCGCTTCCAGCAGGCCCAGGTGCGCGTATGCCTCCGCGGACGAAGGATGCAGCTTCAGAACCGCGCGCCACGCGGCCTCGGCCTCGGGATACTTGCCCTGCTGCTCCAGCACCGCCGCTTCGCCAGCAGAGCTCGATGGGCTCTGCGCGTTCCCCGCCGGCGCCGCCGGCATCACGGTAGCCAGCGCAAGAACGCCTGCCAGCGCCCATCTTCCGCTTGCCGGACCGCGCCGCGAAACAAACCTCAACTTACCCATCCTGCCTTTTCCTTCGCGACGCGTCAGGCCCAATCCCTCATCCATATTCTCAGCCCGCACCCACCGTCAGCTGCATCTTTGCCTTTACGCTGTGCGCAAGCTTCTCAATTTCGTCGGCCTTGCGGATCACGCTGATTGACAGCGTGTCCTTGTTCGTCTTCTCCACCTCAGCCTTGAGCTCGGTGGCAAGTTTCAGCAGCTTTGCGCTGTCCGCGCTGATCTCTCTCTTGCGCTCGGCGTTTGCAGCCTCGAAACTGTCCTTTTGGGCCTGCTGGTCGTTGATCTCGTTGGTCTGATTGTTATCGGGGATGCGGTTCAGTTCGGGCGGAAGATGTGGATATTGGTTTTGCTGCCTTCCATCGCTCACCGCCGGTGTCATCGCAACCAACACCAGGCCGGCAAACAGGCTGGCCCACGGCGCCATCCTCCACCGTAGACGCGCACTCCTCGCCTTCTCAACACGCAGGTTTTTCATGGATGACCTCCCCATTTCTGATTTTCTCTCCGCGACCGGGCCTGCGGAAAAGAGAATTGCAAAAAAGAAAGGGGCGCGGCAGGCAGAGCCTGCCGCGCCCCCGTAGTTCATTGAGGTTAGAAAATGATCTTGCCGCCGAACTCGAATTCTCTCGGGTCCTGCGTGCCGGTCGTAAAGCCAAAGTTGCTGCTGGAGACCGTGTTGTTGAACGCGTTGAACTGCGTGTGGTTAAAGGTGTTGAAGCTGTCCGCGCGGAGTTCGAAGCGGGTCCGCTCCGTGAAGGCGAACGACTTGTACACCGAAGTGGTGAAGTTGGTGCGGCCGGGGCCGACCACGGCGTCCCTGCCTTCGTTGCCGAAGCCCAGGTTCTGGCCGCCCGCCCACGCTGCCACAGGCTGCGAGAAACCAGCGTTCGACACCCATTGGTAGCCAGAGGATGTGCCAACAGTGGCCTTTCCCTTGACGTAGGTTGGTTTGCCGGTCAGGTTCGGACGGTTCGTATAGCCGCCGCCCAGTCCCACCGTATCCGAGTATCCGCTGCCAGGGGTGTTGTTGCCCGCCCATGGCAAACCGGACTCGGAGATGACCGTACCGGAGACTTCCCATCCTCCAAGAACGCTGTGCTCCCAGCCGCTTGCGTGCACGAATAGCGGAATTTGGTAGGTGTAGTTAATGTTGAGGACATTGCGGCGATCCAGCGAGCCGGAGCCCTTGTCGTACTTCAGGTTCCAGGGGTTGCTGGTGGTGTTCAGATCGCCACTGCCCACCTGGTCGTCGATTTCATGGGCCCAGGTATAGTCCACTTCATAGCTGAGTCCGTGCCGGTTCTGCTGGCGCACACCCGCCTGGAAGCTGTTGTAGGAGCCGGTGAGGATGTTGCTGATCTGGCTCATGCCGCCGAAGCCCGGATAGGTCCTCGCCAGCTCGCCAGCAACGGTCGAGAGTGAACCGTTTGCCTGCGCCTCGCGAGTCGTCAGCGGAGTGCTGAGCGGGTCGTTGTTGATGGGCAGGAAGGTGTTCTGGTGCCATGCATCGTTGCCTACGTACTGCACCACCAGGACAACCGCCCGGGCCAGTTCATGCTGCACACCCATGCTGTACTGCGCTACGCCCGGAGCCGGGTAATTTGTGTCTTCGCTGCTGGGTCCCTGCGTGAACAGCGGCGTGGAAGCCGGAGCGCCCGCGAGCCAGTTGTAGCTGGGATTGGTGAACTCCACGTCGGTGGCCGAAGGAGTGTTTTCAAAGGGAGCCGTGCCGGCGATATCGTAGATATCGTTGCCCTGCATGCGCTCAAAGAAGGTGCCAAAGCCGCCGCGAAGCACGGTTTTGCCGTTGCCGAACAGATCGTACGAGAAACCAAGGCGAGGCTGGTAGGTCTTCCACCAGTTGTGGACGATCCCGCGCGGTGTCCCGTTCTGGCCGGCAATTTCGACGCCGTTCATGTAGAACTGCGTTCCGTTGATGGTTTGCAGGCCCGGGCTGGTGGTTTCAAATGCGCCGGAGGACTCGAAGACCGGAGCCAGCGCCGTTTGATAGTCCGCCGGAACGAAGTTGGAGATGGCGTTGTTGCGCTCCCAGACGTGCGGCAGCGCATCGTAGCGGATCCCATACTGCAGGCTCAACCGTGTGTTCACGTGCCAGTTGTCCTCGGCATACGCTGAAACCGTGTTGTTCACGTAATGGAACACGGGGTCGCTGTTTGCCTGTGAGTAGGCGGTGCTCAATCCAAGCAGGAAGTCCAGATACGAGTCGCCGGTCAACTTGCCTGAAGGTGTGTTGGGGACGTATCCGGAAGCGCACCCGGAAGCGGGGCAGGGTCCGTTCCATCCGTCACCAAAGGTATAGCTTCCCTCGGTGCTTGATCCGTTGATCTGGTTTTTGGTGTAGCGGTTGTATCCGCCGCCAAACTTCATCTGGTGCGGTCCCTTGGTCCACGACAGCCCAACGATTTCGTTTTCGTCCTCGGCGCCGTTGTGCCACGGGTCGCTGCCCGGGCCCCAGTTGCCCGCATTGCTGAACGTGCTCAGGCTGATGTTGGGCAGGCGGCTCAGCGCATTCTGACCGGTAAAGTAGGTCCCTGCGTTCCAGCCGGATGGGGTCGTAAAAGTACCTCCGCCCTCGGCTACGGGTGCGATGACGATCTTGTTGCCGTCGTAGTTGAACGCCGCTTCAAGCAGCACGTTGGGCGTCAGCGATCCGGTTAGTTTGATGGTCGAGCTATAGGACGGATTGCCGAAGTTGGAACCCACCGTCGGATAGTTGTCGCTGTTCCACAGCACCGTGGCGTAGTTCTGGCTCACCGCGTCATGAATGAAGTGACCGAACAATTGCCACTTGTCGTTGATGTTGTGATCGATGCGGAACAGATCCTCCCGCACAAACGTGGGAGCCTTCACTCCGGGAGGAGTCACCTGATCGGTTGTCTGGTTGGTCGCGGCCGGAATGTTCTTCAACGTGTTGAAGAGCAGTGCGTTCGCATCCAGCAACGACGCTGGAATCGTGTTGTTCGGGAAGGGCTGGCCAGGCGTCAATCCCGCAGTCGTCAGCTTCGCGTTGAACACCGGGTCGTTTGTGACCGGCACGAAGATCTGGCTACCTACGCCGGCACTCACCTGCGATGAGGGGTTGAACGCTGGAAGGACGAAATTAAATGTCTGCGCCGAAGTGATCAGGTCGGCCGAGGGGATTGTGTCGAGCGGATTAGGCGCACTGCCTTGAATCTCTCTGCGCCACTCCTCGTTGTAGAAGAAGAAGGTCCTCTTGTGGGATGCGTTGTAAACGTGAGGAATGAACAGGGGGCCGCCAAAGTTGGCGCCGAAAACGTTGTAGCGCAGCTCCGGGTTCGGAGTCACGGGCGTGTTGATCTTCGAAAAGTACGGATACGCATCAAGAGCATCGTTGCGGTCGAACTCCCACGCTTCTCCGTGGAACTTCTGCGTACCGCTCTTGATTGACATCGAGATGGTGCCGCCGGAAGAGATGCCGTAATCCGGAGGATAGTTGCTGGCCAACACCTGGAACTCGCCCAGCGCGTCCTGCGAAGGCATGATGGACATCTTGCCGCCGGAGCCGCGATCGTAGGCCTCGCCGCCGTCCACAAGCCAGATGTTGTGCGCCTGGTTCAGGCCGTTGAAGCTGATGGAAAAGCTGGAACCGACCGAGGTTGGCGCGTTCGAGTCGGGCAGGTTGCCGCTGACGCCCAGTCCCAAGGCTGCCAAAGCGACCACGTTGCGCCCGTTGGTGGCCAACTCCGTGATCTGCTGCTCGTTGATCAGGGTACTCACGACGTTCGAGTCGCCCTGTACTGCCAGTGCGTCTGCCTCAACCGTCACGGTTTGCGTTTCCGCGCCGATGGTCAGCTTGATGTCGACCCGGAAGGTTCTCGAGATGTCGACGACCACGCCCTTCTGCTCGTAATTCTCAAAACCTTTGGCTGTGACTTTCATGTTGTAGTTGGCAGCGTTCAAACCGGGGATGTCATATAGACCGGTCGCGTCGCTGATGGTTGACTTGGTGACTCCAGTCCCCGGATCGGTGAGCGTGATCTTTGCACCTGATACCACTGCTCCCGTCTGGTCTGAAACAATGCCGGTAACTTCGGAGTTGGCTTGCGCAAACGCTCCTGCGCATGCCAGCACGAAGAATAACGGCAATACCAAGAATCTGTATCTTGTTTGCATCATGTGACCTTCCTTTTCAAGTGTGTTGCTGTTGAAAACTGGTTCTTCGCTCGCCGCTCCGTCCTGACAGAAGGCTTCCGTCAAAACCGTGCGTAGCTCGCGATTGAACCTGTGTGCCCGGAATTGCCGCCGGACCATTCCGCGTGAGCGAACTGAACGCTTTGCAACCCGAAAATCCGTGCACTCTGCAATTGCTCAATCCGCTTTACTCCGTCTTTTTGGTCGCTCGCCCTGCATTTCCCTGATTGGGCCCCCGGCAGCTTTGCCCGTCCGCGAGGTTCTCGTTCTTGTTCTCGCCGAAGTGCTTCCATCCAACCCCGGCGAACGGGACCGCCTTCAAGCTGAAACTTGCTCTTGACGATCCATTTCTCCAAGGTCAAGCGAACTCGGCTCTTCGTCCTTTTGAAGAAACAAACTTCAGGTCTAGACTCCTGAACTCCTATGCTCAAACGTTTCACCTCGATGAGCGTAGCTTGATCAAACGTTTTAGCTGGATGAGCATAGTTCGCTTAAACGTTTTATTTCATGAGCACAAACCTTAATTCGCAAGACCGCCAGCCATTCTAATGCTCCTTACTGGAAGTTTGTCAAGGACGGCCATCTCACATTCTTACGAGTTCATGACTCGGCCCGTGGGCTGAAGTTCGAGGGCTGTCCGGATGTTCTAGATAGCACGATAAATAGAGCCGGGGTAATCCCTTGCTGGTTACCTAAAAGTGGAGGCGCAAAAAATTATAGGCCTCATTAGGGAAAACGTTTGCATTCAGCCTCGCCGGTTAAATCGATTTTCTAAACACGGTCGCTCTCGCTGTCGGAAAGGTGACTTTTGGGCAGCGGACGATGCCTCTGAATTGCTTCTTCGATCCTCGGGAAGAGTTACTCATTGCAGCTGTGCCTGGTCATGCAATGGCCCTGCCCCGGCTTGCGTTTCTGCTCACGTTTGGATGAGGGCGCATACTGCAGGTTCGACTTCCGGCGGCATCGGTAGCTGAGCGGGAGGCCGCGCATGGATATCACCGGGCGCATGCCTCCGGCCCCGCTCTCGCAGCATTCTCCGTCCGTTCGCGGCACATGGGGCGGCGCGGTCAACGATGTAGATCGCGGTCGCCGGCATACCAGCAGCAGATTGGGCAAAGACCGTGGGTGCCACCGCAGAAATGAACGCAAAGGCGACCAGGAAACTGAAACGAGGGGAGAGACTGCACGACACCTGGCACACTGCAAAGCGAACGGACCGTTGCAGCACTATAGACAACCCTTTGGCTTCTCAAGAAGCGGAGAGTCCCAACCGCTCTGCAGGATTTTGGATCCCCTCTCAAACTTAGATCCTCGCCTTTGGGATCGTCATCCCTCGCCTTAAACAAAAAACGCCCCCCGGTTACGCTTGCCTGGATGGATTCCAAGTCTGGCAAACCGGAGGGGCGAGGAGCCGCAATCACAAGAAGACAGGCTGTCCGGCAAGGCTGCTGCACACGGATCGCTCCGTTTCGCGCAGACCCACTTTAAGCACATCTTCTGGACCGAACTCAAATATAGGGGTTGTCTTCCATTTTCTATAGGTTCCATCGGGTACCATGGTCCCGAGACTCGAGCTAAACCTCTATCAAGATTAAGCTTAATACGGGATAGACAATTCAATAGGCTGCACGTATGATACGCAGTACAGTTGGTTTCGATCCCTTGACTGCTCGATAATTTGCTGGGAATCAGCAAGCACGTAGGCTGGATTTTCCCGGCGTCTACAGCCGACTGCACCGAAGAAGAACAGTGGAGTTCCTACCACGGTCCTGGATCATTACGCGCCGCATCCGTGAGATCAGACAACGAAGGGCACCGAAGGAATGAGTGATTCCAGTGGGCACTAGATCGGTACAGGACCTCTTGACGACCCCCCTTCCGGCACTGGAGGCCGCTGCCGTTCGCGAGCAGCTCGAACGGCTACTCGCCCACCCTCTCTTCTCCAACAGCAAACGCTATCCCGTCTTGCTGGCCCACACAGTTGAGCAGACGCTCAAAGGAAACGCAGCCGACCTGAAGGAGCGCAGCATCGGGATTGACGTGTTTGGCCGATCTCCCAGTTACGATGCAAATGCCGATCCTGTCGTGCGCATCACCGCAGGGGAAGTGCGCAAGCGGCTTATCCAGTACTACTATGACTCCGCTCACGATGGTGAACTGATTATCGAGCTCCCCAGCGGCTCCTACGTTCCGCAGTTTCGGATGCCGGAAGTTGCCTCGCAGGTGCCTCTCTCCGCGCCTGTGCCGGAAGCAGCTCCAGTTCCTGTCGCTCCACAGCACGCACCGGTCGCGCTACGCACAGTGCCCCGGCGCCGCTGGCTGTTTCTTGCCTTTCTCGTCGGGCTGGCCATCGCCGCCAGCTTTGCTGTCGGCTGGCAGTTCCGGGATTTTCGCGACTTCAAGCCGCCCAGTTCCATTGATCGCTTTTGGGCGCCGATCACCGATGGCACCGCAACCGCGACGTACTGCCTGGGCGAACCGGCAAAGAATATCGATGTCGGTTCAATCAACTCACTCGAGACACCGCCAAGCGAGTCAAATCCAGAGCCGCTTTACTTCCGTTTGCACCTGTCGGGCCATCTGGCGCTAGCCGACGTCATCACACTCACGCGCACCGCCGCTGCACTGGAGACTCGGCACAAGGCCTTTCGCGTCCTCCCTGCCTCAGAGGCAAGCTTCGCTCAGCTCCGCGAGGGTCCCATCGTTCTCATCGGTGGATTCGATAATATTTGGACTCTTCGTGTAACGCAAAGGCTGCGCTTTGGATTCGCATCCAAGAACGGTGTGGCCCTCATCGTGGACCGCAAGAGCCCCCAGCAAACTTCCTGGGCAACCGCATGGGATCTTCCTTACCAGAAACTCTCCCGGGATTACGCAATCGTCGCGCGCATTCACGACGCCACCACCGGACAACCGGTTATCGTTGCTGCGGGGATCTCTGAAGAGGGCACTGAGGCTGCGGGGGAAATTCTCTATAACCCCATCTATCTGGGCTCGCTGCTGGCCAAACTTCCCCCCAACTGGGAGCAGTTGAATATGGAGGCAGTCATCGAGACACAAGTCATCGAGGGTCATCCCGGTCCGCCCAACATTCTGGCGGTTGAGACTTGGTAATCAACGCATCTGGAAAGACGCGGAAAAACACCGCTTCGGGCTCGTGAATAGGAGCCACCTTCGAGCAGAGCCTCTGGATACGACTGGGAGTGAACAGCGATTGGCGAGCTACTTGGCTTTGGCCTTTTGAGCAGCCCAGCGCTTCCGCTGTGCATCGGCAATCCGCTTGCGCGCCTCGGGGCTAAGCACACGGCGTTTCTTGCCTTTCGATTTGGCGGATGCGTTTCTTGCTTTGGGCTCCGCTGCCTTTTTGGCTGCTACGTCGGTGGTTGCAAGCAGGGCACGTATCTGCTGCAGTTTTGCAATTTCTTCGTCAATCTGCGCAAGGATCGATTCAATAGCCATTAACGAAGCATAACTTAACGATTCACTTTTGCGCAATTACAAGGGAAACTTCTTCCACTTAGTCACCCAATTTAGAGTCTCTTATTCGGCCTTGCCCACCGTCTTGTCGACATATGCCTTCTGCAGAACATAGAACGCAGCCTTCTTCTGTCCCTGGTCTGAGATAAGTCCCTTTCGATTGAACCCATCCTGAATACCCGCAAGGTTGCGTGTAGGAGAACGAAAATCCATCAGTATCCATGCGCTCATCCCTCTAAGCTGCGGAATGCGGTTGAGCATTCCCAGTTGATGGCGATAAACGTCAGCTTGATACTCTTCCGTCCATCGTTCGTTTTCGGCGCCATGTAGTCCGGCCTTGGCCCCGGCGCCAAACTCGCTCATGATCACCGGCTTCTCGTAGACTATTCGCCACTCGGTCGTATCTGCGCCCTCCGGCGTCTGCTCATACCAACCCACATACTCGTTGGTGCCAATCACATCCAGTACCTTGCCCAGGGGATCATCGACTATTTTCGTGTGTCCTTCGGAGCGCACTAACAGGGCGGCGGTAATAAGTCGGGTCGGATCCATCTGGCGCGCATGGTTTGCAAGTGCCTCAATGAATCGCGTTCGCGCTTCGTTATTCGGTGTTTCGTTGGCCATCGACCATAAGATGATCGCCGCATGATTACGAGATGTTTCTATCTCCTCATCCAATTGCAGCTGCGCCTTGGCCAGAACCCGCGCGTCGTCGAACTTAATTGCCCAATACACAGGAATCTCTGACCACACCAGCAATCCCATGCGGTCGGCGGCACGCAGCATCGACTCATCGTGCGGATAGTGCGCCAGGCGGACATAGTTGGCGCCAAGTTCCTTGGCCCAGCCAAGGAGTGTCTCCGCATCCTTGTCGGAGTAAGCACGTCCTCCGCGATAGGGTGCTTCCGCGTGAATGCAAACGCCTCGAAGAAAGATCGGCTTTCCGTTCAACAGTATCTCGGTACCACGCGTTTCCACGGTGCGAAAGCCGATAAGATCGTCAATCGCATCCTGTCCCGCATACACCTTTACCTTGTAGAGCTTTGGCGTCTTTGGCGACCATCGCTGAAGGTCCTTTGTCTCGAACCGAATTTGGGCGAGACCTCCATCTCCCACCTTCGCAGTTGTCTTAGCGCCTAACTCGGGGATCTCTACCCCAACTGTTGCACTGCGCTCGCCGCCCTCCACATGCACCCAACCCTCAATCGTGTTGCCCGAGCCGCGCGCAAGGTGGAGATCGTACTGATCAATAAAAGCCTCAGGCACTTCAATCAGCGAAACCGTGCGTGTGAGTCCGCCGTAGTTCCACCAATCGGTCTTGAGGGTCGGCACCCCGTCGTCATGGCGCGTGTTATCCACGGCTGCCACAACAAAGTTTCCGCCGGCATGCACGGCCTTCGTCACGTCGCAATTGAAACTCGTGTAGCCGCCTTCGTGCTCGCAAACCTTGGTCCCGTTAACCCAGAACCACGACCGGTAATTCGCCGCTCCAATATGCAGAAAGATGTGGGTATGTTCCCTTGGCTGATAAGTAAACTCGCGCTCGTACCAAATGGGGCCCTCATAGTACAGGAGCGAATCCCGCTGCGTATTCCAGTCCCCCGGCACCTTCAACGCGGGCGACTTGGAAAAGTCGTACTCAATCGGCCTGGTATCACCCGGCTGCTGCTTCTGGTTGAGATAGTAACTCGAGAATCCATTGGAGTAGGGATCCACAATGGTCGCCCACTCACCATCGAGCGATTGAGCCGGCCGCATATCGGCGCCGGTAAGTACGATAGGCTCCGAGGCGGACGCACCCTTCGCAGGCAACACCTGTGCAGCAGAATGAAGCGTTCCAGCAGCAACCAAAATAACCATGGGAACGCACTGCGCTGCGCTGCTGTGTCCAAAAAGGCGGGCAAACGAAAGATTCATTTCAAAACCTCGTCCAGCTGTACATGGAGGGGATTCAGCGGCTCTTGATCGCGTGGATAAGGCTGCTTCTCCGGACCCACAAATCTTATCTCCCCATCGCTTGCTGTGTACATTGCCCATCGGCGCCGTTGAGCCTCTAACCGGCCATTCCTTCGCGGGTTGCTCTCCAGCAGAGCCCGTCTCCGCTTCACCGGCCGGTTTTGGTCTTCATAAAGGACTGCAACCTTGAACAGAACATCACAGCAAACGGCAACTGTCCCTTAGCCCGCTTTCTCACCAAAGAGTTCACCCCAATCCCTGATCCCTGATCTCTGACCACTGACAACTGACCTCTGACAACTGACCTCTGACAACTGAAAAACTGACAACTTCCTTTGCATATAATTAAGCGGTTTCGGCGCACAATTGAAGCATGAAGGTCAAAGCCATCGCCACAATCCGGCAGAACACCCTCAACCAAACCCCGTCACACCCCCAAAAGGCCCGCGTTACCTCCCTCAGATTGGCCAGGAAAAGGCAAAACGCACATCAAAACTACGGATTTCCTTGCAACACTTTGAAAACAAAAAAGTTAAACGCAAACTGGACCATTTACGGATTGATATACTTGACTCATGAAAGAAGGTTGGGCACCCGCCTTCGCCATAGACAATCAACTCACAACCCTTTTAAATGCAATTGGTTACCGCGTAGCCGAGCAGGCGTGCATTGACATCGTAGCCGCTGTGTGGGGGAAGTTGCACCCTCAGTGAATGCCCCCTTCCGGGCGCACAAAAGGAAAGGAGGACAAGCCTGGCAGCTCGCCCTCCTCAACCATTGGTTGGTGCTGCCTGTGGACTTATGCGCCCAGGAAGAGGACATGAACATAAGTCCCGAGGCGAACATTGTAAGCAAGATACCAGCCGATGTGGTCCGGATCCTCATAGATCACGATCTCATCGGAATCCCACAGCCAGCCGTCGCAGTAAATCACGTCCGCCGGCGCAACGCTCCAGTACCAGTTATTGAACCAGAACCGTCCCGGGCCGCCGCCTCCAAGATGCCATACATGCCCACGACCAAACCCGCCGGTAAAGCGGCCATGCGCCCACGGCTGATCTAGGTGGTACCGCGCGTCATCCTTGCCTGTGTCGTGGCCCACCCATGTTTTTCCGTCCACGTGCGGGGCATTTGGATGACCGGGCTTATCGCTGAAGTTTCGATTCGCCTCCACCACGTGCGGCGTGCCCTCAACAGCTTTGGGTCCACTGCGAGGAATTGGCGGGTGCGTCGCCGGATGCTGGGCCAGCGCGGGAACGGCAAGTGCAAGCAGGGTTGCAAGTGCTAACTGAACTGATTTCATCTCTTCCTCCCATGACCGGATGAAGGGTAAGGTATCGTCCACGATTGCTTACCCTTTGGCCAATTAGCCAAACATTGAATGAGACACGGTTCAGAATTGCAAGTTGCGCTCTTGTCAGGTTCAGGAAGGTGCACAACCCCAGCCGTTCCTGCGCGTCAGCCTTCGACTTCCTGCAATGCGCGTACCGCGACCGGCGCGCGCCGCCAGGCGTATAGAGGAAAGCGGTTGGCGAGCTCGGCCACTTCGCGGCGAATGCGCTCCAGGGCTGCATCGTCGTTGCGTTTTTCGAGAGCCTTGGTGATCCAGGCTCCGATCTGGCGCATCTCCGGCTCCTTCATTCCGCGTGTGGTGAGCGCCGGCGTTCCCACGCGAATGCCCGAAGGCTTCAATGGCGGATTGGTGTCGTAGGGAATCGAGTTCTTGTTTACCGTAATTCCCGCCTTGCCCAGTGCCAGCTCTGCCTCAGAGCCTAAAATGCCCTTCTCAAAAACATCCACCAGCATCAGGTGGTTGTCGGTGCCCCCGGAGATAATGCGGAAGCCCGCCTCCTGCAGCGCCAGCGCCAGCGTCTTTGCATTGGCCACTGTCTGCGCTGCATAGGTCTTAAACTCCGGCCGCAACGCCTCGCCAAATGCCACCGCCTTTGCCGCCACAATATGCATCAACGGCCCACCTTGCTGGCCGGGAAACACCGCCTTGTCCACCGCTGCGGCAAGATCCTGGCCGCAAATGATCATGCCCGCGCGCGGCCCGCGCAGCGTCTTGTGCGTGGTGGTGGTGGTGATGTGCGCGTGAGGAACCGGGGAAGGATGCACGCCGCCGGCAACCAGGCCTGCGATATGCGCCATATCGAACACATACACCGCGCCGACCTTGTCAGCGATCTCCCGCATGCGGACAAAATCCCACAGGCGCGGGTAGGCGCTGCCGCCTCCGATAATCGCCTTTGGCTTCTCACGCAACGCAATCGCTTCCAGCTCGTCGTAGTCGATCAGCTCCGTATCCTTGCGCACCTGGTAAAACGTAGGACGGTAGAGCTTGCCGCTGAAGCTGAGTCGGTGCCCGTGGGTCAGGTGCCCGCCGTGCGCCAGGTCAAGGCCCAGGATTGTATCGCCCGCCTGCAACACCGCCGCGTACGCCGATGCGTTGGCCTGCGAGCCGGAGTGCGGCTGTACGTTCACATGCTCGCCGCCAAAAAGCTGCTTGGCCCGGTCGCGCGCCAGGTTCTCCACCACGTCTGCATACTCGCAGCCGCCATAATAGCGCCTGCCCGGATAGCCTTCGGCATACTTATTGGTGAAGGTTGAGCCCGCAGCCTCAAGCACCGCCTCGGAGACAAAATTCTCACTGGCAATCATCTCCAGCCCCTCGTGCTGGCGGAGGGTTTCATGGTCAAGGGCAGCGGCCACCGCGGGGTCGGCCTGGGCGAGAGTCAGGGAGATACGGTCACTCATAGAACAATTCTAGCCGCTTTCCGCCCTCCATTCACCATCAGAAATCAGCGTTGCCGTTTTGCAGTCCGTATCCAAAAGGCGCTGGAGAGGCTGAGGTCGACCCGCAAACCTCTGCGCGACTGCCTTCATCTGAGTAAACTTGTACCAGCGCACTCTGCATTGACCACCGAGGTTCCCGTGAAGTCCTTCTACATTCCGTCTTTCCTGTCGGCTCTCTTTGCACTGGCGCTCGTCTCTGCGCTGGCGCAGGCCCCGGCCACGCCGCCGGCTCCCATCGACCCCGCCGTACTTGCCAAAGCCTCCTCTGGTGACATCGACGCCGAGGTCAAGGCGGCAGACACATACGCCGCCGGGAATGGATCTCCGCGTGACGCCCGCCAACTGGCCGCCGATTACAGGCAGGCCGCCGCGTGGTACCTGAAGGCCGCAAACCAGGGCAGCATTGCGGCACAGATTCATCTTGCCGATCTCTATCGCGATGGTCGCGGCGTGGCCCGCGATGTGGCCCAGGCGGTAACCTGGTATCGTAAGGCCGCCGACCAGGGCGACGCGGGCGCGCAAGGTACGCTTGGGCTGCTTTACTCCGTTGGCATGGGTATTCCCCAGGATTACATTGAAGCCTACTTCTGGCTCGACTTGGCCGCTTCCGTCCCCGGCCCAAACCAGGCAAAGTACATGGCTAACCGTCAAAGCGTCGGCGAGCACATCACCACAGACCAGCAATCTGCCGTGGAAGACCGCGTCGCCGCCTGGAAGGCTGCTCATCCCCGTGTCACTCCCACCCGGTAGACGCAGAGTTCCCTCCCCACCCAACTTCTTCACCCCGTTTTGTAGCTGGATTTGCCAATGAGGCTGCGACCGGCTTTGTGCCGCAGAACCATGCCCACGATAAAGCGAACGGATCTAGTTCGCTATCCTTGTCTGGATGCGATTCTCCCCTTTGCGTTTGTTCCCTGTCCTGTTTGTGCTGGCCCAGTTGTGGGGGTTTGTCCCCTCGAAGATGGTTGCCCAGGGTTCGGCGGTCACCCTTACGCCTGCACTGGTTGAGGCCGGCTCGCCTGAGCTGATTCGCGTGGATGCACCGCCAGGCGCTAGCCTTGACGGCGAGTGGATGGGCCGCAAGCTCCAGTTCTTTCGCGGCAGGAGTCAGCAAGCCTGGTATGCTCTGGCCGGGGTCGATGTGGAGTCACCCGCAGGTCCTTCAGCACTCAGGATCACTGTCCATTCGCCCGGCGGGGCGGTGCGAGACCTCACCCGAACTGTCGAAATCCATCCCGCTCACTACCAGACTGGCTCGCTCACCGTCCCGCCCAAGTTTGTTTCTCCAGGCGCTGAAGAGCTCAAACAGATCAAAGCCGATTCCGAGCTGAAGGCCAGGATCTTTTCCTCCAGCGCTCCTGAGCCGCTCTGGACAAACAGCTTCCGCCAGCCCGTCACCGCCGATCCAACCGACAGCTTTGGCACGCGCCGCATGTTCAACGGCAAGCTCGCCAGCGTCCACAAAGGCATGGATTATCGTGCCCGGATGGGCACACCTGTCCGAGCGGGGAACAGCGGTGTAGTCGTCCTGGCCCGCCCGCTCTACTACGAGGGAAACTGCGTGGTCATCGACCATGGCCTTGGCTTGTTCACCCTGTCGATGCACTTCAGCCGAATCGATGTAAAGGAGGGCCAGTATGTGACAACAGGCGACCTGCTCGGGCTGAGTGGAGCGACGGGGCGCGTCACCGGACCGCACCTGCACTGGGCCGTCCGCTGGCAGGGTGCCTACCTCGACCCCGCCAAACTGCTCAAGCTGGATTTGAGCGGCCTCCCTTAGCGCGAGACTGCTTCCTCTTCCACCGGGACGGTCGTGACGCCCGCAAGCTCCGCCGCGGCTTTCTCGGCACGCAGCGCCTTGAACGCCCGGTAGACAAACCAGCCAAGATACCAGCCATCGATGAACTTGTAAGGCGTCTCGCCTGTCGTGTAGTGGCCGCATGGAAGCACGCGCGGCTCGAAATTCAACCCATAATGACGAAACGCCTTCACTACTTGCAGCGAATATTCCTTGGGGAAGGTCAGATCGTAGTCGGCGTAAACCAGCAGGACCTTCTTGTCCGGGCCGCCTGCTTCCGGCCCTGCAAACCGGGCGTAGTAGCTGCACGGGCTCACTGCGGACCACAGCGCCCGCACCCGGTCCTGTGTCAGGCCTGCCTCTTCGAGAGCCTGCTTGACGTGACGGGTGCTTTGCCCCGCCCAGGTCACATCGCCAAACGCCGTTGATGCGTGGTTGAAGGCATTCACACGGATGCGCTTGTCAAACGTACTGGCTAGAAAGGCGTAACAGGAGCCCAGACTGGTGCCCAGCACGCCAAAGTGTTCATAGCCCTGTTCCTCCAGCCAGTCCAGGCAGCAGCGAATGTCGACTACTGCTTGGCGGCAGGCTGCCAGCGTCCGTCCAATGTTGGCGCTCACCGAGTAGTCCGACCGCTCCAGTTCCTCCGGCCGGCGAATATCGTGGTAGGGCATCGACAACCGCAGCGCCGAAACGCCCATGCGATTGAAAATGGTGCACAACGAGTTGTGGCTGAACCCGTCGGAGTTCCACTGCGGTAGCACGACAATGGCTTGCTTGGGCCGCTTCGGATCCTTGTGGGCGGGCGCCGGGTACCAGCGCGCATTCACCACGTCGTTCTCGGGGTAAGGCGAGCGCTCCGGCGACGTGAAGCGTAGAAACTGCGCGTGCGGCAGTTTGCCTTCGGCGGCCTGCTGCTTGATTGCGGCATCCTGCGCCAGTGTCTCCGGCCGCACATTGGTGGGGTAAAGCTGCGGATGCCGTTCTTCAAGCCGGTAATCGGTAGGCCGCTCGTAGCCGAAGAACTTGTCGCCATTGCGGATGAGCAATTCGTTGATACGGACCATTGCCGCTTCCGCGGCTGACGGATCACGCACCACTTCCGGCCCGGGAATTGCCGCTGCGAACCCATGTGATGCAAGAAACGGGTCCAACCACTCGAAGCCCCACTCCAGCGGGCGCACCACGCGGTTTTCGTCGCGCATGGTCAGCCGCGTCTCCCACTCGTACATCCAGCGCGCGTATCTCTTCTTAAACATGCTCATCTTCAAGTTTAACAGCGCAAGGACTGAGGGATAGCGGCCATCGGTATGTTCCGTGGCGTAGATCACAAATGGCAGGTCTTCTCTATGCAGACTGCTGAGCTGGCAGAGCCTTCAACGCCCACCACAGACTCAGCGCTGCAATGACGACAATGATCCCCAGCGAGGTCACGCAATAGATGCAATACACCTCGAGCACATACTTTTCGATGTAGGTCAGATAAAGTGAGAAGCCAAATGCAACAACGGCCAGCCCGGCTGCCCACCGGCGCAGCCTGAAAAGAGCCAGGCCGGCTATTGCGAGGTAGCCGGCAATGCCGATTGACGCCACCGGGATGTGGAAGATTTCAGCGAAAGGGCTGTGGTTGACGATACCGCAATCCCACTTGGCATTGATGTCGCACGGTTCCGTCGCGGTGGAGTAGTGAACCTGGAGCGCAAGCGCGGAGATGACCACGCCGGCTATGGCCAGAAGTGCAATCACAAATCGCATGGTGAATTTGATGCTAGCAGAGGCCGTCCCTCCCTGCGCGTTCCCATTGGTACGATAGACAAATGGATGAGCCTCTTCTCGCAGGCAGACGCGTCGCCTTCTTTGGCGGCAGCTTTGACCCGCCCCACCTGGGTCATATGGCCGTGGCGCGCGCCGCACGCGCGGCCCTCGGGCTGGATCAGGTGCTTTTCGCGCCGGTTGGGGCCCAGCCGCTCAAGCCGCAGGGGTCAACGGCAGGCTTCGAGGACCGGGTGGCCATGACGCGGCTGGCCATTGCCGGGGAACCAGGCTTCTCCGTCTCGCTGGTCGACGCGCCCAGGCGCTCAACGGCGCCCAACTATACTGTCGAGACGCTGATCCGATTGCGCGCTGAGCTGCCGCCGGGTGGGGTTCTTTATTGCCTGATGGGAGCGGACTCGTTCTTGAGTTTGCGGCGGTGGCACCGGGCGGCGGAAATGCCGTTTGTGGCCGGGCTTGTTGTGGCTTCGCGGCCGGGGCAGCCGCTGGACGATCTGCTGGCAGCCTTGCCGGATGGGCTTGAAGTGGAAGCGGTTCCGTTAGCGGTCAGACCGTCGGGCTCTGGTGTTGACTGCTACCGGGTGGGCAACGGCGCGGGAGGTGCTGCCCTGCTCTACGTCTTGCCGGGATTGCATATCGAGATCAGCGCCTCGCAGATTCGCAGGCAGATTCAGAGCTCCGATCCCTCTCTGGTTCCGGAGCAGCATCTTCTTTCGAACGCGGTGCTGGATTACATCCGAGCGCATGAGCTTTACCGATAGGATTTTTCGCAGCGGTTCCGGGTTCAGCCGATAGGTATTCCGTTCTCAGACGTCCGTCATTCTGGAGGATCGGCAAAGTCTGCGGGGAATAAGTCCTTTAGTTTGCTATGTAATTCTTACAATTGTGGGTCTAAGTTTCTTGTTTTCATGGAGCTGGAAGGAAAGTGGCAGGGGGGTGCCATTTTTGCTCCCCTTTCCCGGGCGGTGTTCAGTCCCCCGGAACCATAGTGCACCAAAAGAGGCTAATTGTACGCAACAATTTTCTGAGAGGCAGACAGAGCCGGCGCGCTCCTAAGGGGCTGACTGGCACTGGATGGCCCGTTTCCCGACGCTGAAGCGGGGGACGAACCACCGCTGCGCCTCCGGCGCGATAAAAATCGGACCCTGCCTGGCCAGCAATATGGATTCGTGCGATTGCCCAGCCATTTCGGGAGGCTGCGGCTTGCCCCGGCTCCTGCGAGAGACTACGATTGAGGCTGGAGACCGTTTCTACCGAATGACAACAACTGAAGCACTTCAGCAAATCCGCATCCTGGTCCAGGCAGCCGCCCAGGCCTGTGAAGACAAGAAGGGTGAACAAACCCGCATCCTCGAACTCGATCCGATTGATTCCGGCCTGTCCGACTTCTTCCTGGTTACCTCAGCCACGAACGACCGGCAGGCAATTGCGATTGCCGACGAGATTGAGCACCGCCTGAAGAAGGAGTTCGGGGTGATGCCCAACTCCGTGGAGGGGCGGCGCAAGGGTGACTGGATTCTGCTGGACTACGTGGATTTTGTGGTGCATGTGTTTCTTACCGAGCGCCGTGCGTTTTACGACATTGAGCGGCTGCGCAAGTCGGCGCGCCCGCTGACCCCGGCGGAGTTTGACGCGGAGCTGAAAAATGCCCTCGCAGCCAAGACGCGGGCAGCCCGCAAACAGGCCTTGGAAAAGCCGAAGGCGGCGGCGGCCAAGAAGGCTGTGAAGAAGGCAGCCCCGAAGAAGGCGATCGCGGCCAAGAAGAAGGCGGCGGCGAAGAAGGCTCCGGTGCGGAAGGCAGTGGCGGCTTCGAAGTAGGCGGCTGCGCGCAGATGTGAGTGGTCTTGAAGAAAGCCCTCGGGGCTAGTATGGTGTCCCCGAAGTTCGCAGCATAAGTCGAAGCCCCGAAATGCAGGTCCTTCGACTCCACTTGGCCCAAAATCGGGCCAAGCTTCGCTCAGGATGACAGCGTTATTTATGTTGCGAACTGTAGACTCACGACACTAGGACCCATCTTCATTATTCCCGGTGGCTTGTGACGCGAGTAAACTCGTGCCCTTTCAAAGCCACTGCGTCGAACAGCCGGCATCGATGCAAACAAAAGTGGCCGGGGGCTCTATGCCCCCGGCCACTTTTGTTTGGTTTGACTGGTTAGTAGCTGACGCGCATTCCGAATTCAATCTTGCGCGGCGTGTTGAGCTGCGAGTTCTCTACGCCCCAGGTAGCTGGTGAATAGAGAGCGAGACCCGGATCAGCAAGGACATCGTGGTTGAATACGTTGGAGAAGATCATGGACAACTGGATGGTGGCGCTCTCCATGACCTTGATGCTCTTCTGCACGCTCATATCCACGTTCCAGTAGGGCATGCCGATGATGGGGCCGTCGCCGGGATTCTTGGTGTCGATGCCCAGCATGGGTGCGCGAACCTGACCCCAGACCGACAACGGATCCTTGAACATGTTGATTGCCTGGCTGCCCGGACCTGCGACCGACGTGCCGACCCCACCGCTGCCCAGGACGCCGAAGTTGGAGTGATTGCCGCCGGTGTACTTGCTGGTGAAGACGCACTGCTCATTGTCGAAGTAGCTGTTGCCATCGCCGGCGCCAAAGGCCTCAGAGTCGGTTTGGGTGTTGCAATAAACCGGCTCGCCGTTGCCCGCGGTCATGACGGGAGCAATCGACCATCCGCCAGCCACGCGACCGAGGAAGCCGTTCTGACCTTTGTAGTACGGATCCTGCCAGACGAGGTAGGAACTGTAGACGAATTTGCGGTTGAAGTTCTGGACGCCATACATCTTGCCCAGATCGTAGGCGTCGTTGGGGGTGTACTCGCTGGATGCCTGCACCACAGCGCCGGTGCCGAGCGCCTTGCTGTAGGTGAAGTTGTTGTGCATCAGGAAGCCGTGCCAGTTCTGCGTGATCAGGGTGATGAAGCCGCCGTTGTAGTTGCCGTAGCCGGTGCTGGCGTTGAGAGCGAAGCCGCTCGAAGCCTGTCCGGAGTTGTTCATCATGGTGGGGGCAAAGTTGAAGTTGCCGTTGTCCATGTCGCTCCAGAGGCCCCAGACGGCCTGACTCTGGAAGTTAGAAAGCTCATTGTCGATCGCGGCTGCCGTGCAACTGGCGTAGGTGCCCACGCCGTTGGTGAAGGTTCCCAGATCCCCATTCGCGGCTGAGTGGCTAGAGTCGGTTCCGTGGCAGTACGGGGAAAGAAGTGCACTCTCGAAGAAGGGCTGGGCCGCGATCGAGTTGATGTAGGCGCCGTAGGCCGGGTTGGGAGAAGTGGTGCTGCCGGTGGTAATGGTGGGTGAAGGCACGTTGGCGCCGCAAGCGCCGATGGAGGTGGCGCAGCCCAAGGCCTTTTGCACGTTGGCATAAGCGGTTTCAAAGGCCTGGCCGCCCTTCACCATCATGTAGGGAACAGCGTTGAGGTTGACCGGTTGGTATTCGTGTTTAATGATGCGCCCGATGTAACCAACTTCCAAGGTGTTGTGGGAGTTGATCTTTCGCTGGATGGTCAGATCGAAGGCATCTGAAACGTTGGGGCGGAAGCCGGGATCGAGTCCTTCAGCCGCGCCCGACTCGATACTGTTGATGCCGGGGTAGACCGGTTGCGGGAGGGTGGCGGATGCCGCTGCGAGCGGCGCCGTGTTTCCATCGGTGCCGATGCGGAAGGCGGAGCTCGAGTCCGTGGCCGGGTCGCGCATGGTTATTGTCCCAGTACCGCACTGGCCACTGGCGAGAGGCGAAGTGCATGCCACCGGCTGGATGAGGCCAACACCGAGCAATGGAACCAGGACCAGGTCGACGCCGTTCAGGCGGCCGTAGATGCGGCCGTAGCCTCCGCGGATGACGGTGTCGCCGTGGCCGAAGATCTTGGCGCCAAGGCCGTCGCCATCAAAGTGCGGGTTCCAGGCTGCGGCGACGCGGGGGCTGAAGGAACCATAGAACGGGTTGTAGGGGTACTTGCGTCCTGCTCCAACGTTGCCCACCAGGGAAAATCCGAGTTCAGGATTGTAAACAGTGCCTTGCTCCGCGGCGGCCTTTCTCTGCGACAGGTAATCGACAGAGCTGACCGGTGTGTCGGAAGCGTCCACAAGCACGGTCTGCTTGCCGGTGGCTTCAGTGGGAGGCATTTCCAGCGTCCAGCCCACGCCATAGGTGAGGGTGAAGGACGGCTTCATGTGCCAGGTGTCAGCGAAGTAGACGTTGTAATAGGGGATGGTGCTCTTGTCGAATGCGTGGGTGAGGGGCGGGTTGAGGGCCAGCGTGGGTCCCGAACGGGTGTAAGCCACCTGGGACTGGGTGACTACGCCGTATGCTGCGGCCGCCATGCGGGCGGCAGCGGAACCTGAGGGATACGCGCCGCTCAGGGTGGTGAGGTCAAGGTTTCCATCGCCCGTTCCGCCGCTCGAACCGAGCTGGTAGGTGGGGGTGAAGTTGACGCCGCCGCCGTTGTCGGAGCGCTGGTGGTAGTCCCAGTTGTGCTGGTACTGGCCGCCGAAGTTGAACAGGTGGTTCCCCTTCAGGGAGGTGATGTCGTCGCGGAAGAAGTTGTCGTGGCCGTCCCAGAAACGGGTGCGGATGTTCTGGGTGTTGAGATTGAAGGGGCTAAGAGCACTGGACGTTTCGCCAAAGGGTTCCAGCGCTCCGCCCAATCCCGAAGCCTGCGGCGGGGCGTTGTTTGTGGACCAGGACCAGTAGTTGCGCAGGTAGCTGTAGTGGAAGTCGTTGGTCATCCCGGCGGTAATATTGGTGGTCAGTCCGGCGACAAAATACGAGGGCTGCACGGGACGATTGGCGGTGGAGGCGGGAGTGCCCAGCTTATCGCCGGAGAAGAAGCCGCCGATATCGACCTGGCTGTCAACGGCGCGGGTCAGCTTGTAGTAGCGATAGCTGGTCATGAAGTGCCATTTTTCGCCGAAGTCGTGATCGAGGCGGCCGACGAGGAAGTTATCCTTCTGGGGAATGTTCAGGCTGGCCTTGAAGTCGTATGTGTTGTAGCCGTCGCAGAGCGAGCCGGTAATGTCGCCGCAGCTCCCGGGTGTGGCTGGCGCGGCAACGACCGGTTCGTATTGGTTCCACATTGCCTGGACGACGGGGTTGATGCCGATTCCGCGAGGGTCAAGGGCCTTCAGGTCGTAGTTTACGAGGTTGCCGTTCGAATCTGGGAAGGTAAGAGTGCCGGCACGCATGGCCGCCGAGGGGACCGGGCGTTCCAGGATCTCAGAGTTCGGGAATCGGTACCCCTGGTACAGAGCGAATAGATAGGTTTTTCCGCCCAGGAACTTGGGAAGGATGGGGCCGCCGCCGCCAAAGCCGAACTTGTTGTAGTGGTAGTCCGGAGGGGGCGCGTAGCCGTTGTCCTGTGCGTTGTTCTGCCAGGAGTTGGCGCTGAAGTTGTTGTCGAGATAGTACTCGTAACCGGTGGCGTGAAACCTGTTGGTGCCGCGCTTGGTGACGACTTCAACCTGCGCGCCTGCGGAGCTGTTGAAATCCGCGGTTTGGCCGGTGGCGTTGACCTTGAACTCTTCCACGCTGTCCGCTGGGGTGGGCATGACGCCCGAGGGGCTGGTGACCAGGCCCTGTCCGCCGGAGGCCGCGCCGCCGGTGGGATCGCTCACAAACGAGTTGGTGCCGTAGACGCCGCCGCTGCCATCCATGTCATTGGAGTTGTCGCCGCCGTCGAGAGAGAAGTTGCTTTGGTCTTCCACAGCGCCCGCCACGCTGCCGTCGGGGCTGATGCCCGCCTGCAGGGTGGTAAAGGTGCCGGCGTCATGGAGAAGGCTGGGAAGTTCCGCGAGGGCTTCCGACTCAACCGTGGTGCCGACTGTCGAGTTGAGAGTCTGGAGATCGGTGCCGGCGGCCTGGACTTCAACGGTCTGCTGCGCGCTGCCAACGTGAAGGCTGAAGTTGACTGTGGTCTGCGTACCGACCTGGACAACTTCATTGAGGGTCTTGTCGACCTCAAAGCCGGCCTTGCTGGCGGTGACGTTGTAAGTTCCGGGCGTTACGTTGATGAAGGCGAACTGGCCGGTCCTACCCGAGGTGGTAGTGCGCATACCGTTGGTTACGGTGTCAATGAGGGTAACGATGGCGCCGGGAACAACCGCGCCGCTCTGGTCAGCAACCACACCCACGACCGTACCTGTGTTTGTTGCCTGGCCATACGCAAAACCGGCGTTCAGGCAGAAACCTGCCAGAAGCAGCACGATCAGGAATGGCCACCGCAGTCTAAGCATTGTCATTGCAATATCCTCCTTGGCTGGTGATTGCATTGAACTTCTCCAGAGTCTCTACGTTAGGGCGAATCTTTCGAAAGATAAACGGTTCCAATCGCCGGATACTGTTAGCGGATCGAGTAAAGGGGGGGTAGACCCGATCCGCAGGTGAGACACAAAAGGTCGAAATCGTTAAAAGAAAGGAAGAGTACAGAAGCCAACCGTGCCGGTTGCTAATGCCTAAAAATCAACTACTGGATATGACGAGAGTGAACTTCTGCTAACGCTAATGCATGAAGGATGCCATTCACTGGATCTGCCCTCAATTATTTTTATGGTGTTGAAAATAATTGACTTGTATGGTTTGCTCGCGAACAGCGCTTATTGTCGAAATATGAAAATACGGATATTTTTCGCCCTTGATTCCAAAAACGGACAATTTGCATGTTGCTTGTCCGGGACGGATGGGGGGCTCGGCTATGCGGGTTGAGGGGGTTGCGCTATGCTGCTCCTGATGCAGCTTACGCTGGCACATATCGGCTCCCGCGCCGGCTCCAACGACAGCCTGGAAATACTGGTCAAGACATATCTGGAACGTTGCTCGGGGTTTGCGCGCTGCCAGGCAGAAGCGTTTCGCAGCGAGGAGGGACTGGTGGAATGGGTGGCGCGGCAGAAGGGAAGGACTTCCCCCTTCATGGTGCTGCTGGACAGCCGGGGCCGCTCCATGACCTCAGAGGCGTTTGCCGAGTGGCTGGGAGCGCGACGCGACGGGGGGACGCAGCATTTGGTTTTCGCGGTTGGCCCGGCAAGCGGTTGGTCGGAGGCGGCTCGGCGGGAGGCCGGGCTGCTGCTTTCACTGGGGCCGATGACGCTGGCGCACTCTCTGGCGCGGGTGGTGTTGGCGGAGCAGTTGTACCGGGCACATACAATTCTTTCTGGCCATCCGTATCACACCGGGCATTGAAGCGCTGCGAGGAGGCCTTCGGTTTACCGGGCTGGAGCAGGTTTGGATGCGCTGAAGCAGAGGCTGTTCAGGGCAACCTGATCTCTGTAAGCTGGTAGCTGATATGACTGATTCCCGGCGTGGATTGATGCTGATTAATACCGGCCCCGGCAAGGGGAAAACGACGGCAGCTATGGGCACAGCCTTGCGCGCTGTGGGCAACGGCATGAAGGTGCTGATGCTGCAGTTTCTGAAAGGCTCGTGGCACTACGGGGAGTTGGACGCGGTGCAGGCCTTCGGCGGGAGTTTCGTTCTGAAGCAAATGGGGCGGGGCTTTGTGAAGGTGGGCGGGGCGGAGACGGACCCTGAAGACGTACGCCTGGTGGAAGCGGCGTGGGCGGAGGCGCGCGAGGCGATTTACTCCGGCGAGTGGGATATGGTGGTGCTGGATGAGATCAACTATGCCATCGGGTACGGAATGCTGGACCCGGCGGTGGTGGCCGAAGCGCTGCGTTCACGGCCGGAGATGGTGCATGTGATTCTGACCGGCCGGAATGCCCACCCGCTGCTGGTGGAACTGGCGGACACGGTAACGGAAATGCGCGAGGTGAAACATGCCTATCAGAAGGGCATTCTGGCGCAGCGCGGCATAGAATACTGAGAGTTGGCAAATGTTGGTTTCCCTGAGAGAGAGTCATTGATGTCCTGGTTCAAGCGTGAAGGCGGCGAGTACGAATCCGATCCCGGAGGCAGCAGCGCCCCTGGTGGGGGCGAACGAAAAGTGCGCACGGAGGGGCTTTGGACCAAGTGCCTGGGCTGCCGCCAGACGATATGGAAGGCGGAGCTTGAGGCGAACCTGAACGTTTGTCCCAAGTGCCAGCACCATTTCAAGATCGGCGCACGACAGCGGATGGACCTGCTGCTGGAGCCCGGCTACGAGTTGGTGGATGGCGGTCTCCGCTCCACAGATCCGCTGAACTTCACAGACATCAAGCCGTACAAGAAGCGGCTCAAGGCGGCACAGGAAACGACGGGTCTGGACGACGCCATTCTGAACGCGGTCGGGGAACTGGGGAACCATTCAGTGGTGGTGAGCGCCATGGAGTATGGCTTCATTGGCGGCTCAATGGGTGCGGTTGTGGGCGAGACCATTGCGCGGGCCGTAGATCGCGCCCGGCTGGGCCGCAGGCCGCTCATCGTGGTGGCTGCCTCAGGGGGCGCGCGCATGATGGAAGGCGTGGTGAGCCTGATGCAGATGGCCAAGATCTCCACTGCGCTGGCGCAGCTGGACGACGCGAAAGTGCCGTACATCTGCGTGCTCACCGACCCGACTACGGGCGGCGTCACCGCGAGCTTTGCCATGCTCGGCGACCTGAACATCGCCGAACCCGGCGCCCTGATTGGCTTTGCCGGGCCTCGGGTGATTGAGCAGACCATCCGGCAGAAGCTCCCTGAGGGCTTCCAGCGCTCGGAATTTCTGCTGGAAAAGGGATTTCTGGATGCTGTTGTTCACCGCCGCGATCTGAAATCGTATCTGGTCCGCGCGCTCGACTTTCTGAAAGTCTGACCGGAAACTTCAGACCCAATCGGCTCTTTGTTCCAAGCAAAAGCCCCGGACTCGCGTCCGGGGCTTTCGCTTGATGCAGGGTTGGCCTGGATCACCCGTGCTAGAACTCCAGCCGCAGGGAGAACTGAGCTACGCGCGAGGTGGCGGTTTGGCCGGCGACAGTGCCGGGCTCATTCACGGTGCCTGAAATTTGACCGAAGGGTGAGGCCTCCGTAACGATGTTCAGTCCCGGAGCCGAGAAGTTGGGGTGGTTGAAGAGGTTGAACGCATCGGCGCGGAACTTCAGGTTCAACTTGTCTTCGACGATGGCGAAGGTCTTTCCGAGGCCGGCGTCAAAGAAGAATGCGCCGGGGCCACGTAAGAGGTTGCGCTGTCCGTACTCCAGGCCGATGGGTCCTCTGAACTCCGCCAGAACTTTCTGGGCGCCTTGAAGACCACCAGCGAAGTTGTAGACGGTGTTGCTGGAGTGATCCACGTTGACCTTGGCCTTCAAATCGGCTTTGTTGCCCGTGAATATGGCAGGGTCGCCGTTGTCAAACGAGGAGAGGTAGGCATCGGAGTATGCGGTGATGGCGAGGCCGGTCCGGTATACAGGAAGGCCCGAAAGACTCCATCCGCCAATCGTCTCGTCGACCCAGCGCGGTGCGGCGCCCGCGAAGGTCTTGCCGCGCCCGAAGGGCAGTTGATACTCGAAATTGGACGAGACCTCCTGCCGGACATCGAAGTCTGAGTTGCCGCGGCATGCGCGCGGCTGGAAGATGTCGCAGATGAAGCCGCTGTTGCTGAACAGGGAGTTGGCATTGGCGCTCAGCGAAGTGTTGTCAATGGAATGGGACCAGGTGTAGTTGAATTCCAACCGCAGGCCCGCCGATGGGTTCTTGTCGACCGTCACCAGCATGGCATCGTAGTTGGAGGAGCCCATGTTGGTGAGGTAGGCGTTGGTTCCAAACTGCGAGGGTATGCCGATGTTGGTGGGAAGGAAACCCGTAAAACCGTAATAGTACGTATAGGCCGCCATGGTGTAGATCATGTCGGACATGTCGCCCCTGGAGCCTAACTGGCCTACCATGGCAGCCACCAGGTTTGTGTTGTTTCCCAGGATACCCTGATAGCCGGATCCGAGGACATTTTCAAACCACGGCTGCGGTGTAAGAGCCACCCCGCTCCTCAACTGCGTGGTGAGGCCGGCGAAGGCTTGTGCCATGGTCTGGTTTGACTTCCCGGTGTAATCGGGGACATCCATGACCTGGGAGGCGTCAGCATCCGCTATCAGGCGGCGGCCCAAACGGCCGGCGTAGTTCAGCTTCAGGATGGTGTGGCCGGGAAACTCCTGCTGGATGCCAAGGTTCAGGGCAATTGAGTACGGATCCCTAAGCGTAGGGCTGATGACAAAGCTGGTTTCGCCTTCCGCCAATCCATAAGGCACGCCGTTGCCGTCAACGTAGGGGACATAAGGCGTGGTGACGGGCTGAGGGGCAGGATTGAGGCTCGCCGGGTAGGCAAGGTTTGTGCCAACCCTCGGGTCGTTCATGAGCGACTGATCAATGGCGCTGCTGGTCTCCGTCTTGGGGTATCCAATGTTATTCGTTGTGCTGTTGGAGAACAGATAGGAGATCTGGTCCTGGAGGAAGTTGATGGCGTTGATCACAGTGCGGTCGTAAATAATGCCAATGCCGCCATTGATGACCGTCTTCCCCGAGATGTAGGGCGAGTAAGAAAACGCAATGCGCGGCGCAAAGTCCTTGCGGTCTTCGCCGTAGAGGTTGGGTCCGTGGTTTGCCTTGCCGCCAAGCACATAACTGTAGATGGGCAGGCCAGTGTTGCTGGTGTCGCCAGCCTTGCTCTGTTCCAGGCGGTCATTGATATAGGTCATCAGCGGGATTGGGGTCGGTACCGACTCCTCCCCGTGCGACTCGTAAGGCACCGAGTAAAGCTGGTAGCGCAGGCCATAAGAAAGGGTGAGCTTTCTGGTCGCCTTCCATGTATCGCCAACATAAGCCTCGGTTTCGAAGTACCGATAGTTGCGCGGACCACCGCTGCCTGCCGGCTGGGCGACGCCCTTGTTGTTGTAGTTGTAATTGGTTGTAATGGAGGGGAGCACGCCGAGCGCTGCTGCGAACAGGCTGTCGTAGTCGTTGACTCCGACGCTGTTGGGGCCAATGTTGATGTCGGACGGACGGACAGTCGCGTCCAGGCCTCCCTGGAACACCGGGCCGGCCAGACCTATGCTCGCGAAGTTGAAGTTATTGATCAGATTGCTGTCGGTTCTGATGAACTTGAAGGTGCCGCCCGCGGTGAGGCTGTGCGCGCCGCGCTGCCAGTTGAAGTCGTCACGGACGACCGGGATCGGCACCCGGCGCTTTTGCCCATCGTAACCTGTATACGGGCCGCTCAAGCCGGAGATGCCGTACTGATTGGCCCCGGTGGGGTTGTAAAGGTCCGGGAAGCTCAGCTTGGAAATGTTGTCGCCGTAGTAGAACTGATTCACCTTATTCTTGCCGATGTTCCAGGTGTGGCTGACGACGTAGCCATAGCTGTGGTCGTAGCGGGGATGGGTGATCGGGTCAGTAGGGAACTCCTGAAGGCTTTCAATCGAGTTGCGGCGGTTGATGGTGAAGCGGCCGAAGATCTTCTGTGTCGAAGTCAGGTTGTAGTCCACCCGGGTCACGTAGGTTATCTGGTCGTCCGGGTCCGGAGTCGTGAAGCGGTAGCCGCCAGTATTCACGCCATCGCCCTGGGTGAGGTCATTGGCTACCGGATAGCGCGCAGCTATGAAGGCCTGCTCCGCTGTATTAACTCCGATTCCACCGGGATCGAGCGCCGCCACCTGGGACGCGCTCAGTGTGGTGATGCAACTGGGCTGGGTGTTGATGCGGCTGCTGTCACCGCATCCTGCCCCACTGTTGATGTAGTTGAGTTCTCCGGCAAGCAGGCCGCCATATTTGGGGTCGAGCGGGACGGTCGGCTCAGCAGTTGCCGACTGGACGATCTTGGAATCGGCGAGGTCGAAGAAGAAGTAGAGCTTGTCTCTCTTGACGGGACCGCCGAGATTGCCGCCAAACTGGTTGCGGATAAGCGGTGTGCGGGGAATGCTGTTGAGGTTATTGAACCAGGTGTTGGCGACGGTGGTGGTGTCGCGATGGTACTCGTTGAGGTCGCCATGAAACTTGTTGGTTCCACCCTTGGTGACCAATTGAAACTGGCCGCCGCTGCCGGTGCCGATGGATGCCTCGAGGCCTGCAATCGACCCGGTGAACTGGTCGACGGAATCGACGGGAGCCGCGGCGGTGACGGCAAATGTTGTGCCCGCTGCGATGTCATTCACGTCCAGGCCGTCTACTGTTACTTCCGACTGGTCGATGCGCGCGCCGCTGACTGCGCCCTGGTTCGAGTCCACGCCTGGCTGCTGGTAGAAGAGGGTTTGGATTCCCGCGGTGCGGTCGTAAATGGGAAGTTCGTTGAGCTGTTCAACGTCGATGTTGTTGCCAATGGTGGCGTCGGTTGTGTCCAGCGTGACTTGCTCGTTCCCGCCCAACACTTCAACTGTTTGCAAAGCGCCGCCGACAGCGAGACGGGCATTCTGCGTACGCGTGGTACCCACGTTCAGAGTGAAACCGGAGACCTCGGAGTTTGCGAATCCCGCATGGCTGAAGACCACCTTGTAGCCGGAATCCGGCGGCACATTCAGGAACCGGTAGGTTCCGGTATTGTCAGTTGTCTGGGTGAACGAGGTACCCCGCAAGGGATTCGACAGCGTGACAACGGCTCCGGGAATGACCGCGCCGGTTGTATCTGTCACCACACCGACCATGGAGGCGTTGTCTTGCGCCAGGAGAAATGCAGGGCACGAAAGAATCATCAGTAATAGGGTGAATTTGGAAATTATATTTCGCATTTTTTTGAGAGTCTCCTCAGCAACGATTCAAAATGGCGGCGTTGCTTGCACCGCAGGTGAATGGAAGGTTGATCGCGTTCTGTGAAGAGTGCTGGCCGAAGTGCCTTCCGGGGGTTCCGTTCAGATTCGAAACCACCTTGCCCATCGAACAGGTGATTCATCCCGAGAAGGTGCATCACTAGCCGGCCTGAAATCCGGGAGTCGGGAGAAACTGGCCTCTCGCCACTCAGTCTTTGCTGATGAAGAAGTTCTTCCTTCACAATGAGCACCGGTTTTTAAAGCAATTTAATCGCCATTGTTACTAAAGTGTTTAACTACATATACATATGTATGATCCGTGCCCTATCGTGGGGCCATATATATCCGTAAAGGTGAAGGGGGATATGGAAAGTCATATTTGTGGTCCGTGGAGGATCTCGTGGGTTGGTGTGATCTGGCTCTGCAAGGCGAGCTACCCCCGGTGTTTTGAATCGTGTTCTTGGCACCCCTAAGCGCAGTACACTGTTAGCCTTGAGGCGCAGTTGAGGGACGATACGATGGAAACCAGACGTACTCCTTTCTTCATGGCGATTGCCATGATTTTTGCCGTAGCATCCGCAATCCAGGCCCAGACTTTCACCTCTGTTCCGGCCATTCCGTTCGAGACTGCGGGGCCGGTCATCCAGGCCCATGCCGAGCCGCTGAAGCCGTTCACGGTGGCCGGGGAGCGCGGCGTGGTTCTTGGCCAGCAGAACGGCATGTTTGAGGCCTGGGTGCTGCCGGTCAAACTGCTCTCGCACG
>CAVZNB010000023.1:0-15009 GCA_963776535.1 uncultured Acidobacteriaceae bacterium | reverse complement strand
CTATGTTGTGTACACTTGACGCATCGTATTGCTGTTACTGATTTCAATATACTTATCAACTAATTAGGTTGCAGACAATTACCCGCCCTCGCCGCACAATCGAAGAATGAACGACAGACCCGTCGCCGCTGTCCGGCGGAACACCCCCGCCGAACTCCCCTACGCTGCCCAGAGCCCCTCAGCGCCATCTCCCAGGAGGGCGATGAAAAAGGGAATACATGTCAAACTACGGATTTCCTTCTATCATTATGAAAACAATCAACTTCCACGCATAAAAGGCATAAATGGACACCATTCTAAAGGACTTGCACACCACGGCTCAGAAGGCCGCAACCCTCCAGCCCGGTCCACGGCCGGGGGCAAAAGAGTGAATCAGAGCGCAATTCCGCGGCAAAAACGGACTATTCGCTTAGTTCCTCGGTCAAAGTCGCTCCGCCCATTGAAGCTGCAACCGAGGAAACCTTCACCACCTTGTGCGAGTCCTGCGCGATCCAAAGCGTTTTCTTGTCCCCGCCGCCGTCCGCCGACGTCACTTCCACCCGGTACGCCTGGAACGTTCCCGCCGGCACCGTCACCGATTCCACACCGGCAACATTCAACTGCAGCAGCTTCACCTTCTGCGTCTGGATGTCGAAATTCCGGAACGTCGTGCTGTAACCCGCCGCCAGCGGCAGCAGGGCGATCACCTGGCTCCCGCCGGCAGCATCCGCAAACAGCGGCCCGCCCAGGTCAACCGTAAGCGGCTTGTCCTGCCCGTTCATGGTCAGCTTGCCGTTCGCCTTGTCGCCCGCAAAGTCCAGTTCAATGTCCACCGGACCCTGCTTCAGGCTTCGCTTCTCCAGCGTCAGGCTCCCCTTGGCAATGGTCGCCGTGTCCGTCGCCGTGCCCTGCGGAGCCTCCATCGTGTCCACCGCCGTCCAGTCGGCTCCGCCGTCCGTAATCACCGTCGAAACCTTCATGGCCATCTTCTGCGCACCCATCTCCAGCGTCACCTGGTAGTGGTAGCTGCCCGCTTGCAAGTCGCCGGTTGGCTTGGGCAGCCCCACCGTGCTTGCATCCACCACCTTGCTCAGAACCACCGTCTTGGGGTCGACCGAGATCTCCTTCAGCCGCGCCACTGCCTCCGCCGTGCCGCCCTCCTGGAATCGCCCGCCCAGGTACTGCGCCAGAAACTTCTCTGACTCCATGAACAACGCCATGTTGTTCACCGGCCGGGCAAACCCGTGACCCTCGTCCGGAGCCAGCACATAGTCCACCGGAAACCCGCGGTCGCGAAGCGCAATCACAATCTGCTCCGCCTCGCGCCGGTTCACGCGCGGGTCGTTGGCCCCCTGCGCCACCAGCAGCGGCGTCCTGATCTTGTCCGTCGAGTTCAGAGGCGACGCTGCCTTCAGCACCGCCTTGCCCTCGGGTGTGCTTACATCGCCCATCCGCACCGCAAACGTCTTGCGAATGGCCTCCCAGTAAGGAGGAATGGATTCGAGCAGGGTAATCAGGTTCGACGGCCCGCAGATGTCCACCGCCGCCGAGTACACCTCGGGCGTAAACGCCACCCCCGCCAGCGTCGCGTACCCGCCGTATGAACCGCCAAGAATCCCCACCCGCTTGGGATCGGCAATCCCATCCGCAACCAGGTACTTCACGCCCCACGTCAGGTCGTCCTGCATCTTCAGGCCCCACTGCAGGTTGCCCGCGTCCAGGTACTTCCTGCCGTACCCGGTGGACCCGCGAAAGTTCGGCATCAGCACCGCGTAGCCCCGGTTGGCGAAGAACTGGGCCAGCGAGTTATACCCCCACTCATCACGTCCCCACGGGCCGCCGTGCGGAACAATCAGTGTGGGAAGGTTCTTGGCAGCTACCCCCCTGGGCAGCGTTAGATACGCCGGAATCTCCAGCCCATCCGATGACTTGTAGGTGACGGACTTCATCTCCGACAGATCCGCGCGCGGCAGTTTCTCCCGTACCTTGTATTGCGGCGTCAACTGGCGAGTCTTCCGGTCGAAAAGAACGGTCTCTCCCGGCTCGGTGTCGCTGGCCGCCGTGAACAGCCAGTACCGTTCGTCGCGGGTCCGCGAAACTACGCTGATCTCTTTGCCCTTGTAGTGCTCCTCAAGCCAGTGGTTGTCGGCGCCGAATACCTTGTCCTTGAAGTAGGTCTTGATGCGGTCGTTCACATACCAGGTCTCCACCAGCTCATCCGTCGCCTCGGAGAAAAGCGCTCCGCCAAAATCCACCTTGCCCTGCGGATCGGACTCCACCATCTCGGTCTTGCCCGTCGCCGGATCGAACAGGACCAGAGAAATGAGATCGGTGCCCTTGTTCGTCTCCATGTACACGCGCTTGTCGTCAGTGGTGAAGTGCAGCGGGTCGCAAGTCTCAAAAACTGAGCAAGAATAAATCTGTGTCAGCTTGTCGGCATCCACGCGCAGAATCTCGGTGTCACCGTTCTCCGCGTTACGCGTCGCCAGCCGCAATTGCCCTTTCAAGTCGAAGCTCCAGCCGGTCACGCGGTCGGTATTCTTGCGCACCAGGGTCTTTTCTCCGGTGGAGATCTTCAGCTTGTACAGGTCGTGCCACGCCTTGTCCCGGTCGTTCAACCCGATATAGACAACATCCGGGTCGCTTTTTGGCGCGTCGTAGATCATCACACGCACACCTTTGAGCCCGGTCAGATCGCGCGAAACAGGCGCTTCCGCACCCGCCGGCGGAGCAGCCGATGGATCGACCGCATACACGTTGTAGTTCTCGTCCCCATCGTGATCCTTCACGTAGAGGATGTACTTGCTGTCGCGCGTCCAGAAGTACCCCGCCACCGGCCGCTTGCTTTCCGTAGTCAGCAGCCGCGCCGCACTGAACGGCTCCCCAACCGCCTTCACATACACGTTGCGTGTATCTTTCCAGGGCTTGAGAAACGCGATGAATTGACCGTTCGGAGAAAGCTGCGCCGCAGCAATCTCCGGATTGCCGAAGATGAGTTCCCGGTCGATCAGCGGTGGCAGTCCACTTTCCTTTTTGTCTTGAGCATGGGCTGCGAGCGCGGGCAGCAGGACACAAATCACACCGTAGAGGAATCTATTCATCAGGGACAAGGTTCTTCTCCTTATTGAATGGTTGCTATGGCGGATTCAGGGTGGCCGGGGCGGAAAACTGAAGTCCGCGTCAGTCTATCCCATCAGCACAGGTGCTTCAAGCCGCGCCAAGTCCTTGGGAAGGTCACCTCGAGGAGTCCGTTTGGACGACAGCGATTTCTTGCTGTTTGCAAAGTTTAGCCTGTCCGAAACTGAACCTTTTAACGAAAAAGGGCCCTCAAAAAACACTCTTGAAAGTCATAAAAATCGTGATGTGTGTCACAGCGGCCCGCAATCCTGAAGCCTAACATAACTCGGGTTTTGGGCGAGGATTTGCACGTCCTGCAATGGGCCGGTTAGCAAGGGTTAGGGCCAAGTTGAAACGTCCCTTGACATTGGTCATTCGAGATCGGCAGCTGACCGATTCAGCAGGTTGCACACGCACACGTGGAGGCGATGCAGCATGAACTGGCGCGAAGAGTACAGCAGGAAGTGCACGGATGCGCGGCGAGCGCTGGAGGCGGTGCGGTCCGGTGATCGTGTCTGGATTCAGTCCGGGTGCGGCACACCCTCGGTCCTCGTGGATGCATTGGTGGCCCGCGCACCGAATGTGCTCGACGTCGAAATCGTCCACATGAAAACACTGGGCAATGCGGACTACACCCGGCCGGAGTACGCGGGGCATTTTCGCCATCGCGGCCTGTTCCTGGGAGAGAATGTGCGCGAGGCCATCGCCGCAGGCCGTGCCGACTACACACCCATCTTCCTCAGCGAGATTGAGCGCCTTTTCGAAGACGGCTCCATGCCCCTAGATGTGGTTCTGATGCAGGTTTCACGGCCGGATGAGCACGGTTTTGTCAGCCTGGGAACTACCGTGGACTGCACCCTGACCGCGGCTCGCTTTGCCCGCCTCGTCATTGCCGAAGTCAATGAGCAGGTGCCGCGCACGCATGGGGAAACCAACATCCACGTCAGCCACATCTCCTCCCTTGTGGAAACCTCGCGTCCGCTACTTGAACTGCAGGCCGAACACTACACAGATTTGCATCGGCGTGTGGGCGAAAATGTGGCCTCGCTTATTCCCGACGGCGCCACGCTGCAAACAGGAATCGGCGGAATTCCCGACGCGGTTCTTGCCTGTCTTGAAGACAAGCGCGACCTCGGCATCCACACCGAAATGTGTTCCGACGGCGTGATCGAACTGATGGAGTCAGGCGTGCTCAACGGGGAGCGCAAGTCGTTACACCGCGGAAAAGCGGTGCTTTCTTTCGTGCTCGGCTCGCGAAACCTGTTCGAATTCATCCGCGAGAACCCCAGCTTTGAATTCCGTCCTCTCAGCTACACCAACGATCCCTTTGTGGTGGCGCAAAACGACAGGATGGTCGCCATCAACTCTGCAATTCAAGTGGATTTGACCGGCCAGGTCTGTGCGGATTCCATGGGCACAACTCCGTACAGCGGCTTTGGCGGGCAGTTGGACTTTATCCGCGGAGCAGCGCGATCGAAAGGAGGAGTGCCGATCATTGCATTGCCGTCTACAGCTGTGCGCGGCACCGTCTCCCGCATCGTGCCTGTGCTCGAGCCGGGCGCCGGAGTCGTCACTTCCCGTGCCGATGTGCATTATGTGGTCACCGAACACGGAATTGCTTACCTGCATGGAAAATCTCTGCGCGAGCGGGCCGAGGCCCTCATTGCCGTTGCCCATCCGCAGTTTCAGGCGGAGTTGGAAGACTTTGCCGTGCGTGCTCATTACCTTGAGCACGGAAACGCGAAGGCTGTGTTTGTTTGAAGAGGTCTGACCAATGGAAAAGAGAGATCGGGGTTTGCTCCGCGTCAGCATGGAAGAGTGCAAGGGTTGCGGCCTTTGTGTTGAAGCCTGCCCACCCAAAGTAATCGCCATGAGTGAACGATTGAATCACTACGGCTATCGCACAGCCACTTATGCGGGTGCGGGCTGCACCGGATGCGGCATCTGCTTCTTGGTCTGCCCTGAGCCGGGAGCCATTACAGTTCTGCGCTCCGTCAGCCGGCCTTTGGCTCTGGGGCGCGATTTGAATGCCGGCGGTGCGGAGGCGAGTCATGCATAAGCAACTGATGAAAGGCAATGAAGCCATCGTACGCAGCGCCATCCTTGCAGGATGCCGCGCCTTTTATGGATATCCCATTACCCCGGCCAGCGAAATCACCGAGGCAGCGGCCCTCTATATGCCCCAGGTCGGCGGCGTCTTCCTGCAGGCCGAGAGCGAGGTTGCCGCCATCAACATGCTCTATGGCGCCTCGTCTGCCGGAGTGCGTTGCATGACCGCTTCCAGCGGCCCTGGCATCAGCCTGATGCAGGAGGGTATCAGCTATATGGCCGGTGCGGAACTGCCTTGCGTCATCGCGGATATCACTCGCGGCGGCCCGGGCCTTGGCAATCTTGGCTCGGAGCAGAGCGACTATCACCAGGTGGTGAAGGGCGGCGGAAACGGCAGCTATCGCACAATCGTCCTCGCTCCCCATTCAGCGCAGGAGATGGCGGACCTGACCGCGCTGGCCTTTGAACTGGCAGACCGATATCGCAGCCCGGTCGTTGTGCTGGCCGACGGCTTCGTTGGCCAGATGATGGAGCCGGTGGAGTTTCCGGCCAGGGCAGTTCAACCCCGGCTGCCCGACTTTGCGGTAGCTGGCACCGCAGAGACTCGCGGCAACATGATTACTTCGCTTCACATGGACATCAACGATCTCGAAGCGCATTTGCGCAAACTCGAAGCCAAGTATCACGAAGCCGAGCGCAAGGAGGCGCGCGCCGAGGAGTGGTTCACTGAGGACGCAGAGATTGTTCTGGTGGGCTACGGCATCGTCGGCCGTATTCTCAAGGCCGTTACCGCGGAGGCTCGCGCCGGCGGCATCAAAGTGGGCCTCCTGCGGCCCGTTACGCTATATCCCTTCCCCGCCGCGGCCTTCCAGCACCTTGCCCGCCGCGCACGCGTCTTCGCCGTAGTGGAGATGAGCAATGGCCAACTGATCGAGGACGTTCGTCTCGCCCTCAATGGTGCGCGGCCTGTGGAGTTTCTCAATCGCATGGGCGGTAATGTCCCTTCGCACGACGAGGTGCTCGCCCTGGTGCGCACGCTGGCGCTCGATAACCTGCCGGCTATGAAATCGGAAGAGGAGCGGATGGCCCATGTCTAGCGAATTGATCTCCGAATACGAAGTCTCCCACTCCAGGCCGAACTCGTTCTACGCGTGCTATGAACGCAAGGAAGAGTTGAAGCACCAGACGCACTACTGCCCCGGCTGCGGCCACGGCAACGTGCACAAGATGCTGGCCAGCGCCATCGACGAGCTTGGCATTCAGGACCGCACCATTTTGATTAGCCCTGTAGGCTGCTCGGTCTTTGCCTACTACTACTTCGACGTGGGCAATGTCCAGGCCGCCCATGGCCGCGCGCCGGCGGTGGCCACTGCCGTGAAGCGCAGTCATCCTCAAAGCATCGTGGTCAGCTACCAGGGAGATGGCGATCTGGCGGCCATCGGCTCGGCGGAGATACTGCACGCCGCCAATCGCGGAGAAAACATTACCGTCGTCTTCGTCAACAACGCCATCTATTCGATGACCGGCGGGCAGTTTGCACCCACCACGCTCATTGGTCAGAAGAGCACCACGACTCCTGGAGGGCGCAATCCCGCCAATGAAGGCTATCCGCTGCACATCTGCGAATTGCTGGCCACACTTGAAGCGCCGGTCTACATCGAGCGTGTAGCCCTGGGCGACAACAGGCAGATTGCCCAGGCCGCCCGCGCAATCCGACGCGGCGTCGAGAACCAGGTGCGCGGCCTCGGCTTTTCGCTCATTGAAGTTCTCTCGCCATGCCCCACCATCTGGAAGATGTCGCCAGTGGAAGCGCAACGCTGGGTCCACGACGTCATGGAGAAGACCTACCCCCTCGGCGTCTTCCGCGATCGCACCAAAGAGGCACAGCCTCGTTCAATGCCCGAGCCTGCGCCCGCGCTCGAAGATATTCCTGGAATCCTCGGCATCGCCAAGCAAGACGCCGCGGATGATGTTTCCGTTGCCCGTGCCAGCGTCGAAAACGTCGATCTTCATGTGCGCGTCGCGGGTTTTGGCGGGCAGGGCGTTCTCCTTCTTGGCGAGGTGTTGGCGGAGGCCGGTCTCGACGCCGGTCTTGAAGTGTCATGGCTTCCGTCCTACGGGCCGGAAATGCGCTCTGGCACATCGAACTGCCACGTCCGCGTCTCGAGCCAGCCCATCGATTCGCCGTTGGTAACACTGCCCGATGTGCTGGTGGCCATGAATGAACCGTCGCTGCGGAAGTTCGACGCCAGCGTGCGTCCCGGCGGATGGGTCATCTACAACGGCGACATCTTTCCGCCCGATTGCGAACGCAAAGATGTGCATGTGCTTGCGCTTCCATTCACCCATCTGGCCGACGAATTGGGTGACGCCCGCGCCAGCAACATGATCATGCTGGGTGCCCTGCTTGAGATTACCAGGGTGCTTCCGCAGACTAGCATCGATGCCGCCCTGCGCAAGCTGATCAAGCATGCGAAATGGGTTGACCTTGACGAGCGCGCACTGGCGCGGGGAAGGGAACTGTTTCGAGAGGCATTTGCGGAGGTGTGAGATGCATGCCGATGGAGATCCAAACCTGATTGTCTACTTCAACGGACAGTACATTCCATTGGGAGAGGCGCGCGTGGGAATTCTCACCCACGCCCTGCATTACGGAACGGGCGTTTTCGAAGGCATTCGCGCGCACTGGGACGAGGCGCAACAGGAGCTCTTCATTATGCGTCCTATCGAACACTACGAGCGCTGGAAAGATGAACTGCGGCATTCTGCGCATCGCCGTTCCGCCGTCTCCGCAGGAGTTGTGCGACATCACCGTCGAGTTGATGCGCAGGAACAATTTCCGCACCAACATCTACGTTCGGCCGCTTGCCTATAAGAGTGCGGAGCGTGTCGGCGTCAGCCCCGACGAACAGGATTCCTTCGCCGTGGTTGCGTTGCCTTTCGGCGATTATCTGCACGCGGAGAAAGGCCTTCACGCTGGTGTCAGTTCCTGGCGGCGCATCGAAGACAACGCGATTCCTGCGCGTGCGAAGATCTGTGGCGCCTATGTGAACAGCGCACTGGCCAGTGACGATGCCCGTCGCTCGGGTTTCGACGAAGCCATCTTCTTGAACGAGAGCGGTCACGTGGCCGAGGGCGCAACCTGCAACATTTTCATGGTGCGCAAAGGCAAGCTAATTACCCCTCCTGTGACGGAAAATGTGCTGGAGGGAATTACGCGTGACGCGGTGATGGAACTGGCGCAGCGCGAACTCGGGCTTCTGGTGGTGGAGCGGCCCATCGACCGAAGCGAGCTGTATGTGTGCGACGAACTCTTCTTCACCGGGACAGCGGTGGGAGTTGCGCCCATTGTGTGTGTCGATCACCGGCCGGTAGGAGATGGCGCCATTGGCGCGGTTACGCGAGGAGTACGGCAGCTGTACTTCGATGCGACGCGCGGACATTTGCGGACTTACTGGAACTGGCTGACGCCGATTTACCAAGCGCGAATGAATCAGCAGCAGGACCTGTCTTCGCTGGCAAGCTGCACCGCCAGTTGAGCGGATGATCCTGTACATCACGCCTGGTGAGCAGCCTCAGCCAAGGAGGAAGAACGATGCTTACAACAAAACTGGTAGACAATGCCTATGAACTTGCGCTGGAGAACTTCGATGCGGCAGCGGACGTTCTGGGCCTCGACAACGATACAAGGGAGATGATCAAGTATCCCGAGCGCGTACTTGCGGTCACTGTGCCGGTGCGCATGGACGATGGGCATATCCATCGCTTTGAAGCTTATCGCGTGCAACACAGCCAGGTGCGCGGCCCGGCCAAGGGCGGCATTCGCTATCACCCGCAGGTCACGCTCGACGAGGTGAAGGCGCTGGCCACCTGGATGACCTGGAAGTGCGCCGTCGTGAACATTCCATTCGGCGGCGCCAAAGGCGGGATTACCTGCGATCCCAAACACATGTCCAAGGGCGAGTTGGAGCGCATGACGCGCCGCTACACCAGCGCCATTCTGCCCATCATCGGGCCCGATCAGGACATTCCTGCACCCGATGTTTACACCAATCCGCAAACTATGGCCTGGATCATGGACACCTTCAGCATGACCAAGGGCTATCCCATCCCCGGTGTGGTTACTGGAAAGCCTATCTGCCTGGGTGGTTCGCTGGGCCGCAACGAAGCAACAGGTCGGGGCGTCTTTTACACCATCCAGTGTGCCTGCGAGCATCTCAATATGCAGCTCAAGGGTTCCACAGTTGTGGTCCAGGGCTTTGGCAACGCCGGCTCCATTGCCGCGCAACTGCTCTATGAGGCGGGAGCCAAGGTCATCGCCGTCAGCGATTCCGCCGGCTGCGTCTACAACCGGAACGGACTCAACATTCCGGAGTTGATGCACATGAAGGCTCTTTGCGGGCATGTCGAAGGATTCCCGGAAAGCGAACCCATCACGCCGGCCGAACTGCTTGCGCTGGAGTGCGACGTCCTCGTTCCTTCTGCGTTGGAAAACATGGTCAACGCGGAGAACGCGGGCACGGTGCGCGCGAAGATCGTAGCCGAAGCAGCCAATGGTCCGCTTACGCCGGCCGCAGACAGGATATTGGAAAGCAAGGGAACATTCGTCATTCCGGATATTCTTTGCAACGCCGGCGGCGTTACCGTCTCTTACTTCGAGTGGGTGCAGGACGAGCAGCACCTGTTCTGGGAGGCGCAGGATGTTTACGATCGCCTGGAGCGCGTGATGAAGACAGCCTTCCGGGATGTGCTCAAAATCCATGTGGACCGAACTATTCCCATGCGCACCGCCGCCAACGTGCTCGGTATCGGCCGCGTGGCTGAGGCTGTGCAGATCCGCGGCATCTACCCGTAGTTCCTGCTGAATTCCGTGGTTGAACATCGGGTCCGCCGCGACCGCGAAAGCGCGCCGCGGCGGACTCGCAACCCATCCTTCATGGGATCCAACTCGCCCTGCGCTGCTTCCCCTCTATCCCGTACCTTATGATTTCAAGTACAACTTGAATTCCTTCTGCAACCGCAGGAAACTCATGACGATTCCAGCGACCTCTTCGCTCGACACCAAATCTCAGCTGCGCAAGAGCATGGGTTTTTGGGATGTCCTGCTGTTCAACATCGCCACTGTGCTCGGACCCCGCTGGATCGCTGCCGCCGGCCACAACGGCACTTCCTCCATCAGCCTCTGGGTTATCGCCGCAGTCTTCTTTTTCGTCCCCGGCGCGCTGGTCATCAACGAGCTCTCGTCGCGCTTCCCTCAGGAGGGCGGCCTCTACGTCTGGTCTCGTGAGGCCTTCGGTCCCTTTCACGGTTTTGTCGCCGGCTGGACTTACTGGATTTACACATTCTTCTACTTTCCCGGACTGCTGCTCGCCAGCGCCTCCATGGCCGCCTATGTCTTTGGCGGCCACGGCGTGGGCCTTGCGCAGAACCGCACCTTTCTGCTAACTGTTTCGCTCTCGCTGTTGGTTGTGGCTGTGGTTCTCAACATCGTTGGCCTGAACGTCGGAAAATGGCTTCAGAATGCCGGCGGCGTTGGAACCTATCTCCCCCTCGTTATGCTGGTGGGCATCGCCGCGCTGGTCTGCATTCGGCACGGCTCGGCCACCCGCTTCACCGCGGCCAACATACTGCCCACATGGAACTGGGATACCGTCAACTTCTGGTCCCAGATCGCCTTCGCCTTCACCGGTCTCGAACTCGTCTCCGCCATGAGCGAGGAGGTGCGCGATCCGCGGCGCACGCTGCCTCGCGCTGTCTTCGGCGCCGGCGCACTCATTGCGCTGATGTACATTGTCGGAACCTTCGCGATTCTATCGCTCGTCCCCGCGGCCGGTATCGATCCGCAAAGTGGCGTCTTCAATGCCATCACCGTTGGTTCGGTTGCGCTCAAGGTTGGTTTCCTGGGAATCCTTGCCGCCATCTTAGTTACTGTAGGAAACGCCGGCGGGGTAGGCAGCACTGTCGCCGGCATTGCGCGCGTGCCTTTTGTTGTAGGCGTCGACCGCTATTTGCCCGCAGCCTTTGGCAAAATCCACCCCCGCTGGAAGACGCCCTGGGTCTCCATCCTCGTGCAGGCCACCATCTCTGCCGCCATTCTTCTGGGCAGCCAGATCAACGAGTCGATGCAGGGCGCGTATCAGAAGCTGATCGACGCCGGCATCATCCTCTATTTCATTCCATTTCTCTATATGTTTGCAGCAGTTATCAAGCTGTCGCGACGCCAGGATCGCAACCAAAATCGGCATGCCATCCTGGTGCCTGGCGGCGTTCCCGGTGTTTGGATCGCCGGCGGCCTTGGTTTTGTCGTCGTTCTGATCGGTATTGTCGTTTCGCTTGTGCCGCCCGGCGACTCCGCTGACAAGCTGAGCTTCTTCTTGACTCTAGTTGGGGCCACCGCGGTCGCGATCTCTCTGGGCCTCATCCTTTATTGGCGAGGCGTTCGCGCCAAGCGGCTTGAACCTTGATCTGCATCGCTCTTTTTTCCGGTGAGGAACACAGCGAACCCAGGCATGCTGGTCAAGTTGTAGAATGTTTCTTTCCTGCTGGCGAAACATTTTGAGTGCCTGAATTCGCCAAGGCGGTTTCGCAGCCAGATGGAATGTTCGAGGTTGGAGAGTTGAGTTTCTTGGCCATCAATTTACAAAAGTCCCGCTCTTCATTTGCGGTCATCTGCTGCAAACGCCTTAAGGCGTCGAATTTGTTTTTCGCTTTGGCTCTGATGTTGCCCCTGTACAGCGCAGTTGCGCAGCAGCCCGATTCTCAGACTTCACCCCAATTCACAATTCAGGGAACTGTTGTCGATCGGGAGGGAAAACCAGCCGCAGAGGCGTCGGTGCGCTTGCAACAGAAGGGTGTTGCCGCTGCGGTTGAGATTAGGACCAATTCGGATGGAGCCTTTACGTTTCCTCGCCTCAGCAGCGCGATCTATATCCTGAGCGCGGAGAAGAATGGACTTCTCGCTCCTGCTCATTCCATCGTTGTGCCGTCCACTGAAAATCGTGAACCGATTCGTCTCGTGCTTGAAGATGTGCCCAGGGCCGATTCCGGACGGAGCACCTCCTCATCGCCTTCGGCCGAAGCCATGGAGTTCGCTGATAAGCCCAACTTCTCTGTCGCAGGCGTGACCGACTGGACGGCTGCGGGCGGCCATGGATCGGATTCAACCTTGCGGACAAGCGAAGCTTTGGTGCGAGAGACGGTGGTTCTCAAGCCTGAGACACCGGAACCTGATGGGGCTGGCACAGTCAACCCGAGCACCGGAACCGGTGAAATAGAAAGCAGGTTACGCGCGACGCTTACAGCGGCTCCAGGGAACTCAGAGGCGAATCACGAGCTCGGTGCGTTTTATCTCAGAGCGGGCAGATATTCCCAGGCTCTGCCACTGTTGCAAGCCTCCTACTCAATTGACCCTGGAAACCGCGCAAACGAGTTTGATCTGGCTCTTGCCTTGAAAGGGGCCGGCGATTTCTCTCAGGCCAGTGTGCATGTAAAGAAATTGCTGGCGGGTGCAGAAACTGCGGACCTGCATCGGGTGGCCGGAGAACTGGATGAAAAGTTGGGTGATCCTCTGGCAGCGGTGCATGAGTTCGAACTGGCCGTACGCATGGAGCCGAGCGAGCAGAACTATTTTGAGTGGGGCTCCGAACTAATTGTCCATCGAGCTGTTTGGCAAGCCAACGAGGTTTTCGAGCAAGGCGCAAGATCATATCCGAAATCGGAAAGGATGTTGGCTGCACTGGGAGCGGCGCTTTTTGCCGGAGCTCGCTACGACGAGGCGGCCCAGCGCTTTTGCGATGCATCCGATTTGAATCCCGGAGATACTGAACCGTACATCTTCATGGGCAAGATTGAGATGGCGGCACCCAACCCCCTGCCCTGCGTTGATCCGAAACTGCAGCATTTTGCGGAGCAACACCCCGAGAATGCACTCGCAGATTACTTCTATGCGATGGCCCTTTGGAAGTCACAGGGCACGCAGGCAAACCCACTACTCCTGCAGCAGGTGGAGTCGCTGCTGAAGAAGGCCATAACCGCCGATGCGAAATGTGCAGACGGCTATTTGCAACTGGGCGTCCTCTATTTCTCACAGCGGAACTATCCGAAAGCGATCGACTACTACAACAAAGCTATCGCAGCCGATCCGCAACTGGCTGATGCTCATTATCGGCTTGGCATAGCGTATGACAGGACGGGTGAGCAGGAAAAGGCGAAGATTGAATTCCAGCTTCACGACGAGATCAAGAAGCAGCAAGCAGCCGCGGTGGAACAGGAACGCCGTGACGTCAAGCAGTTTCTGGTTGTCGTGCCGGGACATCCCACTTACCCGCTGCCGAATTAAAGGCGGAACCGATCTAGTCTGTTTTCAAGGCCTCCTTATGCTGGCCTTGGCTTGAATGTCGAGATCACACCTTCGCCCTCGCGAATGGTAAGAATCTGATTCGCCTTTACCTGCTTGAATAGTTCAATTTTCTGGGTTGTTGGCCACTTCACTTCAATCAAATCCACAGTCTCTGCCAAACCAAGCCCGAAGTGAAGACGAAGGTCGCTCTGTGACATGACGCTTGTGCCGGTGTGCACTTCATCCATCTGTGTGTGCTTGCCTGTTGTCACTTTCACCCGCGCACCAATCGCAGTTCGATTACACTTCGTCCCCAGAAGTTTGATCTTGATCCAGTTCTGTCTGTTGCCCCCATCGTTGCGAAGGAGCGAGGGCAGATCGTTGAGGTTGAGTACCAGAACATCCATGCTGCCGTTGTTGTTATAGTCGCCGAACGCCGCGCCGCGGCTGGAGAATCGCTCGCTGATGCCCGGACCTAACTCGGAAGAAACGTCCTTGAAACGGCCATTTCCCAGATTCCTGTAAACCACTCTCGGGTTCTTAAACGCTTCCCCAAAATTGTATGCATCCACTTCCGGATACACATGTCCATTCACCTGGACAATGTCCGGCCAGCCATCGTTGTCATAATCGATGAAACCGCAGCCCCAGGCCACGTAACGGTTATTGATTCCTAGCCCGGACGTGAACGAAACATCGCTGTACGTTCCATCGCCATTGTTGTGGTAGAGGTTCACCGTGTCATCGACAAAATTCGTCTTGAAGATATCGAACCAGCCGTCGCAGTCATAGTCGGCAACCGCCAGGCCCATTCCTGCCTGCTCGTGCCCGTCGTCGTTGTAGGCACAGCCCGTCATGACGGCTACATCGGTGAACGTGCCATCGTGGTTGTTCTTGAATAGGATGCTCGGCTCCGAGTCAACTGCAATATAAATATCCGGCCAGCCGTCATTATCGAAATCATACGATGTAGCCGTGATGGAGTAGCGCGGTCCGGGTTTCAGAATGCCCGACTTCTCTGAGACATCGGTAAAAGTGCCGTCTCCGTTGTTGTGGTAAAGAATGTTGGTGTCGCCCGGAAGTCCACGCGGTCCGCACATAATGGGAACGCCCTTCCACTGGCAATAGCTCATGTCGTTCGCAGAGGGAATCTTGTCCGGATCAAGCTTGATGTAATTGCACACGAAAAGATCCAGGTGCCCGTCACGGTCGTAATCGAGAAATGTGCAACCCGAGCCCCATCTCCCCTGCTCCCTATAAAGTCCTGACTTATGCGTAACATCGGTAAAAGTACCATCTCCGTTGTTACGGAACAGAATGTTATGTCCCCAGAAACAGCAAAACAGGTCGTCCCATCCATCATTGTCGTAGTCGCCAACGCAAACCCCTGTTTGCCAGCCGGTACGGCGCAGTCCAGATTTCTCCGTCACGTCGGTAAATGTGCCGTCGCGATTATTCTTGTACAGGTGCGATGTTGGCGCCTGTCCAACCGGCCAATGCGTGTCGAGCCGATTTCCATTGGTTAG
>CAVZNB010000022.1:0-47255 GCA_963776535.1 uncultured Acidobacteriaceae bacterium | reverse complement strand
CGTCGTCGCAGACAGGGTTCCCGAAGTCCCCAGGATGGTTACGATGGCCGGAGTAGTAGTGATTGGCGCCGAGGCTGCGACGGTAAATGTAACCAGCTGTGTTCCCGGCGCGGACCCGGCCGCGAAAGAAGCCGTCACTCCGCTGGGCAGGCCGCTGGCCGTCATGGAGACCTGGCCGCTAAACCCTCCCGTTGCGGTGACCGCAACTGTGCTGCTGGCGCTGCCGCGGGGCACCGCTGACAACGATGCTGGAGAAGCTGTAAGCGTGAAGGCCGGAGGAATGACGGTCATGACGCCGGTTTGAGAAGCGTTGTCGTAGAACGGCGCGCTTTGAGCGTCCGGAGTGTAGCTGGCTGTCAGCGTGTCCGTGCCCACTGCGAGAGAGCCGGCAGGGGTAACAATAGTGGCAGAGCCGTTCAGCAGCTGCGTTGCCTGGGAGGTGAATCCCGGCCCGCTCAAAGTTACCGAGCCCGTGGGAGTTGGCTCCCCGCTCCCACCGGTCACCGCAAGCGTCACGGTTACTGGTTGCGCCGTGGTTATGGCAGATTCCGCCGGCGAAACCGCGATCGACGGAGTCACCGTGGACACCGAAATGCTGCCCGATCCCGTGGCAGCCGTGTATGCCGCCGCACTTTGTAAATCCGTAATGTAGCTCGCTGTCAGTGTATCGGTCCCTGCGGGAAGTGCGCCTGGCGGTATGTTGAAGGTTGCATTTCCTCCGTTCAGCACCGCAGCTGGAGCAAGATAGCCGCCTCCCATCCAGACCGAGCCGAGCGATGCAAAGGCACAGTTGACGCAAGTGGTGCCCGAACCGGATTCCCACGTCCCGTACAGCGCGTCCACATTGGTAACGTCGGGATCGGTAATGACCGGGGAGGGAATCCCGTTGGGCGGGATAACCTGCACCGTCCCGGCCTCAGGATCCAGCAACATCTCGACCGCATAAGTCGTCTTGCAATCCACCGCGAGGTTTTCAGTGCCCCCCAGGAACGTGGTGAATGGTCCCCCGTTCACCCGCTTGGACAGCGCCCACCAAGTGGGAGAGAAGTTGAGGTGCATGAAGTTGGTCAAGGTGAGGTCGTGCTGCGCTATCATCGCCAAGGATACCTGGGTCGGGTCGTAGGAAGACGATCCCGGCGAGGGGCATAGCTCGAAAGTTGCCCCCACTGCTGTCACCGGTGCAGGCGTGCCTCCCACCGCGGAAGTGTTCGGCAGAGACGCGTAGTAGAAGTTTCCTGCGTCAGTCTGGGGCAACAGGCGCATTCCCTGGACTACCGGGCCAAGACCGCCCCCTCCCGACCACGACCATTGCGAGTTGCCCGACTGCGCCACCTGGTTCGATAGCGCCGTGTCGTCAGGATACTGGAAGGTGTCGTAAATGACAGGAAAGTTGCCGGAACCCGCCACGGAAGCCGAGAGCATCACGGTCCCGGTTGGCGCCGGCGCCCCACTGGGGCCGCTTACTCCCACAGTCAGCGTCGCACCCTGCGCCAGTGTGATGGCCGCCGGCGAAGGCTGAACCGTCACTGATGGAGTAACGCTTCCGACGGGTTTATTTTCGACGGTGATGTTGCTGCTTCCACTCGCGCTGGTATAGAGCGACGCGCTATTTGCATCCGGCGTGTAGCTTACCGCCAATGTGTCTGTGCCTAAGGCCAGCGAGCCGGCGGGGACTTGGATCGTTGCATTCCCTCCGCTCAATGGCATCGATGCCGATACGTAGCCACCTCCCATCCACACCGATCCCCATTCGCCGATGTACTTGTAAGGGGCGTTGTCCTCCGGTTCCCACATTCCGTACTGCGCATCGATTGTGGTTACATCTGGGTCCACAATCACCGGTGTCGGAACGCCATCCGGCGGAATCGCCTGGATGTAGATGTCGAGCCAGCCGTCATTGTCGTAATCGAAGAAGGCGATTCCGCTTCCTTTGGTCTCGATAATTGACCGCTTGTGCTCAACCCCGCCCCACACATTGGGGGTCGTCAAACCCGCTTGCTGAGCCACGTCCACAAATTGAATTGGCGCCGTACCGGGTCCGGATTCCGCCGCTTCCACCACGAGCGAGTTCTTCCACTTCCACAGTGGAGTTGCCAGTGCTTCGGCCAGTGTGCCGCCGAGGGCAAAAAGAGATGTGCCTAGAAATCGCCGCCGCGGAAGAATCATAGATGGCTGTCATTATAGCGACTGAAGCATATCTTCGAATAGATGCGCCGGCACCGTCGCAATACCGTTATTCAATTTCGGCAATCACTCAGTGGCTTGCGACTCTTGGGGACGTATGCAGGACAATGCCCGTGCCCTCTTTGACCGCGATGATTTTATCAATTGGGCCATCGATGAGCCTGTGCAGTCGTGCCCTTTGCCTGCAGATTTGCCGGAATCAGGTTCAAACTTCTTGCCCGATTAGCCGGACGTACCCGTTCAAAACGGGGAATCGCCTTCGCCGGACTCCTCTGGCCATCAACAATTTACCCAGATTGCAGTTCTCATCCTGATTTGCTGGATCGAGGCGCAGCATTGTCCGGGATTCTATCTCAGCCAGTTCGGTCCGTCTCTCAGAGATGGAAGAACTACCCAGGTTATTGTGCGTTTCGGTTATGTTTGGAGAAAGCTTCGGTATCTCTTCGAACGCGCCCAGTGAGTCGGAATAGTCCTTCAGCTTGCTATCAATAATGCCCAGAAGGTTATATCCATTTACGCTATGGGCTTCTGCTTGGTGCCTCAAGAAGGGAAGCCCTCTCCTCGTCAAGCCTGCCCTGCTGCACCAGAGCTTCGACCTGTGGTAAGTCGGCGGTCATTTTAGCCTTTCCAGGGTTTGTAGCGCATTCTGATTCTGTGGCTGGATGCGAAGCAGATTCTGCAACACTTCTTTTGCTTTGTCCTTGTCTCCCTGCAACATGTAGAGACGGGTCAAATTGAGATAGGACTGATCATAGTTTGGGGCTATGCGTATACCAATCTGGAATTGTTCCTCTGCCTTCGCGTAGTCCTGCTCCCTGACATACAGCACGCCGAGATTGTTTAACGCCTCAGGATAGTCAGGACGCAGCGCGAGGGCCTTATGCAGAAACTCCTCAGCGTTTTGAGGTTGGTCTTGCTGGGCGTAGAGCATGCCAAGGCTGTAATTGACTTCAGGGTTGTCGGGTTGCAACTCCAGCGCGCGATGTAACGATTCTGCTGCTTTGTCGAATTCGTGCTTACGCCGGTAGACATTACCGAGGTTGAGCAGTGCCGTCGCATATTTTGGCCTCTGCTGCAGCGACTGCTGAAAGTTTTGAATGGCCTCATCTGGACGACCCTGCTGGGCAGCCATCATTCCAAGGTTGTTCCATGCCTCTGGATAATCCCGCCGCAGCTTGATGGTTTGTTCCAGATATCTTCGCGCTTCGGTAAAGTCATTCCTTCTGAGGGCAAGCGTTCCTAGGTTGTAATAGGCATCAGGATCATCAGGTTTTGCGGCGACAACCTGCTGGAACGACTCCGCTGCCTGTTCCAGATAGCCATGCTGGAACAATGCTACGCCATAGGTAAAGTCGTTGCGTTGGAATGCACTCTGGAAGCTTGTACCAGGGAATGGAAGCGCTCTTCGAAGCCGGTCGGGCGCGGTGCTTGGAATCGTGGTGATATCTGCCACCAGCCGCTGAGGTTCAACCAGGCCCTGGTAGACCTTGACGATCATACCGTCTTTATCGAGCAGGAGTGATGTCGGGATTCCAAGATCGCGGTGACGGTCGAAGAGATGTAGGTAGATGATGTTGTAGATGCCAGCGATCTCCTCCGTAGCAAAAAGGACAGGAAAGGGAAACGCTTGCTGGGCTGCGAGCGATCGTGCGGCCTGTTGATCGTTGCTGTCGTTCATGTTCACTGCCAGGACTTGAAACTGGTTCGCAGACAGCGTCGTCCAGTGTTCCTTCAAGAGGCGCAATTGATCCAGAGACGCCAGCGCCGTTGTTGTCCAGAAACTCATCAGGGCAACGGACCCCTGCAATGAATGGAGATCGTGCTGGATACCACCGATATCGGGAAGAGAGAACTGCGGAGCCTTTAACGGATCCATCAGCCATGTCTCCACCCGTGAGGGCAGCGGCTCCAGCACCTGTGCTGCTCCGGCGTGAGCGAAGGCAGGTGTCGGCTCGGCAAAGGGCCTGGCTGAGAATGTTGCAACTCCTTCCTCAACCTCGATCCTGTGGTTCACTGGCAAATTCGCGAACTGCTGTGTGAGGCCATTGGGCCAGCGAACAGTTGCATTGACTGTCCCTTCCGCCTTTCCTACGCCAAAGAGAAGTTCCTTCGAATGCTGCGCGAGGAACCCTGTTCCCGCTTGTAGATACTTGGTCTGGCGATGCGATCCCGCTTCCACGGTGACACTGGCTCCAATAGCATCGCGGTTGCTCTGATGTCCGCGCAAGCGAAACGAAATGGAGTTGCCGATATCTTTCAACGCATTGTGCAGGACACGTAATTGAGGCGCGTTGCGATTCTTGAGAATCACCTCGAGCCGCCCATCGTGATCAAAATCGGCGAGAACAAAGGTGCGGCAATCCTCAATAAAGTCCAGTCCCGCAGGGCCTGAGATCTCAGAGAATGTGCCGTCGCGGTTATTGGCGAACATGACATTTCGCGCATACCCGTGCCATGTGTGATCGGAGCGGATTAACTCGTTGATTGCGTTCCAGCCATGCTCATAGGCCAGCGCCCCGGTTGCATCATCCGATGATTTTGCGACCACCTGGCGCCAGAAAAAGCTGGCCAGATCCCCGCGGTCCACTCCGGACAGGTAACCATTGGTGACGTAAAGATCGGAATACCCGTCATGATCGAAGTCCCAGAAGTCAGAGGACCACGACCAGCGTCCCATCTCGACCGCAGCTCGATGACCAACGTTTTCAAATCTGCCATTGCCCTGGTTGCGATAGAGTGCATTGCCGCGTGCATGGCGTTGATAGAGTTCGCGGATATTCGCAGGAGCGTTGGCGTGAAACTGTTTTTGTCCTGAAACTCTCTGGCCTGCCGCTTCCCACATGCTGGGCACATAAACATCCTGGTGGCCATCGTTGTCATAGTCGCACCAGGCGCAGCTCATTCCGGCACCCACGCCCTCTATGTTCGCTTCGTGCGAGACAACGGTGAAGGTTCCATTGCCGTTGTTTCGATAGAGTTGCGAACTGCCAAAATCGTTGACCACGAACAGATCCTGAAGGCCGTTGGCGTTGGAGTCGCCCCAGGCGCAGGAAAAACTGTACCGGTCGTTGTCCGCATTGAAGCCGGTCGCTTCCGTGCGCTCCACAAACGAACCATTTCCTTCATTGTGAAACAGGCAATTGGGTGGACCGTTTCGGGCATCGTAATAAGGAATCGGATAGTGATACTGGTCAAGGCCAAGGTAGTACATGTAAGTGCAGAAGTAAATGTCGAGCCTTCCATCGCGGTCGTAATCGGCGACCGCGGCATGGGTGAATGTTCCCTGCGGAGGTTGCGCAAATTTGAAGGCATCGTGCTTGATGCGAAACGTTCCGTCGCCTTGATTCCGGAACAGCAAAGGCCCGGTTCCGCACACAACAAGGAGATCCTCGAGGCCCTTGTTGTCGAAGTCGGCAAAGAGTGCGCATGCACTGTTGTCAAGAACGCCGACACCCGCCTTCTCTGTCACGTCTTCAAAGGTTCCATCGCCTCGGTTGCGATAAAGGCGATTCGGAAGTCCGGCTGGCTGGCATACGTAAAAATCATCGAAGCCATCATTGTCATAGTCGCCCGCGGCCACGCCATTGTTGCAATAGACGTCTGTGCCGATGGCTCCATCGAGCACTGTGCGCCAATAGTCCGCGCCGCGCAGCATCTGTTTCTTATATGACTCTTCTTTGCCAAGGGCCGCGGATGTGACATCGAGGAATACGGAGCCCTGAATCGTGCTCAACGTCTCTTCGAGCGCCTGCCACTTCATTGCCTTCCATGCCGAAGACGCATCGCACACCCACTCTATCTGCCACGCACCAACGCGCTCTTCCCGACGATCGTTGATGCGGGTTGAGACAAGGTCATAGCGGATACGGGTCTGCACTGCGAGCGGAGCCTCGGAGATGACCTCAATCCCGTAGATTTCGAATTCCGCAATCTCCACCCGAACAGCCTGCCCAAGCCAGGTTCGAATCTCCGCCATGAATTTCTCTCGCGACAGGTTGCTCTCTGTGTCGAATTGGCGGCGAATCACATCAATGCCGAATCCGGATCGCACCGGTATTTCCTTTGGATGTGTGAGCAGAGTTGCTTGGATTGTGGGTTCAAGGAGTTTGGCCAGGCTCGAGTCATCAGCCGCGGACGACTTCAAAGCATCTCCCCATTGATCGAGGAGAGCTTCGATCTCAAAGGCGTATTTCTCCGTGATGTACTCATCGGATCCGGGCTCGACCAAGCGAAGAACATCAGCCAGAGGAGATTGTGCAGGATAATGAGGCTTCAGCCGGACATCGGCAAAGGAAAATCCCGAGTCCTTGACGGCTGGACCATCCGGACGATCGAATAGAAAGGAAGACCCTAGGAAAGTAGACGGCCGCAGCAGCAAAGGTGCTACCCCGAGGCTCTTCAAGAGTGTTCGCCGAGAAACGCATTGATTGTCTCTTCTGTTCCGCTTCATCGTGAATTGTTCCGCATTGCAAGGCAAGTGCCCGGAGAATGGCGCTGTAACCGTATGGAGGCCAAATACTGGAGCTTGTGTCTGATGATCGAAAATGCCAACGGTATGCTGTGACAATTGGTTGAGGCTTGCACGCTAGGACATTTGCCGCTCAAACTGATCATCTATTCAGGCCATCCAGGAGCGCAGTTCATTCCCAAGGCGGTCGATTGTGACCGGCTCCGTGGCCTGGACGAGCGAGAATTCCGGCGGTGCAACCACGTAGGCTCTTGAGAGGCTCTCGGCTACGCACACGCATACGGTAGAGCTTTGGTATTCCTGGTATCGATAAGCAGAAAGCCAGACGTACAGCGCCAGAATCTGCGCGTCCAAAGCACTGCCGGGAAAGTCGTCGACCGCCGGCAATGGGTTCACCTGGTCGGGGTTGTCAAAGATAGCCACGCCCGTGAAAGGTTTAGGTTTGCTGCGCACGCCAAATTGCGCCGCCAAAAAAGAAGGACGGGCGCGACGAAACGCTTCGGATGCCGCCCACTGGACGAAAGAATTGCCGAAGATGACAGCGCCATTACCGCTCAGGTAGAGTGCGCGCACGAATTCGCGGATGGCTGGATCTGCCGCTACCTCGGCAGGGCACCATGGGAGAACATCGACCTTGCGGAGATGATCGAAGACCTCATCGGCAGCGCCCAGGTCCTTGGGCATCGTGTTCATCTCGTGGGAAAAACTCTGTCGATATCGATCCAGCCTCGAATAACCAAGCACAACCGCGGCTGGGTGGGCTGCAATGCCAGGGTCGCTGCTTAAAGTGTCGTTAACCAGGCCCATTCCAGCGTCAATAATCCAGGCATTTGCGGGTGAAGCATTAGGACGGCTCAGGACGATTTCCAACAGGCCCGCGGATCGGTCGCCGATGTCATTGTGCCTGCCGGTCACAAGAGCTTCAAAGGCGGTTTGCGAATTGCCGGATTGCGGCAGGTCCAGTTCGATGGCGCGACCAATTCCTTGCCAGCGCCGCCATACAGTCTCGGAATTGAGTGGAAGCTCCCGGGGAAAGTCCAGCAAGACGAGATTCCGTCCTGATTGAAGAGTACCTCCGTTACTTTTGATCGCATGCGCATCTGCGGCGTCGAACACCGCCTGTACCGCTCGCCGCCAATCCTGAAAGAATGGCGATGCAGCCAGAAGCGAGGAGTTCAGAATGGTCTGTTCGTTGGTGGAGAACTGCCACTTGCGGACACCCATCTTGTCTTCCAACTCGACCACATTTCGAAAAAGGTCCGCCGACTGCTCCGGGCTTAGACTCGCAACAAAAAGGAGCAGGCGCTCAACCGACTGCCTCTCGTTCGGGAAGAGGTAATTCCACTGATTGAGTTGTTGATTGACGAATGGGAGAAAAGTCAACGGTATGCGCTTCAGCAGTCCCTTGCTCACAGCATCTTGAAGATTCCCCGGCAATGTTTGCTCAGCCTGCATTACTTGTTCCCCGTTCAATACTTCCGCCCTGTGCGCATCTTCGTCTGGAAATGCTAGCCTCGGATCTCCTCGATCCTGCGGCCTTGCGCATCCAGCAGAGGGCAACCTAGCAGGCTTGCCAAGGTTGGACAAAGATCAATGTGCCGGATGGGCCTCTCAATGGTTTGAGGCTTGCCGATTCCCGCGCCCAGAGCCAGCATCCATGTGTCTCGCGTCGATTCCGCGTTCGCGCGATGATTAAAGAAGCCATTGGTTGACGATCCGTCCGGATCGCGTCCGAACTCGGGTAGTACGATCATCGTGGTTTGTTCCCGGTAATCGGGATTGGCCTCAATCTCCTGCCACATTTGGTAGGTCAGGCGGTCCGCAGTCTTGATGCCCGACATGTGCAGCGCATAGGAACCGAAGTGCGCCGCTTCCACATCGGAGAATACGACAACCAGAACTTGCGGCGCGAACTTGCGCATGATTTCCCGCGTCATGAAAAAGGTCAGTTCATCTCCCGATGTTGGACCGCCGCTGTGCACAAAGTCGGCGATCGCATTCTGGATTGTGGCCCGCACGCGAGGATCGAGTTGGTCGGCGGCGTCGAACACATTCCAGCCCAGACCTTCGTAGTTGCTTCCCTCCATCGCGCTTTCCAGTTCGGCTTCCACCTTGCTCCTATCCGCCATGTTCGCGGTACGTCCTTGGCGCAAAGCGTCTACCACCGCCTGAAGCATCAGTTGCTTAGGAAACACAACGTTGGCGCCGTAAGCCGGCCCATAATTCGAATCGGAGCTTGCCCCGATCAGGCTGGTAAGCGCCTTGTTGCTGGCCACCACCCACGTATCGCTTCGATCCACGCCCAGCCCTTTGCGAAATTGTTCAAACAGTGTCGGAGTGGTGGGCGCAAGCTTACCCCAATCGTCCACACGCTGCCAGTTGCCGGTCAGGATGCTTGAAATCGCGTTGAAATGCGCGGTAACGCCCTCATTGCGGGAGTGAAGATAGAAGAGCGACTTTGGGAGAAGATCCCCTGACAAGTGTGGGATGTTTGCCACTCCCTCAGGGGCAAATGTCTCGTCGCGCCGCACACCACCAACCACGACCACGACAACCTTGTGTCCGGAACCTGCTGCAGGGCGCGGGTTTTGCGCAGCCCGCGCCTTGGGCACCAGCAGACCAGCCATCAGCATTCCCGCGGCATGCAGGAACCGTCGCTTCGAAGGGTCAACAAGGGACCCAGGATCGATAACTAATTCGGAGCCCATCTCAGCGCCGGGGCAAAGTCCGTACTCCATAAGCAGACCTCGTGAGGGTGACTTCACTGGCGACCAGACTTTTCGGCGTGCCCGACCAAGTCTTGGTGGATTATATTCGCGGGACTCTTGTTTATCAATGCAGCTGCCTCATCAACCAGTAAGGTTAGATTAACTGACTTACAATCTTTAATTTACGTAGGGGCTCGAGACCTCTCCGAGAGGCGCGGTTCATCGCTCCCGGCCGGTCCCGAACCGTCAGAATCAAGAATCTCCAACTTTTGGTTGACAAACATCAGACGACGGTACTAGGCTGTTTCGCACGGTGAAGAAAGCGTTTACAAAGACGCGTGAAATCGTTTACACCGTTGGGTCAACTTGCCGGGGCTTTTCTATCGGCATTTTGGCAATGTCGCAAGCAAAACAGGAGACAACGGAGGATATTCGGATGGGCCTTGATCGCAATTTGGTAGGTCGGCTAAGGAAGCTTAGCTATCTCGCCCTTACGTTCTTCTTCATTCTGGTAGCGAGTCAGATTGCATTCGCACAGGTTGATGAAGGATCAATCACAGGAACCGTTCAGGATACATCTGGCGCAGTTGTTCCCGGCGCACAGGTGACCCTCTTGAACACAGACCAGGGAATCACCCTGCAGACGACTCAAACAGCACCGGCGGCTACACCTTCTCGCCGGTCAGGGTCGGGCACTATAGCTTGTCCGTCACGGCCAAGGGATTCTCAAAGACCACTCAGCAGAACCTGACCGTCACCATTGCTCAGAACCTGCTGGTTAACGTACAGCTCAAGCCCGGCGCGGCCACTGAGACAGTGGAAGTTTCCACCGCTCCACCCCAAATGCAGACCGAGGACGCTTCGGTCGGGCAAGTCATCGGCTCAGAGCAGGTGAACAGTCTGCCCCTGAATGGGCGCAACTTTACCTTCCTGGCCCAGCTTGGCGCCGGCATGCAGACGCCGCAAGCCGACACCCGCGGCAACGCTGCCTCAGGCGCGTTTTCTGCCAACGGCCTGCGCCCCGCGCAAAACAACTACCTGCTCGATGGCATCGACAACAACTCCAACGCCGTCGACTTCCTGAACGGAACCAACTTCGTCATCCTGCCTCCCTTGGACGCAATCCAGGAGTTCAAGGTACAGACCGCTGACTTCAGCGCCGAACTGGGCCGTTCCGCCGGCGCTGTTATGAACGCCACCATCAAGTCCGGCACCAACAGCCTCCATGGCGCAGCCTGGGAGTTTTTCCGCAACGATAAGCTCGATGCTGCGGATTGGTTCGAAGACAACGGCGGAATCCCCAAGGGCGAACTCCGCCAGAATCAGTTCGGCATCTCCGGCGGTGGACCCATCATCAAGAACAAGCTCTTCTATTTCGGCGACTATGAGGGCCTGCGCCGTGTTCAGGGCACTGCTTCCAGCGGCAACGTTCCCACTGCACTGGAACAAAGCAGCGGCTTCACCAACCTCTCCGACATCCTGACGCAATCGGCCGGAGCGGCCAGAACCGATGTGCTGGGACGCAGCATTATGCCAGGCACCATCCTGGATCCGGCAACTACGCGATATGTTGCAGCGGGCGCAGTCGATCCGGTTTCCGGCTTAACGAACAATACCGGAAGCGCCGGCTATGTGCGCGACCCTTTCGGCACCTGCGGCCCCGGCACAATGACCTTTACAACCTCTTGCGGCCTGAATCAGATTCCCAGTGGACGGGTTGATCAGACTGCCGTCAAACTGCTGGGCCTCTACCCGCAACCGAACTCCGGGTTGGCTACCTATACCAGCAGCCCCCACCTGTTCGAACACAAGAACGCCTTTGACGTGCGCGGCGACTACAACCCCGAGGAGAAGGATCAGATCTTCGTGCGCGTCAGTTACGCCGATGACCCGCAATACATTCCGGGCATCTTCGGCGGCATCGCAGATGGCGGCTCCTTTGACCAGGGCATCCAGACCGCAAAATCCCTCCAGGGTGTTGCCGGCTGGACCCATGTGTTCAATCCCAACACCATCAACCAGGTGCGCGCTGGATTCGCTCACTTGCACACGACGCGCTTTGGCCCTGAGGGCGATACGGCAGGAATCCCGGCCCAATATGGAATTACTGGAATCCCCGGCGGTTCCGAGAACGGCGGCCTTCCCCAGCTTCGATATTGGCAATCTGGCAAACCTGGGCAGCAACGACTACCTGCCTTCGGACGAAGTAAGCCAGACCCTCCAGGTCACCGACGACTTTACCAAGATCCTCGGCAAACACAGCTTCAAGGGTGGCGTTGAAATTCAGCACGTAAGCTTCAACACCCTGCAGCCGGCATCGTCCCGCGGCCAATTCGACTGGGACGGTACCTTCACCGACATTCCCAACCTGAGCACCACCACCGGCGGCATTGCGCAACTTGTGATTCCCGCCCAGGCGGCACCGGCTACGCTGGATGGAAATGCGAATCCGAATGGGTTCAGCTATTCCGGCGGCGCCGACAACGTCTGGATCTCCAACATCGGCAAGACCTACGACGAAAAGATATACAGCGCTCTTTACCTCCAGGACGACTGGAAGGTCAATCCCAAGCTGACCATCAACCTCGGCATTCGCTGGGACGACTTCGGTCCTATCAACGAAACCAACGGCGGCCAGGCCAACTGGGTTCCGACCGCTCTGGGCACGCCCACATTCCTTATTCCTCTCTCCGGCAAAGACAACAGAACGTTGTCCACGGGCAACGGTGTTCTCAACGCGGCCAACCCCGGCAGCAGCGGCACCTGCTCGGGTCCCGGCTGCTGGGGCTTTGTTGACCTGCTCGCGAAGGACGGCATCACCCTTTCAGAGACCGACCAGTACGGAAAAGGACTGATGCATACGCAAAAGACCAACTTTGCGCCACGTGTTGGTTTCGCGTATCAGGTCGATCCCAAGCTCGTGATCCGCGGCGGCTTTGGCGTCTTCTTCAACGCCTTTGAGAACCAGGGATACGGGCCGAACATCGGCGAAAACTATCCCTTCCAGTACTCTTTTGGAGAAGGCACAAGGGCTAATCCGAGCGATCCCTCTCAAGCATCTGAGGTGGCTCCGGTCAGCTACGGCACACCGTTCGCGGGTTGCGCCACGGCAGGAGCGGGTGGAACGGCGAGCCTCGAAGCGGGCGCCTCCTGCATCCCCTTCTCGCCCGGTCTGGTCAACGCGGACAACCTGGGCCTGCAGGGACTTGAGTTCAACTATCAAACCCCGCGCACGTACAGCGCCAACCTCACTTTTCAATATGCGCTGACCCGTACGCTGTCTGCCCAGGCCTCTTACGTATTTACGGATGGCCACAACCTGCAGACAGGCGTCTGCGCTAACTGCGTCTCCGCGATTCTGCCGACAGGCACAAACACCACTGACCCAACCGTCGCTGGCCACATCCCGTTCATCGATTTCGGCGGCGGCAGCTACCAGGACACGGTCGGTGCCAGCCAGTATCATGGTCTCCAGACCAAGGTCGAGGAACAGTACGCGAACGGGTTGACCTTCCTATTCGCATACACCTTCTCCAAGGCCTTGTCGGATGCCGGCGACTTGCTCAACGGTGGCAGCAACGGCGGTTACCGTGCCCCGATGGTCCCGGGTCTCGGTCCCAAGTTCGATTGGGGCCTGGCAGACTTCAACATCAAGCAGGTTCTCCACTTCAGCGGCGGGTACGAACTGCCCTTCGGAAAGGACAAGCGGTTCCTTAACCAGGGCGGCGTTTCCAATGCCGTGCTGGGTGGGTGGGCGCTCAACTGGATCGCCACGTTGCAGGGAGGCCAGCCTATCAACATGGGCTGCCCGACCGGCACAACCTCCGGAACCGGTTGCAACGATATCCAGGTTCCCGGTGTGAGCCAGCAACTGGGCATAAAGAACGTTGGCATAGCGGCGAATAATGGCGCACTCCGGCCGTTCTGGTTCAACAACCCCGCGGCCTTCAACCAGCCCTGTCAGCTGGGACCGGAAGGTCCGATTGCCAACTCACCTGTGGGATGCGTTCCCCTGCAGGGTGAGCAGGCCTTGGGATCCACCGGCGGCGGACAGACGGTTGGACCGGGCTTCCATCGCTTGGACTACTCGATGTTCAAGAACTTTAAGGTCAACGAGCGCTTCTCGGTGCAGTTCCGGGCTGAGTTCTTCAACATCCTCAACCACCCCAACTTCAATGCTCCTGGATTCGGCGGCAACGGCGTTGTGTCCATCGGTGGCTCGACTAACTTCAACGATCCTCACTTCGGCGAAGTTGGATCCACTCGCGATGCTCCATACGATCCGAGACAGGTCCAATTTGCGTTGAAACTGTATTACTGAGCTAGAATGAAATCGCCCCGGGAAGGCACGCGCTTTGGGTGCTTTCCCGGGGTTTTCATTTGAGTGGCGAATTGCCTGCGTGGCAATCGCGGGGGTGGACGTTGAGGAAGGGGTGTCGACTTCAGTGGGTCGTAGCCTACTCCCTGCTGGCCTGTGCGACCTCTGCTGGGGCTCAGAACAACCAGCAGAAGCTCGACCGCGAATTCGAGTCGGCCCAGGCGCAATATGACGCTGGCCAATTCCAGCAGGCTGCTGAACAGCTTGAAGACCTTCTGAAGCGCGTACCGAACAGTTTTGAAGTCCACGAGCTTCTCGGCCAGGTCTATACCTCTCTGTCGCAGGATGAAAAAGCAACAGGACAATTACAGGAGGCAGTCCGGCTCAAGCCGGACTCGGGGCCTGCCAGGACCAACCTGGCAGCGGCGCTGCTTCATGCAGGCAAGACCGCGCCGGCCGGGGAACAGTTCCGCAGGGCTCTCAAACTGGAGCCGGAGAGTTTTGACACCAACCACAACCTGGGAGAGTTCTACATTCAGACGGGAAAAATTGAAGCGGCAATTCCCTTTCTTGAGCACGCCCAGGAAATCAACCCAGGCTCCTACGACAATGGTTACGATCTGGCCATGGCAGAGCTTCTCACCGGCAAGCTCGCAGACGCGCGGCGGCGGGCACAAGGCCTTATGAAGGAAAGAGACACCGGGGAGATTCACGACTTGCTGGGCCAGATTGAAGAGAAAGATGGGAAGTTCATTGCTGCGGCGAATGAGTTCCAGACGGCCGCGCACCTGGATCCAAGCGAGGAAAATCTGTTTGACTGGGGAAGCGAACTGCTGTTGCACAGGACCTACGAGCCCGCCACAGAAGTCTTTGAAGAGGCTGTGCGACGCTATCCGAATTCCTCCCGGCTTTTAATTGGCTTGGCCATGGCGTTGGACTGGCGGGGCAAATTCGACGAGGCAGTCAAGGCTCTGCTCGCAGCCGCCGATCTGAACCCTTTGGACGCCCGCTGCTACCTTTTTCTCTCCAAGGCCTATGACAGTTCTCCCAACCAGGCTGCGGATGTGATTGAGCGATTCAGGCGTTACGCAGAGCTTCAGCCTGGCAGCGCTTTGGCTCAGTATTACTACGCCATGAGTTTGTGGAAGGGAAAGCGAGTGGGAGACGCAAGCCTGGATCTTCAAGCGGTGCAGGCGTTGCTGGAGAAAGCGATCTCGCTGGACGGCTCGTTAGCTGAAGCGGACGTACAACTGGGCAATCTATACGCCGACCAGCATAAGTATGCCGAATCCATTCCCTACTATGTGCGCTCGCTGGCCTTGAATCCCAACCTTTCCGACGCACATTACCGGCTCGGGCAGGACTACGTGCACACTGGACGAAAAGATCAGGCGCAGAAGGAGTTCGACATCTATCAACATCTGCGCGCGCAGCACCTGGCCGAAGTCGACAAAGAGTGGGCTGAAGTTCAGCAATTCGTTTATGCGGAAAAGGCAGCTTCAGGCACCAAGCCTTGAGGTGCCGGAAATGTCGTTCATTTTTTCTTTGACCAAGGAGATTCATGGATCGTCGCGATTTTCTCAGGACCACAGGAACGCTGATTGCCGGCGCAACGGTAGCGCCAAACCTGCCTGCCGCCAGTTTTGCGGCCGATGCAACCCCCGGCATGCAGGGACGAATGATCCTACCCATCAACCGTAACTGGCGCTACAGCCCAAAAGCAGTCCCCGAAGCGCATGGCCGCGAATTCGACGACAGCAGTTTCGTCCGCGTTACCGTACCGCACACCAATCTGCGCGTGCCCTGGCACAGCTTCGACGAAAGGTCCTATGAGTTTGTTTCCATCTATCGCCGTCGCTTTCGCCTGCCCGCTTCTGCGCGCACGCAGCGCATCTTTGTCGACTTTGAAGGCGTAATGACTGCATCCACCGTCTGGCTCAACGGCCAGCGATTGGGAGAATACAAGGGAGGCTTCACTCCATTTTCCTTCGAACTCACCGGCCACGTCGACTTCGACCGTGACAATGTTCTGGCAGTGGAAGTCGATTCCAGCGAGCGTCCCGATATTCCGCCTTTCGGTTACGAGGTCGACTACCTAACCTTCGGCGGCATCTACCGCGAAGTCTCTCTTCGCATCGTCTCTCCCACCTTCATTGAGAACATCTTCGCGCAGCCCCAGGATGTCCTCTCGGCCCATCCGGCTCTCGAAGTGAAGTGCTTCCTCGAGAATGCAAACAGGTCTTCCAATAACGGATTGAGCATCGAAGCAGCACTTTACGACGGAGACCGCCTTGTCGCCAGGACAGCGCAAGCCGTTCCTGCTGCCAATGAGGAGGGAATTCCGCCAAGCACACTCCGCCTCGAGAACCTCGCAGGCATCGAACTCTGGAACCTGCACTCGCCCAAACTCTATCGCGTTGAGGTCCGTCTATTGCAGAGCGCCACGCTGCTTGACAGCGACAAGCGCCGCGTCGGCTTCCGTGAGGCACGCTTCACCCCGCAGGGCTTCTCACTCAACGGGACGGTCATCAAACTACGCGGTCTCGACCGCCATCAGACATTTCCATGGGTGGGCCAAGCCATGCCTGGCCGTGTTCAGCGGCGCGACGCCGTCATCCTTCGCAAAAACCTGCACTGCAACATTGTTCGCACATCCCATTACCCGCAGTCGCGTCACTTCCTCGATGCCTGTGATGAGATTGGCCTCCTGGTGCTGGAAGAAATTCCGGGCTGGCAGCACATTGGCGATCTGCCCTGGCAGGATATCTCCGTTGATAACGTCAGCCGCATGATTCGCCGCGACTGGAACCATCCCTCTATCATCCTTTGGGGTGTGCGCATCAACGAGTCGCGTGACAATCACGACTTCTACACCCGCACCAACGCCATGGCCCATAGCCTCGACCCCACGCGGCAGACCGGCGGAATCCGCTACTTCCAGGAATCCGAGTTCCTGGAAGATGTCTTCACAATGAACGACTTTGGATGGCCGCTCAAGGCTCCCAACCACCCCCTATATCTCAATACCGAATTCGTGGGCCATACATATCCCACAAAGACCATTGACAACATCGAACGTCTGCGTGAGCACACCGTGCGCCATGCCCGTGTCCACGACCAGTTGGCCTCTAATCCACAATACGCAGGCGGCATTGGCTGGTGCGCCTTTGACTACAACACGCATGCGAACTTCGGTTCAGGAGATCGCATCTGTTATCACGGCGTGACAGATATCTTCCGCGAACCCAAGCCCGCCGCCGGTTTCTACCGCTCTCAATGCGATCCCGAGGAAGAGTTTGTACTGGTCCCCGCGTTTCATTGGGCCCGCGGTGATGAAAACATTGGCTTCACCAATGCGCTTGTATCATCTAACTGCGATCATCTCAAGTTCTTTGTCGCGGAAAAACTTGTCGCCGAGGCCGATCCCGATCGCGCGCAATTTCCGCATCTCAAATACGCACCCTTCACTGCGGATATCGGCACTCACATCGACCCCTGGGGCGATCTCCGCATTGAAGGCTACATTGGGGCAAGCAGGTCATTTCGCGGAGCTTCTCCGGAAAGGGCATCGATCAGAATTTTACCCTGCTGCCCGATGACCAGACCCTGGTTGCGGACGGCGCCGACACAACACGCGTTGTGCTTCGCGTTACAGACGAGTTTGATGCCATTCGCCCATTCGCAGCTGATCCCATTCAATTCGAGATTACGGGTCCTGCCGAACTCATCGGCGACAATCCCTTCGCGCTCATCGGAGGCACAGGCGCCATCTGGATTCGCGCCACAGAGCGACCCGGCAAGGTTCGCCTCACTGCTCGTCACCCTTACCTCGGCGTCCAGCAGATCGAATTCGACATCGCTCCTGCCCCACCGGAGCTAGTTTGACGCCGCTGGCGAGACTGACCATTACGGGTGCTTTTTGCCGCCGTCCGGCTGCGGTGGCTCGGCGCCGGCAGTACCATGGAATTACAGAGAAGGTTTGATTCGTTTCAACACACGTGCAAGGCCAGGGCAAGCCCGATAAACAACGTCGATGGGTGCAACTTTACTGCGACAAACAACAAAACACTGCCTTACTCCCCTTTGGCGGTTTCGGAGGTCACGAATGCCCAATGGAATTCTTTTGAGGTCGCGGCAGCAAGGGCGTTTCATCGTCTCTGTAGTGTCGTTGCTGGCTGTCTTCCTTTTCGTCTTGACGGTTTCATCCCCGAAAAAAATCGCATCCGCGAGCGTCGCAGACCGCAATTCTGTCCAGTCCACGCAGAGTTCAGATTCGGCCATGGCGTCTGTTTCCATCGACTACCCGGAAGACGGCTCCATCTTTCCTCCCGGCATCACACCGCCAACCTTCCTGTGGAGGGACTCCAAAGCAACGAGGTGGCGTATCTCAGTCTCTTTTGCCGGTAAAGAGCCGCGCATCCAGACGGAGTCAAGCGGCGTGCGGATGCACATTGGCCCCATCGATCCCGCTTGCGTTTCCCCCACGAACGAGTTGCCCAGCCTCACTCCCAAGCAGGCCGCATCCTGGACCTGGACTCCGGATGCTGCCACATGGTCGGCCATGCAACTTCATTCTACCGGCCATCCTGCCACCGTCACCATCACTGGATTTCGCGATGGCAGCGTCGTCTCCGCTCCCGCGCACATCGATTTCACAACCTCGCGCGACCCGGTGGCAGCGCCAATCTTCTATCGCGATGTGCCCCTCATGCCCACCGAGGGCAGAGACGGAATCGTCCAGCCTCTTCCCGCCTCTGCCATTCATCTCATCAAGTGGCGTTTGCGCGACATTACCCAGACGGAAAGCCACACCGTTCTTCACGACATGCCGACATGTGCCAACTGCCATTCCTTTGCTATGGACGGCAAAACCATGGGCATTGACATCGACGGCCCCGCCAACGACAAGGGACTTTATGCCATCGCCCCAATCTCCCGCCACATCTCCATTCAGACCAAGGACATGGTGAAGTGGAACAGCGACGGGCGAGTCGGTCAAACGCGTGTCGGCTTCATGTCCCAGGTCTCTCCAGACGGACGATTCGTCGTCAGCACCTTTGCCGGCCCATCCCTCGATGTTCCTAAGAGCTATTACGTCACCAACTTCAAGGACTATCGCTTTCTCCAGGTCTTTTATCCAACGCGAGGGATTCTGGAGTGGTATAGCCGCGCCACCGGGCTGCGCCAGCCATTACCCGGCGCAGACGATCCCCACTATGTGCAGACCGACGGAGTATGGAGCCCCGACGGCAAGACCATCGTCTTTGCCCGAGCCGTCGCGCGCAATCCCCGCGAAGAGGGCCAGGCTCCGGCAACCTACGCCAACGATCCCAACGAAACGCAAATCCAGTACGATCTCTATCGCGTTCCCTTCAATGACGGCAAGGGAGGTACGCCCGAGCGTATCGTTGGCGCTTCGCAGAATGGCATGAGCAACAACTTTCCCAAGATATCCCCCGATGGTCGCTGGATCGTCTTCGTGCAGTGCCACAACGGACAGCTCATGCGGCCTGACAGTCAGCTCTACATTGTTCCGTTTGGTGGAGGCGTAGCGCGCCGCCTACGCGCCAACACTCCACTCATGAACTCCTGGCACAGTTTTTCGCCCAACGGCCGCTGGCTAGTCTTCTCCTCCAAAGCCCGCTCGCCGTATACCCAGATGTATCTGACCCACCTGGACACCAACGGCGATTCCAGCCCACCGATTCTAATCGACAACGCGACCGCTGCCAACCGCGCCGTGAATATTCCTGAATTCGTCAACACCGCAGCGGATGGTATTGATGACATTCAAGTCCCCGCTGTCGATGTCTACAAGCTGATTGACCAGGCGACGGACCTTGAGAAGCGTGCTGAATATGATCAGGCGCAGGCAATCTGGAGAAAGGTTCTTGCACTCGACCCGGATGACGCGAAAAGTCACAATGACCTTGCGGTTAATCTTTATCTTCTCGGCCACGTAGAAGAAGCATTCGAACAGCTGCGCCAGGCTGTGCGGATCAATCCTGCGTTTGTTGAAGGACACTTCAATCTGGGCAGGTTCCTCCTGCAGCAGGGTCATGCAAACGAAGCACTGCCCGAACTGGAACAAACAGCCGCGCTCAATCCACAGTTCCCATCCGCACAGCTGGCTCTGGCCAGTGCTTACGTCGCCCTGGGTAAGGACACCGAAGCTCTTGCTGCCTGGCACGCGGCCCTCGCCATTCAGCCCAAGAGCGTGACCGCGCTGGTCGGAGCTGCCCGGATTCTGGCATCCGCCGCGGACCCGTCACTCCGCAATGGCGCGGAAGCAGTGACCCTCGCTACCCAGGCCAACGATCTCACCGGGGGATCCGATCCGATCGTGCTCGATGCACTGGGCGCGGCCTATGCCGAAGCCGGACAATTTCCGCAGGCGCTCACCTCTGCCAATCGCGCCCTGGAACTTGCCGATGGCAAAGGGGACAACACCTTGGCCGACTCAATTCGCTATCGAATAAGCCTGTACACCGCCGATACAGCTTACCGCAAATAGCGCCAATCAGATTCTGTAGTTGAGTGCAACAAACTGCGTCGGACCTTCACTGCCATCATCTCACCCTTGGTGCCCAATCAATCCATCGCAGTTCAGATCACCGCCGCACCTCATCAAGTGGGTTGATGCAATGGCTCCTGTTCAAACCGCATGGGGCTCTACTTTTCTCGTGCACATACTCTCGCTGCAATCTCCATTGGTCAGCAGACAGCTGTACTCGTGCAAAGCGGCGAGGTCCTGACAGAGATAAGTCCCCCTGGGCTGTAACTAACCTATAGCGAATCCATAATAGCTGTACCTCGAAGCTGAAGCGCTCAAGCCGACGCGACCACAACCGGGGTCCCCGGCGACAGGTCTTCGCCGCCGGGGTGGAAGGCCCAGGGTCCCCGGCGACAGGTCTTCGTCGCGGGGGTGGAAGGAGCGGTAATCTGCCTCGGACTCAGTGGGGCATGGTAGTTCTGGATTTGCACTGACTAAACAGCTTGGTGAAAAACTCATCCAAACCAGGATTCCCCTCGTGTCCTGTTTCTGAAGTTCGCAACATGAATAACGCTGTCATCCTGAGCGAAGCTTGGCCCGATTTTGGGCCAAGTGGAGTCGAAGGACCTGCATTTCGGGGCTTCGACTTATGCTGCGAACTTCGGGGATACCACACTGCGCCTTGTAACAAGGGCACGGCTTCAGCCGGGCCGTAACTGCAACAAAACAATTGAGGGCTTTAGCCCCTGCGGGAAGCCTTTCACACGAGTTTTACCCTCAAATGGAGTTTTTCATCAAGCTGTAAGGCTGCAGACTTGTCCCGCACAGCCGGACTCTCATCCCACGCCGGCAAATTTTCCCTCGCGCATTTGCACATAATTATGCGCATCCGGCGCACAATGGTCTTGAAGGGTTGAATCATGCAAATCTCCAGCCTCCTCAAACCGGAAAAAACCGGCCCGAACCTCGCAGCCCGGACCAGGAATACATCGATTTTTCTGGTTTTGCTCTATGCCAATGAAACTAAATAAGTTACATGCAAAATCAGCCATTTTGTGCCTTGATATACATGACGAACGGAAGTTGACGCGACCACAGGGCCCGGGCCCCCGGCGACAGGTCTTCGTCGCAGGGGTGGAAGGAGGAGCAACCTGCCTCGGACTCAGCGGGGCACAGTAATTCTGGATTTGCCCTAAGTTGTGGTCCGTGCGCTGACCCCTCAGATAACTGTCAATGTCTGATCAGCGTTGAGAAGTAAAGGCGGGGAGAATTCAATTGTGACCCCGCCGTCTGCCGCCGAAATGTTCACGGCCAGCTCTTGCGTCCCAATGCGGGCGGATCCTGCCGCCGGGACTTTGAGAGACTTCAGTTTGAGCGTGCCTGAGGCGCAATAGATTGAGAGAGCCCGCCCAGATCGGCTGATGGTGCCGAAGCCGCAAGCCATCACCCAGGGAGTACGGAATTCGCCCGGTGCCGTGGGCATCACTGCCAGTGTTTCGTTGGGCACGTCGGGTTTGAAGCCGGCAGCAGCGAGCATGGTCGCCCAACTGCTCATGGCGCGCGAGTAATGCCCGCCGCATTCCACGTGGTTCCAGGGCTGCCCGGCGCGCAGATACCTCCGGTGAATCGCCTCCACAACCCGTTGTCCCTCGACATAGTGGCCGTGGTCCATCAGAAACGAGGCAAAGGCGAATTCAATTCCCGACCACAGTCCGCCCGCCTGCAGATTGTTCAATGCCAGCAGGCCCATGCCGCGTTTGGGAGCAGTGGCATTGTGCAGACCGAACTCGGGGTTGAAGTTGTTCTTGAAGATGTTTTCGATTGCCAGCTTGAGGTTCTGCTCTGAGATTGTGCTGGGCAAGCCAACAATGTGCGTGAACCACTCTCCGGAAACCTGGTCCGTCATGCACATCTCATCGCGCACCTTCCCGTCGACCCACAGGCTGTAATACTCGCCGTTGAAGAGCATGGCGTCAAAGCTCGCTGACGCCTTGGCAAGCAGATCCGACCAGCGCTTGGCGTCGCGTGGTTGGTCTGCGCAAACAGCAATCCGCACCGCTGCGCGCAGGGCGCCAACCCACAAGGACGCAATGTAGGACGGTGTGCCACGCATCCGCCACTGGTCGTAAGTTTGGAAGCCAGTATCTTTGTCGGGAAGCCCGTCTCCATTGGTGTCCAGCGACTCGGTAAATGCCATCGCCTGCACCACGTGCGGCCACATGCCGCGCAAGTACTCCTTGTCCCCGGTCCACAAGTAGTCGCGATACACCATCATCACAAACTGCGGATTCATATCCACGCGGCCAAAACCGCCCTCATCCACTTGCTCAAAGCTCCCCGCATAGTTGTGCGGCACCTGGCCGCGGCTGTTTTGCAGCGCAACAATTCGATGCATCTGCGCCAGCTTCAACTCCGGGAACAGCGCCATCACCGGAAAGCTGCCCTGGTAATCCACATCCGTGGTCGACAACCCGCAGCATCCCAGCCCCTCCCAGATTGCATAGCTCCCGTCCTTCACCCACCACGTGTTGAACACCATTGTCGAAAGCTGGCTCGACCAGGAAAAAGCCATCGCATCGCCGCACGATGTATCCGCCAGCGTGCGCGCAAACCTCTCCGTGGCTGAGTGGTGCTCCTCGAAGCGCTCGCACAAAAACCGGTTCACCTCCGCCGCGTCGTGGAACCAGTTGGCATACATATGCCCCATCTCGCGTCCGCCGCTCGTCAAATGGTGCGGAAAGAACCAAGTCAGCGTGAAGCGAATCTCTGCCTTTTCGCCCGCCGCCAGTTTCACGCTGGAAGCAAGTGCTCCCGTGCCCCAGTGCAGCGCAGCCTTGCTGTCCTTCCCCTGCAAATTCGTGCAAACTTCCTTCAGCAAATCCCGGTTGCTGGTTTTGTCGCCGCCCGGGCGCGCATCGGCAAACACTCGCGCCAACAGCGCATCGGTTCCCAGCTTCTTCATCCAGCTGTCCACTTCGCCATCGGATAGGCCATCTGTCTGTGCTATGCTCGGCAGCCCAACGCTCGGGTCGGTCTTAGCGTCCGTATTCGGCAGCCGTCCGCTGGCCGCAAACTCCGTCAGCACGCTCAGCAGCATGTAATTCACACGCTGTGTCTTCCACCGGCAAACTCCCGGCAGCGCGTACTCCTCAAAAGTGCCGCCAATATAAGAGTGCTCGCCCCCGGAAACAGAGATGCACATATTGCCGATGCCCGATGGGAAATCGGACTCCGCCGCTGTATCCAGCAGGATGCTGGTAACATCATGCTTTTGCGTCAGTGTGTTCGTCAGCCGCCGCTCGGGCAACGCCGAGGCTATGGGGTTGTTCAGAAATCCAGCGAGCGAAACTTCAACCGCCTCACTCGAGAGGTTTTCAACTGAGTACACAACATGAAATCCGGGCCAACCGGAATCGCGTGCCCTCCCCGGCATAAAAGGCGAGAAGACCTTCGCCGATACTCGGATGGGGATTGAGTCATCGTTGTAGCGGAGACTGGTCATGGGAAACCAGGCCTCGTAGTCGATCGACTGAACGTCTTGCACGAATGGCAACGTGTAGGTGTCGCTCTCATCGGACCGGAGATAGAGGCGTCGTAGCTGAGGCGTTGTATCCGAGGCCTTTTTCGTACGCAACAGAAAGCGCAGATACTGCGGACCCGGAGCGGGTGGTGCGGTGGTGGAACGCACGTCCTGCGCCCAGGGGCCGGCATTAAAGATCTGCCACTCATGGAAACAGCCGTCGGCGCGAATCTCCACGAACCCCGTCCCGATGCCTCCGAGCGGTGCACCCGATCCCATCGGCATCGTCGACGGAATTGCCAGCGGTATTCCTTGAGGGCTGAGACCGGTTGCGTTGCTTCCCGATCCGGCTTTCGGAGAAACCCCCTTCTCCTGCTGCACTGTAACCCGATAAGGCGCTGCAATTGCCTTGCCCGCCCCCAGCAAGGATGCCCCTGCGCTGGCGCTTGTGGTCAGAAATCTGCGGCGTGAAATGCTCAATCGATTACCTGCTCTGAAGGTGGTTTGCGGTGAGTTGCGTGAGAAGGCCGAAGTACAAAAACGAAATCCGCAATTCTCGCGGGCATGCTCTTTCAACAAGCGATTATAGGGGACGTAGGCAGTCTCTTCCTCAATTTGGTGCAATGGCATTTCCGGGTGTATCCCTCCTATCCGGAGTCTGGTGTTCTGCATCTTTGACGAAGTGCGACAAGCTCGCCCCGACACACCCATTCGGGTGCAACCGTGTCGTAATCTGTCCAGAATTTGGTATGCCATTTGACGCAGGCAGGCCGGTGAACTAGCGTCATCAAGTGGGGGATTCGGCGGCCATCACGGGTCTCTACGAATTCTGCAAGCTGCCATGGAGAGAACGTGCATGGAAAGTACAACAGGAGTTGAGCCGGCAAAGTCAGTTGCGTCGAATCACGGCGGCCAGTATCCGCCCACGCGGAATAAGCATTTGCTGCGCTGGGTTGAGAAGATGGCGGAACTTGCCGGGCCAGCGTCGATTCATTGGGCCGATGGCTCCCAGCAGGAGTATGACCAGCTCTGCGAACAGCTGATTGCCAACGGCACGTTCCTCCGGCTTAACCAGGAACGCCGTCCCGGGTGCTTTTATGCGCGTTCTGACCCGGGCGATGTGGCACGTGTTGAGGAGCGAACCTTCATCTGCTCTCTCTCCAAAGATAATGCCGGCCCAACGAACAATTGGGAAGATCCGCGGGAGATGCGGCGCAAGCTCAAGGGATTGTTTCGCGGGGCGATGCACGGCCGCACCATGTACGTGCTGCCCTTCAGCATGGGCCCCATCGGTTCCAAGTTCTCCCAAATCGGCGTGCAATTGACTGATAGCCCCTACGTCGTGGTGAACATGCGCATCATGGCGCGCATCGGCCTGCCGGTCTTTGCCGAGATCGACAAAGATGAGAAACGCGTGGTTCCCTGCATGCACAGCGTGGGCGCACCGCTCCGGCCGGGGCAGGCCGATGTCCCGTGGCCCTGCAACAAGGAGAAGTACATCGTCCATTTCCCGGAGACGCGCGAGATCTGGTCCTACGGGTCGGGCTACGGAGGCAACGCTCTGCTGGGGAAGAAGTGCTTCGCACTGCGGATCGCTTCCAACATGGCGAGGGACGAGGGGTGGATGGCCGAGCATATGCTCATCCTGGGCGTTGAAAGCCCCGAAGGCCAGAAGACCTATGTGGCCGCCGCCTTCCCCAGCGCCTGCGGCAAGACCAACTTTGCCATGATGATTCCTCCCAAGGGCTTTGACGGGTGGAAGGTGTGGACAGTGGGCGACGACATCGCCTGGATCCGTCCGGATGCGAACGGGCGCCTGCGGGCTATCAATCCGGAGGCTGGATTTTTTGGGGTGGCGCCGGGTACATCCGAGCAGACCAATCCCTATGCCATGGCGACCATGGCCAGGAACGCGATCTTCACCAATGTGGCGCTTACCCCGGAGGGCGACGTGTGGTGGGAAGGTATGACCGAGGAGCCCCCGGCAGAGTGCCTTGACTGGCAGGGGAACCGGTGGACGCCGGAGCTGGCGAAGCATACCGGGGCCAAGGCGGCACATCCAAACGCACGGTTCACTGCTCCGGCGGCGCAGTGTCCGACGATCGACGCGGCCTGGGAAGATCCGGAGGGGGTGCCTATCGAGGCGATCGTCTTTGGCGGGCGGCGCTCGACCACGATGCCGCTGGTGTACCAGGCGTTCAACTGGTCGTCGGGGGTTTACATGGGGGCCACCATGGGCTCTGAAACCACCGCCGCGGCCGCCGGCGCGGTCGGCAAGGTGCGCCGCGATCCCATGGCCATGCTTCCGTTCTGCGGCTACCACATGGGCGACTACTTCCGGCACTGGCTCACAATGCAGCGCAGTCTGGTATCAACGCCGCGCATCTTCCATGTGAACTGGTTCCGAAGAGACGCCAAGGGCAAGTTTCTGTGGCCCGGATTTCGCGAAAACATGCGCATTCTGAAGTGGATTGTAGACCGGGTGCAGGGGCGCACGCAGGGCCGTGAGTCTCCCATCGGCTGGATGCCGCGGTACGAGGACATCGAGTGGAAAGGGCTTAAGTTCCCCAAAGAGCGGTTTGAGGAGCTTCAAGCAGTGGACCGGGCGGCCTGGCGGGCCGAGGTGATCGGCCACGAGGAGCTCTTCCTTGACCTGCATGACCATCTGCCGCCGGAGATGATCTACGAACGCGAGCTGCTGATCTGCCGGCTGTAGTCCTCTGCGGCCGGGTGCGAGCGCTTTGAGCGAGGGCGGAAAAACCCGTCAAATGGCGGGCGCTACGTGCGCATTGCTGTACCCGAAATCCCCTCTTCGAGGGAATCGATAAAGTGTGTGGCGTGCAAGTCCTTTAGAATTGTGTCCATTTGCGCCTTTTATGCGTGGAAGTCGATTGTTTTCATGGGGATGGAAGGAAAACCGGGGGAGGGGTACCCCCTATGTAGCAGTTTCTTCCTTGTTTCTTCGCCATTTTGGGTGATGTGCAAAGGTCCAGCGAAGCGGCGAAGAGGGGTATCCCGGGGGTGTTGTAACGGATTGCGGCGATGGCTCGGCCTTCATTCTTCGATTGTGCGCCGGGAAGCCGTAATTATATGCAAGGAAGACAGGGATCAGAGATCAGGGATCAGGGGTCAGCCGGGGCTTTTCCGGGGCCGGTTGGGGGTTCGCGGCCCCGCGGGCGTTTTGCTGCTGCATAAAGTGTGCGCCGAAGGGCCGAAATACCATGAAAAAGCACGGATTTTTGAGCGTTGTATATATCTGCTAGATATATTTTTTCAGCCTTCAATTTCTAGGGTTCGCGGGCACCTGCGGTGGGGCAGAGGGCGCTTGCGCGTGATGTGTGCCGGAGGATGGTGGGGCCGGACGCTCGTCAGGGCCTCAGCGCTTTTCGCCTTCGGGATTTCATGGGCTGGTTTCTGGTGGACTGAACGGCGTTTGCCAATACCGATCCTTCTTTTGTTACGGAAACGATTCTCAATGAGTGAGTTGGCCTGAAGTCAACAATTGAGCCAAAGGCCACTTGTCCGGAAAGCCGACTATACAGATAGGTGGATTGCTTTTGGTCGTCAATGAGCGGATTGCGATTTGGCGTGAATAGAGGCATGCCCCTTCCGTCAGGTCGAGGGCGCTGTTAACCGCGCTGGATGTAATAGGTGACCGTGTAGTCGGAGTTGCCTCCGCAACCCGATTGTGAGTCCGTTCCGGGCGAATGAATCTTGCCGGTGATCTGGCCTGGAGAGACACCGCGAAGCTGCTGCTGAAGGGCACGGCCGTTGAGGTAGGCAACGGTCCCGCTGGCGACGAGGCCATCACAGTTGGGCATCAGAGCGCTCAGAGCGGCGTCTAGGCCGACGGCGACGGCGGCTCCAATCAGGCTAGCGACCAGGAATGGGCCTCCTCCTGCGCTGGCGAGGGCGCCGGTTTCGATGAGACCGAGGAAGGAGTAGCTTGAATCGGGGTTGAGCAGACTCTTGAACTGGTCGTTAAGATAATCTTCCGCACCCTTGGCAATGATCTGAGCGACGGCTTCGGTGGTAGAGGAGTTGGCGTTTCCCTGGTTGAGGAGGACATAAAAGTAGACGAACGGCTCACAGAGCTCAATGCTGATGCGATTGAGACTCATTCCGAGGTCCACTGGGTGAGAGCCAGCGCTGACATTGCCCATATCCAGATAGGCGGTGAGAGTGGGCCAGCGCCCGACAGAGAGAGTTGCAGTGCCGTTGTCGGTGTCTTGCTGGCCGGTACTTCCGTTAGAACGGAGGGAAGCGATGTCAACCTCACTTACGCCAATGGAGAAGGCGTTGGGTTGACTGAAAATCGGACCCACAGGCCAGGCATAAGTCCAGGTCTTACCGTCGAAAATGCGGAGACGGACCACGGAGTTGGTACCTGGTTCAAGAACGTTGAACTGAAGCGGGTCTGTCAGGGACTGGACTGGTGAAAGCTCAGGACGGATCACTGACGGAGCGCAAGCCAGTCCACCTCCCAGCGACAACCAACTCTTCTGCCATCCTGTGTTATCCATCCACATCTGCCAAAGGGCGCCGTCGGTACCGGTGGCGAAGATGTCGATTCGGCCGGAAAACGGAGAGACCGGCGGATTGACGGGATCTGGATGAAGTATGGGATTTGGGCTGACGAGCTTGCTCGCAGGAGTCCATAGCGCGACAGGCTCGCTGAAGAAAGTCGTGTTGGGAGCGTTGCTGCTGGCTGCTGCAATCTGCGCTACGCCAAGTGAGGACCAGGGCTTCCAGACTTTGCCGTCAAAGACAATCGCCCACATAGCGCCGTCGTCGCCGACTACAAAGAGGAAAATGAAGCTCTCAATCCGGAGCGCGGATGGAGCAGAGGCGGCGACTGGCTCACCCAGCAGACCACCTCCGAGGATCGTCCAGTCAGTTTGGGTGGTGGGATCGTAAGCGAGGTGATAGATCTTGTAATCGATGGCTCGGGCAAAAATGTCGAAGGTGCCAGTTGCGGTGGGAAGGACGACAGGCGGGCTGCTGAAGCATCCGCCTAGCTCATCCCAGTCGCTCCAGGCGGTGCCGTTCCAGGAAATATGGACCATACCCTGATCTATGCCGAGGCCGAAGAGATCAATCTGCTGAGCGCTGGTAGAAACAACGACCGGAGTGCTCATGAAGTTGCCGCCGAGCCGCTCCCAGCCTGGCGTCCACTGGCTGGCCGGTGCTGCGATTGAGTCGTCGAAAGTCTTGTGGTAGACAGCATAGTCGGTTCCCAGCCCAAAAACGTCCACCCGGCTCTCACTGACGGCCACGGCCACCGGCGGAGAAGCAAAGATGCCGCCAAGGTTAACGTAGGCACCCGCTGTGGGCGCATCGCTGGAGCTGCTGAACGGTGGGTTCGCCCAATGCCCGACAACATCATCCCAAGTGGTGTAGTTCATCTCATAAATCGAGTTGAGCCAAAGAATGTCGCGGCGACTGTTGGGAACTAAGACAACACCATGCATAGCATCTCCCGGTTGAATTCGTGGTTGGTGTTTCGATTACTGAGATTGATTGGAGCTTGGCCGATCGACATTCTGGTTTAGTCTTCAGCTGTTGTGGGATCGATAGTGGAAGCAACTTCGGAAATCCGATTTGCCGGGAATCCGCCAAGGGCGGCATGTTCTTTGATCAGTTGCTCGCTGGGCGCTCGATAGATGCAGTAGATCTTGTCGTCTGTAACGAAGCTTTGGACCCATTGGATCTCAGATCCAAGTTTGCTTAGGACGCCGCACGAGGTTTGCGAAATTCCCTTTAGCTGATCGCCGGTGAACTCCCCGGCGCCTGGAATTTCCCGTTCAATTACATACTTGGGCATGTGTTCTCCTTTTGTGAGCTCCGTTCAATCGTGTGCGGGATTCTCGGTGGTGGCGGAGGATGACATTAGGTTGCAGGCGGGGCCGGCGTCGGAGGTGAGCGTGTTGTTGCTGGAGTACCAGCCATTAACGCCGAAAGAAGGGCCGCCGTAGAAGTAGGAGAAGAAGGCTATCTCCTGCACGGTGTAGGTGTAGCCATTCTCGCCCTTCACAGGGGGCATATCGATGCCGGCCAGAATGTCGCCGACCTCGTAGTTGTCCTGGCAGACGATCGGGCCTGTGGGATCGTATACGGCGCTGACGTTGTAGTCCTGAACAATATTGTAGGCAGTGGGGTCGTTGATCCACTCGTTGACTTCGTGCGAAAGAACTTCGGCGCTAGGCCAGGTGAAGACGTGCTCGTCGCCGAACTGGGCAACTCCGTAGGTCTGAGCAGGGTCGACATCACTGGAACTGTGATAGCCGGAGGCCACGGGCCCGTAGTAGGGTAAATTCCCGCTGACATAACCCCAGATGACGTTTCCGGCGATGAACATTGGGAAGTTGCCGGAGTTGACGCCTTCAGAGGACAACTGCGGGATGGTGATGTAGTCGAGGTACTCGTCGAAGAGGTTAAGGTCGACAATCACGCTCGGCGCGCAGGCGGAGTAGCCCGCGAACGCGCTGGATTGCGGAATGCCGATGCCGGTGCCTATGGGGAAGTCGAGGACGACTGGGGGAAGTACTTGTGTGTCGAGATGGAGATGGTAGTTTCCGGGGTCCGTGCCTGTAGCGTTCCAGAAGTTGGCACGCTGGATGGCGTCTGGATACTGTGTGTCTCCGAGATCGGTGCCGCCAAAGACCCAGTGGTGATTCTGAAAGACGGGTGACTGCACAGCGAGAGTGAAGGGGACGTTGTTGGTATTGCCCAGGCATGCGGGCGAGGCCTGGGTGGGGTCGTAGGTCATGTCCTCGTTCTTGATCCCAGTGAAGATCACGTAGTTGTTGGCGTCCACTGAGAAGTCGGTTGCAACCTGATGAACCTTCATGACGAGGGGAACGAGGAAGGTCTTGACCGTGGTGCTGACCCCTTCTGTTCCCATGAAGGGATTGGGGCCGACCAGGAAGCCATAGTTTACTGAGCCGCTGCGCGAGCTCGTGTGAAAGAAGGGGGAGACGATAGGAGGGGGCGGTTCGGCGAGTCTTGCATCCGGAACGGCGCTGCGGCCGGTTTGACCGCCCATGAACGACAAGTAGTGGGTCGACTTGTCAGGGGAGCGATCGAGGTGGCCGCGAAGCGCTTGAGGGAAGTGGCCGTTCTTAATCGCATCTGCGGAGATGCGCTGCGCGGAGACCGGCAGAGAGGCAAGGGCAAAGGCGCCCACTACGATCAGATTCTTCAGGATTGCACAGCCAGGTATCTCCATGATGTACCTCACGATTGGAATTGACTTTGAGCAGCTAGGTTGGAAGTGTCGGAAAGGGTGACCATTGCAGTCCGGATCTTGGCCCGTACGCCGTTTGTTTTCAATAGCGGGCGCCTGTCGAAAAACTTAAGAAATCCTGTTTCGCCCAAACGCAAGATTCCATTTGAGATGTCTTTTGAATCCACCGGGAGTGTAGAATCTCAACACTCGGACAAGGTGCAAGGGGTGTGGCTGTGGGATCAAGCTCGGTTGATTCGCCGGCAACAATTCGGTTTGGAAAGGACTTCGAGGTCGATCTGCGAACCTTCGAGCTCCGGCACGACGGTCGAGCGTTAAAGCTCGAGCGAATTCCCCTGCAGATCCTGCTGATTTTGATCGAGCAGAAAGGGCAGCTCGTCACCCGCGAGGAAATTGCTGAGAAGTATCTGGGGCAAAGAGGTCTTTCTCGATACCGACAACAGCATCAACGGCGCTATCCGCAAAATCCGCCAGGTATTGAACGACGATCCCCACGAGCCGCGCTATGTGGAAACGCTCTCGGGCAGGGGCTATCGATTCATAGCGCCTGTCTCGGAGGAGGAACCGCAAGCACCCGCGCCGGTCGGACACGAATCGGCACATTCCAATGAAGCTGAACTGGCGTCAATACCCACGCAGCCGATTGCGGCAGCCAAGCGAGGCGAAACGCTTGACGCCCCCCAAGCTGCCGCGTCTCGACATTCGCGGGGATTTGCGTGGTTGGCATCCCTTGCCACCTGTTGCGCAATTGGCATTGCCGGCTGGGTCGGGTGGACGCATTTTTATGGCGCGTGGCTCACCCCATTCGCTCGATCGCCGTGCTGCCGCTTCAGAATCTCTCCGGCGATCCGGCCCAGGAATACTTCGCAGACGGCATGACAGATGAACTCATCACGGAACTTGTCGAGAATCAATTCGTTGAAAGTGATTTCACATACCTCCGTGATGGAATACAAGGGCACCAGAAAACACCTGCCGCAAATCGCGCGAGAACTGGAGGTGGATGGCATCCTCGAAGGTTCCATCATTCGCGAGAATGACGAGGTTCGCGTGACCGTGCAGTTGCTTGACGGCCCCGATGACCGCCACATCTGGAGCGAATCGTACGAGCGCCCATTGCACGGAGTTTTGAACCTGCAGAGAGAGTTGGCCGAGGCAGTCGCGCGGCAGATTCGCATCACCTTGTCTCCCGAGCAGCAAGCCAGGCTCAATGCCTCGCGCACTGTGGATCCTGAGGCTTACGAAGCTTACCTGAGAGGGCGCTATTATCTCTCAACCCAATACACGATGGAGCAGCCGCTCCTCCAGGCGAAGAGCTACTTCGAGCAGTCCATCCAAAAGGATCCCGGCTTTGCACAGGCTTACTCGGGTTTGGCAGACGCCAATTTGTACCTGGCGCTCACGCGCAATGTTCTCGAGGAAGCCGGCTTGCAATCGGCGCTTGAATGCGCTGCACAAGGCCCTGCAACTCGATGACAGCATCGGCGAAGCGCACGATACACTCGGCTTGATCAATTGGCGGCATGACTGGAACTGTAGAAGCGCCGAACGAGAGCTGGACCAGGCGATTGCCCTGGCCCCGAGTTACCCTTGCGCCCATGAAGATCGCGCTGAGCTTCTCGCCTTTCTTGGCCGGCGCGCTGAGGCCCTTGCCGAGATGACCAGGATCAACCAGATCGATTTCGGTCCCAGCGCCGCTATGACCGAAGCTGATGTTTATTTTCAGCTTCGCGACTATCAGAGTCTGTTGGAAGCGAGCCGTAGAGGAGTTGCTTCGAATCCCAACGAGTGGGTAGAACACCAATTTCTGGGCATCGGCTACGAAGGCACGGGGAAGCTGCCGGAAGCGATCACTGAGTATCAAAAAGCCGTCGAGCTGTCGAATGGCGATCAGGGCGCCAAAGCTTCGCTTGCGCACGCATTTGCAGCGACGGGAAACAGAGCGGATGCAGAAGCGATCCTTCGTGACCTTGAGAATAGATCGAAGAGTAGCTACGTCTCGCCGTATATTCTTGCCACCATTTATGCCGGGCTTGGCGAAAAGGACAAGGCATTTCAGTATTTGGAAAAGGCCTACGACGAGAGATCGCTCGACCTCTCGTCGAATATCAAGGCCGACTTGCGAATCGATAATCTCCGCTCCGACCCGCGCTTTCAGGATTTATCTCGACGCGTTGGGCTTCCGCAATGAAGCGCGTTCTTCGAATCGCAAGGATTACGATCATCTGAAGCGCGAAATAGTGAATGAATCTTGCCCAAGCATGCTCTCACGCTCCGGTGATTAGCTTGTTATCGGTCAGTTCTCACTTGAGTAACAACGATCTTGGGATTGACCTCACCCTGAACCCCAGCTCCGGAAGTGTCAGCTAGTGTTCCCATTTGCGAGGCATGGGCATCGATTGAAGCGCCAAGGCGCTCATTGACCGATTATTCTTCGGCAAGTTGCTGTATAACCGGCTACTCGGACAAGCGGCTTTTTCCGATTGACTCGCTACGGCGCTCTCGATGAGCGCAGTATCGCCAAATCACTCATCGACTGAGATTAGTACCGATATGTCGCCAAGTGTCATGGAATTTGTCAGATGCACTCAGAGTGAGCAGGTTCCGTCGCGCTACGCCGTTTGCCGGGACCGATCCTGCCAGGCCGCGGGCTTTTCCCTGCCAATTGAGGTCCGCGGTCTCCCCGGTCCCCAAGTGCGAGGGACCGGGGGCACCCTCATCTCGGATTGGAGAGAGTGCCGAGACCAGGGTCACCCGCGCGCTCGGCATCGCCCATCCTCGTCCGACCACGATCTCATCGCTTCTCCCGCTCATCGCAAAGAGCGCGATGAACCGGGCACAGCTCTTACGGCTCTCCGCGATTCTCATGAGCGGGCCACCTGCCCCTTTCAGGGCCGGGTTGTGAAACGGCCTCTACTGCACCCCGGTTACTTCGAACTGATAGGTTCCGGCGGCAAATGCGTAGCCGGTCTGGCTGTTCTTTGAGGATGCCTGGGCAAGCTTGCTGGTGGCCAGTGGAGTTCCGTTCAACGTGTACTTCGCGGCATCAGCATCGCTGACGCGCAGGCAGCCGGTCGCGTTGGGCGGAATGGTCACAGACCAGTGCGCCTTGTCTCCTTCGACGGTCCATCTGGAGTGGATCTCGCCATAGGGCGACTGGAAGCGGAGATCGAGATTGCCAATGGCGCGATCGAAGACGGGATGCATGTACACGGTGTGGAAACCGGCATCCAGCGGAGTTGCATCGATGCCGGCGGCATAGCGATAGATCCAGTCGGCGACGGCGCCATAGGCGTAGTGGTTGTACGAGTTCATGCTGGGGTCGCCACGCATCTGGTCGCCGTTCCAGCGCTCCCACATGGTTGTGGCACCATGGCCGACCAGGTAACCCCAGGACGGATAATCCTTGTTCAGCATCAGCTTGTAGGCAAGATCGCTGTGTCCGGTTTCGACCAGCGTGGCGAGCAGGTAAGGCGTGCCGAGGAAGCCGGTCCCGAGCATGCCGTGATTGGCCTCGATCTTAGCCGCGAGTTTTCCCGCTGCGGCGGAGCGCAGATCGTCGGGGACGAGGTGCATATTCAGCGCGAGTACGTAGCCGGTTTGCGTGTCGCCGCCGTTGGCTTTTGCATTGGGGTTGTTAATTTGGCCGAAGGGGGATGGGCCGCTGTCCGCGCCGGCGACAAAGCCGTCAGAGTGCACGAATTGCTGCGCGAATGCGGCGCGGATGTGGTCGAACAGCTTTGCGAACCGCGCTTCTTCGTCAGCTTTCCCCAGGACGTGCGCCATCTGCCGCATCAGCGTAACGTCGTATGCCCAGTAGGCCGTTGCCACCAGCGGATAGCGCGTTGGCCCCTCGGGCGAGAGCCAGTCGCCGAAGGGAATGCCCGCATCGTGCGTCCACAGGCCATCGGGATTGGCGCTCTCGATGGCGTTCAGATACTCATCCATGGCGCCCCAGTTTTGCTCGATTATCTTTGTGTCGCCGGATTGCAGCCACGAGGTCCAGGGAATGATGACGCCGGCATCGCTCCAACCGGCGCCGTGGCTTTGCGAACTCGTGCCCGTTCCGGGGGCGACGATGCCGTAGTAGGGCGTTCCTGCCTGGGTTCCGCGGAGGTCGGCGGCAAACTTGCGGGAGAAGGCTGCGAGATCGGCGTTGTAGGAGGCGGCTCGCCAGAAGACCTCGGCATCGCCGGTCCATCCCAGACGCTCATCGCGCTGCGGGCAGTCTGTGGGCACGCCGACAAAGTTGGATCGCTGGCCCCAGAGGATGTTTTTCCAGAGCTGGTTCAGCATGGCGCTGCCGGTCTTCAGTTGCGTGGTGAAGGGCGCATCGGTGTGCAGGACGACGGCCTCCACGGCATCTTTTGCAGGAGGGGTTGAAAGGCCGGTGATTTCAAGAAAGCGAAACCCGTGGAAGGTGAAGCGAGGCTGCAGCTCTTCCACTCCTGCGCCGGAGAGAATGAAATGGTCGGTTGCCTTCGCAGTGCGCAGGTTTTCGGTGTAGAGTGTGCCGTCGGGGTTGGTTTCTTCGCCAACGCGCACCTGCACGTCCGCGCCTGCGGGGCCTGTGACGCGAATGCGTTCAACGCCTGCCATGTTCTGGCCGAAGTCGTAGATGTAGACGCCCGGCTTTGGGGTGGTCATGGTCTTCGCCTGCAGCACCATTTCTGCGCGAATGGACTGGAATTCCTGGGCTTCGATTTTTAAGGGCTTTGGCTCAATCAGAGTGACGGGCGACCAGGCGGTCTCAGCAAAGCCCGCGCGATCCCAGCCCGGCTGCGCGAGGCGCGCATCGACGGTTTCGCCGTCGTAGATTTCGGCTTTGAGAATGGGAGACTGATGCGCCTTCCAGTCGGCATCGCTTGCGATCCATTGAACGCTGCCGTCGGCGTGCTCAATGCGCAACTGTGCGAACAGCGCGGGAGGAGTCAAGCCATAGTTATTGGGCTGCTGAAACCACTTCAATGGGGTGGAGTACCATCCGGGTGCGAGCAGGGCGGCGAGGACGTTGGCGCCGGAGACAATGTTTGCGGTGACGTCGTAGGTCTGGTACTCAACACGTTCGCGATAGTCGGTCCAACCGGGCGCGAGCACATCGTCGCCTACGCGGTTCCCATTCAGGAACACCTGGTAAGCTCCCAGCGCGGTGACATAGAGGCGCGCTGAACGCACCGATCCGGCGCTTTGAAAGTCGCGGCGCAGAGCCTTCACCGACTCGGCCGGCCACGGCTCGCCGAGCGGATCTTCGCCGAATCCGGACGCAGCGGAGTCAGTCCACTGAATTGCATTTTTCCATGCGCTATCGTCGAAGCCGGCGCCGGTCCAGTTATCGCCGGGATGCAGCGAGGACTTCCAGTCTGCTCCGCTGGTCCAACTCTGCATGGCGCCGTCCGCGTACTCGACGACCAATGCTGCCTGCATGGGCGGAATGCTGCTGAGGGGATTTCCGTTTGAGTTGAGAAGATAGTGCGTCGACTCGATGGCCAGCGTGTTGGGTCCGACGGCGAGCGCAGCGGTTACATCCATGGCCACGTACTTTCTCCACGGCATTTGCTTCCAGGGCGGGAGCGGCGCACGCTCCATCACGCGGATGCCATCAATCCATGCAGAGGCTGTATCCTCGGCAGCGACATAAAGAGTGGCATGGCTTACCGGTCTGGCGAGATCGATGTGGGTGCGATAGGCGATCCGCTCCTCGATGCCCTGGGGATGGGTTAGCGCGGCCTCGGGGCTGACGATCCACTTTGCGCCGGAGTAACGCACCGCATGTTCCTGCGGCGTCTCATAGCCGACCCATTTTGCGCGCCATTCCTGATGCAGAAGACCGGACTCCCACCAACTGACGGAGCTCTCGGGCGCGGGCTTTTCATCCTGATCCCAGACCAGAACCTTCCAGAAATACCGTGTGGATGGAGAGATGGCCGGACCCGCATAGGGAACGGCCACAGACTGGCCGCTGGTAACGCGCCCACTGTCCCATACGTCTGCCTTACCCGTTGCGAGCAATCCCGGCCTTGAGGCGACGAGCAAACGGTATGCGGTCTGGCGTGCTCCCTGGCGCGTGTCGCGGAGTTGCCAGGAGAAGCGCGGCTGCGCGTCGTCGATGCCCAGCGGCGTCACCAATTCATCCACGCGCAGTGCGGCAGGGCTCAACGCCTGCGCATGCGCTGCGCTGGCGCAAATGGCAACTGCAAATACGATGCAAAAGCCTGCTCCAAGGAACCGCAAAGCCGCCCCGCCGATGTTCTTCTGGATATCTTTCATTGACGTTGGGCCTCCACGCCCGGCTTCTTTGGTGTTACGGTCTCTTGCGATTGCAGGGTTCCTGCGCTGTTGCGCGAGGCAGCGGAACGAGTTTGCAGCTTCTGAAATTCAGCGAGAGCCTGCTTCCGACCTTCTGCATTGCCCAGCTGACGTTCGGCCTGCGAGGACGCTTTTCCATCTCCCCATCATAGTGGACCAATCGTAACTGAAAAGTGCGTCGATCCGCTGGTCTGATGGAGACGGATCGCCTGCCGGAGGGTTTGGCGGGGGTAAGGGAAAGCCCTGGTGAACGACGCAGGCCGAGGGGCAGCGAATCCGGCAACCGCCTTGCGCCGGCCATCTACCCCAGGAGAATGCCGATCCGGTACACTCTTGGGAACCCAGGTTTGCCGACCAGCAGATATGATTACCCTCCTGTGCGCGGGGGATACGGCAAGCGAGCTGAAAAGCGGCGCATCGCGGAGTTAATGGGCACGCGAAACAGGAATGTCCGCGTCAGAAAAAACTCAGGAGACCACTTGACCTTCTCCGAACGTTTCCACGAAATTCGCACCGGGTTTGAGCGGCCGTTCTGGGTTGCCAACATCAGCGAGCTCTTCGAGCGGCTGTCGTACTACGCGGCGTTTGCCTCGCTGCCCCGCTATCTGCATGAGAGCCTGAACTTCGGCGTCGAGCGGGCCAGCAGTCTGGCGGGATTGTTTGGCGGGTTGGTGTGGTTTCTGGCGGCGTTCGGCGGAGCGCTCGCGGACCGGATGGGCTTTCGCCGCGCGCTGTCGCTGGCCTACCTGATTCTGGCCATCTCCTACTTCCTGCTGGGCTCCATCGGTTCGCCGTGGCTCGCTCCGGTTCGCGATGCCATGCCTCTGGTGGTGCTGGTGACGCTGATCCTGATGCTTCCGGCTCTTGGTATCGCGCTCGTGAAGCCCTCCGTCGTCGGGACCACGGCCCGCGCTTCCAAGGAAAACGTGCGCTCCATTGGCTACTCGATCTACTACACCCTGGTGAACATTGGCGGGGCTCTGGGGCCTTTTCTCGCCGGGATGGGTGCACCAGCATCTCAGCGTGGAGAAGGTCTTCGGCATGGCGGCATTGAGCGTCTTTGTCATGTTCTTCGCCGTGTTGCTGCTGTTCAAGGAGCCCCGCCGCTCCGGCGAGGCGCAGACCGAAAGCCTCGGCCAGGTTGCCAGAAACTTTCTAACCGTCGTGTCGAACTGGCGCTTCATGCTGTTTCTGATTATTTTCTCGGGCTATTACATCGCCTTCTGGCAGCAATTCATCATTCTTCCCATCTATATCCATGATTACGTGAACGCAAAGAGCAATACTGAAATGCTGCTCATGTGGGACCCACTGACGGTGATCGCACTGCAGATGGTGGTCAGTATTCTCACGCGGAAGATGCCGTCGTTTCGCGGCATCATGCTGGGCACCCTGATCTCGGGCCTGGCCTGGATCCTGCTGATTTTGCATCCCAGCGTGACCATGGCAGTGGCAACGCTGATCGTAGTGGCGATTGGCGAGATCACGCAGCAGCCGCGCTACTACGAGTACATCTCGCGCCTCGCGCCCTCCGGGCAGCAGGGAACCTATATGGGCTTTGCCTTCCTGCCCATTGGGATCGGGTCGCTGGTGGGCGGGTGGTTTGGCGGGTTCCTGATTCATCACTTCGGGGAAGTTCTGCATCAGCCGGCACTCATCTGGTGGGCGGTATCTGGAGTGGGCGTGGCGACGGCCGGGCTGCTCTGGGTTTATGACCGCCTGGTACGGCGGGACGAAAGGGAAATGAAGTGAATGATTGCCCGAAATCGGTGTCGTTGCGCGGCTATCAAGATAACGCGGATCATCCCCTCGGCTATAGCCGTGTTGCGCGGTTTCATTCTGCGTCTGACTTTTGAGGCGCCCAAAGCCGCATTTTCACGGGGTCCGCGAATTGTCGCAAAACTTGCCCTTTGAGGAGCGCCGCACAAGGACGGCTCGTCGAATTTGTATAATGCGAGGCACCTAAGGATCGGGAGGAAGCGGAATGGCAGATCGAAGGTGTTCCTCCTGCGGCCTGAACAATTTCGATTGGCTTAACCGCTGCGGCCGTTGCGGTGCCGTTCTCCCGAGATTAGCTATCAAAGAGGAGTCGCCTGCAATCTCACCCAAGGGCAACTCGCAAGCCAGTTCTATAGCGGCGCGACTGAAAAAATGGGCCACTGGAGGCTCTCTGCCCTCAATAGCAATACCAATAATTCTATTTGTCCTCGGCGTTTTTTACTCGTTGGTTTTATTTGGTCGTTTTCTATATAAGTTATCTCCAGCGGCCAGTTGGTCAGACATAGTGTTCGTGATGGCGTGCTGTGACCTTGCGTTGTTTTTTTCAGTTGCAGGAATAGCTGCATGGATTCAAAAATCAAAGGCCGAATTGCATTGGATTCTACAGCTGATCCTGTTTCTCGCTGTAGGCTACGTGTTGGTGGCGGGCTTCATATTGGGAATCTGCGCAATGGGACTCGGTTATGACACAGGTGAGCGCTAGCCCAACCTGGGCGTAGCGCTGGTTTTATGTTTCCCGAAACCTACCTTTGTGAGACATCAGCGCCAGCCTTGGGCTCCGTGCAAGATGTGCAGAATTTTGGCGGTTTCTTTGGTGGAACGGTACCCAACGACCTAAGGCGGGCTGGCAAGCTCGCAGGTTCCCTTCACCTCTACGGGTCGGCCAAGGGAAAAATGTTGAACGGAGGCGCCGGCAGCGAAAAAATGCTTTTGCGCGCTCAGGTTGCGGCCTTACACTGTCGGTGTAAATCCTGTGCCGCCATGCCGGTAGCTCAACTGACTCTCGAAATCCGCATCGAGCACGCGCAGTCGCTCAAAGACCGGCGGCAGGTGGTGCGCTCGCTCAAAGACCAGTTGCGGCAGGGCATTCAACGTCTCGGTGGCGGAGATGGACGAGGCGGTCACCTGGCAGTCCGCCACCATCGCCGTGGCTGCCATCTCCCGCTCGCGCGATTATCTGCATGGCCTGATTGAAGAGGTGGAGCGCGCCGCGCGCCGCATCCTCAACGACCACGGCGCGGAGCTTGCTGACTCGTTTTGGGAGTACATCGAGAGCTGAATGGGCGCACTCGCGATGAATGGATTCTCGATCCTGATCACTCGTAATGCAGAATCTTTGCCAGGTCCACGCGTAACGCACGGCGGGCAGGCAGTAACGCGGCGATGGCGATGATCGCAACCAGCACGCAAATGGCTCCGGCATAGCTGAACGGGTCAAGGTTGCTGATCCCGTACAAGGCGATACGCAGCACCCTGGACGCGGCGGCGGCAATGGCCGTGCCGGCGACAAGGCCGAGCGCGACTGGCCACGAGAATTGGCGCAGCACGGCGGAAAGGACCTGTGCTCGCCTGGCTCCCAATGCGATCCGGATGGCGATCTCCTTCATGCGCTGCGACACGGTGAAGGAGACGAGGCCGATGATGCCAATGCCGGCGACGAGCACAGCGACCAAGCCAATGAGGCTCACCGCCATGGCGGCTTTTTCAATTCCTGATATGTTGTCGTGATAGAGCAATTTGAGCTGGCGAATCTCCGGAAATATTTTGGGATCGAGGCTTTCGCTGATGGATTTGGCGATAGGAGGAAGGCTGTCGGGCGTGCCGGCGGTGCGGGCGAGGACGACCATGTCGGGTATGTCGTCGGGTTGTGCGGACCAATACTGCTCTGTGGCATCGTCGTCGCTGAGAGCGTTGATGTGAGCGTTGCCTGCGACCCCAACAACGATGGATTTACTGGCGTCGTCGTCGCCCAGACGCTGGCCAATTGGGTTCTGATTCGGCCACTGCTGGCGCGCGAAGGACTGGCTGACGATGACGGCGTTCTTCTCCCGCGGGTAGAAGGTGCGGCCGAGGAGGATGGGAATGTTCATGGTCTGAAAGAAGCCGGGCTCAACCCAGTTGGGATAGATGAGAACCTTGTGTCCGGCGATGTCGGTCGTTTCGCGGTCGACTACGTGGCCGAGGGGCGGGAGCTTGACGAGAGAGACGGAGAGGACGCCGGGTGTGGCGCGGAGACGGGCCTGCATCTGGTCAAAATAAGCTCGCGCGGCGGCTGGCGCGTAACCATGCCGGCCCAGGTGCGGATCGATCGAGAGCATCTGCCGATAGCCGAAACCGGGATCGGTATAGAGAGCATGCTGCGTAGCGCGGACGAGCAGTCCGGCGACGATCATGAGCACACAACTGGCGGCGATCTGCGCTCCTACCAGGATTTGACGCGCGATGGTCTTGTGCTGGCGGTGGCGGGCGATCTGCAAGGCCGGCATGAGACCGAAGAAGATGGCGGCCGCGAACATTACGGCGACAGTGAAGAGAAGGACGCGCCAGTCGGGAGCGGCGGTGACCCACTTCGGCGTGTCCATTTTGGTAAGTGCGATTTGAGTAACCGCGGAGCCCAGAGCGAGGCCGGCGAGCGCACCGAGCATGGCGAGGAGCAGACTCTCCGTGCACAGCTGCCTGAAGATGCGTCCGCGGTTGGCGCCAATGGCCACGCGTATGCCGATTTCACGCTCGCGCGTGACGGCGCGGGCAAGCATGAGTCCGCCAAGGTTGGCGCACGCCACGGCAAGGATCAACAGCGTGAGCACGGCGACCATGGCCGCGACCTGGTACATCTCCGGCTGCATGACCTGCATGTGTCCGCCGGGAGAGATCTGGATGTACTCGTTGTCCCAGATGTCTTTGGGGTTCTGGCGGCGCAGCTGATCGGTGAGGGCGCGCAGCTCCTGCCCCGCGGTCTTCGCGGAAATATCCGGAGCGAGACGGCCCCACATGCGCACGGCTGAGTCCCCCGGGTCGGTGAGCGTATGGCTGCCTTCGACAAAATATGGCTGCTGGATCATGGGAATCCAGATGTCGGGGCGCTGGCCGCCGAGGCTGGCGAAGGCATAGGGCGTGACGCCGATGACAGTTGCCGGCTTCCTATCGATGTGGATCATGCGGCCGACTACGGAAGCATCGCCGCCGAAGCGCCGCTGCCAGAAACCATAACTGATGACGACCGACGGGGCCGACGCGGGGTCGCCGTCTCGCGTGGGATCGAAGAGGCGGCCAGCGGCGGCGGGCGTTCCCAGTTCAGTGAAGTAGTTGGGCGTGATGAACGAAGCTGAGGCCTGCTGAATGTCGTCATTGACCTGCATGGGAGGCACGCCAAGCACACCCATGACTGCTGACAGCGTCTTCGCATTCTTCTGGTAGAAGAGCAGCGATGTGTAGGGCGCCCCGTCGGTATAGGCATTGGGCGAGCGCCGTTCCAGCCGCACCAGCGAGCCTGGATCACGCACCGGCAGCGGCTCCAGCGCCACCACGTCGAACACCGTGAATGCCGCCACGTTGACGCCGATGCCGATGGCCAGCACCAGCACGGCCATAATCGTGAATCCTGGCGAGCGTGCAAGTATGCGTACTCCGTAGCGCAGGTCCTGGCCCAGCCGGTCCAGCCACGTCCAACCCCACGCCTCGCGAGCCTGTTCACGCATGCGCAGTGTGTTGCCAAAGTTGCTGCGACCGGCGCGCGCCGCCATCTCGCGATGAAACTCCATGTCGTTTTCCAGTTCCGCATCCAAGCGGCGGCGATTGATCAAATAGCGGATGCGGCGGAAAAGCTCACCCATTGAAGACCTCCTGAAGGCTTATGCGCTGCAGCTAAGCGGTGCGCAAAATGTCCTGGATGGCCTGCGTCACGCGATCGTAATCCGACAGCTCGGCCTTGAGGTGCTTCCGTCCTTCCGGTGTGAGGCGGTAAAAGCGCACCTTGCGGTTGGTCTCGGAGATGCCCCACTCGGCCGTCACCCATCCCTTGACCAGCATCTTTTGCAGCGTGGGATAGAGCAGTCCCTCTTCCACGCCCAGTACTTCGCTGGAAAGCACATGAATCCGCTGCGCAATCGCGTATCCATGCAGAGAGCCGGATTGCAGCACGCGCAGAATCAGCATGGGCAGCGCGCCCGAAGGCATTCCCGCTTTAGGCATATCAACTCATAGGCATAATATAATTATGCCTATGGCGCTTGTCAACTGAAAACTGTTCCCCCACCTCTCATGTCTGCCGTCCGCGGCGCCCAGACGTTTGCCGCCCCGTCCATCTCTGCTATCCTTAACCGTTTACCTCTATGAGGAGTTTTGGGCTATGCCGGAGAACAGAGCGCGCAAACATCATCAGGACCGGGTAGCGGAAACGCTGCGCCTGGAGATTGGAACCATGATCGACGGAGAGCTCTCCGACCCGCGCATCCACAACTGCTACGTCAGCGAGGTGGCTCTCAATCCGGGCGGCAAGTCGGCGCGGGTGTATGTGGCCGTGGACAGCGCAGTGCCGGACATTGCCCAGGCCGAGAAAGACACCGTTGCCGGCCTGGAAGCCGCCAAAGGCTACATTCGTTACGAGTTGAAGGAGCGCATGGGGGTGCGCCACGTGCCCGATCTTGCCTTCCTTGCTGACCGCTCCGGCCGCTTCCAGGCGCGTACCGATGTCCACGCGTTCTCGGTGTTCAGCGGCCCTTTGCGCCCCCATCATTTCAAGAACATCACCGACTTTACCTAGAGCGAAAAGTGCAGATCGAGGAAGCGCGATCGACGGAGGCTTTACTCCCGGCCTCTTTGGCTATGATGTCGAACACCTGCTTGAGAGTTAGATTTTCACCGCTCAAAATATATCTCTCGCCACTTCGCCCGTTTTTCCAGGCCGAAACAATTCCATCGACCACGTCGTCGACCGCGACAACATTGACGCCACCTGGAGGATAGAAGGGAAGTTTTCCCGCGCGCCACTTTTAATTGCACGCCCCGACTACCCTTCTTCGCATCCGCAGGGCCGTGGATCGTACTGGATCTAACATCACCGCGTCGAGTTCTTTCGCTGCCACGGCGGCCTTCACCAGAGCTTCGGCCGCACACTTGGTTTCGAAATATCCGAGATCGAGAGCCCGGAGGAATTTGAAGTCGTCTTTTTCCGTGAGAGGCCGCTTGCCATCGAAGCTTGCGCCGATCGCAACTACAGAACTTAAGTGAACGAGTCGTCGCACTTGTGCCTGTTTAGCCGCTTCAATCACATGTGCAGTTCCGTCGACATTGATTTCTTGCATGAGTCCGCGCTGTGCGCGCGAGTAGGCAATAAGTCCCCGCTAAATGAAAAATACTATCGATACCCCTGGCCGCCTTGCACATGCTTTCAAGATCCGTCACGTCGCCAGCGAAAATTTCGAGCGGCAAGCCTCGACTTCATCGAGGCGACTATTCGGGCGTTTCGTTATGCGAACGTCGCAACCCTCTTTGAGTAGACGCCGCACAAGCCAACCACCTAAAAACCCTGTCGCACCGGTGACAAGAACTTTCATGGCTTCACGCCTTTACGTTTCTGCCATGACGTCTCAATACCTTTTGACACGAGAAGTATCAAAAGCGCCGAGGCTGTGCCCAAAAGAGCACCAGCCGCGACATCAGCGGAAAATGCACGCCAACATAAACCCGACTGTAAGCCACAAGAGAGGCGACTAGAAAAAACACTGCGCTGAATGGCGGGAATGCAAAAGATAAGATCGTGGCCGCGGCAAAATTATTGGTGGCGTGGTTCGACGGAAACGAATCGCCGCTATGATGATTCGTACGCAAGACGACTTGCATACCCGCCTGTTCTGGACGCTCGCGTTGCACCAACGGTTTTACAATGCGATACGAAAGCGTGTCGGCGAGGCCCACGGCTAAAACTAAAAGCAAAAGCAGTTTCAAGGCAGGGCCGCGTTTTTTTCCAAATCCAAAAACCAAAAATTGCCGCAAAGATAACAAGGGCAACGGGATTCTTGTGCAAGTCGGTCACGTTTGGGAAAAACCAATCGAAAACAGGATTGGTCCAATCGAGATTGATCTTGGAAAAGAGAAAAGTGATCGAACTGAATGAGCGAGCCAAGAATCGATTCCAGAAAAAACCTTTATTGTCCTTGAGTGGGAGGAGAAGCGTTTGTTGCGACCCGGTTTTTCCTTCAACGATATCGACCGATAAGAGATAAACTCTTTTTATTGGTCGTTCTGTCGGTCCAACTTTGACGTTTGAGATTTTGTGCACGACGTCCATTCCATCTTCAACTTGGCCAAAGATGGTGAACTGCCCGTCCCATTCAGGCATAGGTCTTACGGTGATGAAAAATTGGCTTCCATTTGTACCTTTAATTATTTTTGTTCCGGACTCATCACGCATCGGGGCCATGGCGAGCATGCCGGGACGATCAAATTTCACACGCGGCGTGATTTCATCGCGAAGTCGCAAATTGTCTCCAGGCCCACCGCGCCCCGTTCCGTAGGGACAACCAGTTTGAATGAGATAGCCCTTCACCACGCGGTGGAAAATAAGTCCGTTGTAAAAAGGACGCTTCACTCGTTTACTAGTTTTCACATCGGTGAATTCTCTATCGCCACTTGCAAGACCAACAAATTGCGCGACGGTGGCCGGCGCTTCTGCTCGCAGAAGTTTCACGGTGATGTCGCCAAGAGTTGTGCGAAGGACCGCGCGTAATTCCTCATGCGGTCCCGCATCCGGAATTGCCGGCACAATTTCTGATGGAACAAACGGCGTGGGCTGAGCTGGAACATTGTTTTGTGGATTGGCCGGCATGGAAACCTGATGATTGTTCTGCTGATTTTGAGGAGAAAATCCGGAGTTGGGAAATTCAATGTTCGAAGGAGCGCCCGGCAAAGAGTTCGGATTCGCGCCGGATTGAAATTGGGATCTATATTGGAACTCGAGCCTTCATTTAAGTTTGAATTCGACTCACTATTCTGTGAAGACGTCTGTGTTGACTGATGTGGCAATTGCACTGGCGGCTGAAAATTTGTTTGCGGCAAAGTTGATGATGGGGCTTGTGTCGACGAAGACCCGCCGGTAAAGGCTTTGGACCTGGGGCTGTTGGGGTTGGAGCGCTTTGCGCGTGAACAATGAACGCCACCAAGAAAATACTCAGCGAGACCGCAAAGCCAAAGAAAAGATTCTGAACTTTCTTCACTGCGAGTCCTTCCGTAAACCCTCAAGCGCCGTCTTCAGTTTTTGAAAAAGTTCTCGTACCTGAAATTCAAGTGCTGAGCGATCTTTTCCATCAAAAGCGCAAGTCGATTAAACTCTTCAGACTTGACGCGAATTTTTGAACCCGAATGTCGCGTCGTCAACTGGTAAAGCTGCTCGATTTTTCGCAGCGACTGGTATGCCGCATGAATCGTAGCTCCCACTTTTTGCCAAGATGACTCAACGCCTTCTAGATATTGAATCATGCCTGAAGTCGACGGATCAAGAGCGAACTCCTTTCGTCTGAGAAGAGCGATCTGCGCGGTGAATTCTACGTCAGCTAGACCACCCGTAGTTAGTTTAAAGTCTAGCTCATCCATGCTTTCTTCGATAAATAGCTTTGATCTAATCATTTCAAGTTCTTTTTCGTCGGCGGAGCTAAGACCTCTCGATGACGCCACCTGAGCAGGATGAAAGTCGATGCTGGCGCGCTCGCCGCTTCGACCGATCAATCGAGACCGAAGATAAGCTTGTCTCTCCCATGGGGCCGCTTGGTTTTCGAGATATTCTCGCAGGCCCGCACTTGAAACCAAAAGTGGGCCAGCATTTCCAGAGGGTCTCAAGCGCATGTCGACAGAATAAATCGCACCACCGCGGTGAGGCTCGCTGATGCGCGCCGCCAAGAATCTACGCGCAATTTTTTGATCGAGAGGTTGAGGTTCTGCCGGCGTCACGAAGATGAAATCAAGGTCTGATCTTAAGCCAAGTTCGCGACCACCCCATTTTCCGAGGGCCAAAATTCCGGTTTCTGAACCGCCGTATTCTTTCGTCATCGCCTCAAGAAGAAGACGGCACGTCGAATCAGCGTTATCGCTCATGTTCTGCGAAAGATGACCAAGATCTTGATCGGCCAGAAAAAGTTGGGCCGCAATCAGCTCGCTCAACAACCTTCTTCTCAGTAAGATCTTCAAGAAGTTGGCCAAGATCGCTCAAAGGCTCAGAGGTCTTGCGAAAAATAAATTC
>CAVZNB010000021.1:0-167401 GCA_963776535.1 uncultured Acidobacteriaceae bacterium | reverse complement strand
CCTGAGCCGCCGCGCGTAATCCCATCCGAGCAGGGCCAATCTGGTATCGTGTTTCGGTCGTTCCCCCATCCCTTCTGCGCGGGCCCCAAAAAAGATGAGAGGTTACTCTATGCAATTTCGTTCCCGCTGTTTCGTGTTCTTCGTTCTGCTGGCCGGCTTCGCTGCCGCGGCGGCACAGGCGCAACCGGCCATCCAGCCCACGGTCGACATCACCAAGGTCCCGGCCGCTGCCCAGCCCTCGCCGAACTTTGATGCCGATGCCGCCACGGAAGCCTACATGGCCATGATCCCGCCCGAAGCCAAGGCCCGCTCCGACGCCTACTTCGAAGGCGGCTACTGGCTCATTCTCTGGGACTTCCTCTATGGGTCCGCCATTTCCCTCCTGCTGCTCAACCTGCGCTGGTCCGCCCGCATGCGCGACCTGGCCGCGCGCATCACCCGCTTCAAGAGCCTGCAGACGTTCATCTACTGGATCGAGTACCTCCTGCTGACCTCGGTCCTCGGTTTTCCGCTGGAGTTCTATGAGGGCTTTGTGCGGGAACACAAATACGGCCTGGCCACGCAGACCTTTGGCCCCTGGATGGGCGACGAGGGGAAGAGTCTGCTGCTTAGCCTGGTCCTCGGGGGCCTCGCCGTCACTTTGCTGTTCGCCATCGTGCGCAAGCTCCCCAATACCTGGTGGATCTGGGGCTCCCTTGCCACCCTCGTGCTCCTGGTGTTCACCATCCTCATCAGCCCGGTCTATCTCCAGCCTATTTTCAACAAGGTCACCCTGCTCAACGACCCGAAAATTACCGCGCCGATTCTCAAGATGGCCCACGCCAACGGCATTCCCACCAACGATGTCTACCAGATTGACGCCAGCCGCCAGACCACCCGCATGAGCGCCAACGTCAGCGGCTTCGCCAACACCATGCGCATCACCCTCAACGACAACCTGCTGCGCCGCGGCTCGCCTGAAGAGATTCAAGCCGTCATGGGCCACGAAATGGGCCACTACGTCATGAATCACATCGCCAAAGATGTGATTTTCATGATCATTGTGGTGGTCTGCTCGTTTGCTTACCTGCGCTGGGGGCTCAACTGGTCTCTGGCGCGCTGGGGAGAGCGCTGGCAGATCGGCGGCATTGGCGACCCAGCCGTCCTGCCGCTGGTCATGCTGCTGACGGGCATTCTCTTCTTCGTCCTCACGCCCATCATGAACACCCAGACCCGCACCGAAGAGAAAGAGGCGGACATGTTCGGTCTCAACGCCTCCCGCCAGCCTGATGGCTTTGCCCAGGCCGCGATTCACCTGGGCGAATACCGCAAGATGCGCCCCGGCTCGATCGAGGAGTTCATCTTCTTCGACCATCCCAGCGGCTACAACCGCATCCATTCGGCCATGGTGTGGAAGGGCCAAAACCTGGAGCTGTTCGAGACGGCACCCGCACCGCCGGCCGCGCATTGACACTCATGACTTCCGTGCAAACCAAGGACACCCCATCCCACCATCAGGGGATTCGTATCTGCCGCCAAAGACCGGTCTGCTTGCCAGGAGGGGGAATGTGCAACCTTGATTCCCAGGGGCTATTGTTGCTCTCGTGGCTGAGGAATTGGGCCGGCCGGAGGCAGTAAAGATGCAAGTGCTCTGCAAGAGTACGAACGGAAACGCTGAGATGCATTGCAGCGTTTGTGGACAAGGTTTTGTTATGTTCTGGGAGCGGCAATCGCGCTCCGAGCGCATGGAATCAATCAGAGAGATTCAGCAAACGTTGCGCCATCAGCACCGCAACCAGCACGGTCCGGAAGCCCATCCCAACGGAGGATTTCTGGTTCCGGAGTGGAATGGCTCTCTTGCGGCATCCGGAGCGGCGATTCTGGGCCATGCGCCAAGCTGGGCGCTGTAGCACTTGCCCCCATAGGGCGTTGTTCTCCAGTGTGAAGATTATTGAAACGAGATTGACTTGAACTCCGAAGGCCGGATCAGTGGCCGGGAGACAGAAGAAGATGAGCTCAAGCGAAAAGACGAAACTGCGGTACCTGGAGTTTCGAGCGTAGCCACAAAGCACGTAACGGAACTCTTACAATTCAGCCTTTTCAGATGCCGGATCAGCGACTTCACCCTTTGAGGTCATCGCTGCCGGCATCTGCTTTTGTGCGCGCCGTGTGGAATGATGGTTACTGCAGGCATGGGGAGCACAGGAATGCGTTGGATTTGGTTGGCCGCCTGGCTGGGACTCTGTTTCGGAGTCGCTGGAGTAAGCGCTCAGTGGACTGCGGGCGAGATTCCCGGCTGGTATCGGACGCTCGTCCGGCCGTCCATTGCCCCTCCCAACTGGGTCTTCGGCCCGGTCTGGACCCTGCTCTACGCGCTCATGGCCATCGCCGCCTGGCGGGTCTGGCTTACTGCTCCGTCACAGATGCGCACCTGGAGTCTGGCGCTGTTCCTCGTGCAACTCGGGCTCAACTTCGCATGGTCCTGGATATTCTTTCGCCAGCACGCAATCGGTGCGGCATTGGCTGAGGTGCTGGTGCTGTGGGCGGCCATCGCGGCCACCACCTTCCTGTTCGCGCGCGTAGCCCCCGCGGCCGCCTGGCTCATGGCTCCCTATCTGGTCTGGGTCAGCTTTGCCTGCTTCCTCAACGGCGCCTTCTGGCGGTTGAACTAATCAGAGACGCGCCGGAACACCTGCTCCTTCTGGCGTCCCTTAATTGAACCCCGAAAGCCCAATTCCTGCCTCTCCAGCCGATCTCCCTTTCCATTCCCCCTGTCCCTCCCACAACCGTGGGACGCTCCTCTGCCTCCAAGGCTCGGGCCCTGCCCCTCTCCAGGGAATATCCCTCGTGTGTAATCCCAAGCTAACGTTACTTTGTGGTTCAAAGTAACCAGAAAGATCGAGGCCGAAAGATGCAGGTACTTCTGAAAAGCAGCAACGAGAACGCAGAGACGCGGTGCGGTGTTTGTGGGCAGGGCTTCGTTTTGTATTGGGAGCGCCAAACGCGGGCAGAGCAGGCCGCAGCGCTGAAAGAAGTGGAGACAACCCTGAGAAATCATCATTGCAATGGGGCCAGCGCCGCGGTTCATCCCGACCATGGCTTCCTGGTCCCCGCATGGGACGGCCCGGTGGCCTTCTCCGGCGCTGCCATCCTCGGCAATGCCCCCAGTTGGGCACTCTAGGAAAAGCCACTCCGCATCAACCCAGAGTGCGGAGGCAATCTCAGAAAGGCGGCTGTTACGTGGCCGCCTTTTCTTCGTGATACTCCATCTCTGTGTTGATGGCCCAGATGTTGTCCTTGGTGGTCACACCGTTCACAATGTTCTCCACCGCCGTCATCGCCGTCAGCATCGAGTGGTCCTGGTTGTTGTACTTGTGCATGCCGTTACGGCCCACCAGGAACAGATTCCCAAATTCATCAAGGTAACGACGGACCACGTCGAATCGATCGTAGCTGCCGAAGTAGGCGGGATACGTCTTGGGCACGCGAACCACGTGCGAGTCCTCCACATCCTCGGCCTTCAGAATGCCGATCTTGGCAATCTCGGCGATGGCAAACCGCGACATCTCCTCGTCGCTCAGCTTCCACAAATCGTCCGTGTCGTTGCAGAAGTATTCCAGCCCGACCCACACTTTGTCCGCCGTGCCTACCAGCCATGGGCTCCAGTTGTTGAAGATCTGCAACCGGCCCACCACCACGTCGGGCTCCTGGATATAGATCCAGTTGTCTTTCAACGGAGAGCCGTCCTTCTCCTTTACCGCCAGTTTCGAGGCCAGCAGCCCAACGGTGATGAAATCCCGGTACATCAGTCCTTCCGACACCTCTCTCACTTCTGGCGGAACCTGCTGTGACGGCTGCGCGGCAATGGCGCGCACCAAGTCGCGGACAGGCATCGTCGACAGGAAATAGTCCCCTGCAAACACAGTCCGTTCGCCGGCCTCATCCACGCCTTCTATCGCTCTGATCGTCTTCCCTTCGACGTGAATCCTGTCAACCTGGATGCCCATGTGAATTTCGCCGCCGGCGGCCTGCACCAGCCCGGCTGCATGCTCCCACAACTGCCCCGGGCCGAACTTGGGGTAGAGGAACTTCTCAATCAGCGAGGTCTCCGTCTTCTTCTGCGCAATGTCGCCTGTGGACTTGGGGCCGAAGGCCTTCTTCAGGAAGTGCACGATTACGCCCTTCAGCGAGAGCCCCTTGATGCGCTGCGCTCCCCACTCCGCGCTGATCTCGTTGCAGGGCACGCCCCAAACCTTTTCTGTGTACGACTTGAAGAAGGTCAGGTAAAGCTGCTTGCCGAAGCGGTTGATGATGAAGTCTTCCAGTGACTTCTCTTCGCGCTGCGGCAATAGCGCAGAGCGCATGTAGCTGATGCCACAGCGAACCGTCCTCATCAAACCGAGATTCCTGAATGTTGCCGCTGTCAAACTGATGGGATAGTCAAAGAAGCGCCGTAGAAAGTAGATGCGGCTTTTGCGCTGCCGCACCAGCATTACCAGGTCGTCCTTCTGCGGATCGGCGGCTTTGTCGGCCTCGGGAAGGTCGCGCTGTTGGCCCTGGTAGCGCAGCTGCCCATCCTGGCTGGTCCCGGCCTCGACAGGCATCAGTCCCAGCCACCAGCGCATCACCCGGTCCGACTTCGAAAAGAACCGGTGGCCACCAATGTCCATCCGGTTGCCCTTGTACCGTACCGTGCGAGAGATGCCGCCGATCTCGTGTGAGGCCTCGATCAGGATGGGCTGGATTTCGGTTTGCCGCTGAAGTTCAATTGCTGCAGTCAGTCCGGCGGGGCCTGCTCCGATAATGATCGCTTTGCTGCCGCTCAAAGAAGTTCACCGTTTACAGCACTTTCGATTCTGGTCGTTACAGGAACCTCAGGGCCGAGTGGCCTCTTCCTTAAGAAAGAGCCACCTTGCACACTCTCAAAACGTCAACATGTGAATCGAAAGTGCTCTAGTTATGGGGTTTTGAGACGTTCGCGTGGGGCCGAGCCGGGCCTGCAACTGCCCCGATTGCAATCGTGCGCTTTCCAATCGTCCCCTGTCCAGAGCCCACGTGGTTCGCTTTTGGCTACGCAATGAATTGATGCAAAGTCTTTCTGCGTTACTGGCCCTCGACTCTCTCCGGCTTCAACTGGGGCACTTGGCGGAAGCTCTTCTCCAGGCTGCAAAACAGATTGTACCGAAGTATGTAATATACCGCTTCCACCCCATCCCAGGCGGTTATCTTCTTGCCCTCTTCGTAGGTGCGTCCATAGTAACTGATAGGTGTCTCGTAAATCGCGCACCTCAGCTTCGCCACCTTGGCGGTTACCTCAATCTCAAACCCAAACCCGCGCGAGTTGATGATCATCTCCCGGATGATATCTCCGCGGAAGGCCTTGTAGCAGGTTTCCACGTCGGTCAGGTTGATGTTGGTGGCCAGGTTCGACAGGAAGGTCAGGAATTTATTGCCCAGATAATGATAGAAGTACAGAACCCGGGTCTCTTTCCTTACCAGAAAGCGCGAGCCGAACACAACATCCGCATTGCCCTCAAGAATGGGCCCAATCACCGAAGGAATCTCCTTCGGGTCGTACTCCAGATCGGCATCCTGGACAATCACAATCTCGCCCCGCGTCAGGCGGAAGCCGGTCTTAAGCGCTTCTGTCTTGCCCTGGTTCTTTTCATGCTGCGCCACCCGGATCACCTCGTGCTCGGCACTCAGCGCCGCAAGAATCTCCGCCGTTCGATCTGTCGAGCAATCATTCACAATCACAATCTCGAGCAATTGTGGCAGTGCAAGGAGCTTGTTCACGATTGTGTGAAGAGTCTTCTCCTCGTTGTAAACGGGAACCACTACAGACAGGCACCTCTCTTGCATCAGCTATCCTCCCATCATTCGATTGTTGCAACCAAGTGTATCTGGAACCTTTTACCGCGTTACCCGCCGATCAATGAACCGCTTCGCCCCTGGAACCAGGACGCAACCTTGTTCCCTGCGCGCCGGCAGCAGCGAGAAGGCATAAGAACGGCATCATCGGCAGCCTGAAGCGTGCTTCAGCCGCCGGCCCTCCCCCCGCCGCTGCCACGGCGAAAAAGTAAACCATGATCCCCAGCAGCAACCACACCGCCGGGTCATGCACGCCGTGGCGGATCACTGCACGCGCAGCCAGCAGGTAAACGGCCAGAAGCGCAATCTCGAAGAACACCTTTTCGACCGCCTGCCAGGGGTGCGTGCCGGCGATCCTCATCGCCCAGCGCTTCATCCCCACAGATGGCAGGCTCGGAGACCGCACTCTTGACGACTGATCCCTGGATGGATGCTCCAGAATCTCATCGAAAAAGCCGGCGCCGGGGCTTAATGCGGTTCGCACAATCGCCGTGGCGCATACCGCCAGATAGGTTCTCAAGTGCGTGCGAATGTTGTTGACGCCTTCCTGGTGCAGGAACGCCAGTCGCTGCGTCTGGCTCCAGCCGGCCTGATCGGGATTGTGCGCCAGGTAGGATTGGGACAAATAGATCTGCCCGCTGTTGTCCTGGTAGTCATAGTAGCCCAGTTCATCCTGTACTACATCCAGATCCCGATGCTCTACCCGTCCCGTAATATCGGGACCGATATAGAAGTACAGATTCATGTCCGTGATGCTGCAGAAACCGCTATAGCCGGTCTCAACGCGATTGCGAATCTGCCACGCGGCAATCCATGGCAGCACGCTCAGCAGCAGCACAGCCGGCGCCTTCCAGCGCAACACCGGCTTGCGCACAAACACCAGAAACAAACCAATCGCCAAGGGGATCGGCAGGTAATACGCAACCGGTCGTACCAGCGCTGCAATGGCCAGCCAGAATCCACCCACCGCCAGCACCCGCAATCTTTTTTCCCGCAGGAAGCACACCAGGCATTCTGCGCTGAGCAGCATCACGGTGACAAACAGCGTCTCCGACATCAGCATCACGGAGAACGAGACCGACACCGGCTCAAAGGCAAACAGCCACGCCGCAAGCAGCGCAACGCGGTCGTTGCCGAACACCGTCCGCGTCAGCCTCCATACCAGCAGCACCGAAAGCACTGAAACGAGCACATTGATGAATGCTGCCGCCGGCAGCCCAGCCAGCGTCGTAATGGCCACAAAAACGGCATAGGCCGGGGTGCGCATCAGGTCCGGCACGCCATCGGCGGTAAACGCCCCATGCAGCAGCAGGTTCCGCCCCGGAATCAGGTAGCTGGCCGTATCGTGCTGGTTGATCGCGCTGGTCCCATTGCGAACCAGCGTGGCCGCCAGTAACGCCAGCCGCACCGCCGTCGCGGCCAGAAGCGGCAGCGCAAGCCGTGGCGTCCACCACTCTGTTTTCACCTTCGGCAGCTTGATCAACTCGCTCGTTTCTGTGCTCATCGCGGCAATTCCAGCAAACCGGCCCTTCCTCTTAGATAAATCCGCACGCCCCGTGCGGTTCCCAACGCCGGGTGGACTCCAGCTCTCGATCAAAACAGCTCTTGCGGAAAGGCCCTGAATTGCAACTGGCCCAAAGGGTCTTCATACGCCTCGCCGCGGCATCTTGCTTTCGCGGTCTGCCCGTTCAGCTGAACCGCACCTAGGCCGCGCTCTTCTTTGCGCGTAGAAGTCCTGCCGCCGCGAAAATGCAAACAATAGGCAAAATGGGGATGCGAAAACGAGGATCGTAGCCGGGACCAGCCGTAACGCCGCAAAGCCCGATGAAGTAGAACGCTGTGCCCAGGAGCAGCGCCAGGTATGGATTCCCGATGGCGCCGCGCAGCAGTCCCCGGAGTGCCAGCACGTAGAACGCCAGCAACACGATCATGAATACTGCCTTCGAAGTGGCAATCCCGGGGTGTGTCTTGATGAGATTGGTCCCGAAGCGGGCCATCCCCTGGTTGGTTCCCACTCCGTTCGTCAACTCCGTGTCTTCCAGGCGCAACATGCGGGCGAAATAGCCGGCGCCCGGTTCCACCAGCATCGACGCCAGCGGCTCAATACAGGTCCGCGCATACATCCCGGGATGCGCCTTGATCACCTTGCTGCCTTCCACACCCATGAAAGTAATCCGTTGGGCCTGCGTCCAGTTCGCCTGCTCGGGATGGTGGTCCACATATTCCTTGGCGAGGTAAACCTGCCCGCTGTGACCCACAAACGGCGAGTAGCCAAACTCCTGATGCACATCGAAGTAATTCCGGTGTTGCAGACGCGCGGTGATTTCAACCGCATTCGTAAAGTAGAGATTCAACTCGCGCGCGCTGGAAAACCCTCCGTAGCCCGTCTCGATCTTGTTGCGAACCTGCCAGGCTGCCAGCCAGGGCAGGCAACTGATCAGCAGCACGGCGGGCGCCTTCCAGCGAAGTCCCGACACGCGCGCCAGCACCACCAGCAACCCGATTGCCAGGGCCACCGGCAGGTAATACGCAGCCGGCCGAACCATCGCTGCCGCGGCAAACGAAAGTCCAGCCACGCCCACCACCCCCAGCCGTCGCGATCGCAGGAACCACGCCAAACGCTCCAGGCCGAAGAGAAAAAGGGCCATGAACAGCGTCTCGGAGAGCAGCAGAATTGAAAAGATGACCGTCAATGGTTCAATGGCCATCAGCCAGGCTGTGCCCAGTGCAAGCCGGTCGCTGCCCGAAACAGTTCTGGCCAGTTTCCACAGCACCACCAGGCAAACAAGGGAGAGCAGCACGTTGATAGCAGCCGCCACTGGCAGCCCGGCAAGGCTCGTGACCGCCAGGAACAGAGGATACGCGGGGGTGCGCATGAGTGCCGGGACTCCATCCGCGTAAAACGACCCATGAAACAGCAGGTTCTGCCCCGGAATAAGGTAGCTATAGGTATCCGTGCCTTCTACGGCCGAGGCACCGGTTCTGACAAGTGCCGCAGCCAGCATCCCAAACCGAATCACAGCCGCCAGGATCACCGGTCCGGCAAGCTGCGGTGTCCACCACTCACTTTTCAGGCTTGAATCCGCCTCGGGGGGTGCTGACGGGTTGCTCATCAGGTATAGATTACTCCACGGTAAATTTTGGGCCGGACTGTTCGTTTTACTTGCCTTTTAGACACCAACGCCCCGAGCCGACTCTGTGCCGCATCCCATATTGAATTGCCCTTGCCGGCCTGGCACGTCTTCGCTCACGGCTACCGTCCAGACCCCTGCCGCAATGGCTCAGGAGTTGCGGCCGAAGCCCAGCCTGCTCCCGTAAAGCCGTGCCAGCAACAGCCCATAATCCCAGGCCACCTTGAAGTTGGCCTTGCTGGCGCCGCGATAACGCAGCCCAAAGGCAAACGGAACCTCGGACACGGAACGGATGTTGCCGCGCACCAGAATATCCAGCAGCAACTTGAAACCCGTCTTCTGAAACTCCGTCTGCGGCAGGCAGCGGCGCCGCACCATAAAGAACCCTGACATCGGGTCCTTAACCCTTAAATGGGACCGTTGCAGCGGCCATGTCACCCAAACGGCCGCGGCCGAGACCAGCTTTCTAGCCGGGTTCCATCTGCCCGTTCCCCCGCCAGTTGTGTAACGGCTGCCGATCACCAGGTCGCGTCCTGCATAAATCTGTGCGATCAGCTTGGGCAAAACCTCCGGGGGATGCTGCAGGTCGGCGTCCATCACCCCCAGAATTGGTGCATCCGTGCGCTGCCAGCCATAAAGAATGGCCCCGGAAAGACCACGCTCGCCCTTGCGCACCACCAGCCGCACCCGCGGATCCTGCTCGGCGATCGCGGTCACCACCGCGCCCGTACCGTCCAGGCTGTCGTCGTCCACCACCACAATTTCATAGGGAATGTTCAGCGGATCCAGCACCGATCGCACATGAACCAGCAAACCCCCGATGTTTTCCGCCTCGCACAGCGTGGGAATCACCAGCGCCAGCTTCTCCAGCGCGGTGGTTCCCACGCCGGACATCGGCTGGGAGTCCATGGTGACGCCAGACGGCATGGTTAAGGGCAAATTCATGTTTATCTAAAGACTTCCCCAGTCTATATGGAGTAAGTACCTACTTCCAAAATGGCATTTCCGATGTCGTCCAGGGTGTATTTCAAAAGCTTCCGTAGTGGGCAGAATGCCGCTTGCGCCTGGCTCCCTGCCTGGTCGGCCATCATGGTTGCGCGCTCGAATCTATATGTGAAAATGGGAACGCAGTCGCGATCATTTCCGCATCGGGATGAATGGTTCTTGCTGTGCCTGAAGACCTGTTCAGACCACCTAGACAGAACGAGAGCTGGGTTTCACCCCAGCTCTCGCTTGTTGGTTGTTGCGTTTGCTAGATTCTGCCGGAATCCGGCCTGGAGGGTTCTTACAGCGGCTGCACGTCGGCAGCTTGCCATCCCTTGGGGCCCTTCACTACGTTGAACTGCACGGCTTGACCTTCCTGCAGACTCTTGAAACCACTCGAGTTGATTGCAGAGTAGTGCACGAATACGTCTTCGCCGTTCTGGCGCGAGATAAAGCCGAAGCCCTTCGCGTCATTAAACCACTTCACAGTACCTTGTTCCATTTGATCGTGTTTCCTGGATTGAATTGCGCTGGAGGAATCGGAGCGACCACGGGCAGAATCTTGCTTGGTTGGGGCGAGTGCTGCTGCTGCTCTGTTCGGTTCTAACGCTGGGGCTAGTGTACCATCCCTCTGGAAAATCAGTGCAGAAATTCTTGAACTGCCGTCCCAAAGTGCGCGCGCCAAAGGGTTAGCGAGACGGCTTTTGGAAGGGCGGTCAATCCGTTTGAGGCTCGTCCCATCGCAGATACCCTTGATTTATCTTGCGTCGAAGCGGTACAAATCCCACAGCCATTTGGAAAGGCTTTCATGCTCCACGATCCCGTCCCCGAGCTCCTGCGCCGCGCCACGGAAACTCTTGCTGCCGAGTTCGCGGACCTTCCGGAGTTCGCCACGGAGCCAGCCCTGGACACGCCCGCAATCGCCGACGTTCTTGAAACCGTAGCTCATCGCCTTGGCGACAACTACCCTTATTTCCATCCGCTTTATGCCGGCCAGATGCTCAAGCCGCCCCATCCCGTGGCGCGTGCGGCTTATGCCCTGGCCATGACCATCAACCCCAATAACCACGCCCGCGACGGCGGCCGGGCCAGCTCCGAGATGGAGATCGAGGCCGTCCGCCAGATCGCCGCCATGTTCAGCTGGGCAGAGTTTCTTGGCCATCTCACCTCCAGCGGCACCCTGGCCAACCTTGAAGCCCTCTGGGTCGCTGGCCAGCTCGCGCCCGGCAAGCGCATCGTCGGCTCGGAGCAGGCGCATTACACCCATCGCCGCATCTCCGCCGTCCTCCAGCTTCGCTACTCTGATATCCCCGCCGACCGCCGCGGCCGTATGAGCCTGGAAGCCCTCGAGGCCGAGCTGCGCAAAGGCGATGTAGGCACGGTGGTGGTCACCCTCGGCACCACGGCCATCGGCGCCGTGGACCCGCTCGACGAAGTCCTCAAGCTCAGGGCCCGTTACGGCTTTCGTGTGCACGTGGATGCAGCCTACGGCGGCTATTTTCGCCTGATTGCAGACCACCTGGACGAACCGGCCCGCCGCGCCTATCTGGCCACAGCCGATGCTGATTCGCTGGTCATCGACCCCCACAAGCACGGCCTTCAACCCTATGGCTGCGGCTGCGTCCTCTTTCGCGATCCAGCTGTTGGCCGCTTTTACAAGCACGACTCGCCCTACACCTACTTCACCTCCAGGGAGCTCCACCTCGGCGAAATCAGCCTGGAGTGCTCGCGGGCGGGCGCCGCAGCCGTGGCACTCTGGGCCACCCAGCAGCTTCTGCCCCTTGTCCCCAACGGCGCATTTTCCCAGGGCCTCACGAGCAGCCGGGCCGCCGCTCTGGACCTGGACCGCCGGCTGCGCCAGGATGCCCGTTTCGAGCCCCTGCAGGCTGGTCCGCCCGAGCTCGATATCGTCATCTGGAAGCTCAAAGCCGCTGATCCGCATCACGCTTCAAGCCTGGCGCAAAAAATATTTGTGGCTTGTGGCACAGCCCATTTACATTTGGCTCTTGTACAATTGCCACTAATTTGGTTTCGGCAAGCAGCTCTTCCGGAGACCGGACTTGTAACTTGTTTGCGGTCAGTGCTGATGAAACCCGAACATGCCGCGTGGCTCGACCGGATCTGGGAGCGGCTGATCACTGGGTATGAAGAATCAATGGGGGCGTGAAGTCCTATGAGTCGTGGCCAAGCGGTCGGGAAAGAAAACGTTCTCATTCGTTCGGGCAGCTGCGCGGTGACCATCCTCCCGCAGCTTGGCGGAAAAATCGCTTCACTACGGGTTGGCGACCGCGAACTGCTGCAGCATCCCCTCGCACCCCGCGCCCCACGCACCCGCACCATGAGTTTTGACTCCGGCGACGCAAGCGGCTGGGACGAGTGCCTCCCGGCAGTGGCTCCCTGCGTTGTAGAAACCACTGCGGGCATCGCCTCGATCCCCGATCACGGAGATCTCTGGCGCGTCGAGTGGGCAGAAATTGAGTCCGGCGCCGGCCCCAGCGATCAATCTGTAACCCTCCGCGCTGAGTGCTTCTCCCTGCCTTTGACCTTGGAGCGCACCCTCACTCTCACTCCGCAGTCCAGCGGCAAACTGCCGGCATGGCGTCTTCAGGCGGACTACACCCTCACCAATACAGGCACTTCTCCCGCACCCTGGTCCTGGGCCGCCCATCCTTTATTCGTCGCAGAGGCTGGTGACCGCATCCTTCTGCCTGCATCCATTCGCTCGCTCCGCGTCGAAGGCTCAGGCGGCGGCCGGCTCGGCAAAAATTCAGATACCGTAAACTGGCCGGTGGCAACCCTGCCCAATGGCGACAGGTCCGATCTCAGCGTGGCGCAGGGCCCCGAGTCTGGCATTGGGGATAAACTGTTTAGCGCGCAGCTCACCGCGGAACAGAACTGGTGCGCCCTGGAGCGACCCAAAGCGGGTGTCATCATTCGGGTGCGTTTTGACCCCGAGGCCATCCCCTATCTGGGCCTCTGGATCTGCTACGGAGGCTGGCCGGACCGCCCGGGTGTCAAACAGATGTGCGTCGCCCTCGAGCCGGCCACCGCGCCCGTCGACTCTCTGGCTGAGACGGGTCCCTGGTCCCGTGTGCTGGCCGCCGGGAAAACATTTACATGGTCCATGACAGTTGAAATTGAATCCACTTAGAGTGTGAACTCGCATGCATGATGTTGCCACTTTTCGTTCTTTGCACATGGCCCGCTTTGAAGCGGAGCCCGTCGTCTTCGTAGCTCCGGGGCGCGTGAACCTGATCGGGGAGCACACCGACTATGCCGAGGGCTTTGTCATGCCCGCAGCCATCGACTTTGCCACCCTCGCCGGCATCTCCCCGCGCGTCGACGGCAAGATCGCGCTCTTCTCTGAGAACTATGGCCAGGTCCGATACTTCGACGCCGCCGAACTTCCCGCCAAAGCCAGTCAGCACTGGACAGACTACCCGCTCGGCGTCATCTCAATCCTCGCCGGCGAGGGCCACACCATCCCCGGCTTCAGCCTGAGTCTTTGGGGCGATGTGCCGCTCGGCGCGGGGCTCTCCAGCTCGGCCGCGCTTGAAGTGGCCACTGCTCTGGCAGTCACCAGCATGCTCGGCGTCACCTACCCCGGGCCGGTGCTTGCCCGGCTCTGTCAGCGCGCGGAGAACGAGTTTGTGGGCGCCAACTGCGGCATCATGGACCAGTTCATCTCCGCCAACGGCGCAAAGGATCACGCCCTGCTCCTCGATTGCCGCGACCTCAGCTTCAAGCTCGCGCCCATTCCCGAAAACGTCGCCCTCGTCATTGCCAACACCATGGTCAAGCACGCCATCACCGGGGGCGAATATACCAGCCGGCGCGCTGAGGTGGAAGCCGCCTGCGCCGTCATCGCCAGCCACCGCCCCGGGGTCAGGTTCCTTCGCGATGCCACCGTGGAAGACCTTGAAAAGTGGGGCAGCGAAATGACGCCCAACTCCCTCAAGCGCGCCCGCCACGTCATCACGGAAAATACCCGCACCGTGGCCGCTGCTGATGCCTTGATGCGCAACGACCTGAACGAGTTGGGGCGTCTGATGGCCGAGGCCCACGCCAGCTATAGCCAGGACTTTGAAGCCAGTTGCGAAGAGGCCGACGCCATGGTCGCTCTCGCCCAGGACCTTCCCGGACTCATTGGCGCGCGCCTCACCGGTGGCGGCTTTGGCGGTTGCACCATCAATCTGGTCGAACAGGACCACGCGGCCGAGTTTGTCGAAGCTCTGGCAACCCTTTACGCTGGCCAAACCGGAATCGTCCCGCAGATCTTCATATGCCACGCCTCCGGGGGTGCACACCGGCTGGAGTGAGCCATCTTTACGGTTTCTTTATAGAACCTTCCCAGTTCTAGACCACTTGACTTCCACGGTGCGGAAGTTTTTCATCGTTCATGTTCACCCAGTCAAATCGATTCGGCTCGTGCGCCTTTAATACCAACCGGCCGCACTATTTCCCCATTTCGAATGCCCCGTTAGTAGCAAATCATTTGTTGGCGATCCTTGTTAAAATCACCTGAGTTTACCCTTACGAAGACTTGTATCAATTCCAATTCCGCAACCGGACCAGTGCAGTTTCATTCCCAGATCGTCGCTTTGCATTGTCGAAGCGACGCGGAGACAAGATAGAATGCCGTCGACACCAGCCAAACCCTTTTCCTATGAAACCTTTCCCACCGCGGGTGTGGTCGCTTACTTCTCCATGGAGATCGCCATCAATCCGGGCATGCCCACCTACTCTGGTGGTCTTGGCGTACTCGCCGGCGACACACTGCGTTCCGCCGCTGACCTTGGAGTGCCCCTGGTGGCCTTCTCGCTGGTTCACCGCAAGGGCTACTTCCAGCAACACCTCGACAGCCGCGGCGTCCAGAGCGAGGAAGTGCAGCCTTGGAACCCCTCCGACTTCTGCACCGAAGAGCCGGCCCGCATCACTGTCAGCGTGGAAGACCGCATCGTCACCGTCCGCGCCTGGCGCTACGACCTGGTCGGCCGTTACGGTCACATCGTTCCCATCTACCTGCTCGATACCGATCTGGACGGAAACTCCGGCTGGGATCGCGGCCTCACTGACCATCTCTACGGCGGCGACACCAACTACCGCCTTCAGCAGGAGATCGTCCTCGGCATGGGCGGCGTCCGCATGGCCAATGCCCTGGGCCATCGAGTAAATGTTTACCACATGAACGAGGGCCACGCCGCTCTGCTCACCCTCGCCCTCATCGAGAGCCAGCTCGGCGGCGGACCGCTCGGCGTTTCCACGGAATCCGACCTGGCCCTGGTCCGTCAAAAGTGCGTCTTCACGACTCACACGCCTGTTCCTGCCGGCCACGACCGTTTCTCCACCGAGCAGACCATCCGCATCCTCGGCGGCGACCGCACCGCACGCCTCGAAAAGCTGGGTTGTTATCGCGAAGGCATGCTCAACATGACGCTGCTCGCGCTCAAGTTTTCCCGCTACGCCAACGGCGTGGCCATGCAGCACGCCAAGGTTTCGCAAGCCATGTTCCCCGAGTTCGCAATCAACTCCATCACCAATGGCGTGCACGCGCCCACCTGGGTCTCCGAGCCCATTCAGCAGGTGCTCGACGAAAACATTTCTTCCTGGCGGCGCGACAATCTCTACCTCCGCAACGCCATCGACCTGCCGGAAAAGGAGATCCTCACCGCCCACGCGCGCGCCAAGGAAAACCTGCTGGCTGAGGTCGGCTCCCGCACCGGAATTGTCCTGGATCCCAAGGTGCTCACCCTCGGCTTTGCGCGCCGTGTGGCCACCTACAAGCGCGCCACGCTTCTGTTCACCGATCCCGAGCGGCTGGTCGAAATCGCCAACCAGGCCGGTGGTTTGCAGATCATTTACGCGGGCAAGGCCCATCCCCAGGACGAGCCGGGCAAGGCGCTTATCCAGAAGGTGGTCGAAGACGCCGCCAAGGTCAACAACAATCTGTTGAAGATCGTGTATCTCGAAAACTACGCATGGGACCTCGGCGCGCTGCTCACCGCGGGCGTCGATGTCTGGGTCAATACCCCCAGGCGCCCCTATGAAGCCTCCGGCACCAGCGGCATGAAGGCAGCACTCAACGGCGTTCCCAGCCTGTCCATCCTCGACGGCTGGTGGATCGAGGGCTGCATAGAAGGCGTCACCGGCTGGGCCATCGAAGACGGCGCCAACGATGTGGAAGAGGCTGTCTCGCTCTACAAGAAGCTTGAGCAGGCCGTGGTTCCGCTCTACCTGAAAGCTCCGGAAGCCTGGGCCCGCCTCATGCGCACCACCCTGGCCTTCAATGGCTCTTACTTCAACACCAACCGCATGGTCAAGCAGTACACGCGCAACGCCTACTACCCCGTCAAGCTCATCGAGCCCGTCAAGGTGGAAGAAGAAGAGTACGCGCGCAAGTAATTCGCGACAACTCAAATTCAAATGCCCCATCTTCCGCGCAGGAATTTGCGCGGAAGATGGGGCATTTGCTTTTTCCTACGAGGGAGGCCGAATTTCGCTGGAAGTTCCTCCCGCCGCCGGAATGTAGCACTTCAGCGTATAGTCCATCACCATCCGGTCCGCATTGAAACGCCAGCCCAGCGTCCGAATCGTCCGCTTCATCCGCTTGATCCATCCCAGCGGAAGTCCGTCGCGGTCCCGGTTGTAGTAGAGCGGAATCAGCTCGTCACGCAGCACCCGGTACAGTTCTTCACCGTCGCGGCTGTCGTGCACATCCATGTTGGAGTGCGTCCTGCCCGTCCCGATGGCGAATCCATTCACGCCGTCGTACGCCTCGGCCCACCATCCATCCAGCACGGAAAGGTTCAGCCCGCCGTTCAGCACCACCTTCTGGCCGCTCGTCCCGCTCGCCTCCAGCGGGCGCCGCGGATTGTTCAGCCACACATCCACGCCTTGCACCAGGAAGCGGGCCACGTTGATGTCGTAGTCCTCCACAAACACAAACTTGTGCGAAAAGTTGGAGTCCCGCATCATCTGCGCAATCTGCTGCAGCACTCGTTTGCCCGGTTCGTCGTGCGGGTGCGCTTTGCCGGCGAACACAAACTGCACCGGCCGCTTCGGATCGTTCACCATCCCCGCCAGCCGTTCTATATCTTTCAGCAAAAGGTTGGCTCTTTTGTACGTCGCAAACCGCCGCGCAAAGCCGATCGTCAATGCATCGGGCGACAACACCTTGTCCAGCTTGCCCAGCGTTCCCTTCGCCTCGTTCCGGCGCTCCGCCTGCTCGCGCGTGCGCCGCCGCACAAAGTCCAGCAGTTGGATCTTCAAAGCCAGGTGCGTCTCCCACAGTTCGCCGTCGTCCACCTTCTCAATCTCTTCCCAGGTGCGCGACGAACCGCTGTTGCCCTGCCAGTCGATGCCCAGATAGCGATCGTAAAGACGGCACATCTGCGGTGCCAGCCAGCTGGGAACATGCACGCCGTTGGTGATGTGCCCAATCGGCACAGCCTCTTCTGGCCGGCCCGGATAAAGTCCCTTCCACATCGCCCGCGACACCTCGCCGTGCAGCGATGACACTGCGTTCACCCTCCGCGAAAGCTTCAGTCCCAACACCGTCATGCAGAATTGTTCAGCGTGGTTGTCCGGGTTCTCGCGGCCAATGGCCATCAGCGCATCCCGGGAAAGCCCCAACTGTTCGCGCAGCGGTCCCAGGTGTTCTTCAATCAGGTCGGAATTGAAGCGGTCGTGCCCCGCCGGCACAGGCGTATGCGTGGTAAACACCACTTCGCGCGGAATCTGGCTCGCCGCCGTATGGAAGTCGATGCCTTCTTCCTGCATCCGGTTGCGGATGGCTTCCAACACGGCAAAACCGCTGTGCCCTTCGTTCAGGTGAAGCACCCCGGGGGAGATTCCCATGGCCTTCAGTGCGCGGAAGCCGCCGATACCCAGCAGCAGTTCCTGACGGATGCGCGTGCGTGCATCGCCGCCATACAACCGCGATGTCGTCTCCAGGTCCTCGGGCGCATTCCCGGCCACATTCGAGTCCAGCAACAGCAGATCGATCCTGCCCACCTTCACCCGCCACACCTTGGCGCGAATCGAGCTGCCCCGCGTCTCGATCACAACCACTACCGGCTCGCCGTTCTCCCCAATCGCCGGTTGCATCGGCAGTTGGTTCACATCGGTCTGCAAATACTCCTCATGTTGCCATCCGCTCTGGTCAAGCCGTTGTAGAAAATAGCCCTGGCCATAGAAGAGACCGATGCCGATTAGCGGAATGTCCAGGTCCGAGGCGCTCTTGATGTGGTCTCCTGCCAGCACGCCGAGGCCTCCAGAGTAGATGGGCAAGGATTCGTGCAAGCCAAACTCTGCCGAGAAATACGCCACCGGCCGCGGCCGCAGAACGCCCGCGTTGGTCGCGCCCCAGGTCCTGTCGGAGTTCAAATACTCCTGCTGCCGCCGGTAACAGTAGTTGATCCGGCTATGAAGGCCAAGCTCCGTTGCCCGCCGCTCAATCTCCTCCAGCGGTATCTCGCTCAGCATTGAGATCGGGTTCTGATTCAGCTTGCGCCAGCGCATCGGATTCAGATCGCGCATCACGCTCACGCAGGCCCGATCCCAACTCCACCACAGATTCCGCGCCAGTGACCATAGCCGCTCCTGCGTCGGCCCAATGAAGCGGTCGAGCGTGCGCGCCTCGCTCACCACCGGTGCTACCTCACTGGCCGCTTCCATCAGCATGTGAATCTCGCTCTCCCTAAACGCGCGCTGCTCCTTGGTCTGCACCACCAGAACACCTTGCAGCACGCCTTGGTCAATCAGCGGAACGCCCAGAAACGAGCGGTACTCCTCTTCGCCGGAATCCTTGAAGAACTTGAAGCGGGGGTGGCTCGTCGCATCTTCCACGGCCACGGGCCGCACCTGCTCCGCCACCAGTCCCGCCAACCCTTCATTCAGCGGCATGCGCAGCGTGCCAATACATCGCGGATGCAGCCCGAGAGTCGCCGCCAACACCAGGTTCGAGCGGTCCGGCTCCAGCAGGTAGGCCGAGCACACATCGGTTCCGAAGCGTGTGGCGATCAACGCCACCACATGCATCAGTGTGTCGGCAGGCTTGCCGCCCTCCTGGGCCAGATCGGCAATCTCTTCCACCGTAAGTACAAGTTTGGCGTCGTTCGCTTCATGGGAATCGCTCATCGGTATGCACCTGCCTTTCGTTCAATGGGGAGAGTAAAAACATCGACACGTATGCAATGCCTCGACGAGGAATGCAAACGATGAATTCGGCGAAAAGAACCCTTGAGAAAACCCGGTCGCCGGCAGCGTGGGTGGTTGATTGGGATTCTGGCTTTAATTCCCTGAATGCATCTGACGATACCACCAATCCGTTCAATCGGCGAATCGCCCTTCAACCAGGCAGAAGTCGTTCTGGATTGTCTATACTTCCGGAGAAGGGGATTCTCTTTGCCGGAAGCAGGCGAAATCACGGTGCTTCTCCGCGACTGGAAGGCAGGGAACCCAGCCGCGATCGATCACCTCTTCGAGCTTGTCTATCCCCAACTCCGCCAGATTGCCGGCGTTCTCTTCCGCGGTGAGCGGCCGGAGAACCTCCTTCAGCCCACCAGCGTCGTCAATGAACTCTTCCTCAAGCTCATTCGTCAGCGCAGTCTGCGCTTTGAAGACCGCGAACACTTCTACAGTCTCTCCGCCCGCCTGATGCGCCGCGTGCTTGTCGATCACGCCCGCGCCGAAGGACGCCAAAAGCGCGACTTCGGCATCCCCGTCGCCCTTCATGCCGATCTTGCCTGGGTCGAAGCCCGCCCCGTCGAGATGCTCGATCTCGACAACGTCCTCCAAGAGCTTGAGCAACTTGACCCCCGCAAATGCCGCATGGTGGAGCTCCGCTTCTTCCTCGGCTTCACCGCGGAGGAAACAGCGGAGTTGCTCAACACCTCAAAGGCCACCGTGGACCGGGAAATGCGCTTCGTGCGCGGCTGGCTCTACGAGCGCCTCCACGAGGCCTGAGCCTCAATCCCACGCCTTCACCCCTCAGGCAGGGAATCCCTTCCGCCCACTCTCCAAAATCCCGCAAAGAAGTTCCCTCCAGACGCCGGCCCATGCGATAAAATCCTTCTCTACAAGCCCTCATTCCCTTTTATGTATGCCTCAACCCATTTTCTTGTGGCCGGGTTGAGACCTTGGTTCCCCGGCCCGCATTCATCATGGACGTGAACTCTCAGGCATTGGAAAAAGCCCTCATTCGCCGGCGGATTACTCGGAGACCAAATCCGCCAGCCGAGGCCTCCTGCGTCAGGGGCTTTTCCGGAGACTGAGGCACTTTGCCCCTGTTTCGCGCCAACGTGGAGTGACAGCAATGACACAAGACGCCGAAAACTGGGAACTGCTGCAGGAGTTGTTTCATCTTGCCGAGGTCACGCCGGAAGCCGACCGCGAGCGGGTGCTTCAGGAGAGGTGCCCGGATCAGGATCTGCGGCGCAGGGCAATGAAGATTTTTGCGGCCGCCACTAAAGAACAGCCTGTAATGCCACCATCCGCCGAGGACTCCTCACTGGGCAGCAAAATCGGCCCTTACACTCTCATCCGTCACCTCGGCACCGGCGGCATCGGCGCGGTCTACCTGGTCGAGCGCCTCGCTGGCGGCACCGTGCAGCGCGCGGCTCTCAAAATCCTGGCCCCCCACTCGACCGGACCCGCGTTCATCGAGCGCTTCCACCGCGAACAGCACATTCTGGCCTCGCTCGACCACCCCAACATCACCCGCATGCTCGATGCCGGGCTCAGCGAGCATGGCCAGCCCTACCTGGTCATGGAGTACGTCGACGGCCTGCATCTCGACGCATACTGCGATGCCCACAAGCTGGGCATCAACGAGCGCCTGCAACTTTTCCTGCGCGTCTGCGATTCCGTCGCCTACGCCCACCGCAACCTTGTCGTCCATCTCGATCTCAAGCCGTCCAACATCCTCGTCACCGCCGACGGAACCGCCAAGTTGCTGGACTTTGGAACCTCCAAGCTCATTCAGGCCGATAGTCGCCTCACCACCACCGTCATGGCCACCCCGGCCTACGCCAGTCCCGAGCAGTTGCGCAACGAGGCGGTCACGACCTCCTGCGATATCTACGCCCTCGGCGGCGTCCTCTTTGAACTCCTCGCCGGAACCCGCCCTGGCTCCAGCGCCTCCGCCGCCGCAATGATCGAGCGCGCCATCCTCGAGCAGGAACCGGAGCGCCTGCAAACCGGCGTCACCGCTGCGGCCGCGGAGAAGCGCGGCCTCTCGGAAAGCCGCTTCCGCCAGGTGCTCAGCGGCGACCTCGCCAACATCGTGCAGAAGTGCCTCCGCCCCCGCCCCAAAGACCGTTACTCCTCCATCGACGCCCTGGCCGCCGATATCCAGCGCTATCTCAACGGCCGCCCGGTGCAGGCCCGCCAGCAGACCACCCTCTACTGGATGGGAAAATTTGTACGCCGCAATCGCCGCGCCCTCACCGCTGCCGGACTCGCCTTCGTCGCCCTTGTCGGCAGCGTTGCCTATGCCGGCTGGCGTCAGGAGCAGGCCGTGCGCGCGGGCCAGCGCGCGCTGCGCATGCAAACCTTCATGTACCGCCTCTTCAAGCTGGCCAACTCCAGCTACACCGGCAAGCAGGAATTCACCGTCCCCGAGTTCCTCGAACTCGGCGTCAAGCTGCTGCCCGATTACATCAAGAATCCCGACGACCTGCGCGAGGCCCAGATGAGCCTGGCCGAGTCGATGTATGAAAACGGCGACCTCGACAGTGCGCAGAAAGTCTTTGACCAGATCATCTCCAGCGCCAAGGCAGCCGACGATATCGGCGCCGAGGCCGAGGCCGAAGCCTTCTACGGCGACATCGCCTACCAGAAAGGCCGCATGGACGATGGCAAGGCCCGCGCCGCCCACGCCTACCAGCTCAGCCGCAAGCCCGGCATCTCACCCACCGTTCGCGTCTGGAGCGATATCTACTACGCTTCCAACCTTGAGAAAAACGGCTTCAAGTCTGACGACAACCTGCGCATCCTCCAGGACGCGGTCAAGGAAAGCAACCAGTACCATCTCCCCGAGCGCGAGACCGCCTACGCCACGTACCAGCTTGCCGAGGACTACGAAGTTCGCGGCCGTCTCGATGAGGCCGCCCAGCTCATCCAGCAGGACATCGAAATCTACAACCGCGAGCCCTACGCCGTCTGCGATCAGTCCCAGATGTACGAGGATCTTGCCTACATCGACCAGGCCCGCAACGATATTCCCGCCGCCCTGCCCATGTTTCAAAAGGCCTATGAAGGCCTGAAGAATTGTTCCGGCCCCGACAAGAAGAACACCCTCATGGTCCAGGCTCTCATGGGTGGCGCCATGGTACGCCTCGGCCAGGCTAAGGAGGCCGTGCCCATCCTCGAGGCGTCCATGCCCGCATGGAGAAGAATAGCCGGGACCAGCCCTGACATGTTCCCGCCCATGTATTACCTTTCCTGCGGTTACGTCGAGGTGGGCCGCTACACCGACGCGGAAGCCACGGCCAGGGAACTGCTCGGGATTCTCGAGGGAAGGATCGCCCCCAACAGCCGCCGTGTCGGCGTGACTCACCTGGTCTGGGCCCGCGCGCTCGCCGGCGAGCATCGCGACGAGGAAGCCCTGCCCCACGCCCAGATCGCCGACAAGATGACCGAAGACGGGAACACCCCCTACACCCGCAGGGTCCATGACGAAGCCCACCAGCTTCTCCTGCAGATCCAGGCAAAACTGCACTGAGCTCCGCGACGGATTCGCGTGGACGAACCCACCATGGTCGCAACAGTGCTTTCTGAACCCCATCGAACCGCCGCCGGCATCACCTCTGCAATCGTCACCGAACCAGCGCGAAGGTCAGGGAGAGCGAAACCGTGGTCAGGACCAGGATCACGGGCACCGCCCAAAGGCCCAGCATGACGAATTGACTGGTGTGCACGTCTTCCCCATCCCGCCGCGCAAATGCAAGAACAAGCATGGTTGCCAGGGAACCGAAGGGAGTCACCATGGAGCCCACATTGGTGCCGATCAGCGCCGCTAGCACCGTACCCATTTGCGCGTGCGAACGCAGAAGCACGCCGCGTGCAATCAGCGCCGCGGGAAGGTTGTTCACGATATTCGACGCGAACGCCGTTGCGCCCGCAGCAGCGAGAAGCTTCTGTGGCGATCCCGGTGTCATCTCCGCAAGCCACCTCGACACGCCCCCCACGATGCCCAGATTCTCAAGCCCCTGCACGGCGATAAACAGCCCGATGACGAAGGGAAACAGGTCCCAGGCGAGCTCCCGCGCAAACTGAATTCGCACGCGTCCATTCGCCATGCCGGCAGTTGCCAGCACGGCGCTGGCGGCGAAGGCGAATACGTAAGGCTCCAGCCCCACCAGCGGCGCCAGAAAGTAACAGATAAGCACCGCGATAAGGACGGTCACGCAAACCAGAAAGTAGGGACGATTGGGAACCACGCTGGCCGGCTCGGGCAGCGATTCGGCGTCGAAGCCGCGGGGCAAATCGCGGCGAAAGTGCCAGCGCAGGATGGCGTACGTGGTGGCGAGTGCTGCCAGTTGTGGCACGATCATTCTGGCGGCAAAGGCTGCAAAGGTCTGACGGAACGCATCGGCAAAAAGCAGGTTGGTCAGGTTGCTGATCGGGAGCAACAGCGAGCCGACGTTGGCAACAAACGCGCACAGCAACACGTAGGGCGCCGCCGGCACCTTGAGCCTCTTTACCAGCGCCAGCATCACCGGCGTCAGCATCACCGCCGTAGTATCCAGTGACAGGATCGCCGTGACAATTGCGCCGGCGACAAACGCGTTGCGGTAAAGCGCGCGCGCGTCTCCCTTCGCAACCAGTGCGCATCGGATCGCAGCCCAATCGAAGAAGCCGCTCTTGCCCACCAGCAACGATAGCGACAGAAGCGAAAGAAGAAACAGAAGCGTGTTCTTTCCGGCAAGCACCGCTCCCAGCGCCTCGTGCGGAGTCACCAGGCCCAGCACGAGCATCGCCGCTGCCGCGAGCAAGGTCCACCAGGCCTCGTTCCAGCGGCGCGGGCGTAGCACCATGAGCAGCAGCATCGCGGCAAAAACGGCCAGAGTAACAACAATCCGCGCTGTGCCTGTCATGCGCCTTCCAGCCGTATCTCGTGGGTCTCGGGCATAAACAGATACAGAATAGCGAATGCCCCCAAGGCCCACTGCGAGCAGGATAAGGACGCCCGCGCGGAAGCCCGCAATTCGAAACTTCGGCAGCTCCTTGAACCCATGTCCGGTTGCCGACCCAAGCCGCAAAGCTCTATGGTGACCGGGTGACCCTCAAGCAGCGCAAGACCGGAGCCCGTGTGTGTGCCACCCTCCTGCTCTGCGCCTTGCAGGCCTTCGCCCTAGCGGCGCAATCGCCCCCTGCCCCTGCCTTCGACGATCTGCTCAAGCAGGGCTTCGACCTCCACCAGCAGGCCCGCTTCGCTGAAGCCATCCCCATCCTCGAGCAGGCGCGCCATCTCCAGCCCAGCGACTACTTCGCCAATCTCCTCCTCGGCATCGACCTCCTCCGCACCGGTAAGGCCGCCGAAGCCGTTCCGCGCCTGGAATTAGCCGCCCGCATCAAACCTGAAGAAGAGTTCCCCGAAGACTACCTCGGCGAGGCCAACGCCTCACTCGCCCGCTTCGCTCCCGCGGCCGAGGCCTACCAGCGCGCTCTCCAGCGCGGCCACAACTCCGAGCAAGCGCTTGAAGCCTGGGCCGGGTTTGCCTTGGAGCGCTTCCGCACCCTCGGCGAATTCCTGCGTTCTTCCACCGCCGGAACTGGCGCCGCCCGCCGCCTGGCGGAAGCATCCCAGGGGCCCATCCAGCGAGCCGCCTGTGAAGCTCCTATCCCCGCCCTCGAACGAAAACTGGGACTCATCCCAGCGACCGGCAAACAGGCTCCCGCGGCCGTCGAAGCCGCATATCAGCTCTCCCTCTGTTACGCCGCTGCCGCCGGAGACGCGGCATCCCTACTCCAGTCCGCCCAGGAGGAACCGTCCGCCGTCCACCGCCTGCGGGGCGACGTCCTGCTCCGTCTCAAAGCCGACGCCCCCGCTGCCGAAGCCGAGTACCGCGCGGCCCTGGCTGCCCACCCCAACGACCCCGCCCTGCTCGAACGCCTCGCCGAAGCCCAACTCACTGCCGGCGACCCCGACGCCGCCCGCCAGTCCGCCCAGGCCGCCCTCGCCATCGATCCACACCGCCGCGAAGCCCTCCGCACCCTCGCCTCCATCTCCGTTACGAACCGCGACTACGACCAGGCCCTCCCCTGGCTCCGCCAACTCGCCCAGGAGTCTCCCGGCGACCGCTCCGTGCAGGTCGAGCTCGGCACAGCCCTCGCCCAGACCGGCTCTGCCCAGCAAGCCGCTGACCTGCTTGGCCCCGCCCTCGCCGCTGGCTATCCCGATGAGAAAGGCGCGCTCCACGCACTCCTCGCCCGCGTCCTCCGCAAACTCGGCCGCGATGTCGAAGCCGCCAAAGCCGATGCCGAAGCACGCCGCCTTTCTGACGCCTTCCAGGCCCATTCCACCCCAGCGGGGAGCCCTGATGCCAACCACTAGGCGCACCCTCCTCCGTTCCGGAGCCGCACTGGCCGGTGCATCCCTCGCCCGCCAATGGCCCCTCCGCGCCTTCGCCCAGGCCGCATCCGGCCTCACCCCGCCCATCCGCCTCGTCAACGGCGCTGCCGCCGCCGGCCTCGACTTCGTCCTCCGCAATGGCGCTGCCGGCCGCAAATACCAGGTCGAGACCCTCCCCGGCGGCCTCGCCGTCATCGACTTCGACGCCGACGGCTGGCCCGATCTCTTCTGCACCAACGGCGCTTCGCTCCCTGACCTCACCAAGACCGGCCGCGAGTACTTCAACCGCCTCTACCGCAACAACCGCGACGGCACATTCTCTGACGTCACCGTCAAAGCCGGCCTCGCCGGCGAAGGCTACTCCATGGGCGTCGCCGTCGGTGACTACAACAACGATGGCCACGAAGACCTCTTCGTCGTCGGCGTCCACGGCAACCATCTCTACCGCAACAATGGCGACGGCACGTTCACTGACGTCACCCAGCCCGCCGGTCTCGCCGGACCCGGCTCCCTCGGCCGTCCCGTCTGGTCCGTCGCCGCCTGCTTTGTCGACTACGACAACGACGGCCTCCTTGACCTCTTCATCTCCAACTACTGCGACTGGGCGCCTGGTTCGGACCCCATCTGCGGAGGCCTCGAACCAGCAACCCGCGCCTACTGCCATCCCGACAAGTACCACGCCGAGCCCATGCAGCTCTTCCACAACAACGGAGACGGCACCTTCACGGAAGTCACCCGCAAACAGGGCCTGCCCGACTTGCTCGGCAAGGGCATGGGCCTGGCCATGGCTGACTTCGCCGGCGACGGCCGTCCCGGCATCTTCGTTGCCAACGACAACAGCCGCAACCTGCTCCTGCGCAATCGCGGCAAGGCCTTCGACGAGGTCGGTGTCGAAGCCGGTGTAGCCTTCAATGGCGACGGCCGCAACATCTCTGGCATGGGCGCCGACTTCGGAGACATCCGCGGCAACGGCCGCTTCGATATCGTCATGACCGGCCTCAAAAACGAAACCTGGGACGTCTTTCTCAACCAGGGTAAGGGCGACTTTGAAGATGGCAGCGCCCAAACCGGCCTTCTCAACCTCAGCCGTCTCCATAGCGGCTGGAGCTGTGGTCTGGTTGATCTCGATAACGATGGCTGGCTCGACCTCTTCGTCGCCGGCGGCGGCCTCGACACCCAGGATGCCCAGCCCAATCAGATTCTTCGCAACCATTCCGGCCGCTTTGAAGATGTCTCCGCCACTGCCGGCCCTGACTTCCAGCAACCCGCCCTCCATCGTGGTGCTGTCTTTGCCGACTTCGACCGCGACGGACGCATCGATGTCGCCGTCACCGCCCTCAACGCCCCCATCGAGCTCTGGTGGAACCGCACCGGGCCCGCCACCCCACCCCGCCACTGGCTCCAGCTCCGCCTCACTGGCCACGCCAGCAACCGCTCTGCCATCGGCGCTGAACTCCGCTGCCATGCCGCCGGCCGCACCCAGCTCCGCACCGTCACCTCCAGCGTCGGCTACGCCTCCTCCAGCGACCTCACCGTTCACTTCGGCCTGGCCGAAGCAACGCGCGCCACGATCGAAATCCGCTGGCCCTCCGGCAAGCTGCAATCGCTCGGCGAAGTCGCGGCCGATCAGCGCATCACCGTCACCGAGCCTGCTTCGTAAAGCGATCACCCCTGCTCCGGCCGCATCACCCACAAATCTCCAACAACAGCATTCCGCAAGGAAACCCTTAAAACACAAGAAATATCGCCAACGCGCATAGACGGTCGTTTCCAGCATGGAATATCAATGGGGTCTAGATTGAGCCGGGGCTGCGTGGTGGAATCGTGCGCGCCGTCGGCATTTTCGGAGGTGCAGAAGGCCATGAGTTCAAACGGTAGAGAAGCTAAACAGTCGATCGTGTCGAGGCGCGCATCATTTCTGGCCGTAACGGTTCTCGTAGCCATGGCGGCCATCAGCCCCACGCTGCGGGCGCAAACATCCAATGCCCAGCTCAGCGGACTCGTCACCGATCCCACCGGCGCCGTCATCGGCGGCGCAGCAATCAAGGCCGTCAACACCGATACCAACGTGCCCTACACCGCCGTCTCCGACGGCGCCGGTATCTATGTGCTGCAGGAATTGCTGCCCGGCCCGTACACTGTCACCGTCACCATGCAGGGCTTTGGCGAGGTCAAGCGCGCCGGTCTGGTCCTCGGCACCGGCGATCACCTTGCTCAGAACTTCATCCTCAAGCCCGGCTCCGTCGAAGTCAGCGTAACCGTCAGCGGCGGAGAGACGCTCATCTCCTCCGATGAAGCCACCACCTCCGACGTACTCGACAACAAGATGATCACCGAGCTGCCCCAGTTGAACCGAAACGCCCTCGATCTCACCGCGACGGTTCCTTCCGTGCAGGGCTCCGGTCCCCAGGTCGATAATCTCCAGAGCCTCTCCCAGGGCAACGCAGCGTATCTTATCGCCAACACCGGCAACAGCTATTCCATCTCCGGCGGACAGGTCAACGGCTCCAACATCAGCGTCGACGGCAATCCGGTCCAGGAAGCCGAATTCAACAACACCAACCGCGCTATCCCTACCCCCGACTCCGTCGCCGAGTTCCGCGTCGAGAGCGGTGTGCTCACCGCCGACAAGGGGCGCTACGCCGGCGGCATCATCTCCATGCAGACCCAGAGCGGCACCAATACCTACCACGGCCGCGCCTTCTTCTACATGCGCAACCAGGATCTGAATAGCAACACCTGGTCCAACAACTCCGTCGACGTCCCCCGCCAGGACTTCCAGCAGAAAAACTATGGCCTCGCCGGCGGTGGCCCGGTGCGCATTCCTCACCTCTATAACGGCACCGATCACACCTTCTTTTATGCCGCATGGGAAGGCCAGCGATTCACGCAGGGCCAGGTGGACGAGAGCAGCATTCCCACCATCCTCAACCAGCAGGGCGACTTCTCCCAAACGGTCATCGGCTACGACAGCAACAACAATCCCATCACCGCCAAAATCTACGACCCCTTCAACGGGTACCTCGACACCAGCGCCGCTGACTGCACTGGTCCACTCGCCAGTCAATACTCCTCGCAGGGCAGCTGCTGGGTTCGTCCTCAATTTCCCAACAGCAAAATCCCCGCCACCCCCGGGGGCGGCCTCTCCGGCCAGAGCCAGTTATTTGCCCACTACATGGCCCTCTGGCCTACACCCAACCACGCACCCATGGGCAACACTGACTTCGTCGACAACCGTTATGACCCGGTCCAGTTGCGCACCCCCATCGACAAGTACTTCTTCCGCGTCGACGATGCCCTCCGCCCAAATCATCACGTCCAGGGCAGCATGAGCCGCTCCATGATTACCTCCCTTGTGCCCGCGCCATTCAAGCACGCTGCCACGGCGCTCACCACCGATGAGGACTGGACCGGCGCATTCCTTTACACCTGGACCATCGGCCCCCGCACCGTCTTCAACTTTCACCTCGGCGTCGGCGTTACTGACCTCGTTAGTACCGGCGTCTCCGGCGACGGCTCCTTGCCCGATCCCAGCATCAACACCTCGCAGTGGGGATGGGATCCGCTCATCCTCAACAACAGTGCCAAGACCACCAACGAAATTGCTCCCGTCGCCAACATCGGCGGAATCGACGGCGGCTATACCCACGTCGGTGGCGACCAGTACGACTCCTTCCTCACCCAGACCGACAACGGTGTGGTCTCGCTCACCCACCTCTTCGGCCGCCATACCCTCAAGGCCGGCTATGAGCAATACTTCGTCCGCTTTACTGAGCATGGCGGCGATGCCACCGGGGTTATCGGCCTCGGCGCCGGGTACAGTCCTGTCACCGGCGGCTATGGCACCCAGCAGTACTGGAACCAGAACGACGGCCTCACCGGCGACGGCCTTGCCGAGCTTATGACCGGCTCGTCCAACCTCAACTCCTGGGGAAGCAGTTGGAATATCACTCCTTACGGATGGAACCAGGCGGCCTACATCATGGACGACTGGAAGGTGAACAGCAAGCTTACCGTCCAACTCGGCCTGCGCTGGGATCACGACGGCGCCAAAGCCGGCCGCCATCCCTTCGGCGGGCTCATCTACGACCTCAACGCCAAAAACGTGCTCACCCCTGACACCGGGTGGAGCTGGAGTTCCGTTGCGGCCGCTGAACCCAGCGGGCTGCTCTCTGGCCTGGCCACGCCCGCCTGGATCACCTCGGGAGCCACCGGCCGCCTGGCGCTCGTCAACACTCCCGAATATCCGCAGAAAAACCTCTACACCACCAATTTGGTCAACCTCCAGCCCCGCGTCGGCATCAGCTGGCAGGTTGACCCCTTGACCGTCGTTCACCTCAACGGCGGCTTCGTCGACCAGGGCTTGAACGGCCTCTCAACGGACTGGCAAAGCTTCTACTACAACACCAACATCTTCAACCAGGTCAGCACCCAGAACGGCATGAAATGGATCAGTGAGCTGTGCCAGTGCGATCACGGCCTGCTTTCCTTCCCTGCGCAGACCACCGGCGGCAACCTCGGCTGGATTCCACCTGTCGCCACCAATCAACAGTTCTGGTACACCACCTACGGTTCCTACAGCGCCAACGATAACGGCCAGGGAACCACCATCGGCCACTACGACACCCCCACCGACTACATGTGGGGCCTCAACATCCAGCGCCAGGTCGGCAAGGACTGGGTCGTCACTGCTGAGTACGACGGCATCAAGGGCGTCCACCAGCTCATGCACGTCAACGGCGAGTGGAGCCTCAACAACATTCCGCTCGCTTACTACAGCCTGGGTGGTCATCTCAACGACCAGGTCCCCAACCCCTTCAACAACCAGTCGCAGAGCTTTCAGAACGACCCCACCGTTCCGCTGGCCCAGCTCCTCGGCCTCTCTCCGCAATATGGAGGCACCAACTCCAATACGCCGGGTCAGGTATCGTGGGGCAAATCGTTCGCCAATTTCTTCAACATGCAGATCCAGTCCCGCAACTTCCGCGGTCTTGAACTGCTCGCCTCCTACGCCATTCGCAAAACGCTCACCGATGCCGCCAGCACCGACATCAACAACAACGGCCTCTCCTACGGCGTGCTGCAAAACCCCCACAACCTCATGGAGGGCTACGGCATCTCTCCGTCCGAAATGCCGCAGACCATGAAGCTCAATTACTCCTACGACCTGCCCTTTGGCCGCGGACGCCAGTTACTCAACCAGCCAGTTGGCCTTGGCGGCCAAGTCCTCGATGCTGTCGTGGGCGGCTGGGCCTTTGCCGGCATCACCACCTGGAATGCCAAAGGTACGCCCGTGCAGGTTCCCTCGGCGCAACCTGATGGCCAGGTAACCGTCCCCGGCGCCGCGATCCGCTGGAGCTTCGCCAACACCAACTTCAAGAAGAGCGGGGTCAGCTACCAAGACGCTCTCGTGATCAACGGAAACTGGGCCAACTCCAGCGGTGCGGGGGTGCTCAACCCATCCTCATTCAAGCTCACGCCGAATTACACACTTGCCAATTCACCGGTTTACTTCGCCAATCTGCGCAACCCTGGGGCTTTCTACACTGACGCCAGCATCCTCAAGAAGTTCTACCTCAACGACGACAAATCGCGGAACCTCGAACTGCGCCTCGAAGCACAGAACATCCTCAACCACCCCGTCTTCGGCAACATCATAACCGATCCGTATAACCCCGAATTCGGCGGCATCAACGGCAAAACCGGACAGCGCGTCATGCAAGCCGGCCTCCGATTCTTCTTCTAAAACCCGTCTGGGCCATTCAGCCCGTGCATTCCACGGGCTGAAAAACCTCGGCAAACCACTTTGCCTCCGCCCCAGCGACAGGGCCCAGTCGCTGGGGTTCTTTTGAGCCTTGAAAAGCCGCATCGTTGCACGTGGCAAAAACCTCTCGGGTGTGAAGATTCCAGGGTGCCCCATCCATTTCACAGCCCCATCGTGAAATCGGTGGGAAACCACGAACCCAATGCCGCGCGAGCGGCGTCTGCACCAACTCAGGTGGTGGGAAACCACAAACCTCGAACAACCTGCCGCCTCTCGTGAGACCATGCCGAAGATGCCGAAAAGTCGCAACGCGCACTCTCTCACCTGGGCCACAGCCGTTGCCTGCCTCGCTGTCTGCTGCGCAGCCTCCGCAACTGAAGCTCCATCGCCCAGAATCCTCTCCACCTCCGCCATCCACGTCTCTCTCCGCGACGACCCCCAGGCCCCGCGTCTGGAATGGATCGAGGGCTCGCACGGTAATCACTGGTCCAACCAGGCCGCCGAACCCCTCCCCGCCAGCGTCGAAATCAACGGCGCTACCGTCCCCGTCACCTGGCAACTCCGGCCCAGCCTCGGCCCTGCCGATACCGCCAAAATCGTCTTCGTCTACGAGTCCGCCACTCCCCATCTCCGCCTCAGCTGGATATGGGAAGCCCGCGCTGCCTCTGGCCCCGTCGAGCACCGCATCCAGGTCGAAAATCTGAGCAACCAGGAGCTCTGGCTCCCCATGGTTGATTCCCTTCGCCTCAACTGGCGCATCAATCCGCCCAGCGACCTCCGCAACCTCTACATCGAAAAAGGCGCTGACACCCCCTCCGCCGCGGGAACCCATCTCGAAACCATCGCCGAAAACTATAGCTGGACCGGCAAATCCTCCACCTACGCCCATCCCACTCCCGGGCGAAGCCCGCGAAATCATCCCCGCGGAGATCGTCTACGACGCCGGCTCCCAGTCCGGCTGGTACGCCGGCATCGAGTTCAGCGGACGCACCCGCATCTCCCTCGAGCGCACCGGCAACAGCCTCACCACCGTCCTCGGCCTCAATCCCGACCCCGGCCCGTTCAAAACCCGCCTCGCTCCCGGCGAGACCTTTGAAACACCCACTGTCTTTCTTGGCGCATTCAGCGGCGGGCCCGGATGGCGCCGGAAACCAGCTCCGCCCCTGGGTCCGCGCAGTCCTCGGCAATCCTCTTACCTGGAAAGACCCGCAATATCCCCTCATGGTCAACAACAGCTGGGGCAGCGGCATGCAGGTGGACGAAGCCCTCGCGCTGCGCATGATCGCCGAGTCGAAGGAACTGGGCCTGGAGATGTTCCACATTGACGCCGGCTGGTTCCGCGGCGTCGGCGACTGGTATCCCGATCCCGAAAAATTCCCCCACGGCCTCGCCTTCATCGCCGACGAAGCGCATCGCCAGGGCCTTCGCTTCGGCATCTGGACCGACTGGACGCAGGCCGCACTCGACACCGAGCCCGGCGCACTCAATGTCCGCGACCCCAAAGTGCGCGATTGGATGGTCACCGACCTCGAGCCCGACTGGAAGCCGGAGGAGTTCAAGGGCCAGACCATCGACATCGGCGTTCCCGCCGCACACGACTACGCCGCCAAAGAAGTCAACCGCATCGTCGACCGACTACCACCTCGACATGCTCGAGCACGACGGCTACCTCGTCGCCCAGGGCTGCGTCCGCGACGACCATCCCCACGCCCCGCCCGACCGCAGCACCATGCGCATCATTCACGACTGGGGATCCGACTTTGTCCTTGCCTCCAACTCGACCGACGTCAGCTACCACGCCGTCCGCGCCTACTACGACATCTACGAGCGACCGCGCCGCGACCACCCCGGCCTGCTCTTTGAAATTTGCAACGACGGCGGACGCATGGTCGACTTCGGCTCCGCCGCGCACGGCGACTACTTCTCCATCACCGACACCTACGACCCGCTCTCCAACCGCCGCGCCTTCTACGACACCAGCCATCTGCTCCCCGCTGCCATGCTGGAAAGCTACGTCGAAAAATGGCCCACCCCGCACCTCGAAAACTTTCTCTACATGCTGCGCAGCGGCATGATGGGCTGGACCACCATCATGCTGGACACCACCGCCTGGACCCCCGAACAGCACGCGGCCGCCCGCCAGGCCTTCGCCCTCTACAAAGAGCGCCTCCGCCCGCTCATCCGCGATGCCCAGCTTTATCACGTCTCTCCGCGTCCTGATGGCGTCCATTGGGACGGCCTCCAATACTGGGATCCCGTTCGCGCCACCGGCGTCCTCTTCGCCTTCCGCGGCTCCATCGCCGACGAACCAGGCGCACCCCTTCAAACTCGCCGGACTCGATCCAGCCCGCCGCTACCGTCTGCATTTTCAAGACGCCACATCTCCTGACCGCGAAGCCACCGGCCATGAGCTGATGACCACCGGCCTCACCGTCCACCTCTCGCAACCGCTCAGCTCCGAGCTCGTTTTTCTCACCGACGCCGCAAACCCAAGGTAAGGAGGCAGCCGCATGAACCACGAAGAGCCGCAGGGAACAGCCGAGTTTCAAGGCCTCGTCGCCGTCGTCACCGGCTCCGCGCAGGGCATCGGCCGCGCCATCGCCGAAGACCTCCATCGTCGTGGCGTCCATCTTGTCCTGGTTGACCGCAACGCCGAAGCCCTCGCCGCGAGCGGCCAGTCTCTCCGCCAGTCCGGCCCCGCCCCCATCCACACCGCCGTCGCCGACCTCGCCGATCCCGCCGCCATCGCCGCCCTCGCCGCGCAAATCCAATCCTTCGCTCCCCATGTCCACATCCTCGTCAACAACGCCGGCATCGAATTCGACCTGCCACTCGCCGAGCTCACCGTTGCCCTCTTTGATCGCGTCATCGCCGTCAACCTCCGCGCCCCGCTCCTGCTCGCCCAGGCCCTCACCCCGCTCTTTCCTGCGTCCGGTGGCGCCATCGTCAACATCGGATCCATCCACGCCACCCACGCCTTCCCCAACGCCATCCCCTACGCCTGCTCCAAGGCCGGCCTCGTCGCCCTCACTCGCAACCTCGCCCTCGAGCTCGCCCCCCGCCGCATTCGCGTCAACGCCGTCTGCCCCGGTTACATCGATACCGCCCTCTGGGATCAGTGGCTCCGCACTGCGCCCGACCCCGAAGCCATCGCCGCCCACACAGCCGCCCTCCACCCCCTGGGCCGCCGCGGTCTCCCCGCCGATGTCGCCTCCGCCGTCGCTTACCTCGCCGGCCCCGCCTCCGCCTGGGTCACAGGAACCCATCTGGTCGTCGATGGCGGCCTGACCATCCGCGCCCATCCATAAACCCTCCACCGCGCCATCGTCGCACATTTAAAATTCAGCCCGGCAAAGCAATAAAACAATACTCTCTGTCGGATTATCGATATTCAAGTCCGAGTTCCAAAGTTTAAGATGGCTGCGCCATCCTTACCGGGCCCGGAGACTCCTCCAAATGAAGAAGCACAAACCCGACCTCAGCGAGACACTCAAGCAGGAATTCAAAAAGGATCTCGAGCTCTTCGAGTACTTCCTCGTCCTCCTCAACGACTCCAGCCCCATCCGCAACGTTGAGCTCATGTGGGCAGACGACCTGGAGCTTTTCGATCCCGCCCAAGGTCCACGCGTCAACACCGGCGACGCCCTCGTCCAGTTGCAGCCCGTTGGCGCAGACACTCCCGGCCGCACCTCGCCCAGTCCCAGCACCCACTTCTGCGACCTCGTCCACGGCTTTGGCGCCCACGAGGAAACCACCTGCGCCCGCAGTGACAAACCGGCCAAAGAACGCTGCCGCAGAACCGGCAAAAGCCAGGTCTATTCCTGCCACGTCGGCCTCACCGATATCGCCGTGCCCGTCGTCTGCGAAGGCCGCTACCTGGGCACCCTGTTCAGCGGCCAGGTGCTCGCCGTCCCGCCCTCGACGACCGGCTTTCAATACGTCCGGCAGGAGCTCGGCGAGCAGCCCCACATCGATATGGCGCGCCTTGAAGACGCATACTACCGCGTTCCCGTCGTCACTACCGCCCAGCTGGCTGAAATGGTCCGCATGCTCGAGGTCTTTGCCCGCTATCTCGCCAACGCCTGGAAACGCCTTGAAATCATGAGCGAGTTCCAGCGCATGCGCGAACGCGAACGCGCCCTCGACCGCCGCGAGCTGGCCGAAGTCCTGCTCGCCGGCCAAATGCGCAACGGCGGCGCGGAGAATCAGGAATCCGTCCGCCAGTTGGCCCGCAACGTCGGCCTCGACCGCTTCCCGGACCGCGTGCTGGTCATGCGCCTTCACCCCGCCATCGACGACGCCACGGAGCCCTCCACTCCCCGCCGCGCCGTGGAATTCGGAGCGACAAGCGCCCTCGGCGGCAATCTCACCCTCACCCGCGTCGCCCACCTCATTGAGGACCGCTGCCAAACCTGGCCCAACACCCTGGCTACCGTCATCACACCGGGCGAAATGTGCATCTTCACCGCGCAGCGCTCCCGCACCCCCGGCAACGAGCGCATGCTGCTTGAAGAAATGGCCCAGACCCTGCTCCGCATCGCTCGCGCCCAGGGCTTTCCCATGGCCCGCATCGGCATCAGCAGTCTCCACCAGCAATCCACTGAGCTGCTCCGCGCCTACCACGAAGCCGCCTCCGCCCTCGAGTCTGGCAAGGCCATCGTCAACTGGTTTGAAGCCCTTCCGGAAGGCGAAAAGCAGCCCGCCCAAGCACTCGGCCGCGTCCTCAAAGCCCTCCAGCAGGCCGACTCCCCCGGCATCAGCGCCGCCCTGCGCGAGTTTCTCGCCGCCGCTGCCCCCGCTGCCGCCACCGTGCCCCAGCTGCAGCAAGCCCGCGGTCTCCTAACCTGGGCCTGCGAGCACCTCGCCCGCGAGCTTTCTTCCATGGGCACCAGCGCCGTCGCCGTCAACGCCGCCAAAGAGCGCGCCGTGCAAATCCTCGTCGGCTCGCCCAGCTCATTCATCATGGCCGAGGCCTTTCGCGAATTCGTCGACAAACTCCGCCAGCAAGTCATGCAGCTCTTCAGCCAGCGCGAAGAAAAAATCGTCAGCGAAACCCACCGCCTCGTCGGGGAGCTCGGCCCGGAAAAAGTCACCATCCAGATGCTCGCCCACGACCTCAAGCTCTCCGCCGGCCACCTCGGCCGCGTCTACAGCCGCACCACCGGCCACACCCTCGAGGAGTACCTTATCCGCCAGCGCCTTGAAATGGGCAAGCGCCTCCTCCTCGATCCCCGCCTCCACGTAGCTGAGGTCGCTGACCGCTGTGGCTTCTGCAACCCCGCTTACTTTGCCTCCGTCTTCAAGAAGTACATGCACTGCACCCCCCGCGCCTACGCCAGCCAGCCCCAGCGCTGGGGCGTCGCCGAGCCCATCCTCGAGCTGGAACGAGTAAGCTGAATGCATCCTTCAACCGCCAACTCCGCTAACTAGCTGATCTGCCGACTCGCTAACCACCAGGAGACCCAATGCGCGCCCTCGTTTATACCGCTCCTCATCAAGTCACGCTTGAAGACCATCCCCGCCCCCAGTCCGCCCCCGGCGACACTGAAATTGCCGTCGCCGCCGCAGGCATCTGCGGGTCCGACATTTCGGGCTTCCTCGGCCACAGCCGCCGCCGCATTCCGCCCCTCGTCCTCGGCCACGAACTGGTCGGCCGCCGCGTCTCTGACGGCAAGCGCGTCGTCGCCAATCCCCTCATCAGCTGCGGCCGCTGCACCGCCTGCCTCAGCGGCGCGCAAAACCTTTGCGCCTCCTGGCGTCTCCTCGGTCTCGACAAAACCGCCGGCTGCTATCAGGAGTTCGTCTCCATCCCCGCAACCCAGGTCTACGAAATCCCCGACTCTCTCACGGACGCTCAGGCCGTGGTCGCCGAGCCGCTCGCCAACATCGTTCATCTCTTCCGCCAGGCCGCGCCCCTGCCCTTCTTCCGCCTCGGCATCGTCGGCGCCGGGACCATGGGCTCCCTCGCCGTCCTCACCGCCGTCCGCCTCGGCGTGCGCGACATTCTCGTCCAGGATGTGAGCGATGTCCGTCTCGCTACCGTCCGCGGCATGGGCGCAACCCTCGCCGCCAACGTCAGCACCGAACAAGGCCGCGAAGACGCCCGCCGTTTCGCCGCTCACGGCCTCGACCTCGTCCTCGACGCCTCCGGCGTGGGCCCCGCCCGTCAGGCCGCCTTCGACCTCTGCCGACCCGGCGGTCTCGTCGTCCTCCTCGGCATGGGCTCCGAGCGCAGCGAAATCGACTTCGTTTCCAGCATCCGCAAGGAGCACCGCGTCTCCATGTCTTTCGCCTACACCCCCGCCGACTTCGCGCGCGCCCTCCAGCTCCTCATCGCCGCCGAAATCGACATCCGCCCCTGGACCGTCGAGCTGCCCTTGGAAGAAGGCCAGGCCGCCTTCGACCGCATGACCCAATCCCCCGGCACCACCCTGAAAATGCTCCTCCGCGTCAACTGAGATCCCTGGCCTGAATCGAACGCTCGGGTATCTATATATCTTTATGAACAGTAAAGAGTTGTCATCCTGAGTGGTGCGCTTTTCAGCGGAGCCGAAAGCCTGCCCTGAGCGTAGTCGAAGGGGATACGTTCGTGCACGATGCCCAGCCGGGCCCACCACACCGCCAGCCGGCTCAGGCCGCCCACGGCCGGGCTGGCGAACGGCGCGCCGTTGTCGGCGCGGATCGCCTCCGGCATCCCGTGCTCGCGGAAGGCGGCCTCGAAGATAGCCCGCACCCGCTCGGTGTCAGCCTTCTCCACCGCCTGTGCGCGCAGCAAGTAGCGGCTCCAGGCATCGGTAATCGTCAGCGGATCCACGCGCGCTCCGTCGCCGGCCCGGAACCAGCCCTTGAAGTCGGCGCACCACACCCGGTTGGCCTCCCCGGCATGCGCCAGCGGCTGGGTATAGGGCTCGGTCCGGCGCCGCTTCTTGCGCGGAACCACCAGCCCGGCGCGCTTCACCATCTCGCCGATCGTGCTGGTCGCAGGCCACACCCGTCCCGGCTGGTTCCGCTCCAGAATCCGCTTCAGCTTGCGCGGACCCCAGCGCATATGCGCCTCTCGCAGCTCCAGCACCGCTTGCTCGATCCCCACTGCTGTCTGGTTGGGATGATGCCGCGCAGCCCGGTTCGCCTCGCTCAGGCCCTTCAGACCATACTCCCGGTAGCGCCGCAGCCACACAGAGCCGGTATCGCGGCAGATTCCAAACTGCGCGCACAACTCGGCCATCGTCCGCTCATCGCGCTCATACTCGAACACAAAGCGCAGCTTCTCTTCCATAACACTGCTCGTTTTCCAAGGCATAATGACGGTTGTAACGCCATCACCCTTCGCTGCAGTGTCGGAGATCCACCCGGTCTATTTCGTCGGAGATCCGCCCGGTCTGTACCGACCGATGCGCCGCCGACTCGCGCTGCTGCGATCTGCGCTCTTCGATCCGTCCGGCTCGCTACTGCCTGAACCGGTACCGCTCAACGGTTTCCATATTCAACGTCACGCCCAGTCCCGGAGCCTGAGGAATCCGCACGCAGCCGTCGTCCTCCACCGGGAAGTGTTCGTTGGTCGTCTCCCACCGCAGCGGTGAGTGGCTCAGCGAGAACTCCAGCGGCTCCTCCTTCTCCTGCGCCGCCAGGAAATGGAGATTGGCGGCAATCTCGATGTTGGTCTTGTAGCCGTGCGTAATCACCCGCTTGCCGCGCGCATACGCCGCCTTGGCCACCTGCAGGATGCCGGTAAATCCGCCCACCTGCGAGATGTCCGGCTGGCAGATGCTCGCCCCGCCGTGGTCCATCATCTCGATGAACTCGCGCACATGCGTCAGTCCCAGGTCGCCCACACCCAGCGGCAGCCCATGCCGGCTCATCTCCAGGTGTCCCTCCACATCGTCCAGCGGCAGCGGCGCTTCCAAAAACCAGATGCCCACCTCACGATAAGCCGGATACAACCGGAGCCCCTCCTCCGCCGACCGGTACGAGAGCGCCGCATCCACAATCAGGTGCGCCGCATCCCCCGCCTGCTCCCGCGCCGCCGCCAATAGCCCTCCCGTCAGCGAAATATCCTCCAGCCACCACGGGTCCGCCGCAAACTTGAAGTTGCGCAGCTTCCTCGCCTGCCCCGCTTCCACCTGCGCCCTGACACCCTCCGGTGTCCGCGCCATCGGGTAAATCGTCCCGTAAGCCGGCACCCGTTCCCGCTTCGCCCCGCCGATCAGCGCATGGACCGGCTTCCCCTCGATCTTCCCGAGCAGGTCCCACAAAGCCAGGTCCAACCCGCCGATCGCGTGCATCGTCAGCCCCCGCCGCCCCAGGTAATCGGTAGCCTCGAACATCTCCCGCCACAATCCTACCGGGTCCGATGGGTCCGCCCCGACCAGCACCCCCGCAAGCGCCCGCGCATGGTTATGCGCCGATGGCCCCTGCACAATCGCCTGGATCGCCGGCGCCATCGATTCCGTCTCCCCCACACCGCTCAATCCCGAATCAGTATGGACAACCAGCACGCAGTCGTCGTAGGACCCGTCGAACAGCTCAATCAGCGGATCTTCTGCGCGCAGGTGAATGGCTTGAACGGCTGTAATTCTCATCGCATTTCCCCCGGGTCCAACGAGGGAATCATAGAACCTGTCCGCAAACCGGGAGAAGCCGCAAGCAGCCAGACCGAAAGAAAGAACCGCAAAACAGGAGAGCGGCCCGAAGCTGCCCATTGCCCGCGGCGCACGGGTACCGGTATGCTCTGCCCATATGGAGGAAGGAGCCGTGCATGAGTGAAATAGGCCGAATGCGCCACCTGCCTTTGTGGCTGTTCTGGTCGCTGGTCACCATCGTCATGTGGGGCACTTGGGGACTTGTCTCCAAGATTGCCTCCGACGGCGTCGACGCCTCCATGAACCAACTCCTCTTTACTGCGGGCATATCGCCGTTGCTGGTCTTCGTCTCCTGGAAGGTGAGCAAGGCTGGCAAAGGCGGCCTTGCGGAAGAACCAGGAGAAGGTCGCCGCAAGGGCATCTTCTGGGCATTCCTCACCGGAATCCTCGGCGGCGTCGGCAATATGGCCTACTTCCAAGCCATGGTCAAGGGCGGCAAGGCCTCGGTGGTTACACCGGTTACGGCGCTATTTCCCATGGTGACGGTGCTGCTGGCACTGCTGTTTCTCAAGGAGCGGCTGGGCCGCGTCCAGTGGATCGGTCTGGCATTGGCCTTTGTCGCCATCTACCTGCTTAATGCGTAACCCGGAGGAAGTTGCAGTATGGCACCCATCGGAACCATGGTCTGGCTCGGCTACGCGATCCTCGCGCTAGTGCTCTGGGGCATCACCGGCATCACGCAGAAACTCTCCACCAACCGCATCTCCAGCCTGCGTTCATTCCTCTGGTTCTGCTGGGCGATGGTGGCGCTGTCAGCATTGGTTCTGGTGCTGGGTCACCCTCATTGGGCGCTGGGAACAACCGTGGTGGTCTGTTCCGTGGCCGGGGGCGCGCTCAACGGGATGGGCGCGTGGACAAGCTTTCGTGCGCTTGAGTCAGGCGGCAAGGCCTCCATTGTCATCTCGCTCATCTCGCTGTTCCCGCTGCTTACCGTGGTGCTGGCGGTTTTGGTGCTGCACGAGCGGCTCACCGGGATGCAGGCAGCCGGCGCCGTGGTGGCCATTGCCGCCGCCATCCTTCTCTCGCTGGAACCACCGCCAGCCAAGACGACCGCCTAGTCCTCGTCGCCCGGGAGAATTACTCCTTCTTCATCGATGCCGCCAATCGACGTCAGTCCCTGCTGCGCCGAAAACAGCACAGAGGTCTCCAGGCTCGCTCCCGGCGCCAGCCGCCGCGCCCGCCCGCCTGCAATCATCGACTGCATCTGAAACGGGTAGCCTGTCGCCGGCTCCAGCACCGCCACGTTCAGATCGCGCCACCCCCCGTGGCTAGCAAACAGCCAGCAGCTCGAAAGCACGTTCGGGTCAAATCGTAGAGCGCATGCCAGCCGGTTGGCGCGGTTCGTGATACCGCACCAGCCGGAAGCCAGTCCAGCACCGTAAAAGAAATGCAGAGCCCGTGAACTTACATCGGGAACCTGCCGCAGGTCGAGAGTGGAGTTGCCCAATTCCGCGAGAGGCCACGGAAAGATGGGTGGCGCATCAGCCAGAGTGCCGGGAAACTCCGGCTCGCGGAGCACCGCCATGGGCGGAAAGTCGATCCGATGGCTGGTAGAGACAGCAAAGGCCGGATGAAGCTTCCACAGAAATGGGAAGGCTTCGGCGCCGTGATTGGTAAATCGGTAGTGGATCTCGAAGGTTGCTCTCCCCGGCCACAGAAGCAACGTGCGCTCCACCAGGAATTTACTGATCGGCGTGTTGAAGCGCAGGTAGACTCCAGAGCCCTCTTCTCGCTCGAAGGTCTCCGCGTGCCAGTCACCCGTCCACAGTTCGCCGTGATCCGGCAGCACATGACCGTCGATGGGGCCGGGCTCGTCGTTGGGAAACAACTCGTCCCAGCCCCCGCTCCAAACGTCGTCGTAGGACGCGCTAGGCGCATGGCGGGCGGGCGTAAGCCGAGGGTGGCTCCAAAGCAGGTCCGCATCCAGGGGCTTGTAAGTAATCTGGTGGATCTTTGCCCCCGCCTCCGGCAGTACCACCAGGCGGAGCAGGCTATTTTCAAGCAGGATGCTGCGCAGTCCATGCGTTGTCGATCCTGTGGTGAGGTTCAGTTCGGACATCCGTCCACCCCGAGGGAAACACCAGAGTAGCGGGAGCGACAAAGACAGAGGAAGGGAGAAAAGGCTGGATTATGGAGGATTGATGTGTTTTTTCGATTCTCTCCTGCCGCTCATGGATGTTCAGCGGACTTGGCGGGATTTGCGACTTGCGCGCCATGATTCAGAACTCCTGGAGCCACCGGGTGAGCCACAATCGGAGAGGCTCCGTTGAGATAGGCAGGGTCCATTGACGCAATATCCACGCGGAAGCTCACGGTATTTGCGGTGGGAAAGCTAGTGGGAACCTTCTGCGTCACTTTGCCGGTCGCCGCCCATTCCGTGCCGCGCTGGAAGATGGTGATAAAGCCAACGCAGCTCAGGGCCGATACATCATGCCCCAGTGTCGTGTGGAAGACCCGGCCCTTGCCGTAGTTCACCACGAGAATCATGGGCTCATCGTGGCCGGTTCCCTTGTTGTTCGGGTCGGAGTGCGCTGTGGCCAGCACCGTCATGTTCTTTCCTGGCCCACGTAGCGTGCCGTAAAGCTCATCCGCGATATGCATCCACACTGGCGGCAGCCCGCGCATGATGGGATGCTCCGGGGCCCGCGTCGTGATCTGGAAAGGCAGCCGCGCCCCATGCGCTCCAGCGGAGCCGGGCGTGGGATCGGACACCAGCTTGCCATCCTTGAAGTACCACATCGGTCCGGCCTTTTCGGTGCGGTTTCTCCAGCCGCCGATGCCGGCCATCAGGTTAAAGGCCGGCCAGTTGGGGAACGCGTTGTCCGCGGCGTGCACGATGACCAGTCCCCCGCCGCCGCCAACGAATTCTTCAAATTGACGCCGCAGATTCTCGGGCCAGTCGGGCGCGTCGTAGTTCAAAACAACAACCTGGTAGTGGCTCAGGTTGGGTTTGAAAGTACTGAAGTCGCCGTCGGAGGCTGGCGCAGTGATCACCGTAACCTGAAACAACCCGGTCTCTTCCAGTTCTTCCTTCATGACAGGGGTGGTGAGCCTCCAGTTGTGGTAAGGTCCGCCGCTTTGCCCATCCAGCAGGAGCACCCGGATCGGTGTCGCCGCGTGTGGTGCTGACTGCGCAACCAAGCTGGGAGAAAGACCAAAGAGCGCACTCACACAGGTTGCAAAGACGATTTCCTTCATGGTTCAGTCCTTGGATTGAAGCTTCGTTACGGTGAGAAGATGAAGCATACACCTTCAGCGCACCGGGAACAAAGTTGTTTGGGCTGCCTGCCGCGCAAGACCGGGAACGACTTACACAGTAGCATTTCATAGTGCTTCGTAAGATCGCGTTACCCTTCCCAACGACGACAGCGAGAACGACCTCTCCGCACGCGAAGAAGGAACCCAGGTACGAAACCGTACGTCCGCTGACGCCGAAGCGGGCAGCGCTGGTGGACGGGGCATCTCGCAGGAGAAGGTGGTGATCCAGGTGATTCGCAACCGCACGCTCCGGCGCCGAATCCGCAGGAGAAACGACGCCGAAGCCTTACCGTTTCAAAGAGACTCGACGGCGTTGATTCTCTTTGTGATGTCGAGGGTCAGAGTTTCAAGTTCGACATGAAATGCTCCACGTTCGCGGGGCGGAAGCTCGTCTCTGAGATCAGAAAAGGATGCGATCTCACACCCTGGAAACGCGGGGAAGCCTGCCGCGTCTGCCAATCTGCAACTGATCTTGATCAACTCCGCCATGCCCCACGCTCCATCGCTCCGCCGCGAAGAGTGATGGTTGCTCACCACGGGTTCGAATTCAGGAGGCAGCTTCCAATCACTGATCAAGTGTTTTCCGGCCTCGCAGTGATCGCAACCAAACAACCCGCTTTCCAGAGCAAGGATGCTGGCGCCCGAGCCCTGGTGCTTTGCCAGCAGAGCGGCATACTCCGCAGGGCGGATGACGGCCAGCGCCAGCCTTCCAATGTCGTGCAGGACGCCCGCGGTATACGCCGTGTCTTTGTCCATGAAACCTGTGGAGGCAAGTTGTTCGGCGATCATGGCGCAAGCCAAGTTGTGGCGCCACACATTCCGAATGAGCGGGTGGCTCAACGACCTCCCGAGGTAAGATCGAACGCCGACGGTGAGGCACATCCCCTGCAGATGATTGGCTCCCAGCACGGCAATGGCCTGGAGTATTGTGCAAGCGGGGAAGCGCGGAGCGTAGACCAGCGAGTTTGCGATGGTGAGCACCTCGCTGGCGAACGCGGCGTCAGAGGAGATGAGATCGCTTAACTGATGCAACTGCACGTTCTCATTGTTGGTCAGTTGCAGCACCCGAATCGCGACCTGGGGAAACGGGGGCAGGCGCAGGTGTGCCCATGGAGGGCGAATCGCCTCGTTTCGTTGTGAATCGCATTTCACGTTTACAATCTCCGTTCAAGGAACCACTGGCCTGGTTGCAGAAGCGGTTGCGCCGCGAAGGGTTTTGAGCGCGGCGCTGTCGATTCCGACTCCATGCCGGCAATTACTATGTCGGCAGATCCGGTGTCGTTCAACACTTAAAAATCTCTTGCAGAGACTCCCCGGTTGAGGTAGAGGGAGACCGTAGAACCTGAGCGGGCTTTTGTACTGGAAAAGGCCAAATTGCGCGGCCGTATGTACACGATGTGCATTGGAGAACCGCTTTATAGGGCCTCGGACGAATGCCGTTGTGGGCGCAAGGTTCGACTGGGCGGCGGGGCGTGACTCCCTCATTTTGGACCGTTAGGGGATTGCTGCGGAGCGTAAGTCCTTTAGAAAGGGGTCCATTTGCGCGATTTATGCTTGTAACATGATTGTTTTCATTGGGTTGGAAGGAAATCCAGAGTTTGATGCATTTTCCTCCCCTTTTCTTCGCCAATTTGGGGGATCGCCAAGAGCATTTTGGGGCAGCATAAAAGAGTTTGGCGGGCGAGTTCTACCGAATTGCGGCGTTGGCATTGCCCTTCATTCTTCCATTGTGCTCCTTGGGAGCGTAATTATCTGCAACCATCTGCGGACCCTGCGGCGCGGCGGACGACGCTTCGAGCGGCTTCTCCCGTTCAAGGAACGCGTGGGTGCAGCAAGGAGGCGGTCGTTAAGCCTTAGATCTTATGTTGCATACGAGCAAGCCTGGGAACTGCGATGAGGGCCAGCGCAAACAGGAAGATGGAAGCGGCGATGAATTCGAGTTGGCCATGACGCAGATCTTCATAGACGAGCTTGATGGCTACGAGCGCGAGAGCAGAATAGGCGATTCTGGTGAACTCCACGAGGTGCCAGCGCGCGCCGGCAAAGGCGGCGCCCAAGGTTATGGTGCTGAGGACGAGAGTGCGGATGAAGGCGACGTGATGGATCTCCGGAGTGACCCACTGCGAGGCGAGCAGGAGGAGAACCTGGACGAGCAATCCGGAGAGTGCACAGACGGCAAGGGCTGCCGGGATGAGACGGAGGGACTGCTGCATCCAGATGCCGGTGCTGGCCGGTTTGACAAAGGCGTAGCAAAGCCCGGCGGAGGCTGCAGCCACCAAAACGGAGGGGGTAAGATGAATGGGCAGCGGGCCGGCAAGAGCGTGAAAGATATAGGCGAGCAAGCCAGAGGCAATGGCTGTAGCTACCAGGAGCAGCAGGCCGTGCACCTGGAGGGTTAGGCGGCCGAAGCGCGAACCCAGTTGCGTGAAGGAGATGGCTGCGAGGCCCAGGCACAGCGCCAAACCCAGGGTGGGCAGGCACAGCACGCTGCCGGCCAGGAGAAGACCGGTACCCCAGGCGGAGAACACCTGGGGGTTGCGGCCCGCTGCGAATCCGCGAAATGCGGCAAATACGAGCGCATAACACGCAACAGACAGGAGAAGGCACACCACTCCCAGTCCGATGGTGCCGAAATGAGGTGCAAAGTAGAGAACGCTGGAGGCGGCCAGCAGGAAACTAATGGTTGCCTGCAGGGCTTCAAACACGCTGATGTTTTGCCCGAGCCTGGCGGTGCGGAGGGTGATGCTGGCGGCGTAGATGAGGAAGAGGATGGAACCGGGGGCCAGCAGAGCCATTGCGGAGACAGCCGGGTAATCGGTGCGCGCGGTCTCAGGTCCGGCGTAGATAAAGATCAAGGCCCAGACGGCCAGGTCTGCGGCCGCGGCGAGGAAGGGCCGCAGGCTTAATTCGTGTCTGAGTTCAGAAGCGGCTTCGCAGAGGAGGGCCATGAACAGGAGCACGGCGGCAAATGGCACGAGTTGGTGCGTGGCGATTCCCAGTGCCAACGCCGCCAAGGCAGCAGTTCCGTTCGCTACCCAGAGGACGGGCGCCAGGTCGCGTTTCCAGGCCAGGGCGGAGGCGGCAATGACGAAGACGGCGAGAACGACCGCGGTGACGGGCGGCGCCAGCACCTTGAAGCTCAAGGTGAGCTCCCACAACATGGGAGCAAGAATCACGGCAGAGGCGCCGGCGTAGATTGCGCTTGGAACCCAGGTATCCGCCTTGACGCGCGCCGCCCAGACCAGCCATAGGAGAGCATAGACGATGGCAATGGCGGCGACGGCCAGTTTGGGCAGCGAGGTGGACTCGGCTACCGCACGGAGAAGGTATGCGCCGGCAATGCCAAGCATGGCCTTGCCGAAGACGGAGAAGAATCCACCGGCCTGCGCGGGAGAGAGATCGGCGGCAGGTTGAATGGTTGTGGGTACCTTGACCTCCATGGCAGCCGGTTCGCTGGCGACTGCGGAGGAGTGTTCCAGAACAAAGACGCGCTTCTCAAGTGCATTGAGGCGTGCGGCGAGCTCTTCGAATGTGCCGGGAAGATCGTTCATGCATTCCACCCGAGAAAGGCAGTAATCTGCGGAGCTTTAGTCTCCGGCGGCTGGGGCGTGAGCGCTGTTCTCAGGCCACGGTGGCAGCAGCTTAACCAGTACCCAGAGGAAGAAGAGTGGCAGGAGGGTGAGGAAGACAGCCACCAGCAATCCCTCTTTCGTCACCAGGGCCATCTTGTAGGTGGTGTATCCAAGAAAGCTTTTGGAGAACAACTGTCCACCGATGACGACATTCCAGCGCATGGCGAAGATGCCGATCAGGGCCAGAGAGCCGGCGACTGCATACATACGCTTGCGAACGATCTCCGGCAGCTTGACCACCTGGGTGATGAACAGCAGCACCAGCGGGGTGAGGGTGCCCAGGAAGATCTGGATGACGATATGCGGAATGTAGAGTTGCGTGTGGACCAGGAAGTTCAGGCTGCGGAACGATTCGTCGGCCTCGTAGATGCGATGGACGAGGTCGAGCATTTCCAGGCTGAAGTCGATGATGAAGATGTAGAACATGTACATTGCAATGGAGTCGACGCAATGCACGTCGATCTTCTGGTGGCGCAGTTTAGTGACGCCCATGTAAAGGAGCATGACGGCGGCGATGCCGGAAACCATGGCGGAGAAGATGAAGACGACGGGCATGAGGGGCGAAGACCACCAGGGATTGGCCTTGATGGAGCCGAAGATGAACCCGACGTAGCCGTGAAGCAGAAACGCGGAGGGGATGCCGATAAGTGTGACGATCCAGCCGACGCGGTTGTCGATGGCCAGCGAGCGAGGGCTGATGTTGCTGGAGCCGAGGGTCATGACTTTGTAGACAAGGCGCAGCAGGCCCTTGCTGGACTGCGAGAGCAGCACGATTTCGCGGCGGTAGTCGAGCCAGATTTCGAGCACCAGGACGGCCATGAGGTACCAGAGGTAGATGTAGCCGAACATGGCCATGGCCGAGGTGCTGTGGGGTGTGAAGTACATCTCCGGCGAACGCTCCGGATGGCCGAGATGCAGTTGCAGCGGGAGCGGCGCGACGAGAAGGAATGCGAGCGCCGTGAGCAGCGCCAGGCGGTAAGTCGGCTCGATGGCCTCAACCCGGAAGATGCGGACCAGCGAGGCAAGAATGAATGCGCCGGCTACCAAGCCCGTAATGTAGGGATACAAAACGATCAGCACGCTCCACTGCAGGCCGACTTCGTTTGGATACATGAAGCCTTCAACACCGTTCATAAGTCCTCGCTCGATGAGCTTTCAGCTTTCGGCTTTCGGCTCTCAGCTCCCGCTTGCGGAGCCTTGGAAAAAAACTCAACTTCTCGAAGAACAAGCTGATGGCTAACAGCTGCTCTTACCGCACCGAGCCGTCGAGGTCGTTGTAGAGGACCTTGGCGCCCGTGGCCATCTGCGGCTTCAATACCTGCACGTTGTGGGTCTTCAGGAACTCGTGGATTGGGTCTTTGGGATTCTTCAGGTCCACCAGCTGGCGCGCGCCGGTGGGGCAGGCCTCACAGCAGGCGGTGGTAAGTCCCTTGGTAATGCGGTGGTAGCAGAGCGTGCATTTATCCGCCACTCTCTTCTCGGGATGAATGTAGCGGCATCCATAAGGGCAGGCCTGCACGCAATACGCACAACCCAGGCAGTATTTCTGGTCCACGAGGACCACGCCGTCCGGCGCCACAAAGGTTGCTCCCACCGGGCACACCTGCGTGCAAGGCGAGTCCGCGCAGTGGTTGCACATCTTGGGCACGAAGAAATACTTGCCTGACGTATCCGTTGCGACGGGGAATCCTTCCTTGCCGCCGTCGGGAGAGATGACCTCGGGGTCGGTCTGGGGATTCGTCATGATGTTCTGGGGATTCTTCATCTCCCAGTCGCTCACATGGTAGCGTTCGACCCAGGTTCGGAAGTTGCCGTCCGGTACATCGTTCTCGGTTTGACAGGCGCGGACGCAATTCCCGCAGCCGATGCACTTGGGAATGTCGATCAACATGCCCCACCAGTGATCGCTCATTTTATAGTTGGGCGATTCTTCCGGGGTTCCAGCCAGCACGGACTTCCAGGCAATGGCCGCGGCGGGTAGCAGGATGAGCATTTGACGGCGATTGAGATTCATTTCGCACCTCCCGCAGTCTTGGCTGTCGCATCGGTTGTCGATGCGTCCATACCGGGACTATGCGGCTGATGGCAGTTGTCGCACGGCATACCATTCGAGTGGTCAGCCGGCACAACCTGGGGAAAGCCTTTGGGCTTGGCTGCGCTGGCGGTGTGGCAGCGGGCGCAGAGCACGGTGGTATCGGGCAGCACCGGCTTCACCGAGGTTGGGTCCTCGGCATGGCGCAGCAGCGGGGGATCAGGCGGAGCCGGCGGAACGATCAATGCCACGAAACGCTCATAAAGATTCGGCTTAGGCTGGTCTGTTACAGGTTGGCGCTGGAACAGCGCTCCGTGGCAGGCTTCGCAATTCACATGCGCATGCTTGCCCTTGCTCTTCTTGTCAGCAACGTCCGAGTGGCAGCCTTCGCAGGTGTCGTGACCGGCGAACTTTGCCGGGTGCGCTGCAATCTCGCCTATCGCAGCGGCGCGATAGTGACCATACTGTCCAAAGCTCCTGGGAACCACAAAATGGCGAACCACCAGGAAGATAAGGAAGGCGAGGACAAACAGCCCCGCAAACCGGAATAGATGCCCTGCATCTTTGAAGACGCTCATGAAGCCCTCGCCGCAGCGGCCCGGTGTGGAGGAGATCACGTGACCTGATGTGATTTGAAACACACCTCACAGACACAGCCGTATGCTGGGGTGACGGTACTTACCGGCTCTTAGCGCTGTATGTGAGTACGATCACATTCGGGCGTGACGTAGCTCGCTTGCAGCATTCCCCACAGCTCCGACTCGGCTCAGGATAGGGGGAAGGCGATAGGATGAGGTTGGAGCAAACATGGGCACGATTCTGGATGGAGCGACGATTGCCGCGGCAATCAAAGAGGAAGTGGCAGAGAAGGTGCGTGGGCTGGCCGCACGGGGAATACGGCCGGGGCTGGCGGCGGTGCTGGTGGGCAAGGTACCCGCTTCAGAGATTTATGTCCGCAGCAAGGTGCAGACCTGCGCCGACCTGGGCCTGTTCAGCGAACTGATTGCGCCGCCGGCGGACATTTCCACGGAGGCGATGCTCGATCTTGTCCATGGACTCAACGACCGCGACGACATTGACGGCATTCTCATTCAGCTACCTCTGCCAGCCCAGGTGGATACCAAGGCGCTGTTGGACGCGGTGGATCCGGCCAAGGATGTGGACGGTTTCCACCCGGTCAATGCGGGTCGATTGCAGGCGGGGCGCCCGGCATTAGCCCCTTGCACACCGGCGGGCATCATCGAGATTCTCAAGCGCAGCGGAATTCCCATTTCCGGGCAGCACGCCGTGGTGGTGGGCCGCAGCGACATTGTGGGGAAGCCTGCTGCCATGTTGCTGCTTCATCAGAATGCCACCGTCACGATCTGCCACTCGAAGACGCGGGACCTGGGTGCAGTGACTCGCCAGGCGGACATTCTGGTGGCTGCGATCGGGCGTCCTGGCTTCATTACCCCGGAGATGGTCAAGCCAGGGGCGACCATTATCGATGTGGGCATCAACCGGATCACGGACCGGGTCGAATTCGACCGGTACTTTGCGGGGAACGCCAAACGCGAGGCAGCGTTCGCCAAGCGCGGTTCGACGATTGTGGGCGACGTCCATCCGAAGGCCTTCGAACTGGCCGGGGCGTACACGCCCGTACCGGGCGGGGTGGGTCCACTGACGATTGCCATGCTGATGGCCAATACGGTGCAGGCGGCCCAGATGCGGCGAGGGCTCTAGCGCATGCTGCGCGTTGGACTTACAGGCGGGCTGGGCAGCGGTAAGAGCACGGTTGCGGGCTACCTTCGCGAACTGGGCGCTCAGGTGATTGAGGCCGATGAACTGGGACGGGTGCTGATGGAGCCGGGTCAGCCAGTCTATTCCGCGGTGGTGGAACATTTCGGCGGGGACGTGGTTGCTGCCGATGGACGGTTGGACCGCGCCCGGTTAGCGGAACTGGCCTTTCAGGGCGGACGGATCAACGAGTTGAACGCGATTGTGCATCCGGCGGTGATTGCGGCGCAGCGGCGCTGGATGGAAGAGGTCTTCAAGCACGATCCGGCGGCGGTGGCAGTGGTTGAGTCGGCACTGATCTTCGAGGTGGAACGGGACGCGCGCGCAAGGGGCGAAAAGGAGAGCGTGCTGGCCGACTGGCGGCGGCGCATTGACCGGGTGGTGGTGGTGACGGCGCCGGACGATGTGAAGACTGCGCGCTATGCCGCTCGCATCGGCAAGGATGAGGCGGGTCGCGAGGCTGCCGCGGCAGATGCACGGCAGCGCCTGAAGCACCAGATTCCTGATGCGGAGAAGGTGGTGCGAGCCGATTATGTTCTGGAAAACACAGGGGATCGAGAGGCGCTGTACGGCCAGGTGGTGGAACTGTGGAAGCGCCTGAAGGCAGAGAGCAACAAATTGCGCAAAGACGAGTTCTAAAATAGAGATGAGCATGTGACGAGGGCGGCGCTTCGTTCCCCATGGAACCGGACCGCATCCACTCCGTATCAAATCACAAGGAAGGTCATTCAGGTTAGACAAGCCATGAAACTGCGCAGGGTTGTGCTGGTTGTTCTGCTGGTGGGCGGATTCTGGTTCCTCACCACGCATTTGCCGAGTAGTCTTGGCCGTTTTTCTTTGAAGCACATAACGCTGTTTGGCGGGCAAGGCGCCGGGGATAGGCTGGAACTGACCGAGGCAGAGGCTGCGCCTGCCTATGACGCCGAAGAGCAGAACAATATCGCCATTTACAAGCGGGTGCTGCCGTCGGTAGTGAACATCACTTCAACCACGCTGGTGTTCAACTTCTTTTACGGAACGGTGCCGCAGCAGGGACAAGGCTCGGGATTCGTTCTGGACAAGGCGGGACACGTGCTGACCAACTACCACGTGGTGGCCGGGGCCAACCGCGGCATCGAGGTGATGCTGAGTAACAAGCGGCGCTATGCGGCGAAGGTGGTGGGCACGGACCGGGTGCACGACCTGGCACTGCTGCAGATTGACGCGCCCAACCTGGAGCCGGTGACGCTGGCAGACTCCAGCGGATTGAATGTGGGGCAGAAGGTTTACGCCATCGGAAACCCCTTCGGGCTGAGCGGGACGATGACGCGGGGCATAATCAGCTCCATCCGGTCGATTCGGGGGTCGGAGGGCGCGCCGATTGAGGACGCAATCCAGACGGACGCGGCCATCAACCCCGGTAACAGCGGTGGACCGCTGTTGAACTCGCACGGTGAGGTGATTGGCATCAACACGATGATTGCCTCGAACGGCGCGGACCAGAGCTCGGGGATCGGCTTTGCCATTCCGATCAATACGGCCAAGGCCGTGCTGGCGGATTTAACCCGCTACGGGCGGGTCAAGCGGCCGTCGCTGGGGATTGTTTCGTACGCGATTGGGCCCGACCTGGCCTCGCAGATGGGGCTGGCGGTGGATTCCGGCGTGCTGATCCAGAAGGTGATTCCGGGCGGGGCGGCGGAACGCGCGGGGCTGCGCGGCGGCAACGAGCAGGCCTATGTGGGAAATACGCCTATCATGCTGGGCGGCGACCTGATTGTGGCCATCGACGGCGAGGAGGTGACCGATCCGCAGGACATTAATGCGCTGATGGATAAGCACCAGGCCGGAGACACGATCAGCGTGACGATTTATCGAGGCAGAAAGCAGATCACGCTGAAGCTGATTCTGGGAGAAGCGCGGGACCAGAATACGTAGGAAAGAGATCAACCGTTCTGGTTGGATTGTGCGGGCCGCTCCGAGTTGGGGCGGCCCGTGATTTTTGGGGTTGGGAGGGATCAGAAGCCGGCGAGGGCCTGGCTTTGCTCGGCTTGGGCTACCTGAGTCCGGGCCAGACCCAAGGGCTCAGCGTAATGGGCGGCGACGGCCTGAGCGGCCTGCGTTTGGTCAACATAGGGCGCGACGGCTGCCAGCTTGATGGTGGAATGTGCGGCCATCTGCGCTACGGCTGCTTTGCTGGAGACGGATTGAACCAGCGACAGCATGGCGCTGACTACGGTTGCAACTTCCTGGATTGCGGACAGCGCGTGCTTCTGGCTGGCCGGGTTGGCGATTCGTGCGGTTTGGAGCAGCGAGGCGTTGACCTGCTGCTGGAAGGTGACGATCTGAGTCTGGATTTGCGCGAGCAGGCTGGCCGACGGGTTGGCCAGATAGGCCTTGGCCTGGGTGACGAGCAGGTTGGAGGCGGTGTCGAAACCGACGGTTGCGGCGGCAAAGATGGGCGCATCGGCGGGCGCAAGAAGAGCGGCGGTCGAGTCTACGGTGGCCACGGCGCTTTGCAGGGTCGGGGTCCAGTTGACGATGTCCTGCGCTACCGAGGCGCCGGAGCAGCCAGTCATGAACGGCAGGGGCAGCAGGAGGGCGATCAGCGCCCAGCAGCCGAGCCGGGCGGTGGAAGAGCTTGTGCCGGGAGTGGATGAGGCGGCGCCGGGATCCTGCGCGACCAGGCCGAGCAGCGCGGTGGCCAGGGCAGTGACGAGCGAAACGACCGTGCCGGTGCCGAGATTGCCGAGGGTGACGCCCTGCTGGGAGAGAACGCCGGCGACGGTGACAACGGCGATCAAGAGGCCGGCTGCGGATGTTTTGGGGTGATTCCAGATATTCGAAACGGTATTCATACGGAAAGCTCCTTCAATGGAAAAAGGGCGGCATGGGCCGCCCTGGTGGATTTTCGATTTGGCTTTTGCGCCAGCGGAAAGCTTTGGTTGCGGCGTTCCGCTGGCTTGGCGCCGGCTGCTCGCGGAGTTTCGAGGCGGCCGTGGTTCCGGTCCGGCCTGGAACGCGGAGCTAGAGCCTGCCAGACAACGGCGGCACGGTGCGACGCCTTCCGGTTCTGTGCTGGTTCTCTGCTGGGGGAGGGCTTGCTCCTTCGCCGGCACCGTGAATCCGCCGTTTGTCTGGCTATGAATAAGGGTAGGGAAACGGAGCCTAATTGTATGCAAAGGCAGGACGGATAGAAGAGGTTTTGGAATCAGCTATTTATGAAGATGGATGGGAGTTGAGGACTTGACAGCGGGCTGCATTGTGATGGAAGGAAGGCGTTGCGAGGGCGGCCAAAAGGGTTCGGAAAGACTGCGGCTGTGAGTCCTTCTTTTCAGGTTGGTGCAGCAGCCAAGAGGCGAAGGTGCACTATTTAGAGGGCAAATTTTGGCAATTGTGCATGTAACTTAATTGATTTCAATGGGTTGCGAGGAAATCAGGAAGATCGATGTTTTTTTCTGCATAAACTGCGAAGAAGCTGAGAAGTTGGCGGTGCGGAACGTGTTCATGGCTGTATCGACTTCAGGGCTATTGTGCACCTCGGGAGCCTAATTCTATGCAAATTCGTGGGAGGAAATTTCGGCCTTTGCATCGGCTTTGGCAAGCCGGCCTTTTGTGGGTCAGGGGTGGGCTCAGGAGTTTCGCGGGACGAAGCGGCGGCCCTGGATTTCATAGTCTCCGCTGGTGACGCGGGCGATGGCTTCGGGATACGCGATGTGCTCTTCGGCAAGGATGCGCTGGGCGAGGGAGTGGGCGTCGTCGGTGGGGAGGACGGGGATGGCGCGCTGGAGGACGATGGCGCCGTGGTCAAGGTGCTCATCGACGAAGTGGACGGTGCAGCCGGCGATCTTGACGCCGTAATCAAAGGCCTGCTTCTGGGCGTCGAGGCCGGGGAAGGCGGGGAGCAGGGAGGGGTGGATGTTGAGGATGCGGTTGGGGAAGGCGGCGATGAAGGCGGGCGAGAGCAGGCGCATGTAGCCGGCGAGGATGACGAGGTGGACCTGGTGGGTTTGCAGGCAGGCGAGGACCTCGGCGTCGTGGTCGGCGCGGGGGCGGCCTTTGGAGACAAAGACAGCGGTGGGCAGGCCGAGTTCTATGGCGGCGGCGAGGCCGGGGGCGTTGGGGACGTTGGAGATGACAACGGCGATTTCGACGCCTTGCAGGCCGCCATTGCGGATGGATTGTGCGATGGCGAGGAAGTTGGAGCCGCGGCCGGTGAGCAGAACTCCCAGGCGCGTTGGCTGATGATTTGAGGTGCGTTCCAAGATTTCCCTTGGGGGCTATTTTAGCCCACCGAGGGGATATTCCCTCAAACTGTCTCATCGCCTGCAGCAGCGCATGCCGCGCTGCGTTTAACGCCGCTTCAGCGCTTCCAGTTCGTCCAACGTCCGCGGCCAGTCCGAGCCCAGCAACCGCGACAGGCTGCGGTCGGCCAGCACCTTGCCGCCCGTCTGGCAGCGCGCGCAGTAGTTGGTCTCGTTGTCCGCATAGCGAATCCGCTGCACCTTCTCGCCGCAGCGCGGGCACGGCTGGTCGAACTTCCCATGCACCGCCATCTCCGGCCGGAAAGCGGTAACCCCTTCCGGAAAGCTCTTCTCCGCCTCCTTGCGCAACCGTTCCATCCACAGAGTCAGCGTCGACTGCGTCGCTGCAAACAGCCGCTCCCACTCCTCCGGCTTCAGCTTGTGCGTCAGCGTCACCGGCGAAAGATGCGCCGCGTGCAGAATCTCGTCGGAGTACGCATTCCCAATCCCGCTCACCAGCCGCGGATCGGTCAGCGCCCGCTTCAGCGTCCGATTCTCGTCCGTCAGCGCCGCGCGAAAGCCCGCCAGATCCGTCGTAAAAATCTCAATGCCGCCGGGATCGGCAGCCCGCAACCCCTCTTCGCCCCGCACCACGTGCAACGACGCCCGCCGCTTGCTGCCGGCCTCCGTCAGCGTGAGCGACCCGTTGGGAAAGTCGAGAGCGAGGAGTGCGTTCTTGCCGCGCAAGGGCGCCTGCGGCGCCTTCCAGTGCAGCCGCCCCGCAATCATCAGGTGTAGGACGAGCCACAAATCCCCTTCCACGCCGATACAGATCCGCTTGCCCACGCGCCGCAACGCGACGACCTTGCGCCCCTCAACGCTCGCAAGTGGCGGATCCACCGTCCGCAGCAGGAACACGCTCGCCAGCCGAACCCGCTCCAGCGTCTGCCCCAGAATGCGTGCCTCCAAAGCAGTGATGTAGGCGGCGATATCAGGCAGTTCCGGCATTACTTCAGATTGCAACCCACATCGCTTTCTTGCAATCGATTTCTTGACTAACCTTACCGGCCGTGAAAGTCAGCCGTCGTTTTGTGGGCGGTCTACTTGAAGCCTTTCGGACTATTGGGCCCCATCTCCGGCGGTCTCGTCTGCATTGAGAGGAAATGGTGGTAGCACTGTGTTTGATGGAGGCCCCGTGGAAGCCGTTGGCTTCCTCAGGCGTCCGCGAAGAACCAGAAATGGCAATGCCCCCAGTGGCACCGAAACCGTCACAATCCACGCGCCGTACAGCTCCGCACCCATCCATGCCGGGGGAATCGAGATCCAGAAAATGTGGTAGGAAATCTCGCCGCTGGTCCAGTCCACGGCCACTTTGCCCAATCCAAGCAGGATAATGACAATCCACAGCCACTTGCGCTTCTCCATTGGAGTTCGGATGCACAGCACAAGCGCGTACAGCATCACCGCAATGGACACGATTCCCGCACTCAGGATCACGTATTGCACCGGCTGCCTCCCACGCAGGGTAAACCGGTTCGCCGCCTCCAGCGATTCCGACTCCGGTTCAACATAGAAGGACGTAATGGCGGACTTCCCATTCTGGCTGTGAACCACCATCTGTGTAATGACTCATTTCCCAGGAAACTCATATTCGAGGGTGACCCGGGTTTGGCAGCCCTTGCGCGTCTCACACTGCGCATACGCGCCCACGGTCTTCACCGAAAGCGGCTCCTGCGCAGGTATCTTGGCAGCCATCGCGGTCAGGTTTGCGCGGACAGTGCTCCGGTCGATGGCTGGATCGAGGGCGGCTTCAATCGGGTCGTACTGACCATGGCGCAGGTAATCAAAGTTGGTCTTCAATTCCTGAACGGTTTCCGGCGCAACGCGATCCATGATGGACTTCGCACTGCAACCAGCCAAAAGAGCCGATAACAATAAAGCGACAAGCAGGCGCAATCGAGCCATAGCCCACCTTGAGCAGCGATGCTGCGAAAGCCAAGTAGAACTGCCTTGAAAGCAATGCAGCAATTCTACCCCGCATCTGAGGCCTACAGTCCGGCGCTGTCGAAATCAGTGCTTGCCCCGGTCCAATTCAGCCGAGGACGGCGTTATCAATCAGCCGCGTCTTCCCCACCCAAGCTGCCACAGCAAACAGCGTCCCCGGCCCCGCAATCTCCACCGGTTCCAGCGTCGCCCAGTCCACCAGCGCAATGTAATCCACGCGAATCTGCGGGATCTCCGCGAAGGTCATGCGAGCCGCCTGGGTGAGGTTCCCTGCGCGTCGCTCCCCGGAAGCTGCCAGTGCCTCCACCTGCCGCACAGCACGGCTCAGCGTGAGCGCCCAATCGCGTTCCTCCGCGCTCAAATACACATTGCGCGAGCTCAACGCCAGCCCATCCGCCTCGCGCACAATGGGGCAGACCACAATCTCCGTCGCCAGGCGCAAATCCGTAACCATGCGCCGCAGCACCGCAACCTGCGCGGCGTCCTTCTGCCCAAAGAAGGCCCGGCCCGGCTCCGCCGCAATCAGCAACTTCGCTACCACCGTCGCCACGCCGCGAAAATGCCCCGGCCTCGAAGCCCCGTCCAGCCGCTCGCTCAGCCCCGCGACCTCGACAAACGTAGTCGCCCCCGCCGGATAAAGCTCCTCCACCGATGGCGCAAACACCACGTCCGCGCCCTCGGCTTCAGCCAACGCGCAATCGGCCTCAAACGTCCGCGGATAGCGCGCAAAATCCTCATTGGGCCCAAACTGTGTGGGGTTCACAAAGATGCTCACCGCAACCCGCTCGCACGATGCCGCCGCCGCTCGAATCAGGGATGCGTGCCCAGCATGCAGCGCACCCATCGTCGGGACCAGGCCGATTGTATTTCCCCCGTCGTTCCGTTCCCGCCGCGACCACGCGCGCAGCTCTGCCACCGTGCGAAGAATCTCCATCAGGCCTTCCTCAACACGCCCAGCTTCTCCGCGGCGGCCATCTGCTTGCGCGCCGCCTCCGGGAGGTGGTAGCTCTCCTCGTCCGAAGGAAACGCCCGGTGCTCCACATCTTCGCGATAGTGCTCGATCGCCGAGCGGATCAGCGCGCCCGCATCCGCATAGCGGCGCACAAACTTCGCCGGCGGCGCAAATGTCAGGTTCAGCAGATCGTGGAAGACCAGGATCTGCCCGTCGCACTCCGGCCCCGCGCCGATGCCGATCGTCGGAATCGGCAGCTCGGCGGTAATCTCCGCGGCCACCTCGCGCGGAACGCCCTCCAGCACCACCGCGCCCGCGCCCGCATCGGCCAGCGCCATTGCATCTGCCTTCAGCTTTTTTGCGGTATCTACCGTCCGCGCCTGCACGCGATAGCCGCCCATCCGGTGCAGGCTCTGCGGCGTCAGGCCCAGGTGCCCGATGACCGGAATCTCGGCTTCGGTCAGCGCCCGCACCAGTTCCAGGCGCGGCCCTTCAATCTTCACCGCCTCCGCGCCCGCTTCCTTTACAAAGCGGACAGCGTTGCCCAGGCCCTCGGCGATCGTGCCGTGATAGCTGCCAAACGGCATATCTGCCACCACCAGCGCGCGGCGAACAGCGCGACGAACGGCGCGCGTGTGATGCAGCATCTCGTCCACGGTCACTGCCAGGGTGTTTTCATGCCCCAGCACCACCATGGCCAGCGAGTCGCCCACCAGCAGCAGGTCAATGCCGGCCTCATCCGCCAGCCGCGAAGACGAGTAGTCGTACGCGGTAAGCGCAGAGATGGGTTTGCCCTGCCGCTTCATCTCGGCCAGTGCGGGAACGGTAACTTTTGTGATGGGAATGCCGGTAGACGCGAAACCCGGCCCGGTGGGGAAGTTGGTAACGCTCATAGTTGTCTCCAGTGCCGCTCCGTACCCTCAGGATGCGACCCGAACAAGCCTGAGTATACGCCCGAAGCCGGCCCCGGAAGCAATGCCGCCGTCCCATTTTTCCTGTTGCCATCCAGACTGCCGGATGAGCTAGAATCCTGCCAACTCAATTCCCAGGACAGAGATTTGGAAAGCGAGGTCGAGACCATGCCCAGGTTCGTCATTGAAAGAGCAATTCCCGAAGCCGGCAAGCTGACGCCGGAGCAACTCAAAGCCATCTCCCAAACGTCTTGCGGAGTTTTACGTCAGATGGGTCCGCAGATCCAGTGGCTGCACAGCTACGTCACCGACAACAAGATCTACTGCGTTTACATTGCCCCGGACGAAGACACGATCCGGAAGCACGCTCAAACTGGCGGATTTCCCGCCAATAGCGTCGCGCAGGTCCGCGCTGTTATTGATCCAACCACCTCAGAGTAGCTGCGGCCCGTTTTTGTGACGGGGGGTCGTGCCTTGCAGTTGAGCCGGTCGGCGAAGCACACTTGTATGCATCATGCTGACCCCATTGGCCACAGGAATTTCTGCCGGGCTGGGCACGGTGGCCACACTGGGCCTGGCGGCGGGCAGCTATGCCTACGCCGCCATGTGGCCCGCTTCAGAGATCTTCGGCCAGTCCCTGATTGCCCCGCGCAGCCCCGGCGAGCTAGCCCTCACCTTCGACGACGGCCCCAACCCCGCCTGGACCCCGCAACTGCTCGACACCCTGGCCGCCCGCGACGTCCGCGCCACCTTTTTTCTTGTCGGCCGCTATGCCGAGGCCGAGCCCGCGCTGGTCCGCCGCATCCACGCCGAGGGGCACCTGATCGGCAACCACTCCTGGTCCCATCCCAACCTGGCCATCACCGCGGCCGCGCGCGTGAGAGACGAGCTGACTCGCACCTGCGACACACTTCAGCAAATCACCGGCGCTCCCGTCCGCTACTTTCGCCCTCCCTTTGGCGGGCGTCGTCCCGTGGTCCTCAAGATCGCCCGCTCTCTGGGCATGACTCCTGTGCTCTGGAACGCCATCACCACCGATTGGAGCGAGCCGTCCGCCGACAAGATCGCCCAGCGCCTCTGCGCCAAAATCGACCGCAACCAAAGCCACGGCTGGGCAACCAACATTGTGCTCCACGACGGCGGGCATCTGGCGCTGGGCGCCAACCGCGAACCATCCGTCACTGCCGCAGGCCAAATCCTCGCCCGCTACAAGGCGACTCATCGCTTCGTTACACTCGACGCCTGGAGCGGCCCGCCTGTGCAGCTCTAGCCCGCGTTCATCTCCGCAAACGCCTCGCGCGCCGCCGCAATCGTGGCCGCTACTTCCGCATCTCCGTGCGCCGTCCCCAGAAACGCCGCCTCAAACTGCGAAGGTGGCAGCCAAACCCCCGCGTCCAGCATCGCCCGGTGGAACCGCCCAAACGCCGCCGTATCGCTGCTGGCAGCCTCCGTGTAATCCGTCACCGGCCCGGCCGTAAAGAACCAAGTCCACATCGCTCCCACGCGGTTCAGCGTCAGCGCCACCCCCGCCTGCGCCGCCTCCGCAGCCACGCCTTCCGCCACAGCCTTGGCCGTCGCCTCAAGCTTCGGATACACCTCGCCCGCATGCTCCTGCAAGATATCCAACCGTCGCAATCCCCGCCGCCATCGCCAGCGGATTCCCGCTCAGCGTTCCCGCCTGATAGACCGGCCCCAGCGGCGCGAGCAGATCCATAAACCGCTGCTTGCCGCCAAACACCCCCACCGGCAGCCCGCCGCCCACAATCTTGCCCAGCGTCACCAGGTCCGGGTCCAGCCGAGTACAGCTCGCACGCCCCGCCCAGCGCCACGCGAAAGCCGGTCATCACCTCGTCCACAATCAGCAGCGCCCCTTCGCGCGCCGTAATCGCCCGCAGCCCGGCCAGGTACCCCGCCGCCGGCGCAATGCACCCCGCATTCCCCACCACCGGCTCCAGAATCACCGCCGCAATCGCCCCCGGATGCGCCGCAAACGCCGCCTCCACAGCCCCCAGATCGTTATAGGGCAACGCCAGCGTAAGCGCCGGCAATCTCCTCCGGCACGCCCGCCGACCCCGGAATCCCAAACGTCGCCACGCCCGACCCGGCCTTCACCAGCAGCCCGTCCGAATGCCCGTGGTAGCAGCCCTCAAACTTCACAATGATCTTCCGCCCCGTAGCCGCCCGCGCCAGCCGGATCGCCGACATCGTCGCCTCGGTCCCCGAGCTCACAAACCGCAGCTTCTCAATCGCCGGATAGCAGGCAACCACCCGCTCCGCCAGATCCGCCTCAGCCGCCGTCGACGCCCCAAAGCTCGCTGAGTTCCGCGCCGCCCGCTCAATCGCCTCCACCACCGGCGGAAACGCATGGCCCAGGATCATCGGCCCCCACGAACCGAAGTAGTCGATGTACCGGTTGCCGTCCGCGTCAATCAGATACGCGCCCTCGCCGCGCTCCACAAACGGCGGCGCGCCGCCCACCGCTTTGAACGCCCGCACCGGCGAGTTCACCCCGCCCGGAAAGAAGCGCTCTGCGCGCTGTTGAAGTGCCTGCGACCGGCTGCGGGGAGGTGCTGACTTGGGGTTGCTCATGGTTCATCCAGTATAGAAGCCGAAAGTTTGGCCTCAGAGTGATCCATCTCACATCATCGAGCGGAACTCGGCGAATTGAATCGCTGGCCCCTTCGCCTTCATCTCCTTAGCAGTGAGCGAATTCCCAGAAATCGCCGGCCGCCTCCTGGTCATCTTCGACGGCCATTGCGGCCTTTGCAACCGACTCCGTCCGCTGGTTCCTCCTGCGAGACAACAACGACCGCCTCCGCTTCGTCCCCTCCCAATCGCCGCGCGTCGCCCCTCTGCTGGCCCGTCACGGCTTCGACCAGCAAACTCCCGCGGACGGCCCCGGCTCCATCCTCGTCGTCCTCAACCCCGGGTGCCCCACCGAGCGCCTCCTTACCCGCTCCGCCGCCGTCCTCGAACTCCTGCGCCAGCTTCCCCAGCCCTGGCCGTCCATCGCCGCCTGCCTCCGCCTTGTCCCGAGCCCCCTGCGCGATCTCGTCTACCGCCTCATCGCCCGCTCCCGCTACCGCATCTGGGGACGCCTCGAGGTCTGCCCGATTCCCACAGCCGAAGAGCGCAGCCGCTTCCTCGAAAGCACCGACACCCCACCCGAATCCTGCTAGAATCGACCTTTCCGGACTGACGTGCGCAGCAGGACGGTCCGCCGCCGAATCCATCCGCAGAAAGCCCTCACCGTGCCAGAAGAATCCAAATCAAAATCCGTGACCTACGCCGACGCGGGCGTTGATATCTCCAGCGGCGATCGCGCCAAGGAGCGCATCAAGTACCTGGCGCAGAAAACCTTCAATCGCAACGTTCTGGGCGGCATCGGCGGCTTCGGCGCACTCTTCCGTCTCGACCTCCAGCGCTGGAAGACCCCCATCCTGGTCAGCTCGGCAGACGGCGTCGGCACCAAGCTCAAGGTCGCCTTTCAACTCGGCATGCACCACACCGTCGGCGCAGACCTGGTCAACCACTGCGTCAACGACATTGCCGTCCAGGGCGCAATCCCTCTCTTCTTCCTCGACTACCTCGCCACCGGCCGCCTCGACCCCGAAGTCACCGAATCGGTTGTTAGCGGCCTCGCCGAAGCCTGCAAGGCCAACGGCTGCGCCCTCATTGGCGGCGAAACCGCGCAGATGCCTGGCTTCTACGCCGATGGCGAGTACGACTTGGCCGGCTTCATCGTCGGGGCTGTCGACCGGGAGAAAATGGTCACCGGCGCCGCCATCAAGCCCGGCGACGTCCTCATCGGCCTGCCCTCCACCGGCCTCCACACCAACGGCTACTCCCTGGCCCGCAAGCTCCTCTTTGAAGTGGCCGGCTACAAGCCCACCCAGTACGTCTCCGCCATCAAGGACAAGACCGGTGCGGCGCTGATGAAGACCCACCGCAGCTATCTCTCGGTCATTCAGAAGCTTGTCACCGCCGGAGTTACCGCCGGCATGGCCCACATCACCGGGGGCGGCATCACGGAGAACCTGCCACGCATCCTGCCCAAAGGCACCGGAGCCCAGGTCGAAATCGGCTCCTGGCCGGTCCTGCCCATCTTCGAGCATCTCCGCAGCGTCGGCCAGGTCTCCCAGGACGAGATGATGCGCACCTTCAATATGGGCATCGGTCTCATCGCCGTGATTCCGGCCGCCAAATTCCCGCGCGCGAAGTCCCTCCTCGACCGCGCCGAAGAAAAATTCCACGTCATTGGCCGCATCGTCAAAGGCGACCGCCACGTCCAGTACACCTAGTGTGGTGCGTTCGAATTCCCTGACAGAAGCCAGGGAGGGCAAAAAGCAGACTCTTCGCTCACAGCTCCAAAACTGAACGACGTTTGGGGTTCCGTTCACTCAGATAGGGTGAGGAGGGCGTTAACTAGAGCCCAGGTTCACCTTTCAGCCTTTGATGTGCGGGCTGAAGCTCGTACCCTTCAAGCTGTCTCGCTGCGCGAGCGCAATTCTGCTTGACACCGGCTTCCCGGGTGACGCAGAGTCGATGGCACGACTCCCTGCCGGCTGACACTCGATTCGTCTCCATCTCTCCAGATTGCCGGCCCTTCGGGGGCGAACTTCAGTCCTTGATGGAGGTTGCTGAATGCATCATCTGCATTTTAACCACTGGGCGCTGCTGGTTTCCGCGCTGATTCTCTGGTTTCTGGGCGCGATCTGGTACTCGCCTGTTCTGTTCGCCAAGCCGTGGATGAAGTTGCTTGGCATCACGCCCAACCCCAGCAACAAGAACAAGAGCATGATTGTGGGCATGGTCTCGTCGTTCATTGGAGATTTGCTGCTCTCGCTGGTGCTGGCGCACATGGTGTATTGGTCCGGGGCTGCGAGTTACGGTCGGGGCGCGTTTATTGGGTTTATCGCGTGGCTTGGCTTCTTTGCGGCGCCGAGCTTTCCGCAGGGGATTTATGAGGGGCGGCCGTTCAAGCTGTTTGCCATCAATAACGGTTACTGGCTCATTGGGCTGGCGATTGTGGGCGGGCTGCTGGCGGTGTGGCGCTAGGGGCGGGTGGAGGCCGATTACAATCGACGCATGAGCAAAGAAATCATCGCCACGAACCAGGCTCCGGCGGCCATCGGGCCCTACTCGCAAGGCGTGCGAGCCGGAAACCTTGTGTTTACCGCGGGGCAGATTGCCCTGGACCCAGTTACTCAGCAAGTGGTTGCGCCGGGCATAACCGAGCAGACCACGCGGGTGATGGAAAACCTGAAGGCCATTCTTGAAGCGGCGGGCACGAGCCTGGCGCGGGTGGTGAAGGCAACCGTATTCCTGAAAGACTTTAACGATTTCGGAGCGATGAACGCGGTTTATGGTGCTTACCTTGCGCCTGAGGGCGTTGCTCCGCCGGCGCGGTCGACGGTGGAGGTGAGCCGGCTGCCGAAGGATGTGCTGGTGGAGATTGAGCTGGTGGCGGAGGTCTGATCGGGGCCGGTCAAGCCTTCGGCGCGGCAAGCATCGGATAGTAGCAATGCGTCCCCCTTGACGCAGACGCAGGAGGATTCCCATGGGCGATGTGCCCGAGAAGGTTGTGCGGAGCGAGGCGGAGTGGCGGGCGGCGCTGACGCCGGAGCAGTATCATGTGCTGCGCGAGAAAGGCACCGAGCGGCCGTTTACCGGGGTGCTGACGGAGAACCACGAGACCGGCAACTACCATTGCGCGGGGTGCGGGGAACTGCTGTTCATGAGCGGGGCCAAGTTCGACTCCGGATGCGGGTGGCCGAGCTTTATGCTGCCGGCGGACTCAAAGAACGTTGTGGAGCACGAGGACCAGAGCTTTGGAATGCGGCGGATTGAGGTGACCTGCGCGCGTTGCGGCGGGCACCTGGGGCACGTATTCCCGGACGGACCGCGGCCAACGGGGCTGCGCTACTGCATCAACTCGGCTTCGCTGACGTTTGACCGGGCCCAGCAGCCAGACCAAGGCTAGCGCGGGCCGCTGCGGGCGCGGTAGTCTGGCGGCATGGATATTTCCTTTCCTCGCGTTCAATTTCTGTTCGCGCTTTCTCTGATGTTTGCCGGGACCGCAATGCTCGTGGGGCAGCAGCCGGCTTTGCACGAAGACATGCAGCTTGACCGGCAGGTGCAGTCGATTGCGGCAGCGCACCACGGGATGGTTGCGCTCTATGCCCACAATCTGAAGACGGGCGAGACGGCATCGCTGGCTCCCGACGAGGCGGTGAAGACCGCATCGGTGATTAAGATGGGGATTCTGCTGGATGCGGCGGAGCAGATACGCGCCGGGAAGGCCTCATTCGATGAGAAGCTGGTGTTGACGCACGCGAACCAGGTGCAGGGCTCGGGCGTGCTGGGTCAGTTGACGGCGCCGCTGACACTTACGCTGCGCGACACGCTGCACCTGATGGTGGTGCTGAGCGATAACACGGCGACGAATCTGGCGATTGACCGGCTGGGGCTTGAGCACATCAACGCGACGCTGCGGGCGGCGGGGCTGACGCAGACGGTGCTGTACAAGAAGGTGTATGTGCCGGCGACGGGACCGATGCCGGCGGATCAGCCGAAGTTCGGGCTGGGCAAGACGACGGCGCGGGAGATGGCGCAGATCATGGAGAGGCTGGCGGAGTGCCGCTTGAGTCTGGACGGCGGAACGGCGATGGCCGGCGATGGGGCGATTTGCGGGGCGATTCTGCATATGCTGCGGCAGCAGCAGGACCGGGACAGCCTGCCGCGGTACCTGGAGGCGCTGGATACGAGCGAGCAGGGGTCGGCGATTGCCAACAAGACCGGGGCGCTGGACCAGGTGCGGAACGACGTGGCGCTGATTGCGACCAAGAATGGGCCGGTGGTGATTGCCGGGTTTACCTGGGAGAATGCGGACCAGCGCTGGACGGGCGACAACGAGGCGGAGAAGACGCTGGCAGCGCTGGGGCAGGCGATTGTAAACCGCTGGTCGCCGGAGGGGCTGGATGCGGCGGCGTTTCCCTGGGCCACCTGCGGTGAAGCAGACGGCGCTTGCGCGCCCAAAGGTCATTGAACCCACGCAATGCGGGCAGAACAAAACCCCGTCCTGCGCAGGACGGGGTTCGCGCTAAGCTCGAACTGAGGGTAACCGAGCAGCTATTTTGCGGCTGGTACCTGCGCTTTAGCGATTGCCGCGGGCGCCTTGGCGACTTTGCCGGTCTTGATGCAGGTGGTGCAGACGCGGATGCGCTTAGAGGCGCCGTTGACGAGGGCCTTGACAGCCTGCAGATTGACGTTCCAGCGGCGCCGCGAGACGTTGTGCGCGTGGGAGATGTTGTTACCGAACTGCGGGCCTTTGCCGCAAATGTCGCATACCTGTGCCATGACTTCGCTCCAAACTTTTTCTGTTTCGTGCTGCCGGATTGGGCTCGCGGTGAGTGAGTCTTGGAGAGCCACTCAAACCGGGGGCTTTTGCCGGGCTAGCTATCGGGGCGCGTAGAGACACACAGCACCGCCAGCTTGCCGAATCTCCAGTATACGCGGAAACGGGTCTGGAGCCAAGCGGGTGTGCGGCAGTGGGTCAGCAGGTCAGCGGGCCGGCAAGCCAGCGAATCGTCAAGCCAGCGGGTCAACGTGGTGCGCAAGCCCTTTAGAAATGCGTCGATTTGCTGGCGGCGCGCTGCCGACCCAGGAGCTTCACAGTTTCACATTTTCACTGTCTCACGGGATTTGAGGGGGGGTGGGGTTGCCTGGGGGGTCTTTTTTGCGCGGCGCAAGGGCTTGCTTTGAGGAGATCGCGGGATGCGCAGTGGAGGGCCATACGGAGATTGTGCGCTTTTCCGGTTTAATGATGTGCAAAGTGCGGCGGGAAAATATTGCGGCGGAAGTGCGCTGGTAGAACGTTCCCCATCATGCACACCCTTGCGCGGCAGATTGTGACGTTTCTGGCGCTGGTATTTGGATTCAGCTGCGTGCCTTACGCGCTGATGATTCACACGCACCAGGTTGGAGCCGGCGGAGGGCTGGTGGTGCGGATGGTGCTGACGATTGGGGCGACGGCGGTTTTGTTCTGATTGCGGAGCCGGGGGGCTGCCAAATCTCAGAGGCGAGACCTGGGGCACCCTCACATATTGTTGGATTGAGCCTCACGGGGTCTGGGCTACCGGCCCTTGCGCAACCCTAAGCAGCCCGTGGTGAAAGTTGAGATGGCCGAAAAGCGCCCCTCAGGGGCTAAAGCCAATCGTTTGCTATCAATCATTTGTGGCACGGCTGAAGCCGTGCCCTTTCAAAACCCGAGTTTCACCCCGGGCTGTAGGGCATCAGATGTCTCTTGCAGGGGGTTACTTTTTCCAGGCGCGGTAGGCAATACCGGCACAAAGGTACGCTTTTCCAGCAAAGTTGACCGAGTTCTGTTGTCCGGCCAGGAAGTTTCCGATCTCCGAATCAGTGTACTCAGTGTCGGTGGCGCCGTCCGGATTCATCGCCCAGATTTTCCCCTGGTCCTTGCGCATGAGAATGGTGTGGGTCATGAGTTTGCCTTTGCCCATGAACCCGACGATCTGGAAGACGCGCGCGTCGTTGTTGAAGGCGGTGGTTGGATCGAGTTTCGCCTGGCGGACGATGTTGGCACCCTTGAGGCCGCTCTTGTATTGCTTGTAGTCGGTGGGAGCGAACTGTTTGAGACCGTCGGTAATGGACTTGTTCTGGCAAACCTCAGCCAGCATGCCCTTGCCTTGCAGGTAGGACACAGCGGCAGAGGGCATGATCTCTTCTTCGCCGACGACGGCGGACCGTTTAATCTGGCCCCAAATCTGCATTTCGAGAGTGCTGGCAACGTCAGTCTGCGGGATCAATCCAAGTTCCGCGAGAGTGACCATGATAGCCACCGCGGTGCAGCTTTGGGGATGTGTCTGGTTGTATTGGATGCGCATGGGGAATCCTCGTGTTTTTGTTGCTGAAATCAGGAAGGACCCCATTATATGTCGAAATCCCCGTCATCGACGCTGCGATTTCTGTTTCAAACGGGAACGGAAATCTCTTTTTTTCGGATCCGATTGGACGGAATTGTGGCGGGGGGCGGGCCAAGTCTGGCCCGGCCCAAGGACTGGGTCCCAGGTCTCGGAGGTCAGACCTGGGGCACGCACGGGCTGGGGTTGATTCAGATGCCTGAGATGCGGGGCGTCCGCCATTTTTCGACGGAGTTCAAGACTGTCCGCTAGAATCAAACCTGCGGAGGCGCAATCAGCATGAGGGAGCTCATTTTTGAGGTCACGCAGGAAGCGGACGGCGGATTTGTGGCCGAGGCCATCGGCGAGGGCATCTTTACGCAAGCCGATAGCTGGGACGACCTGAAGGCCAATGCGCAAGAGGCGGTTCACGCCTATTTCTTCGACTCGACCCCACCCGCGTCAATCCGATTGCGGCTGGTGCGGGATGAAGTGCTGGCCGTGGCATGAAGCTGCCGCGTGATCTGAGCGGCGAGGAGTTGGTGAAGCACCTTTGCCGGCGCTGGGAGTATCGGCAGGTGCATCAGGTCGGCAGCCACGTCATTCTTGAAACCAGTTCCCCTGCTCATCAGCGCATTGCCGTTCCCGAACATCGTCCTCTGCGCGTTGGCACGCTGAACGCAATCCTCTCTGCCGTAGCCGGGCACAAGGGCGTGACCAAAGAGGATGTTCTGAAGGACATCTGATTCGGCTTCGATTTGGATGCGTGGATTGCGGAGAGGCCGGCGGGCTGGGGTTCGTGCTACCCCAGGTCTGAGAACCAAGACCTGGGGTACCCACCATTTGTGGTGAATTGAAGGCCCCCGGACCTGGGTCACCTGCCTGGTTGTTTGTGAGCGGGAAGCCCTGGATTCCGGGCTGGCCGCACGGGCTATTGCACGTCGCAACCCGTGGCGCCGGGGATGGCGTGGACTGTGGTGGAGACGACCGCGTCGGGAGGGAACCAGAACTCGGCGCCTCCCCCGGGCTCGTCAAAGGCCGGAGCAACAACGCCCATGATGCCGCGGACGCCGGGTTTGACGGAATCGGCGTAGGCGATGCAGGCGGGCGTATCAGTGAGTGCGAGTTTGGCTCGGATCTGTCCGGCGGTCAAAAGCGTTCCGTTGGCGGTGACCATGGACAGGGTCGTCCACCAGGATCCGCTCTTGGCGGGAATGCTCTTGCTGGAGACTCTGACCAGGCGGAGCGAGCCAGTGAAGACCTTGCTGAACTGATCAGTGACGATGAACCTTACGGCTTCTGTTCCGGGCAGGAACGCGGGGTAGAGGACGCCGTCCATCTGACCGTTGAGGCTTCGCGCGGACTGCAGCGTGAGGTCGGTTTCATTGCTGCCGAGGAGCGCGTCATAGATGGGGCAAACGGGAGAACCGTAGTCGATGCCGCCAGAGGTCGTGACTCCGGGATCGGCGAGGCAGCCCGGAATGGGCGGCCAAGGCCAGCTCGTGGAGGTGGACTGCGACTGCGCCGGAATGAGGCCGGCGAGCACGAAGGAAGCGACGAGGACAATGCGCATCTTGACCATGTTCTACTCCTGTGTGGGATTGCACAAATTGGTTTTGTTGATTGCCTGGAGATGGGGAACGCCGGTGAAAGCCGTGGGGAGATTCCTGAACCTGTCCGCTTGAGGCGCCCGGGCGTGGCGGAATCATAGCACGAACGCGGACCTTGCGGTCCGCGTTCGGCGTTCTGGCTTGAATTGTTGTTGGCTGACGCGGCGGTCAGGGCTGAAGCCCTGACCTACCAGTCGTGCCCTTTCAAAACTTGGAAGAGCGACCGCAGAACCTTCGGCTCCCTTCGCTGCGCTATGGTTGCTCAGGATGACAAAGATTTATAAAAGGCAAAGATCTATAAAAAGCAAAAGCAAAAGCAAAAGCAAAAGCAACGGCAAAGGCAAAAGCAAATGCAGGTCCTTCGACTCCCTTCGCTGCGCTTCGGTCGCTCAGGATGACAAATATTTATAAAAAGCAAAAGCAAATTCAAATGTAAATGCAAATGCAGGTCCCCTTCGACTGCGCTCGGGGCAGGGTTTTGACTCCCTTCGCTGCGCTCCGGTTGCTCAGGATGACAACGCTAACTTTCTTGCAGAAGACTGTTGGCGAAGGTGCTTGGGAAGCTAACGCACGAACGCGGACCTTGCGGTCCGCGTTCGGTGTTGTGGGTGTGGATTGGGGTGGTTTTGTGTCCGGGATGAATCCCGGACCTACCGCTGCCGCCTACCAGTGCGACTCATGCCTTGGGTAACGAGTTATGCCTTGGCCAGGACGGCGCCGGAGACTTTCTCGTTCAGGATTTCGCGGGCGTGGGCGAGGAACTCTTCCAACGGGAGTTTGCCGCTGTCTACGTCGGCGAGGATGGCTTTCTGGGCGGCGTATTCCTTGTTGACGATGCCGGCCTTGGATTGCAGCATGCGCCAGGACTTGCGGCGCTCGACGCAGAACATGACGAGCTGGCGGCTGAGGGCGCGGTACTCGACCTTGCCGTTCTCTTCCCAGGTGATGTAGACGCCGAAGTCGGGGATGAAGGCGCGGTGGCCGGGGCTGGAGGTAGCGGCGGTAGACGACGTCCTGCTGGGTGATGCGGACCAGCATGTTGTCGATGTGGATGAGCTTGGCGGCCGCTTCGGGCTTGATCTTCTTGAGGTGGTTGCGGAAGCGGGCTTCGGTGGTGCACCAGTGGGCGACGGTGTAGCGCTGGATTTCGCCGGTGGTCTTGGACTTGGTCTCGTACCAGTCGAGATCGATGGAGGGGTTGCCCTTGATGTCGAGGGCTTCCTGGTAGGTTTCGCCGAGGCGGGGGTTGAAGACGAACTCGGGGACGCCGCGGGAGTCGCGGACGCGCTGGGCCTGGAAGAGGGCCATGTCGTCGGGGACGCCGTGCTCGGGCTGGCAGGTGGTGAAGGCCTGGAGGAACATGGTTCCGCGATATTCAAGGCCGTCGAGAATTGCGCGGTAGAGCTTGGGCGCGTTGGCCATGGAAACCTGAGCCGACGAAGGGCGAACCGTGGCCGGCGAGGAAGGTTTCCGCGACGGTTTTCTTCTCAGTGTTCTTGCCCTGCGTGGCTGCGCCGAAGGTGTTCATGTCGCCGCCGCCGAGCATGGGGGTGGAGTCAGAGTTCTGGCCGCCGGTGTTGGAGTAGACCTGGGTATCGAGCATGAGGGCCTTGACGTTGGGGCGGTTCTGGAGGATGACCTTGGACATGTTCTGGTAGCCGATGTCGCCCATGCCGCCGTCGCCGCCGACGACCCAGACCTTGGGGAGCTCGACGATCTCCTGGTCGGTCATCAGGGCATCGGTGAAGTGGGTGAGGTGGTAGTACTGCTCTTCGTCGATGACAGCGGACTCCCAGCCGCCGGATGAGGCAGCGGGGATGCGATCGAGGACGATGTCGGCGAGGCGCTCGGGGATGACGGAGCGGCGGGCGTGGTCGACGATGAAGCTTTCGCCCATGAGCCAGCCGACGGTGACGCCGTCCTGGAAGAGCGAGTTCATCCACGGGTAGGGGTGGGGGTTGTTGGGCGCGGTGGAACCGTAGACGGTGTTGCAGCCGGTGTGAGCGGCCATGGCCATGACGGACATGCCGTTGGCGAGGCGGCCGTCGACGGGCTGCAGGATCTTGTGGTTGAAGGCCTCGGTGAGCAGGACGGCGGCGATGGCTTCGACCAGTTCGGCATCGGTGATGGGGCCGTGCTCGGCTTCGTAGGCGGCGATGCGGGCCCTGGTGTCTTTCACGTCTTCGCCGCCGAGGCCGAGGACGAGGTGGGCGATGGCCTGACGGAGGAGGGCGTACTCGATCGTGGTTGCGGGCCTTGAGGGCTGCGAGGCGGGCAACGCCGTTCTTCTCCAGTTCGCCGGCCTTGGCGACGAAGCGGTCGCTCTTGGCGTGGTAGACGGGGCGCATGTAGGCCTCGGTGACGGCGGCGATGGAGCGGAGGACGGACTTTTCGCCGCAGCCGGCGCAGGCGCCGTCGCCGGCTACGAGGGCGTCGTAGTTGGTGCGGACCATGAGCATGTTGCGCAGGGTGGCGGTCTTGGAGTCGGCGGGATTGGCGGCGTTGAAGAGGCCGAGGTACTTCTGCGAGGTGTCGGGCAGCAGGTCGAGGAAGCCGGTGCCGGTTTCGTGCTCGGCGTTGACGTCTTCGGTTTCGGCGACCATGCGGAGGGCGTTGTGGTCGCCGCAGGCGGTGACGCAGGCTGCGCAGCCTTTGCAGAGGTCGCTGACGAAGATGGAGAAGATGCCGCCGGAGCCGGGGGATTTGCGCTCAGGCGAGCGAGAAGATGGCGTTGACCTTCTGATAGGCCATGGGGACTTTGGCGATGATGTCAAAGAACTGCTGCTTGGACTGCTGGGAGAAGCCCGCCGACTCAGTGGAGGCGAGGGCGTCTGTGACTTCGCGGAGGATGGTGGGCAGCGGAGTGCCGGTCTTGGTTTCGGCGACCATGCGCTGGCGCGGGCGGCCTTCTCGATTTCCGGCAGGGCGCGGAGGAGGTTGGTGCGGTCCTGGGCGTCGGCGATGTAGTAGGAAACGGCGGTGGTGAGCAGGGTGCTCAAGTCCTGCGAGGTGTTGGGCAGGGCGGTGTCTGGGCAGACGGAGATGCACTCCATGCACTGGGTGCAGTTTTCGGGGATGTAGAGCGGGGTTTCGCGGCGGGCGACGTACTTGGAGGCGGTGTCTCCGGTGGCGGCGGCGATGACGCCCATGGCGCTGAGCGGCGTGGCCGGCTGGTCGTAGCCGTAGGTGGAGCGGAACTCGGCGTCGAACTTGGTGACGCTGGCTGATGGGAGTGCGCGGGCCCTGGCCGGCGGGAACGGGTGTGGAACGGCAGCCGGTGCTGCAACCGCCGGCGGTGGCAAGCTCAAGGATGGGCAGCAGGGCCTGGCCGCGGAGGGTGGAGCGGTCGGCTGCGGCGAGCGCGCCGATCTTGATTTCCTTGACCTGCTCGAAGCCCTGGGTCATGACTTCCATGTTGGAGGCTGACGACGGCGTCGCCGAGCTTGCCGAACTTTTTGACGTATTGCTTGTAGACGACTTCGCGATACTGCTCGGGGGTGATGCCGAACTCGTTGAGCAGGCTGCTGACGGCGAAGAATGCGCCGAGGAAGGCGTTGCCCTGCATGCGGAGCTGCAGGTCGCCGCGGTCGGTGGCTTTCTTGGCGATGGCGAAGCCGGGAAGGGTGAAGACGCGAATGTTGTTATCGATGATCTGCTTGCGGGCCCAGAGGGGCAGACGCTCCCAGGCCTGCTCGCCTTCCTCGTCGGACTCCCAGACGAGCGAGCCGCCGGGGGCCATGCCGTCGAGCGGGTTGCAGTGGGTGAAGGCCTTGGGGTCGCAGCAGAGAACGACGGTGACGTGGCGGAGGTCGCAGTTGACGCGGATGCGATCTTTGGCGGCGACCATGAAGTAGCTGGTGGGCGCGCCCTTTTTCTCAGAGCCGTACTTGGGGTTGGCGCTGACGTGGATGACTTCCTTGGGATTGCCGAGCTCGTCGCGCTCAGGCCGTCGCGCTCGAAGATGAGGTCGTTGAGGTCGCCGAGGATGGCGCCGAGGTTTTTGCCGGTGGTGATGGCGCCCCAGCCGCCGATGGAGTGGAAGCGGACGGCGACTGCGCCTTCAGGGAGCAGGGAGGGGGTTTCATCGCCGACGACCGCGTAGGGGTGGTCGATGCCGAGGACCATGAAGCTGACGCCGTCGGCCGCGGTCTTGCCGTCCTGGCGGGCGCGGCCGGCGGTGGCGAACTCATAGGCGCCGATGACGTGCTCGGGGCGGAAGTCGCGGGAGCCGAGGCCGTAGGTGCCGGTAAAGATCTTGGGCACCTCGTTGATGGAGATGGCGGGCAGGCCTTCCGCCGCAGGACGGCCTTCCGTCTGAATGGCTTTGGAGAGCGCGGTGCGGATGTCCTTGGCCGAGCGGGTTGTCTGGCGAGAGGGCTTCGTCTGTGCGCTCGAGGATGATGACGTTCTTCTTGCCCTTGAGAGCGGCGACGATGGCGGCTTCAGGGAAGGGACGGATGACGTTGACGTGGATGGAGCCGACGGTGACGCCGCGGGTCTGGCGGAGGTAGTCGACGGCGGCTTCGATGTTTTCGGCGGCGGAGCCGAGGGAGACGAAGACGGTGTCTGTGTCTTCGGTTTTGTATTGGGAGATGAGGCCGTAGTGGCGGCCGGTGAGCTCGCCGAAGTCCTTGTAGGCGGCTTCAAGGAATTCGAGGATCGGCTCGGCGAAGTTGTTGCGGCGGGCGACGATGCCCTGCATGTAGTGTTCCTGGTTCTGGACGGGGCCGAGGAGGATGGGATTGGTGAGGTCCATCATCTTGGGGACGCGGCGGCGGGTGGGCCCGAAGAGCGCGCGCTGCGCGTCGGTGGGGCAGTCGATGATGTCTTCAGGCGCGCCGAGGTACTCGCGGATCAGGTCGGACTCGTGCTTGTAGAAGGTGCGCTCGAGGTGGGTGGTGAGGAAGCCGTCCATGATGTTCATGCCGGGGGTGAGCGAGAGCTCGGTGACGCGGCGAAGGATGAGGGCCTGGTCGGCGGCCTGCTGGGCGTCCTTGCCCATGACCATGATCCAGCCGGTGTCGAGCGCGCCGTAGATGTCGTCGTGGCCGCAGTGGACGTTGAGGGCGTGCTTGGTGAGGGCGCGGGCGCCGACTTCGAGCACCATGGTGCTGCCCTTGCCGGGAGCGTGGTAGTACTGCTCGACGCCATAGACGACGCCCTGGCCGGAGGTGAAGTTGACCACGCGCTTGCCGCAGACGGAGTGGGCGATGGCGCCACCCTGGGCCGCGTGCTCGCCTTCCGTCTCAATGGCGATGGTGTTGTTGCCGAAGACGTTCAGGTGGCCTTCGGCATAGGCCTGCTGGAAGAGTTCGCCGCCTTCGGTGGAAGGGGTGATGGGATAAAAGACGCCGGCGTCGGCGATGCGCGTCTCCGTGTGGTAGGAGACAAGCTGGTTTCCGTTTGCAGTAAGACGAATGCCTGGATAGCGCGCAGCAGCGGTCATAAATCCCTCTCAGGTTGGCGAAGTTCTTGGCGCCAGTGCTCTTGTCTTGATGTTGACAGCCTGCGCGAGCGTTTGGACTCGGGGAGAAGGTGGAAGCTCCGAGAATCCGCGCCGCAGACCTTACCGTTGGTGCCCTGGTCCGCGTAGCGTGGCGGACCTCATTTGTAGCCCCTGCAAGTGTAAAGGCCGGAGTGGAAAGGAGGAAACCCAAGGGGAGGGTTGCACCCCTGAAATCAGCGGAAAACGGCCTATCCATTAGTATGCGCCTTATTGATGGAGACATGGTCCCACAGCGTGGGATTGGGGGTTGGACGGGCGCGATGGCGGGACGTTGGAGTCTCCGTAAGGCAGTTTGGCTCTCTCTCTCTCTCTGCCGCTGGGAATGGCGGCAATGCCGGGCGCACTGCGGAGCCGGACAGGTGGATGCAGTCAACGCGGCTGGGCGATGACAATCCCGGGATTCTTATCAGCCAGCAAAGAACTTCTTGACAATAAGTATTTACTTATATAATTTATTACTTATGTTAAGTCTCGATGTCACCTTTTCGGCATTGGCAGATCCCACACGGCGGGCGATTCTTGCGCATCTTGCTCTGGGGGAGGCGACCGTGAACGAGCTGGCGAGGCCGTTCGAGATGACGCAGCCGGCGATTTCGCAGCACTTGAAGGTTCTGGAGGATGCCGGCCTGATTATTCGCCGGGTTGACGGGACGAAGCGTCCGCGGCGTTTGGCGAAGGCGGGAATTGAAGCGCTGGACCAGTGGCTTGCAATGTTGCGCAAAGCGCTGGAGAAGAATTACGACCGGCTGGACGGGGTTCTGGCGGAGATGGAGACGCAGAAGAAGGAGGGGAAACGATGAGCAGGATGACGTTGAGAACGGAAGGCGATACGCAGGTGATTGTGACCCGGCGCTTTGCCGCGGCGCCGGAGACTGTGTATCGGGCGCATACCGATCCGGAGTTGATTCAGAAGTGGCTGCTTGGACCGGAGGGCTGGGGCATGCCAGTTTGCATCAGTGAGGCCAGGCCGGGAGGCAGGATTCGCTACGAATGGACGAATGGCAAAGGCGGTGGATTCCATTTGACCGGGGAGTACCTGGAGCTGGAACCCTGGAGCAGAATTTTGCATGTTGAGCGGATGTACCTGCCCGAGGCTACGCCGGACAACCTGGTTGAAACCAGATTTGAGCAGGACGGGGAAGGAACCTTGATGACGATCCGCATGACATTGCCCGATGAGCAGACGCGAGCGGGCATGCTGGCGTCCGGCATGGAGAGGGGCATGGAGGCGAGCTATGTGCGGCTGGAAGGAATGATCTAGTTCGATGTTTCAGCCGGATCACGCATGGGGCAACCGGGCGCACGCTTTCACCGTGCAGGCTGGAGATTGAATGGGAAACGGCAAGATTTTCAACCGCGGAGAAAATCCATGACAAGTTCAGCTTTGGCAAATACGCCTGCGGCGATTTCGACCACCGCGGCGCGCATCGCGATGGGGGCGATTATTGCGTATCAGATTCTGCTGGTCGTGCTGATATTTCTCAGACCGGATTTAAACCCTTCCTGGCACACGATCAGCGAATGGGCGATCGGACCCCATGGCTGGATGATGTCGGGGGCATTTCTTATCTCGGCTGTGAGCTACGCGACACTGTTCGGGATGCTGCGGCATCAGCTGCATGGAGCCATTGGCCGCATCGGGCTTGGACTGCTGCTGATCTGCGTGATTGGCGCATTTGGGGTGAGCATCTTTACGACCGATCCGATGCCTTTTCATCCCCCTTTATCGACGATCGGTACGCTCCATGTGATTTGCGGCACGAGCCAGTTGATGCTGTTTCCGTTTGCTGCATTGCTCATCAACCTTGGCCTGGCGCGAGGAAATCAAAGATGGGCACGCGCGCGCAGAGTCTTGCGTTGGACGGCGTGTTTGCCGCTGTTTGGCTGGTTGAGTTTTGTGGTTTATACGGGCATATTTGTTGCCCCGATGGGTCGGGATGCTTACGGTCCGGGCGTCAATATTGGATGGCCGCCGCGGTTCGCATTTTTTACCTACATGCTTTGGATCGTCGTCCTGACGGCACAGGCGATGCGGTGCAGCAATGGGCGCCAGGCCGAAGGCCAGGCGGCTGGATGAATGAGGCGGTCCGGGATGGGCTGACTGCCGGCGGTGCCGGGGGAGGGCCGAAAAGGGACGGGATTAGAGCGATTCTGCAATTCACGTGGAGTCACCGGGGCAGTGCAAGGTGGCATTTACTCCCGACCCTGCGACGAAGGGCCGTCACCGGGAGCCCGGTTTGAGAAAAAAGCCACTTGACGTTAGTGGTTTCCCTCTACACGAATTGGAGGACCGCAATAAGGGGCTACGAAGAGCCAGTACCCTACGATGCGATCTTTCGTCTCTTGACTCTGAACTGCCTCGGCCGCTTGCCGAGACAGCCCGCGAGCTGTATCCAGTCCAACCAGGTTGATGTCCACGAACGAGTCGAGTATGGCTGGGACGCTCCACATTCTCGACCGATCAGACATGGTGTTACAGATGGCTTGGCGATCGAATTTATCCAGCAAGAAGCCGGCATCGGCAAAGGCGTCGTGAATGTCTTTTTTCCTGAGCTTCGGTTCGGGTCTCCTGAACTTTTCAGTGGTGTGGAGGTGTGCATTGAAAAGAAAATTGAGCTGCGTCCGGAAAGGGTCGACCCATGTAGAACGCTCCAGTTCGACGATGCTATCGTGGGCGGCCAGGACAACAGTGCCCCCGGGAGTCAGGTAGGACAGACACCAGCGGGCCAGCGCGGTCAGCGACGTCTTGTTCGCTGCAATGGTGGGCAGCACCTGATGAAGTACGATCAAGTCGAATTTCTGGCCCGCGAAGTCGAGGTCTTCGCGGCCCCTTGCGGGGACACTGCACAACGCATAATGGACATTGGAAGCATCACCCAGCTGCTGACGCGCGAGTCTTAGCATCTGGGCCGACTGATCGAGGGCGGTGAGGCGCGACACGCCTGCCCGTAACAACTGCTTCGACATCTCGCCCGATCCGCATCCCAGGTCGAGCACATTCTTACCGATCAATGGTCCCGCGAACGCAATCAGGCCACTCATCTCCTCCGACATCAGTTGACTGTTCAAGCAGAAGATGGACCAATCGGCGGCACTCTGGTCCCAAATTGAGGGTCGAAACGTGCCGAGCGAAGTTGAATGCTTCTGAATCCTATCGAAACCACCTTCATAGTGTTCCAGGACCGCACGGTGAGCCGAATTCCAAGTTTCCGTTCCATCACGATCTACGCGAAATGTAAGCGCCTTTTTGGTTTCTCCGCGAGGGACGGGCGACGATAAGACCACATAAAATGTCTCTGGATTCTCCCGGGATGGCCCGTAAATGCTTCCCGTGTATTCGGCACCGACCGTATCCATCTGCTGGAATCGTATTTGCGTGAGATTGCTAAGTTGCGCCTTAGAGCCTGGAGTGGTTAACTCTTCGGCAATGAGCTGCCGGCTGTGCCGCATGTTCGATTCGAATTCGGCTCCTTCATACATAGTGCCGACCTTCGTGCTCGCGAAGAAAATGTCAATTGACTGCCAAGGGAGGGACCTGTTCGAGGAAAGCTCATTCGCAAAGTACACGGGCAGGCTTCTGTGGGAGAGCCCGACAAACCCGAGATAGGCTTTTGTCTTCCACACCCTCTGCATGTCTGGCAGGGCAGCGTCCCGTTCAACAAACCAAGCGATAAATGGATCGGGTTCGAAGATGTGGGCAACACGCCTGATGGCTCGGCGGATAAAGCTGGCCGGGTTGAAGACAACTATGGTGGTGAGTAGGAGGCAGAGGCCTGTGAAGACGGCGATTTCGTGCGGATATTTCCAGTTGTCGTGCACGAAGAACACAAGGTGTGTGATCGCACCAAGCGATACCAGCAACTCGAAGAGTTGGCCAGGTTTCAGCTTTTGCCAGGGGTTCAAATTCGTCCTCCCCAATTTTGCGGATAGGCATGAAATTGTCGTCAGTTTGGCAAGCTCTGTCTATATTAATCATCGAGACCGAAACCAACGCGCCACATCAAGCGCACAAGACTTGGGTGTTAAGGATGTCATTTCGCCGCCGGGTTCGAGGCTGTGGAGCGGGAGACGCGGCGGCTGTGATATACGTTCCGGCATGACTCGCCGTGGGATTGCTGTGGACGCTGTTGTTGTTGCGATGTTTTTTATTGCATGTGCCGCGGGGCCGGCGAGGGCGCAGAGCGCTGCTCCACCGATGGGGTGGAGCGAGTGGGATGCTTACGGGATTACCGTGACCGAGGCGGAGTTCAGGGCGAATGCCGCGGTGCTGGCAACGCTGAGGGAATATGGATGGGAATACGCGCTGACGGATGCGGGCTGGTACATGGGGAATCCGGCGGCAAAGGACATTGAGAGCAAGGGATATGTTTTGGACGGAGCGGGAAGGCTGACGCCGGCCGCGAACCGTTTTCCTTCGGCGGCGGATGGGGCGGGATTCAAGCAGCTGGCCGACTGGCTTCATGCGCGGGGGCTGAAGTTCGGCATCCATGTGATGCCGGGGATTCCGCGGCAGGCGGTGGTGGGGAATCTGCCGATTGCGGGGTCGAGCTTTCATGCGGCGGAGGCGGCGGATACGACACAGACGTGCTCGTGGGACAGCGAGTTCTTTGTGGCCAGGGACAACGCGGCGGGACAGGCGTACTACGACGCGATGATCCAGCTCTATGCGCAATGGGGGGTGGATTACATCAAGCTTGGGTGCGTGAGCGACCATCCGGCTCATCCGAGCGAGATCCGGCAGATTGGGGAAGCGATTGCGAAGGCTGGGCGGCCGATCGTTCTGAGCCTTTCGCCGGGACCTCCGGCGGCAGAGGTATTGGAGCTGGCGGGCAAGTATGCGCGGGCATGGCGGTTCTCAGAAGAGCACTGGGATTTTTGGACGCCGGCGGCGGGGCAGACCGGGCACATGGTAGGGCTGCGGGAGGACTTCGATCTGTTTGCGAAGTGGACGCCCTATGCGAAGCCGGGCCACTGGGTGGACGGAGATGTGCTGCCGGGGGGATGGCTGGGACCGCATCCGGCATGGGGCGAGGCGCGCGAGACGCGGGAAACGGAGGACGAGCGGCGCACGGAGTTTGCGCTGTGGGCGATGGCGCGGTCGCCGTTGCTGTTGGGAGCGAATTTGACGAAGCTGGACGATTTTACGCGCTCGCTGATGACGAACAAGGAAGTGATCGAGATCGACCAGAAGGCCTGGGAGAGTCATCCGGTGGAGGGGCTGCCGGCCGGGTTTGAAAACGCCAGGGTGTGGGAGTCGCAAACGGAGAAGAGCGGCGCACATCCGTATTTTGCATTTTTCAATCTGGACGATAAACCCGCGACACTGCATGTGCGCTGGGCGGAACTGGGGCTGGATGGAACGCATGGGACGCGGAGTGTTTGGGACGGCAAGCAACTGCCGGCTTCGCCGAGCATTGTGGTTACACTGCCGGCGCACGGGAGCGCGATTTACCGGGTTGAGTAGCGGCGCGGCTCATGAAACAGGAAATGAAGTTAGTTCGCGGGCTGGGAGGTTAGCTCGGTGCTTGCGGCGGGCTCCCATTGCCAGTCGGCGAAGTCCTGGCGGAGCTTGCTCTTCAGGATTTTGCCGGTGGAGGTGTAGGGGAGCTGAGTGACGAAGACGAAAGCGTCAGGGAGTTGCCAGCTGGCGAAGGAGCGGGCGAGGAAGGCGCGGAGTTCGATGGGCGAGGCGGTGCGGCCCTCTTTGAGGATGACGACGGCGAGCGGGCGCTCCTGCCATTTGGGGTGGGGGACGGCGATGACGGCTGCTTCGCGGACGGCTTCGTGGCCGACGAGCGTGTTTTCGAGGTCGACGGAGCTGATCCACTCGCCGCCGGACTTGATGAGGTCTTTGAGGCGGTCAGTGATTTTGATGTAGCCGCCGGCGTCGATGGTAACGACGTCGCCGGTGCGGAACCATCCGTCGGGGGTCCACTTATCGGACTGTGCGGACGGGTCAGACGGATTGGGGGCGAAGTAGGCGGCGGCGACCCAGGGGCCGCGGACTTCGAGCTCTCCGGAGGTTTCGGCGTCCCAGGGGACCTGGCCCTGATCGTCGACGGCGCGGGTTTCAATGAAGGGCAGAGGCAATCCCTGGCGGGCGCGCAGTGCATAACGCTCATCTTCGGACCAGGAGTTCATTTCAGGCTTGAGGGTGCAGGCGGTGGCGACGGGGGCGGTTTCCGTCATGCCCCAGCCGTGGATGAGATGGATGCCGAGCTTGTCGAAGCGGCGGATCATGGACTCAGGCGCGGCGGCGCCGCCGACGAAGACGCGCAGGCCCTTGGTGAGAGTCCAGCGGCCGGGCTCGCGATCGAGGGCGTTGAGGGCGGCGAGCCAGATGGTGGGAACGCCGCCGACGAGTGTGACCTGCTCGTCCTGAATCAAGTTGAGCAGGGCCTCGGGCTGGAGGTTGCGGCCGGGCAGGACCTGTTTGCTGCCGTTCATGGTGGCGGCATAAGGAACGCCCCAGGCGTTGGCGTGGAACATGGGCACGATGGGCATGACCGTGTCGTAGCGGCTGATGCTGATCTGGTCAGGCAGGGAGATGGCGAGGGAGTGAAGGGCGATGGCGCGGTGCGAATAGAGGACGCCTTTGGGGCGGCCGGTGGTGCCCGAGGTGTAGCACATGGCGCAGGCGTCGTCTTCGGCGAGCTGGGGATCGCGGAGCTCGGCGGTGGCAGCGGCGGATAGGAAGGCTTCGTAGGGTTCGGCGCCGGCAGGCAGGCGGCCGCTGCCGCGATCGACGACGAAGACGCGCTCACAGGGAATGCGGGAGCGGATCTGCTCGTAGACGTCGAGGAGGACATCTTCAACGATGAGGAAGCGGTCGTGGGCATGGTTGATGATGTAGGCGAGCTCGTCGGGATGCTGGCGGAGGCTGAGGGTGTGGACGACGCCGCCGGCGGCGGGGATGCCGAAGTAGGCTTCGAGGTGCTCGCTGCAGTTCCACATGAGGGTGGCGACGCGATCACCTTTGACAAGACCGGCCTGCTGCAGTGCGGCGGCGAGACAGAAGGCGCGGCGGTGAAGGTCCACATTGTTGTAACGGTGGCGGGACCCGTCGGGGCGGGAGGAGACGATTTCGACGCCGGGGAAGAGCTTTCCGGCACGATGGAGCATGCTGGAGAGCAGGAGCGGGGACGGCATCATGGTTGACTTCATCGAACCTCCATGGCCTGTGGGTGCAATTCTCTGAGAGTTGATTGCGGGCTGGCGCGGGGAGCGGATTGCGTGCGAAAAGGGAAGCGGCCAACGAGCCCCGCAAGTATAGACCACCGCGGGTGGAAGCGGCCAGGTGCGAGCGGCGGAGTGCTGTGCAGGTTTATAGTGGTGGCGGCTGGAATGTATACGTTTGCTTTGCGGGAAGAGCCGGCGCGGCGTGGGAGGAAGAGAGTGGAAAACGAAGGCGGGCGGAAGCTGAGGTCGCGGGCGTGGTTTGGGGGCAAGGACAAGGATGGGTTTATCCATCGCAGCTGGATGCGCAACCAGGGATTTCCGGGCGATGTGTTCGACGGGCGGCCGGTGATTGGGGTCTGCAACACGTGGAGCGAGCTGACGCCGTGCAATGCGCACTTTCGCGAGCTGGCGCAGAAGGTAAAGAACGGGATATGGGAAGCGGGCGGGTTGCCGGTGGAGTTTCCAGTAACGTCACTGGGCGAGACCAACATGCGGCCGACGGCGATGCTGTTCCGCAACCTGGTGAGCATGGATGTGGAGGAGTCGATCCGGGCGAACCCGATTGACGGTGTGGTGCTGATGTGCGGGTGCGACAAGACGACGCCTTCGCTGGTGATGGGCGCGGCCAGCTGCGATGTGCCGGCGATTGTGCTGAGCGGCGGACCGATGCTGAATGGGCGGTATCGCGGCGAGGCGATCGGGTCAGGGACGGGGGTTTGGCGGTTCAGCGAGGCGGTGAAGGCCGGGACGATGACCGAGCAGGAGTTCATGGACGCGGAGAGCTGCATGAGCCGGTCAGCGGGGCACTGCATGACGATGGGGACTGCCTCGACGATGGCGTGCATGGTGGAGTCGCTGGGGCTGTCGTTGCCGGGGAATGCGGCGATTCCGGCGGTGGACTCGCGGCGCGGGGCGATGGCGCACGAGACGGGGCGGCGGATTGTGGCCATGGTGCATGAGGATCTGCGGATTTCCAAAATATTGAAGCGCGAGGCGTTTCTGAACGCGATCCGGACGAATGCGGCGATTGGCGGATCGACGAACGCGGTGATCCACCTGATTGCGTTTGCAGGGAGGGTGGGCGTGCCGCTGACGCTGGAGGACTGGGACAAATACGGACAGCCGGTGCGGACGATTCTGGATCTGCAACCCTCGGGGCGGTTCCTGATGGAGGATTTCTATTATGCGGGCGGGCTGCCGGCGGTGCTGCGCAAGCTGGACGAGCATGGGCAACTGGACGGCAGCGCGCTGACGGTGAACGGACGCACGATTGGCGAGAACGTGAAGGATGCGCCGGTGTGGAACAGCGAGGTGATTCGCGACTACGAAAAGCCGCTGGTGGAGAGTGGCGGCGTGGCCGTACTGCGCGGGAATCTTTGCCCGGATGGGGCGGTGCTGAAGCCCTCGGCGGCGTCGCCGGAGCTGATGAAGCATCGCGGGCGGGCGGTGGTGTTTGAAAGCATTGAGCACTACAAGGAGCGGATTGAGGATCCGGAGCTGGAGATTGACGAGAGCAGCGTGATGGTGCTGAAGAACTGCGGGCCGAAGGGGTATCCGGGGATGGCGGAGGTGGGCAACATGGGGCTGCCGGCGAAGGTGCTGGCGCGGGGTATTACGGACATGGTGCGGATCAGCGATGCGCGCATGAGCGGGACGGCGTATGGGACGGTGGTGCTGCATGTGAGCCCGGAGGCGGCGATGGGCGGCCCGCTGGCGCTGGTGCGGGAGGGCGACTGGATTGAGCTGGACGTGGCAGCGCGCAAGCTGCACCTGGAGGTGGACGATGCGGAGCTGGAGCGGCGGCGGGCGGAGTGGGTTCGGCCGGAGGCGGCGTTCAAGACCGGGTACCAGTCGCTTTATGTGAAGCATGTGATGCAGGCGGATAAGGGCGCGGACTTTGATTTTCTGCTGGGATGCAGGGGGCATGGGGTGCCGAGGGAGTCGCACTAGGAGCGGAGAGATGCAAGACGGCGATGCGCAGTTGACCCGGCTGGCGGTGCGGAGTGCGCTGGGATTGCTGCAGATGCTGATTGCGATGGGGGCGGCATTATTCCTGTCGGCGGGGTCGCTGCGGTATTGGCAGGCGTGGGTTTTTCTCGCGGTGTTTGGGGCAGCCGTAGCGCCAATCACGATTTACCTTCTGCGACACGATCCTGCACTGCTCGAGCGGCGGCTGAAGGCCGGTCCTGCGGGCGAAAACGAAAAGAGTCAAAAGATTATCCAGGCGTTTGCGAGTGTTGTTTTTATTGGTTTCTTCGTTGTTTCCGGCTTCGACCATCGGTGCGGCTGGTCGCGCGTCTCTTTTGGGTTTGTTACTGGCGGCGATGCAATTGTCGTGATTGGATTGCTGCTGGTTTTCTTTGTGTTCAAGGAGAACAGTTTCACGTCCGGCACCATTGAAGTGAACGAAGCGCAGCGGGTCATCTCAACCGGGCCTTACCGGGTTCTGCGGCATCCGATGTACTCCGGTGCATTGCTGATGCTGATCGGCGTTCCGCTTGCGCTTGGATCTCTGTGGGCGATGCTCTTTGTTATTCCCATGTTGGCTGTGCTGATCTTTCGCTTGCTGGACGAGGAACGGTTTTTGTCAGACCATCTTCCCGGCTATGCGGATTACTGCGAACGAACGCATTTCCGGCTCATTCCCTGGATTTACTAAGGCGCGGGAGGCACTATACTTGGACCGGCTTCAGGAAGTGGACTTCAAGGAAACTATGCCCGACACAAATCCGCAGCATCTTTCGCAATTCGCCAGCTATCCCAGCCTTGAGGGGCGGGTGGTGCTGATTACCGGCGGGGCTACGGGGATTGGGGAGTCGCTGGTGGCGCACTTTGCGCGGCAGGGCTCGCGGGTTGCCTTCCTTGATGTTCAGGATGAGGCGGCTGAACGGCTGGTGGAGAGCCTGAGCGCCGCGGGTTGCACGACTCCGCACTTTCTGCATTGCGATTTGACGGACGTTGCGGCGCTGAAGAGTTGCGTGGAGGAGGTGCTGGGGTTGTGGGGCTCCGTGGACGTGCTGGTAAACAACGCGGGCAACGATCAGCGGCACAGGATTGAAGAGGTGACGGCGGAATTCTGGGATAAGACGATGGCGGTGAATCTGCGGCCGCAGTTCTTCATGATCCAGGCAGTTTTGCCAGCGATGCGCAAGGCGGGGCGCGGGTCGATTATCAACATGAGTTCGATCTCGTGGATGATTCCGTCGACCGGGGTTCCGGTTTACATCACGGCCAAGGCGGCGATTGTGGGGCTGACGCGGACGCTGGCGCATGAACTGGGACCGGACAACATCCGCGTGAACGCGGTGCTGCCGGGGGCGATTGTGACGGAGAAGCAGAAGCGGCTTTGGTACACGCCGGAGTACAAGGCGGAGATCCTGGCCAGCCAGGCGTTGAAGCGGGATATTCTGCCCGAAGATGTGGCGCGGCTGGTGCTGTTTCTGGCGGCGGACGACTCGAGCGCGATTACGAATCAGAGCTATGTGGTGGATGGGGGATGGGTGTGAAAAGCAGGAAACAGGGAATAGGGAACAGGGAATAGTTAGATTGGGGCGAGATGGGCGTTCGTTTCTTGGCCAGGGTTGGTTTGATCGCGGCGGTGGGGATTTCGACGGCGGCTTGGGGACAGGCCGATTTGGCGCGGTCGGTGGAGTATGCCAAGGTGCAGGCTCGGCTGGCGCGGGGATGGAATACATGGGATGTGCACAGCGTGGCTACCCAGGTGCTGCTGCCGGAAGGACTGGCGATTCGTGTAGGGATGAAGCACAACAGCACGGAGTTTGGCGATGCCTACCTGGGAGACGCGCTGATTGGCAGGCTGGAGAAGGGTGCGGAGGTGGTGACGCCGGGGCCGCATGCGTGGGATGGGAGTTATACCGACCTGACCGTGGAGTGGAAGGGGCATAAGTGGCGGGTGGAGAGCGCGCACGATGGGGATGATTTAGCGTTGCTAGTCAGCCCGCTTCCGATAACGACTACCTCAGCGCTAACGCCTACAGTTGTGATCTCAGTTGGGCTTTTATGGAATCGGCCCCGTTCGGTGTCGAAGCTGGATGGCTTTATCGTGGCGCGGACAGCGGGCGTGGTCCCGATCTATTGCACTTGCTCCCAGGTGAATCCGCACTTGAGCGACGCCGGTCCGGTCGATTCTACAGTTCCAGTCGACGGGCCGTATTTCTCGGCGGATTTGAGCGGACCGGTGGGGATCAATACGGGAAAGGTTCCACGAACGTTGAAGGAGATTGAGGCGGCAATCGAGAAACAGAAGGCCGCTTACGAGAAATCCATTTCGGATGCTGGGGATCGCGGGCCGATCCTGGATGCGATTGAGACGACGCTGGGCTGGGACACGATATACGAGCCGGAAAAGCAGCGGGTGATCTCGCCGGTTAGCCGGGTGTGGAGCGTGGGATGGGGCGGGTATGTGCTGTTCGACTGGGACACGTTTTTTGCGGCAACGCTGGCGTCGATTGGGGACAAGGACCTGGCTTATGCCAATGCCATTGAGATTCTGCGCGAGGAGACGCCGCAGGGATTTGTGCCGAACTACGCGCGTGCCGGTGGATGGATGAGCACAGACCGCTCGGAGCCGCCGGTGGGAGCGATTACGGTGCTGGGCTTGTACAAGCAGTTTCACGAGCGGTGGTTTCTGGAGGAGACCTACGCGCCGCTGATGAAGTGGAATCGCTGGTGGGCGGCGCACCGGGATATCCAAGGCTATCTGGCGTGGGGCAGCGATGGAGAGAACCAGCCTGCGAATCTGGACGACGACTCGCGCGGAACGAGGGCGGGAGCGATCCTGGAGTCGGGACTGGACAACAGCCCGATGTACGACGGGGCGACGTATGACGCGCAGACGCACGTGCTGGAGTTTGCCGATGTGGGGCTGATGAGCATGTACATTGCCGATTGCGATGCGCTGGCGGAGATTGCAAATGCACTGGACAAGACGGCCGACGCGAAGGAACTGCGCGAGCGCGCGGCCCATTACCGGGCAAAGCTGGCTACGCTGTGGGATGAGCAGGCAGGAATCTTCCTCAACAAGGACCTGCACACGGGACGGTCGAACACGCGGCTTTCTCCGACCAACTTTTATCCCATGCTGGCGCATGCGGCCACGGCGGAGCAGGCGGAGACGATGATCGAGAAGCACCTGATGAAACCCCGAGGAGTTCTGGGGCGAGTGGGTGATTCCATCGATTGCGCGGGACGATGCGGCGTTTCACGATCAGAATTACTGGCGGGGCAGAATCTGGGGCCCGATGAATTACCTGGTCTATCTCGGGCTGGAGAAAACCGACGATGCGGCGGTGCGCAAGGAGTTTGCGCAAAAGTCGTACAACCTGTTTTTGAAAGAGTGGAACGAGAAGCGCCACGTGCATGAAAACTACAACGGGATTCTGGGCACGGGGGACGATGTTTCCTCGAGCGACCGGTTTTATCATTGGGGAGCTTTGCTGGGATACGTGCAGTTTCTGGAACAGAGCAGGGGGGAGAACAGCGCTCAGCCGGGGAGATGAGCCGCGGCGCTGTTGACGGCGCCTTGCGGCACGACCGCCTGCTCCAATCGCATGCCGGAATTCCGGCGGGACGGTTCTTCTTCGCGGGCTGCTGCACATGCAACCAGCGACGCCGATGCCTTACTATGCTGGGGAGGGATTTCGATCATGAATTTGTTTCTGAAGTTGGGTTTGCGCATTCCTGCTGTGCTGTGCTTGTTTGCCGGAGTTTTGTTGGCTTCCTCCCGCGGTAACGCGCAGAGCGCCGTGGAGGCTGCCAGGATTGCCGCCGACGTGGCCAAAACCGCCGGCAATCTGCCGGCTGAGTCCCGCGCTGTGATTGAAAAGCTGACGGCGCTGCGGGTGCTGCCTGACGGAACGTGGAAGATGCACTCGGGCGACCTGGCGCATGGAGAGGCATTGAACCTGGACGAGGCAGGCTGGCAGGCGATTGAGCCGCACAGCAAGGCGCCGAATGACGCGGTGTGGTTCCGGCAGACGTACGAAGTTCCGGCGACGCTTTATGGCTACGACCTGACGGGGGCGCGGATCTGGTTCCAGTTCCATGCGAATGCGAACGGGCCGATGCCGGAGATTCTCTACTTCAACGGGCGGCGCGTGGCGATGGGCGACGATCTTGAGCCGGTGGTGCTGTTCGACCAGGCCAAGCCGGGGGACAAGGTGACGGTTGCGGTGAAGCTGCTGCACACGGTGGATGTGAAGCAGTTTGAGGGCGCTTCGCTGAAGCATCGAGTTCCAGGAGGGGCGGCCGAACCCGGAAGACATGCGCGTGGAGTTTTTGTCGGCGGCGCTGCTGGTTCCCTCGCTTGCGCCGGGCGACGCGAGCAAGATGTCCACGCTGAACGATTCGATTCAAACGGTGGACCTGAAGGCGCTGGCAGCGGCGGACCAGGGGAAGTTTGACGCCAGCCTGAAGGCTTCGCTGGTTAAGCTGGAAGCGCTGGAACCGGTGCTGCAAAAAGGCAACGTTCCACCTGACGGGCAACTCGCACATTGACGCCGCGTGGCTGTGGCCGTGGACGGAGACGGTGGACGTGGTGAAGCGGACGTTCGGGACGGCGCTGCAACTGATGTATGAGTATCCGCAGTACACGTATACGCAGATGCCGCGCAGTATAACGAGTGGCTGGCGCAGAAGTATCCGGACATGAACGCGGAGATAGCGCAGCGCATCAAGGAGGGCCGCTGGGAGGTGGTGGGCGGCATGTGGGTTGAGCCGGACCTGAACATGCCGGACGGCGAGAGCCTGGTGCGGCAGCTGCTGGTGGGCAAGCGCTGGTACAAGCAGCGCACTACGGCGTGGACGTGCGGATCGGGTGGAATCCGGACTCGTTTGGATACACGTGGCAGTTGCCGCAGATCTACAAGAAGAGCGGCGTGGACTACTTTGTGACGCAGAAGATGACGTGGAACGACACCAATCAACTGCCGTTCAAGCTGTTCTGGTGGGAGTCGCCGGATGGGTCGAAGGTGCTGGCGTATTTTCCGCACGACTATGCGAACGACAACCTGAACCCGGTGCGGCTGAGTGCGGATTTGGCCGCGGCACGGACGCGCTCGACGGGCATGACGGACATGATGGACCTGTACGGGATTGGCGATCACGGCGGCGGACCGACGCGGGCGATTCTGGACCAGGGAGTGCACTGGGCCACGCCATCAATGCCACCGAAGGTGATTCCGAACATGCAGTTCGGCACGGCGCAGACGTGGTTCTCGACGGTGGAGAAGCAGATTGCGCCGGAGAGCAAGGTGTGGAACTACCAGTCGATTGCGAAGGGGTACACAGCGCCGCCGGCGCCACCGATGGCGGGGCAGATGAGCATTCCGACGTGGAAGAGCGAGTTGTATTTCGAGTACCACCGCGGGGTGTTTACGACGCAGGCCAACCACAAGCGGAATATGCGCGACGCGGAAGTGGAGGTGCTGGACGCGGAGAAGTGGTCGTCGCTGGCGTGGCTGGATGGGAAGGAGTATCCGGGGAGCGAACTGACGGAGGATTGGAAGAAGGTGCTGTTCAACCAGTTCCACGATCTGGCGGCGGGGTCGGGGATTGGGGTGATCTATAAGGATGCGCAGAAGGACTACGATGTGGTGCGCTGGTCGACGAATGAGATTGACGCGAACGCTTTGAGCGGAATGGTTGAGAAGATCAACACGCTGGCTGGAAAGCGGGGAGCGGAAGATCCGGCGATTGTGGTCTTCAACCCGCTGGGCTGGGAACGCTCCGCGGTGGTTCCGGTCAAGATCTCTGGTTTTCCCAACGGATTTGTGGTGCGGGACGCGGTGAGCGGCGACGAAACTCCGGATCATCTCATCGAGCGGAGCGGCGGGCCGGGATCAGAGGAGTTCATGATCCACGTCCGCAGAGTCCCAGCTCTGGGCTACAAGGTTCTGCGCATCTATCCGAAGCCTGCTGGAAGCGAGCGTCCGGATTCCATGGTGGTTGGAGTCAAGGCGACTGAATCAGGGACGGCGTGGACTATTGAGAATTTCGCATTGCGGGTTGTGGTCGACAAGACCACGGGTTGCATCACGAGTGTCTTTGACAAGCGGATCAACTATGAATCCCTGGCATCGGGGGCGTGTGGCAACGAACTTCAGGCGTTCAAAGACACGCCGAAGGACTACGATGCGTGGAACATCGATCCGGGCACGCTGGATCAACCGCCGACCCTGCTCGATAAGGCGGACAAGGTGGAACTGGTGGATAAGGGGGACCAGATCCCATCGATTCGAGTGACTCGCCATTGGGGTAGTTCCGCTTTCGTTCAGGCGATCAGCCTGAACAGGCATTTCGACCAGGTTGAGATCGACAACGAGATCGACTGGCACGAGTCGCATGTGCTGCTGAAGGCGGCGTTCCCGCTGGCGGCGTCGGGGCCGTTTGCTACGTACGAGATTCCGTATGGGACGATTGAGCGGACGACTACGCGGAACAACAGCTGGGAAAAAGCCCAGTTTGAGGTTCCGGCGATGCGCTGGGCGGACCTGGGGGATGGCAAGCATGGGTTGTCTGTCCTGAACAATTCCAAATACGGCTATGACGCGGTGGGGAATACTCTGCGGCTGACGCTGCTGCGGTCGCCCAAGTGGCCCGATCCCGAGGCGGACATGGGGCATCATCACTTCCACTACGCGCTCTATCCGCATGCGGGGACGTGGAAGGATGCGCTGACGGTGCGGCATGGGTACGACTACAACTATCCGCTGACGGCGGTGGTGACGACGGCGCATGCGGGCACGCTGCCGGCGGAGCACTCGTTTGCTTCCGTGGGGCCGGAGAACGTGGTGCTGACGGCGGTGAAGAAGGCCGAGGACGCCAATGGGTTGATTTTCCGCGCGTATGAGTGGGCGGGGAAGGAGACGACGGCGGAGTTCCATGTGCCGGCTGGCGCGACGGGCGCGACGGTAACCAACATGATGGAGGCACCGGAGGGAAGTCCGCTGGCGGTGACCGGCGGCGTGGTGAAGGCGCCGATTCATCCGTACGAGATCCTGACTATTCGTGTCTCGTACCCTGGAGGTCCGAAGCAGTAAATTCATGGTTCCCACCCATTCCGCGAAAAAGATGCGGAATGGATGGTGCACAGTGCAGTTTGCGCAAAAGAGGGACGGGATCGGTTGTTGAAGCAGGGCCTCAGAGATGGGGCCCTGTTTTTTGGTACTCTAGCGGAGAGGAGTTTGCATCATGCACATTGCTTCCCCGTTCTTCGTCGTTCCTGTCATCGTGGCTGTCTTCCTGGCATGCATCTGGTTTGGCGCCACCTCTCGGGAAGATGGCGCAGAGCATCATTGACCTGGATCACGGCCCGCCGCCGCGATTTTGAGGCGGATCAGCATGACGCCCTGGCGCGGGAGGGTTATGGTCAACGCCACCATTCCATCTCGCACCGGAAGACCCGTATTCGGCGATAGCTCTTCGAGCGCGCCTTTCTTCTGCAATCCCTCAATTTGCTCCGCGGTGGGATGAGCGGGGCTGCCCATCTGCTGCCATGCCCGGTAAGAATTGCTGTGCATGCCGTCCATCAGGAATTCACTCGTCTCTACGGCGGAACCGGTGAGACCGTCTACAGTGACGGAGACAGGCGCGGGTGCCGTGGGAACGTCGGCGTCGTGGTAGTTCCAGACGAGGACATCGACTTCATGGCCGTTGCGGGTGGCGACGGCGTTGATGTCGGGGGCGCCGGTGACGCTATGGTCGACCACGTCGTCAAGAGGGAGAGCTCCGCTGCTTTTGGTGGCGAGCCATTGGGCGGCGGAAGGGTTGCCGCCCGCGCCTAACATGCCGAAGAGGCGGAAGACGTTGAGGACGGGCTTGTCGATGCCGTTGGTGGCAAGTTCGCGGAAGCCGGCGAAGGCGGGCTGATCTTCAAACTCGAAGGCCCAGGTGACGGCGCCTTCGACGGTGAGGCCGTATTTGCGGGCGAGCTCGCAGGTGCGCATGGTGGCTTCCGCGACGCTGACGCCGTAAAGCGGGCCGTTGCGGTAGCCGTTCTGGGTGCCCTGGCAGGCGGCGCAGCCTTCGGGATCGCTTTCGCCGAGGATGATGGGGGTGTGACGCCACTCGGGATAGCAGGCGATGACCTTCATGCCGCGTTCGACGGCGCGGAGCTGGGTGCCAACGCTCATCACTATCCACCCCTGCGACGAAGACCTGTCGCCGGGGGCCCCGGGGACATGACCGTCGACGAACTTCGGGTTGCCTTTGGGGTGGTAGCTGATGAAGTCGAGGGGCGCGCCGGTCTGGCCGGTGGCGGCGTTGACGCCGTGGGCGCAGTGCTCGAGAAACTGGCGCAGGAATGGCTCGGAGTGGTCGCTGACGCCGGTGGCTTCGGGACCTCCGATGCGGGCGTGGGGCAGGACGGAGCGGATGGCGGCGGCGCTGAGGTCGTAGAGGCGGTCGTACTGGGCGGGGGTTCCGTGCCAGTAGGAGATGTCGGGCTCATTCCAGACTTCCCAGAGCCAAGTGGCGGTCTGGTCGCCGTAGCGCTCAAGCAGGTGGGATGCGTAGGCGGTGACCAGCGCGGACCATTTGGCTTCGTCTTTGGGCGGGTAGGTCCAGCCGGTGAAGATGTCGCCCTGGGGAAAGCTGTGGCGATAGGGGTTGGGGTGGGAGGAGAGCGCCTGGGGCATGAAGCCGATTTCGACCAGGGGGCGGATGTGGGCCTGGACGAGGGCGTCGAAGATGCGGTCGGTGACGGTGAAGTCGTAGACGGGCGTGCCATCGGGCTGCTCGGTATAGACGTTGGTGGAACCCCACTTGAGCGAGCCTACGCCATTGCCGGTGGTGAAGAGGTTATGGGGGCGGAAGTAGACGGGAACGGGGCTGAGGGCGGCGAGCTCGGCGAGGAGTTTTTTGCCGTTGGGCGCGTAGAGGTAATTGGGCTCGTCGGCGCCGAAGAAGTTCCAGATAGGCGTGTAAGGGCCGGTGGGATGGGCGGCGTGGACCTGAATGGCGACGGTGATTGGGGACTGGGTTGGGTTCATTTCCTGGGGCTGCGCAGGAACTGGAGCGCCTTGCTGGGAAACGGATACTGCCGCGGAGGGAAAGATGAGAGCGAAGAGAAGCGAGATGCGGACGCAGGCCGGGGAGAACCTCATGCGGTCCACGATACAGGAATGAAAGGCTTCAGCTCCAACGAAGAAGCCCGCTGCACTGTGCAGCGGGCTTCTTGCTGGTTGGAATGACGCGGGAATACCAGGGACTATTCAGGCTTCTTGTCGTCCTTCTTATCCTTGTCCGTTTTCGCGGGAGGTTTGGCGCCAGGCTTCACATCCTTGTTTGCGGCGGACGGGGCAGTGGCTGGTTTTGCGGTTGTTTCCGCGGGAGCCTTTGGCGGGGGCGCGGTGTTCGGTTTGACCTCGGTCCTGGGCGGAGCGGGGGGTGCGGACTTCTCGGCCGGCGTTGGTGTTGGCTTGACCGGCGTTGGGGCCGGCATGGCATCAGGCTTGGCGGTTGCAGGCGGCGTCCTGTTCTGAGACGCAGTCCTGGAAGCTCCCGGAGGCGGCGCAATGGTTTTGTGCCCGGGGAGTTCCTTTACGGGCGGCGCCGGCTTGACGGGCGGCTCCACGGGCTTGGCTCCGGGGGTTGCGGAGACGGATTTGCCCTTCTCATTGATGAGCACCGGGCGGGCCACGCTGACCTTGACCGGGCGGGCCGGGGAATGGCCGACGAAGGATTGAGCCGTCGGCCTGGGCTCTGGTGCGGAAAGCGGCCTGACGTGGTCCATCTGGTGAACGTCGACCACGACGTTGGCCTGGTGGACGGAACGGCCGGAGGCGAAATCGGCATTGCTGACCGCGGCGACGCCGATGGTGCGGTTGACGTAAGTGACGTTGACGACGTTGATGTTCACGTAGGTGGTTTGGACGTGAACCTGCGGGGCCTCAACAATGTTGGTGATGTTGACCTGGTCCATGTAGCGCGGGGTGCAGGGATACCAGGGGCGGTATGGCTCGCCGGGGCCAAGCGGGAACCAGGCGGAGACGCTCATGCCGCCGACCTGGATGCCGCCGGCAAAGACGACCAGCGCTGGAGACCAGATGGGGTGGGCGGAGGGCGGTCCGGGAATCCAGCCCCAACGGCCGTTGAAGGAGACCCAGCGGCCGTAGTGGAAGGGCGCGTAGCCCCACGACTCATCTTCGACCCAAACCCAACCCCAGGGCGAATGGTTGACCCAGTGGCCGTAGTGATAAGGAGCCCAGCCGTAGGGGACGTTGTTGGGGAACCAGATGGGGCCGTAGGGTGTGCCGGCTGTCCAGGAGCCGTTGGCGTCGAGTTCGTAGGCGCCGGGAACCTCGGGGCTTACATAGCGGTAGGACATGGCCTGGGCGATCTGCTGATCGCGCTGATGGCTCCAGTTGTCGAGGTCATCCCAGTCCGCCGGTTGCAGCCATTGCGGGATGACGGGATTGGAGCCGACCAGTTCCAGGGCCTGACCAGAGCCGATGTACTGGGCGAAGCCGCCGGCCCCGGTGATATAGAGATTGCTGCCGAAGCTGGTGAAGAGGGCGGCGTACTGATCGGGCATGACATCCACGCGCAATTCGCCCGGCGCGGAGAGGGTAGAACTGCCGCTGGGGGTATTGATATAAACGGCCTGTCCCTGCCAGAGGCCATTGGTGCGGACGTGGATGGAACCCTGGGCGGCACCGAAGTAGAGGCCCCAGGGATTGGAGTCGACCAGGGTGACATCGGCGTTGGGCCCGATGCGGACAAAGGTCTGGCCGACCTGGATCTCCGCGCGGCCGTCAAAGTCGGTGACGATGCGGTCGCCGGGGCCGAGCGGGAGATTGGGGTAGGCCTGGCCCCAGTCGTCGATGCCGGCCGGCTGGATGGAAACGGCGCCGGAGATGTAAGAGAGCCTGCCAGCCTGCGCAGGGGGATCCGGCTGCGCGAAGCACGGCGCTGCGGCAAGCGACAAAAGAGCGACAACGGCGCTTGCCAGAAGAGGTTTTCGGACAGAGGAGAGAGCAGAGAGTTGCATACGTTCAGGTCCTTTCGTGTGGCGCTCAAGTTCTGATTCCGTGAGTGCCGAAGTGCACAACTGTGATTGGGAAACCAGGCAGGAGAATTGGAGAAACCAGGCGCCTTGCTTGTGACGGATGCGGCTGGCCAAGGAAACCGGCCGCCTTTGTCCAGCTTCATCAGGACCCGTCATGGTGGATACTAACCCGGGCAGGCCAGGAAAGTTAAGAGAATATGGTGAAAGAGTGGCGAGACGATTACCGGAACCTTTACCCAGATTCCGGCGTATAACAGGGCATGAGGGCGAGGGCAATGGTGCAGAAGAGTTTGTTCAAGGGTACAGGATTGCTTGCCAGCCTGGCGTTATTGGCAGGGACGACGGGATGTTTCCGGGTCCATGTGGACAAGGACGCGAACGGCGAAGACAAGAATGTGCAGGTGGATACTCCGTTTGGCGGGGTTCACGTGAATACCGACCAGACTTCAGCCACGGACCTGGGGCTGCCGGTCTATCCGGGCGCGACGCAGGTTGCCGATGACGACAAGCACAAGTCGGCCGATGTGCACCTGGGATTTGGCGAGTGGGAGTTGCGGGTGCGGGCGGTGAACTACCTGAGCACGGACAGCAAGGACCAGGTAGCTGCTTTCTATAAGAAGGCCCTGGGCCGCTACGGCGACGTGATTACCTGCCAGGGAAACACGCCAGTGGGCACGCCGACAACGACGGCGGAAGGGCTGACCTGCGACGATAACGCAAATAGCGCCAAAGTGCAGATCGATCGGGGAGATTACGGGACTGGAGATAAAGGTCTGGAACTGAAGGCCGGGTCGAAGCGGCACCAGCACATTGTGGGATTTGAAGAGCCGATGGACGGGAAGACCCACTTTGCCCTGGTTGCGCTGGATTTGCCTGCGGGACTGGATAAAGACTCGGACAAGAGCGATTAAGGTTCTACCGGCGCCTCGATCTCCGGGAGAGGGTTTGCGCGGAATGTTTCATTTGCTGGACGGGTCGCCTGAGGGATGACCTACAATTCCAGCAAAGCGAACCTAACCTCCCACCGAACCGGAGAACTCCATGAAGTTGAAGCTCTTTTGTTGCCTGCCCGCAGTCTTTCTGGCTGCGACGCTCAATCTCCATGCTGCCGACAAGCCCAAGGCTGCCGCGCCCGCGCCGGCCGTTACCGACCCCTATGCCGAAGTGCAGCCGGCCACCGAGACGCTTGACCTGGGGATGTATCAGCGGATTCGCGACGAGGGGCTGAACCACTCGCACGTGATGGAGTTTGCGACGGCGCTGATGGACGGCATTGGGCCGCGGCTGACCGGCTCGCCGAACCTGGCCAAGGCCAATGCATGGACGCGGGATACGCTGACCAAGATTGGCCTGGAGAATGCGCACCTTGAAGACTGGGGCGAGTTCGGGCTGGGCTGGCAGCAACTGAACACGTGGGCGCGCATGGTGACTCCAGACACCGCGGTGCTGATTGTGCAGGCCACGCCATGGTCGCCTTCGACGCCGGGACCGGTGACGGGAGACGTGGTTTTTGTGAGCATCCAGACGGAGAAGGATTTCGATCAGTACAAGGGAAAGCTGGCGGGGAAGGTGGTGCTGTTCGGCGCCATGCGCGAGGTTCCGCCGGTGGACAAGGCGCTGTTTGAGCGCTATACGGACAAGGATCTGGAAGATATGGCCGAGTTCCCGGTGAATGCGGGCGGAGGCGGTTTGCCGCCGCAGATGCAGGCGCGGATGCGGGAACGGATGGAGCGGATGCGGCTGATCGACAAGATTGCGCAATTCTTTGCCGATGAAAAAGTGGCTGCGGTGATTGAGCCGAGCCGCGACGGCAAGAACGGCGGCGGTTCAGGCGGGACGTTTTTCGACGACAACGGCGCCACGCTTGGGCGGACGCCTTACCTGGCCGACAAGCAGCGTCAAGATTCCGGTTGTGGTGGCGGCAATTGAAAGCTACGGGCGGCTGTACCGGCTGACCCAGGCGCATGCTCCGGTGAGCGTGGAAATCGACGTGGAAACCAAGTTCACCGGCGAGCACGAGCACGGCTTTGACACGGTGGCCGAGATTCCGGGGACCGATCCGAAGCTGAAGGAGCAGGTAGTGATGGTGGGCGGGCACCTGGACAGCTGGATCGCCGGGACCGGCGCCACGGATAACGGCGCGGGGACCATTGTGGCCATGGAGGCGGTGCGCATTCTGAAGGCGCTGGACGTGAAGCCGCGCCGCACCATTCGCATTGCGCTGTGGACGGGCGAGGAACAGGGGATCTTCGGGTCGAGGGGATATTGCAGGATCCATTTCGGCTCAGCGAAGCTTTCGACCGCACCGGACCAGGTGCAGCTGCCGGAGTTCATGCGGCGCGCCGATGGGCCGCTGGAAGTGAAGCCGGAGCAGAAGCTGGTTTCGGCCTACTTCAACGTGGACAACGGCACGGGCAAGATCCGCGGCATTTACACGCAGGGCAACACGGCCATCGGGCCGATTTTTGCGCAGTGGATGGCCCCGTTGAAGGACCTGGGGGTAACTACTGTGACCAACCGCAATACCGGCGGCACTGATCACCTGAGTTTCGATGCCGTGGGGATTCCCGGATTCCAGTTCATTCAGGACGACCTGGACTACGAAAGCCGGACCCACCACTCGAACGAGGACGTGGTGGAGCGCTTGCAGCCAGCCGACCTGAAGCAGATAGCAACGGTGGAGGCCATCTTCCTCTACAACGCCGCGCAGCGTGAGCAGATGCTGCCGCGCAAGCCGCTGCCGCAGCCTGATCTGGAACAGAAGAAGCGGGAGCCGATTGAAGGGATCTTCCCCGGTGCGGTGCCGCCGGCGCCGGGCGACAGCAAGTAGTTTCGGTTTTCAACTTGATTGAACCGAAGGCCCGTTCCGGTCGCAGTTTGCGATGAGCGGGCCTTTCGCCATGAGAAGCGTTTGTGAGTTGGACAACGCGATCGTTGTTGAGGCCAGAATTTGGTTGGGATTGCGCGAACCCGTACGGGGCTTGCGCACTTTTGGATGGGATTGCCGGTTGCCCTGCAAGTTCGAGGATTCTGCTACACTGATTCAAGCGCAATCAAGGGGAAAACGCGCCAGGCCGCGCCCCATCGATACGCTTCCGCAACCCATGTTCGGGGAGTGGCTCAGCCTGGTAGAGCACCTGGTTCGGGACCAGGGGGTCGGAGGTTCAAATCCTCTCTCCCCGACCATCAAGTCTCATAGAATCATTGAATTAGAGAACTCGCCATTCCGGGCTGAATCGGAACTTGGGTCCATTTGGGTCCAATAAGCTTTTCCACGTCTCCAACTACTCGCCGTGCGTCCGCCGGGACCGAGTGAATGTATGTGTCTCGGGTGATAGCCGAAGACGAGTGCCCAAGCAATGCCTGGGTTGTGCCGACAGGTGCCCCTACCGAATCGAGCAAAGTGGCATGAGCGTGCCGGAACCAGTGCCAATTGACGCTCGTCAACTCGAGTTTCTCGCAAGTTGGCTTGAGCTGGCGATTGAGCAGATTGCGCCGACTGAGCGGGGACCCGTTCCGGGCCGAGAACACCAAGCCCGCTGGAACCGCTTTCGTCGACTTCAAGGCCGCAAGAATCTCGACACATTTCGGGCCGAGAGGGATGCGGCGTTTGCTCTGCCTGGTCTTCGGTTCGTCGAAGTGGCCTTCGTAGACCGTTTGCCGAACCGAGAGGAAGCCATTTTGCAGATCAATGTCCTGCCAGCGAGTCGCCAACAGTTCACCGATGCGCAATCCCGTCATCGCCAGGAGTGAGGCGATAGAGCGGGAAGGCTCGGGCAGCTTCTCAATTAGAGCTGTAACCGATTCCGGGTCAATTGATGCGCGCTCCTTTACCGGGTCCCGTCGCGGCAATTTTGTCTTCAAGACTGGATTGTCGGTCAAGAGATCCTGCATAACGCCGGCCCCGATGATCGTGCCGAAAGCGGTGCGGATGAGACTCACCGTCTTCGACGAAAGACCGCTCTTAGTTTTCGCAATCAGAAAACCCTGAGCCGCCTCCCTTGTAATCTGTCGGAGCTGCGTGTCACCAAAGGCCGGGTTGAGGTGGGCGTCAATCATGTTGTCGTAATACTTCTTTGTTGAGAACTTCAGTGTGGGATAAACTTCCGGCTTCCAGCGGTCTTCGACAAAACTGCGAAATGTCCAGACCGCCTGGGGCCGATAATCGCCGCTGTTGATCTTGTGCAGTAGGTCGGAAAGCTTCTGCCTTGCTTCACGAATCGTGGGTATGTCTGCAACAGCTCCGAGAACCTCTGAGCGGCGAATCCAAAGCTGGGCGGAACGTTGATGCCCATCGCATTGATGGCGTAGTGCGGCGCGGCATAGGCGCTGGCGTGGCACGACGTGCAGGACGAAGCAGGGTTATCGACAGGACCGGCAAGACGGTCCTTGCAACCCAGGTGCTGAAAGGTCTGGATATCGGTATTGATGGCGCTTTGCTGCAACGGCAGGCTGGATGACTCGGGCACAGCGGGGAACGTCCACGGATCGGAGCCCCATTGCAGGCCGACGGGAACAAGATGATCCCAGAAGGTGTTTCCGGGAACCTGGCCATCGTAGGCGAATGTCCCGTAGACCCAGCGCGTAGGTGACCGCGGATCGACCACAGCGACGTCTACCTGAACCACGTGCGAGACCTGCACGTCCCGATCACAGGAGTAGCCCTCCTTCGCGGTCAGCTTGTGCCGGTCGATCTGCCAGGCGGGAGAGTCCTTCAGGAACGGAACGCATTCCGGAGGCACGTTCGAAGTGAGGATTTTAACCACCACCGTGCCCGTGGGGAACGGCAGCCCCGCAGGGATAGGGCTACCCATGTACTCGCTCATCTGCGGGACCCCGGTCGCGGGAATTGCCCGGCCCAGCGCATAGCCGCCGTACTCGTTGTAGTAGCCAACGGACCAGCTTTCGAAGCCCCACGGATAGTCCCTCTTGCACGCATCGCTCTCGCCCGCGAAAGTGGCCAGGGCGTGCGGGCTGTTGTTGACCAGGTCGCTCAGCGTTGCCGTGCGCTCATTCGTGGTTCCGTGCACATATTCGCGCCCGGCCGTCGGGTCGTATGCCATCCACGGCACATTGAACCAGCGCGTTTTGCCATTCACCTTCACCTTCCAACCCACCTCGTTGGCCAGGTTGGGGTCCTGGTCCTGCTTCACATAATCCAGAATGGTCTGCAGGTAAACATCCCAGTTCTCCCCGTGCCACTTCGGCGACTTCGGGTTCGAAAAGCTGGGGGTGAAGTTCACCTTCACATCCAGCCAGGGGCAGTCGGCGCACTTCTCGGGGATGCTGAATGGATAGTTCTTGCTGAGCTTGAAGACGGGCGTAGTGGGGTTTTTCGGCGGATCGGTGGCCGCATTGCGGAAGGCGTAGTAACTGGCATCATGCGCCTTCGGCGGAGGGGGAACTTGCTGACTCGGCGAGGGCATACATGCCGCAAGCAGGAAGAGAACCAGGGCAGGTTTGCAAATTGATGCATGGGGGAAGCTATGCATTGGGGGACTCCTGTTTACTGAAGTTGAAGAAGCCGGAATGGAGTTGTTCAAGAGACGAAACTCAAGCGCTGCCGGAGGTCGCCAGCAGTTCCAGAACATACTGATAAAAACCGGGTTGATCGGCAAAGCTGAGAAAGACATTTTGCAGCTTCAAGCTGGCGCCGCCGGCACCAGGGACGGGCCGAATCCAGCCCTGGTCGAATCCCCAGGTTTCGATGGCAAGCGGCATCGGCGTGGAGGGGGTGTAGAGATCGGGCCGGGTGAGCCAGCAGGCCGCCGTCACATCCCATAACCGATAGAAAGGTTCGCTTACGACCAGGCTGTAGGCCTCAAATGCGAGCTGCGAGTATGTGTGCGTTTTTCCCTGGGTTTGCAAAGCATCGACAAAACTCTGATCGACAGGCGCGGAGTTGCTGATGTCGAGTGGAAACAGATGGATGCCGCCGTAACTGCGAAGAATCTCGTTCACTGAATAGGGATCCCAGAAGGCGTTCCATTCGGCGTGTGTGTTGGACACCGCGGGGTTCAGAGTTTGAGGGTCGAGGTTGCCTGGCACGTTGATCGCGCCGGCCATCCACACGATCTTGCTTACCCCCTCGATCAGGTGGGGCTCGGTCCTCAGCACATCGGTCAGCGGCGTCATTGGGCCCGTCATGAGAAGCGTCAAGGGGGTCTTCGTGTGAATCGCCCGCGTGAGCAACCTCGCCAACAACGCCTCGCCATCGGGCGGCGGGGTGGGGACGTGCGGAGTAAATGGCTGCAGGCTTGCAATCTTGCCGAAGCTGACGCAGTCGCCTCGATACTCCCACGGAAAGGCATTCCACGCCCGGGCGCGGCTCAAGGCGAGAGGCATCTCCGCGCGGCCGAGAAACTGCTGCAGCTTCGATGCTGCCTCCAATGCGGGTGCCTCAAGACAGTCCGCGTTCACGAGAATGACGCCCACCAGCTCGATGCCGGGCATCACGGTTAGCAGCATCGTCGAGATGAACTCATCGATTGCCGCATCATGAATGAGAACAACGGGGATCCGCCCTGCGGCAGTTCCCTCGCTCACGCTTGTGCTCATGTGCACACCCCAACTGCAAGGCACTATCTGGAGGACTTTGAAGCGGAACTAGGGGAAGATGGGGCCCAGTGGGAAAAGGTGTTGCCTGCGTGCGGCGACCTAGGAAGCTCGTCGCCAACCAATATCATCGATCGCTTATTTCCTGTCAAGAATAATTGCCGCCCAACCATTCATCAGTTGAAATGAACTTTTGCTGGCCAGAATTCGATCCCGGTGCGGGTTCAGCCGGAATCGCGAATCCCCCTATGAACAAACCATGGTCGAATGCGCTTCTGAAATGAGCAGAACATGGTGCACGATTGACGGTGTCCGATTGATCGGGAGATGATGCGGATCACACTTCAGATCGTGGGCCTCACCCTATTCAGCGACGATGTACTAAGCGATGCGAAGGAGATTGGCGAGATCCTCACCCCGGCACTCCGACTGTTTCACGCATTGAATAGTCCCACCGCGCTGCTCATCTCGCCCAGGTTGACCCGGCCGACTGGCACTTGGTTCCTGCGGACAGGTCCTGATTCTGCGGAGTGGAGGAACGGTGTCCTCGCGGAGAACAGGGGTCCCCGGAAGCGGTGCTGGATGGAATTTTTGCGAGGCACAGCGCTATCTGCGGATTGCCAGCTACTGTTTCACCAACCACCCGTTAGGCGAGCAAGTTACGTTGAGACCGAAGGCGTCGGTATACCGCGTATCAACCATGAATCCCAGGTTGCTAACGATACGAACGATAGCCGAGATTCCGGCCGATGTCATGTTGGCAAGCACATCCTCGATCACATAGTAATCGCCAGGTTTCATGAAGCCTGCGATAAAGGGAATCAGATTGCTGAGGTTGGCATGAGCATCGTCCACCACCAGCCAGGGGTGGGGCAATCGCTGAAGCAGGTCGTGGTCCAGAGTCCCGAGGTCGTTCAGGTTGGCTTCGTGGAACTTCAGGCGCGGATGCGAAGCCCGCTCGCTGATGCATTTGTAACAGAGTTCAAAGGAATGCACCTGGCCGCGGCCGCATGAGATTTCCAATTGATCGGCGAACCATAGACCGCTGCCGCCCTGCAGGCTTCCAAACTCCAGAATAGTTTGCGGCTCAAGTTCCCAAATCAAATTCGAGTAAAGCACAAGATCGATAGCGGGTTTCAGCTGGATGAGGCCCTTGTAAGATCCGTACGCCCCCGCATGGCGGAGATTGGGGCCGCCACCCGATGAGCCCCACGCAGATTTTGCCGATGACCAAGGCCGATCGGCAATACGCTGGTAACGATCGGGACCCTCGGCGCCAACGGTGTCGAGATTGTTGATCCACCTCTCGACAAATCCGATGTGCAGTTTACGATCGACGGTTTGCCGGCGCAGACCTTCGACAAACTCGGGGTAGTGCTGCTCCAGAGCGGCGATGTATTCCTTGCCGAAAAACCTGGGATTACTCGGGAGATTTGCCATCTCCAGAGCATAACCGAATCCATTGCGGCGGTTGAGCAGAGCACCCAATATAATTGCGCTCCGCTTCCGGGAAGGCGCGGCGCAGCCAAGTCTGCTCTTCCGTTCCACTGGCGCTTCCGCGCCGCACGCAGCCCGTGATAGACAATGATGAGTGGCGCAGTTACAAGAGGGGGTTCGTCACTTGCCGTCTTTCCACTCAGATCGGGTTGCCGTTGTAACCGGAAGCTCACGCGGGATCGGCAAAGCCATCGCTTTGAGATTGGCGAGTGAGGGCGCGAACGTTGCCGTGTGCGCGCGGAGCGAACGGTCGACGGAGAAGTTGCCCGGATCGATAGGTGAAACTGCGGCCGCGATCCAAGCGCTGGGGAGGCGCGCGTTGGCCATCCGCATGGATGTCACGAATGATCGTGAGGTCGAGGCGATGGTTCAGAAAGTCATGAATGAGTTTGGCCGTGTAGACATCTTGATCAATAATGCCGCCCTTGCCGGCCTCGCGGGTCCCGGCAAACCTTTTCTCGAAAGCGGACCGGAGCTGCTGGACAGCTTCTACCGCACCAATGTGCGGGCGCCTTATCTGATCTCCAGCAGAATTGGAGCAGTGATGGCGAACAACGGGGGCGGAGCGATTGTCAATATCTCTTCCCGTATGGGCCGGCTTCCGGGACCAACACCAACGCCGCGGCGGGCTGGCGGGGAAGTGAATATGGGCTACGGAATCAGTAAAGCCGCGCTCGACCGCTTCAGCGCCGCAATCGCAGTGGAGCTTTTCAGATACAAGATCGCTGTCATTGGGGTGTACCCGGGATTGACAATGCTCGAAAGGCTGGCGGGTCACACCCACCTGGATCTATTCGGCGCGGAGAGTCCGGAGGTGACCGCCAAAGCAGTCTCTTTCCTTTGCCGGGATCCGATGACGCACACGGGTCAGTTCTTCATTTCCCGCGAAGTAGTGCAGCAAAACGGGCTTTAGCGGGCTAAGTTAGCGGGCATTGCCGACGTCTCCGATGTGACGTTGCTGAGCCGGGCGCCCGGCGACGTGCGGTCGACAGGGGGTTTTGCCGCCTTGATCTCGTGAAGTGCTTGGCGCTTTCACCTGAAGTACACAAGGCCGACCGAAGTTCAAACTGAACTAATACCGACAAATAAACAAATAAATTGTCTTGACTCCTGAAAATTATCCTTTTATTATTTGCGCGTAATCGCGGGCTTGGACGGCTTCCCCCCGGATTATCCCCAAAAATCAATTCCAGTGAAGTTCTGTGAGCGACAGGAGGGCCCGAGAAGTTGGCCCAGACCGTCAGTGTTCCCGTCGCAAGGGAGATTCTGTAACCAAACGCAGGAGGTGTGAGTTATGTCCACGCGTTACGAGTTGTCTGACTTTCTGATCAAACTGAGTGATCCGCAAACTCTAGCCAGATATCGTGAGAATCCCGAAACGGTATTCCAGGAGGAGAATCTCAGCGACGCTGATAAGGCAGCGATCCTGAGCGGATTGGGTGAGCAGGTCCGGTTGCGTTTGGCATCGGAACAGCAAGGCAGAGGAGTTTCGTCGGCGGTTGGATTCGCGCCAGGCGAAGCGCCCGAATTTGCCGTAGATTCCGATCTCCTCGTCAGCGCGGATATGCACGAGGATTTCTCTGCCTCGCTGGCGGAAGCGGCAGAGCCAAAGAGGATCCCCATCGCCGAGGTACCGGAAACCCCCGAGATACTGGAGACTCCCGAGACGCCGGAGACGCCCGAGATCCCGGAGACACCCGAGATCCCGGAGACGCCCGAGATCCCGGAGACACCCGAGATCCCGGAGACGCCCGAGATTCCGGAGACACCCGAGATTCCGGAGACACCCGAGATTCCGGAGACACCCGAAATCCCTGAGACACCCGAGATCCCGGAGACGCCCGAAATCCCGGAGACACCCGAAATCCCGGAGACACCGGAGATTCCGGAGACGCCCGAGATCCCGGAGACACCGGAGATTCCGGAGACACCCGAAATTCCGGAGACACCCGAAATTCCGGAGACGCCCGAGATTCCGGAGACGCCCGAAATCCCGGAGACACCGGAGATTCCCGAGACACCCGAGGTACCCGAGGCTCCCGAAGTCCCGGAAGCACCGGAAGTGCCGGAAGCACCGGAAGTGCCAGAGGTCTCACAACAGTGAACGCCTGAAACGGCAGAGATTCCGGAACTGTAGTCTCTGCCAGGTGAGAAGTCGGTGCGGACCATTCCGATCGGACGAAGTTGCAATTGGTTGCGGCGGCCGCAAGAACGCTCGCAGTCGGAAGCAGGAATGGTCCGGATCGCAATTTCGCAAGGAGCGTCGGTCAAGCTGTACGCGCTTTCAGCGGCGTTCAAACAACCGGCAAGGGGAGATCAGCAAACACGGATAGCTCTTGACGAAAGGCTATCGTATCGGTTGCGCGAGTGAGAGAGGCCAGAAAAACCTCCGGCCACGGTGGATATGCTCAACAATCGGCCGTACGAGCTCGACGGGAGTGAAAGGAAGAGTCGACGCGTTGTGTTCGCTATGACTTCCGCACCCGGCGGGGAGAGTGTCGAATGATCATCAGCAGTTCGGAGTGCCGTGAGGACAGCGTCACGCAGCTCCTTCGTGAGGATGCCTCGCAGGACCGCGAGGAGTTGCGTCGAATGCTTTTGAGCGACGGCATCCTGCGGGCTGACGCGGAACAACCCATCAGCGGCCGCAACGGTCTGCGCGTCCCATGGATGTTCTATAGCTGGAACTGTTCGCTGACCCGTTCCGGCGCCGCTCTGATGGGGCGATGTTTCCTCGATCGCCTCCGCTCGTATCAGTCGACACAGCTGGCGTCTTACGGTTACACTGGCGTGCCGCTGCTGATGTCGTGCCTGCTTGCGGGGGATGGCAGATACACCGGACTGGTCATCCGCGAGGCGCGAAAGCAATACGGATCTTCACGGCAGATCGAAGGACCGGCTGACAAAAGCAAGCCAGTGGTGATCATCGACGATTCCCTCAGTTCCGGGACCTCGCTGCGCAAAGGAATCCAGTCGCTGGAGGAGGAAGGTTTCCAGGTTGAGGGGGCCGTAGTACTCGTAAATTTCCCCTATCGCGGCGGCATGGAATGGGCCTCGGCGCTGGGATACCGCGTGGAAGCCATTTTCGATGTGTGGGAGGATCTCGGCGCCCCGCGTCCTAAGTTCATACCGGGGCACAAACGATTTTCAGCGGAGCTTTGGGCTGAGGAGAAACTTCCCGAAGGCCTCCATCCAGCGACTGCAGCGCGGCGCACGGCGGAATTCTATTTGACCAGCGGGCTCATGCTGAATCCTCCGCGCTCCTTCGACGCCGAATACGACGGACGGGGCGGAGTGTATGTCAGTTTCCGCGAGCGCCATAACGACAACCGCCTGGCGCGGGACGGCTTTTGGCATTTTGATCCGGCCGAGGCCGATCCATGCCGCGATTTAGTCCTTGCAACCGTCAAAACTCTCCAGACCTGCGCGGGCAAAGTAACTCTCGCCAACCTCGCGGATCTGAAGATTGCGGCCACATTTTTCACTTCACTTGAAAAAATCTCCCCGGCCAAGCTGGATTTCGCGCGCTACGGGATCGTGGCGCGCAGCCGGAGCTGGGAGACGAAAATGGGCGGGGCGCTGCCGAATTCGCAGGTCTACACGAGCGAAATCGAGCAATACACGCACGCCCGGTGGCGCAACGCCAAAATTCCCGCGTGCGAGCCGCACGATCTTTACCGGCACGACATTCGGAAGTGCGCCGAGCCTGGCGAGTACTGGCTGCCCTACGGTTTTTATCAGGATCCCGCAACCCACTGGACCAGCCATGAGTCGATCGGCAGACTACTCACGGAACGCGTTCTAGCGGCGCTGAAGGCTGCCGCGGCCGGTGTGGAGATCACCGGCGACCCGGTGCCGGACGGCCTGATTCCCGCGCCGGTTTTTGCGATTGCTGTCACTCTTTACCGTGCGGGTGTGGTGGGCTGCTATGTAACCTGGGGCGACTCGCTTGATTCCTGCCTGATTCGTGCCGCCGCCAAAGCTCTGACGGACTCGCGGTTCATTGAGCGCCGCAAAGACACATCCGTCGAGGAGTTGGGGATATCCGTGTCGGTGCTGCATGATCGCGAATGGCTCGGCGAAATACCGATCGATCGCGCGGCCATGAAGCTTCGCATGGGGGCCGATTCGATGGCAGTGCAGCAGGGCGCGCGACGCGGCATTCTGCTTGCGACGGTCGGACCGCACTTCAATTGGGGCAAGGATAAATTTGCCAACGAACTGCTGCGCAAGGCCGGCATCAAAGGTCCGCCCTACACCTGGTCGACGTACCAGACGGCAACCTGGGTGCGCAGTGCGCACGGGACGCACAAGATCGCTTCGGGATTCCCGGAGCGCAAGGCCGTGCCGCAGACCGCGGAGCGATGGGAATCGGAATCGACGCTGCTGGCAAATTATATCCTTCGCACCTTGCGTCCAAACGGGCTACCGGAGTACTCGTACGCGCCCGTCACGGGAGAGCGGCAGCGTCTGGGTTCTCCCGCCCGGCTGGTACATGCGCTGGCGGCGATGGAGGAAGCCGGCCGCGAGTTGCAGAAGCCGGCGTGGCGGGAGGCTGGATTGCGCGGGTTGACGCAGTGCCTGAACAGCCTGGTCTCCCATAAGGGCAGGGTCTGTCTCTATCTCGAGAGCAGGGCGCCAAGCGCCATGGCGGATTGCCAGCTTCTGATGGCTGCCGCAGCCGCCGGGCCGCCGCAACCGTCCAAGGTTGCGGCGCTCGCCGCGCGCGTGAAGGGCATGTTCCAGCCGGATGGACGGATCACGGATACGCCGCGCGGGCTGGGCATCGCGTCCGAGCACGATTTCTTGCCAGGCGTGGCGCTGCTCGCCGTGGCAAAATATGGCGAGAAGACGGGCGAGAATGCGTGGTTCGAAAGCCTTGCGCCGCAACTGAAGTGGTACCGGCGCCGCTTCCGGCTACTGCATCCCTGGGGCATGGTTGGGTGGCAAACGCAAGCTTGGGCGGCGATCCACAGCGTCACAGGCGATCCCGAGCACGCCGACTTCGTATTCGAAATCGCGGATTGGGCGCTCGACTGGCAACACGAGCGTACTGGCGCGTTCATCTCCGATTTGTCTCCGACCGGCCCCAGCTTCCACACGGGATTCCTGGCGGAAGGGATTGCAGCTGCGTGGATGCTCGCCCTCCGTCTCGGCGACGGGGAACGCGCCGCCCGTTATGCTCACTCCTGCAAGCAGGCGCTGCAGTTCATGAATCGGCTGATTATCCGGCCGGAGGACACAGTCTGCATGCGAGACCCCGACCGCGCGGTCGGCGGAGTGCGGGGCAGTCTCATCACATCCAGCGTGCGGATCGATTTCGTCAGCCACACGCTCTATGCCTTGATCGGCGGCCTATGCGCCATGCGCGCGGGGAACGGAAACGGCAAGTGACGCAGAATGGAAACGGAAATCACGGGGCGCGGGCGGGGGTAAGGGACCCCTTCGCTCCGCCGCGGCGTGCGCCGAGATTCGAATCAGGAGAAGCAACCCTGATGGCGCCGGAAACCCCTGCCGTGGAGACCCCGGCGTCTGCCCGCCCTGATGCGGAGCCCAAAATCCATACGGGATCGCTGGTGGTAGTGAGCGCCGGGGTGATGGCCGTGAACCACGTGACGGTTGAGGCGCAGGGCTGGATCAAACATGCGGACAAGGTATATTGCTGGGGCGTGGACCCAGTGACCGAGCGCTGGATTGCGGTCCTGAACGAGAACATGCAATCGCTGCAAAACGCGCATGCGCTCGGTGAACGGGCGTTCGAATTCCTGCGGGCGGGACTGACCGTCTGTGCCGTGCACGCGGGCGGCACGGCGGCCTGGCATGAGGAGATCAGGATGTGCCGAGCGGAAGGGCTTCGCGCGGTAATCGTGCCGGGAATATCCACGGAAGATTGCCTTTTCTCGGATCTCGGGATCGACCCGCTGCGCGATGGCGTCCAGATCTACGGGGTCACCGATTTCCTGGCAAATCGACGGGCGCCGGATGTGTCCGCGGGGCTGGTGCTGCGGCTAGTGGGTTGTATAGGAGATCCGGCATACGGCGCCTGTCATCCTTCGCTGGTCGAGGTATTAGCGGGGCGATACGGCAAAGAGCATGCAGCAATTCTGTATGAGCCTGCGCGGTACGCGGTTTGCGAACCGTTGATCCGGCGCTGCCGGATCGAAGATCTTGCCGAGGCCGCCCTCACCGCTCACACGAACCTGTTTGTTCCCCCGAAGGAGCCGCGCCCAAGAGATCCCGATGTGCCCCGCTCCTTCGCGGGCGAGCACTCCGGATGAGGGGTTGACGGCTCTTCTTGCGGGATGAAGTCCCGCATTGTCGCAATGAGGGATGTGGGAGGGAGCGATGCCTCTAATGGCGCCAGTCACGGTGAAAGCGGATCACGCAGCGCCGCCTGAAGAAACGAGGCAGCCGGATCACAGCGTCGCGCTGCCCGGCGGCTCGTGGGCCGTGTGGCGATGGATCGCGATACGCTCGGCGGGCTTCCCGGCCGATGACGTGCTAAGCCTGGCGTTTCCCGATTGTGCAGCTGGCGCTGACGAAGTGATCAAATCGCAGGCGGCCTGCGATTCTGAAAGAGACGAGCTCCTGCTTCTGATTGAGAAAGCGTTTGAGGCAGCGCGCGCGCAACGCGACTTCGCCACCGCGGACGCGCTCGTAAAGGTCCGGCGCCAGATCAAGTCGGGTCGGCTGCCCGCGGCCGGCGAGATTCCGGCAATCGACTCCGCACTCCGCTCTCTTCACCGCGCCAGCGAGGAAGCGATTGCGGTCCGCGCAGAATTCGACCGCCTGTTTTCCGAGGCTGGCAAGGAGGTCTCCGAGGCAGTGCGCAGGATTGCCGCCGCGCCGCGTTTTCGAGAGGCCCTGACGTGGCAGAACCATCCACTGCTGCGAACCTGCATTGAACCGCTGCTCAGCCACGAAACGCGCTCCAGCAAACACCGCCAGCACGAGGAGCTTGTCGCCTCTTATCTTCATCGCTACTGCGTCAAGAACGACACCATCGGATTCTTCGGTCCTGTGGGTTGGGCGCGTTTCGAGGATCTCGGATGCGGGCTCCATGCCAAGCCTGGCGAAGTGCTTCTTGCCGCGCGGCAAGTCTATTTCGAGCAATGGGCCATTGACAGGCTCGCGAGTCACCTTTCGAATAAGGAGGCTCTCAAACCGTGGATCCCGATCCGGCCCTCGCCGGTGGCCACGGTCCACGGACTCATGGTGCGGGTGCCTTTCCGCAAACCGGTGACGCTTACGAGCGAGGAAATGGCTGTGTTCCAGGCATGCGACGGCATACGCGCTGAGCATCATCTCGCCGAGCGATTCTGCCGGGAGGATTCCCAACCGCCGTTGGCGCCAGACCGCCTGCACGCCATTCTCAAAAAACTGCATTCCTTGCGGCTCATCTCGTTGAGCTACGAGCTTCCGCTCGACGCGTATCCTGAGCGCAGGCTTCGCGACCTGTTGGAACGCGTAGAGGACGAGAGCGTGAGGCGGCGGGCCATGGCGCCGCTCGAGCAACTCGAAGCCGACCGCGATGCAGTGGCGGCCGCGGCGGGCGATGCGGACCGGCTCCGTTGCGCCCTGCTCAATATGGAAGCGCACTTCACTGCGCTCACCGGCGATGCGCCGAGTCGCTCTCCCGGAAAAATGTACGCGGGGCGCACCCTGATATACGAAGACTGCCGGCGCAACGTCGAAGTCGAAATCGGCCGGCCCATTCTGGAAGAGCTTGGCCCACCCCTGACGCTGATCCTGTTGAGCGCCCGCTGGGTCACCTGGAAGGCGGCCCGGCACTGCCGGAGGGTAATGTCGCAAGCCTTCGAATGGGTTGCGCGGGAGTCGCGGTCGGAATCGGTTGGATTCACCGAATTCTACAATGTCGCTCATTCTCTGCTCACGAAGGGGCAGGCGCTCGCAAATATAATCGTAGAGATGCAACGCCGCTGGGCCGAGATTCTCCCCACGGCGCCGTGCACGAAACTAGCGAGCTACTCGTCGCAGGCTCTCAAGTCCCGCGTCGCTGAAGCTTTCGATACGCCCGGACCGGGCTGGCCGGGCGCCTGCTACCACTGTCCGGACCTGATGATTGCCGCTTCCAGCGTGGAGGCGATCCAGGCGGGCGATTTTCACCTTGTGTTGGGTGAGCTGCACGTGGGCGCGAACACCCTGCGAGGTCAGTGTCTGGTGGAGCAGCATCCGCACCAGGACGACATTTTTCGCGGCACCGATGCCGATATGCAGGATGTTCGTCTGGCGCCGATTACTCCGCGGCGGTACACGCAGCGTGCCTCCCGGATCTATCCCACTAAAGTATCGGAGCGGCAGTACCTCGTGGCCACCACGCTGGATTCGATTCCCCCGGTCGGATGCACGAGCTTCCCGGCTGCCTCGCTGAAGGTTCGCAAGGCCGGCGGCCGCCTGGTGGTGGAAGCCGACGGTCTCGACATGCAGATCGACGCATTTCATTCCTGCGCCGCCATCCTGGTGCAAAACGTGGTGAACCAGTTCTCGATGCTGCCGCCATCCTCGCACACCCCGCGCGTCGTATTCGACAAGCTGATTGTCGCCCGGGAAGCATGGCGCTTTGCGCCGGAAGAAATGGAATTCGCGGAGAAGGAAACCAGCGCGGACCGGTTCCTGGCGGCTCGGCGCTGGCGCATGGACCATGGTATGCCGCGCTGGGTGTTCGTCAAGATCCCCAGCGAGGGCAAGCCGATTTACCTGGATTTCGATAGCCCCGTCGCTGTCAATATCCTGGCGCGGAGAGTGCGAAATCGGCCGCGGTTGGCATCAGTGCCCTCCCAGATCACAGTAACGGAAATGAGCCCCAGCCACGGCGACCATTGGTTGACCGACTCGGAGGGCAATCGGTACAGTGGCGAACTCCGGATCGTCGCCGTGGATCGGCCGGCTGCACCTGGTGCGGACCAGGAGACCTTCGCAAGGAGAATGCAGGATGCAAACTGAAAAAGCTTCATCGGATCGAAGTGTGAGTTCTTCCACTTGGCCCGCGGGAATGAACGGCGCCCCTTTGGCTGACCTGCTTGCACATTCGAAGTGGTCGTATGCGAATGACCCTTTTCCGCACATCCGTGTGGAACAGGTCTTTATCGATTCCACCTATTCTCAGCTTCTGGCCGCATTTCGTGAGACCTATTCGCGCAGTAACGCCGGCCGGCCCGAGGCTGAGCGCCTCGTATTTCTCAAAGGCAATTTTGATGCCTACCTGATGCCGTTTAAGCCTTCACTTAGCGGACCCTTATCGCTGTTCGTGTCCAGGGCATGGGTCGATCTGCTCTCGAAGGTGAGCGGCGTCAGCGCCACGCGCGATGTGAACGGTGCGCTTCATTGCCACCCCACGGGCAGCAAGGACGGTTTTATACACAAGGATTTCAGTTCGTGCTGGTTTGTCGACAAGCCTCGGCCGGACGGCATCAATGTGGCGAATAATGAGATCTGCAATTACCGGACAGGCGCGGTCTCGATCCCCGGGACCGTAGCGCAGGAACGTGTGCGCGCAGTGGCGATGATCTACTACATCAACAACCCGCCCTGGTCTCCGGGGGACGGCGGAGAAACCGGCCTTTACCGAACCGACCACGATCCAATCCATCAGCCCGCGGTGGCGATTCCGCCGATCAACAATACCATGCTGATCTTCGAATGTTCTCCGCACTCCCGTCATAGTTTCATCAGTAATCTGCGAAATCCCCGAAGCAGTATTGTGATGTGGTTGCACCGGACCAAACCGGATACGGTGGCCAAGTGGGGCGAAAATTCCATAGTGTATGTAAAAGGATAAAGCGCTATGGCATTCTCGATTCTGCTCCTTACAGAAAGTTGGAGCCAAGTGGCGTTTTCGTCAACAAAAGGCCACCCTGCACGATGTCAAAACGGCAACATGGGAATCGAAAGTGCCCGGACTGAAGCCTATTGGAAGCAGGCGGACTCATGAAGAAAGGAACAAAGTCCAGACCCCTTCGCGTGGCGCTGGTCAATTTGATGTTTTCCTCGGCTCGCAGGTGAGCCTGCTTGTCATCGAAGGCATGATGGTTGTGTCAGAGGTCCTTCACGCGCTGGTTTCACCTCCCAAGGCTCAGAAACGTTGGCGTGCTTTTTCGCAGCGAGGTGCTTTGTTCGGGGAAATCAAGCCCTTTCAAATTGAGGCAGCCCGTTGCCAGGCGATGATTCTTTGAGACACTCGTACCCCGAAGATGGGAAGCCCGATCACTTAGCCACCGGACCAGATGGAGTCGTATCCTCGGTTAGGCGATAGTGATTGCCGGCAGTCTTGCCAGACTTGGCGGTGGCGCGCAGGTCGACGAGACGCTTTAGGAGCGCAGGAAGTTCATTTTTCTGGTCCGATTTTCGCATCGCCACAATCAGGTGGTAAACGGCCTGCTGGTCGTTCTGGTCAAGAGCCAAAGCCGCGCGAGCATGCTCGATGGCCAGATCGGTGTGTCCATTTTCCAGGTAGACTGTGCTGAGCAGATCGTGCGCTGCAACCAGCGTTGGGTCCAGCTTCACTGCGCGCTCGGCTGCGGTTACCTCCTCTTCATACTCAGGACTGCCCTCAGGTTTGCCTTCCTCCAGCAACTCTTCGGCAAGCAGATAATGTGCATAGGCCTCATTGGGATGGGCCTTGACATCGGCGCGAAACCGTTTCAACGCCTCGGCCGGCTGGTGCTGTTGTGATTTGACAAGTCCCTCGGCCACACCAAGGAACGATAGCTGCGGATCAATTCGGCTGGCCGCATCGAAGTCCTCCGCGGCCCGCGTGAATTCGCCCAGTTGCGTTAACAGAATGCCTCGAACAAGATAGAGCCGGGGCTCGTTCGGCAACTGGGTGAGACCGGCATTCAGCATATCGACGCCCACTCTCGGAGACGCATGATCGTACGACAGCATGGCGAACTGCAGATAGGAGTCCAGGTGCTTTGGGTCCGCGACAATGGCGTTGCGCAGAGCCTCGATGGCGCGGGGTGTGTCGCCTTTTGCTTCGAGGATTTCGGCGGCAAGGCCCAATGCATCTTCATCGGCCGGCGTCGCATTCATCAGCGGCTGCAGCGTAGCCAGCGCATCATCCGCGTGATGAGAATCCCACTGCGCAAGGGCAAGATTATAGCGAGCCTCGCGCTTGGCTGGCTCCAATGCGAGCACCTGCGCAAAGACCGTAACCGCATCCTCGTCGCGATTAAGAAAAGCAAGGCATGCGCCGTACTCGCTGAGCGCTCCCGGCTTACCGGCAATCGCCCCGGCTGCTCGCTGGAAATGTTCAACGGCATCAGCGCAGTTCTTGTTGCGGTAATCAAGAACACCGAGCATTGCATGAGAGGTGGCATCTTCAGGCCGCTGCGCCACGACTCGCTCAAGCATGGTTCTTGCCCCTTCGTAACCCATCTCAAACTCGGTTTGTGCCGCTCCTTCCAGCGCGGGCAGGTAATCCGGGGACTGCTTCAAAGCGCTCTGGTAAGCAGATAGTGCCTGGCGCTGGTTGCCCATACCAGCCGAAGCCATTCCTCGCAAGGTCCAGACCCTGTAGTCGCTTGGGCGTTTTGCCAATGCGGCTTGACACAAGGTCAACGCCTGCGCAAAATCGCGGCTGCGCAGGGCGTTGACAATCAGACCAACGTCATCCGCTGAACCCTGATTGAGAGCGCGACACACGGGAGCACATGCAACCAGAGCGCATCCAAGAATGACAGGCAGGACTATCTTTTGTATCGATTGAAGCCCGCGGCCGGAATAAAAAGTCAGAATACTCTCCAGTCTGTTCATCTCTTATCCCGTCAAGCTTCGCAAAGAAGAATCGGGCGCGTTTCATGGTGCAAGGCTCTCGGTCAGTTGCGGAGTCACATTATCAAAAAAGATCCCCTGTAACTGGCCTGGAGCCAACTGAGGAATGCGCAGTTCAATTGTATGCCGCACGTCAGGTGTAACCTTGGAAACATCCGCATAGAAGCCGACGAAGCAGGGCGCATCGATACGGCTTGAACTGTAAGCCGGTTTGAGATTGAGCGGCTGGCCATCCAGCGTTCCCTTCACATCCATGGTGTCATTTCCATCCGCTGCCTGCACAAAGAGCAGTAGCCGCTCCGGCGCCAACCAGGTAGTTTCATAGTCCCCCTGCGTCCAGGGGATGGGCCACTTCAACCTGCGATCGGCCAACTGATCGAACACGCGCTGCGGAACCACAAACGTTCCCGCCAGTGTGCCGTCGGAGCCCGGTGCGACAGCGATCTCCTGCGCCTGTGCGAACCGCGTGCCTGCAAACTTCACTTGCGCCTCAACGTAGCGGCCGGACTGTGTGAACTTCACATCATTCCCGTTGATAGTCATGCGCGATACCTTGCGGTCCGCTGGCAGCAGCACGCCAAGATTCTGAGCAGTGCCGGGTTCCCCGGCAACATGCGCAACCAACAGAGCGCTTCCATTCAGTTCCGCTGTCGGCGGAGTTGCGCCATTCAGCGCAGCGGCATTGAATAGAACAGGCCGGTTTACTTCTTCTTCTGGAATCATTTCAAGTACTGTGGCACTGGTGCCGTCAAGCGAAAGCTGCACTGCATCGCCCCGGTTCCAAACGCCCGCACCAGGCTTGCCGATCAGGCGCCCGTTGTCTGGATACACCTCCCTCAGCAGAAACTTCGCGCCCCCCGTGACTCCAATCGTCTGGTCCAGTGAAAACTCCGCGGGTAGTTGCTTGTAATTCGGATTGAACAGGAACAGAAAGCCGCGATCCCCGATAATTGCAGCTGTCCCGTCCACATGGCCCATGGCCGGCTGATCGAGGATGGTCCGTGTGTGACGCAGATACTCCTTGTTCTTCGCCGTCCAGTCGAGCCAGCCGTGAATCCACTCCTTGTCTTCCGCCGAGAAGTTTTTGGCTTCTGCCTCGTCGCGCGCTGGAATCATATTCACAACGTTGTTCCAGCCCCCGGTAGCAATGGAGGAAATGAACGAGTACTTGAAACCCAAGTAGTCCCAATCCCGCGGCCGGTATCGTGAATACATCATCTCAACACTCTGCCGTTTGCCGGGTGCGCCGGCAACATTCCGCGAGCGTTCGGTCTGGTGCGTGGCATAGCCGGGAATGATCTCCTCGGGCGCAAACTGGTAGTTGCGGTACCAGTAATTCACGAAGCGTGCGCGGTCCGCGGAGACACGATCGAAATGAAGATCGGGATAGGGTTTGAAGCTCTCCGCCTGCTCATCATTCCCGGTTGGGTGCGGATAGCTTCCGGCAAGCCAGGTCCAGGCGCCGAACATCTGATAGGACTGTCGCCCGTCAATGACGATCGAAGGCGCTGCCCTGCGCAGCGTCTCCATCACTCTGCGCCACCCGTACCACTGCGCATAGCTGCTGCCGGGAAGATCCAGCCAGGTATAGTCGAACGAATAGCCGGCGATGCCGGTACGCTTCTGGAAGGCGATCAGGTTACGAATCAGGTAATCCTGCAATGCGCGCGACTCGAGCGTTGCGTAGGTGAACGTATCATCTTCCTTTGCAGGCCGCCTGACCAGCCAGGCAGGATTCGCCGCGTAAGGCACCGATGGGTAGACATACGCGAGAAGGCCAACATGTTTCTGCTTCGCATACGTAATCATTGCCGCAACGTCTGCCGGAATTGGGTCTTTGGCAGGGTCCCACTCGCCCTTTCGAATCTTCTCGCCCAGGTTGAGCCACAAGACATACTCCCATCCCCAGGAGTCGGCGCTCTGCATGCGAACGGCAAGCGTTGAATTGGCAGGCGCATAGAGAAGCGTTCGGATGCCGAGCTCCGACGCAGCGTCGATGATGCGCTTGTATTCTGCCTTCCCCTCTTCCGTCCCTACATCGATCTGGTAGTCGTTGAGCGTCCATCCGACTTCCACGCTGATGGGTGCCGGCGGCGGATCAATCAGAAACGCGCGCACGCAGTCCGCGAAGGCCGCAATCTCCGCATCGTCCATGCCGTCATCGGCTGTTCTCGCCGGTGCAGCGTGCCACTCCAGCACCATCTCGCGCGGCTTGCGCCGGCCGCTCAGCCGGTAGGCGCCGATGCACGCTGTATCACTCGCAAACTCCCCCCACGCCTGTTGCCACTCCATCTCCGGCGTATAGCCGATGGTCACCGATTGCCCATCCCGGAGCACTGCGAGATAGGGATTCTGGACCGTCAGCAGCGCGCCTCCGCCGCCGGCCAGGCGCAGAAACTCCCCCAGGTCCTTGCCCGGCAACCTCTTTCTGCTTTCCTCGATGGTGCCGCCAAATTGCGGCACATACGTAGACGGCACGTAGTCGGAGTTCACCTCATCCCGGACCGTCAGGTCCCAGGGCACGACTCGATGAATGGTGAACTTCGTATTCGGCGCGTGCACAACGCTGATCTGTTTGCTTACGAATCTCCAACTCGCGCCAAGCCGGTAACTCACTTGAATACGATAGCCTGAGGTTTCGTACTCGTAGGCAATACTGCCGGCCTTTGTTTTTGCGAAGGAAGGCTTTAGATCTCCGCTCCGCAAAACGTTGTCATCGATCGCCAGCGACCATGCATCGCGCGCTAGATCGATTCGTGCCCCGGATTCGGTGTCAACCACTGTGACCAGACCAGCAGGACCGAAGCGGGCCTCGGTATGTTCGTTCCTCAGTTCCAGGCTCTGGGCCTGCAAGCTTATGTTTGTCAATGCGGCAAGAAAGAAGAAACCAAGCGCAGCTCGAAGCAGAGCAGACATAGCATCCTCATGAGACCTGCAAGACTCGGTTGGGTTACCAACAAGATCCGGGGATAGCGGGTATTTCGACAACAGCGTCAAATTCAACCGCAACAATCCCGGCGGCATGATCAGGAAGGCTTCACGCAGATCGCCACAGTGCATGCGGTCTGCGTGAAGCCCGTTGTCCCGATTCCTCCTGCCTACAGGGTCTTATGCTAGAAAGTGAGCCGCGCCGCAAGCTGCAGGTAGCGCGGTGACATGGTGCTGCTGGTGGTGCCGAAGCCGGCGCTTGTGTCGTTGTAGTTGGAGTCCACGCCGTTGAGGTTGACCCGGTTGAAGAGGTTGAACGTATCCAGTCTCAGTTCAAGGCTGATATGCTCGGCAATCGCTGTCGTCTTCTTCACGGTAAAATCCGAGTCCGCATATCCGGGGTTGCGGAACTGGTTCATCCTTTCGTTTCCTTCCGTGCCGGATGCGTTAAACGTCGGTGGCGCAAATTGACTGTGGGTGATGATGCCCGAATCGACATTGCCCGTGTACTCATACGACTTTCGGTCGTGCTTCTGGCTGTAGCTCGTCACGTTCGGCACGTTGTTGTTGTCGCCGTCCGCCGAGTAGTTGCCGCTGTTGGCGGCGTAGGCAAAGTGCCCGGCTGCCAGTTCGCTCTGGTAGTTGGCCGCGGTTACCGTCACTCCTGCGGTGTCGACCAGGCTCAGCGGATTATAGGCGCCCACGAAGAACGGGTTGCCCGACTGCAGGATGGTGGTTGCTGACAGGTTGAAGCCTTCGGTCAGTCTCCGCGTGACCCCGTTCCCATTCTTCAGGCCGGGGATATCGTAGCTCCAGCCCAGCGAGAGGCGGTTCGGCGCGTCCCAGGGCGAAGGACTGTAGAACTGTTTGAAGTTGTAGGAAGTCCCACCGCCACCCACATAGCCTTCGGGGTAGTTGTTCCAGTCATCCTTGGCGGCCGAACGCGTGTAGGAGGCGGTCAGGAACCCATGTGCGCCCACTTTTCCCTTTACCGCAAAGATGAACGCATAATAGTTCGAGTAGGCCGCATTGTACGCATAGTTGATGGAGCCAAAGCTGGTATTCAGCCGGGTTTGAATCCCGTCGCCCGTCCACACGTCGCTGGAATTGAACGCTGGGTGCTGAATCAGGTCGCCGGGGAAGATGTTCACATCCACGCCGTAGGTGGTGTTGCCTGTGTTGCCGCCGGCCGAGACGAGATTGTAGCCATGCGATCCCTGGTATCCGACGCTGGCCACCAGGTTCGATTTGAGCTGACGTTCCAGGCCGGCTGACCAGTCGAGCGCGTTGGGGGAAGACATATTTGGAGCCGTCCCGCCTACGCCGTTCTGCGCGCCGGTGATGCCGCCCTTGGCGTCGAGCGGCGTGCCCACAAATGCCGGCGCCGGGAATCCGAATGGAACCGAGTTTTGTGTTCCATAGCCGAAGATGGGCGCCGCCGTAGACCCGTTGTTGTAGAAGGTCGGCACGATATAGCCCGGCGGGTTGCCCTTCAGCCCGTTCTCGGCGTTCCCCAACGTGAATTCGTTGTGGAAAAGCCCAAAACCGCCGCGCGCAACCCACTTGCCGCTTCCGGTTGGATCGTATGCCACGCCAAACCGCGGGCTGAAGATCCAGTTCATGTCCTTGTTGAAGACGTGCGACTGCTGGGTCATGATGCCATTGGCAACCTGGTCGGCGAAGCTCGATGCCGAAGCAAGATGGAAGTTGGCCAGCACGGTTCCGGCGAGCGCCACGTAGGGATTGCCGAAGTTGTCGTAGCGGATGCCGTAGTTGACGGTCATCTTGCGATTCACCTTCCAGGTATCTTCCGCAAAAATGCCGGACGTCGTCTCCTTGTATCCATAGTTGCCCGGATCGTATGCGCCGGTCACGGGGTTGTAGGAGATTCCGCTCTCGCTGTACGGGTTGTTGGCGATCAGGTCGATCATGTTGTTGAACTGGAAGCTGGGCTGGTCGTAGGCGCCCGCAAATAACGCAATGTCGTTGCTGCGCCATAGCTCGAAGCCCGGCCTTGATGCTGTGCGTGCCGACAATATGAGTGAGCACATCGCGCCAGTGATAGCTGTGCTGGATGTAGTCGCCCTCGGCAAATCCGTCACCCCACCCCGTTCCCAGGTTCGTGACGCTCACGATGGGGACGGTGAACAGGCCGGTTGCGGGAGAAAAGCCCTCGATCCGGTTGTAGCCGAAATTCGCCTCGTTCAGCGTGTTGGACGAGAAGGTGTGCGTCTCATTTCCTTGCAGGGAGAAGGTGAAGTACTTGCTGGTGGTGGCAAAGGCTGGCCGCGGTGACGGGCCGCCGTTGTTGATGGTGTCGCGGAAGAACTGGCCGTAGACACGATCCTTGTGGAAGTACTTGTCGATGCGGATGTTGTACTGCTCGGCGTTGTAATAGCTGGAACTGTTGAAATTCCCGGTGTCGAAAACCGCCAGCGAGCAAGGAACGGAAATGTTGTCAAAGGCAGTTACATTCCCTGTTCCATTGGCGCAGGCCTGTTGTGCTGCTTGAGTCGAAAGCGTGTTGCTCCACAACGATCCGGCGGTGGCCGCGACTTTGGTGTTGACCATCCCGGCCACCGGGTATTTTTGCATCAAAGCGACTTCGGGGCTGTTGGACGCCGCAGTGGCGGCGAAGGTCACAAACGCCGGATCTTCGAACCCTTGGAGCGATGTCCCGTTAGACGCCAGCGAAAGGTAAGGCTCATAGCCGACAAAGAAGAAGAACTCTTTGTGCGGAATCACCGGCCCTCCCACGGCAAAGGACATGTTGTTGACGTGATATGGATTCACCGGTGTCGGTTGAGGGACGCCGAATTCGCCGCGCGCCGCCAGGTTCTGATACTGGTAGTATTCGCTGGCCAGTCCGTGGAATTGATTGGTTCCGGACTTGGTGGTCATCGCAGTCTGAATTGCGGCCGCGCGGCCATAATCAACCGAATAAGTATTGATCTGAACGCTTACCTCCTGCAATACATCCGAGTTAGGCGTCAGGTTAAGCACGCCGGGACGAATGGTGCTGGTCACATCCATGCCGTCCACGATGTACTGGTTACCAGTCGCACCTTGTCCGCTGGCACTGGCGTTCACCCAGTTCTCCGGAGCGAAGTTGGTGGAGGTGCTCGACCCCGGCGAGTTTTGCCCGCCTGTCCCGGTAACGCCGGGCGCGATGGTGATGACGTTGGTCGCATTCCGGCCCGGCAGCGGCAGGTCGGTAAGAGCCTCGGTGTCCAGCGTCTGCTCGAAGCGGCTGTCCGAGGTGTCGATCAGCGGAGCCTCGGTGGTGACCGTGACCGTGGATGCGACCTTCCCCACGATGAGCGAAAGCGGGACGTCGCGCACCTCGTCGGTGGCAAGATTGAACGAGACAGAAGCCGGCGCGAACCCTTGCACAGTTGTCGATACCGTGTAGTTGCCCGGCGCGATGCTGACGAAACGGTAAACGCCGGTGGCGTTGCTGACTGCCGTCTGCGTAACGCCCGTGTCAACGTTCGTCAAGGCGACCTTTGCCTGAGGAACAATAGCTCCTTTTTGATCTTGCACAGTTCCCTGGACTCCGCCAGTGAATTGCGCATAGCAACTGGCTGTCGCAAGCAGCATCACCAGCGTCAACGACTGAACGAATCTCCGTGTGGTTTCCTTCATTGTGGCCTCTCAAGAACAGTTTGTTGTGAACCGACTTTTTGGCCTGATGCCTGCACTCTGGAACAGGTGAGGGCATCATGGCCGGAGCAAGCCTGCTTCCCGCGCGCTGAAAACGCTTAGCAAAGCTCGGGAATTCGAGGACACAGCGAGGCTACTCAACAAGGATGAGGCGCGCATGAGACAGAGTAACCACATCGGCGTAGTCCATATGGACTAGAAGCTCCGGAACGCTTGCTGTCCAAAGGGCTTGCGGCGTAGACTCCATCCTGCTCAGCAATGAACCTGCCTCGCCAACCCGGACGATGCCACCGGCAGAGTGGACTGCGCCTGGCGCTGGCTGGGCTGGCCTGTGCGGTTACAGTTTGCGCCACCTCTTGCAACTCACACCCCCAGGTCAAAATCGCCGTCATTCCGCAGACAGAAGGCACAGTCTTCTGGGAGGCAGAACATACCGGGGCGGAAGAGGCAGCGGACCCGGCGGGAATATTCATCTACTGGAATGCTCCCACCCGCGAAGACGATGTCGAAGCGCAAATCGCGTTAGTCGACCGTGTCGTGGAGAACAATTATCAGGGATTGGTGCTTGCACCGGATCAGGCACTGTCTCTGATCATGCCGGTGCGCCGAGCGCTGGCCCAGGGCATCCCCACAGTCATTATCGGCTCGCCGCTTCCGATTCCCGCGGGGGGAAATCTCTCTTACATCCTCAACGACGACGAAGAGGGAGGGCGGATTGCCGCGCAGCGTGCAGCCGTATTGCTGAATGGCCACGGTACAGTGGCTCTACTGGGCATTAATCCAGACATCGCAGGAGTCATGATTCGGGCGCGAGCCTTCGAACAGTTTGCCGCTCAGAATTATCCCGGCATCCGCATTGTCGAGAAGCGGATGGGTTCGTTTAACGCTCCACATGAACAGCAGGTGGCCGAGGAGACACTTCGTGCCCATCCGGACCTCGATGCGGTTGTTGCCCTGATGTCGACCACAGTCGATGGAACCTTGCATGCCCTCGACAGCACACCGGAAGGGCGCCGGGTGAGAGTGATCGGCTTCGATCTCGGCGGGAATCCTCTTTATGATGGCCGAGAGGTGAACCTGGACTCGGCGGTCCAGGAGGATATTCGATCCATGGGGCAGCAGGCAATCGAGCTGATCCATGCCAGGCTGCTCGGACAATCCGTGCCCGCAACCATACGCCTCCATCCCAAGCTGATTACGCGCGAAAACATGAACACGCCTGAGGTCCGGATGATGTTATCCCAGGATTGGACGCTTGGCCGCTGGCGCTGGAGTGCAATCCAATGAAGTTCCCGCCCTTGCTGGGCCACCGGCTCCTGGCTGGATCGCTTTCGGCCCTTCTGTTGGCCCTTGGGTTCCTTGGGCTCCGCGCCTACATGCGCAGCCCAAGCCGGGGTCTGCCCTACCGCGATTCATTTGCCAAGGGCACGGCCGACGAGTGGAGGGCATTGGGCGGCACCTGGGAACTGGGAAACGGCGCCATGCGCAACGACTCCGATGAACGCGGCGCGAAGCTGCTGACCGGGTCGCCCTATTGGCGCAACTACTCCATCGAAGCAGATCTTGAATTGCTGGGCAACAGCGGAGATGCTGGCCTGATTATTCGTTCCAGCAATGAGGAAGAGGGTGTAAACGACTACAGCGGCTACTACGCCGGCGTGCGGACAATCGACAACACACTCGTCCTGGGCCGCGCCGCACATGGTTGGCAGGAAATCATCAAACAGGATCCTGCGCCCGGCGGAATTCGTCCATTCCAGTGGTACCACTTGAAATTGCTGGCGTACGGCTGCCAGATTGCTGCCGCTGTTACCTCCCCGTCAATGGCGGTTCCCACTTCTCTTGCCATCATCGATCCGGGGTGTGTTGACTCCGGGCGGGTTGGCCTTCGCTCTTACTCCTCGGGAGGTGTATGGCGCAATGTGGTCGTGCGTCCCGCGACACATGAGGATCTGGTTGAAATGTTGCAAGCTTCGCGCGGCCAGGGTGAACCCCCTTCCAGGAGCGCAGCCAATCCCAGCTCGGAATTCCCTGCCTTGCAGCCTCATCCGGAGCAGGAGAAAATCGCCACCGGCTTCAACTCCAACACTCAGAGCATAGCGAGTTTGAGCCTGGCTTCTTCCGCCAGGTCTGTGACCGCGACCATCCGCGGCGTGGTCATCCTGACTGGGCCAATGCTCTTTGTGCAGGACTCGACGGGGGGAGTCTATATACCCCAGCCCACTGCGCCGCCTCTCAAGGTTGGTGACGAAGTCGAGGTTACGGGAGAGGCGCACCCAGGCGACTTCAGCACGACGATGGAACACGCAGCCGTGAAAGTGCTTTGGGCACGCACACCCGTGCCTCCGCTCTCAGTGACTGCGTCCCAGGCTTCCACGGGAAAGTTCGACGCCGAATTTGTCGAAGTGCAGGGACGCCTCACCGGCAAAGAGCACGGACCCGACAATACTCTCATCCTGGATCTCGACGAAGGCCCGCAGTCGTTCCGCGCCATCATGAACCCGGGCCGCAGCGACTATCTCTTCAGCGCGCTCAAGCTGAACAGCAGTCTCACCCTGCGCGGCATCTGCGTTGTCGATCCGGCATTTACAAAGAATCTGACCCCATTCGTCCTGCTGCTGCGTTCCAATGAAGACCTGGAAGTCCTCGCCGGTCCGCCGTGGTGGAGCACGGGACACGTGATCGCCATCATCGTCGCCTCGCTCTTGCTGGCGCTCGTGGTCAACTTTGTTTACCACCGCATCGCTCATTGGCGCATGCAGGGCGTGTTGGAGGAGCGCCAGCGCCTGGCCCACGAGATGCACGACACCCTGGCGCAGAGTTTCGCGGGCATCGGGTTTCAGCTGCAGGCCATCCGCAACCGCCTCCCCGAAGAGAACTCGAGTGTGCTGCAACAGCTCGACCTGGCCAGGGACCTTGTGCGTCACAGCCACGAGGAGGCCCGCCGAAGCATTGCCACACTCCGCCCCGAATCGCTGGAATCAGAAGACATTTTCGCGGCCCTGGACCGTTGCGCCCGGCGCATGGTGGAGGGCGGCACGGTCGAGGTCGTTTCCGAACGGGAAGGCGACCAGAGATCAATCCCCTTGCGCATCGCCGACACCCTCTACCGAATCGGCCAGGAGGCTATTGCCAACGCGGTCCGACATGCGCAACCGGGCATCCTGACCATCCGTTTGCGGTCCAGCCGGAATCTGGCCTCTCTGCTTATCGAAGACGACGGAGTTGGCTTCCAAAAAGGTGATGGCCATCTCGGCTTCGGCATCCGCGGCATGCAGCGCCGTGCGCAAAGCATATCTGCAAAGTTCAGCCTCGAAAGCAAACCCGGCCAGGGCACGCGCATCCGGATCGACGCGCCTCTGCCGCCGCGCGTAACACTAACGACCTGGCCAAAACTGTTATGGAGATTTCTCAGGGAGCAATGGACCGATGCCCGACTTTCGAAACGCGCCGATTCGCATTCTTATCGTGGATGATCACCCGGTGGTGCTCGCCGGCCTCACCAGCATGCTTGGCACGCAGGCGGGCATAGAGGTTGCCGGTTCGGCATCCAGCGGCGAAGACGCGCTGGAAATGCTGCGCAACAAGCCCGTCGACCTGGTGCTGCTCGACCTGCGCATGCCCGGTATGAACGGAATCGACACGCTGCATGCACTTAAGCGCGCGAAAATCAGCGTCCGCGTAATCATCCTCACCAGCTTTGAAACAGATGAGGATATCTATCGGGCTGTGCAGGCCGGCGCGCAAGGCTATCTGCTGAAAGACGCGCCGCAGTCAGACATGCTGGAGGCGATCCGGGCCGTGCATGCCGGCCGGCGCTACTTCCCACGCCACATTGCGGAGAGGCTTGCGGAACGCATGATGCGGACAAACCTCACCGCCCGCGAACTCGAGGTCCTGCAAATGCTGGCCCGCGGCCTCACCAACAAGCAGATCGGCACCGCCCTTGACATCAGTGGCAACACGGTCCGCAACCACGTTAACAGCGTGATTGAAAAACTGGAAGTGTCCGACCGCACCGAGGCAGCCACCACCGCGATTCACCGCGGCCTCATCGAATTGAACAACTGATCCAGCGCCAAATCCTGCGGGCCCATGCCTGAGGTAGACCATCTGTACCATGCGCGGGAATCGAGCGCTCACTATCATGATCGTGCCAAAGGGTAGACTCAGGAGGCGAGCGTGTCTTTTTATTTGGATCTCTTTTCCATCACCGGCTATGTGGGCGGAGCAATACGATGCGAATATTGCTTTTGCTAGTTGCCTATCTCGCAATCGCGCCTCCAGCCGCCACCCGCGTGACAGTTGCGCAATTGGAACATACATTGACTACCGCACGCGCTGCGCACAAGTCAGACACGCAGATCCTGCGCCAGCTCCGGCACCTGGAACTTTCCGAGCGCCTGACCGACGCCACACTCGGTCGCCTTACCACGGATCTGGAGTCCTTTCCCGAGACAACGCAGTTTCTGCAATTACTCGCCGATCAGTCTGCATTCCTCAATCCGCCGGCAAGCGAGATTCCGGCCATCGCCCCGCCCGACGCCGTCGCCCAAAAGCGCATGCTGGATGCGGCGCGGAGCTATGTCGCGCAGACCTTGCCTCTTCTGCCCAATTTCCTCGCCACCCGGACCACCAGGTATTTCGACGATAGTCCTCAACAATTGACGAAGAACGCCTGGCCCGTCAGTGCCGGGCTGCACCTTGTGGACACATCGAATCGTGAAATCTCAGTACGCGAGGATCAGGAAACTCTGTCGCCCAGCGCGGATTCCAGTGCTCGCGAGAGCGCACACCGGAAGCAGTCACAAAGTGAATTGGCTTCCTGGGGCGAGTTCGGTCCCATGCTCACCATGATCATGGCCGACACTGCGAACGGCAAGGTGAGTTGGAGTCACTGGGAACAGGCCGCCGCTGGCCCGGTCGCGGTTCTGAGTTATTCGGTGCCCCAGGCATTTTCGCATTACGTTGTTGCGGGCTCTACTCCACAGAATGGGTCAGTGGAAGACTCGCCGCACAGCCCCATCGGCCTGCAGCAGGGTCCGGACATTTCTCGAACGACGCTCTACCGCATCACGCCTGGCTATCACGGCTCGCTTTGGCTAGACCCCGCGACCGGAGCGATCCTCCGCATCTCTATCGAAGCCGATTTGAAAGATCGAGACCCAGTCAAACGCGCAGGAGCTCTGGTAGAGTATGGCCCGGTGTCAATCGGCGAACGCAGCTTCATCTGTCCGATGCGCAGCCTGACCATCCACATGAACCCCATTAACCCCAATGACCTTTCGGGCTCTACCCCGCTTCTGAAGCTCAATGAAAACCTGTTCACCAACTATCATCGCTTTGCTTCGACTACCAGGATTCTCACCGAGGGACAACCATGATCTGGCTGTCCCATAACTCGAAATTGCGGGTTGCTATCATTCTTGAAGTAGACCATCTGTACCATGCGCGAAGCGGATGCGCTCTGTACGATAGCGGCAAGATTCTCTCAGGAGTCAAAAGTGTCGTCTTCTTCGAATTCCTTTTCCACGCGCCGCCGCTTTCTCAATCGGCTTGGCCTTTTCGGCTTGGCATCGTCCCTGCCCATCGGCCGCTTTCTCTCCTCTTCCGATTCGCCTGTGCTTGCTTCATCACAAGCAGCTGCCGGCACAGCATCCGTAGTCAAGAACCGCGCGCCGCTTGCTGCCAGCGCCTTTTACCCGCTGCCTCTTGGCTCCATCCGCCCGCGCGGCTGGCTGAAGGCGCAGCTTCGCATCCAGGCCAATGGGCTGGGCGGGCATTTGGACGAGACCTGGGCCGATGTTGGACCGAATAGCGGCTGGCTGGGCGGGAGCGGAGAGTCGTGGGAGCGCGGCCCGTACTTCCTCGATGGCCTGATCCCGCTCGCTTACCTGCTCGACGACGCCACGCTCAAGGCTAAAGCGCAAAAGTTTGTTGACTGGACGCTCGATCACCAGGCAGCAAATGGAATGATCGGACCGGCTTCCAATGACGACTGGTGGCCGCGCTTCGTGATGCTGAAGGCTCTTACGCAGTACCACGATGTCACCGGCGATCCGCGTGTGATTCCGGTGATGGACAAATATCTGCAGTATCAACTCGGCCAGTTACCTGACCGACCCCTTCACGACTGGAGCAGGTTCCGCTGGCAGGACGAGTTGCTCAGCGTGATCTGGCTCTATAACCGCACCGGCTCCCCGTACCTGCTCGAGCTTGCGCGCCTGCTCCGCAAGCAGGGCTACGACTGGCAGGCCCAGTACGCCGACTTCAAGTACACCGAGCGCATCACCGCGGAATACATCAAGCTGGAGAAGGGGGAAGGACTCAAGGACCTGGCACTGGCCACGCATGGCGTGAATAACGGGCAGGCAGTCAAGGCCGGCCCTGTCTGGTCGCTGGTCTCCGGCTCCGGTGAGGACCGCTCCGCCGCCCTCACCATGATCTCCCTGCTGAATAAGTACCATGGCCTGCCCAACGGCATGTTCTCCTGCGATGAACATCTGGCCGGGCTGAATCCCTCGCAGGGTTCGGAGCTGTGCACCGTCGTCGAGTATATGTTCTCGCTGGAGCAATCGCTGGCCATCGCCGGCGAACCATCGCTCGGCGACCGCCTCGAGAAGCTGGCTTTCAATGCGCTGCCCGGCACCTTCACCGACGACATGTGGGCGCACCAATATAACCAGGAGCCCAACCAGGTGGAGTGCAGCCTGCACCACAAGCCCTGGACCACCGACGGGCCGGAATCGAACCTGTTTGGACTGGAGCCCAACTTCGGCTGCTGCACGGCCAACTTCCACCAGGGATGGCCCAAGTTCACGGCCAGCCTGTTTATGCTCTCCGGCGCACAGGACCATGCCGCCCAGGATGGCCTGGTCGCAGCCGTCTACGCTCCCTGCGCGGTCAACACGGTTCTGCGAGGCACGCCGGTCGAAGTCATCGAAGAGACCGGCTACCCGTTCCGTGGCAACCTTCGCTTCACCGTCAATCCCGCCGCGCCGCTGAGCTTTCCCATCCAGTTTCGCATACCGGCGTGGGCCGCCGGCGCAACCATTCAGGTGAACGGCCATGCGGAGCCGGCGCCCGCGCCGGGTTCGTTCGCGCGCGTCGAGCGTACCTGGCGCTCCGGCGACCGCGTCGAAATTACGTTCCCCATGACGCCGCGCATCTCGCGCTGGTTCAACGATTCAGTTGCCGTCGAGCGCGGGCCTCTGGTCTTCTCCTATGGCGTGGGCGAAAGCTGGGTAAAGCTGCGTCCGCGGGGAATGACCGCCGATTGGCAGGTTTACCCGACCACTCCGTGGAACTATGCATTGAGCCTCGACGCTGCCTCGCCGGAGAACGGCATCGCCGCGACGGAAACAGAAGTTGGCGAGGGGCCCTTCACCGGAAGACATGCACCCGTGAAGCTCAGCGTGAAAGCACGTAGAGTCAACGAGTGGCAGGCCGAAGACGGTGCTGCCGATCCACTTCCGCAAAGCCCCGCTGCCAGCGACGAGCCCGAAGAGACGATCACGTTGATTCCCTATGCAGCCGCCAAGCTTCGCATCACCGCCTTCCCGCAATGCAAATCGTAGAGCGCGCAGCTGGCAGGGTGCTGAACAAGCAACTTCAAAACCACAGCATGATTGGGTAAGAAGGAGTCATGCGTGGAATCGATCATCAGCAAGCGGACTTGGTCAGTTATTTGTCGCCGGAGTAGCGGGTGCGGAAAGAGCATCCGCTGCGGGCGATGAAAGACGGAGTTCTGGGCAATATGTCGCCGTTGTTCGACGCCATGTAAGCCGAATGATTCGCGAGATCCCTATGAGCCGGGGTGGGGACAGGTTCTCTGAAGACATAAACGGTGAAACAAGTGCAGCGGGATTGCGGAGTTGAAGAATCGTCTGTGTTCGAGAATATCTCGTCAATTCAACAAGGACCATGGGTCGAAACAGGCTATGTCTCTCGCGATATCTACTGATTTTGTTGCGATTTAAATTTGCTAATGACAAAGCCGCTTGATAGTCTCATAATGACGCGCCACAATGTGGCTGCGAATCCAGCATGCAGGAGACTTACATGGCAGATACAGCGAAAAAGACAAAGGTGGCCGCCGCGCCAAGCCAAGCCTCAGCAAGCACACCGAAGGCTACTGAACCAGCGAAGCCAGCGACAACTCTACGCAAGGGCATTGAACTTGTTGCAAAGGTTGAGGCGCCAAAGAAAGTGAAGACTGCGGCAACACCGCGCAAGACCACGACAAAGGAAGACAAGGTTCTCGCCATATCAAAGCCATCACGCGATGTGATTGAGCAACTCGCCTATCAGTATTGGGCACAACGTGGCTTCCAGCATGGATACGCGGTACAGGATTGGCTAAGGGCGGAACGGGAGTTGCAGGGACGGGCTTCCTAAACATCACGGAGAACGTTGGCGTGAGTTCCAACCGGATTCGGCGCTTAAATGAATCTGGCCCAGTTCACGGCCGGCCGGAAGGTGCAGTATTCTCCATGGAAGTGCTGCATCCGCGAGCTGCAATCTGGCAACACATTGTTAGTGCTGCGCGTCGTCTTCAACCAATAGAACCAGCTCCGAGCTTAGCGGTTCGCCAAGGTGGACTGGCAGCCCTGCGACCCTCAAATCCCGACCAGGACTTTGGAGTCCACGGAGCTTCCATACTCATAGTGCAACCGGAACCGCTTTTTTGCGTTCAATCCGGCAAGAACAAATCGATGCTCCGGTTGGCTTTCAATTGAGCCTCTGAAAGCGAAAGCCGCGCCGTTCTTTCGGGCTGCATCCCAATAGCCCATTCGTCCAAACGAAACCGCAATTGGCTGGCCCTGTGCAGTGCTAGAATTCCCGGCAGGATGAGGAATCGAACGTCAGCGTGCATCATACTGCTCTTCCCTGCATTCACGCTCAGTGCACAAACTCCCTCGGTGACCGTGCCCAAGCAGCTCGCGCAACCCTCTGTGCCGCATTTTCGAGACGTTTCGCCGGAGGTCGGAATTCGCACTGTTCCTCATACGAATCTCGACAGGCGCTACGTCATCGAAACGATGAGCGGCGGAGGAGTTGCCTTTCTGGATTGCGAGAACAACGGCAAATTGGACATCGCCGTGGTTAACGACTCTTCAATCGATCGCTACCTTGCCGGGGGCGATCCCATGATCACGCTCTACCGGCAGGACGGCAACGGGGAAAAACTGCACTTTACTGACGCCACTGCAGCCGCCGGGTTGACAACCAAGGGATGGGCCACCGGGATTGCCGTCGCCGATTACGACAACGACGGCCTTCCTGATATTTATGTCACCGGCTACGGCCACAACGTGCTCTATCACAATCTAGGCGGCTGCAAATTTGCCGACGTCACGGCAAAGGCGGGTGTTGGGGGCGGGGGCTTTAGCGCCGGTGCGGCCTGGGCTGACTACGACCGTGACGGTTTCGTGGATCTTTACGTTGCCCGCTATGTTTCCACCGATCCGCGGCATCTTCCCGACCCTCAAAGGACGGTATACAAGAACGCACTCACCGAGCTGCCAGGTAATATGCCTGGCGAAACCAACCTTCTCTACCGCAATCGCGGCGATGGAACCTTCGAAGAGGTCGCGGCCAAAACCGGAGTCCAGAACACACAGAAGGCGCACGGCATGGGAATCTGTTGGGGAGATTTCGACGGCGATGGATGGCCCGATCTCTATGTCACCAACGATGGATCCGGCAATTTTCTGTTTCACAATAAGAGGAATGGGACATTTGAGGATATCGGCGTCTATTCAGGCACCGCCTACGGGGAAATGGGACAAACCTACGGCAACATGGCTTGCGATTCTGCCGACCTCGAACACAACGGAAGGTTCGACCTGTTTGTGACCCGATTTGCCAGCCAACCGGCAAGCCTCTATGTCAACGACGGCCACAACGAGTTTCAAGATGTTGCCGATCGCGCCGGAATTGCCGCTCCCACTTCATCGCTCGTCAAGTGGGGAGCGAATTTCGCAGACTTCGACAACAGCGGCTGGGAGGATATTTTCATGGCTTCGGGCAACTTCTCGACTTTGCTCGATGGTGCGCCCGGTGAACCGCCTTTTGTCGAGCCGATCGAGCTTTTCCTCAATGAGACGAATGGCAAATTCCGCGAGGTTGCTGCCGCTACTGGCTTGAATGCAGGCCCTTTAAAGTCTCGGCGGGGAACAGCCTTGGGAGATGTCAATAACGACGGAAGACTCGACGTCCTGGTCTTCAACGTCGGTGCTCCACCCTCGCTTTTTCTCAACGAGACCAGGAATGACAACCACTGGATCACGCTGCACCTGGTGGGCACGAGGAGTAACCGGATGGCGATCGGCGCCCGAGTGACCATCACCGCCGGCAATGTCAAGCAAGTGGAGGAAATTCGCGCAGGGGGAAGCTATCTCTCCACCAGCGACCCGCGCCTCCACTTTGGACTCGGGTCGGCTGCCTCCTTCGACCGCATCGAAGTCCTTTGGCCCAGCGGATTACTCGAACAGTTCCCGGGAGGCCCTGGCGATCGATTTGTATCTTTGGTGGAAGGGAGCGGCACCGCGCTGCCCTCAGGCCAGGCTCCTCCGGAGGAGAAGTGAGATCGCCCATTGGCGCGCCCCATTAACTTCAACGCGGCATGCTCTGATTGAAGCAACGCACCTTGGATGTCCACGCCGAAAGAATCAGCGTTGATCGCTACTGGGAAACGCATCTGTGAGCGAGCGGACCTGCAATTTAGCCCTCAATTGATCCAGCGTTGCCGGGCCGGTTGCGGTGATCTCGATGGTCTCTCCGGGTAGAAGGTTGAAGTAGTTGTCCGAGACATTCGCCTCGAGGTTTCCAAATGAGAGATAGACACTTCGCGCAAGCACAGGAGAAGTCACGCGAATCTTGTAGGTCCCATTATCCTGCGATGTCTCCACCTTCAGGTTGGCTGGCTTAAGCTGAATCTGTTTTACCGGCACGAGGTAGGCCAGGTTGCGCGATACCTCAGTTCCTCCCTGTGTTAACTCAGCTTCAACAAACACGCGCGAAGCGTCTGCCGCCGCTGCATCGGTCAACTTCTTGAGAGGCCAGTCCAGATAAACCTTGCTTGCAAGTGCCGTCACGTCCACCGGATGAGAATCTTCCAACAATACCTTGCCGTCAAAGTCCATGAGCCGCACTCTGAGAGACGCCGTTTGGGTTTCAGTTTTGTCGGAGACGATGTAGACCTTCAGCGAACCATCTTCGACATGCGGCGAAACAAGTATTGGTGCATAGAAGCGTCGTGCATAAAACTGAAGCGCTTTCCAGCGTCCGTAGTAGTCGATCGACGACCACGAGGCTACCGGCCAGCAATCATTCAACTGCCAGAAGATTGACCCCATTGTTTCAGGCCGGCTGCGCCGAAAATGTTCCGCGCCAATCTTGATTCCCTCGGCCTGCAGCACCTGGCTCACATAGAGAAAGCTCTCAAAGTCTTTTGGCTCCGGGTAATCCCTGATCAGGTAGTCATGAATAATCGAGTTGCCCTCCTTGTTCTTCTGGTGAGCAAGCATCACCGGCGTAAAAATGCCGGTACGATCCTCTGGTTCTGTAAAGGCCTCTACCGTCCTGAGTTCCGGAAAGGACTGGAACCCATACTCGGTCACAAATCGCCAGTGATGTTTTTCATAATCGCTGAACGGAACGCGACCATGCCATACCGTCCAGTCGTGGATATCGCCGCTTTGATAGGAGTCGGTCAGGGGCTCATAGTCCGCACTCGGCGAGCTTGGCCAATATGGGGTCTCCGCGTCGAGCCGGGCTACAACCCGGGGAAGGATGCCGCTGAATTCGGTGAGGTAGTCCTCCCACATTTGCCCTTTGACATCGAGCGGCAGAGTGTCGCGAGGAGCCCAATTCCTTCCCAACTCGGTCTCGTTATTGCCACTCCAAATCACGATGCTGGGGTGGTTGCGCAGCCGGCGCACCTGGTCTTCGGCTTCGGCTTCAATGTTTAGTTTGAAGGCATAAGTGCCGGGCTGCCAATCGTTGCCAAACATGAAGTCCTGCCATACCATAATGCCAAGCTCATCGCAAATGGAGTAGAACTCATCCGTCTCGTAGTAACCGCCGCCCCAGTGACGAATCATGTTCATGTTGGCATCGCGCGCGGACTCGAGAATGCGGCGATAGTTCGCCGTGGTAACTCGATTGGGAAAGCTGTCGAATGGAATCACATCTGCGCCCTTGACGAAGACAGGAATGCCGTTGACCACCAGTTCAAACGACCGTCCCCATTTGTCCAGTTCACGATGCAGCGCAATGGAGCGCAGGCCCGCTTTGGTCGTCCGCTCCTCGGACACCAGTCCGCCTGCGCTTACCTGCGCTGTAAACGCATAGAGCGGCTGCTCACCGTAACCAGCCGGATACCACAGCTTCGGCTGACGAATCTCCAACGGAAGAGCAATCACGTTGTGTCCGGCATGCAAGATGACTGACTCCAATACCTCTGCCCGCTTGCCGTCGTCGATGTACCGGACGCTCACCTTGGCAGGCCCTGCGCTGGCAGCCTCCAGCTCGATCTCTGCGCTAAGGTGGGCAACCTCTTTGCTCACGTCGCGCTGGCGAATGACGAAGTCCGCAATGCGTGCCTTGTCCCAGGCCTCCAGCCGAACAGGACGCCAGATGCCGCTGGTCACAAACCTGGGACCCCAGTCCCAACCATATTCGTAGGCTGCTTTGCGAATGTATGTTTTGTCCTGGGTCTTCGATTTGAGCCGGAAAGAATCACTGGCCGCGGCTGCTTCCGCCGCTTTGATGGGGGAAGGGAACACAACCCGCAGCAGATTCTGGCCCTGGTGCAAATGGCTCTTCACGGGAACGCGCCAGACGCGAAACATGTTGTCTGCATCTAAGACCTGGTTACCATTCACATACACCTCCGCGGCTGCATCCAACCCGTCGAACACCAGGTCAACATTCGGCCGCGCCAGCAGAGCCGTCGGAGCGTCGAAGTTCAGCCTGTACTCCCAGCTTTCATCTTCGATCCATTGAAGTTTGGATTCGTTATCCCGAAAGAACGGGTCAGGGATCTTCTTGTTGGCCAGTAGATCCAGATGAACGTCGCCGGGCACGGTGGCTGGCAACCAGCCGCTCTCTGCGTCCTGCGCTCCCGCAGTAACTTGCCGAAACTCCCAGCCGTGAACCAAAGGCAACGTAGCATTGTGGCGAAGTTTGTCCTGTGCCTTCGCCGCTGAGCTTCCCGTGCCTGCGGCTGTTCCAGCGATGGCGCAATACATCAAACTGAGAGCAATTACCTTTCGCATTCCACTTCCTCCAATGTTCTTCGCAAAGCCGTGCGTGTGGCCTGGAAATGCGACTGAGAACGCCGCTGATAAACATACCAGATTCGTAATTGGGAGGGCGAACGCTGAACTGGCTATACAAATGCTACCCATAACCCACCTCCCGAGTTTCTTCGAGATGCTTGACAAGCGTTCTTTGCGTAATTGAGAATCGCTCGATTCTTCAAGCGATCCCATTCCCCTTCGACCGCTTCGGAAAACCTTGCATGCAGGCTCCCTTCGAGCATCCACCTGTTCCTCTTCGCGCCTCAACTCTCAGCCGACTCGCTGACACGATTGTGCGCCCTCGCTACGATCGGAACCTTACCTTACCCGGGCTCGTGCATATCGGAGTTGGTGGATTCAATCGCTCTCATCTTGCCATTTACCTTGACGACCTGCTTGTTCGAGGGGACTCGTACCGCTGGGGGGAATTCGGGATCGGCCTTCTCCCTGGGGACAGGGAAATTCACACTGCGTTGGCGGAGCAGGATTTTCTTTACGGGCATCTGATGGTGGATTCCGCTCAAGAGAGCTATCGGGTGATCGGATCGCTTGTCGGTCACTTCTACGCGCCGGAATCCAGCGAGGCGGCGATTGAACAACTAACTTCGTCCGATTGCGCAATCGTTTCGCTGACTGTGACCGAAGGCGGGTACTTTATTGAGAATGCATCTGGCCGGTTTCTTGGCGATCACGAAGATGTTCGCCACGATTTAGAAAATCCAGGAGCTCCGAGAACGTGGCTGGGATATGTAGCTGAGGCCTCGAATCATCGCATGCGGCTCGGGCGTTCGCCGTTCACTTTGCTCTCGTGCGACAACCTTCAGGCAAATGGTGAAGCCGCTCGAACCGCGTTGCTTTCATTTGCCGGTGCGCGCAGCACGGCACTGCAGAAATGGATTGAGACAAACGTCTCGTTTCCAAACAGCATGGTCGACCGAATCACACCACGGACGACTGAAGAAAATCGAACGGCGATTGCGAATAAGTTTGGTGTTCTCGATCTTTCCCCGGTCGTTTCAGAGCCGTTCAGACAATGGGTTCTTGAGGATGCTTTCATCGCTGGTCGCCCGGCGTGGGAGCAGGTTGGCGCCCAGATGACAACCGATGTCGCCTCGTACGAGAAGACAAAGATGCGCCTGCTGAATGGGGGGCATTCTGCAATCGGCTATGCGGCGGCTTCGCTAGGCTACACCACCATTGCAGATGCCGTAGCCGACCCTTTGCTCCATGAATTGCTGGAAAAGTTCATGGCGGAAGTGCGGCAGACGCTGCGTGAGCTTCCTGGAATCGACCTCGAGGCGTACTCGGCCACAATTGTGAAACGGTTCTCCAATGCGGCGATCCGAGACCAGGTGGCGCGCATCTGCTCGGACGGCTGCACAAAGATGGCGAAGTTCATAGTACCCTCCCTGGTGGACCTGCTCGGGGGAAGCCAGTTTCCGCGCGTACTTCCCTTCGTCATCGCGAGCTGGCTGCATTATCTGCGTGGTCACGATGAGAGCGGACGCAAACTAAGCATCTCGGATCCATCGCTGGCATACTTACAGACCTTTCTCGATGACGGTGGAGGCGAGGCAGGCTTGGCTCTTTCCGTGCGGCCACTCTTCGCAGAGATCGCACTGGCTCATCCCCAAATCGTGAGTGCTGTTCAAAGTGTATTGGACCAGCTTCGCAACTATGGCGTTCGCATGACACTTGAACAAATCCTCAAGAAGGCCTAAACGCTATGAATTCGAATCTTATTGAGCCGATTCCACACGCCAGAACCCCGCTCTCCGAGCGCCTGGGGATGCACCCGGAGTTGGCGATCGGCTACCTGGGACTGCTGCTCTTCATGATCGGCGATGGCGTGGAGGCCGGCTTTCTATCGCCCATGCTCATCGACCTTCACTTCACACCCTCGCAGGTCGCGATCGTTTTCTCGGCATACGGAGCGACAGCGGCTGTTGCTTCCTGGTTGAGCGGCACGCTCTCTGACATCTTTGGCCCAAGAAAAGTCATGTGGGCCGGACTGCTGATCTGGCTCGCATTTGAACTACCCTTCCTTACGCTTGGTGTCGCGCATACAAACTATCCTGTCATCGTTGCCAGCTACGCACTGAGGGGTTTCGGCTACCCGCTCTTCGCATACGGCTTCCTGGTCTGGATCACCGCAGTTACACCGGAGCGCTACCTTGGCACGGCTGTTGGATGGTTCTGGTCAGCCCGGACCGGTGGCTTGCCGACTCTTGGCGCCCTGCTGGCCAGCTACTCGGTGCCGTTCGCCGGGGCATACAACACTCTCTGGATCTCCGTTGCCCTGGTGCTGGCCGGCGGATTGATCACGATGTTCGGAGTGCGCGAGAAGCGCGGAGCCCAACCGCTTTCGGCGACAGGCGAACACCATTTGACGCTGCTCTTTTCAAGCGTGTCGATCGTCTGGAGGCACCCTAAGGTTGGACTAGGCGGAATTGTCGCCACGATTACCACCACATCCGAGTTCGGATTCCTCGTGTTCCTGCCAATCTTCTTTATCCACGTGATTGGATTCACGTTGCAGCAATGGCTTCAGGTACTCAGCATCATGTTCGCGACCAACGTGGTTGCCAATCTGATCTGGGGCTGGGTTGGCGACAAGATCGGCTGGCGCAGGACAATCACTTTCATTGGATCGTGCGGTTGTGCGCTCACAACGTTGGGGCTTTACTACGTGCCACACCACTTCGGCGCGAACTACACGCTGGCGGTATTGGCTGGCATGGCATACGGCACGGCATTGGCGGGATTCGTCCCCATCGGTGCGATTATGGCCACGCTGGCGCCGGAATCCCGCGGTGCTGCCATGTCGATCATGAATCTGGGATCTGGCCTGAGCACGTTCATCGGTCCGGCCATCGCGGGTGTCTTTCTGCCGTTGCTGGGCGTTTCCGGGGTAATCTGGATCTTTGCCTTCATGTATTTGATGGCGGCGGTGATCAGCTACACTTTGCGCATTCCGGGCGTCCGCGCTCTGCGGTAGAGCCAACTTTGCGAAGAGACTCACATGTGAATTCAATGTTATTGGCTTGATTCCTGTGTTAATCCCTTGGCGAATTCGCGGACCATATCGACAATGAGGTCTGTTTGTTTTTAATGCTGCGAAGAAACGCGTAAAGAACCGCATCATGGATACGATTTCCAGATCGAAGAGGGAACGAATGGAAGCGAAAGCAACTGGCAGAGAGAAGAGTGAGATGGGCAGTGGGGATTGGCTGTCAAACCGCCGGGCGTTCCTTAAAGGAGTGGCCGTACTCGGTCTCGTCAGTTGGGCAGAACCGGGAAACCTCTGCGCCGCCGACTCGGCAGGCTGGAGCGGACTGCCGGCTCGACCAGAAGAAAAGCCGCTGGATTTTCACGCGCTGGCCAATGCGTTCGACGCATGGGTGATGGACCCGGCGCACGGATTGAATACGATCGCGAAGGATGGCCGCCAGGTGTTTCCTTCGGCGCTGGAAGGTGAGCAGGACGGCGGCCTTACAACCTACGCGCCTATGGCTTTGGGGAAAGAACTCCGTGGAGAAGGCCTACCGGGACTGGCTGCCTCGTTGAAGGGATATTTCAGCGAGCCGTACGGGTTGTTTCTTGACGGCGCCGGGGCGACACTCTGCGAGTACTGGTACCTGATGAATGTGACCGCGATGGCCTACGGGTTGATCCGGCTGCGCTTTGGGAAGGATGCTGAATGGCTTGCGCGGGTAGAAAAAAGCGCGACACGGCTTAGGGACATGGCGCAGCAATTGCACTATGACTTCAACAGCCAGGGCTACGACTTTGCCAAGGCAGCGGCTTTCACAAACCACGACATTTACAGGCAACCCGACGCGGTGGGCGGCTACAGCTATGTGATGCTTCTGGCGTGGAAGCTAACTGGTAAAGAGATCTTTTTGGCGGAGGCCAAGATCGGAATCGATCGCTACCTGGAGTTTGCAAAGAACCCCTGGTACGAGGTTCCGAGCGGAGCAATGGCTACGCTGGCGGCTGCGCGGCTGGAGGCGATGGGCTACCCGGCCAACGCGAGAAAGGCGCTGGGATTTGTGCTGGATTCCAAGATCGGGTTGATGGCGGCAGGGCGTTGGGGCGGGCGCGAGGTGAACGGGTTGATGGCGGGATTCTGCACCGAGCCAGCCAACCAGGCCTACAGCATGGAGTCGATGGTGACGCTTCCGTATCTGTTGCCGGCAGTTCGATTCCGTCCCGAGTTGGCAGGCGATGTGGCGCGACTTGCTTTGAACGTTGCGTCGAACATGCGTTGGTTTTATCCGGAGTATCTACCGCGCGAGAATCAGAGCCGTCCAGACCTGCCGCCCATGTTCCCTTACGAGAGGTTGAGCCGGGAAGAAAAGGGACACAGTCCTTACGCGACGGGCGACTTTGCCGGGCACCGCTCCATCTATGGTGGTGCCTACGTGATGTGGCTGGACAAGATGATTCAAACCCAGGGAGACCCGTGGCTGTTGCGTTGGGACTTGGGGAAGACCGACTTCATGGAGCCTGATCTACCGCCGGCGTTTCTCTATTACAATCCCTGGCCGGATGAGAAGCGCGTTACGGTCGTGACTGCGCACAAAGAAGACCGAGTACGCGATCTGATGCTCAACAAGACACTGCAAACGCATGCGGGGACAGTAGAGTTGACGTTGCGTCCGTTTGAGGCGAAGGTTCTGGAGATTCGAACATAAACTGGCTTTCGAACCGTTCATCGATGATACGCAGCTACCGGCCTGCGCTCAGGGATGGATGACGCGCGTGGCGACGATGGATGTTGCATTTGGAGCGCCTGCGACCGCCTGAGTGCGAATGAGGGCCTCAAAATAGACGGGCTGGGTCGGGGAGCCGGAGAACCCCAAAGCCTCCTGGAGCTTTTGCCGGCTGCTGGCATCAGCCAGAAAAAGTCCGGCGGCCTCGGTACCCTCCTGCTGTAATCCTTGCAGGATGAGAACACTGCCACGTCCGTTGGCAAGCGGCAAGAGCGAGATCGTGGCGTAATCCTCTCCGGAGCTGCCGGTGAACGCCAAACCCTGGTAAGTCGCCTGTTCTCCAGGTTTGGGGTGCGCATTCCGGAAGAATTTCAGGCTTTCTCCGACCTTGCCTTCACTCTCCTGAAAGTTGAGCTTGTCTTGGAAGTAGGATACCCAGGGGTTTGAACTGGGGCTGCCTACAAAGACAAACGCGCCCTGTTCAAGGTCGCGCGGGCGCAGTTCCCTGGCCGAGCGAACGGTGAGCCGGTCACGCGAGTTGCCGCTGAGGCGCAAAAGCGTGTCGACGACTACCACGTCCGCATAAGACGTCAGGAGGGAACCGGAAAGATATTTGTTCACGCGAACGTCGCGTGCGGTCGGGTGGGGGTTCATAAACGCGGTGCCACTCCGATAGGAGGCGCTCAAATACTGCTCGAGCGTCACTGACTGCTCATCTACCAGCCGCAACATACCGTAGTTAATGTCGGCAACCACCAGTTGAACTGGACTATTGGTCGAATCGAACAGTGCAGCCAAAGGCCAGGGAGGAGGTGGAGGGATAACAGTTGCCGGACGGCGAAACCAAGCTGCAAGTGTTGTGATTAAGAAGATTGTTGCCAGCGCCCACGGCAGCAGTCGAACCCAGGAAATGGAGCGGGCAACGGAGGAAACAGGTTCTGCAACGGGGTCGTGTCCAGTGTTTCGAAAAAGGGTAGTGTATGCCCCTTTCGGAATCTCGACGATCACGGGTTCGCTGCGGCCTTCTCCGTCAAAATACTCGTGCAGTTTAAGACGCAACTGGCGGACGTGAACGCGAACTGAGCTGTCCTCGACAACGCTGTAATCCTGAGCTTTGCCGAAGACTGCGCTTCCAATCCGGTGCTCGGTCAAATCCTGAGCCTGGCCGTGGAGAGACTTCTCCGCGAGAAAGCACAGCAAGTCCCTGAGCCGAGCCGATTTCTGAAAGGGTGGGCTGGCGACGATTCTTTCGATCAATTGCCAGCGGGCGTCTGCCCGAAGAGCCTGATCAATTTCCGTCATTCCGCTCGATCCCCATTTACGTAACCCTGCTGTGTCCGCCTGTGATTTGTACTGTGCGCAATGCGGAAACATCGCTCACTCGATGCATGCTAGCACACGGAATGCTTCACGCGAAACCCGATCGGGGACAGCGAAGCGAAACTGTATGTCCAACAATCCATATGCACGCCTGCGGGAACTTCGGGATGAGCTCTTCTCGTCCGGGAGAGGCTCGGGCCCAAAGATGGCCGTGCTATGTCCCTGTCAACATTGCGTTTTTCAACGGCAAATCACATGTTATTCGCATTGATTCTCAAAGATTTTTGCCGTGAGTCCCTTTTCAGCGGTAGTGGCCTTCCCTGAGGGTTACAGGTGCCTTCCGAAGACCAGGCGAATCGTCGCCAGACAACGGTGGTAAGGCCAGATCCCCAAGAGCCACGAAGGACCCATGATGAAAGACCTAGCCAACCGCTTCAGCGAGAACCCCATACTCAGGCCGCAGGACCTGCGGCCGAGCGTGGAAGGCATGGAGGTCACCTGCCTCCTGAATCCGGGGGTGTTTCGCTACCAGGGCAAGGTCTGGTTGCTGGTGCGCGTTGCTGAACGCCCGGCGCAAATTCCCGGCAAGACCTCATTTCCCATCCTGAGCCCCGGCGGCAGGTTGGAGGTGCTTGAGTTCGATTCGAGCGATCCAAGGCTCGATCTGAGCGATTCTCGGGTTATCAGTTTCGACGGGGAGGATTACCTTACCACGCTCTCCCATCTCCGGCTGCTCTCGAGCGACGATGGAATTCATTTCAGCGAGCCAGAGAACAGCAAGCCGTTCATGGGAAGCGGAGAGTTAGAGACCTACGGGATCGAGGACTGCCGGGTGGCACAGATCGGCGATACCTACTATCTGACGTATACGCAGGTGTCCAGCCACGGAGTCGGCGTCGGATTGAGGACGACCCGCAACTGGGCGGACTTTGACCATGTGGGCATGATCTTTCCCCCCACAACAAGGATTGCGCGATCTTTGAGGAGCGGATTGGCGGCAAATACTACGCGCTGCACCGTCCCAGCAGCCCAGAGCTTGGTGGCAATTACATCTGGCTGGCTGAATCGCCTGACCTTATTCACTGGGGCCGACACCGTTGCCTGGCCCATAGCCGCGAGGGGTACTGGGACAGCGCTCGCGTAGGAGCAGGCGCTGCGCCAATCCGTACTTCTGAGGGCTGGCTGGAGATCTATCACGGCGCGACCAAAGAAAATCGCTACTGCCTGGGCGCATTGTTGCTTGACCTCGACGAGCCCTGGCGAGTGCTGGCACGCTCTGAGACGCCCATCATGGAGCCGACAACTCCTTACGAACTGGAAGGTTTCTTCGGCAAGGTCATCTTCACCAACGGTCATGTAGTCGACGGAGACCAAATCACCATGTACTACGGCGCGGCCGACAGCGTGATCTGCGCTGCGAACCTGTCGATATCGAACATTCTGGCCACCCTTGCCCTGCCCCGGGGAGCGAAGGCATGAACCACCTGCGCAAGGAATTCGAGGTATTCCTTCACTGCGCCCACTCCATGCAGGTACTGATGGTGTCGAACATGATCTATGCCCTTGTGCTCCCGGTGATTGAGATCTTCGTGGCGGCTTATGTCATGCGGAACTCTCACGCCGTCGCCAAGGTGGTCACGTACCAGTTGTCGATCTACGCTGCCACTCCGCTTGCGTTCTTCCTGAACGGCAGGTTACTGGGCCGCGTTGGCTCCAAGCATCTGTATGCCGCCGGCATGCTTCTGTCGGGCGCGGCAATGATGCTCATGATGCAATTGAGCATTCTCACTCCCATCGGCGTTGCGACCTCAGGCTTCACCATGGGGTTGGCAACCGGAATCTTCTGGGCCAATCGCGGATACCTGGCGCTGACCGCAACCAACGACGACAACCGGAACTACTTCTACGGCGTGGAGAATTTTTTTGCCTCCCTGGCCGCGGTCGCGGTTCCCGCGCTCATCGGCCTCTTCATCAGCGGCACCGCTCTCTACGGCTGGCTGGGTGGTGTTGCCAATCGCGCTTACCACATCATCGCAATCGTTGTTTTCTGTCTGACCATTCTGTCTTCGGCAATCCTCGAACGGGGAACGTTCCGTAACCCAAAGCAGACACGGTTCGTCTTCTTCCACTTTCATCCGCTGTGGTGGAAGATGCTGCAGCTGGCGCTGCTCAAGGGCCTGGCACAGGGATACATCGTTACCGCACCGGCCATGCTCATCATGCTGCTGGTTGGCCAGGAGGGGACTCTGGGCACGACGCAGGCTATCGGCGGTGTCTTCTCTGCATGCCTCATGTACCTGGCCGGGCGAATGGCCGCGCCCAAACATCGCATCTTCGTCTTCTCTGCCGGTCTTCTTCTTTTCTTTCTTGGCGCAATCACCAATACCTTGCTGTTCAACGCCGTGGGCGTGCTCATCTTCGTAGGGTGTCTTCTGCTGGCCAAACCGTTGCTGGACCTTGCCTACTATCCAATCCAGCTTCAGGTGGTTGACGTGGTCTCCCATATCGAAGGACGCAACGAGTACGCCTATATCTTCAACCACGAGTTCGGGCTGTTTCTCGGACGCGCCCTGGGCTGCGGCTTATTTCTGGGCATTGCATTTTGGGGGTCGAGTGTTGCGGCTCTCAAATATGCCTTACCAGTGATTGCACTGCTGCAGTTGCTGTCCATTTGGGTGGCGCGCCGGATATTCCGAGGTCTTCCTGCGGCGAGCAGCGGCACTCCGCTCGTCGAAATCCTTACCGCAAACAAGTTGGAGGCCTGAAAAAAATGCAGACGTTCAGAGGAGTCACAATGAATCACACTCGACCGGCGGCGCTCAGTATGTGGCGCCTGGTGTTACTGCTGTTGGTGGCGATTGGCTTGGTAGCAGCCGTCCCCGTCGTGGCCCAATCGGCCAGAGGCACTCTAACCGGTACTGTGAAGGATGCGAACGGAGCATTCATCCCAGGCGCCGCAGTCAACCTGAAGGAAACAAATACGGGCAGCGGCTATTCCACCACGTCCACCGCGGAGGGCCTGTTCATCTTCAGTGAGCTTCCCCCGGGAAGCTATGCGCTGATGGTCTCCGCGCCAGGATTCGAGTCGTATTCCCAAAACGGCATTGCCGTGGACATAGCCAGCACATCCACGGTGACCGCTACTTTGAAGGTGGGTTCACAGTCAACTACGGTCAGTGTGAGCAGCGATGCATCCCACCTGCAGACTGAATCCTCCGATGTTGGCTTCACGATGACGCCTCAGGTGCTGGCTTCGCTTCCGCTGCCCTTCGGCGGTGAAATTCGCAACCCGCTCGAGTTTGCAGCGCTCTCGCCCGGATTCGCCGGCACTATGACCAACAACCCCTCCTCGCCACCCTCAGGAAACTTCAAGCTCAGCGGCGGACAACAGGGCGGCAGCGACGTGCTGCTCGACGGCACCACCACCGAGCTCGCCTCGGCCAACATGCAGGTCACCTATAACTTCAGCGTCGAAGCCGTATCCGAGTTCAAGGTCATGACCAACACCTTCGACGCCCAGTTTGGAAGCGCCAGCGGCGGCGTGGTCAATCTCGTTTCGAAGCAAGGAACAAACACCCTTCACGGCTCGGCTTACGACCTGCTCAAGAACCGCGTCCTGGATGCCAACAGCTGGACCAGTGACTACGCTAATGCGCAATCCGGCAAGATCGTAGACACAAAGCCCATTGACACCCAGAACGACTTCGGAGCAAGCGTCGGAGGGCCGGTGCGCGTTCCCTGGCTTTACAACGGCAAAGACAAGACCTTCTTCTTCTTCAATTACGAGGGCTTCCGGCAACAAAACGGAGGGACCTCGCAGCTATCGGCACCCACCCAGGCCATGCTCGGCGGCGACTTCTCGTCCCTGTTAACACCTACGACCATCAACGGCCAGACCTTCCCGGCCCACATCCTTTACGATTACTCCACCTGCACAGGCGCCAACCAGGGACAGCCCTGCCAGGCTTATCCGAACAACAAAATCACCGAAGCCGCGGATCCGGTGTTTGCCGCCGCTTCCAAGGTCATGCCCTCCGCCCCATCCAGCGCCACCGGCCCTTACTTCAACATCGAAGACAGCAGTTCCAACCACGAGCAGGCCGACGAGTGGTCCGTACGCATCGACGAGAACATCAACGCGCGCAACAAAATCACAGGCAGTTACTTCGCCGGCAACATGCCTTACGTCAGCACCCAAAGCCTCGGGCCGCTTTACACCGGCGGCAACATCCAGGGCAACAAATATCTGCGCCTGGGCTATGACTACTTCATCTCGCCCATGATGCTTAACCACGTCAACGCCGGCTTCACTCGGCGCCATCGCCTTGAAACCTCTGGAGAGGGCGGATTTGGCGGAAACTGGGCGAGTAAATTTGGCCTCAAGGGCGTAGGCGAATCGGTCTTCCCTCGCTTCGACATCAACTATCCGGGCAGTGGCATCAGCGAGCCCAGCGATGGCCAAAGCGTCTTTGACGATAACGTCTTTCAATATGACGACGCGGTCTCGTGGCAGAAGGGCCGTCACAACTTCCGGTTCGGCGGGGAATTCCGCGCCGCACAGTTCAACCTGGGCATCCTGACCGGCAGCGCCGGCCATTTCAACTTCACCCAAGGCCCCACCAGCACTCCGTCTGACGGCAACTCCGGCTTCGGCTTCGCCAGCTTCTATCGAGGAGCATTCACAAGCGTAAGCGGCGATCAGTCCGATATTGTCATTCCCCAGGTCAACGGATTCCGCGCAAAGTATCTTGCCGCCTTCTTCGCTGACGACTGGAAGTTCAACAACAAGCTTACCGTCAACCTTGGCTTGCGTTATGACATGCCAATCCCGGTGACCGAGCAGGCAGACCGCATGTCCTATGTGGACCCGACCCTGCCGAACCCTGGTGCGGGCGGCATTCCCGGCGCTTACGTCTTCGAAGGCAGCGGCACGGGACGCCTCAACGGGAATTCTCCACAGTCGATCTTCAAAAAGGCCTTCGGTCCTCGCGTTGGCCTCGCCTATTCGGTCGATCCCAACACCGTCATCCGCGCCGGCTACGGCATTTACTTCTCCACCCAGCGCATCGGAGGCTTCGCCGAGGATGACAGCCAGGGCTTCTCCTCCAGCTACACCTACGCTATCCCGAGCACTCCTCAGACACCGGTTGGTGTGCTCTCACAGATCACGGCCTATCCCGGCAACCTGCCGCCGTTCATTGACCCCACAGTCATGAACAACCAGGGCAACGCGCTCTTCCTCGAGTCGAAGGTCGACCGTCCCGGCACCATCCAAAACTGGACCCTCGATGTTCAGCGCCAACTGCCCTTGAATACCATTGTGGACGTAGCCTACGTCGGCGGTCATGGCGACCACCTGCAGGCATTCATGCATGACCCCAATCAGGGCAACCCGGCCGATATGTCGCGAGGCGCATGTTTGCAAGTCAACATTGCCGACCAAACGACAAGCCCGGCTTGCGCGGGCCAGACCGTCGTCGCGCCTCCCTATGCTGGTTTCAGCGGCACAGTTTCTCAGGCGCTGAGGCCGTTCCCGCAGTATGGAACCGTCACGGTGGATTCAGCGACCATGGACGATCCCTTCGGCGACTACACTTACAACGCCTTGCAAGCTCAGGTAACCAAGCGGACCAACAGCGGGCTGACCGTATTGGCAAACTATAGTTGGTCAAAGAACATCACCAATGCCGACTCGGAATATCCGACTGAGGCCGCATGGGAAGGTAACGACAATTCCGGCGCGCTGAACACCTACAATCTGAAGGTCGAGAAGGCCCTCAGTCAGTTCGACATCCCGCAGCGCGTCGTCCTGGCCTGGACTTACGATCTACCTTTCGGAAAAGGTAAGAAGTTTGCCAATCAGGGCGGGGCCGTCAACGTGCTGGCTGGGGGATGGAAGATTGCCGCCGTCCAGAAGTACCAGAGCGGCACCCCGCTAACCGTAGGCATGCCTGGCGGATCCTGGACCTCGGGCATCTTCGCAGGATATGAAGGCGCAACCGGCGAGGGAATCATCCGTCCTAACACCGTTCCCGGGCAGAGCTTTAATGGGCTTCACGGCAAGTTCGTCTATGGACAGAGTGTCCGCTTCAACTCAGCCGCATTCACGGCCCCTTCCAACTTCACCTTTGGCGACGCACCCAAAGCCCTTAACGTCCGCGAGCTCTTCAACAAGAGCGAGGACTTCAACGTCACCAAGGCCATCCCCATGTTCACCGAACGAGTCCACACCGACTTCCGAGTGGAGTTCTTCGATGTCTTCAACCGCCACCGATTCAGCGGCTTCAACAACACGGTCGGGACTCCTGGCTTCGGTCAGGCATCCGGCGTTGCCTATGGCCCGAGAAACATCCAGGGATCGCTGCGGGTCACCTTCTGACGCCACCGGGCGAACCTGCCCTGTTCCGTCCGACCTTTGAAAACAACCCAACACTCCCGGACCTATTCATCGAGGCCCGGGAGTGTTGTACGTTTGCGTGCCACACAGTCAAGACTGCGGGACGATCGGTCATGAGAAAAGACGCGGAACAGGATCGCGCAATGGCACTAAGCGGCGTGAAAATACACTACTATCAATCCATGTTCTGTATCCGCAGCCGGCGATTCCTGGTCTTCGCTGCCGTGATTCCGATTGCATTTATGCTTTCGCTAGTTGGCACCGCGCAGGCTGTCAGTTCAAAGATCCAGGATCAGGTTCAGGAACACTTTAGCGCTGCTCAGCAGGCACAGCAGCAGGACCGGCTTGATGACGCGGCCGGTGAATACCTGGCTGTTTTGAGGCTTGCGCCCGGATTGCCCGAGGCATACGTGAATCTTGGGCTGGTCTATTACGCCCAGTCAAAATTCGACGATTCGGCGCGGGCGCTGTCGACAGCCGGGAAGCTGAGGCCCGGCATGCGCGGCGTTAGCCTCTGGCTGGGGATCGATGAGGTTCGGCTGAACCATCCTGCACAGGCAGTGCCGCTCTTACGCGAGGCGGTCCGGCAGGACCCACAGGACAAACAGGCCGAGAGCTGGTTGGGAACAGCGCTCTGGAACGCCGGACAAATCGATGCGGCTTTGCTTCAATTGCGAAAAGCCGCGGCGCAGTTTCCAGATGATCCTGATTTGCTCTTCTCCCTCGGGGAAGCATACGGCAAGGCAGCCAAGCAGCAGTCCGAGCAGCTACTGGAAGACTCCGCTGGAACTGCCATCTCGGATCGAATCTACGCGAGCACGTATGCCGCGGACCACGATTGGGCCAAGGCCGAGGGCCATCTGCGCCGCGCAATTCTACGCGATCCGAACTCGGTCGATGCGCACCTCGATCTTGCTGAAGTCTTTCTCAATCAGGCTCAACTACCGGCTGCGCTAGAGCAGCTTGGGCAGGCGGGCGCGCTGTCTCCAAAGTCGGCAACCGTGCTGGCAAAAAGCGGCGAGTTGCTGATTCTCTCCGGGCAACTTCCAGAAGGACTTTCCCGTGTTGAGCTGGCTATCAAAACTGACGAAAGCGAAACTCTCGACGCACTGGAGCTTCCAGTGGAAGGCCGCATCTCTGCCAACGAAGTGAGCGCCGGCCTTCTCGCACTCTGTGCCGCAGCAGAGGAGAAGCTGGAGGCGATGCAACCATCAAGCGTCGCAAGAGATGTTGCACTGGCGGGCTTATATGCTTTGTCGGGTGATGATGCCGCTGCGGCCCGCGCCTACCAGCGGCTTGCCGCTGCTCCGCACATCGCGAAACCGACTCAGAGTGCTTTTGCCCGGGCGATGGATGCAATACATCAGCACCGCTATGAGGCAGCCGAGGCATCTCTTCTTCGCTGGTTGGCAGTTCACCCCGGCGATCCTTCCGCGCGTTATGAGTTGGTCTTGGTGCGTCGTCAACTCGCTATGGCGCAGATTGCCCGTTTACTTGCAGTCGCGCCGGATTCCTACCATGTTCATCAGTTGCTGGGCCAGTATTATGTTGACCGCGAGGAGGACGAGAAGGCTCTGGCCGAGTATCTTGCCGTGGCCGCGGCCCGTCCAAATCTTCCCGACGTGCACTTTTGGCTCGGTCATCTCTACTGGAAACATGGCGATGCAGATCATGCATTTGCCGAATTGACGCGGCAATTGGAGATCGATCCGGGACATCCCGAGGCCAATGGGGAGTTGGGCGCCGTTCTTGTTGCGAAAGATCGCACTGAAGAGGCAATTCCGCATCTCGAGCTGGCCATCCGCAGCAAGCCCGATCTCTGGCCTGCATACCAGCAACTGGGCCAGGCCTACGCAACGGAGAAGAACTATGCCCGAGCTGAAGAGATTCTGAAGCGCGATCTCGCGCATGATCATGATGGCGGCGTGCACTATCAGCTTGCGCAGGTGATGCGTGCTGAGGGCAAGACCGCTGAAGCCGCCAAGCTCTTTGCCCAGGTGCGCGCCATTAAGACCGAGAGATCGGCCGCCACATCCTCCAGCGATCACGCCGAAGACGGGGCGAAGCAATGACCTGGAATCGGATCCTCGCACTCACCCTGCTGTCTCTCGCATCTGCCGGTTCACTCAGCGCGCAGACGACGCCATTGGACGATGGGGTGAAACTGATTCGCGAAGGGCATTTCGATCAAGCTCTGACCAGGCTGGAAGAGGCGCATCGCCTTGCTCCCCGGAATGCTACCATCGAAAACCTGCTTGGGATCACGGAGACTCAACTCAATCACATCGACAAGGCCGCAAGCCACTACCGCAATGCTATCCGCCTCGATCCCTCGCTAGCTGCGCCGCATCGGAACCTTGGATTCAATCTTCTCACTGCAAAGGAGTTTGGCGATGCGGAGTCGGAGTTGCGGGAAGCATCACGACTGGATCCCAATGATCCTTTTGCCCACTACTATCTCTTCCTGCTTGCCCTTGCCACGAACCATGACGCCGATGCGCTCGAGCAGGCGTCCCATGCGGGACAGTTGATCGAAAACGATCCGGATGCTGAAGCTGGCTTGGTCGAAGCCGAAATCCGCCTGGGGGAAGTGGATGCAGCCGCCAGCCACATCAAGAGGATGGAGGCAGCCAATCAGCTCGCACCTGTGCGCGAATACACTATCGCCGTGCTTCTCAGCCGGCATGGCTTCTACAAGCAGGCGGTAGGTTGTTTCCAGAGGATTGCTTTGCTTGATCCGTCGTGGGAGAGCCGTTACAACCTTGCGCTCGCGTTGCTCTACGATGGACAGTTCGCCGAGGCCTCCAAGCTCCTGTCCACCCTTCACAACGAGCGCCCCTCAAATGCAGACACACTTATGTTCCTCGGCTCAGCATTCGAGATGCAGGAAAAGATGCCTGAGGCCCTTGAAGCCTATCGTGCTGCCGCAGTAGCCGATCCCTCCAACCCGGATCGAACGCTGGACTACACGCGTCTGCTCATGGACATGGACCGCTATGATGAGGCCATCGAGTTCATTCAGACCGGTATGGCGGAGACCGCCGCAACCTCTCCACTCCAGTTGCGCCTTGGCGCTGTGGAGATGATTAAGGGCAACTACTCTGCCGCTCGCGATGCATTTCAGGCTGTGCTCAGCACCAGTCCGGACCTCGATGCAGCGTATATCGGCTTGGCGCAGACCTATGCTCGCGAAGGCAAGGATGTTGAAGCGATTCACGTCCTTGAGGCTGCGCGTGCGAAGCTCCCCGGCCATTACCTGCTCGAGTACTACTTTGGCATGTTAGCCAGCCGTCTTGGCCGCGAGCAGGAAGCTATGGCTGCGCTCGAGAACGCTGCGCAACTAGAGCCCAAATCTATCAATCCGTTCTTTGAGCTGGGCAAAATCTATGTGGCGCAGCAGGATTGGCCTCGAGCTCGAAAGGCTTTCGAAAGAGTCATCGAGTTGAATCCTCAATTTCAGCCCGCGCACTATCAGTTGAGCCGCGTCTACGCGCGTATGGGCCTTAACTCTCAAGCTGAGCAACAGGCACAGCTGACGCGCACTCTAGTGGACGAGCAACGCGCTGCTGCGCTTCAAAGGCAACGTGAACGCGGGGCGAGCTTCCAACCTCAGCCCCCAGGAACGCAGTGAAGTTCCAGCCTCTACCTGGATTGAAACCATTGCGGGAAGGAGCGTGCTGGATGCGTTTGAAGAAACTCCGAATTGCAGGAACACGCATGGAATCCGATACAAGCGATTCAATTCGGCCAGAAGACATGCAGAATCCCGATTTGCGAATCTCCTGGAACCAAGGCCTCTTATCACATTCATGAGTTCTTGGGACCTCTCCGCTCGGATCGGTAATGCGAGTGTTGGACAGCGATCGCCGACCGGCCTGCGCAGGGTCCTCGATTGACGAGAACATAACAATGCACGTTTCCAGGCCAACTTGAGAGCACAATCTTCGGGCCCTCAGCGCTTCCATACTTCCCGCCAATCTAGTGTCCTGTTTCTGAAGTTCGCAACATGAATAGCGCTGTCATCCTGAGTAAAGCTTGGCCCGATTTTGGGCCAAGTGGAGTCGAAGGACCTGCATTTCGGGGCTTCGACTTATGCTGCGAACTTCGGGGACGCCACACTAGCTTGTGCCACAAGCCGAACCTTTTGACACGGCAAAAGGGGTCGGTTCAGGCTGCTATTTCAAGGAGCGGTGCCCCGGCCTGAGCCGGCTGCTCGCGAAGGACGCGCTGCACTGTGGCCGTTGCGATGCGATGGCCCCTGGCTGCATGAATATAACTTCCATCGCCCCCATGCCGGCCTTAAACGGCAAACACCCGTTTCTCGCTCAGGCCTGAATCGGAACAACCTCTTGAGCCTCCACGCCTGGATCGTGCGGTCGGAGTTTATGACACAGAAATATTAGGAGTGTCTGCGTCCAGTCGACTGGATATGGCTGTCGATCTACTTTGCCGGCTCTTCAATCTGAAGGATTCGATCCACTGGCTGATCATGGAGCACCTGCCGAATGCCGCTGGGCCAGCGGATTTCAATCTCCTTGATTGTGCTGTTTTTGCCCAGACCGAAATGCACGCGAGGGTCGCTCGATGAAGCGTATCCCACGGCGGTAGTCACTTCATTCCATTGAGAAGAACCGTCACCGGCTGTGAGCTTCACCTGGGCGCCAATGGCCATGCGGTTGCTTTTCGTCCCAACGAGCTTCAGGAGAATCCAGTGATTGCCGGTCTCTGAAATGTTGTGGAAGAGCTCCGCAGGTCCATTCAAAACAGACACCACCATGTCGATGCGCCCATCGTTGTCCAGATCGCCGAAGGCTACCCCGCGATGCGCCGCTTCCTTCTGAAAATCAGGCCCGGCTGTTGCGCTTACGTCCTGAAACTTTCCCTTGCCTAAATTCCGGAAAATGGTATTGGGCTCCGGGTAGTGACGCGCGGGGTTAACCTCGCTGATGTTGTCCATCACATTCGCGCGCGCGACGAACAGATCCTTCCAGCCGTCGTTGTCGAAGTCGAATATGCCGTTGCCCCAGCCGGACATATCGGTGGTTGTCGCCAGCCCGTTGGCCACCGTCATGTCCGCAAAGTCGCCCTTGCCGGTGTTGAGGTTCAGTGGAAATCCTTCGCGATCCACGGCGGTGTACCAGATGTCCGGCAGCCCATCGTTGTTTACATCGCGAAAATCCGCGCCCATGCTGGACAGCGCCGCTCCGTCTGCCGAGTACGCCACGCCGGCCTGTGCGGCCATCTCCTCGAACCGCTTGCCGTGAAGATTGTGGAAGAGAAAATTCGGCGTCGTGTCGTTGGTCACGAAGGCATCCAGATAACCATCGCCACTCCGATCCGCGAAGGTCACCGACATCCCTTTGCCGTAGTACTGCGCGATCCCCGTCTCCACCGAAACGTCGGTAAAGGTTCCGTCGCCGTTGTTGCGGTAGAGCGTGTTGTGCGTGGGCTTGTAGAGATTGGGATGGCAGAAGCCGCGCACGCCATCCTTGAGCATGCACACCGGGTCCTTGTTCGGTTCCCAGCCGCAGTAGTTCACCACGAACAGGTCTAGATGGCCGTCGTTGTTGTAGTCGAACCACCCGGCGCCGACTGACCACATCTTCTTCCCGTTCAGCTTCGCGCCAGACAATCCCGCCTTGTCCGTCACGTCGGTGAAAGTTCCATCGCCGTTGTTGTGGAAGAGCTGATTGCCAGTGACGTTGGCGAGAAAAATGTCGGGCCAGCCGTCGTTGTCGTAGTCGCCGACGGCCACGCCGCTGCCATAGCCCGCTCCCGCAAGCCCTGCCTTCACCGTAACGTCAGTGAAGGTGCCGTCGTGGTTGTTGTGGAAGAGGCGATTCCAGTAGACGGGCGAATCCTTGATAAGCGAGGGAATCGATGCGCCGCCGACCAGGTAGACGTCCAGATAGCCATCGTTGTCGTAGTCGAGGAGCGCCACGCCGGCCACCATGGTCTGCGGCTGATTCTTGTTTTTCGTACTGTCCGTCGCGGTCACGTAGTTCAGTCCCGCCTTGGCGGCGATCTCTTCAAAGCGAATGTCGCCCGAGTTCGCTGAATTCTGCGGCGCGGATGGCGAAGCGGTTTGACCGCTTGCGAACGTTGTGAAGAGCGCCATCAAGAAGAGAGTTCCCAATGCCGACTTGGACACGGTTACAGGCCGCCTTTTTCGTGAAGTCAAATGCACGGGAATTCTTGTAGTCCCGATTTCTTGGAAGATACCTCGCGTCGTTTGAGCCATGGGCATGAATCAGTTCTTTGGGCCTTGTTCAGCCGCGTCCGTCACGTGGATGGGCGCGTCCGGAGGTTCGCCGGGGGTTGAGCCGGCGCCTGCGCCCTCTCCCTGCTGCGCGGACTTACGCGACAAGCGGGCAACTTCGGCGCGGGCTTTGGCTGCGTCCTGCGCGCGGCCCACGCGGGCGTAGGCGGTGGCAAGGGACCAGTAGACTTGCGTGTCTTGCGGGAACGCCCTGCGCGCGGTCTCGAGTTCTGGAATTGCCTTCTCGTCGGCGCCTGTACTCGTCAGCAGGAGTCCCAGCAAGTAATGCGCGAAGGGCAACTGCGGCGCCAGGGCAACGGCCTGCTCGGCGTAAGGAAGTCCGGCAGCGGGGTCAATTTTGTATTCGGCAGCCGCGATCTGCAGCATCGGCAGGACGCGGTCGTATCCTTCGTCTATCTCGCGCTTGAATTCGGCAATCGCTCCGGGAATGTCGTGCGCGTCAAGCAGCACTCTGCCGAAGGCTAAATGCACATAGGGGAAGTGCGGGTAGGCGCCGGTGATCAGCGTGAACTGCTGGCGGGCGGAATCGAAGTCCTTTCGCGCAGCGAGGCAGGCGGCGCGGCCCACCTGCTCCACAACCGCCGCGGCTTCGCTTCCGGGAGCCGGAGGCAGCCTGTCCCGCATCCGCAATGCCGCCATGCCAAAGGCGCGCGAAACGTCGTCACCTCCGGCATTGCCGATGCACAGCGAGGCAAAGGGCTGCTCGGCCCCGCCGAACATTCCCGCGCGCTGCAGCAAGACGCCCTCGTGAAAGAACACGTCGTTACGCAAATGTGGGTCCAGATCGATTCCCAGGTCCTTGCTGGCTTCGATGTCGCGCAGTGCAGCCTTGTCATCGCCGAGTTCAAACTCGCACAGCCCGAGGAGTGCACGCGCCGTGCCATTCTTTGGATCGATAGCGACGACGCGCTGGAAAGCCAGCTCGGCCTCCGCGTAGCTTTCCTGATCGTAGTAGGCGGTGCCGAGCGACCACCAGCCTTCGGCCCATCGGGGATTGAGGGCCAGCGCCTTGCGAAACAGCGGAATCGCCGTTTGCAGCTTGTCTGCGTCCAGCGCCTCCATGGCGCGTTTTGAGAGCAACTGAAATTGAGTCGAAGGTTGCGCGTTGGCGCTCGCCGGCCTGGACCCGCTTTGCGCCGCCTGCGGCCAGGCGGACGCAGTTGAGGGACCCAGCAGAGCAACTGCCGCGAGCGCGCCAAACACACTGGCGTCCTGCAAGCAGGCGCGAATTGTTCTGAATACCGCCATGGTGGGCCATTCCATCATAAAAGAACCGCCAGCCACGCGCACATCGTGCTGGCGCGCTGCCGGCGGCAAAGAGATTCGGTTAGGAGACCCTGCGCCCGGGCCAAAGCCCGAGCGCAGGAGCGGTTGCCCATAAGCTAGAACTTGAAGTGAGCTTCCATCTCGATCGTACGCCCGGTAAGAACACCGCCCGAATTTGTGATTTGTCCGAACGTTCCATCGTTGAGGTTGTTGTCGAGACCGTTGTTGGAAAGATTCAACTTGTTAAAGAGGTTGTAGGCATTGGCGCGCACCTCGATACGCGCATTCTCACCAATCACCTTTCCGCTGGGAAGAACGAATGACTTGGTTAAGGTCATGTCCGTGTCAAAGTAATGCGGTCCCACGAAAGCATTGCGTCCGATTCCCGGCGGCGCGGGTATCGGTGTGAACGCTGTAAAGGCATTGCCGACTAGCCAGGTTGCACTATTGGAGACAACCGTTGGCGCGGTAAAGTAATTGCTGGCCCCACCCGGGAAGTTGCCGTTGTTCCCTTTGAAGACATTGGTGCTCTCGCTTCTGCCCGCTTTACCTGTGTAGGACGCCGCACGCATGTTGCAATCGCCGCTTCCCGGAAAGACTGCGTTACACCCGATTCCGCCGTACGTCGGATCAAACGGGAAGCCCGAATGGAAATTCAGAATTCCGCCCAGGGTCCAGCCGCCAAGCCACTTCTCGTAGAACGTCGGCGACCACAATCCGAAGATTTTGAGCATCTGCCTTGAATCGAAGTCCGACGGACCCCAATTGTAGCCAGGCGCGAACTGATAATCCGGCTCGCCGCAATCGTTGCCCGAACAACCTGCGTTGGCATTGGAGCCGTTGTCGAGGGACTTTGCCCAGTGATACTGCGTATCCAGTTCGACGCCATGCAGCATCTGGTGCTTCAGTTCCAACAGCAGGGCATTGTAGCTCGAGGTGTTTCCATCGTAGATCCAGCTGATGTTGCTGACCAGCGGATTGAGCTGAAGCGCACCCGAGATGAGTTGCGGCGCCAGCGCATTCAGCAGGTTTGTTTCGTAAAGCAGGTGACGGCCCGCACTGCCCTGGTAGCCGACTGAGGCCACCCACTGACGATTCAATTCGTACTGCGTGTCCAGTGAGTAACGATACACATACATCGTAGGCGTGCTGGCTGGGAACCCTGCCGGCGTGTTGAAGGTTGCTGTCTCCAAACCCGCCGAGTTGATTGGCGAAACGTCTGACGGGTTGGCGGGGAATGAGTAAGCCGCGTACGGGCTGCTTCCTGTCGTATACATGAGATAGGGGCTGTTGGGCCCGTGCACGGTATATGCGACGGATTGAGGCAAGAGCGTTGAGGTGTTCGTCGAGTTGTCAACGGTGGGCGGATTGAAGCGGTTGTTGGTTCCCACCGCCATCTCCAGGTTGTTGTATCCAACTCCAAAGCCGCCGTGAACAACCAGCTTATTGTTAAATCGCGTCGGGGTCCACGCAAAACCAAGCTCAGGTCCAAAATTTCCCTTTTGAGCAGAGTACTCATTGCCGCCCGCCTGAATGTTCAGGCCTGTCAACAGATTCGCGCCCGCGCCTAGACGCAGGTTGTAGAGCCTGCCGTACTTTTCTGTCATGCCCGGAAAGTACTCCCAGCGCAGGCCAAGGTTGAGGGTCAGGTTGGGGCGGATTTTCCAGTCGTCCTGAGCGAAGAAGCCGTAGACCATCTGGCGGTCGTCTTTGCGGAAGGACTCTGGCGCGCCCGTCAGTGGGTTCACCACGATGTTTTCTGTGTACGGCGCATCGTTGAGGAAGTCCCAGATGTTGTTGAAGGTATAGCTGGGCACCACACCGCCCGCCCAGGTCGGCAGGTCGAGGTAGGCCAAGCGGGTTACATTGCCGCCGAACTTGATGTTGTGGGTCTTGTGGGCCCAGGTGGTCACATTCTTGAAGTTGAGCGTCCACTGGTCAAACACAGAACCAACGGGGGCTCCGAAATTCTGCGGCGTGGCACTTCCATACGTATTGCTGCCAAGAGATCCATTCGAAACCCAGGATGGGGTCAACTGCGACGGCAGGAAGCCGCTGATGCTGTCATCCGGCAAGCCCAGTGGCTCCTGCGGATTGGTCTCGATCTGGTTCCACTTCCAGCCGGCCATATCGGCGCGTGCCTGGTTGATGATGTGGTCGTTGAAGGTATGGTCGTAAAGCGCGCCAACCGAGTAGTTCGTGGTGTTGCTATGGAACAGGTTATACGCGCGGCTTGCGCCGTTGTACGAGGTGTTATCTGCCGGCACGTAATACAAGGTACCGGCAATCAGATCCTTGCCGGTGGCCTGATAGTCAACCCGGCCGTTGTACTGAGCATTGTCCGTGTTGTTCGGGCCGCTGGTTTGCAGGAAGGCCAGCGATGCGTTGCTGCCCAGATTGACACCGTTTGTTCCCGGATCCGCGATCACCGCTCCTGACTCGGCCGGCGCCCATGGATTGGGGATCGTTCCGATGTTGTTACCACCAAGGCCAGCGGCGTAGAAAGCTGTGCCGTTGGGGCCGGCCTCCTGACCAAAGTAATTGGGATCCATGGTTCCGAGCGCGCTCACCAAGGGCGTACCAATGGCGAGTCCCTCTCCCTGGATGTAGTTGCAGTTGTAGCCCTGCAAAAGGTTCATATGGGCGCAATCGTTGTTGTCGTTGGGGTCTTCAAGCACCTTGGTATAAACTGGCGTGCCGCCTTTAATGGTCAGCAGTTGGCTGGCGATACTGCCTGACGGCCCAAGGCCATCAATGTACGAGGTCTCATACCATCCGCCACCCGTTGCAGTACTGCTGTTCCGGTAGGTCTCGTACCCGAAGAAACCGAAGAGCTTGTTGTGGATGATCGGGCCGCCAACCGTACCGCCGAAGTCGTTGAATTGCAGGCTGGTTTTATCGGCTAACGCATTGCCGCTGGGGTCCCATCGAGGCGCCGCGTTGAGGCCTCTCGAGTCGCGCTTGAAGAAGAAGGATCCGTGAATGTCATTGGTTCCGTTCTGCGAGGTGATCTTGATGTCGGCGCCGCTGGTGCGCCCATCCTCCGCATCGTACGGGTTGGCAATAACCTTGAACTCCTTGACCGTATCCTCGTTCGGAGTAATCACCGCCGCGCCACCCCAGGTCACGCTGGTGATGGCAACGCCGTCAATCGAAATGCCGTTCGTATTGGTTCGGCCGCCTCCGGCCGACGCCTGCGGCTGGTTCTCCGTTTTGTAGATGCCGTTTGACAGACCCGCGCCGCCCGAGTTGCTGCTGGGCAGTCCATTGGTGGCGCTGCCGTTGTTGCCATTGGATTGCGAGCCGTCACCAAACATACCCGAAGCCAACTGCACCAGTTCGAAGACGTCGCGGCCGGCCGAAGGCAACCTTGAAATCTCCTGCTGCGAAATCGTCGAACCCAAGCTGCCGGTCTCGGTATCGATCTGCGGCTGCTCCTCAGCGTTGATGGTCACGGTGGTCGTGGCGCCGCCAACGTCCAACTTCACATTCAGGGCGTTGGCCTGGTCGGCAATCACCTTGAAGTTCTGGATGACATTGGTCTGGAAGCCGTCATGGGAAGCCTCAATCTTGTAAAGGCTCGGCGCAAGGCCGCCAAAGAAGAAGTTTCCTGTTCCATCCGCCGTCGTCTCTGCCTTGCGGCCGGTGTCCTGTTCGGTCAGCGTCACATGTGCGCCGGGAATCACCGCTCCCTGCGCGTCCATCACTACGCCTTGCATCGACGCGCCATATTGCGCATGCGCCGAGAGGGTGAAGATTGCCAACAGAAAGACAGACAAACAGCCAAAGAGAACCTTGAGAAGGTTCCACGACCGCCGCCCGCTACCAGGCGTATCTTGGACATTTGTTAGTTGCATGGTGGTCTCCTGAATTTCATCTAGTACCGTTGCGTAGGTTCCAATCAGATTCTTGGGCTGCCGTGGGGACAGCGCGCATTCTTTTTGCGAGCGTTGCGCAATCGATTGTGCATTTGCGCAACCGATTGTGCAACGGCGTTTTGTATCACTCCCAGGATTCCATTGTCAACAAATTCCTTCGTGCGCCCGTAAGCAGCTTATTTATCAGCAATATGTTCGGGTCCCTCGGGCAACCACACTCCCTCATAGGCACGGGCCCGCCAAATTCGCGCTTTTCCCTACCAATATCCCATCCGTCGACTTGGGCCAGCGTGCAACTCAGGGTGCAAACTGGGCCCAGGCCACTCTCCCGGCCGTCCTCGCATCCGACGATCCAAGAACCTTTTCAACTCGCAATATCCCGAAACTGACCGCCAGTTACCTGACCTTGCCAGCGTAAAACTTGTCTCATAATGAGCTGTCTTTATGGCGAAAGGGATTCAAAGACGAGGAATGTGAGACGAGGCATTGATCCAGATTGGCGATCTTGATCTCTTCGTATGTTCAGAATGCAGGAAACTCTCTGAACGATAGCGAATCCATAACAGCTGTACCTCGAAGCTGAAGCGCTCAAACCGACGCGACCACAACCGGGGTCCCCGGCGACAGGTCTTCCTCGCCGGGGCGGAAGGAGCGGCAACCTGCCTCCGACTCAGTGGGGCACGGTAGTTCTGGATTTGCACCGACTAAACAGCTTCGTGAAAAACTCATCCAAACCAGGATTCCCCTGGGCCTTGTAACAAGGGCACGGCTTCAGCGGGGCCGTAACCACAACAAAACAATTGAGGGCTTCAGCCCCTGCGGGAAGCCTTTCACACGAGTTTTACCCTCAAATAGAGTTTTTCGCCTAGCTCTAAAGCTGCGGACTTGTCCCGCACAGCCGGACTCTCATCCCGCGCCGGCAAATTTCCCCCCCGCGCATTTGCACATAATTATGCGCATCCGGCGCACACTGGTCTTGAAGGGTTGAATCATGCAAATCTCCAGCCTCCTCAAACCGGAAAAGACCAGCCCCAACCTCGCAGCCCGGACCAGGAACACATCGATTTTCCTGGTTTTGCTCTATGCCGATGAAACTAAATAAGTTACATGCAAAATTAGCCATTTTACGCTTTGATATACATGACTAACGGAAGTTGACGCGACCACAACGCCCCGGGGTCCCCGGCGACAGGTCTTCGTCGCAGGGGTGGAAGGAAGAGCAACCTGCCTCGGACTCAGCGGGGCATAATAATTCTGGATTTGCCCTGGGTGGGTCGCGGGATCGGTGCAATCTGGGTTCGGCGGTGCGCTGGCGGCAAGATTGCGGTTATCCCCGGAAACGTGGTCAGTCGAAGGCGGCATCGTCAACGTCTCCGCCAATATCGCCGCCCGCGCGTCGAACATTTTCCGTTCTACGTTCCGCAACTGAACTACGATGAGGATCTCCGGTCCCTGGCTAAACGGGACCTGGCCGGCAGCTGCCCCAACGATGCGGAAGAACTGATGTAGGCCGTCCCCGACTCTATCGAGGCCGTCGCAACTGTCCAGCAAACCTGCGCGGTGGTATAGCCGAGCCCGAGCTGCCCTTTAATTTGCGTGAGTGTATTGCATTATTTGTACAGAGACTAATCATCATCCGCATCGACCGGATTAGCCGAAGTTCGCGCGGCCTTGTAGCCGGTTGACTTGCGCACAACCAGTCTGGGAAAGACCGTAATCACCGGCGGATGCGGATGCGGAATCTCATCACGAATAAGACTCAGAAGTGTGGTTGCAGCTGCTTGCCCCATGGCGCGCAAAGGCTGATGGATTGTGGTCAACGGCGGGTTGCTGGTTGCAGCAATGAGTACATCGTCAAATCCCAGCACCGATACATCCCTGGGTACGCGCAGGCCCGCCTCCCGCAGAGCGAGAATAGCTCCAATGGCTGTTACATCGTTAAATGCGAAGACGGCAGTGAATGGTCGATTTGCCTGAAGCAGCGCCCGCGTCACTTCGAATCCGGGCCCCGGCCCCGGCTCGGGCTTTTGCAATTGCACCACAAGGTTTGGATCGATGGTGATGTTCAGCGTTTTCGCAACATCGACAATCGCCTGCCAGCGCTGGCTGGTGTCCGAACTGAAGGCCTGCCCCTTGATGAAGGCAATGCGTTTGTGCCCGAGGCTTTGCAGATGCTCAAGTGCCAAATGGGCCGCTTGCTCATGATGCAGTTCGATATTGATGACTCCAGGCCGCCGTCTATGTCCGGAGACCGCGACCAATGGGACAGGCAATTCCTCCTCGATCGGCGTGTCAATTGCGATGATGCCCTCCACCGACCGGGAGAGCATCATTCGCGGGTACCCCTCCAGCAAATCTGTGCGGTGACGATGACTCACAACAAAATAAAAGTAGCCATCCTTGAGCAGCTCATCTTCAATGCCACTCAGCACGGCTGTCGAATAGCCCTCGCTGATCTCCGGCACGATGACGCCGATGGTGAACGTCCGCTTCTGGCGCAGGCTTCTGGCCACCGAATTGGCGGAGTAACCATAGAGCGCGGCGGCATGGAGCACGCGCTCCTGGGTTTCCTGGGAGATGCGATGCGCGGCGCCCGCGCCATTGACGATGCGGGATACCGTGGACTGAGAGAGTTCAAGAATGCTTGCAAGCTCTTTCAGCGTAATCGGTTTGAGCTGGGTCTTGGTCACGCCGGTGTGCTCCAATCATAGCGCGGCGCATCACGCATGGTCAGCGATAAGGCGGATGCGGTCAATCCGAAATTATGCAGCAACCTGCTCACCATCACAGACCTTTCCCGTGAAAGCCCGCTCGCTGCATGGCGGTTACGCACTCGGGGTTGCGCATGAAGGTGTTCCAGATCAGCCCGGAGCGTAAATTCTCGGCCATCAGAACTGAGATGCCCTGATCGATACCAAGAACATCGGGGTCATACCAGTTTGCCGCAGGGTGGAAAGCGTCCACAAACCCGTATCGCCCCCACGCCTGCTTCCCCCATTTGGAACGCATGGCACGCAAAACCGCAAGACACTCGGCTGGAAGAAAAGCGAGCGATCCCGCAGCCGCCGATGGTACGACACTGCCGTCAATTGGCCCCTGTGCCGGAGGCCCTCCCCATGCGGTATAACCACCTTCAGAGTCCGACGCGGTGATGCCCCAGTAGTCCTCGCTATACCACTTGGGATAAGACAGGCAGAATGCCTTGTGAGCGCGCGTGGCGGTTACCGAGTTCTCAAAATAATCGGCATAAGCATCGCGTTTGCCGCGAAAGTCATACCAGGCCTGAGAATACTGATGGGTAAAGATGGGATCGTTGCCACTTATGAAGTCAAATCCGCTGTAATGGATAACCGGCCGGGAAAAGTTCTTCCAATACTCTCCACTTACCGGGTGGGTGGGCGATCCGATGGCGAGCAGGTAGATCATCATCAACTCGCAATAGGTCTTCCAGCGCGATTTGAGGAAGCCTTCCTCCGGATGCCAGCCCATGGAAAAGGTTTTGCCGCCATTCAGCATCCACGGCCAGTCAACGCGCTCATAGATTTGGTGCGCCAGGGAGTGAATCTGCGCATCGTCAAAGTATGCCCCTGCTGTGAGAATGCCGCACAGCAGGAGCGAAGTATCGATGGATGAAAGCTCCACGCCCGATACGCGCTTGCCAGTCTCGATGTCGCTGAAGTGGTAGAAGAAACCATGCACCTCGGGAAGGATGTTGAGGTGCCATTGCAAGGTCGTTTTCACCCGCTCCACAATCTGAGCATGCGGCAAGTAGCCGCGATGATCGGCGATGCACAGCGCAGTCAAGCCGAAACCCGTGGCGGCGATGCTTGCCATGCGGCGAGGATCGCGCGCACCATTCAGATCGTTGCGAGCCCGATCGAGAACCTGACCCGAGGTTGGGCTCCCCTGCTCCCAGAAGAAAAGACAACCCTGCCGTTCCAAATCGTCGAGGAAGTTTTCGTCTTCCTTGCTCGGCGTCCAAGGCTCACTCGCGTGACTCCTGCCGCTGTGTACGAATGCGCATCCTGCTGCGGCCAGAGCCGTTTTGAGCATCCGGCGTCGGCTTATGCTCCAATTCAATGTCTGGCTCATCGTCGAAGAATCTCCATCTGTTGCTCTGCATCCACAGCCTGGTGGAACTCCACCAACTGCATGGTATTAATGGGTTCCAGGTTACTCATAAAATCTCTCATACAGGCCCAGAGCGAAGATATTCTGCCATCAATAAGAAGATCTCCCCTGGTCGACCCCGATACAATCCGCGTCCAACCAGTTATCAGTTGTGTGAAAGAGATCGTCGAAGCCGTACCGGTCTAGAAGGTGTTGGGCGAATGCGTGAATGAGCTGGTCCCACTTGGCGTAATCCTTGGGCGGAGCATCATTCTGCTTGTACCAGAAAGGGTGGATTGTCTCGCGCACGCAAAGTTTACGCGGCATCAAACTGATCTCAATAAACGGCCGCACTCCCTGCGTCAGCCGCCCGTCAGAGATCTGGTCGACATCCGAAAAGTTGAAGACCGGATTGCCCTTTTCGTCCTCAACGTAGACGCCCAATTCATCGAGGAAGATGGCGTCGAAGCGTACATAGCGCGCGCCCACCTGGTCGTGCATCTCTTGCAGGTTCCGGCGGTAGTTATCGCGAAGAGCCGTGACCGCGCGGCCGGAGCCGACCATCCGCTCCCAGAAATGCGGTAACCGCTGAGCCGGCGCATTACGGCCAATGGCAATGGTTACCGGAGCAGACTGAGCCAGCGCGAGGAAGTTGACGAAAGCAACGGCCAGGAAAATGACGACGGTTACAATGTGCAATGCTTTCATGATCGAAACACCGGACACAAGGACGATAAAGCGAGCTCAGATCAGTTCCAGGAGGTGAGCTATGAAGTTTGAACGCGCACAAGCGCAATCGATTGCGCGGTGGTAATTCTTATCACCCACACTATCTGCTGTCAAGCCTTCTTCTCGCCGCTCGCTTACTTCCCCGTGGCCTCGTCGAGTTTCTTGAGCATTGTGCCCACTTCCGGGTTGGCCATGAAGTTCTTCCAGACCAGTCCAGTTCTATAATTCTCGATCATCACAACAATTGGAGCCTGATTGAGACCCATGTAGATGGGTGAGATCCAATCGGCCCCGGGATTGAAGGCATCGCGTGGGCCGTAGATATCCCACATCCGGTCGCCGAGATCACGATAGTAATGCTTGAAGGCGGCCATGGACGCTTCAGGCGTATACGGAAACGAAGCTAGTGCGCCCGTCGGCGTCAAGGTTCCATGGTCATCTGCCTCGTCGGGAGCGTGTGGCACGTAGCCTTCGGGGCCGTCGCTGGCTGTAAGTCCCCAGGCATCGGAACCGTAGCCTGGGAAATGCTTCGGGTTAGCAATGGAATAGGCGCGATTGATGAGGGCAATATTGCGGTTGTTCTCAAAGTATGAACTGGTGAAGCGGTCGTGAAGGCTGTGCGGGTCAAACCCCATGAAGGAATAGTGCGTGAAGAACAGCGGCCCGCCGCGGCCAACGCCCACATCGAGCTTGATGCCGTAGTAAGTGTTGCCATTGCCGTAGTGGCTACCGTCGGTGCTGCCGGACCAGCCTTCGCGGTAGCTCACGGCCTGCTCTGATTGCCCTGCCCAACCGGAGTAATAGAGGCTCGCCGGCACAGAATGCGTAGGCGAGGCAATGCCGAGGAGATAGGTGATCATCACCTCGTTGAAGCCGATAAGAGGGTGGTGGATCTGGAAGGACCATTCAGGCGACCAATGCCAGTAGAGATAGCTGCTGCCCGGCGTCTCGCGGTACCAGTCCCACTCGACGGTTTCCCAAAGCTGGGTAATGCTGCTGTAGAGCGCCTGCTCACCGGTGCCGGACCCGCGGAAATACTGGCGCGCCGCAAGTAGGCCCTGCATCAGGAACGAGGTCTCAACGAGGTCGCCGCCATTGTCGTACATGCCAAAAACAGGCATTGTCCGTCCGGTATTTCCGTCCATGTAGTGCGACCAGGCACCGTGGTATCGCTGTGCGTGCGCCAGGAAGTCAACTATGCGGACGAGGCGCCCGACGCCTTGTTCGCGTGTGATGAATCCGCGGTCGACGCCAACCATTAACGCCATGATTCCGAAGCCGCTGGCGCCTGTGGCGACAATGCGATCGTCGCCGGGAATGTTCTCGCGCGCCATGCCGGAGTGGGGATCGGCGCCCTCCCAGTAGTACTCAAAGCAGGCCTTCTGCAGCATCGTCAGCAACTCGTCATCGCTGAGTTCGCGTGTTGCGGCTTCGGCCATAGTTGAAAACCGCGATTCGTGATACTGCCAGTCGGAGGCGGCGACTTTGTACTCCGCATGTACGCCGGTTTTGCCGAGAAAATCTTCGTAACGATGCATGCCCGGAAGCTGGATGCCGACAGGAGAGAAGTTGATGCCATCGAGGGAACGATAGACCACGTAGCGGGCGAGCGTCGCAGAATCAGCGGCATCCCATTCGAGTTCGATGTGACGGTCGTAGCCGGTGGCCCGCAGGTTGGCGGGAGCGGTCAAAGCCGGCGAGCCCGTGGCGTCGTCGTCAACGCGAATCTCATCGACGATCAGTGTGTGGCGCACGTCATCGGCGCGCCCTTGATGGAAGGTGATACTGCTCATGTACTGCGGGTTGAAAGGATAAATTGACGCCGTGCGGCAATCGGCGAGAGGGATGCGCACCTGGATCCAGTGGCCTGCCGGCACATCCCCTGTATATTTGCCCAGATCAAGCGGCTCGCTGAAGCTGGCCGGAAACTCAGCCACCTGAAGACCTTCGTTCGAATTGGAAAGAACCACGCGGGGCAGATCGGCTGCCGCAATCGGCTGAGGAGTGAAGATCCAGAAGAAAAGAGAGCGGCCTGACAATCCCGGCAGCCGGTTACGAAAGTTGACAGCGCCAATCTCGGCGGTCCATCCCCCTTCCGGTGCGGACTGCCACTGCAGGCGAATGGCGTTTGGCGGGGTAAGAAAGATCTTTGTCTCCACCGGCAGGCGACCGCTCTGCTGTTCGAGAAAGCTCTTCCCGGAGGACTGGCCTTGGCTGTAGAAATAGCTGTCGTTGGTGAGGCTGTTATCGAAAATGACGTGACGGTAGTAGTCAGAACCTGCCTGGGCTTGCGACGGGAGCAGGCAGAGGACTGCTGCAAAAAAGAAACAACAGGAGCAGCGGCGTTGGCGCGAGGCGGTTGTCGTCGATTGGTTTGTGTTCGTCACTCTATCCTCCTGCCCGCTTTTATGCGGGGTGTCAAGCGGGTTGCAGCGTCCGATCTCTATTTCGCAAATTCGGACAGCCGCAAGTGGACTTTCTTCGATTCGCCATTTTTTCCGTCCGGTGGTGTGACGCGTGCATTTGACTCATTGGATTTGCAAGTGATACAAGATTCACGTTAGCGCAAACGATTGCGCTTACGTCGATAAATCACCTCTGCAAACCATCGAGAGGAACTATATCCGACGTCGCCGCACCTTTGCCATGTTCATTTCTCATGCACCCTGGATTGGCCGGAAAACGCCTACACGTTCCACAGACCTTGCCCGGGAGGAGCCCTGTCGTGAAACTACCGAACGTTGACACCCTCATCATGAAGCTCGCTACCGGTCTAGGGGCAAATCCGCGCCGCCACAGCATTCTTCTATGTTTCGCGCTTGGCTTGGCAATCGCAGGCTTTGCGCCGCACGCGGCAAGTCAAACTGCAGCTCCATCCAACGCGCAGCTTGCGGATCCAGCCATCGAGGCACGTGTAGACAATCTGCTCCGTCAGATGACGCTCGAAGAAAAGATCGGGCAACTCGTCCAATACAACGACACCGGCGACTCTCCCACGGCCACGGCGAACGGCGCACAACCGGCGGCGGATAAGGCCGGCGTCATTGTTGCTATCAACCCGGTCTCCGCCAATCATCTGGATGTAATGGAACTGGCTGCCACCGGCCGGCTGGGTTCCATGCTCAACACCGTTGGCGCAGCGCGCACCAACACTTATCAGCACCTGGCCGTTGAGAGGAGCCGCCTGCATATTCCACTGCTCTTCGGGGCCGATGTCATTCACGGCTTTCGCACCATCTATCCCATACCGCTTGGCCTGGCCGCAAGCTTCGATCCGGAACTCGTCGTAAAGCTCGGGCGCATCTCCGCAGAAGAGGCCAGCACGGCAGGCGTGCGCTGGTTTTACTCGCCCATGGTCGACATCAGCCGCGATGCCCGCTGGGGACGCACCGCGGAGGGCGCGGGCGAAGACCCGTATCTGGGAGCAGCCATGGCGCGGGCCTATATCCGCGGCTACCAGGGTGACGATCTCTCCAAGCCAGGCCGTGTGGCGGCCTCCGTAAAGCATTTTGCCGCTTACGGAGCTGCCGAAGCCGGCCGCGAGTACAACACCACCGACATGTCAGAGATCCGGCTGCGGCAGGTCTATCTGCCCCCATACCAGGCCGCGGTGCAGGCGGGAGCAGCCACCATGATGTCCGCCTTCAACTCGCTCAACGGCGTTCCGGCAAGTGCCAATCCATTTCTGCTGTCAAAGGTTCTGCGCGGAGAGTGGGGATTCAATGGATTCGTGGTCAGCGATTACACGGCCGTTATGGAGTTGATGAACCACGGTATCGCCCTCGACCCGGCAACGGCCACGCGCAAGGCCATCACCGCCGGCGTGGACGTGGACATGATGTCGCACTTTTACGACACTCAACTGCCTGAATTGATCCGCTCCGGACAAGTTCCCATCTCCGTCGTCGATGAGGCCGTGCGACGCGTATTGCGCGTCAAATTCGCGACAGGCTTGTTCGAGCATCCCTATGCGGAAGGCACGGAGGTCAC
>CAVZNB010000020.1:0-153052 GCA_963776535.1 uncultured Acidobacteriaceae bacterium | reverse complement strand
GATGCACGATCAGCTCCGAGCATCCCGCTCCGACGCCGAGGGCACCCACAGCGCCGGAAATCGCCCTTCCACCAGCAGCCGCAGAATGTGCCCCGCATCGCGCCGATCCGTCTTCTGCCGGCGCACATAGCTGGCACGGATCGCCGCCGCGTCCCCGATCTGATACCGATGACCCATCTCCTCCAGCATCTGCTCGAACCACTGCGTGTAACCGCAGGCCTCAATCCCGACTAACACTTCCTGACCCTGAAGCGAGGCATAAAACCGTCGCGCCTCCTCCTTGTGCGCCAGACGCAAATCCCTTACTTCACCGGTCTCGGTCTTCAGCGCCGCAATCTGCTGAAAACCAGGATGGTAATCGCATCCTATAATCACCATGACGTTGGCTCCTTCCTCCGGGCCATGGCTTTACACACACTGCCAATCTACCCGCTCGACCGAGCCAACGTCGTCATGAAATCAAGCGAAGCTTGGCCCGATTTTGGGCCAAGTGGAGTCGAAGGACCTGCATTTCGGGGCTTCGACTTATGCTGCGAACTTCGGGGACACCACACTAGGGCGTATCGACATATACTGACGCGCAGCCAGTAGATGTCGATACGCCCTAAGGATTTTTCTGGCCTTCCACCGTGGTGTACTCTTGCGGGCCGGCCGGCGCCGTGGGCGCAATCCGCTTGGAACGCCGATAGACGTTGGCCACCGCCATCGTCCAGAAAGGAACCAGGTCGACACCGGGTACAAGCTTGCCGAAGAACGACGGCAGAAACTCCCAGTGCCAGCCGAGAAGATAAACCAGCACGGCGCCAACGCCAAAATCGAGAGCATCATCGGCCGGAGAAGCCGCCCCCTCAATGAACATGGGAAGAATGGCAACCTGCAGCACATCCGCCGCAATCGCCAGGACCATGGCGGCCTGAAAGCGAAAACGCGGCGAGAGCCGAATGCCGTTCTGAGTCACGTTTGCCTGTTTCATCGAAGGTCGCGCTCGCTCCTGCTGCCCCAATGAACCAATTCTACGCCGAACCAGCGTCGTTCAATACCTCCACGATTTGGTGTCGGCGCCGTCCGGGGCGGTCGCCACCATGTGAGCCACCATCAGCGGCAACACCCGCTGCACCCAGTTGGCGTTGTTCTCCTGCATGGTGTACTCCGACGGCCCACCCGTATAGCAGTGCGGCATGCCCGGTCCATACTGGAAGGTCGCGTCGGAGTGCGGATTGCGGGTCGCATCCAGCGTATTCTGCAGCAGGTGAACCGCATTGTTCAGGAAATACGTATCCCCGTCGCCCACCGCCAGGTGCAGCTTGCCTTCCAGCTTCGGGCCCAACGTCGACCAGTCGCGCTTCAAAATCGCGGTCAGATCGTAGTGCTCCTGCCAGTAGGCAAGCACCTTCTTGTCGATCTCGCCGGTCAGCGGGTTGATGATCTCGGCCGGGTAGCCGTCCGCTCCCGCCGGCGAAAACACCGCCTGCCAGATATCCCACTGCTCCGTCGAGCGCCCCCGCGTGCCCAGCACATATTCAAACGCGAACTCTCCACCCGCTTCGGCGATGACGCTTCCGTCCGGCTTGCGGTCCGCGGCAATGGGAACCTCGCCAAAGTCTCCCTTGCGCACAAAGGCATTCGTGTCCTCATACAGGTTGATGTTCTGGTAAGCGTGGAAGTCCACCGGGTCAGGACAGGCAGCCCACGTCCCGTTGTAGAAATCCGGATAAAACACCTGCGTGGCCAGCGCCTCCCAGCCGCCCGTTGAGCCGCCAAACGTAGCCCGTGCCCACCCCTGTCCAATGCCGCGATACTTCGCCTCGATGGCCGGAATCAGTTCCCCGTTGATCGCCGATCCATACGGGCCCACATTCGCCGAGTCCACGTCATACGAGTCGTCATAGTAGGGGTTGGCGTTCTGCACGTAGATGAGAATCACCCGCGGCAACCGCCCCGCCGTCCAGTCCTGGAAGAACTTGTATCCGTTCTCAAGCCTGCGCGCGCCGGGAGCTTTCGGGTCGGGCGCGGTGGTCACAAACGGCACCGGCCCCAGCCCCGCATGGTAGTGGTCCTGGTAGACAATCAGCGGAAACTTCGCGTCAGGATGTTCATCGAATCCATCGGGAAGCAGAATCCACGCGCCCAGCCACACATCCCGGCCCCAGAAGTTGCTCAGCTTTTCGCTGCGGAAGCGCATGTACTTCAGCCACTTCGCACCGGGATCGTTGGCCGCCATCACCACCGGGTCCTCATCCGTTCCCTCGATCGGCGGAATCACCTGGTCCAGCGTCAGCTTGATCGTCGCCTGCGTCTTCGGATCGAAGTGAATCTTGGCCGGCTTGTTGAACGGGTTGCCCGGCTTCCGGTTCCAGTGCTGCCCTTCCCCCTTGTCCGGCGGCAGCCACACGGTCTTGCCCGATGCCAGGTGGAACTGCTCATACACATTGAAGACCGCCTGCACGGAATAGTCGCCCGCATCCAGGTCCGTAAGCGAGCGGCGCGGATAGCCGAAGGTCTTCGCATCCACCACAATCGGCTGGCCCGGCGCAAGGTTCTCCACATCCACGCCAAACCCCTGCGCGGACTCGTAGTTCTCAGAGAGCTGCATGCGCGGCTCCTGCTTGCCATTCTTCGCAAACACCAGCACCAGGTGGCCGTTCAACGGCTTCGCAGACGGCACAGTAACCTCAATCCGCTGCCCAAAACACATCCCCGTCGACCCTGCCAGCAGAACCGCCAACCCAACCCCGAAAATTCGCATCCGTTCCCCTCGTCTTTGCAACTTCAGCGCCAGTCTAGCATCCAGGACTCAAGCTTTCGATGCGGCCGTTTGCCTCCCAATCCGGCCTGGCCCGGCCGTCCCCGTCTCAAAGCAACCTGAACTGTGAATTTCCCGTCCATTCAGTTGGCCCCGTGTTCGGAGAGGAATATACTCATCTACCGGGCACTATCTGTTGAGCCGGCCAGTCAGAGCGGCGCCCTCAAGGAGCAAGACCCCATGGCTTCCATCACTCCCATCAACTCCGCCGAATTGGAATTCGACAACGGCACCTGGGACGCCGCCGATTTTACAACCCAGACTCTCTCCGGCTGGCAGCCTCTGGCCGCCGTCATCGACCATACCCTGCTCAAGCCCGACGCCACCCGCGACCAGGTGGAAAGTCTCTGCGACCAGGCCATCCGCTACCGCTTTGCCTGCGCCATGGTCAACCCCGTCTGGGCCTCCACCGCCGTCGGTTTGCTCTCCGGAACCGGCGTGCCTGTCGGCGTGGTCATCGGCTTCCCCCTCGGCGCTTCCCTCGTTTCCACCCTGCGCCAGGAGGCCGCAGCCCTTACGCGCCTCGGCGTCCGCGAACTCGACATGGTGATCCCCATCGGCCAGCTCAAGAGCGGCAACCACCATGCCGTCCAGCACACCATCCACGCCGTGGCCACGGTCGCCCATCATCACGGCGCGCTGCTCAAAGTCATACTGGAAACCTGCCTGCTCACGGTCGAGGAAAAACTGCGTGCCGCTGAGATCGCCATCCAGGCCGGCGCGGACTTCCTCAAAACCTCCACGGGCTTCTCCTTGAGCGGCGCAACCCCAGCCGACGTGGCCCTGCTTCGCGGCGTAGCCGGCGCACGCTCCGGCGTCAAAGCCTCAGGCGGCATCCGCACCCTGGCCGACGTCCGCGTCCTGCTCGAAGCCGGCGCCAACCGCATCGGCGCGTCCGCATCGGTCAACATCGTTCGCGAACTGGGTGCGGAATAATGCAGAGGGTGGCGGCGCCATTGGTGCCTTACAGCTAACTACCGCCGGGGAGAAAATCGGCCGCGCCCACCCCGCCATCCGCTATCATTCCCTTCAACACCCATGCCCCCGGCCTCTGTCACCCCAACGCAGCCCCCTGCCCCGGCCCCAGAAGCCGTAACGCGGGTCAGCGGATATCGCCCGGAGCTCGACACCGTTCGCTTTCTCGCATTCCTGCTGGTCTTTTTTCATCACACCTTTCACGAAATCCTCCTCTTCAACTCCGACGGCCCCTTGCACACCTTCGTCGGCGAGCCCGTCTGGCAAATCCTGATAGGCATCTCCAGCGCCTGCGGCATGGGCCTTTGTCTCTTCTTCTGCCTCAGCGCTTACCTCATCACCGAGCTGCTTCTGCGCGAGCGCCAGACAAGCAAAGCCATCTCCGTTCGCAACTTCTACATTCGCCGCGTGCTCAGAATCTGGCCGCTCTACGTCTTTGGCCTCCTGCTCGGAATCTGCTGGGGCCTCATCGACCATGCGCATGGCGAATGGCCCCGCCTGGCCTGGTACCTGCTCTTTGCCGGCAACATCTTCTGCGCGCGCTACGGCTGGTCCGTAAACCCCATGACCCCGTTGTGGAGCATCTCCATCGAGGAGCAGTTTTATCTCATCTGGCCCTGGGTCATGCGCTGGGTCTCCCGCCGCGGACTCTTTCTCTGCGCGCTGTTCTTCATCCTCGTCGCAAACATCACGCTCTTCACACTCGGCCATCACCACGCCAGCGCCGACACCAGCGTCTGGGCCAATACATTTGTCCAGTTTCAGATGTTCGCCACAGGAATCCTGCTCGCCCTCGCTCCCCGGCGCACCGTCCGTGGAGGAGCCGCTTCCGGCGCGGCGCTTGCTCTTCTTGGACCTCTGCTGTGGTTCATCGCCTGCTATGTCTTTCACGCCAAAAAGTCAGACGGCGGCCTGTCGGAGAGTGGCTTATCCCTGGTTATCGGCTATGCCCTCATGGCGCTCGGCTGCGCCGCCGTGTTGCAGGGCTTCTGCAACCTCGGCCCAGCCCGCATGCCCCGCTGGACCGTGAGCCTGGGAAAGATCTCCTACGGCCTCTACGTCTACCACCTCTCCGCTCTCCGGCTCTCCATCGCCATCCTCCTCGTCTTGCACTTCCGCCGTCCCGTCGAGCTGGCCGTGCCCTGCGCCCTTGTACTCACCATTCTGCTGGCCAAACTCTCCTACGCCAAGCTCGAATCCCCTTTCCTGCGCCTCAAACGGCGATTCGAAATCGTCCATACCCGCCCCATCTAACGCGCCATCCCCAATCCCTCAGTCCCTCAGTCCCTCAGTCCCTTAGTCCCTACATCCCTGGCCCCTCGCTCCTCCATCCGCTATGATTCCATTGCACCCCATGGCCTCAACTCCCCCAGCCTCGCCGGAACAACCAGAGCTCGAAGGCGACTACCGCCCGGCGGACTCGGACAACCCTCACGCTCATCTTGACCCGGTCAACGCGCGCATCGAAACCGCCGACCTCAACTACCTCGCGCAGATGGCCGACGCCCTCAACACCACGCTCGACCTCGAGACCCTGCTCAACCGCACCTCCGAGCTGGTCCGCGCCGTCATCGACTACCGCATCTTCGCCATCCTGCTGCTCAACGACCGCACCCACGACCTGCGGATGCGCTTCCAGATCGGCCACACCTCACATACCGAGCGCATCCGCGTCCCCCTCGGTCGCGGCGTGGTGGGCCAGGTGGCGCTCACCCGCAAGCCCATTCTGCTCAACGACGTATCCACCTCAGACAGCTATGTCGCCGTCAACCCCGAAGTCCGCTCCGAGCTGGCCGTGCCCCTCATCGCCAAAAACCGCCTCATCGGCGTCATGGATCTGGAGAGCGAGCAGCCCGACTACTTCCGCCCCGAGCACCTGCACCTGCTCACCCTCACCGCCTCACGCATCGCCCAGGCCATTGAAAACGCCCGCCTCTACACGCGCGTCTCCCGCCAGGCCGAAGTCCTCGCCGTCCTCAACGAGATCGCCGTCGAGCTGACCTCCATCCTCGACCTCGATCCCCTGCTCGAGCGCGTCGGCCAGCTCTTGCGCCGCCTCATCGACTACCAGATGTTCACCATCATGCTGCTTGACGAGAAGGGCGAAGTCCTCATCACCCGCTACGCCTGGCGCTTCGGCTACACCCACGCCCCCCTGCGCCGCATCTCCGTCAACAGCGGACTGGTCGGCGCGGCCGTCCGCGAGTGGCGCCCCATCAACGTCCCCGACGTGCGCAAGGACCTGCGCTACCTGCCCATGAACCCCGAGACCCGCTCCGAGCTTGTCGTCCCGCTCTTCTACAAGGGTCGCGTCATCGGCGTGCTCGACCTGGAACACACCCGCCCCAACTTCTTCAACGAGGGCCACGAGCGCATGCTCACCACCCTCGCCGCGCAGGTGGCCATCTCCATTGAAAACGCCCGCCTCTATCAGGCCGTCCGCCGCCAGGAGCGCCAGCTGGAGCGCGACATCGCCATGGCCCGCGAGGTCCAGCTCCGCCTGCTGCCGCCCACCGCACCCGAACAGGCCAACGCCGAAATGGCGGTCCGTTTTCTACCCGCCCGCACCATCGGCGGCGACCTCTACGACTTCCTCGACTACGGACCCAACCAGACCGCCATCGTCCTCGGCGACGTCAGCGGCAAGGCCGCGCCGGCTGCCCTGTTCGCCGCGCTGGTCAGCGGCATCATGCGCTCCGCCGCCCTGCACCATCCCGAGCCCGCACAAATGCTGACCAGCCTCAACGACGCCCTCCAGGAGCGCAAGCTCGAATCGCAATACGTCACCCTGCTCTTCGCCCTCTGGAACGACGAAACCCGCACCCTCACCGTGGCCAACTCCGGCGCCGTGCAGCCCATCTTCTGCCGCCAGGGCCAGTCAAATATCATCCGCGCCGAGGGCTTCCCGCTGGGCCTCTTCCCCGACATCGCTTACGACGAAATCCGCCTCGACGCCCAGCCCGGCGACGCCATCATCTTCGTCTCCGACGGCATTCTCGACGCCGAGAACGCCCAGGGCGAGATGTACGGCGACGAGCGCCTCTCCACCCTGCTCTGCGCCCTTCGCGACCTGCCCGCACCCGAAATCGCCGACGCCATCCTCTCCAGCGTCGCCCAGTTCCAGGGCGCCCACGACCGCTTCGACGACGAAACCATCATCGTCCTCCGCGTGCGCTAACATGATTTAACGCTCTGCTATACTTGCTGCCTACCCAACGCCGAGGTACAAGAGCCATGCCTCCACGTCTGTTGCCCCTGGCACTTCGAGCACTCCTCGAACAAGCGGCCGTCTTTGCCGCATGCACCCTTCTCTTCAAATGGATTGCCCCGTGGCCGAGCCTTTCCACAGCCCCAAACTGGACCGCTCTCTCTTTCTTCATGTTGATCGCATTGAATGCTTCTCGCGTGTTTGGCGATGACTACCAGCCCCAATTTCGCGGAATCAACAGATCGGTCATCGAGTGTCTTGCCCTCGCGGTCAGCGTTGGCATTCTTCAGCAGGCTTCTGCAATCTCCCCAGGCCTCGCCGTCTCTTCAAGCGGAAACACCATCGTCTCAGCATTTTTCTCCGTGTCCGCGGCCCTTCTCACCTATGAGGTTGTCGTAGTCAGAACCATCTCTGGCTTCGGGCTTCCAATTCCATCCGGGGTGGAATTCCAATGAACACGACCGCCCTCCTGCTCTTCCTTGTCGCATTCGGAGCCATGATTTTTCTCCATTGGTTTCTCAAACACCACATACACGGAAAAACCGCGAAACAGATTGTCCTGTCCGTCGATATGACTGCCTTCCTCTGCTTTCTGGCCGGATACGTCATGAAGGAAGTATTGGAACTGAAAAATGCCGTCGGATCATCGATCGTCACCGGCGTGGACGCTCCGACATTCCAGGTCAATTACACCGGAATGATCTTCCTGATGGTGATCCTCGCGGTTTCGGTGCTGCTCTACAAACTCACCTGAGTGCGATCGGATCTTTGCCCATCGCATCTGCCACCATTCGCAGGCCCGTCATGAAGCCCAGAATCAAGCCCAGAAATCCGCTCCTCTTCGTCTTCGAACCCCTTGAAGACGACCCCCACTTCTTCCTGCACAAGCTTTTCAGCTTCGACGCCGCCCACCTCGGCAACCGCATTTACCTCGCCGTCTCCAGCGGTGAGGAGCCCTGGAACGGCCTGCTGGTCTGCACCGCCCGCGAGCACCATGCATCCCTCCGCCGTCAGTTCCCGCAGCTCGTCTCCCACGAAGTTTTAGGCAAGTGGCTGTATATATCGCAATCCCACGGCGAGTTCGAGTCCGTCGCCCTCGACCTCGCCGCCCTCGCCCGCAAACGCGATCCACGGCTCGGCGTCGTGTCCAAAGCCAAAATCCCGCGCGATAGCGAATCCATCATAGCTGTACGTCGAAGCTGAAGCGCCCAAGCCGACGCGACCACAACCGGGGTCCCCGGCGACAGGTCTTCGTCGCCGGGGTGGAAGACCGGGGCCCCCGGCGACAGGTCTTCGTCGCCGGGGTGGAAGACCGGGGTCCCCGGCGACAGGTCTTCCTCGCCGGGGCGGAAGGAGCGGCAACCTGCCCCGGACTCAGCGGGGCATGGTAGTTCTGGATTTGCACTGACTAAACAGCTTGGTGAAAAACTCATCCAAACCAGGATTCCCCTCGTGTCCTGTTTCTGAAGTTCGCAACATAAATAACGCTGTCATCCTGAGCGACGCTTGGCCCGATTTTGGGCCAAGTGGAGTCGAAGGACCTGCATTTCGGGGCTTCGACTTATGCTGCGAACTTCGGGGACACCACCCTGGGCTTTGTAACAAGGGCACGGCTTCAGCCGGGCCGTAACCCTCCGGACTTGTCCCGCACAGCCGGACTCTCATCCCGCGCCGGCAAATTTCCCCCCCGCGCATTTGCACATAATTATGCGCATCCGGCGCACACTGGTCTTGAAGGGTTGAATCATGCAAATCTCCAGCCTCCTCAAACCGGAAAAAACCAGCCCGAACCTCGCAGCCCGGACCAGGAATACATCGATTTTTCTGGTTTTGCTCTATGCCAATGAAACTAAATAAGTTACATGCAAATTCTGCCATTTTGTGCTTTGATATACATGACGAACGGAAGTTGACGCGACCACAAGGCAGGGGCGGAAGGAGCGGCAACCTGCCTCGGACTCAGCGGGGCATAGTAATTCTGGATTTGCCCTAAGGGTTGGAGCTCCCGTACTTCGGCACCTTCGGCGTCAGCCGCCGCACCAGGAACTCCTGGAACAAGTTCTGCAGCGCACTGGTTCCGAACCCCACCACCATGTTCTCGAACATCGGACCAGCCCCCTCGCGAGCCTCCTCCGGATAGTAGGCGTTCGAGATTCCTGCCGACGCCAGCCCGCCCACAATCGCTGAATAGTCCACCTGCCACTTCCCGTTGTCGCCCTTGCACATCACCGAGTTGGCGATCGCGTAAAACACCCGCGCCTTCACCGTCCCCGTCCCTTTGTAAAAGTAGCGTGGGTCCTGTTTCCACCACGAAGAAAGCAGTGCTCCGCCAATAAAGTTGTCGGTCGCGCTATCGGCATACAGGGCTCCGAAGCGCTTCCCGTACCCTTGTGCGCCCTGCCCATAACCGCTGAAAGCGTTGGTGGCCTGCTCCAGCCCGGAAAACGCCCCCACCGCGACAAAGTTCATCGGGTCCACCATCGAACGCCACGCAAGATGGAACTTCTGCCTCGGCGTCAGTGGAGGCGCATTCGGCACATACGTCACATAGAAGTTGGGCAGCACGCCCAGCACCCGCTGCGTCTCCTCCTGGTGCAACTGCTCCACAGCAATCTCTTCCCGCGAGGCCGTGACACGCACCTCGCTGGCCGTGCCGCTCACGGCAAGCACAATCGCCTTGGCCTCAAAGCTCTCGCCAGCCTGCAGCGTGCCCTCCACCACCTGCGTGGCAAAGCCGCTGGAGCTTACCGTGAGCTTGAAAGCCCCTGCCGGCTCACCAGCAAAATTGAACCGCCCATTGCTGTCGGAGAGAGTGCTTTGTTCGGGCGCGCCTTCCGCCCCGGCGTCGTGCGAAGTGAAGCTCAGCGCAACTTGCGCCCCCTCGTAAACCGCCCCATCCTTGTTGACAACGACGCCATGAATGCTGCCCAACCCGGCAGGATCGGCCGGCTGCTGCGCGCCCGCAGCCTGCGCCTGTGGAGCCTCCAGCAAGCCGGCATCGGCCGTTGCTCCAACAGCCGAAGCAACGGCGTGCTCGCCCCTCTGCTGCGCCCATGCACCCGCCGCCAGCAAGATCAACGCCAGAAAAAAACAAAGCCGCCCCAACCGCGTTGCACTGTGCCGCAGGCCGTTTAACCCGCGGCCGAAATGGAGTGATCTCCCGATTGTCCCGTCCTTGGTTCCCCAGCCCGGCGATCGACCTGAAATTGGCAGCTGCCCCGCAACAGCCTCATATCGTTAGACGAATCTTACTGCCAATTGAAGTCTTTCGCAGTTATAGCAGGTCCCCAATCACGGGAAAGCATCGGCCGGAAGATTCGAGTCAGAACCTGTAACGCAGCGCCACCTGCATCAGCCGCGGCGGCATTGCGCTCACCGCAGTGCCAAAGCTGCCGCTGGAGATGTTCCCCTCCACCGCCGCCGCTCCGAAAAACTGCGCGTGATTGAACAGGTTGAACGCCTCGGTGCGGAACTCCAGGTTGCTGCCGTCATTGAACCGCACCGTCTTTGAGAGCGTCGCGTCCACATCCTCCAGGCCGGGGCCGGAGAAGAACCGCCGCCGTGCGTTGCCCATGGTGCCCAGCGCAGGCAGCGTCAACTGCGAAGCGTCGAACACCGCCACGCCGCCGCGCGGGTTGGTATGCAGAGACAGCGACTTCCCGCTCCACGCCGGCGTGTCCACACCATTGTTGTTGATTCCGTTCGGAATCGTCCCCAGCAGCGAAGTGTCGTTGTTGTTCATCAACGTCACCGGCAGTCCGGACGTAAAGCGCGCAATCCCCGCCAGCCCCCATCCCGACGCCAGCCAGCCTAACCGGCCCTCATTCCGCGGCCCCGGAACTGCGTAGTGAAAGCTCGTGACCAGGTTCTGGCGCAGGTCGAACGCAGAGAGCGCCCGGCTCAGCGACGGATTCACCGGGTTCACCGGCTCCGGCAATCCCGACGACTGGTCGATGGATTTCGAGTACGTGTAGCTGGCCAGCAGATCCAGCCCATGCGTGCTCCCCTTCAACGAGGCTTCCAGCGCGTTGTAGTTGGCATTCGCAATCGTCCGCTGCAGTTCTACACTGCCGAACGCGGGTCCAAACTGCGTCCGCGCCGCCTGCTCGTTAAACGGCCCACAGACCGCGGAACCCAGCGAGAGACAAAGCGCTGGATCGGCCGGGTTGGCTTCTTCCAGCACCAGCAGGTGATGCGACGAAGTGCCCACATAGCTCACCGATGCCAGCGCGCCGGCACCGATTTGCCGCTCCACGCTGGCCATCCAGTGCTGCGCGTACGGCGTCACATCGCGCGGATCCACCGCCGGAATCCCCACCAGCGGCTCAAACTGGCTCCAGTCCACGGTGGCGTCCGGATTGGCCCTGCTGGCCCCAAAGCCAATCTTCTGCAGCGGGAAACGCTGCCCCGCATCCACGCCCGTCGCAGCCACCGTAAACGGCGCGGCAAACAGCGGCGGCGCAGCCGAGGTATACGTGTACCCATACGGCGGATTGGCGCTCATGATTCCCGCCGAGAGCCCCTCGTACGCCGTATAGAAGATGCCATACCCCGTGCGGATGCTCGTCCGCCCCGGCTGCCCGGCAAGCTTGCGCAGCCACGGCGTTTTGAAGTCCGGAGACCAAGCCACGCCGGCCCGCGGCGCAAAGTCGTTCCGCGCCCCGGCCAGCGACGACGGCACCCCCGGATCGCCCGGAAATACCAATCCCTCCGGCGCGCCCGGAAACACCTGGCTCTGTTCGCCTTTCACCAGCGTCTGCAGCTGGTTGTACTTCTCCCGCCACGGCCGGATTCTATCCCAGCGAATGCCGTAATTCAGGGTGAGCGTGTCCGTCACTTTCCAGCTGTCCTGCACAAACGCCGCCGCATACACGTTGCGGTTATAAAAACTGTTCGCCTGCCCTTGCGTATAGCTCGAGGTGACGCCCAGCAGAAAATCCGCAAAGTCCAGCCCCGTCTCCGACCCGTTGAAAGCAAAGCTCCCGTTGAAAATCACATCCGGGTGGGTATTGATCTGGCTGATGTGGAACTCGCCGCCCGCCTTCAGGCCATGCTTGCCCAGGATTCGGCTGAAGGCGTCGCTCACCTCGTAGATGTTCTCGGCCTGCACCAGCGCCGTCGTGTCCACGCCCATCGTAAAGTCGTTGAACGCCACATTCGCAATCCCCTCGGTCGCCGGTTGCAGCGGCACAATTCCCGTAAACCCTTGCGACACCAGCGAAGGCCCCACCCCGCCGCGCGGCTGGCCAACGGAATTTGCGTTGCGCATATAGCTCAAGTGGAACTCGTTCAGCGTTGCATCGCCAAACGTCTTCACATGCTCCGCGCTCAGCAGCTGCGCACGTCCGTTGCTCGTTGCGTCAAACCCCGGAACGCTGGCCCCGCCGGTCCCGGTCGGATACGGATTGTCCAGCGAGTACTGGTCCACAAAGTAGTAGCCCGTCAGCGTGCCCTTGCCACGCACCCAATCCGCGCGCACCGCGCCCTTGTCGTCCTGCAAGGTCTCCACCTGCGCCGCCGTCTCAAACAATCCCGTCCCCGCATTCGGCAGCGGAATCGAGCTCAGCAGATATTTCGCCGGCGAGGACCACATCGCCTGCGGAATCTGATTGTTCGCAAACACCGCCGGCCGGTTCGCCGTGCACCCTTGCGACTGCGGCGAATACGGATCGCCGGCCGCAACCGTCGTGCCCAGCTTGCTCGTCAGCTGCGCCGCAAGATATGCTCCGTTCACGCATCCCGTCAGCGCCGTAGCACCCGTGAACTCCCCGCTCCGCTCCGCCTGCGAAGGCACCGCAATGTCGCCCGTGTCGATCCCTTCCGCCAGCCGCGTTCCCTGGTAATCGGCAAATACCGTCACGCTCCGGTGGAACGGAGTCCCTCCAATCGTGCCGCCAAACTGGTTCTGCCGGTAAGCCGCCCGCTGGTCAGAGAAGTAGTTCCGCGCATCCAGATCGGTGTTGCGTAGGAACTCGAACACGCTGCCATGCAACAACGCCGTGCCCGCCTTGGTGGCCACCAGCACCTGCCCGCCGCTTGAGTTCCCATATTCAGCGTCAAAGTTGCTGGTCAGCACCCGGAAGCTGTCAATCGAATCCAGATTGGGCACAATCGACGTGCCCATGTTCACATCCTCTTCCACATCGCTGCCGTTTACGCGAAAGCCATTGGAAGCCTCACGCTGCCCGCTGATCGACAGGTTCCCAGGGTTCGCGTCCCCGCTCGGCGGCGTTGAAGCCACGCCGGTCATGATCACCGCTCCCGGCTGCGCCGTGTTCACCGGCACAATCCCCGGCTGCACCGCCATCAGGTCGGTAAAGCTGCGCCCGTTCAGCGGCACAGTCTCAATCTTTTTGGCCTCCAGCGTCTCTCCCAGTTGCGTGCTCGTGGTCTCCGCCGCCAGCGCATCCGCCGTCACCTCCACCGTCTGCGCCGTCGCCGCCACCTCCAGCGTCGCATCCAGAGCCGTCGCCGGTTTGGCCTCCGTCACCTCGGCCTTGACTGTCTGCCCGGCAAATCCCTCCGCCGTAATCTGCACCTGGTAGCTGCCCGCCCCCGCCACATGCACGCTGAACTCGCCCAGGTCGCCGGCCACCGTTTCCACCACCGCCGCCCCGTCAGACAGCCTTATCGCAACATGCGCATGGGGAATGCGGCCCCCGCTGCCATCATGCACAATGCCAGAAATCGTAAAAATCGGATCAGCTCCTGCAACAGACCCGACGCCCATCAAAAAGAAAAAGAAAATTGCGAAATGGAAAAACTGCTTCAAACCAAGGACCCCACAAATCGATTCAAAATCGTGCGCCGAACACGCGGATTTCCCGAACGGCTCTGCCTCGAACCGGGGGAGGATTGGATATCCGACTAATTCGGTCTTACTTAATATACGACTAACTTGGTCCTCCTTCAAGTGATTTGCGTCACTTCACTCGCCTTAGCAGGTCAGATTCACTCTCCGTCTCACCGAGAAAATAATTGGTACAATCCAGGTCACCATGGACCCAGCTATTCAAAACTCACTGGCCCGCGCCGACGCGGCCTTGAAGAAGGGCAGCAAAGCGGAAGCCGCCGCTGCCATGCATGATGCCTTTGCGCCGATGGCCGCAGCGCCCGCTGCCGACACCGCGTTGCGCGCCATGACACCCATGCAGGCAACCTTCATGTCCCTGCTGGCCGGCGATCCTGACCTTGCCCATCAGTTCGCGATTCTGGCCGTTACCAGGGCTGCGGAAGAGCTGGAAGAGCTCTGCGGAGCGTACAAACCGCTTCTTGACCGGCAGGAGTACAGCGGGACCGCGCTTTGTTTTCAGGCCGCGAACTACGCCGTCGCTTTCGTTCCCTTTGTCCTTCTTCATCCCTGGATCGCATGGGAAGATTTGCTCCTCTCCGGCGACAGCGGAATGAATTCAATGATTGTCGGCATGCTCCGGAATATGCGCCCGCAACTGGACAAGCTGGGCTGGGCCGGCTGGCCGTATCCGCCCCAGGCCGAAAAGGCAGTCCGGTATTGGTCGGCGCGTGCACTGACGGACTGGGGACGCTTGCGCATGGATAACGTGGCCTCCGGAGTTGATGTGGAGGCGGCGCAAGCGCTGGCCGAAGCAAGCATCGACCTGATCGCCAGCGCGGCGGAAGATCAGCTCACCGCCGACGCTCTCAATCTCCTCGGCCGTGTCTACAACTCCTATGGCGATTTCAAACTCACACAAGAGAAGGCCATCCCGCTCTTTTCCGAATCCATCCGGATTCTTGAAGCCATCGGCAACGCCGACGATGCCGCCATCGATCGCGGCAACCTGGGCGGATTGCTCCTGGGTCAGGCTGAATTTGCAGCCGCCAACGGCTTGAACTCAGACGCGGACAAGATCTACAGCCAGGCCGAAGAAAACCTCTCGCTCGCCGTGGACGCCCATCGGACATGCAAATTCCCGGAACATCTTCCCGGCGCACTCATCAACCTGGCTGCGCTTCCCATGTCTCGCAAGAATTGGCCGAAGGCTGAAGATGCGTGTGCACAGGCGGTTGAAGCCGCAAAGGCTGCAAAGAGTCCTTTCCTGACCATCTCTGCACTGGCCCAACTCGGGAGCGCGCAACTGGCGCAAGGCAAGACCAGGGCTGCTGATGCGGAGAAGAATCTCCGCCGCGCCGTGGCGCTCATTGAAGGCCCTCCCGCCGTACAGGTCGAGCCGGAGACCTTTGCCCTGGCCTATGGGACACTCGGCAACGCCCTCCGCATTCAGGACCAGCCTTCAGAAGCCGTGACCTTTCTCAGCAAGGCGATCGAACGCCTGGAGACCTATTCGTTTTCCTTCTTCTCGGAACGCTCCAAGGGATTTCTCTTCAAGACTTACCGCTGGATCTACGAAGCGCAGATCGACTGCCATGCGACGCTCGCTGGCGGCAAGCCGGAACTCGGAGCCGTGGCATTCAACCTCGCGGAACGAATCAAGTGGCGCACGCTCACTGAAACGCTGCGCTACATGACGCTCAACTTTCCCGGCATGGAATCCGATCCGCTTCTGACGGAGGAGCGGAGCTTGCTCGCGCAGATTGCCAACCCGGCCATGGGAACACCGGACGGGGTCTCACCGGATCTGGATACGAAAGCAATTCTTCACCGGTTGGAGGAAATCTGGTCTGCGCTGGAACCGCGTTTTCCCGAGTTCGTCGCCATTCGCCGCCAGAAAACCGTCGAGGCTGCCGAAGCCATCACCTGGCTCGATGACCAGGTTCCCACCCTCGTCGAGTACTATCTGGGCAATGAATACGACACCACGCTGGCCTTCGTACTGAAGAAAGACGCCCCGTGGCCCAGCGTCGCCCGGCTCCAAGGTTCACCAGCGGAAATTGCCGCCCAGGTCCTGGCGCTGCGTCCCAGGGAGGGCGAGGCATACCCGCCGCCCGAGGTCTTCAACGCAGCCTCTGAGCAACTTCATCGCGCACTGATCGCGCCTCTGCTTGCGATGCTTCCTGCCGGCTCCGGCGTCTGCTTTGTGCCCATCGGCCCGTTGCATAACCTGCCTTTTGCCGGCCTGTTTGACGGCAGCCAGTATCTCATCGAGCGCAACCGGGTCGTTGTCGCTCCCAGCGCCACAGGCCTTCGCTGGTGGCGCGGCCATAAATCCCTGCACACGCCGCAGTCCTGCCTGATTGCCGCGTTCAGCACCCGCTCCGGCGTGGGCGAGGACCTGAACGAGTTCAAGAGACTCGCGCGGAACCAGATCGCCGCCCTCTTCTCACAATCCACCGTCATACCCTCCGAAGAAGCCACCAAGGCCAAATTGCAGGCGGAACTTGCCGGCGCCGGCGGCCGGCAGTGGGACGTCGTACATATTGCCTGCCACGGCAACTTCAAACCAGACGGCCTGCAGTCGTACCTCGAGGTACAGCCCGCCCCCGACGGTTCTGACCCCACCTGGACCGCCCAGGATATCTTCACGCAGGTCCGCACCGCATCCACCCTGGTCACGCTCAGCGCCTGTGACAGCGGCATCGCCCAGACTTCCACCAATGACGAGATCACCGGCCTGGCCCAGGCATTCCTCTTCGGCGGCGCTTCCTCCGTACTCGCTTCCCTCTGGCAACTACAGCAAGGCATTGGCGTTGAGATCACCCACGATTTTTATTACCTGTGGATGGGGCTGGCCGCGGATCATCAGCCTCATAGTAAAATCGAGGCTCTGCAAATCGCATTGCAGGCGCGCCTCCGAACAAAACCCTTTTTGTGGTTCGAGAGGAAACCCTTGAGTCCTTATTTTTGGTCGGCCTTCCAGTTGTATGGCGATTGGCGTTAGTTCAAGTCCCGGGAGATCTCCGCATGCAATTACAGCAATGGATTCTTTTGACAGCGGGCCTGGTGGTAATCCTGGTCGGCGTCAGTCTCATGGCATATAGCGTCACAGCCAAGCGGGCCTTTGCCGGCGCCGCGGAAAAAAAGAGCTCGGTCGCCCAAGTTATAGATTCGATCGGCGGAGTGCTGAAGATCCTGGGCGATTGGCTGGGCGCCAACATGGCGGGCAAAGTCGGTTTCATCCTCATTCTGTGCGGATTTGCCCTTCTCTATTTCTCACTCCGCATCGCGTAATCTCCGCGGGGCCGGCACGCCATCTCCAGGGTGCAGCCTCGCCGCCGTTTGCCTTTCCCCTGTCGATGGTTGCTCTTCGTTCGATAAACTCATGAAGACGAGATAACCACCGGAGCCCCAGTGCACACCACCACCGAAGAACGCCTCATCCGCCCCGCCCGCAACGTCTACGGAAGCCTCCGCCTCCCCGGCGACAAGTCCATCAGCCACCGCTACGGCATGCTGGCCGCCTTCGCCGAGGGCACCTCCCGCTTTACCAACTTCTCCACCGGCGCCGACTGCGCCTCCACCCTGGCCTGCATGCAGGCCCTCGGCGCCAAAGTCAGCAGAATCGGCGACGGCGCCATTGAAGTGACCGGCGTCGCCGGCCGCGTCACTCCCGCTGACCACCCCCTCGATTGCGGCAACTCCGGCTCGACCATGCGCATGATCTCCGGCCTTCTCGCGCCCCAAACGGGCAGCTTCACCCTCATTGGCGACGCCTCGCTCTCCCGCCGCCCCATGGAGCGCATCCGCAAGCCCCTTGAAGCCATGGGCGCAAAGATCACCCTCACTGAAGGCCACGCCCCACTCACAATCCACGGCGGCGCGCTCACGGCGATCGACTACACCACCCCCGTTCCCAGCGCCCAGATCAAGAGCTGCGTTCTGCTCGCCGGCCTGCAAACCGCTGGAACCACCACAGTTCGCGAAGCCGTCCGCACCCGCGACCACAGCGAGCTCGCCCTCCGCGCCTTCGGCGCAACCCTCACTCGCGACCTCGACTCCGTCTCCATCGCCGGCCCGCAACCCTCCACGCCATCGAGGCCGCCGTCCCCGGAGACATCTCCTCCGCCGCCTTCTTTCTCTGCGCCGCCGCGCTCTTCCCCGGCTCCACGCCTGCTCTTCGATTCGCTCGGCCTCAACCCCACCCGCGCCACGCTGCTCGACGTGCTCACCGCCCTCGGCGCGCACATCGCCGTCCTCAATCTTGAAGAAAAGAATGCCGAATTGGTCGGCACCGTGCAGATCTCCGCTCCGGCTGAGGGCCTCGGCATCGGCTGAAGTCAGCGGCGCGCTTGCCGCCCAGCTCATCGACGAGCTGCCGGTCCTGGCCGCCATCGCCCCCTACACCAGCGGCGGCATCCGCATCCGCGACGCCAAGGAACTCCGCGTCAAAGAGTCCGACCGCATCGCCTGGTGGTCAAAAACCTGCGCGCCATGGGCGCCGAGGTTGAGGAGTTCGAAGACGGCCTCGACGTACCCGGCGGCCAGACTCTGCACGGCGCCGCCATCGACTCCGGCGGCGACCACCGCATCGCCATGGCCTTCAGCGTCGCCGCCCTCCGCGCCCAGGGAGAAACCCTCATCCAGGGCGCTGAGTCCGCCGCCATCAGTTTCCCAGAGTTCTTCGACCTGCTCAACCTTGTAGCAGAACGTTAAGTGTTTGGATGTAATTCACTCAAAATAAAGACCGGGCATGCTTTTTGAGGAAGCATGCCCGGTCTTCTGTTTAGAGGGACTCAAGCGTCAGCGCGAGGACGGCGGCGCCGTGGTGGGCTCCTTGCTCGGTTGCGCCGGCACCAATCCCGGAACCACGGGCGCGGTCCCACATCGCCGCTGGCGGCTTCGCCAAGGTTGATGCCGTAGTGCTGCATGGTGGTGGCCAGTATCTGGTAGAGCCCGGCGCGGTCCTTGGCATACGCCGCCTGCGCCGCAATCAGGCTGTCCTCGGCCGTGGCCAGGTTGCGTTGCTGCTGCAACACCAGCGCCGTTGTCGAGGCGCCCAGCCTCAGTTTCTTCTGCTCATCCTCCAGGCTCTGCTGGTCAAAGTCCCGCGCTGCCTCCGATGCCAGCACCTGCGCCCGGTCGTTGGTCAATGCAAACTGCTGGTTGACCACCTGCATCCGGATCTGCGTGTACAGTTGCTCCAGCCGCAACTCCGCCTGCCGGTACTCCATCAGCGACCGCGCCTGCACCGACTGTGCAAACTTGTTGCCAAGCGGGATGGTGATATTGAACCCAATACCCTTGTCCGGCGAAGAGTTGTTGAACGTATTCTCCAACGCCGTCCCGTAGCCACCCGTCCCTGTCGGGCAAGTGACAACGCCGGTATTCGGGTCGGTGGTGCAATAGAATGCCTTATCAAGGCTGGGATTGATCTCGCCGGCGACGCCTTGGCCAGCCAGGTACGCATAGATGTCGACCTGCGGCAGCAGGGCATTGCGCGCGCCCTTGAGCGTGATCTCGTCGTTGCGCAGCGTTAGCACCGCCTGCTCCAGCTCCGGCCGCTGCTGGAAGGCCTCCTTGCACCAGCTCTTCCACCGGCTGCTTCTCTTCCGGAATCTGCTCAATGCTCACCCGGTCCGTGGGAATCACCGCCGCAGCCGTCAATGCCGGATCGTTGAGGTTGCGCGCAATGGCCTGCTTGATGATCTGCTGCTGGTAGTTCAGCGCCAGCTGCGCGCTGATCAGCGCCTGCTTGTCCGATGCCACCGATTGGTCGGCGTTGAGCACGTCCAGCGGCGCCATGGTGCCAATTTCCAGCTGCTTGCGGTTGTCGCTGGCCACCTTGCTGCTCTGCTCCAGCGCCCGCTCCTTCGCCTGCACATCCTCGTACGCCTGCACCAGCCCCCAGTAAATGCTCTCCACCTGGTTCACGGTGTAGAGAATCTGCTGCCGGAAGCTGGAGTCGACGATACGCCGGTTGTTGATTGCCTGGTACATGTACCGCTTGTTCACCCAGATGCCCGCTCCCTGCAGCAGGTGCTGCGTCACCTGCGCCTTGAAGTTCGCGCTGTACTGCGGGCTGAACTCGGTTACCGCATTGGTCGATGGTGGCATAGGTGTTGTGGTAGGTCAGCTGGAATGCCGTGCCGGTGACGAACCCCTGGTTGTAGGTGAAGTTATAGGTGTCGGTGGTGCTGGTGCCGCCGGTGAAAAAGTTGGTGGAAGGAGCGCTGGCCCGGTCGAATGATCAACCCGGAGCTAAAGGTCGGCTCCAGGTTCTCCGGCTGCGGTCCCGCGCCCGCCGTGGTTAAAGACAATCCCGCGCTGCCGGAACCGGCGCCGCCGGACCCAACCGTCGTGCCGCCCGGTCCGCCGCCTGCACTCAAGGTCGATGCCGAACCGCCCAGCGTATTGGTCACCAGGCTGGCCTGCACGCCAAGCGGGGCCTGACCGGTCCTGGTGCGCAGAATGTCGGTATCCGCAATGTCCAGGTTGTAGCGCGCAATCGCAATGTCGTAGTTGTTCTCCAACGCCAACGCCAGAGCATCGGACAGGCTCAGGTAGATCTTCCCTTCCTTCACCAGGTCGGTCAGCCGCACCGAGTTCGCAAAGCTGGCCTTCGGAATCGACGTCGCCTTGAACGTATTGATGGGGTTGCCGAAAAACCGCGCCGCCGGCTTGGAGTAATCGCGCTGCGAAGTGCGCAGGTCCAGAGGCTGGGTCAACACGGGCGCTGGAGTCGCGGGCAGCTCTGAAGCCGCCTTGTCCGGCGCATTTTGCCCCGCTCCCAGAACCGCCTGCTGGCCGAATCCCGGGGGCACTCCCGCAGCCAGCGTCAACACCACTGCCGCAATCGCCCGCAGCCGGTTACCTGCCTGCCCGCCAACTTTCCCGGCGGTCATCTCCTGCTCCTCAAACACACGTCTACCGTACAAATGCATTATTCCTCTCCACGAATTGTTGAGGCATGTGGGTTGCCATTCTTCAAGACGTTCGGAGTGCCGCTCCGGACGCATTATTGTCGTTCGCAAGCACGTTTTCCCCGCAAACCCGGTCTGCGGACTCCCATCTACCTACGCGCTGACTCCCTGGTTCGTTCCCGCCAATCCCCGCCACGCCCGCGTTTTCGGGATTTTTCCAGCGGATTGCCGCCCGGCAGGCGGAAAGCTGAGTATATCCCACTCCCCGTTCCGCGCCCTTCCTTCTTAGACGTTTCGAGTACTCTGATATTTGAACCGGAAGCCAGTGACCGAAAGCGCCCAACCCGTCCGCAGCCCGCAAACCTGGAAGCTCACCCTTGCCTACGACGGCACCGATTACAGCGGCTGGCAGATTCAGCCCGGAGAACCAACCATCCAGGGCGAGCTGCAAGCCGCCCTCCGCCGCGTCACCGGCGAATCCCCGCTGCCCCAGGGCTCCGGCCGCACCGATGCCGGCGTCCACGCCCTCGGGCAGGTTGCCAGCTTCGAGCTGCAGGCCAACATCCCCCCGGAAAACCTGCATCGCGCCCTCAACCGGACCCTCCCCTCCGCCATCCGAATCATCGAGTCGAGAACGGTGCGAAGCACATTTCATGCGCGCCACTCGGCGGTCGCCAAAACCTACGAGTACCGTGTCTTCCAGGGGCCCATCTGCCCGCCCGTCCTTGCCCGCTATGTTCACGCCTGTGCATGGCCCATGGACGTGGAAACGCTGCAAAAGTCCGCCCAGCTCTTTGAAGGTGTGCACGATTTCCTCAGCTTCGCCGCCACCGACCCCGACCTGACCAGCCGCAACCGCCCGCCAGTTGACGAATCGGACGAGGATGAAGAAACTCCGCTGGGCCCCGCATCCCGGCAAGCAAGGCGCAATCAGGACCATCTTCGCTTCAACCTGGCAACAGCGCGAGAGCGAGTACGGCCCCCTGCTCCTCTACCGCGTCCGCGGCAACGGATTCCTCCACCACATGGTCCGCAACCTGGTCGGCACCATGCTCGATGTCGGCCGCGGCCATCGCTCCCTCGAAGAAATCCCGCAAATTCTCGCCGCCCGCGCCCGCTCCGCCGCCGGACCCACCGCGCCCGCGCAAGGCCTCTTTCTCCATTCCGTCGAGTACAACGAAGAGGAATTAGCACTCGATATCAAGTAAGCATCCTCCGGCTCTGCTGGAGGATATGTATTCCCTATTCCCTGCCTTTCCCCTGCTACCCTGAAAGCATCCGTATGGCCCTTTTCACTCGCAACTCGGCCTTCACCCGTGTCACCGCCATCGCCGGGCTGCGCAGGGTGCACGCGGCCTTCGCGTGGCTGCACGGAAACCCCGGACGCATCATGGACTGGCAGGCTGCCGTTGTCGCCATCCCCGCACCCCCTTCGGCGAGAAAGCCCGTTCCGACTGGATGGCGGGCCGCTTCAACGAGGCAAGCCTCAACGAGGTGCGGATCGACGAGATCGGCAACGTTCTCGGCATTTCTCCCCGCCGCAAACCTGTCTCCGGAAAGCACCGGCCCCATCGTCGTCCTCTCCGCGCACCTCGACACCGTCTTTCCCGCCGAAACCGTCCTCAACCCCGTCGTCAACCAGGATCGGCTCGAAGCTCCGGGAGCCTGGACAATGGCGCTGGAGTCGCCGGCCTTCTTGCCATCGCCCACGCCCTGATCCACAGCAAGGTCGAGCTGCCGGTCTCGCTGCTGTTCCTCGGCAACGTCGGCGAAGAGGGCGAGGGCGACCTGCGCGGCATCCGCCATCTCTACAGGCAGACCGCCCTGGCCGGCCGCATCGCCGCCCACATTGTGCTCGACGGTGCAGGCGCCGACTCGGCCGTAACCCAGGCCCTGGGCAGCAAACGCTACCAGGTGCTCATCACCGGCCCCGGCGGCCACAGCTTCACCGATGCCGGCACGCCCAACCCCATCGCCGCGCTTGCCGCCGCCCTCGCAGTCCTGGCCGAAACGCCCCTCGCCGACGAGCCCCGCACCACCCTCAACCTTGGCACCATCCAGGGCGGAACCAGCGTCAACTCCATCCCGGAAAACGCCCAGGCCACCATCGACTGCCGCTCCACCAGCCCCGATCAGCTTCTCCGCCTTGAGGTTGCCCTCTATCGCGCGGTCGAAGACGCAGTAGCCCACACCAATGCGACGGCAAAAAGGGGCCTTCCACCCGGCAAAGACATTTTGTCCTTCGCCATTCAAAAAATCGGCGACCGCCCCGCGGCCAATCTCCCGTCCGACTCCCCGCTCCTGGAAGCTCTGCGCGCCGTCGACCGCCATCTCTCCCTGCGCACTGACCTCCGCCTCGGCTCAACCGACGCCAATATTCCTCTTTCGCTCGGCATCCCCTCCCTGTCCATGGGCGCGGGCGGCGAAGGCGGCGGCGCTCACACCAAGGCCGAGTGGTACACCGCCAAAGATCGCGAAGTCGGCCTCAAGCGCATCCTGCTTCTCACCCTCGCCATCGCCGAATGGGCCGCCGAACAATAGCGCGTCTCTTCCTTTCTTTTCCACGTAACATGTTGATATATATAGCGCTTGTCGTCCTGAGCGACCGGAGCGCAGCGCAGGGAGTCGAAGGACCTGCATTTCCGGGAAACTCAACGTGCGGAACAACAGCGGCTCTGCTAAACTCCGCCAATGCGTGTCTCCTCCGCCTTGTTCGCCATCGTCCTTGCCGCCGCGCCGCTCATCCCCGCCTGCGCCGCCCAAACCACCCCCCAAAAACACCCGGCCACTCCGCGCGCCAAGCCCGCACCAGCCAGGTTGGACGCCGTCCCGGACCTCATCTTCTTCAACGGCGTCATCTACACCGGCGTCGGCCTCGCGCGAAGACAAGCCGCAGACCGTCCAGGCCATGGCCATTGGCGGCGGCAAAATCATTGCCGTCGGCTCCAACCAGGAAATCAAGCGACTGGCCGGCCCCAAAACCCGCCTGCGCGATCTCAACACCGCCTCCACCGGCAGCTTCATCTTTCCCGGCCTCAACGACGCGCACGTTCATCTCGGCAGCGCCGGCCAAACCAAGCTCAACGTCGACCTCACCGGCGTCGCCTCCCTCGCCGCCATGCTGGCAAAAATCCGGACCTTCGCCCAGAACGCGCCCGCCGGCCACTGGCTCACCGGAGGCAACTGGGACCACACCCTCTGGCCGGATAAAACTCTTCCCACCCGCCAGGATCTCGACAAGGTCACCGGCGGCCATCCCGCATTTCTCGATCGCATCGACGGCCACATCGCCATCGCCAACTCCGCCGCCCTGGCCGCCGCCGGCATCACCGGCAAAACCACCCCGCCGCAGGGCGGAGCCATCGATCTCGACGCCAACGGCGACCCCACCGGCATCCTCCGCGAATCGGCCCAGGACCTCGTCTATAAGGTCATCCCTCCGCCCAGCCACGACGACCGCCTGCGCGGCGATGAGCTGGCCATCGCCGACGCCCTCGCCCACGGCCTGACCAGCGTCCAGGACTTCAGCGACTGGGACGATTTCCTCGTCTACGAGGAACTTGAAAAAGAAGGCAAGCTGAACCTGCGCATCACCGAGTGGCTGCCCTTCAAAGCCCCGCTCCCGGAACTGATCAAGATGCGCGCCCACCACGACCCCAACGACCCGCTGCTCCACACCGGCTTCCTCAAGGGCTTCATGGACGGCTCTCTTGGCTCCCGCACCGCCGCCATGAAGGCTCCCTTCGCCGACGATCCCGGCAACACCGGCCTGCCCCAGTACACGCAGGAGCAGCTCAACAAGATGGCCGTCGAGCGCGCCCAGGCCGGCTTCCAGCTCGGCTTCCACGCCATCGGCGACAAAGCCGCTGCCATGGCCCTCGACGCCTATTCGCAACCCGGCGTCTCTACCGCCGCCCGCAACCGCATCGAGCACGCACAGGTCGTTGACCCCGCCGACATTCCCCGCTTCAAACAGCTCGGCGTCATCGCCTCCATGCAGCCCAATCATCTTCTTACGGACATGAACTGGGCCGAAGACCGTCTCGGCCCCCAGCGCGCCGCCTACTCCTACGCCTGGAAGGCCTTCCTTGACGCCGGCGTCCCGCTTGCCTTCGGCACCGACTACCCCGTCGAGCCCATCACGCCCTTCCGCGGCCTCTACGCCGCCGTCACCCGCATGAACGAAGCCGGGACCAAAACCTACTTCCCTGAGAACAAGATCACCCGCGGCCAGGCCCTCTACGCCTACACCCAAGGCTCCGCCTACGCCGAATTCGCCGAGACGCGCAAAGGCAAGCTCGCCCCCGGCTACGAGGCCGACTTCATCGTCATCGACCGCGACCTCTACACCATCCCCGCGCCGGCCATTCTCAAGACCGAAGTCCGGGAAACCTGGGTCGGTGGCCACGAGTCCTGGGCCGGCAACATCCACGCCCGGTAAACAGCGGCCAGCAAGTTGCCCGCAGGATGCCGGGTGCCCCACCCATTGCGCAGCCTCATCGCGAAATGGGTGGGAAACCACGAACCCTCATGGCGCGCAAGCGCCGTCTGACCGCACCGCAGGCGCCTGACCCGCTGACTCGCTGACCTGCTTTGGCCTATCCCGCATCTCAAACCGCAGCGTCGGCAGCGCCTGCGGATAGTTCTCCCGCAGAAACTCGATCATCCTTTCCCGCACAATACAGCGCAAGTCAAACAGTTGCGACGACCCGCCGGAGCTCATCAGGCAGCGCAGTTCCATGCTGCGGTCCGTCAGGTTGGTCACCTGCAAAACGCACACGCGCTTGTCCCACAGCGGAGAAGCGCTCACAATCCTCTGCAACTCCGCCCGCAGCGGCTCAACCGGCACCGAGTAGTCCACGTAAAGAAACGCCGTCCCCAGCAGGTCGCCGCGACGCCGCGTCCAGTTCTCAAACGGCTGCTCGATAAAGTAGCTCAGCGGCACCACCAGCCGCCGCTCGTCCCATATCTTCACAATCACATAAGTGCTGGTGATCTCCTCAATCCGCCCCCATTCGCCCTGGATCACTACCACGTCGTCAATGCGGATCGGCTCGCTCAGCGCAATCTGCATCCCCGCAATCAGGTTCGAGGCCGTCGACTTGGCTGCCGTCGCCAGCACCAGCGAAGCCAACCCCGCTGAAGCCAGTAGCCCGGTGCCGTACTTCCACAGTTGCGGATCGTGCAGGCTCCACAGCAGCGCCCCGGCATCCAGCAGCAGCACAATAAAGATCAACAGCCGCCGGAAGAACTGCATCTGCGTATGCACCCGCCGGGCCCTCAGGTTGTCGGCCACCGTGGTGTCGAACCGGCTCAGCGTGAAGGCCTGAAACACATAGACGCCCCCAATTGCCAACCAGCCCAGAAACAGCACCAGCAGCACCTCGACGGTCTGGTCGATGCGGTCCAGCAGGAACGGCGGAATCCGCGGTACCATCGGCAGCACGATGCGCAATCCAATGGTCAGGAAGACGCAGCGCGCCGGCCACGCCAGATAGCGGTTGATCCCCAGCCCGCGCCGCTGCGCCGCCGACTGTTGCCCGCGCAGCAGCCGGAACAGCAGGTAGTGAATCCCGCTGCCGAAGACCACCACTGCTGAAAAAAGGAATATGCCGAACAGCCAGTCCTGCCGGGACAGGAGGATCGCCGTCATGCAATTCGAGCATTCGTGCATTTCCCTTTGGATGCGCCTCTTGGCTCCGCGCTGCCTGTCCCATCGCCCTTTTCCGCATTCGGGAATCTCCGCGCCAATGCCCCGGCTGAAATAATCCATGCAGATGAAGCTGCGCGCCTATCTGCTCATGTTGTTTGTCGTCGCCGTCTGGGGATCCACCTTCGTGCTCATCAAGGGCGCGCTCGCCGACGCCACCCCGGCCGCCTTCAACCTGGTCCGCATGACGCTCGCCTTCGCCGTGCTCGCCGCGGCCTATCACGGGGCCGATCGCCAGTTCTGGCGCACCATCCGCCGCTGGCAAATCGGCGCGGGCGCCCTGGTCGGCCTCTGCCTCGCTCTCGGCTACCAGTTCCAGACCACCGGCCTGGCTCGCACCACGCCCTCCAAATCCGCCTTCATCACCGGTCTGGTCGTCGTCCTCGTCCCACTCTTCTCCACCATCCCCGGCCTCAGGATGCCCGGAGCTCACCGCCCCCGCTGGAACGCCTACCTCGGCGCCGCGCTCGCCTTCACCGGCATCATTTTCCTCACCGCGCCGGCCGCTCCCGGACCATCCTCCTCCGTCGCCTCTCTAGCCGGACTGCTGCCCGACCTATCCTCCATCAACATCGGCGATCTGCTCACCCTCGGCTGCGCTGTCGGCTTCGCCTTCCACTGCATCGCGCTGAGCCATGTTTCGCCCCGCATCGGCTTTCGCCCGCTGGCCATCCTGCAAGTGGGCTTCTGCGCTGTCTTCATGGCTCTCAGCCTGCCCTTCATCGAACATCCGCATATTCACTGGACAGCCCGCCTGGCCGTCGCCCTGGCCATCGCCGCCGTCCTCGCCACCGCGGCCGCCTTTTCCATTCAGAGCTGGGCGCAGTCCGTCCTGCCGCCCACCCACACCGCCCTGCTGCTCACCCTCGAGCCCGTCTTTGCCTGGATCACGTCGTTCCTCATCATGGGTGAACGGCTCGGCCTGGTCCCCGCATGCGGCGCACTCCTGATCCTCGCCGGAATCGCCCTCACCGAACTCGTCCCCCAACCCCACGTCCCCACCGCCCACGAAGCGTAAGGCACACCTCCGGCAATAACCGTTGATCCGCCACAAACAGCCTCTCGTCGATTCATCTTGCAAACCTCTTCGAGATCAGTACAATCGGAGTAAATAAGTCACATAACCAGATTCAATTTGCAACCCTCCGCTCCCCCCAGCGGCAGTTCATGGAGAAACCAATGAAAAAGATGATTCTAGTATCGGCCGTTTGTCTGCTTCTCGCCTCCGCCAACCTCCATGCCGCTCCCAAAAACGATGTCTATACACCCATTCACCAGTTCATTGATGGGTTCAACAGCGGCGACACCAAGTCCGCATTCGCCGCCTTTATTGGCGCCGACGTCATGATCGTCGATGAGTTCTCTCCGTTTCGCTGGTACGGACCTCATGCTGAACAGGATTGGGCTGCCGCCTACGACAAGCACGACCAGGACAACGGTGTCACCGATGGGCTGGTGGCCTACTCTGACGCCACCCGCACCGAGATTGATGGCGATTTTGCCTACGTCGTCATTCCCACCGTCTACTTCTACAAGGAAAAAGGCGCGCCCATGAAAGAGGAGGGCCAGATGACCTTCGTCCTGCTCAAGGAGTCAGGTAAATGGAGAATCAGCGCCTGGACCTGGACCGGCGTCAAGCCGCATCCGGCGTCCTAAGGCTCTTTCGCGGCTACCGCCCTGGCCGCAGAGGGTCATGCCCTTCGTTCGCCGTCACGATCTTTGAACCCTGACCACGAATCACGAATCACTGTCGGTGAGCCCCTCGAACTCACCCATCAGCCGCCCCGGAACAAGAAACACCATTTTGGTCACGCCCGGAACCGGTTGCTCCGCAATCAGCTCCGCGAACCGCTTCCTGCGCGTAACCGGATGCCGGACAAATGCAAACACCCGGTACCCCACCTGCCGCATCAGGTCAAACAGCGCTGCGTCAGGCTTGGCTTCCGTAAGCACCAGCGGCTCCTGCTCGGCAAGCACGTGCAGCGCTCCCTCAATCACCTCGGCGTCATGCCCCTCGACGTCGATCTTGATCGCCTCCACCACCAGTCCGCGCGACCCTACAAACCCATCCAGCGTCACCAGGTCCACCGTAATCTGATTTCCCGGATCGTCCCCGTCCTCCGCCAGGTGCGAAACCTCCGAGTCCCGCTCCAGCGTAAACCGCGCCCGTCCCGGCCTGGCTCCCGCAGCCCACGGAATCACGTGCACATTATGCCTGCCAATCAGGTTGAATTCCAGCAACTCCCGCACCCGCGGGTCCGGCTCAAAACAGAAGGCCTCCGTCACCCGCGGCAGCATGTACAGGCTGTAATACCCAATATGCGCGCCCACATCAAGAAACGCGCCCCGCCGCTTCAGCATGGACGCAAACAGCGCCTCGCTGCCCCAGTCCACATCCGCCCCGGTAATGAACGCCTCACTGGCAAAGTGGTCGCTGATGGGCAGATTCATCCACTCGCCGGTGGGCAGTTGCATCGCGTGGTCACGCCTGAGGATGCGCTTGTAAAACTGCCGCACCGCCGTCCGCCGCGCCCAGCGAACCAGCCCCACTTCCCGGATGAAGGCAACATTGATCGCCATCCCAGTCGTCGCCCTCCACCTCCCGTAGCGCCAACCCTATTCCCTGTTCCCGACTCCCCGCCTTATCGCGGCGCCGTCTCCGCTGAGTCGGCAAGCGCATACGCCAGCACCGTCATCACCGCCGCGTTCTCGTTCAGGTGCTTCGCATCCACCTTGTCGAATGTGTCCGCCGCCGTGTGGTGATAGTTGAAGTAGAACCGGTTGTCCTGTATCGGCGCAAAGCTGGGCACGCCCTTTTCCGTCAGCCCCTCAATGTCCTCGCCAGTCCCCGGAGCGCTCGTCAGCGTCTCCGCGCCAATCGCATCCAGCACCTGCGCCACCGGCCGCAGCCAATCCCCCAGCGCCGGCTTGCCCGCATAGTAGATTCCAGTCGGATGGTCCGCGCCCAGGTCGCTCTCAATGGCCCCAATGTGGTTGGCCGCCTCGTCCTTGTGGTCAATCATGTACTGCGCCGCGCCTTGCGACCCCTCTTCCTCGCACATCCAGGCAACAAACCGCACCGTCCGCCTGGGGTGAAGATTCAGATCGTGCAGCAGGTGAATCACCTGCATTGACACCACCACCCCCGCTCCATCGTCGATGGCGCCCGTCCCCAGGTCCCACGAGTCCAGATGTCCGGAGACCACCACCACCTGCTCCGGATGCTCGGTTCCTTTCCAGTCCGCAATCACGTTGTAGCTGTCGGCATCCGGAAGCGTCTGCGGCGTCAGCGTCAGGTGCAGCCTCACCGGCCCCTGGCTGGCCAGATCCTTCAGCAGATCGGCATCCTCCGCCGTCACCGCTGCCGCCGGAATCTTCGCCACGCCATCGCTGTAATCCGTCAGCCCCGTATGCGGAAGCCGGTAGTCCGCCCCGCCCACCGACCGCACCAGAACCGCCACCGCGCCCACTGCCGCCCCGGCAATCGGCGCAGCTCCGCGGTACACCACCCCGTCGCCATACGCCTCCAGCCCCTGGCCCTGCGCCGCCAGTTCCTTGTCAAACTTGTGGTTGAACAGCAGAATCTTGCCCTTCACCGCGTCCTGCGGCAGCGCCTGGAGCTGCTTCCAGTCGTCCACTACCACCACCTCCGCGGTCAGCCCATCCGCCGGCGTTGCCACGCTCCCGCCCAGCGCCGTCAGCACCACCTTCTGCGTGGTCCCCGGCGTCTGTCCCGGCCACGCAACCACCTCCGCCGTCTCCGCGCCGCGCACCCAGTGCGGCACCTTCGCTTTTTCCAGCGTCACCTCAGCGCCCAGCGCCCGCATCTCGGCCGCCACGTACTCCACCGCCTGCCCCGCCTGCGGCGACCCGCTCAGCCGCGGCCCAATGTTGTCCGTCAGGTAGCGCAGCTCGGTTCAGCGCATAAGGGTCCTTCATGGCCGCATCGCGCAGCTTCTCCATGCTGCGTCATCTGTTCCGGGCGTCCACGCGCTCTTCCCGCCCGTGATCATCGCGATCATCCGGTCCAAAACTGCCCGGCGCCGGCGACGGCGGAGGCGCGTTCTGCGCACTGCTGTTCGGCACGCCCATCGCCGCGCACAGCGCGCCAAGGGCCACAATTCCAAGAGCCTTCTGACTGAAATCCATGCCGGATGTTACCACGGCCCGCTTGCGACTCTTTTCCCCGCCCCACGTCTATTCGATTGGAACCCCTGCCGCACGGAATCGGCCCGGACCGGCTATCACGGGATTGGCCCGAACTGGCTATACTGATAATTGGTGCATCCAACCACACAGCCCCAGGGGCTGGTCACCCGACGAGGTCACAGGAACCCATGAAATCGCTCTTTGAACGGCTGCGCTCGCGCCGTCTCGCTTCAATGTTTGTCTTGCTTGCCACGCTCTCCGCAGCCATTGTGGCCGGCTCCTTTGCTGCTCACGGGGTCCGCGGACAGGAAAAGCAGAACGCACAGCTCCGATGCCACCCCCCTCAAGGTGGTCAACTCGCCCGTCCCTCCCAACGACTTTGTGCGGATCGCCAAAGAGGTGGGTCCGGCGGTGGTCAATATCAACACCCAGACCCTCCCCAAGCAGTCCTCGAACATGGGCCGCCGCAATCCCCACGGGCGCGCCCAGGCCACCCCCGCAGAACCCCGGCGACGACGATCAGGAAGACGACCAGCAGCAGCAGCAGGGACAGGGCCAGGGCAACTTCCAGGACTTCTTCAACCGCTTCTTCGGCGGCCAGATTCCCGACCAGGAAGGCGGCGACGACGGCCAGGTCCGCGAGTCGCTCGGCTCCGGCTTCATCGTCGACCCCAAGGGCTACATCATCACCAACAACCACGTCATCGAGAAGGCCGACAAGATCTACGTCAAGCTCTCCACCGATCCTGACAGCCAGGACCTCGGCCGCCCGGCGCGCGTCATCGGCGTCGACAAGGCCACCGACCTCGCCGTCATCAAGATCGACACCAGCACCCCCCTGCCCACCGTCAAGCTGGGCAACTCCGACACCGCGCAGGTCGGCGACTGGGTCGAAGCCATCGGCAGCCCCTTCGCGCTCTCGCAGACCGTCACCGCCGGCATCATCTCCGCCAAGAACCGCACCATCGAGCCCGGCGCCAGCGGCCAGTTCCAGCACTTCATCCAGACCGACGCCGCCATCAATCCCGGCAACTCCGGCGGCCCGCTGCTCAACATGAATGGCGAAGTCATCGGCGTCAACACCGCCATCTACACCCAGTCGGCCGGCTACCAGGGCATCGGCTTCGCCATGCCCTCCAACACCGTCGTCGAGGTCTACAACGACCTCATCAGCCCCAGCCACAAGGTCACTCGCGGCTCCATCGGCATCCGCTTCCAACCAGGGCCTCTCCGGCGCCGTCAATCGCGTCTACGGCTTCAAGAACGGCGTCCTGGTCCAGCAGGTCAGTCGCGGCGGACCGGCCGACAAGGCCGGCCTCAAGGCAGGCGACATCATCACCACCATCGACGGCCGCAGCATCAAGGACGGCGACGATCTGGTCAACGAGATCACCAGCCGCCGCCCCGGCTCAACGGTGCGCCTCGGCTACCTGCGCGACGGCAAGCAGATGGATACCACCGTCACCATCGGCGACCTGGACAAGCGTCTTTGCCGATACCGGAACCCAGCAGGCCGAAGCAGGACCCGACGACAAGGGCGATGCCGGCGAAGCCAAACTGGGCCTCGTGGTTCGCCAGGAGTCCGACTCCACCCTCGCCAAGCTGCACAGTTCCGGGAGTCGTCATCCAGTCGGTTCGCTCCGGTTCGTTTGCTGATCTGCAGGGCCTTGAGCCTGGCCTGATCATTACCCGCATCAACAAGCAGCCCACCGGCACCAAGGAGCAGTTCGACGCGGTGGTCAGCAAGCTGAAGACAGGGCGACGATGTGGTCTTTGAAGTCATCGACCCGCGCCATCCCGACAACGGCATCAACTCCTCGGCGGTACGCTGGAATAACGCCCCATGCCGGTGCCGATTGCCCCCTTCCGCAATCGGCATCGGTACTGATTCGGGTTGCAATCCGGCTGCTTTTCTTGATTTTTGTTCTTGTCGCAACGCGAGACCGGACGTTACACTGAAAATTGATTCATCGGCAAATTTCGTTCTCATAGGGTGAACCAGCGTGTCTTCATTCCGAGCGAACCTGGTCTTCGTGCTTTCGGCGGCTGCTGCTGGCCATCGCCGGCCTTCGCCACGCGTACGCACCGGGCCAGCACTCACCAGCGCCTCACACGCCTCAGCCAGCGCCCACACCCGCTCTTCCCGCAAGACTGCGGCAGCCTCCAAGTCGCACAAGCTGCACGGCCAGCAGGCCATCGAGCCGGCCCGCGTCACTGAGATTCAGCAGGCCCTCATCCGCGAGCACTACCTGACCGGCGAGCCAACGGCAAGTGGGACTCCACCACCGAAGCCGCCATGCAGAAGTACCAGGCCGACCAGGGCTGGCAGACCAAGCTGATGCCCGACTCCCGCGCCCTGAAGAAGCTCGGCCTCGGCCCCGACTACTCCACCGCCATCAACGCCAAGACTGCCTCCTTCGTCGATCCGCCGCCGGTCTCGACCATCCCCTCAGAGCAGGCCTGCCGGATTTGCGCAAGCCGCCGGCGTCAACCACTGATCTTGGCCGCGGCAATCTTCCCGCACATTCCAGTCTTCCTTGCGCATCAAATGAAATGGCCGCCCGAGGGCGGCCATTTCATTTGGTCCTTTCTGCGGTCGCCGCTCAGAACCGGAACGCCGGCATCCCCTTCAACAGGAACTCATACCGCGCCCGCAGCGTGATCCGGCCCAGCGGTGATCGGCGCATCCAGGTGGATCAGCGAGTCGTCCTTGTCATACTTCGGCCACGCCGGCAGACCCGCTCCATTGGGATCGCCCGTCTTGGCAAAGTTCGTCCAGTAGCTCATCATCTGGTCGCTCAGCGTGCGGTCTTCCGGCCGCACCGTCTCGCCCGGCCGCGTATCCAGCGTCCCGAAGACGTACTCGATGTCGTCGGAGTGGAACGCAAACGTTCCCGGGTGGTACTTGCTGGGCGGCGCCTGCAATTCGAAGTGATAGCGATAGACCGGCGAGTCGCCCGTCTTGCGATGCGCCTCCAGCCACTTCCATGTGCTGAAGGCAATAAACGCATCGCTGCCGTAGTCTGACCGCCGAGCGCACTGCCTGCTCATCCGTCGTCGCCCGGATACAGTTTCAGGAACTCCGCCGCGCGATCCTTGAACATCTCTTCCGCCATCGGCCTTCCATTTCTCGGCGGTCATGCCCCGTTGCCGAACTGCCCCTCGTCCCGATTCCAGCCCGCCAGCAGCGGCACGTGCGCCTGCTTGCCGGCCGCGTAGGTTGCAGGGACTGATTCAGTCAGCAGTTTCCCGTCGATCGTCGTCGAGAACCCACCCCTCTTCGCCTTCACCGCTTCCAGAATCTTGTCCGTAGGCAGCGCGCGCAGTTCGGCCAGCGACTTCACCTCCAGCGAAGCCACCCACTCGTCATCCTTCTTCTCGCGTGTCTCCAGCGGGTCCAGCGCCAGCACATCGCTGAAGGCCCCGCCGCTTTCGCCAATGGCCTTCTGGAACAGCCCCTGCGCCATCGGCGACGCCATCAGCGTGCTCACCGCAAACGACCCCGCACTCTCGCCGAAGATGGTCACATTCCCCGCATCGCCGCCAAACTTCTTGATGTTCGCCTTCACCCACTGAAGCGCCGCCACCATGTCCATCAGCCCATAGTTCCCTGCCGTCCCGCCCGCTTCTTTGGCCAGGTCAGAAGTTGCCAGAAATCCAAACACCCCCAGCCGGTAGTTGATCGTCACCAGCACAACGCCTTTCAGCGGCAGAAAGTCCCCATTGTGCCGCGGCTCGCTGGCGGCCCCGCCCGAGTAGCCCCCACCATGAATCCAGAACATCACCGGCAGCTTGCTCTTGTCATTCGCTTCGGCCGGCGCGTAGATGTTCAGAAACAGGCAGTCCTCGCTGTTGCCGGCATCCGGAAAGACCATGTCTTCAAACACGCGGTTCTGCGCGCAGTGTGCGCCGAACTTGGTCGCATCGCGCGTGCCCTTCCACTTGGCCGCCGGCTCAGGCGCCTTCCAGCGCAAGTCGCCCACCGGCGGCGCTGCATACGGCAGCCCCAGAAATGCCTTCACCTTGCCATCGTTGATGGTCTTGCCCTGCGCCTTCCCCTGTTGCGTCTTCACCGTCAGAGAATCGGCCCACGCAGCCGCAGACATCCCCAACGTGAGCCCGGCAATCGCCAGAGCACACGCCATTTTCATTCCAATTTGCATTCCAGAATTCCCCCGCGCACTACGTTATCAGGACGGCCCGCGTGGTGGAGGAGTTTCACCGTTCCTGGAGATGATCCAGCAGCGATCTCAGAGTCTGCTGAAAAACTGCCTTAGCCGGCTATGTTTTGAAAGGGCACGGATTTATCCGTGCCGCAAGCGCCGCGAAATCAGGAGGGCTTTAGCCCCTGAGGGATCGGTTTCTGAGCCCCTCGGCCAACCTCGAAGCAGTTTTTCAACAGGATCTCAGAGAATCTCCGGCCCCAGCAAATCCGCCATCGTCTCTCGCCGCCGGATCAGACGCGCCTTCCCGCCTTCAACCAGCACCTCCGCCGCACGCGGTCGCGTGTTGTAGTTCGAGCTCTGCGCCATCCCATAAGCCCCCGCGTCCAGCAGCGCCACCAGGTCTCCCGGTTCCACCGGCGCAAGCTTCCGGTCGCGCGCAAAAAAGTCGCCCGTCTCGCACACCGGTCCCACCACATCCACCGTCCGCGGCCGTCCCGCCCGCCGCCGCACCGGCACAATTTCGTGATGCGCCTGGTAAAGCGCCGGCCTTATCAGATCGTTCATCGCCGCGTCTGTAATTACAAACGTCTTCTTCCCATTGCGCTTCACCTGCAACACCCGCGCCACCAGCGCTCCCGCCTGCGCCACAATGAACCGTCCCGGCTCCAGCAGCAGCCGCCCCTCGAACCCTTTCAGCGCCTTCCCGAGCGCCGCCGCGTACTCCGTCACCTTCGCTGCCGCATCAAACACGCCGCCGTGATAATCAATCCCCAGCCCACCCCCGGCGTCAATCGCCTTCAGCTCAATTCCATCCCGCCGCAATTGGCCCACCAGCTTGTACACCCGCTCCATCGCCGCGCCAAACGGAGCCGCCGTGCGGATCTGCGACCCGATATGCACGCTCACCCCATGCGCCTCAAGCCAGCGGTTCCCCTCCACGCTCCCATAAATCCGCCGCGCCTGCCGAATGTCGATCCCGAATTTGTGTTCCCGCAGCCCCGTCGAAATGTACGGATGCGTATCCGCAAACACATCCGGATTCACCCGCAGCGCAAACCGCGCCTTCCGTTTCAGCTTCGCCGCCCGCGCGCCCAGCAGCGCCAGTTCCGCCTCGCTCTCCACGTTGAACTCAAGAATCCCGGCCATGAGCGCCAGGTCAATCTCCGCCGCCGTCTTGCCCACGCCGGAAAACACCACCCGCTCCAAAGCCTCAGGCGCAGCCGCCCTTACCCGCTCCAGTTCCCCGCCGGAGACAATGTCGAACCCCGCTCCCCGCCCCGCCAGCAGCTTCAAAATCGCCAGTGCCGAGTTCGCCTTCACCGCGTAGCACACCAGGTGCTCGCGCCGCGCCAGCGCAGCCTGAAACAGCCCCAGCCGCTCCACAATCTGATCGGCGGAGTAAACATAAAGCGGCGTCCCATAGCGCTTCGCCAGAGCTTCCAGCGAAACCTTGCCGCAGTGCAGCGCACCGCCTGGTTGCGGATACAAAAATGGACGCGGCGATGGAATCGATTCTGCTTTCAAAATAAGCTTCCTGGGAAATCTTCTCCTTTGAGCCTACAGCATCCTCCGCACCCATTCGACCCCACTCACTCCGGGCCTTAGCCCATGCGCGTTTCCAGAAAAACTTCGCCGACCGCCTTACCAACCACCGCCCCGCTCCCCTATGATGGTCTTCGCCGACTCGCACCCCCTGCGCACAACAAGGAACAGCCTGCCCATGAGCACTTCCTCCAAAACCCGCGCCATCCTCACCGACAGCCACTTCCTCATCCCCCTCGCCGTCTTCCTCATCGGCCTGGCCCTGCTCATCACGCTCCACTGAAAATCTCCCCGCGCTTCCCGGAGGCCAACCGCTTGAGCACCACCCGCAACGTCAACGCAAGCTTTCGCTCCGTCCATGGCGTCGGCGTCGCCTGCGGCCTTGCTGCCGGCGTCTGGCTGGGCGCGGCGGAAGCCCCCACCAAGCTGGTCAACTCCGGGCTCTCGCCCTTCGCCATCTCCCTTTGCATGGTCGCCGGCGTCTTCACCGCCCGCTGGACCCTCCCCACCCTGCTCAAAGGCACCCGCTACGTCTTCGCCGACCTCGCCCTCAACCGCCATCTCATCCTCAACGCCATCCTCGCCGGCATGCTCTGGGCCGTCGCCAACACCCTCACCGTCTTCGCCATCCGCGACGTCGGCCTCACCATCGCCTTCCCTCTCTGGAATACCAACTCACTGGTCGGCATCTTCTGGGGCCGCGTCCTCTTCGGCGAGCTCAAAGGCGCCAGCGCCAAAACCTTGGCCAAGGTCCTCCTCGGCGCTCTCGCCATCGTCACTGCCGCCGTCCTGCTCGGCTTCAGCACCATCCACGCCAGCGGTCCCCACGCCCCCCGCGCCGTCGCCGGCATCCTCGCCGCCGCCGGCGCCAGCCTGCTCTGGGGAACCATGTACATTCCCTACCGCAAGGCCTACATCAGCGGCATGAACCCGCTCTCCTTCGTCACCGTCTTCACCATCGGCGAGCTCGTCACCTGCTTCGCCCTCGTCCTCGCCCTCGACGGTGGAACCCACGCCGCCGTCTTCCACTCGCCGGAGATCAAGCACCTCATCTTCTGGCTCTTCCTCGGCGGATTCGTCTGGGTCATCGGCGACCTCTTCCAGCAGTTCGCCACCAAGTACCTCGGCATCGGCCGCGCCATTCCGCTCTCCAACACCAACCAGCTCTGGGGCCTCGCCTGGGGCGCGCTGGTCTTCGGCGAGCTGGCCCACGCCGACGCCACCCACCGCCTGCTCGTCGTCGCCGGCTCCGTCGTCATGATCCTCGGCGCTCTCGCCGTCTCCACCGCCGTCGCCGGAGAGCGCGAGAACTCCTCCACCAACCAGGCCCTGCTGCGCGAGTGCAACCGCTACGGCCTCGACTACAACCGCGTCCTCGCCACCTACGGCCGTTCCGACCTCGACGACGATCCCGCCGGCCGCTCCATCTGGGATTACGCCATCGTCTTCGGCGCTTCCGCCGTCTTCTTCTACCTCGGCGTCAACGCCCGCGTCCCCGCCCTGGCCATGCAGTTCACCTGGCTCTGGGCCCTCGGCGCGGTGCTGGTTGCCACAGCCCTGCTCGCCGGCTACGCCCTCTGGAAAGCCACCCGCTTCTCTTAAATGATGTGTCTCAGAGGCTCGAATCAGAAAAGAGTTGTCATCCTGAGCGACCGTAGCGCAGCGCAGGGAGTCGAAGGACCTGCATTTGCTTTTCGGTCACGCCTTCATCATCACGACCTTCACCCGCCCCGCCCGTTACAATGTCTGAATGACCCTCCCGCCGCAGGTTGACATGGTCGGCGTTGGCCTCAACGCCAGCGACACCCTCATCACCCTGCCCACCTACCCCGCCCGCGGCTCCAAGGTCGACTACGCCAGCCGCACCGTTCTCCCCGGCGGCCAGGCAGCCACCACCGTCGTTGCCTGCCAGACCTGGGGCCTCAGCACCCGCTACGTCGGCAAGCTCGGCGAAGACGATGCCGCCCGCCTCCATCGCGACGCCTTCGCCCGCGCGGGCGTCGACGCCCGCATCGTCACCGTCCCCGGCGGCCACAGCCTGCAAAATCTCATCATGGTCGACGAAGGCGAGCGCACCGTCCTCTGCCAGCGCGACGAGTCCATGGTCCTTGAGCCCCACGAACTCCGCCGCGAGTGGATCACCACCGCCCGCGCCCTCCACCTCGACGGACGCGACACCGCCGCAGCCACCCTCGCCGCCAGCTGGGCCCGCCAGGCCGGCATCCCCGTCGTCGCCGACCTCGACGAGCTCTACCCCGGCGTCGAAGAGCTGATCGACAACATCGACTACCTCATCGTCAGCCGCGACTTCCCCTGCCGCCTCATGGCCGACAAGAACCTCGAGTCCGCACTCCATCGCATGCAGCGCCGCTTCGGCTGCCGGCTCACCGCCGCAACCCTCGGCGAAGACGGCGTCCTCGCCTGGGACGGCCACCAGCTCCTCCATCGCCCAGCCTACCGCGTCCCCGTCGTCGACACCACCGGCGCCGGCGACATCTTCCACGCCGGCTTCATCTACGGCCTGCTGCAGGACTGGCCCCTCGCGCGCCAGCTCGACTTCTCCTGCGCCGCCGCCGCCGTCAACTGCATGTTCTCCGGCGCCCGCGGCGGCATCCGCCCCGTCCAGGCCATCCAGGAACTAATGGCCACCGGTGCCCGCTACCAGCCCGTCTTCGACCTTCGCGCCGCCGACTGACGCATCCCTCAGTTCTCGCAGAACCCCGCGTTCCCGCACCCCCCGCCCTGACCGCAGCACGGTCCGCGCATTCCGCACATCCCGCGCGGCTCCACGTCCGCCGAGCTGCCGCTCCCCTTGGTAATTGCGCCCGCCCCGCCGCTGATCAGCCGCTTCACGCTTCCGCCGCACTCCGGGCAATCCTCAAGCGCCGCATCCGACATCTTCTGCCGCCGCTCGAAATGGCTTCCACATTCGTTGCACAGGTACTCGTACGCAGGCATCCGCAACTCCCCTCAATCGTCCGGTGTTTGTCCTCATTATACGAATCGGAGGAATCCTTGCGCCGCGCCCCGGTTCTCTGGGCATACCAGCGCCATCTGCCGCAACCCATGCTCCAGCTAACTCGCTACTCGCTATGCCCGCGAAGCGGGCGCTAACCTGCTGAAGCTGTTTCTGAAAACCACGTCTTGTACCCCATCCAATTCACAGTCCCATCGTGAATTGGGTGGGAAACCACGAACCCCGACCAGCCCCTCGCCGACGCTCCTCAATGCCGAGCCACTCTCTGCCGCACCGCTGCCAGGGAGTGCCGGTGAGCAACTCCGGGCTGCCGAAAGGGATCTCGCCATTGCGATCTGGAAATCCCGAAAGCTGGGAGCAGCGAGCTGGAAGCTAGCAGCTAGAAGCTTGCATCCGGCTGTTTGAGCCACTCCGCCAGCAGCGCCGCCACCTTCCTCGGTTGCTCATACGCCGCAAAATGCCCCGCATCCGGCAGCAGGTGAAACTCGCATCCCCCCGGCGCAGCGTTGAACGCCTCCACCTCCGCCGGCGTGCAAGCCGGGTCTTCCCCACCCGCAATCGCCAGCACCGGCACATCGATCTTCGCCACCGTGGGTAGAGAATCCGGCCGCACCGCCAGCCCCGCCTGCACCGCAATCGCCGCCTCGGCCGTCAGCGTCATTCGCGCCCGCAACTCGCCCACAATCTTCGGCCGCCGTTCCCGCGCCGTCGCCCCAATCAGGCTCTGCGCCATGCCGTCGAACAACCCGCCCGGCCCATCCGCCCTGACCTGCGCAATGTTGGCCGCGCGCTTCACCAGCCCGGCCTCCGCGTCAGCCTGCGGCTTCGAGCACACAAACGCCAGCGCCTGCATCCGCTGCGGAATCCGGCGCCACAGTTCCAGCAGCACATAACCGCCAATCGAGCACCCGGCAAACACCGCGTCCGGAATACCCAGGTGGTCCAGCAGTGCAATCACATCGTCCGCGAGTTGCCCCATCGTCAGCACAGGCGCATCCGGCACGCGCGCAAATCCGCCCACCGGCAGCTTCGTGCCCAAAGCAGACCGCCCATGTCCGCGCAGGTCCGGAACCACCGCGCGCGCGCCGCCCATATCGTCAATCAGCGGACGCCAGTATTCGCTGTCAAGTGGAGTGGGATGTAGAAAAACAATGGGCAAGCCCAAGCCCGCGTCGCGGTAGCTCAGCCTTGCCCCGTCCGATTCGTACCAGCCGTTCATATACCTGGAGGATACGCTCCCGTCCTTGGAGGATACGCTCCCGGCAGCCCGATTGGCTCCTCTGGAATCCCAATCCAGCAGGCCAGGTAGGCAATCGCCACCAGTCCGCCGGAGAAACAGAAGCCCACCACCGTGGCAATGCGCACCAGCGCCACATCCCATCCGTAGGCCTGCGCCAGCCCGATGCACACCCCGGCAATCGCCCTGCCCACGTGCGGCCGGTAGAGCGGCCTCGACGCCGTTTGCGGCGCGGCGGCAATCGTTGCCCCGCAGTTGGAACAGAACCGTGCGGTGTGCGGCAATCCCGTTCCACACCGGTTACAGTAGACGGCCATGGCAGAAACCCTCCCCAATCATTGTCTCTATACGAAGCCAACCCCGCAACAGTTCCCTTTCCGGTTGTCCGCCTCAGTTCCCCGTGTACGCCCGATGCAAGTACTTCCGCGCCGTATCCGCCCGTGACGTGTTCGGCCCGCTCTCAATCGCCGCCTGGTAGTCCTTCACCGCCTGCGGCCGCTCTCCATTCACGTCCCGGCACTCCCCCGCGTCCAGCAGCGACCGGATCTTCAGCTCCGGCCCCACTCCCGCCGTCCCAGCCGCCTGCTCATACGCCTGCGCCGCCTCTGCATAGTGCCTCTGCCCCCGCAGCGCATCGCCCAACCCAAAATACGTAAGCTCCAGCCGCGGCGAGTAGAACCACCCCGGCTTCGCATTCGCCGCCAAAATCTCCCGGTACGCATCCACCGCGGCCATCCCCTCGCCCGCATCCTTGCGCAGGTTCGCCTCTTCCAGGCTGAACAGGTAGTCCCGCGGGTACTCGCCTTTCAGCTTCCGCACCACCTGGATCGCCTCTTTATACCGCCCCTCCCGGCGCAGAAACAGCGCAATCGTCGTCCGCGCCTCCACGCTCGTCATCGGCCCCCGGTTGCCGTCGTCGGTCAGCATCTCCAGACCCCGCGTCTTCGATCCCGTAATTCCCGCAAACCCGATCAGCAGCTTGAACGGCCACGGCAGCGCCCCCACCACGTATTCGTACACCCCCACCACCAGCTTCGCGTCCACATAGTCCGGATCCAGCTGCAGCACCTTCGCGTCGTCGTCCTTGGCCTTCGTCGCCAGCCTGAACCCCATGCCGTACGCGCGCTCCACCATCGCCACATAGGTGCATTCCAGCGCCCGCGCATATCCCCGCGCATACAGCGCGTCCACATCGTTCGGGTTCTTCCCCAGCCGCCAGTCCGCCTCTTTCACCACCTCGTCCGCCAGCCCCAGAATGCGTTGCCGCGTCTTCGGGTCCTCCTGGGTCGCGTGCCGCCCCGTCAAAAAACCGTCGTTGGCATAGAAGGTCGTGTCCAGCAGATCCTGCCGGTAGAGCTCCTGGAACACCTCCGCCTCGAGCAGCAGCACCGTCGCCTGCGGATCGCCCGCGTGCAACTCGTGGAACCGGCTGAACCGCTCCACCGCGCCCGCATAGTCCAGCTGGTAGAAGTGCTCAAATGCCACTTTCACCAGCGGATCGTTGTTCAGCGGGTTGGTATGCACCCCCGCCGCCCAACTCACGCCGCCAGCCGCCAGAACCAGAACCACCCATCCCGCACAGCGCTTCAAAATCCGTCCCAAGCCCACCTCGAATCTCTATCTTGCATCTTTTGCCCTTGCCGCTTCCACCCGCACGCCCCAGCTCCTGTCCGTATTCATCTTGATTCCCACCCCGCCCCAACCCGCGCCTGGCACTGACACACTTTCCCCGCATCTCGCGCCATCCTCATAGAGGAGCCTTCCTGCCGATAGCCAGAAGCAGCGTCCCCGTCAATCGCCGAGTGAGCCCTCATCATTTCTCAAAAGGAAACTCCCCGCGTTTTCACGTTATTCAAAAGTAGAAGGCTCTCAAAACTGCTTCCCCGCGTTGGCTCGTTTGCGCGGCGTCTTACTGGCGCTGCTTTATCCCGGATTCCTCTACAGGTCTCAGTTCAAGGAATGGTGCGATGAATCGTAAAGAGTTGCTGCGTTTGTTGTTGAATCAGGCTCAGTTTAACGGATTCGAATTCCGCCGCTGGTTCCAGTCCCACGTCCGCCCCATCTGGCCCGGAAACGAAGACGCCCTCGCCCTGCTCTCCACTGAGGGTCGCCATTACACCCTGCTCTTCTCCCACGACTTTGCCTGCTGCTTCTGGCGCTCCGGCGCGCACATGAGCTTCATGGTTCCCGCCGTCACCTACCCCCGCGTCAACTCCCGGGGCCAGGTCGTGCATGTTACCCGCAAGCCCTTCACCCGCCGCACCATCAAGCCCGACGTGTGGAAGTACCACCTCCGCCAGATGGCCGCCTCTGACGACCCCATCGACTACCTCTGCCGCTTCCTCCCCGCCCACGACCAGCAGTTGCTCCACGCCGCGGAAACCGAGCCAGTCGCCGTGCAAGCCTGAATATCTTAGCCCGAGGCTCCACAATTCCTGGGCAGGAAACCACGAACCCATGCCGCGCAAGCGGCGTCTGCCCCACAGCAGGCGGCCCAATGCCCCATCCATTTCACTGTCCCATCGTGAAATGGGTGGGAAACCCCGAACCCAATGCCGCGCAAGCGGCGTCTGCCTCACCGCAGGTGGCCCGGTGCCCCATCCATTTCACAGCCCCATTGTGAGATGGGTGGGAAGCCACGAACCCAATGCCACGCAAGCGGCGTCTGCCCCACCGCAGGTGGCCCGGTGGAAGAAATCAGTGAACTCCTCCCGTTTTTGCCCTACCATGGACTCATGCCCATCCCCGAGCGCCTGAATCCCGCCTTCGCCTCGGCCGCAACCGTAATTCACCCCATCGACGAGGCCCGCAAGCGCCTCATCGTCGCCCTCGACGTCCCCGACGCCGCCGGTGCAGCCTCCCTCGTCGATCGCCTTGAAGACACCTGCACCTGGTTCAAGGTCGGCCTGGAGCTCTTCACCGCCGCCGGTCCGGCCGTCCTCGAGCCCATTCTCCGCCGCGGCCACTCCGTCTTCCTCGACCTCAAATTTCACGACATCCCCAACACCGTCGCCGGCGCCGTCCGCTCCGCCGCGGCCCTCGGCGTCCACATGCTCACCCTTCACGCCTCCGGCGGCCCCGCCATGCTCTCCGCCGCCGGCGCAGCCCTCGAAGGCCTTGCCCATCCGCCCCAGCTGCTCGCCGTCACCGTCCTCACCAGCATGGACGCCTCCCAGCTCGCCGCCACCGGCATCGACCGCACCCCCGCAACCCAGGTGGAACTGCTCGCCCGGATGGGTCTCTCCGCCGGCATCCGCGGCTTCGTCTGCTCACCCCGGGAGGTAGCCACCCTCCGCGCCCTTGCCGGCCCTGAAGCTGTCCTCGTCATTCCCGGCATCCGCCCCGCCGGCGCAGCCATCGGCGACCAGAAGCGAATCGCCACCCCCGCCGAGGCTCTCCGTCTCGGTGCCAGCCACCTCGTCGTCGGCCGACCCATCACCCAGGCTCCCGACGCCGCCGCAGCCGCCGAATCCATCCTCAGAGAAATGGCCGAAGCCCTCTAACCGCACCCCAAAAGAAAAAGCCCGGCGAAAAGCCAGGCCTCCTCCTATCCGAAACTTAAATGGTCGCTTAAAGTTTCTCGTAGAAATCGCACACAGAGCACGAGATGTAGACGCCGCCCGGGATACCGCGCTCGCGGTCCTTCACGCGCTTGACGATGCGCGTCGGCTTGCTGCACTTGGGACAGTCGGTCGACTTCGTCGTGTCCATTACCTTCTTGCGGTCACCTGTTTTTGCAATCTTGGCCATGCTGGGGTGTTTCTCCTTCTTGGGGTTGTCTCTGCACACACGCGCAATACATCTGCCCGCGGCTTCAACGGCGCGGTCTGATACTCGCCTTGGGGCTTGCCTCTCTTTGCAAAGGATTTCTGCCGGAGGCGAGCGAGACTCGCTCCCTCCAGTCTACATCAGAATCACCCCGTCGCCATCCAGCTGACTCGCCGCCGCGCTGACTTGCTAACCCGCCGCCCTAGCGATGCGTCACCGTGCCGTGCCCGGCCCCGCAAGCAGCATCTGCGGCTTCACCGGTGGCGGCTGCGAGGGATCGGCAGGCTGCGTCTGAGCACCGGCCGCCGGAGCTTGCGTACTGCCCGGCGGCTGGCTGCACATCCGCCGGCGGCCCATCCGGATTCGCTCCCGGCTGCGCATCCGGCTTCGGCTTGGGGAACTGAACGGGCTTCATCACTCCCACCCGCGATGCCTTGTCGTCGTCCGCAGGAAGCGTCTCGCCCGGCTTCCGCAAGCTCGGCGGCGCCGCCGGAGCTTCCTTGTCCGGATCGCGCTGCACGTCGCCCACCTTGGCCACGCGTGCGCGTCGCATCCGGTTCCAGCGGCGTGCCGTCCGTGCGCATCATCCCCGTCACCACGTCCTCGGTAAACACCACCGGCTTCTCGCCAATCTTCGCCACTTCCACGCGGATCACGCGGTTGCCATTGATCCGCACAAACTCCACGTCCTTGGGCGGCTTGCCGTAAATCCACTCCTCAAACGGCATCTGCCCTTCCATCTCCCGCGACTTCGTGTCCGGCGCGCCCTTGGCAAAGAGCACCATGTCCGTGCTCATCCCCACCAGCACCTGGTGGCCCAGAATCGCATCTTTCAGCTTGGCCGGAAGCGTATCCGTAAATGCCTGCACCGGCGTCTTCACGTCAAATGAGATCAGCGGCGCCAGCAGCGCCTTCACATCCGGCCCCGTCAGCTCCGGCACGTGGCCCTGGAAGCTCAGCGTCAGCCGCGAGCCCACCGGTTCCTGTCCGTCGTCCCTGCACCACGGGGTTCATCATCGGACCCGTGCCAATCTCCACGTGGCGCAAAAACCGGTGCTTCGGGTCCGGTCCGCCGTTCAGCTCAAAAATAATCTTCGCGTGGTCGATCTTGACGTCGGTTATCACCACCCGGTCGCCCGGCCTGGCAGAGATACCTTCCGCCGTCACCATGTTCACATACGCCTCGCCCGCCGGTTCCAGTTTCCCATTCGCCACCAACTGCAGCCCCTTGTGACCCCGAGGAAACGGCCGCATCGCAAACCCCTGCTCCGCCTGCATCGTCCGCATCAGGTCCAACCGTGTCTTGGGGTCCAGATCCGTCTTGGCCAGCGCCACCTTGGTCGGCGTAATCTGCTGGTACCGCCTGTCCACCGTAAACCGCGTGGTGCCGTCGGATTCGTTCGTCACCGTGCCAGTCTTTGAGTCGATCGTAATCTGCCCCTTGAGCGGCGCGACGAGGCACAGCGTCGCCGCCACGCACAGCAGCGCCGCCGCGCTCACCACGGCCGCGCGCTGTAACTCCTTCATTCGGCCACCCCTTGCGGCCGCCGTCTGGTTGGGGTGCTTCTCCTCAGGCAGAATCGACTGAACCATGGGGACCTCCCACGCATCCGAGCTGCATTGGCCAAACAATAATCCGCTTTGAATACAAAGGTCAAATCCCCCGCCCGGCCACAACTTCAGTCGGCACTCCCTCTTTCCGCAACATGAAAATCAAGTTCTCTCCGTCTCATCCATGGCAATGGAAAATCACCCCTCGCTGTCATGCCCGTATAGGTCGATACGGCAAGTGGCCCCGGCCTCAACGACGATGTCAAACTCAAGGGTGAGGGTGCACCCCGGTCCCTGGCTTTTGAGGACCTGGGAGGGTGGAGGAACAATACCCTTCAATCGATTCGCCAGCGGGGTACTCCCTTTGCATGAAAGGCGAGCGCCACGGATATGGGCAAACCGGAGAGTTTCAACCTCTCACCTTCAGTTGCAATCGCCGCTGGGTCCACTCGTCGGCAGGCTCGGCCATGGATCTCTTTGAAGATGCGCCGGGTGCTCCAGGTTTCGCTTCTGAGACCTGGGAGGCCACGAACCCTCTGCGAGCGAAAAGCGAGCGCCTGCCACACCGCATGTGGTTTGCATATAATTTCGCATCGCGCGAGCACAATAGTCATAAAGGAGATCAGCCATGGAGACCACACACTGGGAAGATCCCCTCACCTTTCTTCGCCTCTTCTTCCGGAAAAATAGCACCCCTCCCCCCTCTTTCCTTCCAGCCCCATGAAACCAATCAAGTTCCAAGCACAAAAGGCGCAAATCGACCCTCTTCTAAAGGACTTGTACACCAGGGAATTCCGGATCTTCTCAAAACAAGGGGCTCACAGGCAGACTTGCCTGGAAAGAAACTAAAGCCGATTCGGCACGGGGATCGCCCTCAACAAAGCCTCCGACCACTCCGGCCTTGTCAAGCCTGACCGAATCAATTTGGCTTAGGACTCGCTGCTCTTCCCGGCATCCGGCTCATCGTTCTTCACCGCCGGCGGCGGCGTGGTCACCGGGAGAATCTGCACCAGAACCGGAGCCGCAGGCTCCGCCGGGCCCATCGCCGCCTCATGCTGGCGCTTGGCCGCCGCGTCCAGGTCCACCGGGATGCCGCCCGGCACAATCACCGGCGCGTTGTACTTGTAGTCCAGCTCCCGCGTGAGGCGGTAGACAACCGGCAGCGCTGCCAGCAGAACGAAAAACGTTACCCAGCTCCCGTCCACCCCGAACCCTCCACCAGTCAGCCAGAACGGACCCATCGGGTCACCCTGCACCACCGGTGAGTGCCCGTTCATGCCGCTCACCGCCAGCCCGAAGACCAGTGCCCGGCTCGCCTTCCAGCCGAAGTTGATGCCCCAGCTCACCCACAGCGCCCGGGTGCGCAGGTAAGCCACTGAAAGCACCAGGCCCAGCATGACTGAAACAGCAATGCTGGCATGGCTCGACCCCGGCTGGAGAGCCTGAACAATGGCGTAGAATGCCGCAAACCCCAGCGCCGCTCCAATTCCACCCACCGCATGGGCGAACCGCTGGAACCCGTAGCCGCGGAAGGCAATCTCCTCGCCCAGCGCCAGCAGGGCGAAAAAGGCCGTATCCGCCAGCAACCAGCCCCACGCCGAGGGCTGAAGGTTGAGGACAATGGCAATGCCGCCATTCACCACCATGGGCAGCACACAGATCACCGCAATCGCCCACCCGGCCGCCAGTCCAAGCCCGGCCTCGCCAACCCACCCGGCACGCCGCGGCAGCCCCTGTTCCGTAATTGGCTGGCTTTGCCGGTCCATCCACGAGCCGAAGGCCGCATAGCCCAGCAACAGCAGGAAGACCAGCATCGCCTGCTCGGCCAGCGGCGCCCACTCCTGGCTCGCCAGACCCTGCGCTCCATGACGGGCCAGTGCACGCGCCAGAAAGTAGTAGCAGACGGCTGCAATGAATTGAAGATAGGCGCGCACCCGGCCGCCACCGGTCACAGGCAGACTCATGCGCTAGCCTTCCGTGTAGAACTGCGCAATGTTGCGGAATTTTTCCTGGCGCGCGGCAACCAGCGCGTCGATAGGTGTCGCCATCAGCACGTCAAGATGCCTCTTCAGCGCCGTGCCAAGCAGCCCGCAACCGGTCTCGCGGTCGCTATGCGCGCCCTCGGGCGGTTCGGAAATAATCTCGTCCACGCAGCCCAACGCGGCAACCTCCGGCGCGGAGATCCGCATGGCCTCGGCCGCCAGCTGCTTATGCGCCGCGTCGCGCCACATGATGGCCGCGCACGACTCGGGTGTAATCACGAAGTACAGCGCATTCTCCAGGATCAGCACCCGGTCGCTCACCGCCAGCGCCAGCGCCCCGCCCGATCCGCCCTCGCCCGTAATCACGGAGATGGTGGGCACCCGCAGACGCGACATCTCCAGGATGTTCCGCGCAATGGCTTCCGCCTGGCCGCGCTCCTCGGCGCCCAGCCCCGGATAGGCGCCGGGCAGATCGATGAAGCTGACCACCGGCCGCGAAAACTTCTCCGCAATCTTCATGCAGCGCAGCGCCTTGCGGTAGCCCTCCGGATGCGGCATGCCGAAGTTGCGCTTCACCCGCTCCTTGGTGCTGCCGCCCTTGCGGTTGCCGATGACCATTACCTCCTGGTCACCCAGCCGGGCCATGCCGCAGGCCACAGCCTCGTCGTCGCCATAAGCGCGATCCCCGTGAATCTCGCTGAAATCCGAGAATATTCGTTCGATGAAGTCCATGGGGTAAGGCCGCTGGGGATGCCGCGCCCGCTCGATTCTGGTCCATGCCGGCGAAACCGCCTGCGCCTGACTGGAATGCCCTGTCTCTTGTTCGCTCATCATTACCTGGTGCTGCCTCGGGTAGCGTTCCTGCCTGCCCTCCAGTGATTCTACGGGTCTTGGGCCCTTGGGACAAATGCAACTCCGGAACCCGCCGCGCTAGGCAGGCTCATTAGGTTCCGGCGAAGTCACCGTCACGGCTCCAGGAGATGGCTCTTCTGGCTTCACTTCCCTGCCATCCGGCCCGTCTGGCGCAACCGCCTCGGCTTCGGCCTCCTCCAGCGCGTCGCCGCCTGCCGCATCGTTGGACAGTCCGAGCAGCCTGTCGATACGGTATCCCGCGGCCTCCGCGCTGGCCAGGGCCTCATCCACAAAGTTGCCCATCTGTACGATCGCCGCACGGTCAAGCACAGACTCTCCTGCCAGTCGCAGCAGCGACGGCATCAGCATCCACCACAGCAGCTCTTCATAGGGCTCGCGCACCAGGTAAGAGTGCCCATCCGCCTCGTGCGCACCCGTCAGCCAGCGGACATCCGGGTCGAGCCAGAGCGACGGCGCGAGCGCCACGCGCTCCTCGGCTCTGGCCGGTTCATCGCCAGGCGTAGGGTGGCCGGTCTGCGGAGTCCGCGCTTCGTCCACTCCGGCGGGTTTTACGGGAGCCTCGGAGCCCGCGTCCGGTTGGGGCGCGGAAGTCGCTTGGGGCTGGCCAACGCCGGCTTCGCTGAGCAGCACTACCTTGATGCGGGAAGCTACGCGCCAGCCTTCTTCGCTCTCAAAGCCGAGAGCGCTGAAGGCCTGAGCGAACGGTTCGCGCAACCGCAACCGATCGAAAAGGTCGAGCGCCATTTGCTGCGGATTCCCGGCGTCGATGGATTCGGCAAGGAGTTCGAGCATGCACCAGCCAAGCAGCGGCCCCCACATCGCAGTCGCGGTGAATTGCGGGCTCGGGCTGGGCAGAACACGGCGTGCAGCGGCTGTCCAGGGATGCGAGAAGGCAGCCTCAACGATCGGCATCCGCATCGCAGCATACAACCGTTCGCGGAAGGCAGGAGCGAGGAAACCAGGGCCGGTTGGTTGAGGTACTGCTTCCCGACTCTGCTTTGTTGCGCGTGAGCGCCAGGCTGTCTGGGCAACACGAAGGAAGCCATCGCAACGCCTCCACGCGAGATCGAAGAACTCCTTTCGCTCCGCAACAAGCTTCTTGTCGTTACCGACGGAGATGGAACGGGGATGCTCGGCCAGGTCGGCGAGCAAACGAACGACTCCTGCGTCAAGGGCAAGACGGAGCGCTTCGTGCACAGGTTGCAGCTCCAGATTCACAAGGGCATCATCGAGACTGGGGACACCGCGGCCGTTGAGCTGATCGCAAAGGCGGTCCCAGGGGTGTTCTGCCGTGGCATGCAATTCGCGCCAATCGAGGAAGACATGGCACTGGTATCCGTGCAGATCGAGGGTAAGGCCCTGATCGCCAAGCTGTCCGGCGCGGCGAAGATATTCCAGGCCCGTGAGCGAATCACGGAAAGCCAGAATAGCCCCGGCATTGCCGCTCAGCCCCAACCCTTCGCGTAGCCGCTGCTGGCGAAGGTGCCCTGCTCCCTTGTCGGCGTAAGCGGCTGAGAAATCGATCGTGCCATGCGTGCTTCCATAGCGGTTGTTGTAGACCACCAGGGCGCGCTCGCCGCCGTTGCGGTTGGAATAGGCAAATACATTCTCATCCACGCGTCCCCCGTCCTGATAGAAGTCGTACATCAGGAAGCTGGAGCTCTCCGCAAAAAGCCAGCGCCGTTTGAGCAAGGGCGCAATCTCGCGCTCGTGGCGCTCGACGAGCCAATGGTTGGGGGTTTCGTCGTAGCGGGGGCGCTGGTACTCCATGCCGTACTTCTCGGTGAATCCCTCCACCTGGCCGTGGCCAAACATCGGCAAACCGGGCAGAGTGGACATGAGCACAGCGACGCCGAAACACTTGTCGCCGGTGCCGAACTGGTCAACCGCTGTCCGCTCGTCAGGATTGCTCATGAAATTGACGTAACGTTTCATAATGTCCGGATCGAACTCCAGGGTGTTCTTGATCACGGAACGGTACTTGGCGTTCTCCTCGTCGCGCATCATGTTCATGAAGGCGCTGTTGTAGACGCGATGCATGCCTAAAGTCCGGACGAAGTAACCTTCCATCAGCCAGAAAGCTTCTGCCAGCAGCAACGTCCCAGGAACTTCAACGGCCACACGGTCGACCACTTCGCGCCAGAATTCATGGGGCATGGCACGATCGAACTCGGCCTGCGTCATGCTGTATTCAGCCCTTGAAGGAATGGCGCCGCTCGATCCTGGCCCCGGAAACCATAGCCGATGGAAGTGGCGCTTGGCCAGGGTCATTGCTGCGTCGAAGCGGATGACCGGAAAAAGGCGCGCAACATGGAGGATGGTCTGGATGACCTGCTCCCGGACCGCAGGATTCAGGTAATCGAGCTGCGCGGTGTCGTTCCAGGGGAAGCTTGTGCCATCGTTACCGTGATAGATGTAGCGGGTTTCGCCTGTGTATCGGTCACGGCGACGGAAAACAACTGCCGCGTCGGTCTGCTCGAAGTAGTGGTCGTCAATCTTGATTTCGACACGCCCATCGCTGGACAGATCCGGGCCGTTGAAGCTGTAGGCCGGATAGGGCGACTCGTCGCGGGAGATGAACCACTCAGGGTGCTCAACAACCCAGGGCGAATCGATTCCCATATGATTGGGAACCATGTCGCTGGCCAAACGCACACCGTGGCGATAGGCGCGATCGCGCAGGTTGATGTAGGCCGATTCGCCACCCAGGTCCTCGGCAATGCGATAGTCGAAAAGCGAGTACGCAGAAGCAACAGCATCGTTGTTTCCGCAGAGTTGCTTGATCGTTTTCGATGCGCGGCTGCGCTCCCAGACACCGATAAGCCAAAGAGAATTGAGCCCGCGTGCGGCCAGAGTGGCCAGTTCTTCGTCAGGGATTTCATCCAGCCTGCCGATATGCCTGCCGAATTGCTTGCTGAGCTGAGCCAGCCAGACATAGGTACTCTTGGCGATCAAAACCGTGGTCGGCATCCAGGCCGTATCGGGGCTAAACTTCTCGTACTCATGGGCCGGGTCGCCAAACACCGGTACCTCGGAATGGCTGACGATTGATGGCCACTGCTGGTCGCCCCGCTCACGCCTGCGCCTTGCCGCCTCTCTGGCCGCAGCGGCTGCCCTGGCTTCCGCTTCGGGGTCGGGAGGGTTGTACATCGCCCAGATGGCCAGTTCCTCTTCGTGCAGAATCTCTCCCGCCAGCAGCAACAAGCGGTCCAGGCTGTCACCCAGCAGCGGCCTCCACAACCGTCGGATTAGAGCCAGTTGTTCGCTCAGCGAGGTGGGTGACTCCAAGGCCGGCTTGCGCAGCAGGTCCAGCAAAGTTACAGGCTTGCCGTCTTCGATCGGAACCAGGGGCCGGGTGGCAAAGTAGTCCGGTAGCCTCTGCGTTACTTCGCGGTAAACGGTCTTCTCCGCAAGGCTTTTTTCCTCAAATAGCTCTTCGAATGGCTGGAATGCTTCATTCCGATTCGCCGTCCAGAGCAACAGCAGTTCTTCCAGTGCTACGGCCCGGTGGGGAGTTCCATCCGTCTCTCCGTCCAGCCAATGCCGCGCCGTCTCTTCGCCCCGCATCACGCTCGATCCGGGAAAGTGCTCCACAAAAGCCAGGAGCATGGAGTCCAGCGCCGTGGGGCTCACCTGCGTTGCAAACCAGTCCAAAGCACTGGTCATCACCGCGGGATCGAATTGTTCGCGATAGCACGCCAGGACTACATGACTGGCCTCGTCGATTAAACCCATCGCGAACAACTGGCCGGCATGCACGGCCAGCCCCGGATGCCTTGCCGCATCGCGCACCGAATTGATCCGGTGCGCAAACTCCCGGCATCCCGCCATGTTGGCGAACACGACATTCCCCGAAAACGAGAAGAGAGACTCCGTAAACTGGTAGCGTTCCCGTGCGCTCCGCGAAACGTGGAATTCCATCATAAGAAACTAGCTCCCAAACTCTTCCAGCCGGTTGACGGGCAAATGCAACAACGGGGGTCAGGCCGCACCCGGTCCACCGGTACACTTCCGACGCCGGGCCGGAACTCAGCCAAAAAGTAAAGTATCACCATTGACCGCACTGGCGCAGAATTCTCTGCCTTCCTCGCCGGGCAATCGCACAAACGAATCTCCCCGGCCGAACCCTGTGTGTGCCCCATCCATTTCGCAACCTCATCGCGAAATGGGTGGGAAAGCAGGAACCCATTTCGCTCCAGCGCCGTCTCCCGCCGCAGATACCTGCAAAATCGTTGCAGATAATTAAGCTCCAATGGCGCACAATCTAAGAATGAAGACCACAGTGATCGACGCAATCCGGCGCAGCGCTCCCGAATGCACCCAGCCGACGTCCCAAAACCTTCTGTGCCGTTTCCAGAATTGGCGAAGAAACAGGAATAAAATAGGCCAAACTATGGATTTCTTAGCAACTCAATGAAAACAAATACTTTACATGCTGAATAGATGAAAATTGCACACTTTCTGGTGCACCCGCGCCTCGCCGGCCAACCGCCCTTCGTTCGCGCCTGCCATGAATACACTTGCCAGGTTTACCTCGTCTTCAAGACGAATAAGGAATCTGGAGCCGGCAACTTCCGACACCTATACTTTGGAGAGCCTCTGCCCGCGCCACATTAGGTCCGCCGTCCCATCTCGAACGGCAGGCTGCAATGCTGGCTCGAACGTTTCCCATGTCGAATCCTCGCCAACCCGAAGCATCCGCGGCGCCCAGCGCCACAGCTGTTCTCCAATTGCTGTACTCCGAAAGCAGGATGATAAGTAGCTTTTTCCTCAAGAAAGAGCCACCTCGCACGCAACCAAACAGGGCACATGAATTGGAGAACTGCTCTGATATGGAGTGATCCTGTCAATGCCTGCACGGCTGTGGGGTGGTTTTTGTTTTTTCGAGGACAGGGCCAGCAGCAGCCGAAGCAGAATGGGCGACGATTGATCAGTCTGATATTCGCGGGTCGAAACCGCATGCTCATGATCCGTCGGGAGCTGCCTCGGACTAGTGTCGCGAGTCCGGCTGAGCCTGTCGCATAGAGCGGTCGAGGATTCTCCTTCGTGCTTGCTCCGGCTGCGGCTGGCCCTGTCTTCGAATTGGTTGATGCTGTTCATTCGCGTTGCGCGGTTTTTTCCTCTTCAGGAAGGTTTTTGTTTTTGCTGTTGTTGTTGCTTCCCCTTTCCACTGCTGACACGTAGAGCCCGGCTTTTGTTTTTGCCCTTCAGGCGGCTCTTTGCTCGCAGCCCGCCGCTTCCACCCGCCGGCCGATGGCCCAGATGAAGCCCAGCAGTTCGCGGCCCACTGCGGTCACGATCTTGCGCTGGTCCTTGCCTGCCGCGGCCAGCCTGGCGTAGCGCTTATGCAATCGCAACTGCGCCTTCCAGGCCATCTCTTTGATCTCTTCCGGTACGCCTTCCTGTCGCTTGCCCAGCACCGGCCCGATGCGCGGTTTGAGCCGATAACTCCAGGCCGCTTCGATGACCACGCGTCGCAGATGCGCGTTGCCCGTCTTGGTGATCGCACCGCGCTGCTGCCGCTTGCCGCTGGACTCTTCACTGGGCACCGCGCCGCTGTAGCCCATCAACTGCCGCGCGCCCTCAAAACGTGAGATCCGGCCCAGCTCGGCCACCACCGTCACCGCCGAAATCTCGGCCACACCGCGCAACGCCTGCAAGCCGCGAATCGCTTCCTGCATCGGGGCCGGAGCCAGCTTCACGGCTTCCCGGATCGCCTCCTCCAATCGCTTCACGCGCTCGGCCATGTGTTCGACCTCATGCAGCAAATCCAGCCGCGTCCACTCCTGCGCCGCCTGCTCGTAGCGCAACTGCCGCACCCAGGCCATGTAGGGCAGTGTCCAGGCCTTGCCCGCAAACGGCGCCCGTCGCCCGGTGCGCAACAGAAACTTGCTCAACCGATGCCGTGCCCGCAGCTGATCCTGTTTGGCCGCTTCGCGCGTTCGCACCAGATCGCGCAACGCCTCCGTGCTCGCATCCGGCACCCACACCGCAGTCAGATCGCCCGCCCGATGACAGCGTGCCAGCTTGGCCGCATCCCGCCGGTCGGTTTTCACCCGGTCGCCGGCCTTGGTTGGCACCAGTGTCGGCGCCACCACCGCGCAATCGACGCCCAACTCGGTTAGCTGCCAATACAGCACGTATCCGGTAGGACCGGCCTCGTAGCAGGCCCGCAACTGCTCGGCCGGACCCAGCTTCTTGATCAGTTTGCGTACAGACTCGGCGCGGTTCGGGATGACCCCAAGGCTGCGCACTTCTCCATCCGGCTCGGCGATCGCCGCTGCGATCGTTTCGCCATGGACATCCAAACCCAAAAATCGTACCTTTTCCTTCATGGCCGGTTCCTCTCCGCTTGTGGCTCTGGACTGTGTTCCTCAACGAATCACAGCCTAACCCACGACCTGCGAACTGGAACCGGTCACTCCATACTGACTAGTGGCCCCACCCGCTCAATCGCCTACCTGGTCAGCCGCTACCCCACGCTCTCCATGACCTTTGTCCTGCGTGAGGTGCTGGCGCTACGAGCCGTAGGATTCCGCATTGAGACCGCATCTATCAACCCGCCCGACCGCCCTCAGGAAATACTCACCGCCGAGGAGCGCCAAGAGGCTGCCCGCACCTACTGTGTCAAGTGCCACGGCGTGCCGGGAGCGGCGGCAGCCCACGCCAAAACTCTTGTGCTGAACCTTGCCGGCTATTGGCGGGGTATTGCCCTCGCCTTTACCCTGGCCGGACTCGACCTTCCACGCCTGTTCCTCAACCTCATGTACTTCACGGAAGCCTTAATGGTGGGGCAGTGGATGAGGCGCAACGGCCAGAAGCACCTTCATGTGCACCTCGCCTCCCAGGCCGCCAGCGTTGGGCTTTTTGTCCGGAAGGTCTTCCGTTTCGGTTACTCGTTGACAGTGCACGGTCCCGACGAGTTTTTGGACACTGAGGGACAATACCTGTCGCAAAAAACCGCTGCTGCAGACTTCCTCGTTTGTATCAGTTCCTACACCCGCAGCCAGTTGATGAACCTTTCACCGTACAACGAGCAATGGAAAAAGTTCATCGTAGTTCGTCTTGGCATCGATCCGGTGCTCTTTTCTCCGCTCCCTGCGAAACCTGATTCGGATTCCCTGGAGATCCTTTGCGTCGCTCGTCTCACTCGAGCCAAGGGCCAGCACATATTGCTCGATGCAATGGAACGCCTGAACAGCCAGGGCCGCCCGGTTCGCCTTCGCTTTGTGGGCAACGGACCCGATGAGCCATCCCTCCGGGAACACGCTGCACGCCTCACCAAGCCGGATTGCGTTGTCTTTGAGGGAGCGGTGAACCAGGACCGAATACGCAACCTTTACGCCCTCGCAGACGTCTTCTGTCTTCCCAGCTTTGCTGAGGGGCTGCCGGTCGTCTTGATGGAAGCGATGTCCATGTCCATCCCCTGCGTGAGCACTAACATCATGGGTATTCCAGAACTCATACGCAACCAGGTTGATGGCTTCCTGGTTGTGCCGGGCGACTGTGCTGCACTGTCCGAAGCATTGGCGCGATTGATGGACGACCACGAAATGCGCAATCGCTTTGCTGCCAACGGCCGGACACGAATTCTAGACGGCTACGACCTTGCCCACAATGCTAGCGCCCTTGCCGGCATCTTCCTTGAACGCATCGGCCTCTAATCCACCTCTCACGTTCTAACACAACTGCCCTGGGGCTCTACGAGAGGAGTTCGTGGATTATGCCGTTCGTGCGCTTCGTCTTAATTGCTGTCTGAACTCTGTCCAGAGATTGCGCAACCCGAAAACAAAGTAGGATTCTGCACTCAGCAACACGACTCCGCACGCAGCCACAAGGCCCACAAAAACCAGTGACCGCTGCATGGCAAAGTTCAGCAGGACCATGCAGATGGGCAGCGAAGCTAGCATAACCAGTGCAAGCTTCAGCACAGGAACAAATGAAATGGATGGATCCTGAAGAAACAGGTTCTTGTTTTCAAGATAGATGAATCCCATTTGTAAAACTTCTGACACCAACCACACCGACATGAACCCAATAAGTCCATATCTCAACGTGAAGGGAATGCTGGCGCAAATCATCAGTATGTTACCGAAGAACACAATGACAGACAATCGCCTATGCGTATTCGTCGAGAATTGAAAGAATTGCTTGTGGTCTCGCATGCTCATGGCCGCAGAAACCAACGCCATGAGAGCATAAATCGATGAATTAAAGAGAAACGGTCTGTGAAGCCACACACGAACAAGGATCGGGGATAACAGATAGGCCCCGAGATTTGCAATCGGAATTCCCGCAAACACAATCTTCTCCGAGTGATGGAAGATCATCAACATCTTCTTCATCTCCCCTTTGGCGAAGCTGAAAGTAACCTCGGGCGCAACCGCATTGGTGATCGGGCTCAGAAGTTGCCGGGCGCTGGAAAGAATGGTTCTGCTTGTGCTGAAGAGAACCACAACAGTGGGCCCAAGTATCCATTGCAAAATGTTCACCGGAACCTGAAAGACCAGAAACTGCTGTGCAAAAATCATGGCGAACAACCCACTCGGGCGGAGAGTCGCCTTGGCTGTCTTCCAGTTTGCCCCCTGCAGTCCCAACGGCAGATGTCCCAATTGACGTTTCAAATCATAAATGGAGAGAAGCGTAACCAAAACAATCGCGGTTAATTGACCAAATGCCAGCATAGGAAAGGAGAGCCGCAGCAATGCCAGAATAAAGCAGGTGCTGGTTCCAGCAAACGCTCTCGCAATCCCCCAGGACAATCCGCGATGTGCCTTCTCCACAACCATGAAGAGGTTGTTGTAGTACCCGGCGAGGATATTCACCATCATCTGCAGACCCAGGAAGAATGCAGTCGGCGCTATGTCCCGCGGCGCAATCCGGGAGAGATGAAGCAGCCTTCCCAACGGCAGAAAAAAGACCATCGCCGTCACGGCAAGACCGAGGCACACCATGCACAAGAGCAATGCCAGGGTGCTCCCTTGCAATTCCCGATAATTATCCATCGTTTCCCGCTTGCGCAGTATCGTAAGCTCATTGGTCGCATAGGTTGTGATTCCGAAATTCAGCGTGGCCAAATAACTGAGCGTGCCCGATAATACAAGCCACTCCCCATACAGGCTTACACCATAAGCATGGAGAAATGCAGGTGGCAACAATAACTGCGTAGCCAGCGTGAGGCCCATGCTAGTACTTAAAGCGCCGAGCATTTTGAGAATTCGCCGGATCATTGCCGCCTGGGGTTCTGCTGATTAAACTGTACTTCTTAATCTCAAATCTCCTGCCCGCCTATTCCCGCCTCCGGCGGTTGACGGAGCCGACTACACCGATTCGAGCTGGTTCTTACATTCAACCTGCGCACTCAGGAACCTTTTGGAACCACGCCTTTCGTGTGAGCATCCTGTCCATCAACTGAGTCCAACCGATCCTTATCGTGGTGTTGGATGATAGGCAACATAGTCAACAACTTCCAACGCTCTCTTGGCCGTGACATCGTAGTTGAATAATTGATCAAAACAAGCTCTGCTTCGAACCCGAACAGCTTCTCTTTCTTCGAGACTCAATGCCTGCCAGCGAGCCAGGGAGGCCTTGGTTCCCTCTACCGTGTCGTCGCATACGAGCCCGGCCCAGTAATTGGCAACCTCCCGCCAGATGTTCACCTTGTCTGAAATGATCACGGGAAGACTACATACCATCGCCTCCGCAACTACAATTCCAAAGTTCTCCTGGTGCGACGGCAAGACAAACACCTCAGATGCCGCAAGTGCCCCCCATTTCAAACTACCCCTCAGCATACCGGGCCATATAATCCTGTCAGCAATACCGACCCGCACTGCCAATCCCAAAAGTTCCTTTTGCAGTCCCATTTGATCCGGCCCTGCGATAATAAGCCGCCATGCCGGATCCTTACCCAGCGTTCCCGCAAAGGCTTCAATCAGTAGGTCGGTGCCCTTCTTGGGATGAATTCTGCCAATTGAGATCGCAATTCTCTTGCCTCGAAGTTCAGGCCATCGATTAAGGAATTCTTCGGAGGATTCCCGAAGATTCCCCTCAGGACCGAAGATTCCATACGGCACAACTGTCTCACGCACTCGATAAAAGGGGAACGACTGGCGGGCAAGAACCTTCTCCTCTTCACAGGTAAACATCACGGTATATGCATTGCGCAAGATCCTGCCCAGGAATAGATGCCAATAGATCAACTTCTTGATGTGTTTGAATGGAAATGCCCTCTTGAAGTACGGATCGAGCATCCCGTGCGTGAAGACGCCGTAAGGTGTGGTCGTCCCCTTCAGTGCCCAATAGGCTGCCAGCGTGTTGTACTGCCAGATGCAGTTAATAAACACTACGTCGTAGCGTTTGACGTTCTGCTTGAACCAATGCAAAGCGCGAGGCGAATACCCGTAAATTCCCCAACCGGGTCCCAGTGCAAACACCGGCGCGGGAAAATCAAATTGCGCCACAGACTCTGGAGAATCCAAGGAAGCTACTTCAACTTCATGACCACCCATGCGATAGATTTGACACAGTTGCCTCAATCCTTCCGCCGGTCCTCCACTCGCGGGATTCACGGATGGGATGACATGGAGAATCCTCATCGACATCCTCCGCTCAACGGAGGATACAGCTGCACAATCCCTGTGCCTCGGGCAACTACAAGTCGGTAAACTCGCTCGGCCTCATTCCAACTGGTCCTTCTCACCCGCTCTTGCCGATTCGCTCCCTGTCTAATCATCGCGGTTCGGCCTCGCCCGCAGCACCTTGACGGGATTCCCCGCGCATATCATCTTCGAAGGAACATCGTTGAGCACGACACTGCAAGCCCCCACAATCGCACCCCTTCCGATCGTGACGCCTGGTCCCACGAAGACGTTGGCAGCCAGCCACGATTCCGATTCCACAAGAATCGGCTTGGCAAAAAGATCGAACGTAGGACTGGCGTAGTCATGGGAGCCGGTACAAAGATAGCTGCGTTGTGAGACAACCGCGCTTTCTCCGATCGTAATCTCTCCCAGTGTGTAGAGCGTCACTTCATCTCCTACCCAGCTCCAGTCCCCGATCCTAAGCTTCCAGGGATAAGTCACCTTTACCGATGGTCTGACTAGGACTCCTTTTCCAATTTGCGCACCGAAGCAACGCAGAATGAATCGCCGCCAACCGTAAAACACCTGCGGTGACGGATGGAATAGCAACGTTTGCACAATCCACCAAAGTTGCACAAACCAAGCTGGACGACCGCGAAAACCTGGCGGAACTCGTGCCTTGGAAAGATCCTGGATACATTCGGTCATCCTAACTTGCCTCGTGCAACTCAATGCTATGGCGTGCTGCCAGTCCCCTGTACACCAAATCCACTCGATCTCCGTAACTGTCCCAGCCCCCCAGCTTTTTTACCTGCTCTAGGGCTGCCGCCGCCATCCGCTCGCGCAATTCCTCATTGTCCATCATCCACTCAAGCTTCTCCCTGATTGCCTCAGGGCTTCGAATCGGCACAATGAAGCCCTCAACGCCATCGGTAAACAGATCTTCCGCTCCGGTATTGGTTGTTGCGATCACCGGGACGCCACACGCCATGGCCTGTGCCTGCACAAGTCCGAACCCCTCCTCCACAGAAGCCAGCACCAGAACCGATGCCTGTGAATAGAGGCGCCAAAGTTCTTTCCGCGGATACACCCCCTTGTATTCAAATACGCTTTTGTACCGATCGAGAACTCTGCGCATCCGAGAGTCTACCTCACCTACCAGCCAAAGCTCGCATTTGTGCTTCCTTACAAGCGGTTCCACCGCCTCAAGAAGATACCCAATACCCTTTCTGACAGTTATCTGTCCTACGTAAATAATTCGGAACACTTCATCTCGCTTGACATCGGGCCGGAACTCGGAAAGATCAACCCCGTAAGGGCAGAGAAACACTCGTTCCTCTGCAATTCCATTCTCCAGGAATGACCTTTTTGCAAAGAGCGATGGGACCGTAATCGCATGGGCCTCTTCATACTCGGCGACGCATCGTTCAATACGATCCGGGGCAAACTCGGGAGGAGGCACCTGCCAGATCTTGTACTCTTCCAAGAGTATCTCTTGCTGAGTGAGGAGATGCGAACAGCCACGATCGCAGATCCACAACTTTCCGCTTTCCTTCATGAGCCGACCTGTCCCAGGACCCACCCCATCGAGTGCATGGTAAATATCGGTCCACGAAAGATCGACTGAGCGTTCCAACCAGCGTCCCAGATCCTTTAATAACACTTCGTCCAGCCAATACAGGCGCGCCGCGAGCCCAAGCCGACCGCCTGTTGCAAATGGAATGCGAAAGATCGGATGGGTCCTGGCATAGGGGCGTATCTCCGCATCCACATGGCTCCGCGGATTGCTGGTGAAGAGCGAGAGCCGGTGTCCCAGTCGAAGAATTTGGCGTCCGAGGTCGAATTGCCAAAACCTCCCAATCGTGAAAACTGAGATATTCATCTATCCGACTTCCCTCCAGCCATTGTCGCGAGCCGCAATTAGAGCACTGTACCAAATTCCGCTAGTGAATCCCAACCACTCGAGGCCAATCCCGCTCAATTGCCTGCGCCAGGATCCGATTGCCTTTCGCATTGAAATGGACGCCCGTGTCAAGAGTAATATCCTCCAATGAGTAAGGCATCTCAGCCGTGGTTAGGTCGAACATCCCTACGTGGCGAGATTTCGTCCAAGTCTCAAGGATCGACTCCGGCTCCTTGCTTTCTTTGGGAATGTCCTTTCTGAACGGAATAAAAACTACAATCAGCCGCGCACCGTGGTTAATCACTAACTGATGAATCTTATCGAGGTCGGCGATGTTCTCCTCAGTGACTTCGTACGCTTCCTTGGACACGCTATCTCCTGCATCCCTCCTCTTCATCCAGTGAGCCACCTTGGGAGATAGGTAACGCGTATAGAGCTCTCCTAGAGCTGTAGCTGGCCGCCTTTGGGGCAAGTCATCTCCGACCTCAGCAATCGTCGCTCGTGGTTGCGTTAAATCACCGTCGTTCAACACCAATAAGACAAGATCGGCTCCAAAGATGCCGCGAGACTCCAAGAACGATAACTCGTTGTCAGGAGCCCATGCACCTGCCGAGGCATTCAACACCTCCACAGGCTGGTTCATAACGGCCGGCAAGTCCCGGTGCAGAATCTCCGTGAAGATTGCAGATTGATCAACTCGCGTGGTCCCATAGGTAATTGAATCACCTACGAAGAGAAGGCGCACCGTGCCAGGCTCATGAACGGTTCGCACCTCATCTGAACGCATTCCATCGTGGTTGACATGCGTATGTACAAAAAACCTGGTGACATCCTGATCCGGCTTGAGAAAATAGCCGCACGCGGAGTCTGCTTGAATGAGAATGGGGTTGCCCAGCCCAAGCGCGAAGCGTAAGATACACTCGCCTATTACCGTAATTAGCAGAATGATACCGATTGCAGTTGCGATGAAATGTAGAAAGCGGCGTTTGCCGTCGCGGTAGGTTCCCGAAGCCATCTGTTCACGGCTCGTTCGGTCACAGTCTCTTTTTTCGTGGTTATTCAAGGCCCGAATACTCCGCCAAAGCTCCCTGAATCAGCAGCAATTGGATCGTCTCCTTGAACGGGTATCATCCTCACGATCACACCGACGGTATAGGACATCAAGAGGATGGCAATTGGGCTGCGAACAGCCAGCACTATCAACCCGCCCATATTCACTTCCGCGAACTGGAAACAGAATCCACCTATTGCAACAATGCCCCATGGCTTCCTCATATCGAACATACTTTCATACAGGATAAATGCCGTAGGGAAACCGAACAGTGCAATCACCATGACACCAAGCCAGCCGAACGCTCCATAGCTATCGCCGATTGCGGTGATCATGAATTCTCCATTTTCAACTTCGTCAGAGTTGATTCCTGTCACTCGACCTGTATATGCCGCACCATCAGTATCCGGCTTATTCTTGTAGATGAAGCGCGGAAGGGCGCGCAGAAAATCAATCCTGAGGGCCGTAAAACCGTAGTGAAAACCGCCTGCGCAGGCGCTAATCATGTTACTGTCCGCGCGGATCGCAGAAAGACGGCTCAGAACAAACGTACCGGGCCTATCATAGTACTCCTCTCTCGACCCCGACTCCGCTCCAGCAGTGCTCGGTTCCTTCACGACTGTCCATGCCGGCAAGTTTGTAGCCAGATGGAAACCTTCGTAAAGCCGTTCTCGAAACCCTAACTGCCTCATAGGCCCGCGGGCATAAATCTCAAACGGTGAAATCGCAAAAAAAAGCGCTGCCACACCGGCAAGCGCTGCGATATAGTGCTTTCTCCTGAACCTATAACCACTCACGTAGCAGGTAAAGACGTAAACAACGCTGGAGAGCATCATATGCCCCCGGGAGGTTTCAACGAATCCAAAAAATACAGTCGCAGTCCAGGGGATCAAGGCCTTCACTCCAAAGCTGTGCCTGCCGCCAGTCTTCCTTATACGATCCTGCACAGCGAGCACGATGGCAAAGAGCAGAAGAACCGAAAACGCGAGCCCCAGGCTATGCGCTGTTGAGACCCTCTCTTCCGGATTCGGCGAAGATTCGTAGATCTCATAGACCAAGTTCGCCACAAGTCCAACAGCGAGTGAGATTGTATATTGCAGACTAGCCTGCGCAGCAGTTCCTGGTTCCAGAGGTTTAGGCAACTTAACGCGCAGATTCTTATAAACGAAACAACCAATAAGAGAGCATAGATAGAAAACGAAGTAAACCTTGATGGTAAGGTCAGGAGACTCCAAGGTCTTGTCGGCCCGCTCCATTAAGATCACCTTTGCAAACTGCGAGATCACGATGGTGCTCAAAGCAAAGCCAGCGAATGCTATCCCACTAATAGAGCCGACTCCTCCCAATACGTTGTAATTGATGCCGATGCAAATGAGCGTTCCAGCCATGAAGACAACAAACTGCGGCCTGGTGCCGATGGAAATCTCACCAAGGGCCAAAAGCGCTACTGTGACAAACAGCAGCGCTGCCGGAATCTTATACGGATTGAGCATGCAAGCTCCTTATTCCGCGGGGCGATGCACGGGGAAAGCTTTCCTGCATCTACTTGAAGATTGTGGCCGTATCGCTGACACCGTAAAGCAACGATGCCACAACGCCCGCTCCGCCTGCTGCCATTCCCGCCTTGAACGCATTTGCAGGTATGAGAAGAATATCGTTTGAAACCAGAGCGACGTCCTGCTGCTGACCGAACATGATTTTCCTCAGATCCAGCCTGATCTCAACCTGCTGATTATCCCTGGTGGTCCGGATGATCCTCGCCTTGGAGAGGCCCGCGCCATAATTCACTCCCCCCGCCATCGAAAGGGCTCGTAAAACGGTGATGGGGGCATTGTTTGAGAGCGGGATTGCTGAAGGAGTCTTAACATAACCCAGCACAAAAACACTGCCAACCTTGGATACGATGACAGTGTCTCCGGGCACCAGGGGGATGTCACTCGCATTCGCTAACCTGGCGTCGGTGCCCAGGTCGACAATGATCGGATCTGGATCGCCAGCCCTGCGAATCGTGATTGTGTGACTGGCCAACGGAGTAAGACCGCCGCACGCAGATATGGCGTCCAGAAGCCGCACCCGTCCAAAACCGGGAATGGGGGAAGGCTTCACAACCTCCCCAAGCACGGTTATCGTGCTGGTAGGGGAATCAACGAGTTGAACGCTGATCTGTGGATCAACAAGGAAGCCGCCCTCCATGAGTCGCTTACGCAGATATGCCGCGGCCTCCGATGGAGTAAGGCCTGAGACCTTTACCGAACCAAGATAGGGAAGAGAAATCTCACCCTTTGCTCCGACCTTGATCCCCTGCAGAACCGGAGGATTTGTGCCGAGAATGATCGAGCCTGAAGTGGTTTGGGTTGTTGTTGTCAGCTCAGGTGCCCCATAGGTCGAGATCGAGATGATATCTCCTGGCGTAATCGTAACTTCTCTGGTTTCAGCATTAGCCGTGGAATCAGACGCACTTGCCACCGCGGGCGGAGATGAAACGGCAGGCCCCATATACTGGGCAAAGCCCTGCAGACAGGCCAAGGTAATGGCGCCCGAGGCCAGTACCAGAAAACGAATTGTCGTTGCCGACCACAACTTCATAATTTCCTCCTAAAAGCAGGCACGTCCGGCTCGCTATTTCTTATAGTTATAGGAGTAATAGCCGAGATACCCATAGTATTCCGGAAGGCTTGCATCCACTCCATTGAGTACGAAGCCGTAAACCTTGACGCCCACGTCGCGGAAAATCTCGCCAGAGCGCGTCAGCATTGCGCGTGTGCAATAACCCTGACGAATCACCAGCACCAGGCCATCTGCCAGCGATGCAACGATCAAAGGATCAGTAACGGACAAGGCGGGCGGAGAGTCAAAGATGACATAGTCGTAGCGCTCACGCAGCACTTCGACAAAGCTCTTCATCTGGTCAGATGCGAGCAGGTCTGCCGGCAAGGGCGGGCAGATCCCCGATGCGATCACGTCCAGCGTGGCAAGGGTCTTATGGGTTTGAATTACGGCATCGAGCGGTTCCATTCCCGTGAGAAACTCTGACAGCCCTTTCCTGTCGCTCAGACCGAGACGCCAATACACGCTTGGGCGCCGCATGTCCGTGTCCACGAGTGCGACCTTCTTGCCTCCCTGGGCTAGAGCAGCGGCCAGATTCATTGCAAGCGTGGATTTTCCTTCTCCAGGCTGGCAACTGGTTACCGCAATCACCCTGGACTCGCGCGATGTGCTCGACAGTTGGATGGATGTGCGGAAAACGCGCATCGACTCTGCAAAAGGGGAACGGGCATCCCACAAAATCTCCGGACCTTCACTCTCGTCCGCTCCGGTTCCCTTCCCTTTCCAGTTGGTCTGCGGAACGATTGCAATGGCAGGCACACCCAGCAATTCCTGAATTTGACGAGAGTCGCGCATGCGCGTGTCCATTCGCTCCAGCAGGAGCGCAAGCGCCAGTCCCCCAAAGAGTCCGAAGACAAATCCCAATTCAGCAAGGGTGAGCGTCGACATGCTTGACGGCTCGATCGGAAGCGAGGCCAAATCCACTACACTGATGTCGGCAGAATCCAATCCGGCATCCACAGCGGCTTCGCGCAACCGCGCCAGGATGCTCTCATACATGTGACGGTTCGACTCGTATTCTTCCGTCAGCAGTTCATAGCGCACGATATCGTCGCGCTGTCCGTAAATTGCGCGCACCCGCTCATCCAGAACCCCCTTGGCCTTGTCCTCCGCCGCATGGGCAATCCCAAAGGCGTCCTTCGCCTTGTTGACAACGGCCGCTTCTTCCTGCGCAATCTCTTGATCCACGGCCTTGAGCTGGCCTTCGAGCTTCCTGATCTCCGGATAGTTCGGTCCATAGTAAGCCTGGTCATGAGCCAACTGCGCAGCGAGTGTGGCGCGTTGAGAGCGTAGATTCTCAAGCAACCCCTGCGTACCATCCATGCTCACCGGCGAGGGGCCGTCCTGAATGCGATCGGGAGGCAGAGATTGAAGAATGTGGTAGCGGGCCTCTTCAAGAACGCGTTGCTCCGTGGCGTCTGCTGCACCTTTCTCCAAGTCGGTAATCTCCTGCACGATCATGCTGTGACTTGGATCGAGGGCGGAGATTCCGAGCCTCTTCTGCAAATCGACCATGCGGTCCTGAGATTCCTGCACCACCTTTCGCAAATCGTCAATCTGTCCCGTCAGCCAGTTAGTCACTTGTTGCGTGCTGCTGTAATGGGCAATGAAGTTGTTCTTGATGAACTCGCTCTCCAGCGTATTCACGATGTCGGCCGAGAGCTGGGGCGACTGGCTGACAAAAGAGATCGTGATCATCTGCGTGCGCGGCACGCGGGCGATGGTCAGATGGCTGCGAAGATTCCCGAGTATCGCGTTGCGTACATATGGGTTGTCGAGAATCTGATCTGTCAGCTGTGTTCGGTTGACCCCGGCAGAACCAATCCAATTCATGTTCTTGGCGCCCATAAAGCTCGGGTCATTGTAGAGCTTCAAAGTTTTGGCCACAGTGGTTAGCAGTTTGTCACTCTGCAGAATGCGGCTGTCGCTTTCGATAATGACATCGAGAGTGCTGCCTCCGCCGAGGACCGATGAAATGGACTGCTTGAGATCTGCAGCCGAGCCCGGTTGAATCTGAATCTCTCCGGTAGCTGTATACATTTTCCCGCGGTAAAGCCCGAGTGCGGCAGTCAACAGAGAGAGACCGACCGCGACACCAGCCAAAAGCCAACGCCTTTTGCGGACAATAAGCCACAAATCCGTAAGGACAAGATCTTCCTTTGCGGGGGCCAAAGAAACATTCGTGGCGCGAGTTGGCTGTTGCAATCAAACCTCTCTAGAATCAAGCTCGCTGGGTGACGATGCGTTGGGGATCCCCCTGGCTCAATTCCGGATCGGCAGGAACTGGTATTAAGCCAGGGTTGTAAATCGAATGTATTCCGGGTTTATCCAACCCAACACAAAGTCTCAGAAAGAGATTACACAAACTACCGCGAAACTGTGGCCCCGACGCATCTTCACCTCTTTTGGCGTCGACGCGCAGTTCAAACCGCTCTTGAGCCCATGCATGCCACCGGCCGCCACCAAAATGCTGCAACTGATGATAAAGCTGGGCGCCGTGGACTCCTCCCCAACCTGGAGGAATTTTTCGCCTTCGGACTCACAAAAGGTACGCGTATGCGGCTCATTCCAAACCAGGCTAAAATCGCTGCAAACGTTGAGCTTCCCGAAACCGGAAATAAAATAGCCTCATGGCCCGGATCCTGCCACCCGGCCCTTCATAAATCCAATTCCTGCAAAAAGCACTCATTCGCACTCCCTGCAGGCTGCTGAGCGAGTTGATTCTACCTCGCAGAATCTGCTTCCAGACGCGGATCGCACAATACACCTTTCGTCGCACTTTACATTACCCTGTCTGCAAAGTGCCAACCAAACTGATTAGTCCGAGCAGCCAGTCTGTTTTGGAACGCTTCCCTCACTGGCGGACTCGCCCAAGAGCATGCTGAGCGCAACACGTGAACTCCCGACGCTTCCCAACCAAGCACCGCGCTCTGTTCACTGTGGGAAACTGGCATGAAAATGCCTCGCGATTGGCGGGTTCCCTACCCTCATTTGCCTATTTTCAAGAAACCCGAATTTCGGCCTCCCTTATCCACAAAAACCCAGCCTATGGGCGTTGACCCGGCTCTCCGCGCTCCTTAGAGTCTGTAGACGGGTGGCATTATTCTCCACCCAGGCGCCGCTCTTGACGAGAAGCGGCGTTAGCGGCTCAGAGACACACCATAGCCCCAACGGCCCGGAGTGGCAATGCTGAAACTAAAGAAGATACACATCCTCGGCTTCAAGAGCTTCTGTGACCGCACAGAACTGGGCGTGCCGGGCACAGGCATTGCTGTGGTGGTGGGACCGAACGGTTGCGGCAAGTCCAACATTCTGGACGGCGTAAGCTGGGTACTCGGCGAGCAGAGTGCTAAGTCCTTGCGCGGCACGCATATGCAGGATGTGATCTTTTCTGGTACCCGCGATCGCAAGCCGCTTGGGATGGCCGAAGTCACCCTGACGATGGTCGATCCCGAGGCATACGAGGGGCCGATTCCTGTCGAGCCGGAAGTGGCCGTTGAGCACGACGGACCAGCCGACTGGGATGAGACGGAGATGCGCCGCCAGCGCGCCTCGGAGGCGGAGGAGATTATCGCTTCCGAGCAGCCGGGTCAGGTATTGGATGAGGATGGCCCCGAGCCGGCCTCACCTGCGACAGCCAGCGAAGGCGGTGGACCCCAGGCAGTGGTGCTGAAGATTCGCCGCCGCAAGTTCCAGCGCACGCCGCAGAAGGGCGAGATCGTGATCACCCGGCGCCTATTCCGTACCGGCGAGAGCGAGTACCTGCTGAATGGCAAACTGTGCCGTTTGCGGGACATTCAGGACATCTTCATGGGCACCGGTCTGGGTCCGGAGAGCTACGCCATCATCGGACAGGAGCGTATAGGCCAGTTGCTCAGCTCGAAGCCGCACGACCGGCGGGCCATTATTGAGGAAGCAGCCGGAATCACGCGCTTCAAGAACAAGAAGCGGCTGGCCGAGTTGAGGCTGGAGAGCGCGAAACAGAACCTGTCCCGTGTAGACGACATTTTTGAAGAAGTAACGCGGCAGATGAACAGCCTGAAGCGTCAGGCAGCCAAGGCGGAACGGTTTGCAGCAGTGCGGGATGAACTCCGCGGGCGGCTCCGCGTGGTGTTGGCCAGCCGCATGGCTCTGATGGACGCCGAACAGGCCGTTCTGGAACAGGAGATTGCCGGGCTTTCCGGGCAGATCAACAGCTCGGCTGCAGAGATTGGCGCGTTCGAGACAAACCAGCACAGCCTTACGGAACGTGGCTACGAACTGGATCGCGAGGGTCAGGAAGCACAGGGCCGGGCCAACGAAGCCGCTGTTGAATTGGAACGGGCAACAGCACGGGAGCGAGCAAATACTGAAAGAGTTGCCGACCTGGAAGGTCGAATCGCTACCGCAACTGCGGAATTGGAGGTGACGCGCACGCAACTTGCCGGGATTGCCGAAGAGCGGGCGCAGCAGCAGAAGTTTCTTGAGACTGCGGCGGGTGAAGCACGAGCCTTTCGCCTGCAGGTTGAGGCGCGCCAGCAAGAGGCACGCACGGCTGCGGAAGAAGTCTTTGCGGCCGAGCGGCACATGGAGTCGACGCGCCGCCACGCGATGCACCTGCTGACATTAGCAGGGAACGCGCGGAACCACACGGCCCAGGCGGAAGAGAGCCTGGCAGCACTGGAGCGCGAGGCGGAGCGGCTCGACGCCGAAATGACCCAGGCGCGCAATGAGCGGGAAAGCCTGGGCGTAGAAAGCGGACAGGCCCGCCTGCGTTTTGAGTCGGCGGCCGACTCCCTGAAGCGCTTAGAAGGCGAGATTGCAGCTCTTCGCGAAGGACTTCAGGCAAAGCGCGTCGAGGAAAATGCTCTGCGGGGGCGAATCAACCAGCTGACGAACGAACAGGCCGCCGTGGCCGGGCGGCGCGACTCGCTGCAGGCGCTGATTCGCAACCATAGCTACTCGACTGACACCGTGCGGAAGCTGCTGAAACCCGGAGCGCTCGGGCAGGGAGTTTCGCCTGTGGGCACGTTGGCGGACTTCCTGGAAGTTAGCGGCGAATTCGAGGCCGTGGTGGACGAGTTTCTGCGTGAGGAGTTGAACTACGTCGTGGTGGAAAGCTGGGTTGCTGCCGAGCAAGGCGTGCGTCTGCTGAAGTCCGGCGTGGATGGCCGGGCTACCTTCCTGATTCATCCTGCGGAACAGATTGCATTGTTCGAGGAAGAACCTGAAACGATCAGCGGCCCGGGAATCCTCCCCCTCAAGGATCAGATCCGCATGCTGAACGGCTTTGGGCGATCGCTGGAGCCGGTCCTGCCCAAGCTCAAGCACGGCTACCTGGTGGAAGACCCGTTGGAGGCCATGCGGCTGGCTTTGCGGCATGGACACGCGTTCTTTCTGACGCCGGGTGGGGAGTGCTTCCACAACGCAACGGTGACGGGCGGCAAGCCGGCCAGCGAAGGGCCACTGACGCTGAAGCGTGAGTTGCGCGAGGCGGAGAACCGGCTGGATAAGATGGCGGCCGGGCTGGCCCAGGCGGAGACCGAAGCCGCCGCGGTGGCCCGCAGCCTTGAGGAGATGACGGCGCAGCTGGAAGCAAGCAGCGCGGAACGGCGCCAGGCGGAGACCGAGGCGGCCAACCAGGGCGCGGCGCTGAAACAGATGGATGCGGAGGTCCAGCGGGTGGAACGCCGCCTGCAGGAGTGGACGCTGCAGGCGGCGCGCAACAAGGATGCGCGCGAGGCCAAGCGCAGTTCCATTGAACAGAAGCGCGAAGAGGCGGCGCGGCTGGAGGCTGAGAACGCCCAGGCAGAAGCCTCGCTGGATGAGTTGCAGGCGCAGCTTGCGCTGATGCGGCAGAAGCGCGAGGGCCTGCAGCAGGAAGCGGCGCAGGTGACCGCGGAGCTGGCCGGGCTGGAAGAGCGGCGGCGCGGAGCCGAGGCGGCATTCCAGCGCATTGACCGGCTGCATGCGGACCTGGAGCGGCGGGTGCTGGCCATCGAGCAGCAGCGCACAGCCGCAGCGCAGGAGCGCGAACAGCGCGTGGGCGACAGCGGCGCCCTGGCTGGCCGCATGGAAGAGCTGGCCAACGCCCGCAGCGAGGCTCTGGCCCTGGCGCAGACGCTTGCCGCGCAGTCGCAGGAGGTACGCAACCAGCTGAGCGCCATCGAGGCGCAGTTGAAGACTGCACGCGCGGCAGTGGATCAGTTGCGCGACCTTCGCGCCAACCGTTCCAGCCAGGTGGCCAAACTTTGCTCCGACCTAGAGCATCTGGAAGCGAGCTGCCTGGCCGAGGTCAACGTGGAGGCTCAGTTGCTGCGCGCCGACGTTGAGCTCCAACGCATCGCAGATGAGGCGCTGGCGGCCGAAGAAGAGACGTGCAGAACTCTGCGGCAGCGGATTGAGCAGATGGGCCCGGTGAACATGATGGCGCTGGACGAGTACAAGGAGACGGCCGAGCGGCACGCGTTCCTTGAGACGCAGCGCAAGGACCTGATTGAGTCGATCGAGAATACGCAGGAGACGATCAAGGAGATCGACCAGATTTCGCGCACCAAGTTCGACGAGGCCTTCGCGCGCATCAACGAAAACTTTGCGCTGGTCTTCTCGCGGCTTTTCCAGGGCGGGCAGGCATTCCTGCGGCTGACGGACGCGGAGAACCAGGCGGAGAGCGGGCTGGAGATTGTGGCCTCGCCGCCGGGGAAGAAGCTGCAGAACGTGCTGTTGCTCTCCGGCGGAGAAAAGGCGCTGACCGCGCTGGCCTTGCTGGTCGGCATCTTCCAGTTCCAGCCCAGCCCGTTCTGCGTGCTGGACGAAGTGGATGCGCCGCTGGACGAGACCAACGTGGGACGCCTGGCCGATCTGCTGCACACCTTGAGCAAGGACACGCAGTTCCTCTTAGTGACGCACTCGAAGCGCATGATGCAGTCCGCAGACATGATCTACGGAGTCACCATGCAGGAGCCGGGCGTCTCCAAGGTGGTGAGCGTGCGGCTGGGACACCAGGAGCAGCAACGGGCTACGGCCTAGAAGAAAGGCGGAGTTCGCGGAGTTGCCGTGTTAGCCCTGCTCGGGCGGGTTTGCGGGATCTGAGGGACAATCCTGCGGCGGTTGACGATGGAAATCGGCGCCGATTTGTTCCGGGCTTTCTGGCCGTGAGCCTGTCTTTGGCACGAATCTGACAAATCGTTGGTGTGTAAGTCCTTTGTTTTACTATGTAATTTTTACAATTCTGCGTCGAACCTTATTGTTTTCATAGGGCTGGGAAGAAAGGGGGGGGAGGGGTAGAGTCTTCCCCTGTTTCCGGTGCCTGCCGGGTGTGATTGGTTTGCATCCGGGATGGCAAAACAAGGTGTTCATCGCTGCTCCATTTCCAGCCTTATTGTGCGCCTTTGAAGCGAAATACCATGCAAATCTGCGGAAGAAATAATGGGGTGCATGCAGAGATGGACCCGATCCACGGCACGAGGATGCTTCCCGGGGACCGAACTCCGGTTTGAGGCCGCATTTTCAGAACGCAAAAAGTTTGGCCGCATTCAGGCTCGGAATGCGCATTGGGTTGTTGTCGTCAATCGAGGACTATGCGGATTCATATCGGCGAACACTGGCCGACATTTCGGGAGTAATCGGCGTCAGTGAGCGCTTCGGCGATTTTGCAATAAATGAGAGTGCGAGAAATGAGAATATGGCAATGCTTTTTCCAGCCATCGGAACAGCCACTTGACCGCCAGTTTGATCAATTCCGGGGAAGATCCACCAGCACCACATCGGAGCGCTCCTGCTCTCGTTCAAGAACAACCTCGCGACCGTCTTGAGAAATATCGAAGTCGCGCACGTCGAAGTCGGGAGGGAGGTTGGTCAGCTGCCGCTCGACACCAGTCTTCAAGTCCATAAGCCAGAGATCTTTATGTTGAATCTCGCCTCGCAGGAAGACGAGAGCCCGTTCTCCGGGCAGGAACGCCAGGTGCCGAGCCCCGCGAGTCAGAGTCAGGTCTGGCAGGGGATGCGGTGCCGCTTCGGTCGTAACCGCTTTCACAGAATATTTGGCGCCGATATCGGGTCCCGAATAAATGACGAATCGGCCATCGGGGGACCACACGGGATCTGCGGAGTACTCGCGGAAAAAAGCAGTGGGAAGACCGCCGTTGATCGGCACACGGAAGAGGTGTGGTATGCCGTGATCATTCGCCGCCGCGAGGAGCGACTGACCTTCGGGCGCCCATGCTGGAGTGCCTTGGAGGTCGAGTGAGTCCGTCACCACCCGCGCGTTGGTACCGTCCACGTGCATAATGTACAAAAGCGATTGTCCGTGCAGGCGGGCGGAGAATGCGATCGACCGTCCATCGGGTGCGATGACCGGACCGCCCAGAACCTGGGCCCCATCTCCACTCCACAACTCCGTGGAAGCCCCGTTCGCAAGTTTCCAGATGTTATCGCCCGCGTCGGTGGCAGTGACATACAAAAGGCAATCCAGACCCAGATGGGGTGCGAATCCCGTGTTGGTGCTCAGCGGGATTTGCACAGGCGCCGAGAGATCTTTGTGCGGATTGTCAATCCGCAGGCGCCAGAGCGTTCTTCTTGGACGTGCGCGAGTGACAACCAGACGGCGACCGTCAGCGCTGGCCGCCAGCGACGTGAACCGGTCAAGGCCGGAGGTCAAGCGGTGGGGGATGCGGTGTTCGACATCCACGCTATAGAGCCACGGCCCCGAACCATCAGTGCCGCCGACGAGAAATATCAGCGTCCGTCGATCCAATGGGACCGGAAAGCTCACGCGTCCAAGGTTCGAGGTGATCCGCTCAGCAGTCCCTCCGGTCGGGCGAATGCGCCAGATATCCAATTTATCCGGGAGGATGCCCTGAACAAAGTAGAGAAATGCCCCGTCGGGCGACCACACCGGAAAGTGACTATGGGACCCCGCCGGCGCAGTCAAGATAGGCCGGTCCTGTGATCGCTGACGGCCGTCGGAAACGAACATTGGATCGCCCGGGCCCGGCGTGTGGTATGCGAGCCGGGAGCCATCATGCGACCAGTCGAACTCGGCTACGCCTTCAAGGTAGGGCCTGGGTTCGCCGCCCAAGGTCGGAGCTGCCCAGATACCAATGTCGCCGCCGTCCGGTCTGTCAGGCTTGCGAACCCAAAATGTAACGAGTGATTCATCGGGCGAGAACCCCAACGTTCGAATCGAGGGATTGACGAGATCCGGAACTTTACCGTGAGTCAGGTTGTGGAACTCCCCGGAACCGACCTGGGTAACCCAAACGTCCATTTGTCCGTCGCGGTTTGACAGGAACGCCACGAAATGGCCGTCGCGGGAGACGGCAGCGGCCTGCTCCATGCCGTCGAAATCGGCGACCACCTGAAATCGGGCGTTCGCGAGCGGGTCTCGCCAGGAAAACTCCGTCCTTTTAATCCAATGAACTCCGCCAATTGCGATTGCGGCGATTGCGGCCACCAGCGGCAGCACGAAAGTCCACTTGGCACGATCGGTCGATTTCGCCGCAGGCGGTTGTGCAGAGGGGCTGGGCGATATGGCACCGTTCCCATTCTCCTGCCCGGTTCGAAGATTCCGGCTGCGCATCCACGAATCAAGGTCCGCCCGAGAAGCGTAGACCGAGCCCATCCTGTCATGCAGGTGCCGGTGGACCGGCATGCCCTCCCGCTTCTCCCAGCGCTGGACCGTAGTCACATCGCGCTTGAGGTACGCCGCGATCTCCTTCCACGAGTCCAGCCGATCTTCTGGCGGTGTTTCGGAAGACGGTGTGCCAAGGGATGGTTCGGCCATCGCGTTCTCCTGGTTGGTCCGCAGTCGTCACGAACCTTGGAGCCAAAATTGTAACTCCGACCTGGGAAGGCGCGGTAAAAGACGGTATTCGACGGCAACCGATGAAACGGCGGCAATTCTGCGCTTTGCCGCTTGAAGGCACCTGCCAAAATGCCCGATGGTGGGCGTGAATTGGAAAGTTAATCCCAAAGACGGAGGCTGTCATGAAAAGCAGAACCCTGACTTCGGCAGTACGTGTATTTTCAGTATTTTTGGTGGTTTCGAGCATCTGTGCTTTTGCTCAGGAGGGGAGACCGGTGCACTTCAGCGGATTGATCAACGATTATTCGCCGGCCAACGTCAAAGGCGGGCCATGGGAGATGCATGGTCAGTGGACATTGGACCTTCACAGAGAGTCTGGCACCGCTGACTTCTCAGCTGATTTGACGATGTCCGGCTACGGGAAGACCGCGGCAAATGCCGTCGATCCGACACAGGCCGGTGTTAACCCTCACACCCACCATATCGCGTTGACGAACGTCAAGGTCACATGGGACATGACTGGCTGCCCTGCATACCTCCCGCCCGCCACCAAAACGGGCTTCCAGATCAGTGACACAGTCAGCTTGTTGACAGGGAATGGAAGCATTGCCCCGTTCGAAACGGATCCACCCTCATCCACGCTGCAGGTCTGCGTTACCGGAGGGGACGATGTCCCGTATTCGGTCCCCAATTCGAACATTACGCTGACGTTCGGAGGGCCTGCGACGACCCATTTTGGGGCGCAGGCCATCCATGGCGTCGTGCGTAAAGCGTCAGGCGACTCGATCCGGAAATATTGAGAAGTCCCTCGATGAACAACCAGCCGGGATGATCGCTGCCCTCCGGGTGCAAGCTGACGACTGCGGCAACGCAGGCGCGGCGACCAATCCGAACAAGTCTTCTGCTGGGTGCGCTTGCGCCGGTACGCGCGGCGCCGCAACTCCGGCAGTGGCTGATTTCACCGTCGATTGACGGTAGCAGGGCAAACCGCTCATCGAGAATCGTTTCCGTAACAAAAGAAGGATCGGTATTGGCAAACGCAGATGTAGCCGCGGGTGGTTCTGGCTTCACGTCAGTTCGGCGGGTCGCTCACCGAGTGCATGGAAGCAGATTCCGGGGTTCCGGGTGCGGCGGGCAGCGAAGCCCGGAAACGCCGGCGCGGCGCGCGCAAGAAGGGCGAGATGCGGATGCGGGGCGTTTTCGATTTTGGCGGGCGCAGGCCGCCGCCAATGGGATGAATTCGCAGAGGAGACTTCCGCGCGGGGGCTAGGCGGGCTGCGGAAAAAAGCCCTTTTGTCATTGAACATGCTGAAAAACGTACCTCAGGGGCTGAAGCCCCATTGCTTCTGTTGGCTTTGTGCCGGGGATAAATCCCCGGCCTACCGCACGAACGAGCTTTTCCGGAGCCTGCAAAGTCGAGCTCATTTTATGCCGTTCACGGCTCGACCGAACTGCTTGGTGAAAAACTCGATCTGAGGGTAGAACTCGTGTGAAAGGCCTCCGCAGGGGCTAAAGCCCTCAATTGTTTTCTTGCAGTTGCAGCCCGGCTGAAGCCGTGCCCTTGTTACAGAGCCCGCAAGAGTCCTGGTTTGACTGAGTATTTCACCAGGCTGTGAATTCGTGCCCTTTCAAGGCACAAGCTGTGCAGCGGCGCCGGTTCAAGACATCAACGATGGTCTGTGTGGCGGACACCAATCGAGGCGATTGGGCAGATTCTGTGGACGAGTGCGGGGGCTGATGTTTGCGTGGAGTGTTGGAGGCGAAAAAACACCCCCGAAGGAAAACGTCGCCTCGGAGGCGCTTGCATTTCACAAGTTAGGAACGGGGACCAGTAGCCGGCGCTGGAGGTCGGTAGCGCGCGGCTACTGGTGATCCCTGCACTAACGAGACTAGCCGCGGCTTCCCCTTTCCACTGCTGCCTCGTGTCGCCCGGCTCTAAGAGAGCATTCTTACGTGCCCTCCGAACCATGTTGACAAAAGGAGTCTCTCGCATCCGGAAAGGCCGTACCGTGACGGCCGTCACACAACAATGTACGTTAACTTTGCCGGATCCCGAACGAGCATTCAGGGACTTTTCGCGGCGCGGCGGCAAGGAAATGGAGGCCAAAGGTTCGCCTCTCCGCACGCGCATTGACAAACCCCGCCGGGGGTTGGAGAATCGGAGATTCAGTTCACCAATGGAAGGCCTTCCCGTGACAGCTTTGCTTGCAACGAACCTGGGCGAAACCCCTCTGCTTGGCCGGGGCAAGGTTCGGGATCTTTATGCCGTGGACGGGGCACTTCTTCTGGTTGCCACGGATCGCATCTCGGCTTTCGACCACGTGCTGGGGACGGGGATTCCGGGCAAGGGCAAAATTCTGACGCAGATATCGCTGTTCTGGTTCGATCTGCTCTCAAGCGTTGTGCCGAACCACCTGATCACCGCGGATGTGAGCCAGTTCCCTGCTGCTTTGCAGCCCTATGCGGATCAGCTGGAGGGGCGGTCGATGCTGGTGAAACGCGCGGCGATGTTTCCGGTGGAGTGCGTGGCGCGGGGATACCTGGCGGGGTCGGGCTGGAAGGAATACCAGGCGAGCGGGACGGTGTGCGGGATGGCGCTGCCAGCGGGCCTGAAGGACGGATCGCGGCTGCCGGAACCGCTGTTTACGCCGGCCACCAAGAGCCAGGATGGCGCGCACGATGAAAACATTTCCTTTGCGGCCACCGCGGCCCAAGTGGGCGAGGCGGACGCGGCAGAGCTGCGGCGATTGACGCTGGCCATCTACCAGAAGGCCGCGCAGCATGCGGAACGGTGCGGATTGATTCTGGCCGACACAAAATTTGAGTTCGGCAGAACGGCGGAAGGGATTATCCTTGCCGATGAGGTTTTGACGCCGGACTCGTCACGATTCTGGGAAGGCGCGAGCTGGAAGCCGGGCGGAGCGCAGCCCTCCTTCGACAAGCAGTTTGTGCGCGATTACCTGGAATCGATTCACTGGAACAAACAGGCGCCTGCGCCGAGCCTGCCGCAAGATGTGGCGGAACGGACACAGGCCAAGTACCTGGAAGCATTTCGCCGCCTGACGGGGCGGGATTTGAGTTTGTAGTGACCGGAGAACGTTGAACCGGGCCGGAGCAAGGAATGACGCTGACGGATTGGGCCATTGTGGTTGTGATCGCATTGGCGGTGATGGGAGGGCTAGCGCGCGGCTTCTTCCGCTCTGTGGCTTCACTGGGCGGGCTGGTGCTGGGCATTGCGATGGGAGCATGGAATTATCCTGTTGGAGCCAAGCTGCTGGAGCCGTTTCTCAAGAGTGAAGACGCGGCCGACATTGGGGCCTTCCTGGTGATTGCGCTGGTGGTGATGGTTGCGGCCAGCATTGTTGGTTCGCTGCTGGCCAAGGCGATGGAGAAGGTTGGGCTGGGCTGCCTGGACCGGCTGGCCGGCGGGGTATTTGGATTCTTTCAGGGCGCGCTGATGGTGACCTTGATTATTCTGGTCACTGTGGCCTTCTATCCGCAGGCGCGCTGGCTGACCGATGCACGCCTGCCGCGGCACTTTTTTGCAGCGTGCCATTTGACCACGCACTTGAGTCCTGAGCAGCTTGCGGAGCGCGTGAAGCGGGGACTGCGGATGCTGGAGGGCGAGACGCCGGAGTGGATGCATCCCGGCGGGAGCAAGTTATAAATTCGCAACGCGCTGCTTGCGGAGACAGAGATCGGATACAGTAGAACGAGGTGATTGTGAAACGAGAACTGGACAGCCTGGTGATGCAAATGCATTCCAGCGGCATGCGCTATGACGATGCCGTGCGCGAATTCAAGAAGCAGTATCTGCGCGAAGTGCTGGTGGCACACCGGGGGAACCAGTGCAAGGCGGCCGAAGAGCTGGGCATGCACCGCAACACGCTGAGCCGCGCGATGGCGGAACTGGGGCTGGATCTGGCCGAAGTTCGGGCCGGGCTCAAGCGTCCGCCGCGCAGTGAACGTCCTGTATTCAGCGCGGTGCGCTCGCTGTACCGCCAAGGCTGAATTTCACCCTGAGGACATGCTGATATCTCTTTCGACGAACCAGGCGCGCGTGGCCATTGAACCGGGATTTCAATGGGACGCGCAAGACGCTTATCTATTCGACATCGACGGGACTCTGCTGCGCAGCCGCGACCGGGTGCACGTGGAGTCGTTTGCCTCGAGTGTGCAGCGCGTAACCGGCTTCGAGATAACGCTGGCGGGCATTCTGCTGCATGGCAGCACGGATACGGCGATTCTGCGCGAGGCGTGCAAGCAGGCAGGCGTACCGCCAGCGGTTCTGGAGGCCCGTACCGAGGGCATCCTGGAAGCGATGCGGCACGCAGTTGCCGAGCGGCGGCATGAGCTTGACCTGGTGCGGATGCCAGGTGTGGAGCAGGTACTGGACCACCTTGCGCAGCGGGGCGCGCTGCTGGGCGTGGCCACGGGCAACCTGGAAGTGATTGGCTGGATCAAGGTGGAACAGGCCGGCCTGCGGCAGTGGTTTCGCTTTGGCGGTTTCAGCGACCACTTTCCCATTCGCTCGGAGTTGATTGGCCAGGCAGCGGTCAAGGCCAGAGAGCTGGCCGGTGGGGACGCATCCATTTGCGTGGTGGGCGACACTCCGCGCGACATTGAAGCGGCACGCGCCAACTTCCTCTCGGTGATCGCCGTGGCCACCGGCAACTACAGCTTCGATGAGCTGAAGGAGTATCAGCCGGAGGTGTGCGCAACTTCGCTGGCTGATCTGCTGGCGCATACGCGGAACCAGCCGTGAAGACTTGCCCCTCCAGCACGTGCGCCTGTCTGCTCCGCACGTGGCAGGGCATGACGAGGTACTGGGCGGCGGCCGTGCTGTTGGCGATGCTGCCAACGGCGAGCCTGGGCCAGGCTGCAAACCAGGCGGCTCCGAATCTGCCTGGACCGGCTGCTGCGAACTTGCCTGCACAGACTGCTCCCGCAGCGGACGCACCGACGACTGCGAAGCCTGCTTCCGGCAAGGACGAGAAGGCGGAGAAGCTGCCTCGCAGCAGCGACCGGCGGCGAGCGGTGAAGCTGTTTCTCGAGGCAAGCAAGCAGTTTGAGAAAGAGCAGTTTGAAGAGGCCATGCAGGGCTATGAGGAGGCGGCCAAGCTGGACCCGACCAACCGGGACTATGCGCTGGCGGCGGAGCTGGCGCGCAGCCACGCGGTGACGGCGTTGATCCAGGCCGCGGCCAAGGACCGCATTCGCGGCGATGCGGCGGCAGAGCGGAGCGCTCTGGAACGGGCACTGGTTCTGGACCCGAGAAACATCCAGGTCACTGAGCATCTGCATGAACTGGGCGACGATGCTGTGCGCGGGCAGACTCCTCCGATCTACGAGCAGTCGACGAACGGGATTGGCGGCTCCATCGCGCTGGAGCCGGACCGCGGGGTGCGCAGTTTCCACGTGCGGACCGACCAGAGGTCGGCGATCCAGCAGGTGTTCAAGGCATTTGGAGTGCAGGCAACGGTGGACGACAGCGTTCATTTTAACCAGGTTCGCCTGGATGTGGATGACGCCACATTTGCGCAGGCCACGCAGATCCTGGGCATGCTGACAAGCTCATTTTATGTTCCCCTGGATGCGCACCGGGTGCTGGTGGCTCGCGACACTGCCGAAAACCGGAAGCAGTTTGAACGGCTGGAATTGGAAACGATCTATCTGCCGGGGCTGGCCACCGCGCAGCTCACCGAAGTGGGCACGCTGGCCAAGACTGTGTTTGACCTGCAACAGGCCGCGGTGGATCCCTCTTCGGGAACCATCACGGTGCGGGCGCCGGCTTCGACGCTGGACGCTTTCAACGCAACTATTCGCGAACTGCTGGATGGGCGCAACCAGGTGCTGCTGGAGGTTGACCTGATTCAGCTGGCACACACCAGCGCGCGCAACACGGGGATTGAGCCGCCGCAATCGGTCACCGCGATCAACGTGTATGCCGAGGAGCAGTCGATTCTGAATGCCAACCAGAGCCTGGTGCAGCAGATCATCTCCTCGGGACTTGCGGCGCCGGGAGATACGCTGGCAATTCTGGGGATTCTGCTTGCGTCCGGGCAGGTTTCCAGTTCCCTGCTCTCCAACGGCATTGCCTTGTTTGGCGGCGGACTGACGGCGTCGGCGCTGGCTCCGGGATCGATGAAGGCGAATATCAGCCTCAACTCGTCGGAATCACGGGAGCTGGAGCATATGCAACTGCGCCTGGGCGACGATGAAGAGGGGACGGTGAAATCGGGCACGCGCTACCCTATTCAGACATCCTCGATCTCAGGATTGCCAACGAACGTGCCGAATATTCCCGGGCTCACGGCTGCGGGGACCTCCAGCAGCCTGGCTTCTCTGCTGGGGTCAGTGGGCAACAGCGCGGCCTATTTGCCGCAGGTGGAGTACCAGGACGTGGGGCTGACGCTGAAGGCCAGGCCCGATGTGATGCGCAACGACGATGTGGCGCTCAAGATCGATTTGAAGATCGATGCGCTTTCCGGATCCTCGATCAACGGCAATCCTATCCTGGACAGCCGCGCATACTCGGGCGTGGTTACGCTGCGCAAGGGCGAGGGGGTGGTGGTGGTGAGCGAGCTGGACGGGCAGCAGAGCCGCGCCATCAGCGGAGTTCCGGGGCTGAGCGAGGTTCCGGGGATGAACAACGTGACCGGCAACGACCTGCAGAAGAGCGGGTCAACGCTGCTGATTGTGATGACGCCGCACGTGATTCGCGGCACGCACGCCGCCGGCCACTCGCCGATGATGCGGATTGAGCGGGCGCCGGCTGCGCGCTGAGGCTTTGCCTGCCCGAAGACGATTTCAGGAAACTCTGCACAAGTTTGCCGGCGCGTCATTGTTGAACAAGCTATCAGCAAGAAATCGTCTGCGGTCGAGTCGCCTCTACAAAATTCCGCACCTGCGCAAATTCTTCTTAACAATCGAACTTATGGGCCCGCGAAGTTGCCTGAACTTCTGACCTTTGCGTGGCGTCGTTTAACTCGCTCAAATGGAAATATAGGTATGCCAGCTCGATATAGTACTTTAGTTTTTTCATAGAGTGACTTAGGTCACATTTAGTAACAGAACTCCAGGTTACTCTGCATACAACAGCCCGAGAAAAGCGATTCCAAAAGACCTCCAGGTGGGATTGCAGGGGGGGGCGGCATTTTTGGCCAAAACCCCTTTCAATCAAGGCACTTAGATGTCCCGAGGCAGCACGCGCGCGCTCTGACTAGTTTCCTGGAGCAGGGCTATGAAGAATACCCCTAACAACCTCCTGTACGCCCGCCGAAAGATGGGGACAACGGGCGCCTCGCAATCGGTTGTCCTGACCGATACCGGCGAGACACCTCTGGTTATTCCCAGCATCGGCGTGACGGGCGTGGACACATCTTCCTTTGTCTTCACAAACGGCGGCGGATGGAGGGTGGCAACGGGGGCGACCTGCTCAAACCATGGACACTTTACGCCTGCGACCGCAGGCGCATTGACCGCGGCTTTCAGCATCACCGACAACGCCGGCGATTCGCCGGAATCGGTCGCGCTGAACGGCATGGCGGAAACCATGAGCGTGAGACGCTCCCAGAGGTACCTAAATGCGTAAAGCCATCTTTAATTCCTTGTCGAATTCCGCATTTGTGAAATTCAGCACAATTCCAGGCAACCAGAGTCTACCGTCCGATCGATATCGCATTCCCCGGTATGCTCAACTGTTTCGGCTCAACCCGTGGTGTGTTTGTCTCATTATCATCTTGTCCTGCTGCTTTTCCCCCGGCCTTTCAGGACAAAGCGCGGCCCTCACCTCTCCTACGGCGGGCAGTGTTCTGACAGGTTCCAGCGCAACCTTCACGTGGTCGGCTGGGAGCGGTTGCACGGACTACGAACTGGAACTGGGCTCTACCGGAGTCGGCTCATCCAACTTATTCAACTCAGGCCGCACGACGGCCACTTCCGCTGCCGTAACCGGTCTGCCAACCGACGGGGTGAAGTTGTACGCTCGGTTGTATCAGCTCGTCAGCGGGGTCTGGCAGTCCACCGACTACACGTACATGGAAGCCGGCACGATGGTGCCAGCCGCGCTAACAACACCTACACCGAGCGGTGTGCTGACTGGTTCGAGCGTAACCTTTGCGTGGTCGGCTGGGAGCGGTCCCACGGACTACGGACTGGAACTGGGCTCTACCGGAGTGGGTTCATCCAACTTATTCAACTCAGGCCACACAACGGCCACTTCCGCCGCCGTAACCGGTCTGCCAACCGGCGGGGCGATTGTTTTCGCGCGGTTGTATCAGCTCATCAGCGGGGTCTGGCAGTCCACGGACTACACGTACACGGAAGCCGGCACGACGGTGCCAGCGGCGCTTACCACACCGACACCGAGCAGCGCGCTGACTGGTTCCAGCGTGACCTTTGCGTGGTCGGCCGGGAGCGGTCCCGCGGAGTACGAACTTTTGCTGGGCTCTACCGGGGTCGGCTCTGCGAACTTATTCAACTCAGGCCACACGACGGCCACTTCCGCTGCCGTAACCGGTCTGCCAACCAGCGGGGTGAAGTTGTACGCGCGGTTGTATCAGCTCATCAGCGGGGTCTGGCAGTCCACGGACTACACGTACACCGGAGCCAGTACGCCGGTGTTGAACACGCTCTCCTGCACCAGCGCGTCAATGACGGGAGCCGGAACGGATGCCTGCGTGATAACACTGAATGCGCCAGCAGCCAGCGGTGGCTCAACTGTCAGCCTGTCGAGCAACAGTACAGCGGTTACGGTACCGGCCACGGTGACGGTGGCGGCGAATGCAACCAGCGCCGGGTTCAATGCGACGGTTTCGCCGGTTGCAAACGCGCAGGCGGTGACGCTGACGGCAAGTGCAGGCAGCGGTTCCAAGAGCTTTGCGCTGCAGCTGAATGCAGCGGTGCCGACGCTGAGCGTGGTGAGTTCGAGCTCGCCATCTACTTACGGTGGCGCAGTGACCCTTACAGCTACAATCTCCAGCGGCCCCACGGGCAGCATAACTTTCCTGGATAACGGCGTTGCGATTGGCACCGGGACGATTAACGGAACAACCGCGGCAATGACGACGAGCACTCTCGCCGCCGGCTCGCACAGCATTACCGCGACCTGGCCCGGGAACAGCAGTTACAGCGCCACAGCATCCAGCGCCATGGTTGAAAATGTGAACCAGGCTACACCGCCTATTACCTGGTCGACACCCACGGCCATCACCAATGGAACCGCTTTGAGCACTTCACAACTCGACGCGACATCCACGGTTGCCGGCACGTTCAGCTACTCGCCTGCGGTAGGCGCCGTTCTGGCTGTGGGTTCGCAGACCCTGTCGGTTACCCTTACCCCGACCGATTCGATCGACTACACGACCGCGACGGCTACCGTTTCGCTGACGGTGAGTGCCGGCACATCGACCTTGAGCATCAATGCGACCAGCGTGGGGTTCGGCAATGTAGCTTTGAGCTCTCCGTCTACGCAGACCGTGATTCTGTCCTCCAGCGGCACGGGGTCTGTGACGGTCAACTCCGCCGTGGTGGCCGGAGCAGGCTTCACGTTGTCTGGTCCATCGTTCCCCGCGACACTGACGAGCGGGCAGACGGCAACCCTCGGCGTGCAATTCGATCCAACTGTGCAGGGCGCCGCAACGGGCACGCTGACCATCACGAGCACCTCTACAACCAACTCTACGGCGGTGATTGCCTTGAGCGGTACAGGCACGGCGACTTCGTATTCCGTCGCGCTCAGTTGGGATGCGCCGGAGAGTTCTACAGATCCAGTGGCCGGCTACAACATCTACCGAGCGCCGAGCGGCAGTTCTACCTACGCGCTTCTGAACTCGTCGGTCAATGCACTCACGACTTATGTCGACAGCACAGTCCAGGCCGGGGCGACCTACGACTACATCGTGGAAAGCGTCGACGGCTCGGGAGTGGAGAGTGCTCCGACAAGCCCCATTGCCGTGCCCATTCCCTGAGTCCGTCCAACCGGTTTGCGGCGGCCAGACCGAATCAGGTCAATCCTGGTTAGGAACCTTCGAGACAGGACCCCAGGTTCTCGAAGATGAACCGGCTCGGCGCGAGGGCGGGGCGCGGCAAAGTTGAAACCCCAGCTCACCGTCTTTTCCTTGATGGGAACGACGATGAGCCTGGGGTTTCGTATTGCCGGGAGATTTCCGGTTTGCCAAGGGTCCCTGCGACGGGTTGGTTACTGTGCTATGCCGTCGAGCTTTTCCTGGTACTGAACAATCTGCTTGATGGTGTCGTACGGGGCGTTGGCGGGAATCTGGCGGCCGTTGACCAGCAGCGTGGGGGTCTGGTTGATGTTGACGTCCTTGGCCAGCTTGACCGAGGCATCCACCGTGGAGGTGGTTGCGGGCAGCTTGGAGCATTCAGCGATCTTCGCAGGATCGAGGCCTGCCTTGGTAACAGCGCTGTTGAGGGTCAGGGTGGCGCCGTCCGGAGTGGCCAGACCGTCCTGGCCTTCGAAGACCGCAGCGGCAAATGTGAAGAAGGCAGTGCTTCCGCCCTGCTTGGCTACGCAGACGCCGTACGCGGCCGCGTGGGCTGCTTCAGGATGCTGGGGCAGCGGATAGTTCTGGTAGACGATGCGGGCCTTGGGGAAATCGGTGGCCAGCTTATCCATGTTGGCCTGCGCTTCCTTGCAATGGGGGCATTGGAAATCGGCGAATTCAACGATCTCAAAATCCTTTGCGGCTCCGCCGCGATAGGGTCCGTCGGCGCGCTCCTGGACCACCGCGCGGTAATCCGCGTAGGGATGCTCGCCGAAGGGAATAACCTCGTCGCCGGCGATGATGTGCTTTCCGTCCTGGAGGGCGAAGAACTGCAGTCCGGCAGGCTTCTGCTTGCCGGTTTTGTCCCCGACATAGACGATGACCTTGCTGATGCCTTCAACGGGGGTCTTGAGGATGGCCGCGACCTGCCAGATGCGCGAATCGTCGTAGCCCCAGCTGGCGCGAAGAAAGGCTTCGACGGTCTCCCTGGTGGGCGCCGCGGCAGTGAAGTTTGCCGGGTCGATCTTGGGGAAAACCGGGGCTGCCGAGGGCGCCGGTGCAGAGGGCTCCGCTGCGGGCGCAGGGGGCACATTCTGTTGAGCGGACGCCTGAAAGACGGGCAACGAGAGAGCAACCAGCACTGCCACGCTGGCAAAACGAATGGACATACGGATCAAGCGAATTCTCCTTGTAAGGCATTGCGAGTGATATAGCTTACTTCTTGAGCCTCGCACACGGTCGCCGCTCCTTGATGGTTGCGTCGACTGGAGGACAAGTGGGTTCGGGATGCGTCATCCCTGGATATTTGTTTGCGCGGGACAATTCCCTCACTCCAGATTACACCTGCACTTTGACGGCAATGGGGAACCGGCGCCCCATACCGAAGGATTTTGACGTAACTTTGAGGACGGGCGCGGCCTGCTGGCGCTTGTACTCAGAGCGCTCGACGAGGCGCACCACTTGTTGGACGAGGTCCAAAGGGAATCCGTGATCGGCGGCGATGCGCTCCGGGGTTTCATAGCGCTCGACGTAGGCCTCGAGGATGGGATCGAGCACGTCGTAGGGCGGCAACGAGTCAGTATCCTTCTGATCCGGGCGCAGTTCCGCCGAGGGCGGCTTATCCAGGATGGCGTGGGGAATGACCTCAGTGTCGCGGTTGAGCCAACGGCAAACGGCGTAGACGCGGGTCTTGACCAGGTCGCCGATGACGGCGAGCGCTCCCACCATGTCGCCATAGAGCGTGCAGTAGCCTACGGCCATCTCCGACTTGTTGCCGGTGGTGAGCACCAGGGCGGAGAACTTGTTGGAGAGAGCCATCAAAAGACCGCCGCGAATGCGGGACTGGATGTTCTCTTCGGTGGTGTCGGCTTTTAAGCCTGCGAACAGGGGCTGAAGGGCGCTGGTGTAGGCCTCGAAGAGGCCGCTGATGGCGATGAGCTCGAAGCGGATGCCGAGGTTGGCGGCGAGGCGGCGGCTGTCGTCGATAGAGCCGGTGGAGGAGTAGGGACTGGGCATGCCGATGCCTATGACGTTTTCAGGGCCCAGCGCGTCTTTGGCGATAGCCGCGACCAGGGCTGAGTCGATGCCCCCGCTGAGGCCGACGAGGACCTTGCGGAATCCACACTTGCGGACGTAGTCGCGGGTGCCAAGAACCAGGGCGCGGTAGGCAGCGGCGGTTTCGTCTGCATCCGGCGGAGCTGAAGCGGGGTTGAGCGGGGACGCCGTGAAGGGGTTGAAGACTACCAGGTCTTCGGAGAAGGATGCGGCCTGGGCGATCAGCTCGCCGCGCGGGTTGAGGGCCAGCGAGGAGCCATCGAAGATGAGGCTGTCGTTGCCGCCCACCTGGTTGCACATCAGCACCGGTATGCCATCGCGGCGGGCAATAGCGGCCAGCATCTGGCGGCGAATGGCCTGCTTGCCGTGCCAGAAGGGCGAAGAGGAAAGGTTGATGTGCAGGGCCGGCTGCTGGCGCATCAGCTCTTCCATGGGATCGACGGTGTAAAGGCGGCGGGACCAGAAGTTCTTGTCGTTCCAGGCGTCTTCGCAGATGGTGATGGCGAGGCGGATGCCGTCGAGCTCGACGATCTGCTGTTGGCGCGAGGCGGCGAAGTAGCGCTGCTCGTCGAAGACGTCGTAGAAGGGCAAGCAGGCGCTTGTGCTGCTCGAGGAGGAGACGTCCGCCATCGAGCAGGACGGCGGCGTTGACGGCGGGCTTTCCTGAGCCGGGCTCGGACGCGAGGGCTACGCCGGCCAGCACGGCGGTGGGCAGGCCGGCAGTGGCCAGGGCCAGTTCGTCGACGGCGGTGCGGCAGCGGGCCAGGAAGCTGGGCTTCTCAAGGAAGTCGGCAGGCGGATAACCGCAGAGGCACAGTTCAGAGAACACCGTAAGCCGAGCGCCCTGTTCGGCTGCACGGCGGCTCGTGGAGATTATTTTCTCAAGATTCCCGGTGAAATCCCCGACGGTGGGATTGATCTGGGCGAGTGCGATCTTCACACTTCCAGTTTAATCCCACGGCGGGAGCTGGTAGGCTCTCCGAGAAGGAAGAGCCTTTTCTCTGCGATCTTCGGCAACCGGGTCTGGCGGTTGGTTACCTGGTTACCCGGTGCAGAACCACCGTGATGGTGGGTGGGGTGCGTGGAGCGGGTCCCCTGGATGGGTCCGTCCCATCCGGAGGCGGGCCGATGGCCGGACGCGGGCCGGTTGGTTCGGGCGGATGCGGCATGGTGGACGCATCCACGGTTCGCTGGAGGGTGATCTGGTCACCGTCGACGGTTCCGGTGAACGTGCCGGGGCCGATCTTGAAGGAGACGCTGCTGCCGTCTACTTTGCCTGCATCAATCTGGGTGGGTGCGTCTGCCGCACCGAAGCCGGGGCCCCCGGCGCCCTCGACGGTTCCGGTCAGGGCACCTCCCTTTTGCACGAGGGTAAAGAGGGCGTTGTTATCGAGCGTGAAGGCGGGACGGCCGGAAGGCGCACTTTCTGCCGGTTTGGGTCTCCACAGGCCGGTGAGGCCGGAGCCCGAGGGCGCTTCGCGCTCCCAGACGCCCACCTGGGGACGAAGGGTGGCAGCTTCAGAAGATACGGTTGCAGAGGCCGAGGTGAGGCCAGGGGAGGTGGCCGTGACGGTGACAGCGCCGGCGGTTTTGACGGACTGCACGACTGCCATGCAGAGGCCTCCGAAGGCCTTGCGGGATGAGCCTTTGTCGGGCTCCTGGTTGGTGGGATCGCCGTTGCCGGTGCCGATGAGCTTGGCCGGGCCGGAGACCTGGAAGCTGACGGATTGATCGGTAATGGGAACGAGGCGGCCCTGGGCGTCGTGGACTTTGACGGCGAACATGGCTACATCTTCGCCATCGGCCCAGATTTTGGAGCGGTCCGCGGCGATGACGAGTTTGGCCGCTGCGCCGGTGGTTTCGCGTTTGGCGGTCATTACCTGCTTGCCGGCTTTAAAGCCGCGCGCTTCAATGACTCCAGGCGCGTAATTAACATTCCAGGCCAGGTGCGAATCTTTTTTCACGTCCTTTGCGCCGAGGCTCTGGCCGTTCACGAAAAGCTCGACGCTGTCGAGGTTGGAATAGACCCAGACGGCGATCTCCTTGCCTTCCATGCCGGGCCAGTTCCAGTGCGGAAACAGGTGCAGGATGGGCTGCGCGGTCCACCAGGACTGGTAGTAGAAGAAGCTGTCCTTGGGAAAGCCGCAGGTGTCGATGATGCCGTACTGGGAGCTGATGTTGGGCCAGCCGTTTGGGGAGGGTTCGCCGCGGTAGTCAAAGCCGGTCCAGATGAAACCTCCGGAGAGCCAGGGGCGGGCGTTGCAGAAGCTCCACCAGCCTTCAGCCGAGGCGCGGCCGGTGGTGGTGTAGGGGTCGTAGGAGCCCACGTAGCCCTTGTCAGGGTCGGTGATGTAGATGCCGCGGGTGCCGACGGCGCTGACGGTCTCTGTGCCGATGACCGGCTTGTCGGGATGCTCCTTGTGGTAGGCCTCAGCGCCGGGATCCATGTAGTTGTAGCCCATGACGTCGCACTCCATCAGGCCGCCGACGCCGATGGCGCGGATGGGCGCGATGGAGACGGGGCGGGTGCCGTCAAACTTCTCCGCGACGGCTTTCATGGCGGTGAGAATATGCAGGCCCTTGTCAGTGTTTGCCTGGCCCTCCTCATTGCCCATGGACCACATGAAGACGCTGGGGCGGTTGCGGTCGCGACGGACCAGGTCGCTGAACTGGCTGAGGCCCTCAGGGTTGCAGGACATCATGCGCGTTTCGTCGAAGACCAACATGCCGAGCTGGTCGCAGGCGTCAAGGAGTTCAGGGGTGGGCGGGTTGTGCGAGGTGCGGTAGGCGTTGCAGCCCATCTCCTGGAGCTTGCGGATGCGGTAGTACTGCACGGCGTCCGGGACTGCCGCGCCCACACCAGCGTGGTCCTGGTGGTTGCAGGTGCCTTTGATCTTGACGGACTTGCCGTTGAGGAAGAAACCGGCGGCGGGGTCGAACTTCAGGGAGCGAATGCCGAACGGGGTCTCGTAGCGATCGACCAGGTCGTTGCCGGCGCGGATTTCGGTGACCAGCCTGTAGAGGTTTCTCTCCTCGAGCGACCAGAGCTGCGGACGCTTGACGACAATCTGCTGCTTGTAGGCCTGCTCTTCGCCGGGCGCGATGGAGGCGAGCACAGTGACCGACTTACCGGCCTCGTTGCCGGAGGGATCGAGGATGGTGGAGATGACGCGGGCGCTTTCGGCGGCAGGGCTGTGGTTCTCGACCTCGGTGGAGACGGAAAGAGTCGCCTGGCCCGCGGCTACCTCGGCGGAGACGAAGGTTCCCCACTGCTTGACGTGCACCGGGCTGGTTTTGACCAGCCAGACATGGCGGTAGATGCCGGCGCCCTCGTAGAACCAGCCGTCGCTCGAGGTGGCGTCGACGCGCACCAGCAGGACATTCTTTCCGCCAGGATTCGCGAAGGCGGTTACGTCAAAGGTGAAGGGATCGTATCCGCCGCTGTGATGACCGATATAGAAGTTGTTGAAGACCACCATGGTCTCGCGGTAGGAACCATCGAACTCGATGGTGATGCGTTTGCCGGCGTCGGCTTCAGAGAGTTCGAAGACGCGGCGGTACCAGCCGATGCTGGTGGCCGGATAGTTGCGGCCGAGGGGGTAAAAGCCCTTGCTGGCCAGCGCAGGGTCGTCTTGAAAGGGCAGCTCGATGGCCCAGTCGTGGGGCAGATCGAGGGGACGCCAGTCGCTGTCGTCAAAGGCAAGATTGCCGGCGGGGATGAAGCTGCCGGTCTTCTGGAAGCTGCCTGAGCGTCCGCTGCCGAAGGCGAAGTCTTTGGCGGGATCGTTGGCATTGCCGAGGTGGAAGCGCCAGCCGAAGTCGAGCAGCAGCCGATCGCGTCCAGCACCGGGGGTTGGAGGCTGGTTAGGGTCGCGCGGCGAAACATGGTGCGGCTCTTCGGCGGCAGCCTGGATGGAGGCGCTTATGGGGCCCATGCCGGTGGCGGCTGCCGCGGCCGGGGCCAATAGGCTGGTTTTTAGCAAGTCGCGACGAGATAACGTTTTCATTGTCACCTTCCCGTACCCGATTCGGCGAAGAGGAACCCCACGGAAGGCGTGCAATTTAGAGTGTGGTTTTCAGCCGGAATCCGGAGACACGCCAGTATAGCTCGCAGGGCGGTATGCGCAAGAGGGGCTGGTTAGAATGCGGCGCCACGAGATGAGCAACTGAAGCACAGAGCGTCCCGTTGCTGTACGAGCAGCAAAAGGCCGGCTGGCTGGTTGGGACTAAGTGCCGGTTCCGGCGAGGACAACGACGATGGTGCGGGCCAGGATCTTGAGGTCGAGCAGGATGCTCCAGTTGTCGACGTAGGTGACGTCGAGCGAGATGTAGTTGTCGAAGGAGGGATCCTGGCGGGCCTGCACCTGCCAGAGGCCGGTGATGCCGGGCATGACGTCGAGGCGGCGCAGGTGGTTGAGCTTGTACTCACGGACTTCGCTGGCCAGCGGGGGACGCGGGCCCACGATGCTCATCTCGCCGCGCAGAACATTCACGAACTGGGGCAGCTCATCCAGCGAGTATTTGCGCAGGAAAGCACCCAGCCGGGTGATGCGGGGATCGTTACTGACCTTGAACAGCACGCCGTCGCGCTCGTTCATGTGCAGAACTTCAGCGCGGCGCTTTTCCGCGTCCTGGACCATGGTGCGGAACTTGATGCAGCGGAAGACGCGAGCTTTTTTGCCGATGCGGTCCGAGAAGTAGAGAACGGGGCCGGGAGAGTCAAGCTTGATGGCGATGGTGATGGCCAGCAAAAGCGGTGAAAGCACCAGCAGGGTCAACGACGCAATGAGGACGTCAATGACGCGCTTCAGGGCCAGACCCAGTTCCGGGACATGGCCGCTGTGCAGAGGAATGGTGGGAAACTGGCCGATGTACTCGATGGGGCTGTTCCAGGAGACGCCGTCGTACATATCCGGGACCACGCGCAAATCGACGCCATGGATGCGGGCCTGGTCGAGCACATCCTGCACCACGGCTCGCTCACAGGCGGTGGTGAAAAAAATCTCGTCCACAAACTGCTTGCGCGCGCTCTGGAAGAGCGTATCCAGGGTGCCCACCACGTCAGAGGAGCTGGCGGCGAAGCGCGAGGAGCCGGGAAAGTCAATGAATCCCTTGAAGCTGTAGCCGAGATGGCGGAGGCTATCCAGGTGGTGGCGAAGGGCATGCGCCTCAGGGCCGGTGCCTACGATGAGCACGTTGCGGGTGCCGAGGCCGCGCTCAAACTGCCTGTAGATGAGCATGCGGTAGACAAAGCGGCGCAGGCTCAAGCCGATGGTTACCAGGCCGATGGTGGTAAGCACGATACTGCGGGGGATGTCTTCAGCCTTGATGAGGTAGAGGGTTCCGGTGAGCAGCAGTGCAGAGACGATGCAGGCCTGCACGCTCAGCCGCTGCTCATGGAGAATGCTGGTAATGCGCCTGGGCGTGTAAAGGTGCAGCCGGCGGCTGGTCATGACCAGCGCGACCGCGAAACCGGAGACAAGCGCCAGCAGGATGCCCATGGGGCGACCGTAGATCAGCGTGCCGTGCAGGAAACCCCTGGCTCCGGCAACCGGCCCTTTGTGGGCCTCGTAGAGTGTGGCTACGATGGTTGCGGCCAGAATGGTGATCAGATCAAGAACGATCCAGAATTTGACTTTTCCCGATTCGTCGCGTGCATACCTTTCTGCCGATCCTTCCTGCGCACGATGCGAAGAAGAAACAGAAGCCGATGCTCGTTCCCAGAATTCAGGCGTCGCCATTGCAACTCCGCAGACCTAATATAAGTGGAAACTCCGAGGGAAAGTGCACATTCCATCCGCGTGCTTCCGGCGGAAGGAAAAGGGGTCCTTGTCCAAACATGTGTTTACTGCTTCGTTGGTTTCTCGCCTGTGGCGTCAGGATTACCGGCTCGCCCCATGCAGGCTGCGGTGCCGCCTGAACTGAGTAAGCAGATCGCCTTGAGATCCGCCAGGCTTCTCAAATCTCTTTTGCCTTCGACCCGCGCCGTTGCTTCAAGGGGTTCCCTTTGGAAGCGGTATGACGCACACTCCGCCCAGTGCGGAGATTGATCCCATGTGTGTGGGTAACCAAATCATGAGTGCCTGCCATCGAAATTCCTACCCGGGGACCCACTGCCTCGGGATTAAAAACCGATGATAAGAAAATGATTATACAGAAAAGCGCCTGGTAACTACAGCCGCGTATCCGGGAACTTGATTATGCTTTCCGGGCGGGGGAGGCGCACGGACGTGCTGAGAATTTAAGCATAGACATGGAATGATAAAGATTGACAAGAAAAATCGTCAGGTGCTCAGGTGACTCGATGATTCATCGATGTTTACGAGGGTAATTTGTAAGCATCCAGGGCCAGAAACTGCTGGATGTGCGGTTCACTCGATTGGAGAAATCCCTTCAGAGGGCCGAAGTAGGCAGAGTGGCCCTGGTCCAGGAAAAGGACCTGGTCGGCGAGCCGCTCGGCGAAGCGCATGTCGTGGGTAACCACGATGCTGGTGAAGCCGAGCTGGCGCTTGAGGCGCTGGATCAGGTCGCCCTAGGCGGCGGGCGATGATGGGATCGACCATGGTGGTGGGTTCGTCGTAGAGCACAATCTCGGGCTGAGCGGCGAGCGCCCTGGCGATGGCGACGGCGCGCTTGCGGCCGGTGGAGAGACTGGCGGGAAAGGCGTCTGCCACGTCCTCCGCTCCCACCATGCGAATGAGCCGCTCCACGATGTCCGTAATCTGGTCTTCGGCCAGCCCGCCCACCTCGCGCAGGGGAAAGGCCACATTCTCCCGAACGCTCATGGAGTCAAACAGGGCGCCGTTCTGGAAGACCATGGTCACTTTTTTGCGAATCGCGCGCATGTCTTCTTCGCTGAAAGCGTTGATCTCTTCGCCTGCCACGCGGATGGAGCCGACCTGCGGCTTGAGGAAGCCCATGAGGATGCGCAGGGCGACCGATTTACCGACACCGCTTCGGCCGAGGATGCAGAGGGTTTCTCCCCGGTTGACGGAAAAGCTGACGTTGTCCAGGATCTTGCGGTCACCGAACCACATGGAGACGTGGCTGAAGGAGATGATGGGCCAGGGAGCGCCGTCCGCTGGCAGGCCGCTGTAGTCCCTTTCCGGCTCAGCGTCGACCGGGGCGAGCTCGGGAATCAGCGAGTCGGAGAACTCCGGATTGAGGGAGGCGTCGGCCATGGTCCTGAGTCCAGCTTACGCGATGCGCGCCCGGCTGTGGACCACGGCCCAGCGGAGCTCCTCTTCAGAATTGACATTGAGGAACCAGCGGGAGGCAGGCAGGCTCTGCGGGTGAGAGACCTGGCCGGACTGGACGAGGATCTCGACCGGGAGCACGCTAATGGACTGGGCAATGGCAGCTGCAACAGCCTGGAACGCTGAGAAGCACCCGCGATTCCCGGTTGCCAGTTCCCTTTCGAGCAGCGGGGCCAGCGAGCGGTCCAGCACGGCGGGGAAGGTTTGCGTGAAGCCGTTGATCGAGGGGAGGGTTACCGCGTTTCCGCTGATTGCCGCATGGCGCAAGAGGCAGAGAACCAGAGAGGTTGGCAGCAACGGAAGATCGACGGGGAGAAAAACCGCCAGTTGTGCGGAGGTGGAAGCGAGCGCGGCGCAGATGCCGCCCAGCGGACCCAGGCCTGGATTGATATCGGGAACCAAAGGCGCGAAGGCGGCAAGCTCGGCCTGGCCCCCAGCGATAGAGGGAGACAGGCCAGCCTGGCGCAGAGTTTCGAGGGCATGCGCAACCATTGGCTGGCTGGCGAACTGGACCAGGGCCTTGTCGCGGCCCATGCGGCTGGAGCGTCCACCAGCCAGCACGAAGCCGGCAGCTTCTGATGCTGTTTGTGATGCTGCGGGCCATTCGCCCTGCCCACTCAAGCGCCAGTCTCCTCAAGGAAGCGGATCAGCGACTCGATGCCCAGTGCGAAGTTCTTCAGGTGGAACTTCTCGTTGGGGGCGTGGAGGCCGTCGTCGGGGAGGCCGAAGCCCATCATGACGCTGGGCAGGCCAAGGTTCCGCGCGAAGTCGCCCACAATCGGAATGGAGCCGCCGGAGCGGATGAAGACAGTTTCCTTGCCCCAGACCTCATGCAGCGCGCGGGTGGCGGCCTGGATGTAGGGATTGTCGACTGGAACGAGGCAGGGGTCGCCGGAGTGAATGAGGCGCACCTCGACGTCCACACCAGCGGGAGCGATCTTCTCAACAAAGCTCTTGTAGAGGGCGAAGGATTTGGCCGGTGTCATTCCCGGAACCAGGCGCATGGAGACCTTGGCGAGCGCTTTGGCGGTGATGACTGTCTTGGCGCCCGCGCCGGTAAAGCCGCCGGGAATGCCGTGCACGTCGAGGGTGGGTCGCGCCCAGGTGCGCTCCAGCACGGTGTACCCGCTTTCGCCCACGAGCTGCTTGGAGCCGACTTCGCTGATGCGATAGTGCTCCTCATCGAAGGGCAGGGTCTGCCAAACGGCCAGTTCTTCCGGGCTGGGCGGGATAATATCGTCGTAGAAGCCGGGGATGAGGATGTGGCCATCCTCGTCCTTGAGGCGGGCCAGAATCTGCGCCATCGCGAAGAAAGGGTTGGGGGCCGCGCCGCCGTACATGCCGGAGTGCAGGTCGGTTTTTGCGCCGCGGACCTCGAGCTCGGTATAGATCATGCCGCGCAGGCCGACGCAGAGCGTGGGCAGGCCGGGGGCAAACAGCTCGGTGTCGGAGATGAGGGCAAAATCTGCCTTCAAATCAGCGGGCTTTGAGGCGACGTAGGCGGCAATTCCCTCTCCGCCGACTTCTTCTTCGCCTTCAAGGAGGACCCGAACATTGATGGGCAGGGCTCCATTGCCCGCCAGCAGGCTTTCAAGAGCCTTGACCTGGGCGACGACCTGGCCTTTGTCGTCCACTGCGCCGCGCGCGTAGATGTTGCCGTTGCGCTCAGTGGGCTCGAAGGGCGGCGAGAGCCACTCGTCGAGCGGATCGGGTGGCTGCACATCGTAGTGGCCGTAGACCAGCACGGTAGGCTTGGCCGTTGCATGCAGCCAGTCTGCGTAGACCAGCGGATGGCCGGCCGTTTCAATCAGGCGCACATTCTCCATTCCGATCTTCGACAAATCGGCAGCCAGCGCCTCGGCGGCATGGCGACAATCCCCTTTGTGCTCCGGGAGCGTGGAGATGGAGGGAATGCGCAGCAGGGCCTTCAAATCATCGAGAAACCTTGGATAATTCTGGCGAGCATAAGCAACGGCGTGAGAAGACATGATCGTGCTCTCTTTCCAACGAATTCAACCATCGAAAGTATAGGCCGTCGGGGCGGGGGGCCGCACGGCAAGTTCTCACCAGGTTCAGTAGCGTGGAACCGCGGCGTCAACCTCGGCCGCCCAGGCGTCGATGCCGCCGCGCAGCGACTGCGCCTGCTCGAAGCCCTGGTTGCGCAGCCAGACTGTTACGTTCATGGAGCGCATGCCGTGATGGCAGACGACCACAAGGCGCTCATCAGGGTCCAGCTCCTGGTGCGCGCGCGCAGGAACATCGCCCATGGGTATCAACACACCACCTTCAATGTGCGCGGTGGCAGATTCCCACGGTTCGCGGACGTCGATGAGGCGGGCGGTGCCGTCTTTGAGCAGGGCTGCTGCTTCCGTGGCAGAGATCTCGTAGTCAAGCATGGAGACAGTTTAATTGCCACGCACGGCCGGCCTGGTTCCCGCCGCGCAGGTGCTTGGTTCCGCAGCCCGCTTTCGTATACTGGAGATTAACGCATGATCTCCTCCACCGCCCCTGAGGCGCTCCTCATCCACATCTCCGGTCACGATGGCCCCGGCATCACGGCGGCATGCACCGCGATTCTGGCAGCCCACCATGCGGCGATCCTCGACATCGGCCAGGCTGTGGTCCACGAGAACCTGGCGCTGGGGATTCTGATTACCGCGCCGGAAGAGAGCCGGATGACGCCGTTGAAAGCGGCCCTGCACGACCGGATGCTGGAACTGGGCCTGCACGCGCGATTTACCCGCGTACGCGCCAAAGCTCTGGAGCACTGGATGCGCGGGCTGGGCCGGACTCATTTCATCGTCACGCTTCTGGGCAGCGACCTCTCCGCACCGATTCTTGCGCGCGTGAGCGCAGTACTGGCAGCGAGCCACTTTAACGTCGACCGCATCGAGCGGCTCTCGGCGCAAATCTGCGGACAGGCAGGCAGCCGTATGCGTAATGCTCCTGAGTCTGCCAACGCATGCATCGAGCTGGCGGTGAGCGGCGATGCAGGCGACGAGGCGGCGCTGCGCAGCCGGCTGCTGGCCGTGGCGCAGGAGTTCTCCATCGACATTGCCTGCCAGGGCGAGGGCATCTTCCGGCTCAACCGCCGGCTGTTTGCGTTTGACATGGATTCGACGCTGATCCAGGGCGAGGTGATTGACGAGCTGGCGCGGCTGGCGGGGGTGGGCGAGCAGGTGGCGCAAATTACCGAGGCCGCCATGCGCGGCGAGCTGGACTTTGACCAGAGCTTCACCCGCCGCGTTGCGCTGCTCAAAGGGCTGCCCGCCGAAAGGGTCTACTCGCTGCTGGGGGCGATTCCGCTGGCCGAGGGGGCGGAGCGGATGTTCCGCGTGCTGAAGCTGCTGGGGCTGAAGACAGCCATCCTCTCCGGAGGATTTACCTTCTTTGCCCGCTCGCTGCAGGAGCGCTTCGGCATCGATCACGTGCATGCGAATGAACTGGAGATGGTCGACGGCGTGGTGACCGGGCGCGTGATTCCGCCCATTGTGAACGGCGCACGGAAGGCGCAACTGCTGGGCGAGATTGCCGGGCAGGAGGGCATCAGTCTGGAGCAGGTGGTGGCGGTGGGCGACGGAGCCAACGACATCCCCATGCTCAACCTGGCGGGGATGGGCATTGCGTACCGAGCAAAGCCGCTTGTGCGCCAGCAGGCGGACCACGCCATCTCGCGGCGCGGGCTGGACGGGCTGCTCTACCTGATCGGGCTGCGCGACCGCGACCTGCTGGCGCATGAGGCAATGCAGCAGGGCGAGGGTGGACAGACCTTAGGTCTTTATCCTGAGGTTATGCCTCGACCGTCTCCTGTAAGGAGCGATGGGTGGGACTAATCGAGAGCGGCGAAGGCCGGGGCGTGGCGCAGCTCGCCGGTTGTAGCAGAGAGTTGCGGCGATAGCTTGAGTGCCATAAAGTGGCGTCCGGCGTATGGCGAGGTGAACCCTGCGGCTGCCTCGCGCTCAAAACCGAACCTCTCGTAGTAGTTTGGATCGCCCAGAACGAAAATAGCGGCCCAGCCTGCGCTGCGAGCGCGATTCACGGCTTCCTTTACCAAGGCCGAGCCGATTCCGCTGCGCTGTTTTGAGGGAATGACCGATACGGGAGCAAGGGCCAATGCCGGGAAGGGAGCGTCCATCCTGGATAGCAGAACATGACCGACAATTTGTCCGCTTTCATCGGCCACCAGCGAGATGACGCTGTCGCCGGCTTCTCGCAGTTCTTCTACGAGCTGAGCCTCGGCCGACTGGCCGAAGGCAGACGAAACGGCCTCGTAAACAGCTTGCCAGTCGCGTGCGCATTCGTCGCGGACCTCAATCATGTTTCGATTTGAGCACGGAGCGGTACGGCCAGCAAGGATGGCGCTGTCCAGCATAGGCGGATGAAATTCAAACTGTGACGCTGGCGAGCCGGAAGAGGGGCCGCACAGTATCCTAAGTAGAGATGCCCCCGATTCTCAACGCACAATCCGTGACCAAGCAGTTTGGCGCAACACCGCTGTTCAAGGACATCTCCCTGACCGTGGAAGACGGCGACCGCATTGGGCTGATTGGGCCCAACGGCGCGGGCAAGTCGACGCTGCTGGCCGTGCTGGCCGGGCAGGTGGAACCGGACTCCGGCGAAGTGGCGGTGCGCAAGCGTGCGCGGGCCGCTTACGTGCCGCAGGACTCGCGGTTTGCGCCGGGGCTGACCATTCGCCAGGTGCTGGAGCAGGCGCTGAGCGGGGCGCACGTGAACGAGGCCGAGCGCGAAGGACGGCTGCGCGAGTTGACGGGGCGCGCTGGATTTGCCGATCTGAACGCGGAGGCGGCGTCGCTCTCCGGTGGATGGCGCAAGCGGCTGGCGATTACCGAAGCCATGGTGCTCGAGCCGGAGGTGATGCTGCTGGACGAGCCTACCAACCACCTGGACCTGGCGGGGATCGAGTGGCTGGAGGAGCTGTTGCGCTCGTCGCCGTTTGCCGCGGTGACCGTGAGCCACGACCGGTATTTTCTGGAATCGACTTCGAGCCAGATTGTGGAACTGAATCGCGTGTTTGCCGATGGATTGTTTCGCGTGAAGGGCACGTTCAGCCGGTTTCTGGAAGAGAAGCAGGCGTATCTCGAATCGCAGAGCCGGCAGCAGGAGAGCCTGCGCAACCAGGTCAGGACGGAGATCGAGTGGCTGCGGCGCGGGCCCAAGGCGCGGACCACCAAGTCCAAGGCGCGCATCGACTCCGCCAACGAGATGATCGGGCAACTGAAGGCGATGGACTCCCGGACTGTCGTGAACACCGCGGGGATTGACTTTGAAGCCAGTCAGCGGAAGACCAAGCGGCTGGTGGAGTTTGACAATGTGGCGTTGGCGGTGCCGGCGCGAGAGGAAGCCACGCCTGAAGCCGACAACGCAGGACGCCTGCTGTTTTCCGGGCTCAACTTTGTGCTCACTGCCGGCATGAAGGTGGGGCTGGTGGGGCCGAATGGCAGCGGCAAAACGACCCTGCTGCGCCTCTTGCGCGGGGAGTTGGAGCCGGCCGAAGGGACCATCAAGCGCGCCGAGGCGTTGCGGATGGTGTACTTCAGCCAGATGCGAGAGCTGGACGAGAGCCTGACGCTGCGGCGCGCGCTGGCGCCGGAGGGCGACGGCATCATCTACCAGGGGCGCACGGTGCACGTCGCCAGTTGGGCGGCGCGGTTTCTGTTTACCGGTGAGCAACTGAACCAGCCGGTCCGCAACCTCTCCGGTGGCGAGCGGGCGCGAGTGCTGATTGCCAAGCTGATGCTGGAGCCGGCCGACGTGCTGCTGCTGGACGAGCCGACGAACGACCTGGACATTCCCACGCTGGAGATCCTGGAAGAAAACCTGCTCGACTTTCCCGGAGCGCTGGTGCTGGTGACGCACGATCGCTATCTGCTGAACCGAGTGTCTTCGACGGTGCTCGGCTTGGATGGGCGCGGCAACACCGGGCGCTTTGCCGATTATGCGCAGTGGGAGGATTGGCTGGAAGAGCAGGATGACGCGCAATACGCGGGGGCCGACGCGCAGAAGAGTGTGCGCCGTGCGGATGGTTCGAGCGCATCGCAGCAAACCGGAACCAGTTCGGGGAGTTCTGCGAAGAAGAAACTCTCCTACCTGGAAGCGCGGGAATTCGCGGCGATTGAGCTGCGTGTGGAGGAGTCGGACGCGCGGCTGGCGGCGGCGCGGGAGCGGGTGGAGCATCCGGAGATTGCCACGAATGCCACGGCCTTGCAAGAGGCGCTTGCGGAGCTGGACGCGGCGCAGCACGAGAACGATGCGCTGTATGCGCGCTGGGCGGAACTGACGGAGAAGGCCGGCTGAGGGTTGAGGTTTCCCATCCATTTCACGATGAGACTGTGAAATGGATGGGGTACCCGGATGAGGAGCGTCGAGCCTGGGAAAGGAGCATCCCTCAGCGGCTGAAGCCAACGCTCTGACTGCAACGCTTACGGCACGGCTAAAGGCCGTGCCCTTTCAAAGCACCAGGCTCATGACAGAGTCGTTACCGCTCGCCCCAGCTTAGCTTGCTGCGGAGGGCTTCAAAGAAGCTGCCTTCGCTGAGACGGACGAGCGTGACGGTGTGGACGGAGCGCTGGCAGCGGACTTCGTCGCCGCGCAGCAACTCGAATGCCTGCTGGCCGTCGACGGTGAGCAGGGCGGTGGTGGGGATGCCGACGACGCGGACGGTGAGGCAGGCGTCGCCACGGACGACGATGGGGCGCAACGTGAGCAGGTGGGGGCAGATGGGCGTGACCACCATGGCGTCGACATCAGGGGTGAGGATAGGGCCGTTGGCGGCCAGGGTGTAGGCCGTGGAGCCGGTTGGGGTGGAGACGATGACGCCGTCGGCGCGGAAGCCGGCTACCTTCTTGCCGTCCAGTTCCACGGCGAACTCGCCCATGCGGGCGATGTCGCCCTTGGAGACGACGACGTCGTTGAGCGCCTCAAAGCTGGAGTGCAATTTGCCTTCGCGCCACAGTTCGGCGTGCAGCATGGCGCGCTCGTCCCGGTCGTAGCAGTTGGTGCACCAGCCTTCGAGGGTGGCATACAGGTCGGCGAGGCGGACTTCGGTGAGAAATCCGAGGAAGCCGAGGTTGACGCTGAGGATGGGCGTGCCGGTGGCGGCGAAGATGCGGGCGACGGAGAGCAACGTGCCGTCGCCGCCGAGAACGATGACCAGGCCGGGCGTGCAGGCGGGCATCTGGGCGCGCGGCGTCACGGGAGCTGCGGCGGTATACTTGCCGGCCTCCTCATCGAGCATGGGCTCATAGCCGCGGCTGCGCAGCCACTCGATCAGGCCGGGCAGCAGGCGGGTGAGCTCTTCCTTGAGCGGCTTGCAGACAATCGCGACACGAACCATGCGGTCTCAGTGTACTGTACCGCTCGCGGGTGGGGCGGGCGCGCTTGCGCGGCACCTGCGGTGAGGCAGTCGGCGCTGACGCGCCATTGACATGGTTGGCTCGTCTTGCAGGCTGGTTGGGGTTCGCGGATTCCCCACCAAATGACTCCAAAGAAGGGTCCGAAGCGGGCCGTTTTGGAATGCTGCGAACCGTAAGTCCTTTAGAAGGTGGCCTGTTTTCGCCTATTTTGCATGTAACATGATTGTTTTCATTGGTTTGAAAGGAAATCCGGAGTTTGATGTGTTTGAGAGAGAAGGAAAAGCGAACAAAGAGACGTTCTTGCTGAGCGCCGGGTCTCCATGGCTGATCCCCTCCATAAGTATTGTGCTCGCATGAGACGAAATTATGTGCAAAGCAATTTGGACGCAGTGCAAAGAGTCCTGGATTTCACGGGGAGGGTTGGCCGGACGCGCACGAAACGGCGTTCCGGCGGGGATGGCGCACCGAATTGATCACCGACGGGCGTAGAGCAGAAACTCTTTGTTGCCTTCCATGCCGGTGATGGGTGAGGGGATGGTTTCGACGACATGCCAGCCCAGGGAGCGGACGCAATCGGCGACGCGGTCGATGGCGAGCTGGTGGGCCTCTGGGTCGCGGACGATGCCGCCTTTGCCCACGTTTCCGCGGCCGGCTTCAAACTGCGGCTTGACCAGGATGACCGCTTCTTCAAGCGCGGGCGCGGCGGCCAGGACTGGCGGAAGCACCAGCGTGGCGGAGATGAAGGAGACGTCCATGACCAGGAGGGTGAGGCCGGGGTCTCCAGCTTGAGCAGCCAGTGCGTTGAGTTCAAGGAGGCGGGCGTTGGTGCGCTCGACGAGGCGGACGCGGGGGTCGTTGCGGAGCTTCATGGCGATCTGGCCGAAGCCGGTGTCGACGGCGGTGACGTGGGCGGCGCCGTGCTGGAGCAGGCAGTCTGTGAATCCCCCAGTGGATGCGCCGATGTCGAGGCAGGCACGGCCGGCGACCTGGATCTTCCAGTGGTCGAGAGCGCCGGCCAGCTTGAGACCACCGCGGCTGACGTATTGCTGCTCTTCGCCTAGGATGCGGATGGGGGCGTCTTCGGGAACAGAAGTGCCGGGCTTATCGACCTTTTGCTCGCGGACCAGCACGCGACCGGCCAGGATGAGGGCGCGGGCTCGTTCGCGGCTGGGAACCAGGTTCAGCGACACCAGCAGCAGATCAAGTCTCTGCCTCTCGGGACGGGTTTTTGGTACAACCGGCTTCTTTTCCAAATGCATTCCCCGGCCGGCAGGGAGCCGGGCCTTGTATGAACCCGCGCCCGTGGGTTATTTTGACTCTTGGCAATGGCACCAACCCAATCTTAATCGTTGAAAATCCGGGAACGCCTGAGCAACGTACTCAAGTTGACGATGCAGACCCGGAACATGGCGAAAAGGCTGAAACCATGGATGACGCAGCCCTGCTGGAAGCAGTGGCCGAGGGAAACCAGGATGCCATGGCGGCGGTCTTTGACCGCTACTCGCGGATTGTGTATTGCATTGCCCTGCGCGTGCTGCGGGAGCCGGCCCTGGCGGAGGACGTGATGCAGGAGGTGCTTCTCCAGGTGTGGAAGCGTCCGCAGAGCTTTGTGGCGCAGAGGGGGAACCTGGCCGCGTGGCTGAGCGTGGTGGCCCGGAATCGCGCCATTGACGTGCTGCGGAAACGCTCGCCGCTGGATACGCTGGGTGAGCTGCCGCTGCCCGATCCTAAAGACATGGTCGTGGAAAGCGAACAGGGATGGCTGATCGAGAAGGTGCGGGAGGTACTGGAGACGCTGCCCGGAGAACAAAAGGGGCTGATGGAACTGGCCTATTTTCAGGGGTTGAGCCACACTGAGATTGCCCAACGAACCGGGACTCCGCTGGGTACGGTGAAGACACGCATCCGCGCCGGGTTGATGACGATTAGAAAGGCGATGAACGCATGACTGCGCAACTGCACATTGCCGACGAAGATCTGACGCTGTACGCAGCGGGCGCGCTTTCCCCGGAGGAGATGGAGAAGACAGCGGCGCATCTGCGGCTGTGTGCGCGGTGCATGGAGGAAGTACGGCAGAACATGCTGGCCCTGGCCGCCTATGCCCAGACCACTCCGGAGACGGCGCTGCCGGAGGGCGCCAAAGGCCGGTTTATGGCGAAGCTTGCCGAGACTCCGCAGGGCGAGAACGCCGCGCCGGTGCAACAGGTTGAGCCGGTGAAAGAGGAGAAAGTTGGTTTCTGGCGAGCGGCCTTCGGTACAGGCCCGTGGCAAGCGGCGCTGACCGGAGCCATGGCGATTCTTCTGGTTGGGGTGGGGCTCGACGATTTGCAGAGACGCGCCCAGATTGTTCCGCTTCTGAAAGAGGCGCAGAAGGGCGAGATCGACTCAGTGCAGTTGAACCAGCTGATGGAACTGCTGACCTCACCCAAGGCGCAGAGAGTTGCGCTGCATCCGGGAACGGTGACGACTGCGCCTCCCGAGGGGCGCGTGGTGTATGCCGCCAGAACGGGCAAGCTGTTGCTGACCGCGTCGAACCTGAGTCCCCTGCCCGCGGGCAAGACTTACGAGCTGTGGATTCTGCAGCCGGGCGGCAAGCAGCCCTTGCCGGCAGGAACGTTTGCGCCGGACAGCACGGGAAACGCGGCGATGATTCTGGCGGATGTACCGGTGGGGCTGACGGTGCAAGGATTCGGCGTAACGATTGAGAACGCCGGCGGATCGCAGACGCCGACGCTGCCGATTGTGCTGAGCGGGCTGTAAGGCCGGGACCAACAAGAGAAAAGACAAAGGGGCATTCCGGATGGAATGACCCTTTGTTGATTTGCAGCCGTGCTGGAAGCGGAGTTGGGGTTACGGCAGTGTCCGGCAGTTGGCCAGGGTGTAATTGGCTCCGTAGGCCGTAACTTCAGATGCCGGCGGCAGGTAACAGGGCTGACCGTAGCCGGGGGTCCGGCTCATCGCATTGGCGTTGCCGCTGCTCCCGGTCTGCGTGGAAGTGCGGACATCCACAATATTTCCCTCGACAAGGACGGTGGTATCCACGGTATCGGGATCGGTGCCTCCGGTGGCGATGATGGTGAGGTAGGGGGTGTCCGGCGAGGCGACATAAACCTTGCCGTACTCAGAGTTTTGCGTAGAGACGACAGTGCGCGGATGGCCGGTGATGGGCAGCGTCTTCTCCAGCGTGTGGCTGTTGAGGAGCACGATGCTGACGGTCTGGTCAGTCTGGTTGGCTGTATAGGCGCGGCTTCCGTCGGCCAGCACGGTTACGGCTGCGGGGTTGTTGCCCACTGGAATGGTATAGGTGGTGCCGAAGGTCTGGCTGTCGTTGCCGTAATAGTCTTCGCTGACGTCAATGACGCTGATGGTTCCACCGTCATAGTTGGCGACGACCAGTTGCTGGGTGGCCGCGTTGTACTCGGCATAGACAGGGCCGGCAGACTGCGTCATCCCGACGGTTCCGTTGGGTGGAACTCCGGATGCCCCGTTGACGGGACTTCCCGCCGCTTTGTAGGCGGCACTGATTTTGGCCACCGCGTTGAGCGAAAGCGGCAGAATGGGATGACAGTTCACCGTTTGCCCGCTCTGATTCAGGAAGGGCGTGCACTGATCCAGGGTGTTGTCCTGGGCGTTGATCACGGTGACGGTGTCGCTGCCGCGGTTCAAGACGAAGAGCCGCCTGGAGTCGGAGCTTTCGATGGCGAACACCGGGCATTGGCCAAGCTCCGTGCCTCCAGGGGTATTGCCGGGATTATAGGGGTCAAGCACGATGTTGCTTGAAACGGTATAGGTGGAAAGCTCAAGGCCGTCGGCCACGCCGTTGGTGCCGACCGTGGTGGGCGCGATGTTGCAGGTGGTGCCGCCGGCCACGGCGCCCTGGTCAATGGAGAAGACGCGCTGCGCGCCGGTGCTTGGACCGATGGTCATTAGGGGCGTGGCGGCCACCGGAACGGCCAGCTTGAACGACTGGGGAAACCCGGTAAAGATATCCGTCACATCACCATTCAGATCGGCCGCAAAGAGCCCGGTGCTGGGTGCGTACATGTTCACCAGGTTGGCGGTCGATGGCACCGTGGTGTAAGTGACGTTCTTGGCCTGCAGATTGCTCGATACGGGGAAGTTGCTGACGGTGCCGTCACTGTTGACGGTATAGCCGTTGGAGCCGGTCCCATCGATTGTGAATGTAACCGGGCCGGGGCCGATGGGCGACTCCGCCAGCACCGTATCGCCGGAGTAGTCGACAATAGTGGCGATACCGGGCGTGGATGGGGACGGGGCCGACACCACGACCGCAAAGGAGCTGGGCTGGGCCGCCGGGCCGGAGGGGGTGATGGGCGTAACAACGGGCCGATAGGTACTGCCGCAGCCGGCAATCAGGGCTGCGCCCGCAAGCGCCGCGCCCCCTTGAACCAACCGCGTGCGCGCCTGGCCTAAATTCATGGGAAAAAGCCTCATTCAGTTCGTTCCTGCTTACTGTGTGATTGTAAATCAGGCAGCTGGGGTTAGACGTCCGGAGGATGCGTAAGGGTATCGGCACGGGCACAGCGCAGCGAAATCAACGTGGCGGACCGAGAACGCGTGGAATGCGATGCCCCCTCGCGGTGCTAATGACCGGCGATTTCCACAATCTCCTGATCCGGCTTGCTCCAGGCCGGGGCTCCCTGGTGGGTGAGGCGCTGGGCAGCGTCGTCCCAGTGGAGGTGGGTGACGGAGCCGGCGCCATTCTCGTAGGCGTAGGTTGTGCCGTCGTCGGAGAAGAGGGTGAAGCTGGCATCTGCGCCGGGATAGACGCGGACGTGCTCGATGGCCTGCTGTTGGTGGGTGCTCTCGACCGCGGAGCCGAGCGGCAGGATGGAACCGGCACGGACGAAGAGGGGGATGGTGTCAATGGGCGCCTGGACGGTGATGGTCTGGCCGCCCTCGAGGCGCTCGTTCGTCCAGAAGTTGTACCAGCCGGCGCCGGCGGGGAGATAAACCTGGCGGCTGGTGGCTCCCTGCTCAGTGATGGGCGCAACCAGGAGGGCCGGGCCGAACATGTACTCGTCGCGCAGGTCGGCGACGTTGGGGTCGCTGGGGAAGTCAAGCGGAAGGGCGCGCATAAAGGGCGCGCCTGTGAGCCAGGTGTGGTAGCCAAGCGAGTAGATGTAAGGCATGAGCTGGTAGCGAAGGCGGAGGTACTTTTCCAGGATGGGCTCGGCCTGCTTGCCGTAAGACCAGACCTCGTTTGCGGGGCGGCTGCCATGGCTGCGCATGATGGGCAGGAAGGTGGCGTACTGGAACCAGCGGGTGTAGAGCTCGGGGTAGTCGTCGTAGCCGCCGACCTCGTCGCGCGCGTCGGAGGGGTCGAGCAGCGGGGGGTGGGCCGGATGGTGCACGGCGGGGAGATATTGCCAGCCGCCGGTGTCGTTGGACCAGTAGGCAAGTCCAGAAGCAGCGAAGTCGAGGCCGGTGGGGATCTGGCGCTTCAGGGTGTCCCAGGTGGGTGCAATGTCCGACGACCAGAAGATGGCTCCGTTGGCCTGCGCCCCGGTGTAGGCGTCGCGGGAGAGAATTAGCGCGCGGCGGCCGGGCTCGTCGTTGCGGAATCCGCGGTAGAGCGCAGCGGTGTGGAAGAGCGGGTAGACGTTGAAGAACTGGGTGCCGGGACCGATGTGGTAGTACGCGCCGTTGGGCGGCAGGTCGGGTTCGGTTTCGTCGGCCCAGAGCGAGTCGAATCCTTTGCTGACGATGTTGTCGCGAATGACCTTCCAGTACCAGGCGGCGGCTTCGGGGTTGGTGGTGTCGATGTCAGAACCGGCGCGGTCGTAGGGCATGCCGTCTATGGGCGTGCCGTCAGCGAGATGGATGAGCCAGCCCTTCCTGAGCAGGTCGGCGTAGTAGCGGTCTTCCGGGACGAAGCGCGGCCAGACGCTGATCATGGTTTCAAAACCCATGGCGTGGAGCTGCTTGTTCATGGCGACGGGGTCGGGCCAGAATTTGGGGTCCATGTCCATCTGGCCCATCTTGGTGTAGTAGAACCAGTCGACGACGAGGACGTCGGCGGGGAGATGGCGGTCGCGGTAGCCCTGCGCAACGTCAAGAAGCTCCTTCTGGCTGGCGTAGCGCTGTTTGCACTGGATGTAGCCATAGGCGGCTTTGGGCAGCATGTGCGTGGGGCCGGTGAGCAGCTTGTAGCCGGCGAAGATTTCGTCGGCTGAGTTGCCGGCGATGACGAAGAAGGAGACGCGGTCGCCTACCTGCGAGCTCCACTTGGTCTGCTCGTTGAAGCCGGGCTCGATGGTGGTCTTGGAGGGGTTGTCCCAGAGCAGGCCGTAGCCCTTGTTGGTGATAAGAAACGGCACGCAGAAGGTGGGTGCGGCGGGGGCGTCGTAGTCTGCCCAGCAGCGGACGGGGTGGCCGCGATGGTCGAGGAAGCCCTCCTGATTCTGGCCCAGGCCGTAGTAGTGCTCGTCGTCGGGCGAGGCGAAGCTGGCGCCGACGGTGTAAAACTCGGAGTCGCTGGGACGGCGATCGTTGGCTACGTCTGCCGTGCCGTCCTTGTGGTTGGGCACGGCCATGGACCAGCCGTTCATCTCCAGCAGCTTTTTGCCCTCAGGGGTGCGCAGGACGATGTGGGTCCAGGGCGCGGAGCCGTTGAAGTACTTGCCGATGTCCACCTGGGTCTGGATGGGCGGCCTGGTGGAGGGGAGATTCTTGTCGACGGTGGCGATGATGCGGGCGGACTGGTAGACGTCGGCCTGGGGTGTTTCGCTGGCGGTCCAGCCGGCTGGGGCGGTGGTGGCGATGATGCCGTAGCCGGGAGCGGCGACCGCGGGATCGTGCTTCAGGCTGAGGGTGACGCGCAGGATGTTGGCGGCGTAGGGCTCGAGAACCACTGTCGCGCCGCCGCGGGTGAGCTCCAGGCGCTGTGCGGGCGATTGGGCCGGAACGGGGGCGGCTGACAGGACTAAGCCAGCCAGAGCTGCAACGCCGATTGAGAGCTTGTGCATCGGAATCTCCCGCAGGTGAATCCATCGGGCTGAAATCACTGCGTAATCGAGTGTAAACCGATTAACCAGAGGGTGTCCGGGGAAAAGTGAATGCGCTGTTTTCACGGCTGCGCGGGCAGAGGATAGGATGAAGCGTGGATCAAGCGAAGCTTGCATGGCAATCGAAGGTGGTGCTGCTGCTGGTGGTTCCATTTGCGGGGACCGGGCTGGTGCTGCAGACGCACTGGTGGGGGACGCAGGAGCTTCCGGTGGCGATATGGACGCTTGGGCTGAGCCTGCTGCTGGCGCTGGTGGTGCTGAAGGTGCACGCTGCGACTCCGGCGGGGGCGGCGACGGGCGCGGCGATTACAGCGAGCCTGATGTTCTCCACGGTGACTTATCCATACCAGCCTTGGCGAACGGCGCTGCCGGCGGTGCTGGCGGTATCCCTGCTGGCGTGGGGTGCGACGCGGCTGGGGCGGGGCAAGAAGGAAGTGCTGGGCACGGCGGAGAGAAGGCAGGGGCGGTCTGCCGCTCAGGTGGCGGCCAACCTGGGCGTGGCGGCGCTGGCCTGCTCGGGGTTTGCGCAGTCGTGGCTGGGCGATACGGGCTGGCTTGCACGGGCTTTGTCCGGGCCGGCGATCGTATTTGCCCTGGCATTGGCGGCGCTGGCCGAGGCTGCGGCAGATACAGTTTCGTCGGAGATTGGGCAGGTGCTGGGCGGACGGCCGCGGATGATTACGACGTTCCGGACGGTCGATCCCGGCACGGATGGCGCGGTGAGCGTGGTGGGAACACTGGCTGGAACGGGTGCCGCTGTGGTGGTGGCGGCGATTGGGACTTTGGCGCTGAGCGGCGGGCCGGGGCTTTTCTGGATCAGCGCGGCGGGTGGGGTCTTCGGATTGTTTTTTGATAGCTTGCTGGGAGCCACGCTGGAGCGGCGCGGCTGGCTGAACAACGACGCGGTGAATTTTCTTTCGACGGCCGGCGCGGCGGTATTTGCGCTGGCGATCATGGCGGTTTTGCCGCATCTGGGGATGGGATGAAGTCGCATTTTTCGCGCAGCGAGAATAGAATGAATACATGTATTCACAGGGAGCGTGAACCATGGCGACTTCGATCCGGCTTTCCCCTGAGCTTGGTAGCCGGCTGGACCGGCTGGCGGCAAAGACGGGCCGCAGCAAGGCATTTTATCTCCGGCAGATCATCGAGAATGGCATCGCCGAGATGGAGGATTATTACCTGGCCATCGACACGCTGGAGCGGGTTCGCAAAGGCCGGGAAAAGGTGCATCCTTCAGCAGCCGTAAGGAACGACCTTGGCCTGAACAGTTGAGTACGCCGAGACCGCGAGAAAGCAGCTTCGCAAGCTCGAAAAATCTTTAGCGCGCCGCATCGTCGATTTCATGGACGAACGTGTTGCCGCGAGCGACGACCCGCGCCAGGTTGGGAAGGGTTTGAAGGGGCCGCTGGGCGACCTGTGGAGCTACCGCGTGGGCAATTTCAGGATTCTTTTCGACATCCAGGACGGAAAGCTGACAGTGCTGGTCTTGCAAGTAGGGAACCGGCGGGAAGTTTATCGGTGAAAGCGACCCGAAGCTGCAGATCCGCCAGCCTCACCCGGCCAGCTTCAATGCAGATTCGTCTGCCGCACGCGATCACTCAAAATCTGATACGGTTCGCGCATCACATTTTGCGCAGGCCGATCATCCGCCGGAGGCCGGTTACGATGCGCTCCTCAATGCTGCCGAAGGGCTGGTCGGTGGTGAGATAGGTCCAGGTTGCGCCGCGTTCGGCGGGGTTGGCGCCGGTGGCTTCGGCCTGGGCGAGCCGCTTGGGAATCTCCTCAGCAACCATCGCTTGCATAGCCATGAACATGCCATCGATATCCTTGAGGTATTCGTGCAGCGGATTGTGATTGGCCCACGAGGTCCACTGCGTGGCTTCGCGCAGGCCGGAGACGCCGGCCAGGTGGTCTGACCAGAGATCGTCGATGGTGGCCAGTGTGACCAGCCGCTCCAGCTCCGATGCGCAGGGGATTTCACCGGTGAGAATGGCCTGACGCCGCTCCTGCACCTGCTGGCGCTGGCCCTCCACCACGCCTTCATACTTGCGGAGAAACTCGCGTATCTGCAGATTCTGGTCTTCGATCTGCTTCTGTATGCGCTCCGGAGCATCGGGTGAGCTGAGCTGGTCTACGCCGTACTTGACCAGCAAGTCGTCCTGAAGCGAAACAAAGAACTGCGAGCTTCCGGGATCGCCCTGGCGGCCGGCGCGTCCGCGCAGCTGGTGGTCGATGCGGCGGCTTTCGTGCCGGTTCATACCCAGCACGTGCAACCCTCCCAGCTCCGCCACGCCGTCGCCGAGGCGGATGTCCACGCCGCGCCCGGCCATGTTTGTGGAGACCGTGACCGCGCCGCGCTCACCGGCGCGTGCAATGATCTCCGCCTCTTCTTCTTCGTTGCGCGCATTCAAGACCTGGTGCGGAAGCGCGCCCAGCGCCACGCTCAAGCGCTCGGATTCCTCCACGCTCGCCGTTCCAATCAACACCGGCTGGCCGAAGGCGTGCATGCGCAAGATCTCCGCTTGAACAGCCTGCTCCTTCTGCTTCCTGGTGGGAAAGAGCTGGTCGGGAAGATCCACACGGATCACCGGCCGATGGGTGGCAATGACCTCAACCTCCAACGCGTAGATGGTGCGAAACTCTCCGGCCTGGGTGGCGGCGGTCCCAGTCATGCCGCAGACGCGTGGATAGAGCGCGACCAGATTCTGGATGGTGATGGAGCCCAGAATCCGGCCCTGCGATTTGGCTGCCACCCGTTCCTTGGCTTCGACAGCATTGTGCAGACCGGCGGGCCAGCGCCGGTCCGGCACAACGCGCCCTTTGAACTCGTCCACCGATTCGATGACGCCGTCTTTCACCAGGTAATCCACGTTGCGGCGCAGCAGCGCATGCGCATGGAGCGAATCCTGCACCGCAGTAAACAGGGGCAGGTTGCCATCGGCAAAGAGATTCGGGCATCCGGACGCGCTCTCCACCGCATGGATGCCTGCGTCGGTGAGCGAAACGCTGCGGCCAAACTGATCGAACGCGTAATGGACGCCGCGGCGCAAGTGGCGGACGATCGAATCGACCCGGTAGATGAGCGCGGAGTCGCCACCCTCGCCGCCGGCGAGCACCAGCGGAATGCGCGCCTCGTCAATCAGAATCGAGTCAGCCTCATCGATCACCGCGGCCGCAAACGGCCGATGCACCTGGTCGCCGGGAAAGAGCGCAATCTGATCGCGCAGGCTGTCAAAGCCGATCTCGTTGGCGGTCGCGTAGGTGATGTCGCAGTTGTAGGCGTGCTTGCGTTCCTCGCTGCCCATGCCCTGTTGAATGCATCCGACAGAGAGCCCGAGGAACTGGTAGATGGGGCCCATCCATTTGGCATCGCGGCGGGCCAGGTAATCGTTCACGGTCATCACATGAACGCCCTGCCTCTGCTTCGCAAGCCAGGCGATTGCCGGAACCGCGGCCAGCGTTTTCCCTTCTCCGGTCTGCATCTCGGCGATTCGTCCATCGGCAAGCGCAAGAGCGCCCTGAAGCTGCTCGTCAAACAACTCCAGGCCCAGCAGCCGTTCCGCGGCAACGGCAGCAACTGCCACGGTTTCCAGAAGGGTTTGCGCCTCCGTCGCAATGGTCTTCAATTCATCATCGGATTGCAGCCGCAACTGACGGCGGCGCGCATTGATCTCGTCGATGACTGCTCGACGATGCGCGGGGGAACCGGGCCGCACAAAAAGATTTCGCAGGAAATCGCGCACGAGGCACTCTCCTATCCAGCAGGTGATTGGGTTTTCGGTGATCGGAGTCTGCGGTTAGATGAGATGCACACGCGTGGGAGGACGCTGATAACTGGCCGGCCATTGGAAGCGCTGGGCCTGTTGTGGCTGATGGTGGAAGCTGGCCGGCGCGGAAGCGATGCCAGGGTTCGTCCGTTGACCCGGGCCAATCTGTTGCTGTTCACAGCACTGTTCCGCCAGACAGACGATGGCGCACACTTCAGCGCCTCTTGCCGCGGATGCGCTGGGCACAACGAAGGCCGATCCAAGCGCCAAGAGTGCGGCCAACAACAGGATTGGGCGACGGTTCAGCATTTGCAATGAGTATTACACGAGGGAGCTCTGTGCGTTCACCGGCCTCCTCAATGCAAGTAAAGCCGCCAGAGGGTGTAGCTGAGGATTTCGTGGGCGATGCGGTCGAAGTCACCCACATCGGCTTTTCCTCCGCCTGCGACGGGTACGCGGGGGCGGGGCGAGGTGAGCACGTCGAGGCCGTCGGCGGCGCAGACCTCGTGGATGCGGAACAGATGCGTGCCGTCGCTGACTATGATCAGGCGCTTCAACCCATTGGCGCGGGCAATGACGGCGATACGGCGGGCGGAGTCCTCAGTGTTGCGGCTCTCGGTTTCGGCGATGATGGCTTCTTCAGGAACGCCCTGGCCTTCCAGGTATTCTTCGCCGACTGCTCCCTCGGAGTACTGGTCTCCGCCGTTGCCGCCCAGGGTGACGATCAAGGGCGCGAGGCCGCGATGATAGAGCTCGAGGGCGTGGTCGAGGCGGGCGCGGTAGACGGGCGAGGGTTTGCCGTCGTACTCCGCAGCGCCAAAGACGCCGATGGCGTCAGCGGGTGCGGCCTGGTCGCGATCGGCGTAGTGCTCAATCTGCACGTAAACCCAGCGGCACCAGGCCAGCAGGGCGCAGAACAACACAAGAAGCAGCACAAGAACGATTCGAAGAAGGAAACCGCCGCTCTTTGTTTTGCGCGATTCTGTATTGGCCTGGCGCTTCATGCGCACCTTTCCACCCAGCCGCTAACGCTGCAGAACCATGACGATCTCGTGCGTGGGGATGGCGCCCTCGCGCAGGATCTCCCAGCGTCCGGGTCCCAGGGAGAGATCGACGATGGTGGTGGGCTGGGCGTGGCCTGTGGGGCCGCCGTCGATGATGAGCGGGATGCGGTCGCCGATCTGGTCGCGGACGCAGGCGGCATGGGTACACTCGGACGCGCCCTGCAGGTTGGCCGATGTGGCCGTGATGGGCAGGCCGAAGCGCTCGACAACCGCGCGGGGGATGGCCGCATCCGGCACGCGCAGCGCCACGTTGCCGGTATTGGCCGTGGAGCGCAGGGGCAGCTTGGTGCCGGCACGAACGATCACGGTAAGCGGCCCGGGCCAGAAGCGGTCGGCCAGCTTGTCGAGCATGGGGTCGGTGTCGCGGGCCAGCTCGTACGCCTGGGCCAGGCCGGAGATGAGCAGGGAGAGCGGCTTGTGCTTCTGCCGGGTCTTGATCTGGTAGATCCGCTCGACCGCGTTCAGGTTTACGGGGTCAACGGCGAGCCCATAGAAGGTGTCAGTGGGCAGGGCGACGACATCGCCCTTGCGCAGACAGGAAACGATGTAATCGATTCGGTCTGCCTGGGGTTCATCGGGATGGACGCGCAAGATCTCCGCGGACAAGAAGGCTTACCTCGGTTCCCTGGACTGTTTTCGAGCGGGGGTGAAGAGGTACGGCACACCCTGGCAAGAAAGCGCCTTAATCGGAGACACCTTAAAGACGGAAACTAACACAGCACCAGCTTTGGTGCAAGTTGAGCAGGCGGAAAGGGCTGCCCCACTGCCCCGGAAATTCGGCTTAGAATCGGCATAGTGCGCTAAGGTCCCCGTCGATGCCTCTACGAATTGTACAGAGTAAACAGAATCCTCGCCTGAAGCAGTTGCGCAGGGCGCTGGCCCAGCCGCAACGGGAGGCGGGCGGGCGGACGCTGGCCGGAATCGAGGGGCCAAACCTGCTGGAGGAAGCGGTGCGTGCCGGGTTGCACGTTGGGTGCGTGTTTGTGGCGCAGGGATTTGAGCACCTGCTGGATGGGCTGAACCTGGCTGCGGACACCGAGGTGTTGGTGATGGCGCGGGAGTTGCTCGACTCCGCGGTGACCACGGAGAGCCCTCAGCCCATAGCCGCGCTGGTGGAGCCGCCGGATTGGACGTGGGCCCATTTTCTTGACAGCCATCGGATCACCGCGTCGATGGTGCTGGTGCTGGCCGGTCTGCAGGACCCCGGGAACCTGGGCACCATTTTGCGCTCCGCGGAAGCGTTTGGAGCAGACGGCGTCCTGAGCCTGCCGGGGACGGTGAGCGCCTGGAACCCCAAGGCGGTGCGGGCTTCGGCAGGAAGCGTGTTCCGTCTTCCCATGCTGGCGGTGAGCGTGGAGGAGTGCTTTCTTCATCTGCGGGAGGCAGGCGTGAAGGTTTGGACGACCACGGTACACGCAGCCGAGCCTGCGGACCTGGTGAACCTGGCGGGGCCGGTGGCGCTGCTGATTGGGAATGAAGGAAACGGAGTGCCAGGCGAGCTTGCCGCGCGGTGCGACGGGGCCTTGACGATTCCCTGCCCTGGACCGGTGGAGAGCCTGAACGCGTCAGTGGCTGCCAGCGTGCTGCTCTATGAAGCGGCGCGGCAGCGCTGTGTCCGAAGCGCTCCATTGCCCTTGTGGGGAGGGCTGCGATGAGCCTGTTCGACGGCGAGCCGGAAGGCCCTAAAGGCACACCGCGGACCGCGCCGCTGGCCGAGCGCATGCGCCCGCGCAGTCTGGACGAGTACAGCGGGCAGGAACACCTGCTGGGGGCGGGGAAGCCGCTGCGCATCCAGATTGAGCGGGACGACTCGGGGTCGATGATTTTGTGGGGTCCGCCGGGGGTGGGCAAGACCACGCTGGCCAAGATCATCGCCGAGACCACCAAGGCGAGCTTCATCGAGTTTTCCGCGGTGATGAGCGGCATCAAGGAGATCAAGCAGGTGATGGCCGCGGCCGCCCAGGCCGCCGAGCTGCACTCGCGCACGATTCTGTTTGTCGACGAGATTCACCGCTTCAACAAGGCGCAGCAGGATGCGTTTCTGCCCTACGTGGAGCGGGGGACGATCCGCCTGATTGGCGCGACCACGGAGAATCCATCGTTCGAGATTATCTCGGCGCTGCTCTCGCGCTGCCGTGTTTACGTGCTGCAACCGCTGACCGAGGAGCGGATTGCGGCGCTGCTGCGACGGGCGCTGGAAGATGAGGAGCGGGGGCTGGGCGGATTGAAGCTGACCGCGGACGAGGATGCGGTCGAGTTGATTGCGAGCTACTCAAGCGGCGACTGCCGCAGCGCCTACAACACGCTGGAAGTGGCTGCGCAACTGGCGCGGGATGCGGGCGGGCACATCGATCGCGCGCTGGCGGTGGAGGCGGTGCAGCAGCGGGTGCTGATGTACGACAAGTCGGGCGAGGAGCACTATAACCTGATCTCGGCGCTGCACAAGAGCGTGCGCAACTCCGACCCCGATGCGGCGCTCTACTGGCTGGCGCGGATGTTTGCCTCGGGCGAAGACCCGCTGTACCTGGCGCGGCGGGTGGTGAGGATGGCCGTGGAGGACATTGGCCTGGCTGCGCCCGAGGCGCTGAATCTTTGTCTCAGCGCCAAGCAGGCGATGGAGTTCCTGGGCTCGCCGGAGGGGGATTTGGCGCTGGCCGAGGCGGTGGTTTATCTCAGCCTGGCGCCCAAGTCGAACTCGGTGTACACGGCGTGGGGCGCGGTGCAGGGAGAGATTGAGCACACCCGGCAGGAGCCGGTGCCGCTGCATCTGCGCAACGCGCCTACACGCCTGATGAAGGAGCTGGATTACGGCAAGGGCTACCTGTATGCGCACGACGAGGAAGGCCGTGTGGCGGATATGGACTGCCTGCCGGATTCGCTGCGCGGGCACAGCTACTACCAGCCCACGCAGGAGGGGCGGGAGAAGCAGTTGGCGCAGCGGATGGACGAGATTCGGCGGATTCGGGCCGGGAAGCAGAGAGGTATTTGAATATCCGGAAAGATCTCACTGGCTTGCGGGAAGGCCAGTTTAGAATGCTTGCCATGAAACATGGTGGTGTTTTCGCCTTGATTCTTTCCGCGCTGGGTTGCGTGCTTGCCTGGCCACAGCAGGAGAAAACGGACTTCGCCGCTCTTGCCATTCTTGAACCGAAGTTGATTCATTTGCAGAATCAATTTGAGCAGATGCGTCCCCCGGGAATATCCATCGAGGCGAAGGAAGTGTTTCGCAGGGGCACACCCGGCATCGACCTGATGGTGGGGTACAACATCTACATCAAGGGTGCGCCGCCCGACAGTGTCTTTCGCCAGACTCAGTGGCCGGTGGACCGCGAGAGGCCCTTTCCCGGATTCAGCGGCTTGACGATGAACAAAGACGGGATGCTAATGTGTGCGGGACGAACTCCCAGCCAGTGCCATAACGGCGATCGCCTGGACTCGCCGATGGTGTTCGCCTTGAAGACTCCGCTCAAGGGCGAGCCAAGACGGTTTGACTTCATTGCAGATAATTTGCAGATCCCGATTTCTATTGTCCCCGACCCGGTCGAGGCTGATGACAAAGGATGCACGCTCAGCGCCATACGCCTTTCGGGAAAATTCGAACTTGCACTAATCGAAGGTTCCGGATTTCCGCCAGACAGCGATGTGCGGCTGCATATGTCGGCCGGAGACAGTCCAGCGTCCGCGAGTATTGCGCTTAACGACAAGGGAACGGCATCAACCGTGGATACGTCTTCCGGCATTGCTGCCAAAACCGACAGCAAGGGGTTGATTCAGACGGCAGTGCTTACCAACACTACCAAGAACCCCACGGGAACTGAAACCGTGGAAGTAACTGGCCCCAACTGCAGCCCGAGAATTAGCTACAAATGGGGAGTTTTCTGAGCTGGATCCCGATCGATCCACGCCCCAGTGCCGGCTTCCCATCCTTCGAGCGCTTTTTGCTCGAAGGGCGGGATAGCAAAACCCTCAAGCGTCCTGGTTTTTCTGTTTCTTATTCTCTGTTCACTGACCTTTATCCCTTGGGTTGACCACCGGCGACGCTCCTCGACTTCGCCAAAGATGATTGGCAACGGAGCCCCATAGACTTAGCATTGAAGCAGGAGAAGCCCTCCAAATCTCCGAGCGAAAGGAAACACCATGCCCCTGAGGAAACTCTGCTTTTGCTTGTTTGGTGCTGCATTGGCCGTTTCGGTCTTCACTACCGGCTGCCGTCGCCACCACGATCGGCACGATGATGGCCAACCTGCGCAAAGCCAGCCGGCACAGACCCAGCCCGCTCAGAACGAAAACGCCATCTACAACCAGTGGGAGGTCGAAACCCACCGCGCCCACAAGGAACTCGCTCAGCGTCCGCCGGATGAGCAGAAGGAGTACAACGACTGGCGCCAAAAGCATCCTTAGAACGACGAGGCGGATGCCACAGGAGAGTCTCCCGAGCCGGCTATTCCATCCTTCGAGCAAAAAGCGCTCGAAGGGTGGGATGACACAGCCCTCAATCGTCCCGCTCCTTCTATTCCCAATTCCCCACGCCCTATTCACTGCTCCCTTTCAGTCCGGGTATTTGACGGAGCAGCCGTAGGGGCGCGTAAACGCCGTCTCCACGGGCTTGCCGGCCATGGACGCGGTCAGCGCGTCTGAGACGTAGTTGCGTGCGCCGCGGACGTCGCCGGGGTCGGGCGTGGGGCGGTCGTCGATGGCGCCGTCATAGATCACCTTGCCGCCGGGGTCGATGACGATCATCTGCGGGGTGGTTTTGGCGCTGTAAAGGCGGCCGATTTTGCCATCGGCGTCCATGAGCACCGCGGTGGGCGCAGCGTGCATCTGCTCCAGGTAGGCGTTCTCCTCGGAGGGCGTTACGTAGCCTTGTTTGCCAGGCGCCGAGGAGATGACCGTGAACCAGACCACGCCTTTGGCGGTCCACTCCTTTTGCAAGGCTTGCATGTTGCCGGAGACGTAGTGCTTCCGCGTGAACGGGCAGCCCTGGTTGTGCCATTCAAGAACGACGTACTTGCCGCGGTACTGGGAGAGCGTTTCTGTCTGGCCGCGGGAGTCGGTTGCGGTGAAGGCCGGAGCCGGCGCGCCAACGCGGACTTCCTGGGCGCTGGTGGAGAGGGCGAGCAATGCGGCAGCCAGTGCCGCGCATTGGGACAGGCGGGAGAGAGAAACCATGGGGTCAACCTCCTGAGGGGATTCAGACGATCGACGTGCGTGGGCTTACTGGGAATTTGACGTTGTCGCGGACGCCTGAGTTGCGCCTTTGGGCAGATTCGCCAGCGCATCCAGAACAATTCCGGGCGTAAGGGCCTCCGGCAACAACCGTGGGCCGATTTCTCCTGGGACATAAAGCGCATAGGCGGGAACGCCGCTGCGGCCCATGGCTGCCAGTGCCTGGGTGATGGCCTCGTCGTGGCGGGTCCAGTCAGCTTTGAAGAGGGCCACATGAGCATCGGCCAGGGCCTGCTGGACTTCAGGGCGCTCGAGGGCGACACGCTCATTGACCTGGCAACTGAGGCACCACTTGGCGGTGAAGTCGACAAGAACGGGACGGCCCGCAGCCTGGGAGCGAGCGACGGCCTCTGCAGACCAGGGCTGCCAGCCGGACTCGGTCTCCGCAGTGGAACCGGTTGAAGGCGTCGCGGCAAGCTTTGCCGGTGCGACGACGCAGATGGCGACGACGGCGAGCAGAACCAGCCCGGCGACGGCCGCGGCCCAGCGCTGGGCCGGCCAGCGGCCCAGGAACCAGCCGGCAATGGCCAGCAGCAGGAAGCTGGCAAGCAGAGCGGCCAACAGGTTGGCGCCATAGGCTTGCGCCAGCACCCAGGCCAGCCAGATGACGGTAAGGAAGATGGGCACGGCAACGGCCTGCTTCAGGACTTCCATCCAGGCGCCGGGTTTGGGCAGCAGGCGCGTCCACGCCGGATGCAATGTGAGCGCGACATACGGCGCGGCCAAGCCGAGAGCCAGGGCGGTGAACACGGCGAAGGTGACCGCGGCATTCTGCGCAAGGGCATAGCCGAGGGCCGCGCCCATGAAGGGAGCCGTGCAGGGCGTGGCCACCACTACGGCCAGGACGCCGGTAAAGAAGCTGCCCGTATAGCCCTGCCTGGAAGCGAGCGAACCGCCGGCGCTGGTGAGGGTGAGGCCAATTTCGAACTGGCCAGCCAGCGACAGGCCGAGGAAGAACAGCAGGCCGGCCATCAGTGCCAGGAAGACGGGCGACTGGAACTGGAATCCCCAGCCAAGCGTGGCTCCGGCGGCGCGCAGGCCGAGCAGCACGGCCACCAGCGCCCAGAACGAAACCAGAATGCCCGCGGTGTAGACCATCCCATGCACCCGGAGCCTGTGCAGTTCCTTGTGCCCGGAGTGGACCAGCGAGAGTCCTTTGAGGAAGAGCACCGGGAAGACGCAGGGCATGAGGTTGAGGAGCAGGCCGCCGAGAAAAGCGAGGCCAGCTGCCCGCAAGAGGCCAAGACTGGAAGATTGCGGCGCAGCGGGAGGCGGAGGGAGTTGTTGGTGCAATGACGGATGCAACAGACGCGGCAGCAGGAGCCGGCGCGGACGGCAGCTGGTGATGGAGCAGAAGGCGAAACCGCTGCGGCATCCGCCGGTCCGGCGTTCGGGATCTTGCCCGGAAGCGCCGTAATGTCATACGCGCGGCCTCCAGAGAGCTCCAGAACCCCTTTTAATTGAGCTGGATTGGCGGTAAGATTCGCGTCTTTCTTCAGATCGAGGACCAGGCCGGTGGCCGTGGCTGCAATCCGCTGCGGGGCCGGGTTGTCGAGGATGTCCTGATCGGCGGGGAAGAACGCGGCTTCCGTCTCTTTGCGGCCTGTGGAAACCGCGAGGCGAAAGCCCTCCTTCGAGGGTTGAAAGACTGCTTTCACTTCTGCCGGTAATGCTTTGGGAAGACGGCCACTTAAGCGCTTGAAGATGTCGCGGTCCGGTGATACGAAAACCGCCTGGGCCGGGGTGGACGAGACGGGCCTGGTGACTTCCAGTTCCGCCTTGCCGGGAATGCAGCTTGCCTGGCAGACCAGCCAGTCAACCTTGGCGTGGAGGACAGCGGGGCCTGGCTTCGACGCCTGCGCCACGTTCAGCTTGAAGGGAAAGAGCACCTCGTCTTCATAGCCGAAGTCCATGAGCGGGCCGAGCGGCAGGCGCTTGGGCGCGGGAAACTGCAATGGCCCCGCGGTGACGCCGTCGGGCAGCGTCCACTTCATGTGCGGCGGCTCACCGGCATCGCCGGCATTCTTCCAATAGATGTGCCAGCCGGGCTCCAGCTTGAAGTAGAGTCCCGCATCGGCTGCATCGCCGCGATTCAAGGCCGAGGCCGGAACGACGAGCTGCACATGCACGTGCGGCGCGTCGGCGGAGCTGGAGACTGCGCCGGCAGGGAGCGCGGCGGCTAGCAGAAGGGGAAGCACGAAGATGGAGCGTGAAAGGCGCATGAATGGGAAGCAGAGACTCCTGCCTGTTGGACTCAGTCTACTCGAAGGATAGTCGCAACAAGTCGGCTTCTTTATCGCCGGTGATGCAGTTCGGGGCGGGCGGCGTGCTCGCGGAAGATGCAGTCGTTCTGAACGCATTTGACGCCGGCGGCACGGGCGCGGGCTACGGCCTCGTCGTGGATGACTTCGTCCTGCAGCCAGAGATAGGGAATGTCGAGCCGGATCACGTCGTCGACGATGGCCGGCACATGCTCGGAGGCGCGGAAGACATCGACCAGGTCGATTCCCGCGCCGGTTTCGCCGATAGCCACGGCGCTGCGCGGCATCGAGGTCGGGATAGCAGGGCATGTCGAGGATCTGGGTGAGCGCGGGGTTCACGGGGAGGACGCGGTAGCCGTTCTCTGCCAGGTAGCGGCCGATGTTGTGGCTGGCGCGCCAGGTCTTGTCGCTCATGCCGACCACGGCGATGGTCTTCGCGGTGCGCAGCATTTCGTCGATGAGGGCGGGATCGTTGGTCATTGTCGTTAGAGATCAGGGGTCAGAGATCAGAGATCAGTTTTCAGCTTTCAGTTATGTGAGTTAGACGTCCAGATCGTCGTCGGGCGCGGCGGCTACGGCGGTGCCGCGGCGCTTGGCCAGCAGATAGCCGCGCAGGAACGGCTCCAGGTAGCCATCGAGCACCTTGTCCACGTCGCCCACTTCGACCTTGGTGCGGTGGTCCTTGGCGATGCGGTAGGGCTGCAGGACATAGGAGCGGATCTGCGAGCCGAAGTTGATTTCGAGCTTCGAGTCTTCGAGCTTCTTGCTGACGGCCTGCTTCTTTTCGAGCTCGTATTCGTAGAGCCGCGAGCGCAGCATCTTCATGGCCTTCTCGCGGTTCTTGTGCTGCGAGCGCTCGTTCTGGCATTGGACGACGATGCCGGTGGGCAGGTGCGTCATGCGCACGGCGGAGTCGGTGGTGTTGACGTGCTGGCCGCCCTTGCCGCCGGAGCGGTAGGTGTCGATGCGCAGGTCTTCGAGCTTGAGGTCGACCTGGATGGTGTCGTCGATTTCCGGCGAGACGTAGACCGAGGCGAACGAGGTGTGGCGGCGCTTGGCCGGGTCGAAGGGCGAGATGCGCACCAGCCGATGCACGCCGCTTTCGCCGGCCAGCTGGCCGAAGGCGTACTCGCCGATGATGGTGAAGGTGGCCGACTTGATGCCGGCCTCTTCGCCGTCCTGGTAGTCGTTCATCTCGGTCTTGAAGCCCTGCTGCTCGGCCCAGCGCAGGTACATGCGCATCAGCATCTCGGCCCAGTCCTGGCTCTCGGTGCCGCCGGCGCCGGGATGCACGGTGACGATGGCGTTGAGCGGATCGGCCTCGCCGTTGAGCATGGTGCGGGCTTCGAGCTCTTCGGTGAACGCTGGCCAGGGCCTTGATCTCGCGCTCGAGATCGGCGAGCACATCTTCGCCCTCGCGGGCCAGCTCGAAGTAGGCCTCGATGTCGCCGGTGCGGCGGACGAGTTCGTCGTCGTCGGCGACAAGGTTTTCCAGGCGCTTGCGGTCGCGCATCAGCGGCTTGGTGGCGGCGGGATCGTTCCAGAGGGCCGGATCGGCGAGTTTGGTTTCTATGTCGGCGAGTTCCCTGCGGATGCGAGCAGGGTCAAAGATACTCCCGCAGGTCGCGCACTTGGTCGCGCACGGGAGCATATGCGAATTCGAGATCGTTCAACGACGACATATTTTGCTCTTATGACCTGACTTTGGTTTGAACTGTGAGGACGCAGGCCGGCGCGCAAGGCCCAGGCCAACGATCCCTAATCCAAGTATGGCACACAGCCAGGCGAAGACGTCGCCGTGGGCGGTGTAGAAGGTCACGTCGTCGCGGAAGGCGAACTCGGCGGGCAGCGCGTCGGCCTGGTGGCGGGGAATGCTCTGGCGGACGCGGCCATAGGGATCGATGACCGCGGTGACGCCGTTGTTGGTGTCGCGCAGAATCCAGCGGCGGTTTTCGATGGCCCTCATGCGCGCCATGTTCAGGTGCTGCCAGGGGGCGCTGGTGTCGCCGTACCAGCCGTCGTCGCTGATGTTGACCAGCACCTCGGCGCCCAGTTGCGCGAACTGGCGCACCTCGTCGGCAAAGACCGACTCGTAGCAGATGAAGACGCCGTAGCGATGGGCTTCGCCATTGGCGTGGGCAGGCGGAAGACCTTGCGCTCGTCGCCGCGCGTGAACGCTGGAGACGCGGCCGGTGAGCTTGTGGGCAAAGATGAGCAGATTCTGGAAGGGAATGTACTCGCCGAAGGGAACGAGGTGGATCTTGTCGTAGCGGCCCACGCGCGCGCCGTCCGCGCCGACGACCAGCGCGGAGTTGTAGTAGTGCCATTGCTGCGTCGGCTGGTCGAAAGTCCAGCCGATGTTGCCGACCACCAGCGGCGCCTGCTCGGCGACGGCAATCGCAGGCGAGCGCGCTGCTGAAAGCGCGGATCGGCCTCGTCAAAGGGCGCGGGCGACTCCGGCCAGGCGATCAGGTCGGGATGCGTGGGAGTAGGGCGGGCAGACGATCTCGCCGCTGGGCGCGCCGGTCTGCGGGAATTCCGGCGATGTAGGTCTTGCATTGCTCGCCGGCCAGACTGCGTGAACTCGGCGATGTGCTGTCCCACTCGCCCGGAGCGCTGCCAGCCGTTGTCGCCGGCGACGTCGAGATTGGGCTGGATCAGGACGGCGGTGGCCGTGGGTGCGGGCTTGGGCGGCGGGATGAGAACTCCCATGGTTCCGGCGACCATGAGCAGCAACGCCGGCAATGCCCCAGCGGGCGGCCTGGCCGGAGCAGCGGTCGAGCAACAGGCCGCCGGCAATGAGCGCATTGACCGCGACCAGCACAAAGCTGATGCCGTAGACGCCGGTCCAGGGCGCAAGCTGATTGACCAGCGCGTTATCCACCTGCGAGTAGCCGAGCTGGTCCCAGGGAACGGAGGTGATGCGCGCGGCGGCCAGTTCCAGCGCCGCCCACAGGATCGGCGCGGCGGCCAGCGCCAGCCGCGTGCTGCCGGTGGCCCGGCGCACCAGCGCGACGCCGAGGCCGAAGAGGCCGAAGTAGAGTCCCAGCACCAGGCTGTAGCCGACCAGCAGCAGCGTCGGGCACGATGGCGGCATATCGCCGTACTGGCACATGGTGTCGCGCACCCAGTAGCAGTTGCCCATGTACCAGAGAACGCCGCAGAGATAGCCGAGCAGAAAGCCGCGGCGCAGCGGGCGCGGCTGCGTCGACGCAGGCCGCGGACAAGCATCGCCCAGCAGCAGCGGAACCAGGCCAAACCAGGCGAAGACGGTCCGCCAGACGGGCAGCGGCCCGGCCAGCGGAAACGGCAACTCCAGCAGGCCGGCGGAGAGACCGGCCGCGGCCCACAACTTCCAGCGTCTCGATTGGAACATGACGACTGCATACAGGGCCGAGTGTATCGCATCCGGCGCGACGTGCGGCGGACGCTGGCTGATGAGATTGCCGCAGCTCGAGGACAGCAGAATGTTGCATCTGCCTGGACTCGCAGGAGTTACCATGCGCGAAAAATGCGGTGAAGCGGCCGGAATCAGGCTACAATCGAGCTATGCGACTGGCAATGTTTGCAATGCGCGTGCTGGAAGTGATGTTCTTTGTCGGCCTGGCCGGCTCGGCCGTGGTCGTGCTCATCAGCTTCGTCGAAGACGGCAAAGAACTGTTCGGCAAGGACGAGTGACGAGCCCGTGCCTTCGCAGCACGCAACGGCAGACGTTTATTTTTGATTGACTCCGCCTTCATTCAGAAATAAACTCACCGCAGGGCGGGCGGGTTATTGCGCTCTCAGGAATCCGAGAAAGCCGGCAACTGCGCCGGCACCGATACGATGGCATCTACCCGAACGACCGTAGCCCCACCGTCCGACCGCGTCCGGCTGATCGTGGCATCCTCCGTGATGCTCACGTTCATCTCCTTTTGGCGCGCGGCGGCCATTGTTCTCTGCGATTTGGGCTCCTCGGCTTTCTATGCCGGCGGCATTGCCGAGCAGGCGGTGGGCGCGGCGGCGCCCTGGTTCATTCTCGGCATCATGCTGTTCAGCTTCGCGGTGCGCGCGGTCTACGTCGAGAGCTGTTCGATGTTCACCCGCGGCGGCGTTTACCGCGTGGTGAAAGAGGCGCTGGGCGGCACCTTCGCCAAGCTCAGCGTCTCGGCGCTGATGTTCGATTACATCCTCACCGGGCCGATCTCGGGCGTGTCCGCCGGGCAATACATTACCGGCCTGATGAACGAGTTGATGAAGGTGGCCAACACCAGCCACTGGCTTCCTCCGGCCCTGATGGACGCGCAACAACAATCCCTTCCAGTTCGACATGAATTACACCTCGGCGGTGTTTGCCGCCGCGGTGACGATCTATTACTGGTGGCAGAACATCAAGGGCATCGAGGAGTCCAGCGGCAAGGCCCTGCGGGTCATGCAGATCACCACCGTCATGGTGGTGATTCTGCTGCATCTGGGGCGTTTACTCGGTGCTCATCAAAGGCGCTCATCTGCCTCCCCCGCCGATCGTCAGCGAATCTCAAGTTCAGCGCCGATGCGCTGGGATTCCTTAAGGGACTCGCGCTATGTCCCGGTACTTGGGCTTGTTCGGCATCCTGATGGCCTTCGGCCACTCGCTGCTGGCCATGAGCGGCGAGGAGAGCCTGGCCCAGGTCAACCGCGAGATCGAGCATCCCAAGCTGAAGAACCTGAAGCGCGCGGCGATCGTCATCGCCATCTACAGCCTGATCTTCACCGGCGGCGCCACGCTGCTGGCCTCCATGCTGATTCCCTCTGAAGGATCACGTCCTCTACCAGGACAACCTGATCGCCGGCCTGGCCATGTACATGGTGGGCCCCATGTTCTGGCGCATCGCCTTCCGCATCTTTGTGGTGCTGGTCGGCTTCCTGATTCTCTCCGGAGCCATCAACACCTCGATGATCGGCTCGACCGGCGTGCTGATGCGCGTGGCCGAAGACGGCGTGCTGACCGACTGGTTCCGCAAGCCGCATCCCAAGTTCGGCACCAGCTATCGCATCGTCAACCTGGTCTTCATCCTGCAGATGGTCACCATCATCGCCAGCCGCGGCAATGTCATCATCCTGGGCGAGGCGTATGCCTTCGGCGTGATCTGGTCGTTCACCTTCAACAGCCTGGCCATGCTGGTGCTGCGCTGGAAGTACCACGGCGAACGCGGCTGGAAGGTTCCGCCCAATATCCGCATCGGCAAGACGGAGATCCCCATCGGGCTGATCTCCGTTTTCCTGGTCCTGCTTTCCACGGCCATTGTGAACCTGTTCACCAAGTCCATCGCCACGGTCAGCGGCATCATCTTTGCCGCGGCCTTCTTCATCATCTTCACCGTCTCCGAGCGGCAGAACCTGCGCAAGCACGCGATTACCGCGCGGCAGATGAAGGATCACTTCCAGCTCGAACACCAGGACACGATCAGCCGCGAGTCGGCGGCCATTCGGCCGGGCGGCGTGATGGTGACCATGCGCGACGCCGCCAACCCGCTGGCGCTGAAGTGGACGCTTGTCGCATACCAGCACCGAAGACCAGGATGTTGTGGTGATCAGCGTGCGCATGATGGGCGTGGGCGGGCCGGAGTATCTGAGCGCCGAGGAACAGAGCTTCAGCGAACACGAGCAGATGGTCTTTACCAAGGCCGTCTCGGTGGCGGAGAGCTTTGGCAAGAAGGTCTCGCTGCTGGTGGTTCCGGCCGGGGACGTGTTTGCCGCGCTGGTGCAGGGCGCCAACTCGCTGGAAGTGGACTCGGTCGTCTCCAGTATCTCCTCGAAGATGACGGCCGAGGACCAGGCCTTCCACATGGGCCAGGCATGGGAAGCGCTGCCGGAGCCCAAGCGCCAGTTCAATTTCTATGTTGTGGATCCGACCGGCGACGTGAAGGTGTTTTACATTGGGCCGCACGCACCCAACCTGAGCCCGGACGACGTGCAACTGGTGCACCGGCTGTGGCTGAACATGCGCCGCGATCCCTCCATGCCGGACCTGCATCACAGCGACATCATCACCTATGCGCTTACCCGTCTGGCCGGCCAGTACGCGCGGGAGAAGCAGGAAATCCTGCGCGACCTGCGCAACTACCGAGCAGCCGAGTCTGCGCCCAGCATGCGGCTTGGTGGCCCCGCCACAGGAACCAAGCCACCGGTGCTCCCACCCAAAGCGTCGACGACTTCCGAGTAAGTGCACGCGGATGCTGCCCTGATTTAACTCTGAAGAAACACTGCACAGCCAATTGCTTCCTTGTGAGTGCTATCTGCTTAGTGGGGTTAGTTCATGGCGTGTCGCCGGAGCGTAGATAACTGCCCTATAACACCGCGTGCCCTGCCTGCTTGATCCAGACTCGAGCCCTCGCAGCGAATATCTATTATGTTTTCCTTCGTTTCCGATTGCTTTTTGTTTGTAAAAGAGTCTACAGTTGCGTATCGTCTTACGTAGAAAAAGCGGCCTCCCTCGCTGAGTTGCAGTTACACATTGGGAGTTGAGCCACTTACCGATAAGAATGCAGGAGGAACCGTGGGAGTTCATGAGATTCTGGCACAGATCGATGGGCAGATTGCACAGTTGCAACGTGCGCGCGCATTACTGATGGGCAAATCAACCCCGAAAGCAAAGAAAACAACGGCAAAGCCGGCGGCAAAGAAGGCGGTCAAGAAAAAGAGGAATCTTACGCCGGAGGGCCGGAAGCGCATTGCAGAAGCCGTGAAGCGGCGCTGGGCTGAGCAGAAGAAGGCCGCCGCGGGAGACTAACTGGCATTCGAGAAATGCACAAAGGGCTGGCGCCGTAGCCAGCCCTTTGTGCGATTGCAGAAAACGGATGCATGCTTTGTTCTAAATGGATTCTCCCGGATTCCAACGCACAACTTCTACCTCCGGATCCACCAATGCAGCCAGCTGGTCCGGCGTTCCGGTGAGCGGCGGAAATGTGCCGAAGTGCAACGGGAGCACAGTCTGCGGCGCCAGAAAGCGCACCGCCAGCGCAGCTTCCTTTGGCCCCATGGTGAAATGGCCGCCAATGGGAAGCATAGCCACCTGCGGCTTGTATAACTCGCGGATGAGCTGCATATCGGAGAATACGGCTGTATCTCCGGCATGATACAGAACCGGGCCGCCCGCAATGGTGAGCACATAGCCCGCGGCCACGCCGACATAATGCGTACCTCGATCGTCCTGCGCTCCGGCCGAATGCTTGGCTTCCACCATGGTCACAGCCACATCACTCAGTTGCACGGTTCCGCCCAGGTTCATGCCGATGGTATGAGCCACACCCTTGCCGGCAACATAGTCGGCCAGCTCGTAGATAGCCACCACGGTTGAGCCGTGCTTTGCCGCTGCCGGCGCAGTATCCGCCATGTGATCCATGTGCCCGTGCGTAAGCAGGATGTAATCAATCTTCTCCGGCAGCACGAAATCCTTGGGATACTTCGGATTGAATGCGATGAACGGATCGATCAGGAAGTTGGTTCCCTTTGCTGTGGTTACGAGGACGGTGGAGTGACCGAGCCAGGTAATTCGCGTTCCCTGCAATAACGTCATGATTCCTCCATGGAGCTCCCTGATTTGCCGCGAAGCCAGCGCGGCACTCGACGTTGGAAAGAAGACTCTACGAGCCGGATGAGAGCTCGGCCACCGTCTCGTAATGCGCGGATACAGCGTCAAACCGCGACAGAACAGCGCGAGCCTTTGCCGGAACAACGGCCGCTGCGTAGTCTTCTCCCGCAAACTCCCTCACCGCTTCGAGGGAGTCGAATTTCATGATGGTTACGAATTCCATCTCATCTCCGGCCTGCCGCTTGCACAGAGAGATGCCACGATAGCCTGGAATGTCGCGCGCGGCAATGCCCGCGAAGATTTCAGTCAGTAACAGGCTTTCGTAAATGGGTGCATTCGAAAGGGTCGTCCAGCCTTTCCAGATGCGGGTAATCATAAGATGCTCCGTTGACTCAACCGGCCCTGCCAAGACGCCTATCGCGTCATGATGACTTCAGAGACGCTGTCTTTGGCCAGAAACTGTCTGTGCCCCGACCAGCCGGCAAAGAGCTTTTCAATGCTGCGGTTGGTAAAGGCGCGCTGAATGGGAAACGGCTGGCCCAGCTGCACCTCCACATCGTCGCCGGGCGTGAGGTGGTAGCGGCAGAACACCGTCTCTTCACTCTTGGTGCGGGTGTGGAAGAAGGCCAGCACATCTCCGCCCGGATTCATGGACGCATGCAGATAATTGACCACCGGCGCCACCAGCGGCTCGGGCAGGTAATCCAGGGCGGTCCACAAGAGGACAATGTCGAAGGTGCGTCCTGAAAAATTGAGCGCCTGTTCCAGGTATCCGCTCACGTTCCAGAGCGGATTCCCATCCTCGTCCGCGCCGCTTTTCCAATCGTTCGTGCAGGCATCGTGGACCAGGTCGGCAAGGAAGACGCTGTGGCCGAGGCTGGTGAGGTAATTAATGTTGGTAGGCGAGGTATAGCCGACGTCGATGATGCGCAGGCCGGGATCGGCCTGAAGGCGCTTGCGCAGCACCGACCAGCCTCCGGAGTGCCGCGGCACCCTGGGTCCCGTGAATCCGGCAACAGCAGCGGGCGCGCCGCTGTCGTGCTTTTTCTCGAACCAACGGCCTAGCAACTTGAGTACCCCTCGCGATCAAAGAGCAAACGGTCTGACGGGTTCCGGAACGGGTGACCGGTTCAGCCCGCCTGCGGAACCGGAGTTCCCTCGGGAGTCCGGGCTGGCGCCCTGGGTCAGGTCCACCCTGCCCCGGAAGATGGCGTTGTCTTCGATGGCGAGTCGCAGAGCCCGGATATCGCCTTCCATCACGCAGCCCGCACGCAACTCGACACGCCCGCTGGCTACCACGTTTCCATGAACGTGGCCAAGGACCAGCACGTCTTTGGCAGATAAATCGGCCGCCACATTGGCGTTGGGGCCAATCGTCAAGCGGCTCTCGGTCAGGGTGACCGTCCCTTCCACGCGCCCATCCACAATCAGGTCTTCACTGCCCTTCACTTCGCCGCAAATCACGACACTTTTGCCGATGCGCGCGGGCGTATTCTCAACTGCCATGGTGGTATTCCTTCCAGGAGCTGAAAATGGCCCCTGCCCGAACTATACGCAACAGGACCGCCCCGCTTCAATGCTGGAACCGATACGGCGAATACAGCGTCTAACGAGGGACGAACGCAAGACATCGCGCGGAGGCGACCGGCCATCGGTAAAATACTCCTAGTGCGCATCCTGCTTCCTTTGATCTGCCTGATTGCGTGCGCCGGTCTCCCCTTGCGGGCGCAGACCGCGGCGCAAACCCTGACGCCCGCGCAAGCCCAGGCGCTGGTGCAGCGCGCCCTTGCCACCGAGGCGCAGGCGGCCCAGGACCTGAGCCACTGGCCATCCCATGCGCTACCGGCTGCACAAGACCAGCCCACGACTCACCTCGACCAAGGAGATTGTGGAGACGCGCGACGGCGATGTGGCCCGCCTGCTCTCCATCAACGACCAGCCGCTGAGCCCGGCCGACGAGCAAAAGGAACAGGCACGCCTGGACGCGCTGCTGGCCAACCCCAGCCTGCAGCAGCACCGCAAGCAGAGCGAGGACAGCGATACGGCGCGCGCCATGAAGATTCTGCGCGTGCTGCCCACGGCATTCCTCTACCAGTTTGCGGGTACGGCCACGGCGGGCAGCAGGACGGTGGAGAAGTTCTCCTTCAAGCCCAACCCGCAGTTTCGACCCGCCGGACCTGGAGACCAGCGTGCTGACCGCCATGGCCGGCGAGATCTGGATCGACCCGGTCGAGGAGCGCGTGGTGCGCCTGGCAGGCAGCCTGCAGCAGGACAAGGACGTTTGGCTCGGGCATGCTGGGCGAGCTGGACAAGGGCGGCTGGGTGCAGATCGACCAGGCCGACGTGGGCGGACGCCAGTGGCGGATTGTGCATCTCCAGCTGAAGATGAACGGGCGCATCCTGTTGAAGACGAAGAACTCCGATTCAGTGCAGGACTACACCGAGTTTGCGCCGATCCCTACGGGCATCAGCTACAAGCAGGCCATCCAGATGCTGCGCAGCATTCCGGCCGCGGGCGCGCAAGGCGGGCGTTAACGTTCGAGTTGCAAACGCAAAGCGGCCTCACCCGCGTGGGCGAGGCCGTTTTGCTCTGCTTGAGCCGGCTTAGACTTTTACCTTGGCGAAGATGATGACCAGGGTGAACAGGGTGAGGGACTCGATGAACGCCAGGCCGAGCACCAGGAGGAGCTGGATTCCGGCGCGGGCGCCGGGGTTGCGGGCCAGCGCTTCGCAGGCCGAAGCGGTTGCCTGCCCTGGCCCAGGCCGCAAAGGCCGGCGGCCAGCGCCATGCCGATGCCGGCGCCGATGGGCACCAGGTTGATGGCGGCCGAGCCGCCATCCGCGAAGGCCGGAATGGCGAAGCAAAGAGCCGCCAGGGCCATGAACACATATTGAAGTTTCCGCATAGTTCTCCTGCTTCCCTTGAGATTGACCGCCAGTGGGTGGTTGAGGCTCACCGTGCTGGCCCCCTCACGCTTGCGGCCGTCCGTTTGTCCGGAGCGGAAGCGCTCTCCGGCGAATTTTTGAAAGCAGCTTTTAGCTTCCAGTTTTCCTGCGAAAGCCTAACTGTCGGTTCACCAGCAGACAAGCTAGTCGCTGGAAGCCAGCAGCCAACAGCTGCATTTAGTGTTCGTGCGCAACCGCCAGGGAGAGATAAATCATGGCCAGCAGCATGAACACGTATGCCTGAATGAGCGAAACCGCAACGTGCAGGCCAAGAAAGATGGCCGGAATCGCCAGCGGGAAGAGCGAAAAGAAGACCAGCGTCACCAGGTCGCTGGCAAACATGTTGGCGTAAAGACGGATGGTGAGCGACATCATGCGCGCCAGATGGGAGATGATCTCGATGGGAAACAAGCAGCGGCGCAATCCACCAGACCGGCCCGGCAAAGTGCTTCAGGTAGCCGACGACGCCCTGCTCGCGGAAGCCGTGGAAGTTGTAGTAGAGGAAGGTGAGCACCGCAATGCCCAGAGGGACCACGGGCGAGCTGGTGGGCGTATCGATGCCCGGGAATCAGGCCCAGCAGGTTGTTGAGCAGCACGAAGAGAAAGATGCAGGTGACGAAGGCCTGGAAGCGCTCGTAGCCGTGGCCGATGATCTGCTCGGCCTGGCCGCCGGTGAACTCGTGGATCATCTCGGCGATCTGCTGCGCCGGATTGGGCTTCTCCACCGACAGCGTCAGCCGCACCAGGACGAAAAAAGCGATGAGGCCGCAAGCGACCAGCAGTTCCAGCGCAAACGCGTCGTTGATGGGAGCGGCGGGATTGGCGGGATGAATGCCGATTGCCTGAAGAAGCAGCAGTGACCGTCCCGCCAAAGAGATGATTCAACCAGCGCGTAAGAGCAAGCGTTTCCGGCATGAGACTTGAATCTTTCTGTTTCCCTGGCTGGCCGTTCGCGCCGCGAAAACCGGCTCCGGCCGCTCAGTCCTTGAGCAACCGCAGCGCTTCCCAGCCGTGGCCACAACCGCCAGACCCAGGCCGCAAAGAAGCGCCACAACCGAACCCTGGAAACACTTCAGGCTACCATAAATGACCCCGGCAAAGACCGTGAGCCTGAGCACAAAGAACGTGACCACCAGCGGAGCGCTCCTGGGGGTCTTCTGCTTGTCCAGTCTGGCATTGATCAGGCGGACCAGGCGCTGCCACTCCAGGATGCTGGCCGCCGAGATCAGCGCGCCGACGGCCAGCATGGCGGCGTTGCGCCAGCCGCTGGCCACCAGCAGCACGAGCGGAGGGAATCAGGCCCAGAATCAGCGTGTTGCGGATGGCCCGCTTCAGCAGCGCTTCCAGGGCCTCGTGGGTAAGTCCAACCAATGGATGGGTTTCTTCAGGTCATCAATCGATCTCGGAGCTTCCCTTTCCTGTATCTGTTCTCGTTGCTCGCCGGATCCGCCGCCGGTGGCGATCGCCAGCCGCACCACGTAGACCAGGCCGGAGATGCCGCCAAAGACGATCCCGGCCAGACCGATCCACGTCTGGTGCAGCTTGCCGTCGAGCCAGGCGCCGGCCAGCCAGCCAACAAAGGCCGACGAGGGCAGCAGAATGGCAATCTGCATCAGCTTTTCCGCCTGGATCAGCGTCTCAATGCCGCTGCCGGTTTTCGACGGCGGCTTGCGATCCGGAATGGGGCGGTTGAAGGGCATGGAAGCTCCTCCTCAGCATACAGGGCCAGGCACCAAGGGTGAGACGGAGAGCGGGTATACTTCCCTTTTGGGCTCTTTGCCTGAAAGTGGAAGGAAACACGCGTGTTCGATTCGGAATTTGAGCGCAGTCTCTTCGACCTGCGCAAGGCAAAACTCGAAGAGATCGAGAAGCTGGGGCAGGCGGCCTATCCCAACCAGTTCCCTGCCTCGCATACCATTCCCGCAGGTGCGCGCAGCAGTGGGGCGAGGCGACGGCCGAAGAGCTGGAAGCCAATCGCGTCACGGTGGCCGTCGCCGGGCGCATCATGGCCATCCGCGCGCAGGGCAAGGCCGGCTTTGCCACGCTGCAGCAGGGCGGCGAGCGGCTTGCAGATTTACGTGCGCCTCGACGCGGTGGGCGAGCAGGGCTTCGCGCTCTACAAGCTGCTCGACCTGGGCGACCACATCGGCGTCTCGGGCTACCTCTTCCGCACCCGGACCGGCGAGCTGACCATCCACGTGGAGCGGCTGACCTTCCTTGCCAAGGCCATGCTGGCGCTGCCGGAGAAGTTTCACGGCCTGGCCGACGTGGAGCTGCGCTACCGCCAGCGCTATGTGGACCTGTTCGCCAATCTCGACAGCCGCGAAGTCTTCGTCAAGCGCGCCAAGACGCTGAAGGCGCATGCGCCAGTTCTTCGACGAGCGCGGCTATCTCGAAGTGGAAACGCCGATGATGCAGCAGATCGCCGGCGGCGCGGCGGCGCGGCCCTTCACGACCCACCACAACGCGCTCGATCTGGATCTGTTTCTGCGCATCGCGCCGGAGCTTTATCTGAAGCGGCTGGTGGTCGGCGGCCTCGACCGCGTCTACGAGATCAACCGCAACTTCCGCAACGAGGGCGTCAGCACCCAGCACAACCCCGAGTTCACCATGCTGGAGTTCTACCAGGCCTACGCGAACTATCACGACCTGATGCAGATTACCGAAGAGCTGATCGAGTTTGTGGCGCGCGAAGTGAACGGGACAACGATCACGGAGTTCAACGGCGTTGAGATCGATCTGGGCAAGTGGACGCGGCTGACCATGCGCGAGGCGATCCGCGAGTTCTGGCCGGAGGAAGCTGGCGCCAAGCCGGCGATCACGGCGTTTGAGCTCCGCAACGGTGCTGCAGGCGCGGCTTCATGCTGGCCATGAACTCGCTGGAGAAAGCCGTCGTGCGAGACCACGCGGCTGACCCCGGAGCGCATCGCCGAACTGAAGACCATCCACGGCGCGATCACCGCTGTTTACTACGACTCGATGAAGGGCGCGCCCCTCGGCAAGTCGGTCTACAACCTCTTTGAGGCTGTGGTCGAGCCGTTCCTGATTCAGCCCACCATCATCTACGACTACCCGATGGAGGTTTCGCCGCTGTCGAAGGCCAAGCCCGACGACCCGGCGCACGTGGAGCGCTTCGAGTTCTTCGCCGGCGGCTTCGAGCTGGGCAACGCCTTCAGCGAGTTGAACGATCCGGTGGAGCAGCACAAGCGCTTTGCGCCAGCAGCTTGCCGAGCGCGACCGCGGCGACGACGAAGCCCACCAGATGGACGAGGACTACGTGCGCGCGCTGGCCTACGGCCTGCCTCCCACCGGCGGCGAAGGGCATCGGCATCGACCGGCTGGTGATGCTGCTGACCGGCTCCAAGTCGATTCGCGACGTGATTCTGTTTCCGCTGATGAGAAGTAAGGAACAGCGACCAGCTTCCAGCTCCAGCTTCCAGTCAAGAGCCGCAGGGCCGACTCGATTCACGTCTTTTCGCGTTGCGGTCCATTCATTCGGAACCGCGCGATGCATCGTAACGTTGGAACAAGTCTCTCCCGGCTCGGACAAGCTAGAATCGGGCCAGGAGCTTGAAGCTAAAAGCCAGGAGCTGCATTTTGAACATTCTTTTCGTCGGCGACATCTTCGGCAGCGCGGGACGCAAGATTGTGCGCGAGCACATCGGCCATGTGCGCGAGGCGCACAACGTCGATCTGACCGTCATCAATGCCGAGAACGCCGCCGGCGGCTTCGGCGTGACGCCGCAGATTGCCGAGGACCTCTTCGACCTGGGCGCGGATGTGCTGACCACCGGCAACCACGTCTGGGACAAGCGCGAACTGATCGACTACATGAACTCCGCGCCCGCAGACAGCTCAGGAGCGCGGCGCGCCGCGTGCTGCGGCCGGCCAACTTCCAGCCTGGCCTGCCCGGCCATGGCGTCTTTGAAGGAACCACCGAGAGCGGCGTGGCCTATGCGGTGATCAACCTGGCGGGCGCGTCTTCATGAACGCCACCAACGATCCTTTCCACGTCGATCAACGACATTGCTCGAGCGGCATCGAGGCCAAGGTCATCCTGGTCGACTTTCACGCCGAAGCCACCAGCGAGAAAGTGGCCATGGGCTGGCATCTGGATGGCCGCGTGACCGCGGTGCTGGGCACGCACACCCACATTCCCACCGCGGACGAGCGCGTGCTGCCCGGCGGCACGGCCTACCAGACCGATGTGGGCATGAGCGGGCCGTATGACAGCGTGATCGGCGTGGAAAAGGAACTGGTGCTGCACAAGTTCCTGACCGGCATGCCGGGCAAGTTCGAAGCGGCCAAGGGCAATCCGAAGATGTGCGCTGCGCTGGTGACCTGCGATCCGGCCACGGGGCGCGCCTCCGCGATCCAGCGCATCATGCTGGGAGAGTAAAGCTTCGCGTAAAGATTCGGACATTTTGGCCGAGAGAAGACAGGCTGAGTCCTGGGCTCCTGGATGGACTTTGCGCAGCCGTGGGGGTGCCTCCAAAATGGTGCAATTTGCGCCTTTTTTGTATGTAACATTATTGTTTTCATAAGGATCGGAGAAAAACCATAGTTTGACATGTTTTGGGCAGTTCCGGGAGGCGAAAACGGAAGCTTCTTTTGAGCGATTCCCTGCCCGGTTTTGCGTTCAAGAGCCATGCAAGAACCATTGTGCGCGCAGAAGGCGAAATGATCTGCAAATGTGGGAGAGAATTTTTGAGGGGTGGGGTCGCGACACTTCTTGAAACGCTGGCTCAAGAGCACTTTCGATTCACATGTTGACGTCTTGAGATTGTGGACGGTGCCCTCTTCTTGAGGAAAAAGCCACATTGCCTCCAGGTTTCTGTAAGGAGCAGAATCGAAAGTGCTGTAGCCGCCTGCTACTGCGCGCTGGCTGTCGCGGCCGGAAGGGTGACCTTCGCCGTGGGCGAGGTAGGATGGTCGGTTACGACGGCCGGCGCCTGCGATGCCGGGACGGTCTCCGTGGCGGGGTAAGCCAGCAGTTGCCTGGTCTTGGCGTCAATCGGCGCGGGATGAACCCAGTTGATGGGAACGAGCGCGGCGGGCGCGTGCGAGGCCTTCAGCAGCTTGCCTTTGCCATCGAAGACCATGGTCCAGGTACGGAACTTGGGCGAGGTGGAAGCATCGTCAAAGGAGAGGACTGCGCCGCCCTTGGACGGAATCGACAGCAAGGCCACCTGAGCCAGCGGAAGCTTGTCGGTGGGCGGTTCCTTGTTGACCTCCGCCAGTTGCGGATGCCCGCCCGCCAGCGCCGCATAGCAGAAAGCGGTCCCCAGCCAGTTGGCCACGGGCGCGTGTTCCGGATTGTCTTCCGCGCGGATGTGGTTGAAGGTGGAGATGGTGATGGCGTTGATGGGCGCCGGGGAAAACAGCGAATAGCTGCGCAGCTGGATGGGAATGATGCGCACCCGTCCCTCTTCGCCGCGCGGGATGGAAGCCGTGAAGACACTCACGTCGCCGGTTCCGTTATTGCGCAGGAAGCGAAGAAACAGATGATTCGGAAGCGCCGGGCAGACAACCTGTTTGTAGCTCCACTGCCCCTGGTTGAACTCCAGGCCGGTGTGCCCGGCGTGCTCGGCAATCGAGCTCTCGGCATTGGCCGCCAGCAGGCGATCGTGCTCGGACATCTGGTCGACGCTGCGGTACTCAACGAGAGGGGTTTGCCAGGGGGTTGCGGTGTCAATGGAGAACGGAACCGGAGGAATGAGAGGCTGGATGACCTTCTCCCGGGGCACTACGGGGACATTCTCCGTGACCGTCTGTGCGGAAGCACAGACAGCTGCCACGAGTGCCAGGGTGAACAGGGGAATCAGGGTTCGCCGTCGCTCCATCTTCCCCATAGGGTATCATCTGCGCCGGAAACAGGGGTGAGAACAGAGTTCGCCAGGGACAGAAAAGGGCAGCCCTGCAAGGCTGCCCTTTTTCGATCTCCGCGGTACTTCGGATCAGGTAGTCGTGCGCCGAACTCGCCAGGAATCCGGCGCACGAGTTAGAACAGGCGCGGGATCAATGCGCCGTGTGGTGTCCGGCGGCCGGCTTGTGCACCGGGACCTTCTTCATCGGGATAATCGCGCCATCGCGCAGAACAATCTGCACCGAGGAAGGATTGCCGTCGGCATCTTTGACCACGCTGTAGCTGTCATAGGTGCCGTCCAGCTCCGCCTGATTCTTGGAGGAGAGGCCGTACTCGGCGCCTGCGGTGGGGACGTCCTTGTCTGGCAGCGGCGTCTTCAGGTTGACGACGAAGTCCGGGTTCTTGGACTGTTTGGCATCGTCGGTCACGGCCACCTTGATCACCGAGGCTGTGGCTTCAGTCACAATTCCAGGAACCGGAGTCGGCTGATCCTTCAGGAGCGCCCAGAGTTTATCGGCGTCAGCCTTCTCGCCAAAGGTCAGCACCAGTTCCTTGTCGGCCAGGGCCAGTGTATTCAGGTCCGGCGTATTGGCCAGGATCTTGTGAATCTTCTGGGCGGGGGTGTCAGCGGGCGTAATGACCAGAGTTCCCGGAGGAAATTCAGTGGCCTGCGCCTGTGTCTTGATGGCGTCAAGCCCGTCCATGGCGCCGTGGTACTTGTTGTACCAGTAGTCGAGCTTCTTCTCGATCTGCGGCTTGAAGCCGGCCGGCGCGAAGTTCCACGACGCGCGCATAGAACCAGACGGCATTGATGGCGTCCGGAGGAGTCAGCTTGGCGTAGGCTTCGGCCAGGTTCAGCGTATCCACCAGGCCCATGCCGCTGGTGGTCTGGTCGGCGGCAAAGAGCATCAACTCCGTTCGGTATTCAGAGATGGCCGCTTTGAAGTCCTTCTTCGACAGCGCATCGTCCAGAGCGATGGCGGAGTGGAAGAGCGGATAGGCGACGGCGGTCTGCGTCTTCCAGTCGGCGTCCGAGGTGGCGGCAGGCTTCGGGACTGTCAGACCCTTCTGCGCCAGCGCCGCGGCATCGTCGCAGGGCTGAGAATCGGTAAGGTTACCCGACTTGGGATCCACACTCTTCTGGCACTGGCCCTTCTTCACATAAACCGAGATGAAGAGGGCGCCGGGGTTGTCGGGGTCCACCTGCAGCAGCTTGGTGGCTGTGCTGAGAGCATGATCCAAGTCGCCCAGCTTCTGGTAGGTGTCCAGCAGCATGTTAAGCACAGCCACTTTGACCACGCTTTGCGGATAAGCGGTGAGGAAGGTCTCCAGTTGCGATGCCTTCGACTTGGGGTCGGCTTGGGTGGTGGCCTGGGAGTAGGCGTTGAACTCGGCAGGATCTCTTGATGGTTATATCCTGGGCTCGAAGCGTGGGCGCGAAAACGAGGCTGATGCTCGCCAAGGCCATCACAGACGCAAAGACTAACTTCTTCATTCAGTGCTCCTGGGAATTTCCGAAATGGAGATCAATATTGAGGCACTCGCTGGCGAAAAGCATATCCCATCTTTCAGCAGTTGAGTTCCTAAGCCACGGGTAAACGATACCACGGCTCCGTGCGCGGTGTTGCGAGGATTATAAAAAGCGCCGCCCACTCTGACAAGCAATCTTCTGGAACATTGTGAGGATAGCCCTGGCAGAGAAACGGAAAACATCTCCCCGGCCCGTTTCTTGGAGCCGCAGCAACGCCCGGCTTTCCGATGCAGGGCGGGCCGTCCAGCCGCGGAAACCGACCGCCCGGATGCCCGCAGCCGCGACTCGCCGCCGCTCAAGCCTGTCCGCAACATACGTGCATAGACACCGGTTTCCGAAAAACTGTTCCCGGAATTCTCAGCCGGTCTGATTTCGGGCTATTGGAGCAGCTTGACCAGCTCTGCCTGTTCGGCCAGAAAGGCGTCGTGGCCGTGCTCGCTGGTCATTTCCCGGTAGTCGGCCTGGACGCCGGCCGCGCGAATTGTATAGGCAAAGTTGCGCACCGACTCCGGCGGAAACAGCCAGTCCGAACTGATGCCTACAAAGCTCAAGCGGGCGCGGATGCGGCTGAAGGTTGCGGTGGCCGAAGCGTGGCCATGCATTGGATCCCAGGTATCCATGGTGCGCAGGATAGCCAGATAAGCGTTGGCGTCGAAGCGGTCAATAAACCGCTTCCCTTGATGGTCAAGGTAGCCGGCAATGTCGAACCGACCGCCAATGAGCCCGCCGCCCAGGTCGTCCAAACCGAGCGGATCCTCGCCATTGCGGTTGGGATTGCGCCCGAACCGGTCGTCGAACAAGGGCGGCGCTTTGTAGCTGAGCATGGCAATCTGGCGGGCCAGGGCCAGTCCGCGGCGCGGAGGGCGCTGGGGCAGATAATACCCGCCATGCCAGTCGGGATCCTGCTGAATGGCCTTGCGCTGCAGGTGGTTCAGCGCCAGCCCCATGGCCGACAAGGGGGCGACGGCAATAATCACCGCCCGCTCCACCCGCTCGGGGTGCACGATGGCCCACTCCAGCGCCTGCATGCCGCCGATGGACCCGCCCAGCACCAGGCGCAGGCGGCGAATGCCCAGCGAGTCCATCAGCCGGCCCTGGGCGCGAACATTGTCGCGGATGGAGACCAGCGGGAAGTCAGGCCCGTAGACCTCGCCAGTCTCGCGGTCGACCGATCCGGGCCCGGTGGAGCCATAGCAGGAACCGAACAGATTCACGCAGATCAAGCAATCGTTTTCCAGGGAAAGGAGCCCATCCGGGCCAAAGATTTCCGGCCACCAGTCGCCCACACGCGCCGAACCGGAGAGCGCATGGCAGACCAGCACCGCGTTGTCCCGCGCCGCATTCAGCCTACCGTAGACCGCGTAGTGCAGGGTGGGCCCTGCCAGCGTCCGGCCGCAGTCCAGCAACAGGTGCTCGTCGAGCACAAAGTCGCCCTCGTAGGTGGGAGCCGGCACTGCTTGCGCCGGCCCCACCACGGTTTCGCCCTGTCCGGGTTCCGCTGACACCTGTGATTCAGTCATAAGACCTATTGTGCGGCAAGTTCCGCTTTGGCCGGGACACCGCTGACCTTGTACCCGTTGGCCGCCTCGATTGCCTGGTCCAGATCCGCCAGGATATCGCGAACGTCCTCAATGCCCACGGAGAGCCGCACCAGCTCCGGCGTGACGCCCGTAGCTGCCTGCTCCTCTACCGTGAGCTGCTGGTGGGTGGTGGACGCGGGATGAATGACCAGCGACTTGGCGTCGCCGATGTTGGCCAGCAGCGAGAACAGCTCCAGGCTGTCGATCAGCTTCTTTCCTGCTTCGTATCCGCCCTTAATTCCAAAAGTAACGATCGCGCCGTGACCATTGGGCAGATACTTCTGCGCCCGCTGGTAGTAGGGGCTGGACTCGAGGCCCGGATAGTTGACCCACTCCACGCCCGGATGCGCCTCCAGGTGCCTGGCCACGGCCAGCGCATTGGCGGAGTGCCGCTCCAGACGCAGGTGCAGCGTCTCAATGCCCTGCAGCAGCAGGAACGCGTTGAAGGGCGACAGCGCCGCGCCGGTGTCGCGCAGCCCCTGCACGCGCGCCTTGAGAATGAAGGCCAGCGGCCCAAACGCCTCGGTATAGGAGAGACCGTGGTAGGAGGGGTCCGGCTCAGTGAAGTCCTTAAAACGCCCCGAGGCCGCCCAGTCAAACTTGCCCGCGTCCACAATCACTCCGCCGATGGCAGTGCCGTGGCCGCCCAGAAACTTGGTGGCGGAGTTCACGACGATGTCCGCGCCCCACTCAATGGGCCGCACCAGCGCCGCCGAGGGCGTGGTGTTGTCGATGATCAGCGGCAAGCCATTCTCGTGCGCAATGGCGGCGAGCTGTTCAATGTCCGCTACGTCCAGCTTGGGATTGCCCAGCGACTCGGTGTAGACGGCACGGGTTTTCGAGTTGATGGCTGCGCGCAGGCCGTCAAAGTCGTCCGCATCCACAAAGCGCACTGTAATGCCCAGGCGCGGCAGGGTGTAGTGGAAGAGGTTGTAAGTGCCGCCGTAGAGCGAAGTGGTGGAGACGATCTCGTCGCCCGCCGCGGCCAGCGTGGTCAGCACCAGCGTCTCCGCCGCCTGGCCGGAAGCCGTAGCCAGTGCAGCCGCACCGCCTTCCAGAGCCGCCACGCGCTTCTCAAACACGTCGGTGGTGGGGTTCATAATGCGCGTGTAGATGTTGCCGAATTCCTTAAGTCCGAACAGACGGCCGGCGTGGTCGGCGTCCTGAAAGACATACGAGGTGGTCTGGTAGATGGGGACGGCGCGGGAGCCGGTGGTGGGGTCGGGCGTTTGGCCGGCATGGACGGCCAGGGTGGCAAAGTGCTGTTTCGCTTCAGACATGGGCTGCTCCTTCGGATTGCTTCGGGTTCGGGTCTGTTCCTGTTGCGGGCCGGGCCGGTTGCGGGCCGCAAGACAATACGGCCCGAATCCTTTTCGGACCCGGGCCGCCTGTTCTTGAGAATCGGTTGCGCCTAGCGCATTCGCGTCTCAGATTCAGCGCGGACAGGGCCGCCTGGCCGACACATACACATGGCCATGACCGCAATTCCGAGCTTCGCTGAGTTCCGCATTAAGTGAAGTATCAAACGGCGCAGCGGTTGAAGTCAAATGAATCTGCCGTGAGAGGAGGGAGCTCTGCACCGGATTGCGAGGGGAAATACCGCTCCGATGCGGCTACTCTTCCGCCTTCCAAACATAGGCGCCCGGCTGGGGCAGGCCGATGTGCGCCAGCACCCGGCAAACAAACTGCCGCGCCATGGTTTCAGAATCAATGGGCTTGTTGTAGAAGGCCGGAATCACCGGGAAAATGGTCGCGCCAGCCTCCGCAGCCAGCGTCATGTTGCGCAGATGAATGCGGTTGAATGGCGTCTCGCGCACGCAGAGCAGCAACGGCCGCCGCTCCTTCAGCGTCACATCCGCAGCCCGCGCAATCAACCCGTTGGCCAGGCCGTTGGCAATGGCCGCCAGCGTGCCCATGGAGCACGGCAAGACAATCATTCCGTTCGATGGATAGCTGCCGCTGGCGATGGATGCGCCAATGTCCGAGTCCGTATGCTGCACAGTCTTTTTCGGCGCGGCGCCCAGCAGCTTCTCCAGCAGGTCGTTGCGGCCCTTCAGGCCGAGTTCCTCGGCCAGCACCCGCAGCGAGTTCTCCGAAGCCACAAAATGGATGCGGGCAACGCGCTCATCGGCCTCACCGGCGCGCAGCAGCTCCCGGCCAAACACCGCGCCGGATGCGCCGGTCAACGCGACAGTCAGATTAAGGCCATCCACGGGCTAGTTCCCTCTCTTGCTTTGGTCAGGACCCGGCTGCTTCTCCGAAGGGGTTTTCTTCGCATAGGTTGTGAGAAAAAGACTGGTCCAGGTATCGCCATTCTTCATCTCCACCTGAAACGTCAGCTTGCCAGCGGATGAGCCTTCATACGTTGCACGCAGCAACGGCCCGGGCGCGGAAGGGTCGCTCATCAGCACAAGCTTGTTGCCGGCCAGGTCCCCGGTCAGCGCTGTCGGATGGTAGGAAGTGTCATTGAACCACCAGACAGTGTACTTCTGCGTCTTCGCATCATAGGAGATGAAGTGGCGCGTATCCGTCGGCTTGCGGCCGGGCAGCGTGGTGGAGAGCATCTCGCAGAGATACTTCCCGGCAATCCCCAGTTCCACCCGGTCGGTGGCGTCGCCCACCATCGCCGGCCCGCCATTGGTGTTGAAATCCTGTTTGCCCGCCCAGTCACCCTGCATGAACGCAAGTTTGCCTAACGCATCTGCGGGTTCGAGGGTTGCTTGCTGGCCAAAAGCAAGGGCGCTGCTCAATGCCAAGAGAAAACAGATGGGGATTTTCATCAAGACCTCCTGCCGAACAGACGATAACAAACCAAGCGCACTGTGGTCCTGAAGCTCGGTTTTCTAACCCGTCCGCTAATTTACTTAGCCCTGCGCTCCCAGCACCCGCTTGAAGATCGCATCCACATTGCCCAACTGCCGCGTATAGTCGAAGGTCTTCGCCAGCTTCTCTTCGCTGAGGAGCGCGGTAATCTTTTCATCCCGTGCAACCTCGTCGCGGAAGACTAAATCTTCTTTCCATGACCGCATGGCGTGGCCTTGTACCAGCCGGTACGCATCCTCGCGCAGCATGCCGGCCTCGGCGAGGTCCAGCAGCAGCTGTCCGCTGAAGATCAGCCCGCCGGTGCTCTCCAAATTCTTCTTCATCCGCTCCGGATAGACCAGCAGGCGGTCGATCAGGTCGGTGGTCTTCGCCAGCAGGTAGTCCACCAGGATGGTCGAATCGGGAAAGATGACCCGCTCCACGGATGAGTGCGAAATGTCGCGCTCATGCCACAGCGCAATGTTCTCAAACGCCGCTTGCGCATTGCCCCTGAGCACACGCGCCAGCCCGCTGATCTGTTCCGACGTAATCGGATTCTTCTTGTGCGGCATGGCCGACGAGCCCTTCTGCTTTTCGCTGAAGTACTCCTGCGCCTCGCGCACCTCGGTCCGCTGCAGGTGCCGCACCTCGACCGCGATCTTGTCCAGCGTGCTCGCCACGATGGCCAGCGTGGAAATGTACGCCGCGTGCCGGTCACGCTGGATCACCTGCGTGGCTACCGGCGCCGGCTTCAATCCCAGCCGCTCGCAGATCCGCTCCTCATGCTCCGGTTTCAAATGCCCAAAGGTGCCTACAGCTCCGGAGAGCTTGCCCACGCGCATGTCCTCAGCCGCAGCGTCGAAGCGTGCAAGATTCCGCTCCATCTCCGCATACCAGTTCAGCATCTTCAGCCCGAAGGTCGTGGGCTCCGCATGAATGCCGTGCGTGCGTCCAATGGTGGGCGTGTGCTTGAACTCGACGGCGCGCCGCTTGAGCACCGCCAGCAACGCCGCGATTCCATTGCGAATGATCCCTGAAGCGTCTTTCACCTGCAGCGCCTGGGCGGTATCCACGATGTCGTTCGACGTGAGCCCGTAATGCAGCCAGCGCGACTCGGCGTCCAGCCCCTGGGCCTTCAGCGTCTCGGCAACCGCGGTGGTGAAGGCGATCACGTCGTGCTTCACCTCGGCCTCGATCTCCTGAATGCGCGCCACGGAGAAGCCGGCCTTGGACGCGATGGCCTCGGCGGCAGCGGCGGGAATCACTCCATCCTCGGCCAGCACGGTGCTGGCGGCCGACTCCACCTGCAGCCAGCAGCGGTACTTGTTCTCTTCAGTCCAGATGCGGCCCATCGCCGGGCGTGTATAGCGTTCGATCAACGGAAGACTCCTTCAAGAAACAGCTTTCAGCCTTCAGCTTCTAGCTTTCAGCATCATCCTGCCGGTCCGGGCGGGGCTTGCCAGCCGCGGGAAAATGCGGCGGACCCTTCGCTAACGCAGGAGCTTACTGGTTAGGCCAACACTTGATTGTACGGGGGAAGCGTGGTCAGATGCGCGGAATCCCGAGCCGCGCATGCAGCTCATCGAAAAGCAGTCCCCGACCCGGCTTGTACGGCTGAAACCACTCCCCGTCGATGACCAGTTGCGGGATGGCCCGCTTGCCCACGTGCCGGATCACCTCGGCCGAGGCAGCCGGATCGGCATCCACATTAATCTCCGTGTAGGCAATCCCGTGCGTATCCAGGAACTGCTTGGCCGCGCGGCAATCCCGGCACCACCCGGCCGTATAAACTTGCACCTTCATGCCACCATTTTACTGTGCCGCACTGGTAATATCGGGAACGTGACCGCCGAGGAGATCAAGACGCTGCTGCAGCTGGAGCCGCATCCCATAGAAGGCGGCCACTTCCGGCGCACCTACACCGCCGCCGCCGCGCTCGAACTGCCCCGCGGTATCCGGGCCGCCGGCACAGCCATCTACTACCTGCTGGAGCCGGGAACCTTCTCCGAGATGCATGTCCTCGACTCCGACGAGATCTTCCACTTCTATCTCGGCGACCCGGTGGAGATGGTCCAGCTTTACCCCGACGGGCGCTCCGCTGTCTTCGTTCTTGGGCAAGATTTACAGGCAGGCCAGCATGTGCAGCTCGTCGTGCCTGCCGGCGTGTGGCAAGGCACGCGCCTGATCAGCGACGGCCAGATGGCTCTGTTTGGCTGCACCGTAACGCCCGGCTTCGACTTTGCCGATTATAAGAATGCGAGTTATGAGGAGTTGGTGGCGAAGTGGCCCGGAGAAGCCGAACGCATCAAGGCTTTGACGCGCAGTTAGCACTCATCGCCGCTCACGAAAAAAACTCCGCAGCAGCTCGGAAGATTCGTCGGCGAGGATGCCCGATTCCACAACCATCTGATGATTCAGTTGCGGATGGTTGAGCACTGCCAGCACCGACCCCGCCGCACCCGCCTTTGGATCAGCTGCCGCAAACACCAGTCTGTCAAGACGGGCATGAATCATGGCCCCCGCGCACATGGCGCACGGCTCCAGAGTCACATAAAGCGTGCAGCCGTTCAGGCGGTAGTTGCCCACAACGTCAGACGCGGCGCGCAGGGCTACGATTTCCGCATGGGCGGTGGGGTCCACTTCGCGCAGCACGCGATTCTGGCCGCGCGCAATAATCTCGCCTTCGCGCACCACCACCGCGCCTATGGGCACTTCGCCTGCTTCGGCGGCCAGGCGCGCCTCGGCAAGGGCCGCCCGCGTTGCATCCACATCCGATATCGGGTCCGGGATCATGCTTCCGACCTTATCGCTGCAGGCTGCTGCTGGGTCATGCAGTGCAGCGTGCCCAGGCCCCACACCAGGTCCACGCTGTGGATGCCGATGACTTCGCGATCCGGAAAAACTTCGCTCAGAATGTTGAGCGCCACGCGGTCGTTGGGATCGTTGAAGGTGGGCGCCAGCACCAGCCCATTGGCAATATAAAAATTCGCATAGCTCGCCGGCAACCTCTGCCTGCGAAAAACTACCGGCCGCGGCAAGGGTAGTTCCACAAGTGTGAACTGCTTTCCATCCAGCGTGCGCGCGGCCTTCAGCCGTTCGAGATTTTCAGCCAGAGGTTCATGGTTGGCGTCGCGCGGATCCGGCTCGACGGCCGTCACAATCGTCTCTGCCGCTGCGAAGCGCGAAATATCGTCGACATGCCCGTGCGTATCGTCTCCCGCGATGCCGCGGTTGAGCCAGATCACTTGATTGATTCCGAGATAGTCAGAGAAAGCCTGCTCCAGTTGCTCGCGGCTCACGCCCGGATTGCGCTGCTGCACCTCGCTCAACAGGCACTCCTCGGTGGTGAGCAGAAGGCCCGCGCCGTTTACATCGATGGAACCGCCTTCCAGAACCAGACGATGCAGACGGCGATCTGCCAACTCAAGTGTTGGCTCCCAAGCCTGCGACCCGAGCAACGAAGCCACGCGTCCCGGCACCTGGTCGTCCAGTTGCCAATCCGAGTACTTGGCCCATGCATTGAAATGCCAGTTGGTCACGGCCAAGCGGCCCACACCATGGCGCACAAAAATCGGGCCCGAGTCCCGCGTCCACACGCGGTTGGTCGGCCAGAGATGGAAGCTCACCCGCTCCAGCACCGCGCCGGCGCGCTCCAGAATGCTGAGCGCGCGGTGTTCTGCCATAATGTCGTTGACCAGAATGTGTACCCGTTCCCGCGCGGAAAGCAGGCGCACAATCTCCGCATACACCCAAGGAATGGTTTGAAACTTTCCCGGCCAGTCTTCAGGATTGTGCGGCCACGCCAGCCACGTGGCCTCGTGCGGTTCCCACTCGGCAGGCATGCGGTAGCCCAGCGCGCGGGGTGTTCCTGCAGTCGCAATCTGACTGGCCATTTACTTGGCTTCTCCGTCCGCCGGCCACGAGTTTACCGGGTCCAGAAACCGCTTGGTAATCGGCGCATACGCATCGATGCGCCGGTCGCGCAGAAACGGCCAGTTGCGCCGCGTCTCCTCAATCAGGCCCAGGTCGATCTCGCCCAGCAGAATCTCCTCCGCGTCGTGCGAGGCTTTGGCAATCACGCGTCCGAACGGATCGGCCAGAAAACTCCCGCCCCAGAACTCGAGTCCCTGCCCCGTAGCACGATTTCCCAGGACGTCGCCGTGCTCCACACCCACGCGATTTACGCCCGCCACGTAAACGCCGTTGGCAATGGCATGCGCACGCTGGATGGTCTGCCACGCATCGTACTGCGCCGCGCCAAACTCGTCCTTTTCCGCCGGATGCCAGCCGATGGCTGTGGGATAGAACAACACCTCAGCCCCCTGCAGCGCGGTGAGCCGCGCGCCTTCCGGATACCACTGGTCCCAGCACACCAGCGTGCCCACGCGCCCGAAGGCCGTATCCACTGCCTGAAATCCCAGATCGCCGGGCGTAAAGTAAAACTTCTCGTAGTAGAGCGGGTCGTCGGGAATATGCATCTTGCGATAGACGCCTGCAATGGCTCCGTCGGCGTTCAGCGTGACCGCCGTATTGTGGTAAAGCCCCGGCGCGCGCCGCTCAAACAGCGAAGCAACAATGGCCACGCGCAGCCTCCCGCGCCACCTCGGCCAGCTTGCTCGTCGACGGCCCCGGAATCGCTTCGGCCAGGTCGAAGAGCCGGATATCCTCGCGCTGGCAGAAGTACTGCGCGCGAAACAGCTCCGGCAGGCAAACCATGTTGGCGCCCAGCCGCGCCGCTTCGCGCACGTGCTTCACCGCCGCGGCAAAGTTGGCCTCCGGGTCGGCGCCCATGCGCATCTGCACCAGGCCCACAACGTATTTGCGCGCATTCATCATCATTGCGTCATTCGCTCCCAAACCACCCTTCCCGCCTCACGCAGCAAGGCCAACCCCACTCTCTGGGATTGGCCTGAACAATCTGCTACATCCTCCACCCGTCGCAAACAAAGTCCGCTGGATGCAATGCCTGCATGCAATGCCCTACGCTTCGAGAATCAGCACGGCTGCCGCAATCGTGGTCGTCCACAGCCCGCGCTTGTCGCCCACGGCCGACTGCGTCACGTTGCTGGTGCGGACAATCTTGTTCGAGATGCGGTAGATTTCCTTCTTCTCGTCCCAGCTCTTGTCGGGATCGAAGTCCACATCCAGCGTGGTGGCCAGCATCTCGGCGGCCAGCTCTTCCGCGTACTCGCCGGCCTGCTCCTCGGTCTCGCCAAAGCTGTGGTGCTCGCTCAGGTAGCCGTATGTGTCCTTGTCGGCCGGAATGGCGACGCCGATGCTCGAAACCACCAGCCGGTGCGGCTCGCGCGTCGAGTTTTCCGCGATCACGGCAAAAACCACTTCACCGTGATTCAGGTAGGTCAGGCCTTCCTTGCGCGTGATGACCTTGCAGCGCGGCGGAAAGATGGATGAAACTCGAACCAGATTCTGCGAGGCGATTCCCGCATCCCGCAGGGCCAGCTCAAACGATGTCAAACGCTCTTTGTGCGTGCCCTTGCCCTTGGTGAAGAAAAGCTTCTTCGGGACCATGCTTTTTCCCAATTCCTATGTACCCTCCATGAGTCTGAAGACTGTGATTTTTATTCAACGTTCCCGCATGAGTTTATCGCATCCGAGCGGGCAGAAACAGAACCGGGGCCAATTTCATCGCACATTCACAGACCTGCGCCCTCCCAGCCCTTATCACACCAGATTGCCACTCCCAATTTGCAGGTGTTAGCCTCTCTCTTGACCTACGCACGGAAAGGACCCGCCAAAACGCCATGCAAACCACCTACAACGGGCTCGAACTCCCCACAGACGGCCAGCCCATTCGAATACAACGACGGAAAGTTCGAGGTTCCCGACCATCCCATCATTCCTTTCATTGAAGGCGACGGCACCGGCCGCGACATCTGGAAGGCCTCGCAGCGCGTCTTCGACGCCGCGGTCGAAAAGGCCTACGGCGGCAAGCGCGCCATCAAGTGGTTTGAGATCTTCGCCGGCGAAAAAGCCTTCCGCCAGTTCAGCACCTGGCTGCCCGACGACTCAGTCGCCGCCGCGCGCGACCTGCGCGTCTCCATCAAGGGACCGCTCACCACGCCTGTCGGCGGCGGCATCCGCTCGCTCAACGTGGCCCTGCGCCAGCTGCTCGACCTCTACGCCTGCGTGCGGCCGGTGAAGTACTACCAGGGCGTGCCCAGCCCCGTGAAGCATCCCGAGAAGGTCGACATCGTCATCTTCCGCGAGAACACCGAGGACGTGTACTCGGGCATCGAGTTCAAGCAAGGCACCGCAGACGCCGCGCGCATCATCGACTTCATCAACGACGACCTGCTTAAGGGCGGCAAGAAGAAAATCCGCCTCGACTCCGGCGTCGGCATCAAGCCCATCTCGCATCTTCGGGACCAACGCCTGGTTCGGTATGCTCTGAAGAGCGCCATTGAGACCGGCCGCAAGACGGTCACGCTCGTGCACAAGGGCAACATTCAGAAGTTCACCGAGGGCGCATTCCGCGAGTGGGGCTATGAGGTGGCAATCGAGGAGTTCCGCGACCACATCGTCACCGAGCGCGAAAGCTGGATCCTCGGCAACGTCGACGCCAACCCTGCAATTACCGTCGAGGAGAACGCGGCGCTCATCGAGCCCGGCCTCGAATTCGGCAACCAGGCCTTTCGCGATGAGCTCTACGCCGAGATCAAAGGCGTGCTCGACTCCATCGGCAAGACGCACGGCAACGGCGCGTGGAAGTCGAAGATTCTCATCAACGACCGCATCGCCGACTCCATCTTCCAGCAGATCATCATCCGGCCGTCGGACTACTCGATTCTGGCCACCACCAACCTGAACGGCGACTACATCTCCGACGCGGCCGCAGCGCAGGTGGGCGGCCTGGGCATCGCGCCGGGCGCCAACATCGGCGATGGCTACGCGGTGTTTGAAGCCACGCACGGCACCGCGCCGAAGTACGCCGATAAGGACGTCATCAACCCCGGCTCGGTGATCCTCTCCGGCGTCATGCTGCTCGATTTCATTGGCTGGAAGGAAGCGGCCAAGCTGATCGAAACGGCGATGGAGAAGACCATCCAGCAGAAGTTTGTGACGTACGACTTTGAGCGCCAGACCGCAGGCGCAACCAAGGTGGGAACCAGCGAGTTCGCCACACGCATCATTGGCAACATGTAGACAGAGTTCAGTGTCAAGCGGAGTTAGCGGTGTTAGCGGAGCTAGCTACGTAGCCTCAAGCTGCGCGAACACGCGCGAAGAGCGGCGAACTCCGCCAACTCCGCTCATCACTTACCAGGAGAAGAATCATGAGAAAAAAGGTAAGCATTGTCGGCGCCGGCAACGTTGGCGCAACGACCGCCCATTGGATTGCGGCCAAGGAACTGGCCGATGTAGTCCTCATTGACGTCGTCGAAGGCATTCCGCAGGGCAAGGCGCTCGACCTGCTTGAAGCCATGCCCATTGAGAAGCGCGACGTCAACGTGACCGGCGCCAACGACTACGCGGCCACGGCCAACTCCGACATCGTGGTCATCACCGCGGGCATTCCCCGCAAGCCGGGCATGAGCCGTGACGACCTGCTGCACACCAACTTCAAAATCATGTCGGACGTGGTGCAGAAGGTGGTTGCGCAATCGCCGGAGTCCATCCTCATCATCGTCTCCAATCCGCTGGACGCCATGGCGCAGGCCGCATTCCGCCAGGCCGGCTTCAACCGCGAGCGCGTTATCGGCATGGCCGGCGTGCTGACTCCGCCCGCTTCCGGACTTTCATTGCCGCGGAACTGAATGTCAGTCCGTCGAGAATGTAACTGCGTTCGTGCTCGGCGGCCACGGCGACACCATGGTCCCGCTGGCACGCTACTCCACCGTGGCCGGCATTCCCATCACCGAGTTGATCGCGCCGGACCGGCTTGAATCGCTGATTCAGCGCACGAGCGACGGCGGAGCCGAGATTGTGAAGTACCTCAAGACCGGCAGCGCCTACTACGCTCCTTCCGCCGCGGTTACGGAGATGGTCGAGGCCATCCTCAAGGACAAGAAGAAGATTCTTCCCTGCGCCGCCTATCTCGAAGGCGAGTACGGAATCAATGGCTACTACATCGGCGTTCCCTGCAAACTGGGCGCGGCGGGCCTGGAGCAGATCATCGAAATCAAGCTCACCGCGGAAGAAGACGCCGCCCTGAAAAAAAGCGCCGAAGCCGTGAAGGAACTCTGCGCCGTCATCGGCGTCTGACTACCTGCGCAGACCCACGCAAACTCCACATCCCGGGCTTCTCCTCAACTCGCGGGAAGCCTGGGATGTAAGTGTCTTCTTCTTCCTGATTGCAGAATTCCGGCTTCAACCCCATTCACCACATCAATGTTTTCTTCCCCGAGTTCGATTCAACTCGGAACGTGCCGCACCCAACGGTGTAGACTGCATGGGAAAGACCGCGTCAGGAAGCCTCATTCCCCGAGACGAACTGAAATGACAACAGCGTTCATCAATCGCATTGCGACGGCCGTTCCGCCGCACGATGTCCACCAGGCTTTCATTGACTTTGCCACCGGCATGCTGCCCGAGGGCACCACGCGCAACCTCTTTCAGCCGCATGGCGCGCCTGTCAGCCATCGAGCACCGCTACTCTTTTGTGCAGCCGGTGGCCAGCGAAGATGGCGGATGGAAAGACGCGGAAAAAGTCTACGAGCCGGGGAATTTCCCTGTCACCGCGCGGCGCATGAAGTTCTTCGAGAGCTTTGCGCCACAGCTGGCGCGCAAGGCGCTGGACAAGCTGGAGCTCAGCGAGGAAGAGCGCCGCAGCGTCACCCACGTGATCGTCACCTCCTGCACCGGACTCTACGCGCCGGGCCTGGACTTTGAAGTGGTCAATCATCTTGGCCTCAACCCATCTGTCGAGCGAACCATGATCGGGTTCATGGGCTGCTACGCGGCCATCAACGCGCTCAAGTCGGCGCACCACATTGTCCGCTCCGAGCCGGAGGCGCGCGTGCTGGTACTGAACCTGGAACTCTGCTCGCTGCATTTTCAGGAGACGCAGGAGCTGGAACAGGTACTCTCGTTCCTGGTCTTCGCGGACGGATGCGCGGCATCGCTGGTCAGCGCGGAGCCGCGAGGCCTGGCCATCGACAGCTTTCTCGCTGTCAACATTCCGCAGACGAGCCACCTGATTACCTGGCGCATCGGCGAACTCGGTTTCGACATGCATCTGTCCGGCCAGGTACCCGGCGAAATCGGCGGCGCGCTGAAGCAGTTGGGCGGCCAGGTCACGCGCGGGCCGAGATCCGCTCGACATCGATCTTTGGGCCGTGCACCCGGGGGGCCGCTCGATTCTCGATGCGGTGGAGAAAGGGCTGTGCGCTGCCCGCGGACGCGCTCTACCACTTCGCGCAGTGTGCTGGCGCAATTCGGCAACATGTCCTCGGCCACCGTGATGTTTGTGCTGCGCGAGATCATCGGACGCGCGCAAAGCGGCCAGCAGGGCTGCGCCATGTCGTTCGGCCCCGGGCTGACGGCGGAGACCATGCTCTTCCATGCCGCGTAGCGCGCCGGACTTCCGCCATCGCGCCCAGCTGACCGAGTTGATGGACGAGCCGTGCAGCCGCGAAGTGTTGCGTGCCTGCCTGCGCGACATTGCCCGAACCAACCGCTGGACCTTCGGCTATCGCCCCTTGTTCATCTGGCTCAATGCAGTTCTGCGCCGCCATGCCCGCAATCGAGTGAGCCGCTGCGCATTCTCGATGTGGGATGCGGCTACGGCGATGGTCTGCGGCGCATGCGAACAATGGGCAGCACGATCGCGGCCATCGCGGTAGAACTGACTGGGCTCGACCTCAACCCCGACGCGATCGGCCATTGCAGCCGAAGCCACACCTGCTGCCTGCAGCATCGAGTGGATCAGCGCGGATTATTTTCGTATGCGCCGCCACAGCCGCCGCACCGGTCGTCAGCTCTCTCTTCACTCATCATCTTGACGACGTCAGATTGTCGCAATTTCTGCGCTGGATGGAAGCGCACGCTCAACTCGGATGGTTCATTAACGATCTTTCACGCGGGGCATCCCTTACCATCTCTTTCGAGCGTTCGCCAAGATCATGCGGCTGCATCCTTTTGTGCAGTACGATGGTCCGTGTCCATCGCTCGCGCGTTCCTTCCCGCCGAGTGG
>CAVZNB010000019.1:0-121664 GCA_963776535.1 uncultured Acidobacteriaceae bacterium | reverse complement strand
CAAATCTTCAATGGAAGCCGACACAGGACGCCGCCAGTGGTCGCGCAACAGGTTTGTCGCAATCCGAAACAGGTAGCGCCGGGCCCCCACTTCGCCGTCAGCCGAGGAAATCTCCGGCCGCGCTGCGCAAAGGAAACGCACAAAGCTCTCCTGCATCAGATCGTCGGCCAGAGCCGGGTCTGCCGAGACTCGCGCCAGGTATGCCCAGAGCGGGCGCGCCGATCGCTGGTAGAAGGCGGCGAATTCGTCGCTATCCATGAGCGATTCTGCCACCGGAGCCTCTGGACGAAGAGCAGCAAAAAGCCTGTAGTGCGGTTCGCATTGCCGGCAATCGGGTTCAGGAAAAGCGCTTGCCAGGACATATGGGCTCGCTCTCTCGACGGACTGGTTACCCTTCCGGCTCACTTGGTGTCTCTGGAATCAAAGTGAGGCGAAGCAAGGCTATGGCTGTCTGTGGGCTTTTCCGGGATCAGCCCTAGACGTCCGGCCAGGACCCAGGTGATGCCTGCCGAGATAATAAATCCAAGACCGGGCATCAGGGTGATGGTACCGAAGACCAGCATCGGTTCATACATCTCCGTGCGTACATGGCGGAGCAGAAAGAAGCCTATCCCAAGCAAAACCAGTACAATGCCGATCTGCAATGGAGTCAGCACGCGGGCCACGGCATTAGGCACACGCTGCTGCTCGTCGAAGCCAACGGGAATGGGCGCGGCCTCAAGAAAGCGCTTGCCCGCCTCGCTCTCCATGTAGCCGGCCAATTCCTGGTTGGAACCGAACTTGTCGATCAAACGCCCGTGCACATCGCTTTGCAGCTTGAAGATGCGGCCCCAGCGGCGGTTCTCCAGGAACTGGCGAACCAGCCAGACCAGTGCAGCGAGAAAGCAGGCGAAGGCAAGTAATGCACAAGTCGGTCCAAGCACATCGGTAGCCGACCAGGAGTCATTCTGCCGCGGCGCCAGTTCTGGCCAGACGGCGCGCTCCAGAGCTTCGTCGGGACTGCCATCTTCAGGATGCGCATGGGTGAAGAGGTAAAACTCCGGGTTACGCACAACCTCCGGATGCGCGGTCAAGAAATCCGCCAGCTGCGGATTGTTCCGGTTCACATACTCCCGGTCGGCCAGCAGCGTCGGGTCGTGGGCCACTACCGTGGTGAGCGTAGGACTCAGTTTCAGAAGCCGGATCAGCTCCTTCTGCGTCGCTTCCAGATCACGGTCACTTACCGGAGTGGCTGCGCCAGGGGCCTGGACGGCTGCGGCTCTCGCAGGCGCTGGGGAGTGAATCGGTGCGGCCGGGGTTTGCCCAAAGGCAAGCCCGGCGCACGCCAGGACGGGCAGAACTGTGGAACATAGAAGACGCAGCAGGATTCGAGCGGATTTGGTCATTTCGGTTTTCCTTCGTGAGGAAGATGGCGTTGAGTCGCTTCTGCCTATACAACGGATGAGAGGCCGAGATGGTTAACAGGCGCGGCAAAGAAACCGAAGAAACGGTAAACTTGGCTTCAGAGCGGCAATTCTTCGGCCCACTGCCGCGGTTTGGGAGTGCAGGGATGAAAGCACATTTTTCGTTTGGCAAGGCTGGGATTGACGTAACCATCCCCGATGGCTACAGGAGCCAGGTCATCATGAGCCACACGGCTCAGGCGCTCGACGACGAGCAGGCAGCACTCTACGCTGCGCTTGACGCTCCCATCGGCTGCCCGCCAATTCTCCAGCTTGCTGACGGCAAGAAGACGGCGGCCATCTCAGTCTGCGACATCACCCGCCCGGCTCCCAACCGCGTCACGCTGCCGCCGCTGCTTGACCGTCTGCACCAGGCCGGCATCCCCGTTGAGGGAGTCACCATCCTCATTGCAACCGGCCTGCATCGCAGCGCAACCGAGGACGAGATCAACACCATCGTTGGCCCCGAAATCGCCGCCAAGTATCGCATCGTCAGCCACGACGCCAAGGTACTCAGCGACCACCGATCCCTCGGCAAAACCAGCCGTGGTACGCCTGTCTACATTGATGAGCGCTTCATGGCCGCCGACCTGCATATTACCCTGGGCTTCATTGAACAGCACCTTATGCTCGGCTTCAGCGGCGGACGCAAGCTGATCGCTCCCGGCCTGGCTGCACAGGAGACCATCAAGGTCATCCACTCACCTCGCTTCATGCGCGAACCAATGGCCACCGAGGGCTCCATCGCCGACAATCCCCTGCACGCCGAGCTGCTGGAAGTGGCGCGCATGGCACGCCACGACTTCATGATCGATGTGACCCTCACCCAGGACCGCAAAATCTCCGGCGTATTTGCCGGCGACCCGGTCAATGCGCACGCGGCGGGCGTGGCATTTGTCGAGCAGAACCTGTCTGGAACGGCTTGACGAGCCTGTCGACGCCGTCATTACCAGCGCGGCGGGCTACCCACTGGATCTGACCTTCTACCAGATCGTCAAGGGCGTCACAGCGGCCCAGCACATGGTCAAGCCCGGCGGACGCATCCTGATTGTGGCCCAGTGCGCCGAGGGAGCCGGCTCACCTGAGTTTGCGCGCAAACTTTCAGGAATGAAGGATTTTCGGAGCTTTCTTGAAGAGATACGCACAGCTCCCGTTGAAGTGGACCAGTGGCAGCTTGAAAAGCTGGCGCTGACGGGTGAGAAGTTTGATCTTTACTTCTTTACCCCCGGCGTTACCCGGGGCCAACTCGGCTTCCTCGGCGAGAGCGCCTTCACTACTCTCGAAGAAGCCGTAGCGGCCACGCTCGCTGGACTCCCTGCCGATGCACGCATCGCTCTGGTACCCGAGGGCCCGTACACCTTCGCCCGCGCAGAGGATGCGCTGGTCACGGGTTAACTTTTCAGCTTAATGCCTCGTCCTATGCGGAGAATGCTGGAAGAAATCGATCACCGAGACTTACCTCGTAGCTGCTAACCTGACTGGACAAAATCCCGCAGACTGCTCCTACCCCACCAGTTCCAGCGCGCGAATCTCTTCCTTGCGCACTGTCAGCCGCTCCACCAGGTCTGTCTTCACCTCGTAGCCGCGCCCAGGTGAGTCCGGAATGGCGATTTCGCCAGCGGAGGAAACCATAATCTCCGGCTCGACGATATCCTCGCGCCAATAGCGCGCCGAGGCGGACACATCGCCGGGAAGCGAGAAGTTCTCCAGAGTCGAAAGCGCAATATTGTGCGAGCGTCCAATGCCGGCCTCAAGCATGCCGCCGCACCACACTGGAATCCCGCGTTCCTGCGCAGCGTTGTGCACGGCGATGGCTTCGGAAAAACCACCTACCCTGCCCAGCTTGATGTTGATGATCTTGCACGACTCCATCTCGATCGCGGCCAGCGCGTCGCGCCGGTTGCGAATCGACTCGTCCAGGCAGATGGGCGTCTCCAGCCGCTTTTGCAGCATGGAGTGGTAATAGAAGTCGTCGTACCACATGGGCTGCTCAATCATCAGCAGGTCGAATGCATCGAACTCTACCAGGTGATCGGCATCGCGCAGCCGGTAGGCCGAGTTGGCGTCGCAGCTCAGGGTAATTCCCGGCCACCGGTTGCGCACTTTCTCGAAGACTTCCACATCCCAGCCCGGTTTGCACTTCAGCTTGATGCGCTGGTACCCGGCTGCCAGTTCCCGCTCAATGATCGCCATCAGTTCCGGAATCGTCTTCTGAATGCCCAGCGAAACGCCGCAGGGAATCACATCGCGCACTCCGCCCAGCAGGCGCGAAAGCGAGATACCTTCCCGCTGCGCCTCCAGGTCCCAGATTGCGTTTTCAAGAGTGGCTTTGGCCATGCGGTTGCCGCGCACCAGTTTGAAGATCCTCTGGCAGTCGCCGCCGTGCTCCGGGGTGGACGCAGCCAGCATCGGTCCCAGTTCATTCACAATTACCTTCCAGGCGGTGTCGGTCGACTCAGAGGAGAAATACGGATGCTCCCCGACCGTGCATTCGCCCCAGCCTGTCAAACCATCCGACCGCACTTCGGCCAGGACAATCCGCCGGTTGGTGGTGACTCCGAAACTGGTCTCGAACGGCCGTACCAGCGGCAGGTGGAGTTCGCGCAGGATAATTGCATCGATCTTCATAGATTTTGCGTCCCCCTGGGGAAATCAATCGAGCTTGAACTGAGCTGCATCGCCCAGCTCAAAGGTTCCATTTCCTTCCGCATCGCGGTCGAAACCGAGTACGGCCAATCCTCGTGAAAATGCCTCTTGAAATCTTCGCCGATTCTCTAACTGAACTGCCAAAGCACGCTCTCTGCCAGCCTCGGAAGCCTTCCACTGATAGATTGCTGCCGGAACCTCAATGCGCTCGTCGATTTTGAATTCAGCCGTGCTTCGGCCTTCAAGAATTGCCCGCACCCGCGGTGAATCGAGCTCCCACTCCGCCACCAGGCGATCGGTCGGAAGCCCACCCTGCAGTCGAGATGAGGATACACCATAGAAATCGACCAGATAGGTGCGAACCACCGCGCCCAGCTTGTGGATATTCAAAAAAGCGTTCTTGATCTCCAGGGGATCGAAGGTCCACTCGATGTGGCGAATTTCGCGGCTGAGCGCCTCTTTGCGCTGCTCCAGCTTGAGCTGTACCCCCAGGCCGCGATTGCGATAGCTTTCCTTGACTGCCATCATGTGCGAGTGCAGGTAAGCCCGCGGTTCTCCCTTCCCTGTTTTGAGCCCTGGTAGCGCTGACACAAAACCCACCAGGGATTCCGGCCCGCCTTCGGCAGCCGTGCCTGCAATCTCCGTATCGAAGGCGCCGATCACCTGCCCGCCCACCTTTTGCCACACCAGAAATGCCTTGCGTGGAATTACATCGGTTGGATCGTAGCCCCAGGTCTCCACCTGGAGCTCAACGCAAGCCTCCAACTCATCCTGGCCTTTGCAGCTGCGAATCAGGATCATGCCTGCTCCAGCCTGCCGGACTCGGCGCATTCGTCTGCCAGCTTCCTCTTCGCCCCTGCCCAAAGCTCCTCAAGCTCTGCCGGCGATAGCTCTTCCAGCGGCCGCGTCGCAGCCAGCTCCATTTCGCGGAAGCGATCGCGGAACCGCCGGTTGCAACCGCGCAGGGCCATCTCCGCATCCACGCCCAGGTGACGGCCCAGGTTCACGGCCGTGAACAGCAGGTCGCCCAGTTCGGCCTCGACATACGGCCTGCGCGCCGGGTCAGCCGAGGCGGCCTCGGCTTCCAGTTCCGCTGTCTCTTCTGCCAGCTTGGGCAACAGATCGCGCCAGTTGGGCCAGTCGAATCCAGCCTTCTGCGCCTTGGCTCCCAGCTTGGTGGCCTCAGCCAGCGCGGGCAGTGCCCGCTGAACCGAATCCAGCCGCGAAGATGCCGGAGAGCCCGCTGCATGCGTTGCTTCCGCGGCCTTGATTTCTTCCCAGTTGCGCAGCACCGCGGCCGAAGAACCCTCCACCGCGGCGTCCACATCCGCGTTGTTGCCCGCGGCCCGTGAAGCCTCTTCGCCAAAGACGTGCGGATGCCGGCGGACCAGCTTGTTGTTCAGGTGCTCCAGAACATCGGCAATGGTGAAGTGTCCTTCGTTGGCGGCCATCTCGGCGTAGAAGAGCACTTGCAGCAGCAGATCGCCGAGTTCCTCCGCCAGGTGCGGAAAGTCGCGCCGCTCAATGGCGTCGAAGACTTCGTAGGTTTCTTCAAGGGTGTACTTGCGTATGGAATCGAAGGACTGCTCACGGTCCCAGGGGCAGCCGCCGGGCGCGCGCAACCGCGCCATGATGGCCGCGGACTTGGCGAACAGCGCCGCGGCGCGCGTTGGATCGGTCGCAATCTCCTGAGCAGAGGAATGTGTGGGATGGCCTTCGAGCGGAACGTCCATGCTTCTTCAAGTTTACCGCATGCCCTTGCGGCCGGTCTCCTTTGATGGCCGACCGCCGCGGGCTCCTCCCGTGTAAAGTTGATCCATGAAAAATCTGTTTGAGCCATCGTCGGCAAACGAGGTCAAGCAGCGGCTCGCACAGTTGCGAGTGGACAGTGCACGGCAGTGGGGCGCCATGACCGCTGCGCAGGCTGTAGCTCACTGCGCGGCGAGCATGGAGTGGGCAGTGGGCGACCGCATTCCGCCGCGCATGTTCTTCGCCAGCCTGCTGGGGCGCGCCATCAAGTCCAAGGCGCTGGGAGACGACGCTCCGTTCCGCCGCAACTCGCCCACAGCGCCGGATCTGGTTGTCGGAGATCCGCGTGAGCTGGATGCGGAGCGCGAGCGGCTGCTGGCGCTGATTGACCGCTTCACGGCCGCCGGGCCGGCGGGATGCACCACGCATCCGCACAGCTTCTTCGGGAGCATGACTCCGGATGAGTGGGCCATTCTGACGTACAAGCATCTGGACCACCATCTGCGTCAGTTCGGGGTGTAGCGCCCAACAGGCGGAAGTATACTCAAGCTCGCATGATCCGAATCTTTGGAACCGCTTTCGCCGGACTGCTGGGCCTGGCCTTCGGCAGCTTTCTGAACGTGTGCCTCAGCCGCTGGCCCGAGGGCGAGAGCGTGGTGAGCCCGCGCTCGCATTGCAGGAACTGCGATCACACGCTGGCATGGTGGGAGAATGTGCCGCTGGTGAGCTGGCTGGCGCTGCGGGGGCGCTGCCGGAAGTGCGGGACGTGGATTGGTTGGCGCTATCCGCTGGTGGAGTTGGCAGTCGGTGCGCTTTGGGCTTTGACAATGTGGGGTTCTTCAGCTTGGTCCTTCGATCCGGAACAGACGACGGTTTCCTCTTATCTCGAAGTTCTGCACGTCATTGGGAAAATCATTTTCTACTGGCTCTTGGTAGCTGTGGCTGTGCTCGATGCAGAGAATCTCTGGCTTCCAAACTGGCTTACACTCCCCGGTACCCTGCTAGGATTTCTCGCATTTCTGCTACAGGAGTCGATGCAGAGATTCTTCGGAAATTTCTATCCGCAGTACCCCGGATTCATACAAAACGTTCTCAGGCGAGGCGTTGATGTTCTCGCCGCCGCCGCCCTCGTCCTGCTCATCCGCTGGCTGTACAAGCTCGTCCGGCACCGAGAGGGCATGGGCCTGGGCGACGCAAAGCTGATGGCGTTGCTCGCGGCTTGGCTCGGACTGCCGGGTGCTCTGCTGGCATTCGCGCTGGGAGCTATTCTTGGTTCCCTTGCCGCACTTGTGCTGCTCGCAGTTCCCGCTGCGCGGCGCGGGTCGGATTCGTGGGCGACAAGCATGCTACCTCTGGGCACGTTCCTCTGCATTGGCGGGATCGTCAGCTCGCTCTGGGGCCAGCCGATCATTGCGGCCTACCTCCGCTGGGCCGGACTCTGAGCTGTCTCTCCCAGCCTCATTCCGCTCCTTCGTGAGCTGCCTTGGCAGCCGACTGTGAAACTGTGATTCACTGTCTCACGGGATGAAGGGGGGTGGTTCGCCGCCGACGCGGGAGCTTCACAGTTTCACATTTTCACTGTCTCACGGGATTGTAGGGGGGGTGGGGTCTTCAAAATGGTCTTCGTAGCGGGGAAAAGCTGAGATTGCGAAGAATCACAGAGGAGGCCCATAGGATGATTCTGCGCCAACGCACAGAAATGATCTGCAAATTTCCAGAAGATATTTTTACTTTGCCGGAGGGGCGGGCGGCGTGGCCTTGGCGTTGGCAATCTCGGGATCCTTCAGCGCCTTGATCGCCTCCTTGCCGTGCTTGCTGTCGGGGTCGTACTCGGCCACCTTCTGGTAGTAGCCGCGGGCGGCGGCAAAGTTGCCCAAGTGGCGCTCGCTCTCCGCCAGGCCCCAGTAGACCTCCGGCTCGTCGGGCGCCAGAACCATGGCCGACTCAAACCGGGAGAGCGCCGCCTTCCAATTTTTCCTGTCGGACTCGTACTTGCCCACCTCGATGTCCTCGGCGGAGGTTTCCGTGTGCTCCGGCTCCGGCGCGGCCAACTTGCGATGCTTGCCCTGCGGCTGGGTGTCGTCCGGGTTGGGCAACAGTTTGTCCAGGCCCGTCAGGCTGGAACTGGAATCGCTGGATGAGCCGGAGTCGGATTCGGCAGAGGCGTCGTCGGGACTGCGGACGGGGTCGGCATCGTCACCGGGCGGGGCCAGATGCGGGCTCCCTGCGACGTCGTTGTCGTCGCCGCTGTAGGTTCCCGGCGGAAGAGCGGGCGTGCCGGACGAGGGCATGACCGGAACGTTGGTCGTATCTTCGGGGAACGCGTTGGTCTCTGGCGGCTTGGCAGGGGTTGCGGGCTGCTGACCGGGCTGTGCGGGGGTGGATTGGGCCGGAGCAGCCTGCGCGTGAATCCGCCCAGTGGCCGTCAGGCAGCCCGCCAAAACCATCGCAATCGCCATGCCCCGATTCATCCGCTTTTTCCCTGGCCCTTCAAGCGCCTCTTTAATGGTACGATGCGGCACAGACGGCAAAATCTCCACCTTCAAAATTCAGTCCCAAGGAAAGCATCGCACAACAGCATGGCACTGATCATCCGCTCCTCCTCCATCCACGCCGCCGGCTGCTATACGACCACCCCCATCGCCAAGGGCCGCCGCGTGGCCGAGTACACCGGACCCAAGCTCAGCAAAGAGCAGGCGGACCATGCCTATGAGGACTCGCCCATCACCTACCTGTTTGGACTTGGGAAGGGCGAGATCGTCATCGACGGGCACTCGATGGCGATGTTCATCAACCACAGCTGCGACGCCAACTGCGAGACCAGCGAGGTGGGTGGGCGGGTGTTCATCAAATCCATCCGGCCGATCGCCGCCGGGGAAGAGATTACGTACGACTATTGCCTCTACGACGGCGGGGACGACGAGGCGACTTGCAACTGCGGGGCCAAGAAGTGCCGCGGGACGATGTATTCGAAGGAAGAGGTGCGGCGGCGGAAGCGGGCCAAGGAGAAAGCGACCCGCAACGGCGCAGGCAATGCAACCGGGGAAAAGACGAAATCGAAGTGGCTGCCAGAGCCGCAAGCCTAGTGTCCTGTCCCTGAAGTTCCTGGCATAAATCCCGAGGTGCAACCGCAGATCCTTCGACTCACCACCCCCAGACTGAAAAGCGTCTGGGGCCCCGTTCGCTCAGGATGACCGCCCATTGGGGGGTTGGCGGCGGTCGAATTATGATGCGATCTTTTGGGACACCGCCCTAGCAGCCCCACACGCAAGGCCCGGACCTCAGAGCAACTCAGGCTCCCGTCAGAATGGCGTGGACGAGTTCGGCGTTTTCCTTCAATTCGTCCTTGCTTCTGGGGAACACGCCCACATACACACCATCAATGGGCTTGATGCTGGTGAACGCGGTGCGAAAGGCCTGCGCCACGCCGTCGTCGGCGATGCGTCCGGCGGCCAGGATCTTGAACGCAAAGCATGGCTTCGGGGTTTGCCGGATGACCTTGTACATGCGCGCCGGGTCGCTCTGCATGTAGATTTCGTGCGGCATTTCCATGATCTGGCCGTTGAGCGCCTGTTTCCATTCCTCCGCGGTCCGGGTGCGGTTATAAACGCAGCCTGCATAGAAGTCGACGTCCCAGCCCTGCTCTTCAACCAGCTCGATCACCTCGGGTTTATGCGTGCCCACGCCCACCATGACTCCCAGGTCGCGGGCCCGTTTGCACCACTCGCGCTCGCTGGCCATGGTTCCCTTCTGGAAGGCTGCGTCGATCTCCTCGCCCCGCCTTTGCAGAGCGAGCGGCTTCAGGTTCTTCACCAGCGCGGCAGGATCGTCATACGCCGTGGTTTGAATAATCAGGTTCATCCTGCCGCCCTCGGCCTGGAAGCGGGCCAGGTCCTGCGAGGCGCGGCCTATGTTGACGTAGTTGAAGGCGTCAATACCGAAGGAGTTGGCGCGGTGCAAGACTTCGCACACTTTGTCCTGCGAGTACCACTCGCGCATCGCCGTGCCGAAATTCCGGTTGTAGTGGGCAAACCCATAGAGCGGATTGACGCCCAGAACCAGGCGGCCGATCTCCACGCTGCCGAACTTCATCTTCGGAACCTGGACCTGGCCCTGCGCTGGAGCGGTTGTGGGCGCTGTCTCCTGTTGTTGCCCTGTTACTGGCTGCGCCACCGCCTTGCCGGCTGCTCCGCCTGCAATCCCCAGGGCCAGGGCTGCGCTGGATTGCAGGAACTCCCGCCGCGTATTGGACATAAAGACTCCTTCGCTTAAGACAAAACGAGCCACGCCACGGCCCTCCTTCATGGTTTCAGGCGGTCGGCGGCGCACTCGTTGCAAACAGTCGAGCACGGCGCTCCTCAGCCTGGCTGTGATCTACGTCTCTATTCTCGAAGCCGATAGAAGAAGGTCTCCGCCCGCATTTGGCGTAGCAGATCAACCGTCTCGCAGGTCCGTTGATGGCATGTGAGGTTCGGCCTGCCAGGCCGTTTCTTCAGGCCGGCCCTGTTTCCTGCGTTCCCTGCATTGCTTAAGGTTCCGGTTTTCAATGCCGTGGACAGGAACGGTACAATCTCAACTGGCCCCTGGAAGATGCGATGGGCGGCCTTCAAGGAGATGGTACGCAGATGGGTTACCAGGTTCTGGCCCGCAAATATCGTCCGCAGCGCTTTGCCGACGTGGCCGGCCAGGAGCACGTTACGCGCACGCTGATGAATGCGCTGGCGCAAAACCGGATCGCGCATGGGTACATCTTCTCCGGCCATCGTGGCATTGGCAAAACCACCATAGCGCGCATTGTGGCACAGGCGCTGAACTGCCGGACGGCCATGGGCTCCCCGGAAAGACCGAGCCCGGAACCGTGCGGGGTGTGCGACTCCTGCGTGGAGATTCGCCAGGGCAACGCCGTGGACGTGATTGAGATTGACGCCGCCACCAATCGCGGCATTGACGAGATTCGCGAACTGCGCGACGCCGCCCGCTATGCTCCCAGCCGCGACCGGTACAAGATCTACATCCTGGACGAGGCGCACCAGATTACCGAGGCTGCCTTCAATGCGCTTCTGAAGACCCTGGAAGAGCCACCGGCGCACGTGATCTTCATGATGGCCACGACCGAACCTGAGAATATTCCCCAGACCATCCGCTCGCGCTGCCAGCACTTCAGCTTTCACGCGGTGAAGTTTGACGACATTCTGGCGCAGTTGAGGATGATTGCGGGCGAGGAGCAGGTGGAGGCCGAAGATGCGGCGCTGGCGTTGCTGGCCGAGGCGGGCGACGGGTCCATGAGGGACGCGCTGTCGATCATGGACCAGGCGATTGCTTCGGCTCCACTGGAGAATGGCAGGCCGGTGCTGAGCGGAGTGCAGATTCGCGAACTGATGGGTTCGGTGCCCAATGCTGTCTTCGAACGGCTGCTGGAGGCTGTGGCTGCGGGGCAAAGCGCGGAGTTGATGGAGCAGTTGAATCTGCTGGTGAATGCGGGGCACAGCCCGTCGTCGCTGGCGCGGCAGATGGTGCGCTACCTGCGCAACGCGCTGATGGCCAAGCTGGGCGGAGAACAGACAGAGTTGCTGCAGATCAGCGGGGACGAGCGCGCCCGGGCTGCACGCACGGCACTGCTGTTTACCGAGGAGGAGCTGACCCGCAACCTGCAGATTGTGCTGCGCACGTTCGACGATTTGAACTACCGGCAGGAGCAGCGTTTCCACCTGGAACTGGGGCTGATCAAGCTGATCCACGCGCAACGGCTGATTCCGCTGGAGGAACTGCTGAGCGGGGCTGCTGCGGGCGGAGGTGCTCGCAGTGCACCGGCTGCGGCTACCCGCTCAAGCGCATCGCCGGCCAGGGCGGCTCAAGCGGCGCCTGCCTCGGCTCAGACGCCGTCGATTTCGCCGTTTGCACCGGCGGCAAGCAGTTGGAGTGCAGGCCCCAAGATGGAGGCCGCTCCGCGGCAGAATTCGACGGCTGCGCCGGTTGCGACCATGGAGCGGACCGGACCAACGCCCGCTGCGGAGAGTTCCAGCAGCGCGTTCGTTGGCAGCACGCCGTTTCCTGCCGTGGCAAACTCGTCCACCGGCTACGGCACCACTGCAACGCTGACGGAAGGGGCGCTGGCCAAAGCTCCTGAGGCTGCCGCACAGGCGGCTGCTGCGCCCAGTCTTGAGGCGGTGCGTCACGCGATTGGCACTGCGCTGGTCAACGGCGGGCACGTGTCCGCTGCCGAACTGCTGGGCGCCGGCACATGGACGCTGGAAGCCACAAGCCTGCGCATTGAAGTGGCCGGCATGGGCAAGAAGATGCTGGCCCTGACCATCAACGCGGCCGCGGAGAAGATTATCCGGCAGGAGTTGCAGCGGCTGGGAGCAGCCACGCGTTTTCTGGTGGTTCCCGGTGAGGGCGCTGTCTCCGGCAAAGGGATTGCCGAAGCTCCGCCGCTTGCCGGCAGCATTCAAGAGGCTGCGCTGGCCAATCCGCTGGTGCAGCGGGCTAAAGAGATCTTCAACGCGGAGGTGCGCAGCGTTGTCGATCTGCGCCTGAAGTAGTTGTTTCCTCACAGGTTTCGTGCGTGTTCATCGAGGTAAACCCATCATGATCAATCCACTGAAGATTTCCGAGATGCTTTCCCAGGCCAACCAGCTGCAGGAGGAAGTCCAGCGCAAGCTGGGCGAGACGGTGGTGGAGGGCTCCAGCGGCGGGGGGGCAGTTACCGCTACCATGAACGGCAAGAAACAGTTGCTCAAGATCCGCATTGACCCCTCGGCGGTGGTCGGCCTGGGCGGTGGACAGCCGGATGTGGAGATGCTGGAAGACTTGGTGGTGGCGGCTGTCAACGATGCCGGACGCCACGCCGATGACGCCATCAAGTCGAATGTGCAGGGGATGCTGGGCGGGCTGAAGATACCTGGGCTAAGCTGACCTTTTCAATCACAAAACCATGGAGAATCCCCACGTGGCCGAAGGAATGAATCGTAGAAGTTTTCTGCAACTGGGAGCGCTGGCCGGGACGGCGTCGCTGGCACCGCGCTGGCTGAAGGCGCAGGCCCTGACGCTTCCCGACCGGGTGCTGCAAGGACGCGCTGCCGCGCTGAATGCGCCAATCAAAACGACCAAGCTCTATGACAACTTGTATCTGCTCTCGAATGACGTGGGCGGCAACATGGCGCTTCAGACGGGGCCGGAGGGCAACATCCTTGTCGATTCCAACTTCGTTACCGCTGTCGCGAAGTATCGGGAAGCCATTGCCCAGGTCAGCCACGACGCTCCGGATGCGCTGATCAACACGCACTGGCACTACGACCACACCGACGGCAACGAAGCGCTGCACGCGGCTGGATTCGCCATCTTTGCCCACAGCAGGACGCGGGAACGGATGTCCGCTTCGCAACCGATTCCCTTCTTCAAGCTGGTCATGCCTGCCTCGCCGGCAGCGGCTCTGCCCTCGATTACATTCGACGAGTCCATGCATGCCTGGCACAACGGCGACTCGCTGGATCTGGTTCACTTCGATCCGGCGCACACGGACACAGACATCTACGTTCACTTCCACAACGCCAATGTTCTGCACACCGGCGATATATGGTTTAACAACCGGTATCCGTTCATCGACGAAGCAACGGGCGGAAATATCGGAGGAATGATCAAAGGGGCGGAGAAGGCCCTGGCTATCGCGGACCAGGGCACAAAGATCATTCCCGGGCATGGCCCGCTTGGCTCAAAGGCGGATCTCCAGAAATACCGCGACGTTCTGGCCGCGATTCGCGACAAGGTGGCTGCCCTGAAAGCGGCCGGGATGAGCGAGCAGGAAGCCATTGCCAAGAAGCCTACAGCAGATTTCGACGACGCGTGGGGCAAAGGGTTCATGAATGGCGATTTGTTCACCGGAATCGTCTATCGCACGATTTAGGAGACGCAATCTGTGACCCGTTACGCCGAACCGATGGCCCGGTTGATTGAAGAGTTGAAGAAGCTGCCCGGCGTGGGCACCAAGAGCGCGCAGCGGTTCGCTTTTCACATCCTGCGGGCGACGGACGACGATGCCGCGGCGCTGGCCGAAGCGGTGCGCGGCCTGAAGGCGAGCCTGCGCCTCTGCTCCATCTGCAACAACGTTACCGATGTCGACCCTTGCGCCTACTGCGCAAGTCCAACGCGCAACCAGCGCCTGGTCTGCGTGGTGGAGGAGCCGACCAGCATTGAGGCGGTTGAGCGGAGCCGCGGGTATCAGGGAGTCTTCCACGTGCTGCACGGAACACTTTCACCCCTGCACGGAGTGGGGCCGGACCAGTTGCGCACGGGTACGCTGGTGGCGCGGGTGGAGCGGGGAGAAGTGGACGAGGTGATTTTGGCTACCAGCCCGACGCTGGAAGGCGAGGCGACAGCCAACTGGCTGGCGGCTGCGTTGCGGGGGCACCAGGTAAAGATCACACGCATTGCAACGGGCGTGCCTGCCGGCAGCGACATTGAGTATGCGGATGAGGTGACCATGGCCCGCGCAATGGAAGGCAGACGGGAACTCTGACGGCCAGGGCAAGGTGGCGAGACGCAGGAACTCCCCGAGCGCGGCAGGATGGAAACGCGATGATTCTCCTGGTCCGGCACAGGGCGAGGCCCTTGGGGGGAGAGTTCGCAATCGCAGTTGGTATGCCGTGCGTGACTCTCCCGCGAAGGAGTAAACTTGCCGTGGATCGACGTTCCTTCCTTGCAGGGGACAAGGAACTAGCTGATGTAGGAGCCAAGGGTGGAGCTGATGCCCTGGAAGGCGCCGTTGAGGCCGGTGGCCAGAGCCTTCATGCCGGCGGTGGCGCCGAAGGCGATCAGAGCAACAACCAAGGCGTATTCAACCAGATCCTGACCTTCTTCACGGCTGGCCAGATCCTGGAACTTGACATAGAGCTTCAAAAGCATGGTGTTCATGTGGATTCCTCTCAATTTTGATTTTTTTACCCCGTTGTGCACGAAGTTAAACCGGGAAAGCCGATCAGCAAATTGCCATTAAGTTGCAGCCGCATGGCTCGTCGGTGCAATGACAGGTATCGAAAGTAAGCGTTTGGCGCTTCGCCCGGTTGCTAAACTGGGAGTCGGGCTGGGGCAGGCGGAGGCATCTGGTCTCGAAACGGCTGGTTCTGGTCTAATCTTTATAGAGATGGTAAAGAATGCAGGAAGCCGGTCCGGCGCGTGCAGCCCGATACCAATCACCCTTTTCATGCTCCAAAGGGAGGGTTCATGTCCAAGCCCCAAAAATCCGGTCTTTCTGACAACTCTATTGCCGCACTCGCCTACTTCACTCCGGTCCCGGCGACCTTCTTTCTTGCCATCCGGCGCTACAACAAGCGGCCCTACGTGCGATTCCACGCCTGGCAGTCGCTCGTATTCAGCGCATTTGTCTTCCTCTTCGGCTTCATCTTGAGCTTTCTCCTGCCGTTTGCAATCTACCTTGGACCTCGTCTGTTCCTGGGACTAAGGTGGATGGTCGCTCTAACCTGGGGTGTCATCTTCCTGGTTTGGCTCTGGTGTGTGGTCAACGCGTTGAATGGCAAGCGGAACAAGCTCCCGATTCTTGGGGAATGGGCCGATGAGCAGGCCTACAGGTAACCCGCCCGCTGGGGGGTTCCACTGTAAAGCACCCAGGTTATGACAGTACCAATGGCTGCCGGCTCGGTAACTTCAGGGAGCGTTGCCGCGGTCAGAGCGGCCCCGCCCTACGCGCGCAGCTTATTCAACAAATCCTGCGGATGCACCGGCTTGGCGAGAATTTCGAACTCATACCCCTGACTGCGCGCCTTTTCCAGCAGATCGGCGGTCGCAGCCTGTCCGGAAAAGAGCAGGATCTTGATCTTCGGCAGCAATGCGCGAATCTGAATGGCGGTGTCGATTCCGTTCAGGTCGGCCATGATCACATCGGAGATGAGCATGTCCGGGGAGAAACTGCTGGCCAGTTCGAGAGCCTTTTCTCCGGAATAAACGGCGCGGGCTTCAAAACCACTCTGGTTCAAGATCATCGACAGAGTGTCGGCGATCACCCGTTCGTCATCGGCAACCAAGACCCTTGGCTTTTGAGAATTTTCCGGCATACTCTCCTGGACACTTCCTCGGGGAAGAACGAATACATCTTGCTGCCCGGCCGCAATCGATCCGCCAGGCCCCTGGCACAAAGGTTGGCACGCCTGGCACAGGGCTTTCTTCAATGATACGCTCTGTTTGACACCCCAGTCCGGACGGCGGTTATCTCTCTTCTTCCTCATTTTTTCCTCGGACCGATTCCGCCCGCGGCTTGAAACCGGTTGCTGCAGGCGCCGATTCACCTGAGTGCAACCTCGGAAACATATACTTGAAACAACAGCGGTTCCACCCTTGTTTTGCCAGGCATCCACGGCTCTGAAATGCCTTTTCCCGCAAGGATCAGGGCACTCTCCGCAGCGCAATGGGGTCCCGGATTGTGGAACCGTTCGCTAACCGGCCGCCGCTGCTCGCAGGTGGACCTTCAACCGGAGAACCATGCATGCCAGAAACGGGCACCCTCAGCCAGACCTCGACAGTGGCCGCGGCCGTTGCAGCCATCATCCGCGCCGAGAAAATCGAGAAGTACTACGCGCAGCCCAGCCAGAATCGCATCCAGGTTATTTCCGCGACTGACCTGGCGATTGTGCCCGGGGAGATTCTTGCCCTGCTCGGCCCCTCGGGCTCCGGCAAATCGACCATGCTGCGGATGTTGACCGGGCTTTCCACGCCTTCAGCCGGCCAGGTGTACTGGCACGAGAAGCCCATTGCGAATGCGGAGATCAATGTATCCATTGTTTTTCAAAGCTTTGCCCTGTTTCCCTGGCTGACGGTTCTGGAAAACGTGGAGGCCCCGCTGCAGGCGCGCGGCGTGAATCCCGAGGAGCGGCGCGAGCGCAGCATGAAGATGCTGGACACGGTGGGTCTTGACGGCTTTGAGGCGGCGTATCCGAAGGAATTGTCGGGCGGGATGCGCCAACGGGTGGGTTTTGCGCGGGCACTGGTTGTCGAGCCCGAAGTTCTGTTCATGGATGAACCGTTCTCTGCGCTGGACGTGCTGACGGCGGAGAACCTGCGCTCGGAACTGCTTGAGTTGTGGGCCAACAAGGCGATGCCCACCAAGGCCATCTTCCTGGTGACGCACAACATTGAGGAAGCAGTGCTGCTGGCCGACCGGATTATTGTGCTGGGCAGGAATCCCGGACACATCCGTACTGATTTCAAGGTCCAGCTGGCGCAACCGCGGGACCGCAAGTCAGAGCCGTTTACCCAGCTGGTCGACTATATCTACAAGGTGCTCACCAAGCCTGACGTGGCGCCGGAAGAGGCTCCGGACCAGCAGGCGGGCCCGCGCGTCCGCGATCAGCGCCAGATGCACTATCAGATGCTGCCCCACGCGCGGCCGGGAGGCATGGCTGGACTGCTGGAGCTGCTGCTGGACAAGGGCGGGCGCGACGACATCTACCGCCTGGCCGACGACCTGGCTTTCGAGATCGACGATCTGCTGCCCACCGTGGACGCAGCGCAACTGCTGGGCTTCCTAACGATCGAGGAGGGCGACGCGGCTATCACCGAGAGCGGGACGGAATTTGCCAACTCCGAGATTCTGCGCCAGAAGGAACTGTTCCGCGATGCGGCAGTGGCCAATGTGCTGCTGCTGCGGCAGATTCGGCGGGCTCTTGAATCCAAAAGCGACCACACCGTTCCCGAAGACTTCTTCCTCGACATGCTGGACGAGCAGTTCAGCGAAGAGGAATGCCTGCGCCAGATGGAGACGGCCGTGGCCTGGGGACGCTACGCCGAGCTGTTTGACTACGACGCCGGCCGCCGCCGCTTCATGCTGCCCGATGCCCAGGAAGAAGAGGCTGCGGCCGACGAGGAGGCGGAGTGAAGCTCCAGCATCCTCTTGCACGCACCCTGGTCACCGCCCGCACCTGGCCGTTCGTCATTGATTGCGGCATTGCAGCAGCAGGGCTGGCTATCTTCTTTGCCATTGTCAGCACGGGAAAGTACTGGCTGAGCAAGCCCGTCCCCGTGGTGGAAATCTCGCACTCCATCAGCGCGCTGCCGGTCTATGCGTTTTACTCCATCATCCGTATCGGGCTTGCCTACCTGCTGAGCCTTGTCTTCGCCGTAGCCTACGGCTACATTGCCGCGTATAACCCGCGCATCGAGGCATGGATGGTGGCGGTGCTGGACATCCTTCAGTCCATCCCTGTTCTCAGCTTCCTGCCGCCGGTGGTGCTTTTCATGGTGGCCCTGGTTCCCGGCCATCAGCTGGGCATTGAGATGGCGGTGATTCTGTTGATCTTCACGGGGCAGGTGTGGAACCTGGCATTCAGCTTCTACTCTTCGCTCAAGAGCATTCCCAGGGAGATGGTGGAAGCCTCGCGCATTTATCGCTTTTCCGCCTGGCAACGGTTCTGGCAGCTTGAAATGCCTTACGCGACCATCGGGCTGGTCTGGAATTCAATCGTCTCTGTCGCAGGGGGGTGGTTCGCGCTGATCGCGTGCGAAATTTCTCCGTTCGCCAATTACAGCTATCAGCTCCCTGGGCTGGGCAGCTATCTGCAGGCGGCCACCAACTCCGGCGATTACAAGGCGCTGATGAGCGGCATTGCGACGGTGATCCTGATCGTGGTTGCCACCGACCAGCTGCTGTGGCGGCCCTTGATTGCGTGGAGCGACAAGTTCAAGTTCGAGCAGGTTGAATCTGCTGACCGCGTCACCTCGCCGATTCTCACGCTTTTGCGCCGCTCCAGCCTGCTCAGTTCCCTTCCTGGCCGGGCCTGGACGCGGATTGAAGAACCGATCTATCGCCGTCTCTCCAGGAGCGAGGAATGCCGCGTCGTTCACCCAGTCGACGAAGAGAAGCCGCGCAAGCCCTCGCCGGGCCTGTGGATGCTTGCGGCGGCTGCCGCTGCGGTGGTCGGATGGGGAGCCCTGCAGGCAGTGATCATGCTCAGGACGGTGTCGTGGCCTGACCTGCAACTGCTGCTTGAAGGCGCGGCGGCCACCTTCCTGCGCGTCAACACCGCCCTGCTCATCTCGGCTGCATGGACAGTACCCGTCGGCGTCGCCATCGGGCTGAACCCGCGGCTGGCACGCATTGTTCAGCCCACGGCGCAGGTGCTGGCTTCCATTCCTGCAACAGCCTTTTTCCCCATCCTGTTGATCGGCCTGGTCAGAATTGGCGGCGGACTGGGCATCGGCTCCATTGCGCTGATGCTGCTGGGAACCCAGTGGTACATCCTGTTCAACGTCATCGCCGGCGCCATGTCCATCCCCTCGGACCTGCGCGAAGTGGCGTCTCTCTACCACTTCACACGCTGGCAGCGCTGGACGAAGCTCATCCTCCCCGGCATCTTTCCCTACCTGATCACGGGGATGGTCACCGCCTCCGGAGGCGCCTGGAACGCCTCAGTCTATGCGGAGTACTCGCACCTGAAAGACAGCACCCTGCAAACCATCGGACTGGGCTCGGAGATCAGCTCCGCGACGGACAGCGGACGCTTCCCGATCATCCTGCTCGCCACCATCCTGATCTCGCTCATGGTGGTCACCATGAACCGGCTGGTGTGGCGCAAGCTGTACCGGCTTGCAGAGACCCGGTATAAACTCGAAGGCTAAATGCGGTAACACGCGCGAGGTGATGCATGATTCGAGTGGGTTTGGTGGGCTTCGGCATGGCGGGGCGCGTCTTTCACGCGCCGCTGATCTCTTCGGTTGAGGGCCTGGAACTGGCCGCGGTGGTCGAGCGCCACTCAGACAACGCTGCCGAGCGCTATCCCGGCATCACAACGTATCGTTCTCTGGAGGCGCTGCTCGCCGATTCGTCGCTTGGGCTAATCGTTGTGGGCACGCCCAACGCAACCCATTTTGAGGTCGCGCGGCAGGCTCTGGAAGCCGGCAAGAGCGTGGTGGTAGATAAGCCGACGGCGGTGACTTCAGACGAGATTGCGCAGCTGATAAAACTTGCTGGCGCCCGGAATGTGCACTTGATTCCGTTTCACAACCGTCGCTGGGACAGTGATTTCCAGACACTTTCAAAACTTGTACGCGAAGGGCCGCTGGGCAGGATCGTCCACCTTCAATCCACTTTCGACCGCTGGCGGCCGGTGCCACGAGCGCGCGCCTGGAAGGAGGACCCGGGCCAGGGAGGGTTGCTGCTTGACATTGGAACGCACCTGGCAGACCAGGCGCTGGAGTTGTTCGGCAAACCCGAGGCCGTGGACGCCGATGTGACCCGCGAGCGGGACGGGGATGGTTCCAACGACTCCTTCACCGTCCGGCTGCGCTACGCGGGGTTCTCCGTCACGCTTGCAGCCAACGTTCTCTCCTCGCTGGCGCGGCCGCGCTTCCACCTGCGCGGCACTCAAGGAAACTACTGCAAGTGGGGTCTCGATCCGCAGGAGGCTGCGCTGAACAAGATCGCCCGTATTGGCGCTGGACCCTGGGGCCGGGAAGCGCCGCAGGACTGGGGCACTCTGAATGTGGATGTGGACGGCAGCACGGTGAGCCGTCCGGTGCAGCCCATCCCCGGAGATTACCGGCTCTATTACGCCGGAGTGCGCGATGCCCTGCTGGGCAAGTCGCCTGCACCGGTGCCAGCGCTGGCCGCATGGCGCGTGGCGCGGTTGCTGGAATGGGCTGCGGAGAGCTCCATGAAGCGCCGCGAGATGGTGTGCGACTGGAGCGAAGGGCTGGAGTAGGAGATGGAGACGAGGCGGTCTGCGTGGAGAGGCGAACTATAGTAACCCATTTGTGCTATTTAGTTTTATGCAAAGCCCGCTCATACTCTTCGTTATCCCGATAGACAGGGTATGGGGGAAGTATGAAGCAATTACGCTCATCCCGGTTGTTGCTCTTCATTCTTTTGGCCGGCGCCGCCGTTTTTGGAGCCAAGGCCGCGAATCAAAATAGCGGAGCAACGCTCAATGCGGCCCAGGGAGCCTATACGGTCACCTTCCACGTGAACGCTCCGACTACCGTGCCCGATGGAGCAACCATTGCCTGCAAGGCTCGGATTGCGCCCAACCTTTCGCTCTTCGACCACCTTACAGGGCGGAAAGCGGCTCCTGTCGAGTCGTCAACGGGCTATGGCAGGGTTGCCAACTCCTCCGCCAACTGCACAGTTGCAACTTCGTTCGCCTTCCATGTTGCGAATCCTGGGGCGGGCGCAAGGCTCAGCTATCAGATTGACGCCTACACCAGCGCTGGACCGGTATTTGCGCGCACGCAGGAAGGCATCCCGGTTGCCTACCCGCAGGCCGGCAGCACTACCAACCTGCCGCTGGATGTGAATTTCTAAGACCCGCGCCTGAAGCGCTGCGTCGCAGCCGGCCCGGCGGCGGCATGGTCATGGCTTCGCGGGGCTGTCAGCCTGTCGCTTCTGGAGTTTCACGGAGCGGGATCAGCGCTCTCCGGCTCAGTTCTGCGCAGGCGGGCACGCCTTTTCTTCACCGGCTCTGGCACTGCGACAATCTTTTCCGCCTGGGGAACCTGCACCCTGGGTAACTCGACTGCCGGATCCCGTTTCACCAACGGCACCCAGAAGCGGAAGCTGGCCCCCTTGCCGGGCGTGCTGTTGACCTCAATTCCTCCACCATGCGCACTCAGAATGGCACGGGTGATGGCCAGTCCCATTCCCGATCCTTTACCCGTGCGAGCGCTGCGCTTGCCGCGGTAAAACTTCTCGAAGATCAGGGGCAGATCGATCGCGTCGATACCGGGGCCGTTGTCTTCCACACGAAACTCAAGGCGATCGCCGGATCGCCAGCTCTTCAACATAACGCGGGTTCCTGGCGGCGTGTGGCGGGCCGCATTCTCGAGCAGGTGGCGCAGTACGCGTCCCAGCAGGTTGGGATCGAACCAGGCGGGGTCATCCTCGCCCGTCACGTCGATACTCACCGGGTGGCCGGTCAGCGCCTTGCGCGACTCCTCCAGCGCCTGCTCGAGCAGGGCACGCGCGTGCTGGGGAACAGCATGCACCTGTACCACTTCCGCATCAATCTCAGCCATCTCCACGGCTTCGCCGATCAGCTGATCCAGGCGCGCGGACTCCTCGTCGACGATGCTGACCAGGTCAAGCCGTGCGCTTTCGTCCAGCCCCCGGGCCTCCAGCAGCGTGGTGGCCGCGGCGCGAATTGAGGTGAGTGGCGTGCGCAGCTCATGGGTCAGAGAATCGATCAGCGCGGTCCTCAGGCGCTCGCTTTCGCGGGCTGCTTCAATGCGGGCTGAAGCTTCAATGGCAATGGAGCGGGCCAGCACAATGGCCACCTGCGCACTGACTGCCGTGGCCACTTCACGCGAGAGCAGAGCCGGCCGCCAGCCCAGGGCTCCCACCGGGCGCAAACCCAGCATGAGCGCCGTGATTTGAAAACCGGAGTTGAGGAAGACGGTGGGATTCTGCCCTTGCGTCATGGTTCGCAAGCTTGCCTGCACGCTGGCCGGCACATCGGCGCTGGAGCCGTAGAACCGGTCCTGATCGCATACGTAGAGAACCACTCCGTTGAGTGCGAAGATGCGATTGACCAGCCGCGGCAGATCCAGGATCAACCCGGCAGCATCTTCGTGCAGCATCATCTCCTGGCTGAGTTCGTAGAGCCGCTCCACGTCCTCGCGCCGCTGCTCTGCCTGGCGCGTCTGCCGGCGGGCCTGCTCGGCCACGCGGCCCACCACCAGGCAACTGGCCAGGTAGGAAACCATCGCCACCCAGGCCTGCGCCCCGGTAAGCTGCAGCGAACCCACGGGAGGCAGGAAAAAGTAGTCGAATCCGAGTGCGCAGATGACCGCGACGTAGACTGACAGCCATCTGCCGGCCTGGGTCGCCGCCCACACCACCAGCACCAGGTACACCATCCCCGCCGCAGTAGGGTTGGCCCCAAGCTTCACCAGCACAAACGTTGTGGCCAAAGCCAGCGCCGTGGCTGCCAGCCCGCGCAGGGCCTTTCCGGAATGGGCGCTCAGGTCCATCATTATCCCCAACCGAATCATACCGGGGATGCCCGATGATGTAATCTTCCGGTGAAAGACTACGAACATGCCAGGCAGAATTCTGATCCTCGACGACGAACCGCAGATTACCCGGGTGCTGCGCGCCGCTCTTTCTGCGCAGGGTTACGACGTGCGCACCGCCAACGACCCCGAAGAAGGACTCCAGCTCTACCGCGACTGGGCGCCGGACCTGGTAATCACCGACCTGGTGATGCCGGGAATGTCGGGTGTGGAAGTCACCCGGGCCATCCGCGTACGCTCTAAGACTCCCATCCTGGTTCTTTCCGTCCGGGACCACGAGCGCTCCAAAGTGGAAGCCCTGGACGCGGGCGCCGACGATTATGTGACCAAGCCGTTCGGCATCCAGGAACTGCTGGCCCGGGTGCGGGCTCACCTGCGCCGGGCTCCAGAGCGTACCGCGGCAGCGATCGAGGCCGGCGATTTTGTGCTGGACGTCAACGCCCACTCCATTACCGTGCTGGGCAAGCCGATTCATTTGACGCCCAAGGAGTTCGACCTGCTGGTTCACCTGGCGCGCCACGCCGGCAAAGTGATGACCCATCGCGCCCTGCTGACTTCCGTGTGGGGCGCACAGTCGGCCCACCAGCCTGAGTACCTGCGGGTGTTTGTGGGCCAGGTGCGCAAGAAGCTGGAGGCCGAGACCGGGAAGCAATACATCCAGACCGAGCCATGGGTGGGCTATCGCTTCATTCCGGAAGGCTGGAGTGGGAGCGAGGAGTAATCCACAGTGGCTTCCGCAGGGCGTGTTTACTATTCCGGTTCGTGGTTTTTCGGGATTTGCCGGGATTTATTCGGCTCCTTTCGGCCGGAAATGACCTGGCAGAACCACCCCTTACGCTTTATTTAGGAAATCCTGTCGATACTAAAACCTGGCGTGAGCCAAGATGGTTCAGGTGGGGCAAAGCGAAAGCTGTGCCTTTGCACCGAACCATCAGGAGTTGTGAGACTTAAAATGCAAGATCTTACGATGCTGCTGTTTACAGTTGTCTTCTTCGCCCTGGCGTTTCTCTACGTCAAGGCCTGCCAGAAGTTGAGGTAGCCCACCATGCACATTGACGTCATCACCGTTGTCGCGTTGATTCTGTCTGTCCTGTTGCTGGGTTACCTGGCTCTCACCCTGCTCTTCCCGGAGAAATTCTGACATGTCGGCCAATGGCTGGTTGCAGTTTGCTCTCTTCTCCCTCATCCTGCTGGCAAGCGTTCGTCCCGTAGGCGCTTATATGGCCCGCGTCCTCGAAGGGGAACGAACCTGGCTGGATCCGATCCTCCGGCCCATTGAAAAACTCATTTACAAGCTCTCCGGCGTTAACGCGACGGAAGAGATGAACTGGCGCGAGTACGCCTTCGCCATGCTGGGCTTCTCCGCCGTCACGCTGGTGGTGACCTACGCTATCGAGCGACTCCAGGCGCATCTGCCGTTGCGAACCCGCAGGCGCTGGCCAATGTTGGCCCTGACCTGGCCTGGAACACAGCCGCCAGCTTTACCACCAACACCAACTGGCAGTTCTACACGCCCGAAACCACCATGAGCTATCTCACCCAGATGGCCGGCCTGGCGACGCACAACTTCTGGTCGGCCGCGGCGGGCATTTCCGTGGCAGTAGCTTTCATTCGCGGCATCAAGCGCACCACCTGCGGCACCATCGGCAATTTCTGGGTCGATATGACGCGGACCCTGCTCTACATCCTGACTGCCGGCCTCGCTGATCTATGCGCTGCTGCTGGTGGGCCAGGGCGTGCCGCAGAACCTGCACGCATACACCACGGCGCATCCTCTGGAACAGCCCTCGCAGACGCAGACCATTGCCCAAGGGCCGGTGGCCTCGCAGGAAGCGATCAAGATGCTGGGAACCAACGGCGGTGGATTCTTCAACGCCAACAGCGCGCACCCCTTTGAGAACCCCACGCCGTTCTCGAACTTTCTGCAGATCCTGTCCATCTTTATCATTCCCGCCGGGCTTACCTATACGCTGGGCCGCATGACCGGCTCACCCGGCCACGGCTGGGCCGTGCTGGCAGCCATGTTCGTGCTGTTTGCGGCTGGTTTCAGCACCATCTACTGGGCCGAGTCGCAACCCCACCCGCTCATTCACGGCGCCGCGCAGGCGCGCACGGCAACTGCGCCGGGCGGGAACATGGAGGGCAAGGAGGTCCGCAACGGCATCACCGAAAGCGCATTGTTCGCCACCATCACAACCGACGCAAGCTGCGGAGCCGTCAATGGCGTCCATGACAGCTTTACCCCACTGGGCGGCATGGTGGTGCTCACCAACATCATGCTGGGCGAGGTGGTCTTCGGCGGCGTCGGCGCCGGGCTCTACGGCATCCTCATCTTTGTAGTGCTCTCGGTCTTCATTGCCGGCCTCATGGTGGGGCGCACCCCCGAGTATCTGGGCAAGAAGATTGAAGGCTACGACGTAAAGATGTCCATGCTGTACGTGCTCATCTTTCCGCTCATCATTCTTACGTTGACGGCTATCTTTGTCCTCTGGCGCTCAGTCGGGCTCTCTGCGCTCACCAACCCGGGGCCGCACGGTTTGACCGAGATCCTTTATGCCTTTACTTCGGCCGTTGGGAACAACGGCTCGGCCTTTGCCGGGCTGAATGCCGGCGTAAACCCAACCACGCTGTGGTGGTACGACGTGATGATGGGCTGGGCCATGCTCGGCGGCCGCTTCCTGATGGCCATCCCGGTGCTCGCCCTGGCCGGCAACCTGGCCATGAAGAAGAGTGCGCCGCCTTCGCCCGGAACTTTCCCGGTAAATGGCTCGCTGTTCACGGTGCTGCTGATTGGCGTGATCCTGATTCTGGGCGCGCTCACCTTCTTCCCGGCGCTGAGCCTGGGGCCGATTCTGGAACACCTTCTGCTGAAGTCAGGCCAGCTTTTTTAGCGGTTGCATTCCCTCGGGGGCTAAACGCTGAGTGTTTTTTGACGTAGTTAGACGTACGGGCTGAAGCCCGTACCCTTCAAGGAATCGAACTTACATGGCTGCGAAAAAGTCTCTTTGGAATACGGAAATCCTGGGCCAGGCGCTCCTCGATTCGGTGCGCAAGCTCGATCCGCGGGGCATGGTCAAGAACCCGGTGATGTTTGTGGTCGAGGTGGGCTCGGTGCTTACCACGGTGCTGCTGGTGGATAACACGGTCCACCACCGTCCCGGCTTCGGCTTCAACCTGCAGATCACGGCCTGGCTGTGGTTTACGGTGCTGTTCGCCAACTTTGCCGAGGCCATGGCGGAAGGCCGCGGCAAAGCACAGGCCGACACCCTGCGCAAGGCCAAGGGCGAAACCATTGCCCAGCGTTACAAGGATGACGGCAGCTTTGAAGACGTGGCCAGCGGCCTGCTTCGAGCTGGAGACGTGATCTACGTGCCGGCGGGCAAATACATTGCCGGCGACGGTGAAGTGATTGAGGGCGTGGCTTCGGTGGACGAGTCGGCTATTACCGGCGAGTCGGCCCCGGTGATCCGCGAGGCGGGCGGTGACCGCTCGGCAGTGACCGGCGGCACCAAGGTGCTCTCTGACTGGATCAAGGTGAAGATCACTTCCAACCCCGGCGAGACTTTCCTCGACCGCATGATTGCCCTGGTGGAGGGCGCGACCCGGCAGAAGACGCCCAACGAGATTGCGCTGAGCATTCTGCTCTCCGGGCTGACCATCGTGTTCCTGCTGGCCGTGGTTACGCTGCAGCCGTTCGCCATCTACTCGAAGGCGCCGCAGACGGTGTTTGTGCTGGTGTCGCTGTTGGTCTGTCTCATCCCAACCACCATTGGCGGACTGCTCTCGGCTATTGGGATTGCGGGCATGGACCGGCTGGTGCAGTACAACGTGCTGGCTATGAGCGGGCGAGCCGTGGAGGCGGCCGGGGACGTGAACACGCTGCTGCTGGACAAGACCGGAACCATCACACTGGGCAATCGCCAGGCGACGGAGTTCCTGGCCGCTCCGGACGTGAGCGCGGAGCGGCTGGCCAACGCGGCTCAGCTCTCTTCCCTGAGCGACGAAACGCCGGAAGGACGCTCGATCGTAGTGCTGGCGAAGGAAAAATATGGGCTGCGCGGACGCGACCTGGGCGGCATTCACGCGGAGTTTGTTCCTTTTACTGCGCAGACGCGGATGAGCGGCGTGAACCTGCCCGGCACCCGTATTCGCAAGGGCTCGGTGGATGCGATCTCGCGGTTTCTTGAAGAGCAGGGCGTGCAGTTGCCGCAGAGGGTGCGGGACCATGTGGAGGATGTTGCGCGGATGGGGGGCACCCCGCTGGTGGTGGCGGAGAACGCCACGGCGCTGGGGGTGATTCACCTGAAGGACATCGTGAAGGGCGGGCTGAAGGAGCGGCTGGCGCGGTTGCGCGCGATGGGCATCCGGACCATCATGATCACCGGCGACAATCCGCTGACGGCGGCGGTGATTGCGCGCGAGGCCGGGGTGGACGACTTTCTGGCCGAGGCCAAGCCCAAGGACAAGATGGACCTGATCAAGCGCGAGCAGAGCAAGGGCAAGCTGGTGGCCATGACCGGCGACGGCACCAACGACGCGCCGGCACTGGCGCAGGCCGACGTGGGCGTGGCCATGAACTCCGGCACGCAGGCGGCCAAGGAAGCCGGCAACATGGTGGACCTGGACTCGAACCCCACCAAGCTGATCGAGATTGTGGAGATCGGCAAACAGTTGCTGATGACGCGCGGGGCATTGACCACCTTCTCCATTGCCAACGACGTGGCCAAGTACTTCGCCATTATCCCGGCCATGTTTGCGGGCGTCTTCCCGGTATTGGCAGCGCTGAACGTCATGCGCCTGGCTACGCCGCAGTCGGCCATTCTCTCGGCGGTAATCTTCAACGCGCTGATCATTGTGGCGCTGATTCCGCTGGCGCTGAAGGGCGTGAAGTACGAGCCCAAGGCGGCGGATGTGCTGCTGAGGAACAACCTGCTTGTTTATGGACTGGGCGGCATTATTGTGCCCTTCATCGGGATCAAGGCGATTGACCTGTGCCTGGTGGCGCTGCACCTGACGTAGAGGCAGTGACCAGTGGTCAGTGGTCAGTGGATCAGGGATTTGCAAGGAGTATTGGATGCATTCGGTTTGGAGAACTTCAATTCGCTTTACTTTGGTGACGGCTGTGCTGCTGGGTCTGGGCTATCCGCTGCTGGTAACGGGCATTGCGGGGGCGATGTTCCCGCACAAGGCGGCGGGGAGCCTGATCCTCAGGAACGGGCAGATCATCGGCTCGGCGCTGCTGGCGCAGAGCTTTACTTCCGACAAATACTTCCACCCCCGGCCGTCGGCGGCGGGTAACGGCTACGACGCGACGTCATCCGGCGGGTCGAACCTGGCGCAGTCAAACAAGGCGCTGGTTGACCGGGTGCAGGGATCCATCGACAAGCTGTCTGCGGAGAATCCGGGCAAGCCGGTGCCGATTGACCTGGTGACAATGTCGGGCTCGGGGCTGGACCCGGACATTACGCCGGACGCGGCCTTGTTCCAGGCTCCGCGGGTGGCCAGGGCGCGCGGCTTGAGCGAGGAGCGGATGCACCAACTGATTGACGAGCACCTGACCAGGCGGCAGTTCGGGGTGCTGGGCGAGCCGCGCGTGAACGTGCTGGAGCTGAACCTGGCGCTGGACGGGCTGGGCAAATAAGAGTTTCCTGCAGCGGCTTCCCGGACACATGAGAGCGGCAAGGGCAAAAGCCTTTGCCGCTTTTTGGTGCAAGAATGGCCGATTTTGCCACTTTTGTGCATGTAACCTGATTGTTATCATGGGGCTGGAAGGAAAAGCCGGGGGGCCACCCCCTATGTAGCAGTTCTGGGGGGTGAAAGCGGGAGTTCTTGAGCGCTTTCCTGCCCGGATTTGCCTTCCCTGCCCATGCAAGAACCATTGTGCGCGCAAGAGGTGAAATGATCTGCAAATGCTGGAAGAGCAAATGCAGGTCCTTCGACTCCCTGCGCTGCCCTCCACCCCATCGACGAAGACCTGTCGATGGGGACCCCGGGTGCGCTGCGGTCGCTCAGGATGACAAGTTGTTATAAAGGGCAAAAGCAAATGCAAATGCAGGTCCTTCGACTCCCTGCGCTGCGCTGCGGTTGCTCAGGATGACAAGTTGTTATAAAGGGCAAAAGCAAACGCAAATGCAGGTCCTTCGACTCCCTGCGCTGCCCTCCACCCCATCGACGAAGACCTGTCGATGGGGACCCCGGGTGCGCTGCGGTTGCTCAGGATGACAAGTTGTTATAAAGGGCAAAAGCAAACGCAAATGCAGGTCCTTCGACTCCCTTCGCTGCGCTTCGGTTGCTCAGGATGACAAGTTGTTATAAAGGGCAAAAGCAAACGCAAATGCAGGTCCTTCGACTCCCTTCGCTGCGCTTCGGTCGCTCAGGATGACAAATAGTTATAAAGGGCAAAAGCAAATGCGGGTTCTTCGACTCCCTGGCGCTGAGCTTTGCTCAGGGTTCGGTTGCTCAGGATGACAAGGTTTTGGGGGCGCAGACAGCTTGGCCCTCCCTGGGGGGAGGGCCAAGCTGGTTGACTGGCCGGAGTTGTCTTAGTTCACGGTCACGGTGAAGGTGGTTGTGGGCGCGGGCGTCACTGCCGGGCTGCCGGTTGCGGTGACGGTGAAGGTGTAGGTGCCTGTGGTGGTTCCGGTGCTGCCGCCGCCACCTCCACCTCCGCCGCCGCCACCGCCGCAGGCTGCCAGGCTGCCGAGAGCAGCCAGAAGCATGACCATGCCCAGCATCGCCTGCCAGCTACGGCGGCGGGCTGGAATGCCGAAGAAGACCAGCAAGGCAAGAATGGCTCCGCCGCCTGCGCCCGCCCATCCGCCGCGATGGCCGCCCAGCTTCGGGTAAACCAGTTCGCCGTTGCTGGCGGCCGTGGTGTTGACCGTGACGGTGGTTGTTCCGCTGGTGGTGGCGGAGCTGAGGGTAATGGTGCCTGCGCCGCCGGAGCAGGTGGGCAGATCGGTTGCGCCGCTGGGGGACGTGGTGAGCGCGCAGGTGATGGTTACTGTGCCCGCATACGCGCTGGAGGAGGAGACTGTAACGGTCGAGGTGGCCGAGTCTCCAGGCGAGATGCCCGAAGGATTGGTGGCTGTGACCGTGTAGGTTGCCGCCGCTGCCGCGCTGACCGTTACGGTGACGGTGGCGGTTTGGGTGATGGATCCCGAGGTGCCGGTGACGGTGGCGGTGTAAGTTCCGGGGGTGGTTGAGGCGGTTGTGGCGATGGTCAGGACGTCCGTACCCGAAGCGTCAGCGACCGAGGGCGATGCCAGCGAGCAGGAGGGCGGGGTGCCAGTCGTTGGGGCCACCGCGCAGCTGAGGTCCACAGTGGAGGTGAACGAGCCGACGGGGGCTACGGTGACGGTGGAGGTGTTGCCCGAAGTGGCACCCGCGGAAAGGGAGAGCGTGGTTGGGTTCGCGGTTAAGCCAAAGCTTGCGGTTACGGACGAACCGTTCACGACCGCTTCGACCGCGGTGGTGTGCACGTAATGGCCGGTTGAGTCGGCGCCGGTGATGAGGACGTTGTAGGTCTGGTTGGGGGTGCCTGCAGTGGCGTTGATGGTGAGTGTAGCGGTGGTTCCCGCACCCGCGCTGAGGGTCTCAGAGCTGGGAATGGAGCAGGTGATGCCGGCCGCGGCGGTGCAGGTGAGTTTGACGGCGCCTGTGAAGCCGTTGATGGAGGCCAGGTTGATGATGGACGTGCCGGAGTTGGCGCCGCCGCTCACACTGATGGGAACGATGCTGGATTGTGGGATCAGCGAGAAGTCAGAGAGCGGGTTGGAGAGCGGGTTGGCGATGACCAGGGCCGATGGATTGTAGTTTGTGTCACCGAAGTACTGGAGGGTGATCTGATTCGAGCCCTGGAAGAGCGTCTGGCTGTTGAGTACCACCGTGAACGAAGAGGTGTCACCGGTGCTGGCCGGGGAGATGTTGACGCCGGCGGCGTAGTAGCCGGAAGAGTAGACGTAGATTGGGCCGGTGGGGGCGACGCTTCCCTGTCCGGTGACCGTGCCGGTGACGGTGACATTGGTGGTGGGCGAGATGCTGCCGGTGGCAGTTGCGGAAATTGTGGAGGTGAGGCCGCCGTCGCCGCTGGTGGTTTCGATGGGGATGGTGTACTGCTGGGAGACTTTGTTGTAGTTTCCGTCTCCCGGATAGCTGACGGTAACGCTGTAATTACCGTTCACGGCGGCGGCCGGGACGGTGAAGGTGGCGATGCCTTCCACGGCAAGGCTGCTTGGATCGACGCCTGGTCTGAGGGTAGCAGAACCGTTAAAGCCAGACAGCGAACTGCTGAGGGTTACGCTGCCGGTGGGCGCTGCGACTGAAACCGGCGAGTTTGAATTGTTCTGCGCCGTATTCTCAATCTCTACGGTGAGCACCGTTGGCTGACTCGGGCCATTCACCAAATCATTGTTGCTGCTGTCCACGGCGGAGGCGTTCAGAACGATGGTAGGCGTGTCCTGGACCACGGTAAAGGTGATGGGGGACGTGGTGGAGGAGGCGTTGTAGCTCGAGTCTCCGCTGTAGGTGGCGGAGAGCGAGTGGGCGCCCACGGCGAAGGGCGCGTTGAACTCGGCGTCGCCCTCGGCATTCACCACAGCGGTGTTGGGCAGGCCGGAGCCGGCGAGAGTGTCTTTGAAGGTGACGGTCCCGGTGGGATAGCCGAAGGTGGGGCAGGTTGCGCCGGAGGTGGTTTGGCAGGCGGTTTCCGTGGTGATGTCTGAGCTGGGCACCGGTATGGCGCTCAGATTGAGCTGCGTGCCGTAGTCCACGGAAGTGCCGGGGCTTGTCGACGCGGTAAAGACGCCTAAGGGGCTTTGCAGCGAGAAGAAGATGGCGCTGTTTTCGGGATTGACAGTGATGGAGACCGGGGTGGACGAGCTTTCAGCATTCTTGGTGTCGCCGCCGTACAGGCCCCAGATGTTGTACGTGCCTCCGGGCAGGGTGGTGATGCCGGTGGGGTAGGTGGTGGCACTGGTGAAGGAGCCGTTGCTGAGGGTGAAGAAGGTCTGGCCCGCCTGCAACGGCTCGGTGCTGTCGGTCATCAGAGCCACGTCGCCGCTGGGCGTGCCGCTGGCTGCCGTCACCTGCCGGTGACGCTGATGGCGGTTCCATGGGTGAAGCTGGTCTGAGACGGCGTGAGGGTGGTGGTGGTGCCAGCGAAGGTGACCTTGTTCCAGTTGGTGACCAGCACGTTGGCGTCGATGGTGCCCAGTCCGCTGGCTTCGTCGTAGCCGGCGACCGCGTTGTACCAGGGGGTGGTTCCAACGCCGATCATGCCTTCGGTGATGCCGTTGCTGAGCGTGATCGGGGTGGGGGCGGCGACGCAGTTGGGGGTGGTGTCTGTCAGGTCGCAGGGAACGGTGTTGGTGCCGTTCTTGACGTCGTTGAAGGCGGTGGGGACCTGCTTGGAGAGCGGGTAGAGGACGAAGTTGGCCTGGCCCTGGCGTCCGTATTTCTGGTTGACGAGCGCCATGATGCCGGCAAAGGACGGCGAGGCGGCGGAGGTGCCGCCGACACCGCTGATCTGGACGGTGTCGCCGCTGGCTACGGTTTGGCAGTCGCCATCGACGGCGCAGATGGGATAGTAGCTGATGTTGTAGCCGTTGGCTGCGAAGAGGGAGACGTCGGGAAGGTCGCGGGCGGTATCGCCGAAGCCTGTCTGCCAGGCGGGCTTGGTGGTGTAGACGGAGCTGCTGCCGCCGCTGCCGGCCCCGATGCTGGTTCCTGCTTCCGCGAACCCGCCGTTGGCCTCGGTTTGCAGCGTCGCGAGGGTGAGGCCATACTGGCTGTTGTTCCAGGGCTGCTCAGGGATGGGAGCCTTGGCAGCGACGATGGAGACCGCGGGGGTGGAGTTGCTGGCCGTTACGGTCCAGTAGGTGGAGAGCTGGTTCTCCAGGGCAGTGAGCCCCTGGCTGAAGTCGCTGTAGTAGAAGTCAGTGCCGCCGACGGCCACGTTGAAGGGCGTTGAGGCGAAGCCGTTGACGGCCTGGCCGTAGCTGGCATACTCGACGTTGTTGTCTTTGTCGCAGCCGGCCGAGCCGTTGTCGCCGGAGGAGACCATAACGGTGACGCCCTGCGCGGCGGCCTGCTCCCAGAGGGAGCTGAAGAAGGCGGCTGAGGTGCCCAGGAAACCTTCGCACTCGCCGAAGCTGAGGCTCATGACCGGGGCAACGTTGCCATAAACGGCATGCTCAGCAGCAAGGGCGATGCCGCTTTCGAGGGCGGTATCAGCGGCGATGACGAGGTCGACTGTGGCGTTGGGGGCGACGGCGCCGGCCCACTCGACGTCGAGGTAGGCTTCGACCGCAGCGCCGTTGGGGCCATAGGGGCTGTTGATGCCGTCGACGCCGGGGTCGTTGCCGTCAATGATGACCTGGGGGGGATTGTAGGGAAGGCTGAAGAGAGAGCGGAAGGAGTTGACCAGGCCGATATTGATATTGGATTCATTGATGATGGCGATGGTCTGGCCGGAGCCGTTGGTGCCGGCTGTGTAGAGAGGATTGAGGTCGTACTGGATGGCGTAGTCCTGGGGAGCGAGGACAAAGCTGTAGCCGATGGAGCTGTTGCCGATGGTCCACTCGGGGGTGGCGTGGTCCGCTTTTGGATCGTATTGCGCCTTGCCCATGTACCTGGCATAGCTGCGGGCGCGGAAGTTGTTGAGGGAGACAAAGCCGCCGACGACGGGGGCCAGGGCGGCGGGAATCTGCGGGTCAGTGGAGTTGGCGAAGTGGGTTTCGCCGTTGACCGCGTACTTGTGAATCTGGGCGTGAAAGGCACTGCGGAACTGGGCCACGTTGCCGCTGAACTCGAGAGTCTGCTTGCCGGGGTTGACCTGGGTGACGGTGAAGCCGTGGCTGGAGAGCCAGGTTTCGACGGTGGCGATGTCCTGGTCAGAGGGACCGAACTGCTTGCCGAAGGCTTCAGGGGTGAGCCACTTGTGATAGCTGGCAGTGCCGGGGGTGTGGAGATCGGCAATGAGCTGCTTGAGGGCAGTCTCCTGGCTGGGACTGCGCTTCAGGACCAGGTGCATGCGATCGAGCTGGGTGTCGTCAGGCGCGGCGCCGCGGTCGTTCCTGGCGTTGGCCAGGGGATGGACCGTTCCCTTGATGGGCACCAGCTGCTTCTCGTCGATGGGATTGACGATGCGGACGGCCGGGGCCACCTGCTGGGCCACTGCGGGAAGAGCTGCGAACAATGCGGCGGAGAGAACAAAGATGGGGAGAGAACGCAGGGAACGCATGGAGGTTTACCTGAACCCTTTCTTTTTTCAGACAGCAGTGTGACGACCCAGCTACTTGCGGTTGCAATCAAAATAGCACGGCCCGGTAACTGCTGCATCTGATTTGAGTTGCATTCCGTATTAATTACGGAAAGTTCATTTTCGGAGGGTGGTGGAATGGTGAAAACGGAGTTCCTTGTGTGTTGACGGAATGAATGTGATCTCAAAGAAGCAGGGGTGCGGTTGGGTTTCCGGAGTCGGTGCCTGCGGGGTTGGCAGTTCTCCCGGGCCGGGAGCGATGAAGGATGGAATAAGGGTCTCGGGGCCGGCTGAATGAATGCTGAGACAGAACTCTTAGACGATGGCGGAGAGATAAAGTTGACGTGCGCGAGGGAGAAAAAGCGATCGGGGCGGGAGATGCGCATTGCAACAGCGGGGCACGCTGGACGGGATGGCGGAGAGGACGAGGCGTGGTGGGGACTGCGCGGGGTGGGTGGGAGTTCGCACGGTCAAAAGCGAGATTCTGCATTGCAATAGACAATTCGTCTCTCTATCGAATAATCTACTTCTTTCCAGCCGTAACGCCTGAAGGCGTTGTCTGGCTGGGACGCTGCTTGACCTCCGCGGCCCCAAGCCCGCATCCGGCAGCCAGCGCATGGAAAGGCTACCCGCGATGGCAAACTCCGATTCCGCTCTCTTCGATCGTGCAACTGAGACACTGGACTCATTTCAAATTGAGATTCCTTCCTGGGGATTCGCCAACACCGGAACGCGGTTTGGGAAGTTTGTGCAGGCGGCCGCCGCATCAACACTGGAAGAGAAGTTTGCCGACGCGGCGGAGGTGAACCGGCTGACACGCGCGACGCCGACGGTTGCGCTGCATGTGCTGTGGGACCTGCCGAACGGTTTGAGCGATATTGCCGAGCTGAAGCGGCTGGAAGAGCGGTTTGGAGTGCGGGCAGGTTCGATCAATCCCAACCTGTTTCAGGATCAGCAGTACAAGTTCGGGTCGCTGTGCAACCCGGATGCGCAGATACGGCAGCAGGCGGTGGACCATGTGCTGGATTCCATCGAGATTGCCAAGGCGACGGGGTCGCGGGATGTATCGCTGTGGCTTCCGGATGGGTCGAACTATCCGGGGTCGCAGAGTATTCGAGCGCGGATCGGCTGGCTGGAGGAGGCTCTGCGCACGGCGCACGCGGCGCTGGGTCCGGAGCAGCGGCTGCTGGTGGAGTACAAGCCGTTTGAGCCGGCGTTCTACCATACGGATATTGCGGACTGGGGGATGTCGTCGCATCTGTCGCGGGCGGCGGGCCCGCAGGCGCGGGTGCTGGTGGATACAGGGCACCACTACTCGGCGCAGAATATTGAACAGATTGTTGCCTGGCTGCTGCATACGGGCATGTTGGGCGGATTCCACTTCAACGACCGGCGCTATGCGGACGACGATCTGACGCTGGGCTCGATTGATCCTTACCAGATCTTCCGCATCTTCCACGAGCTGCAGACTGCGGCATTCGAGGGGCTGCCGCACGACGTGGCGTTCATGATTGACCAGAGCCACAACATCAAGGGCAAGATAGAAGCCACGGTGCAGACGGTGGTGACGGCGCAGGAGCTTTGGCTGAAGGCGGCGCTGGTGGATCGCGAGCAGTTGGCGCGGCATCAGCAGGCATGCGATGTGGTGGCGGCGGAAGAGCTGTTCCGGGGCGCGTTCTGGACCGATGTGCGGCCGCTGGCGGCGGAGTGGCGCAAGGCGCGGGGGCTGGCTGCCGATCCGCTGGCGGCGCTGAGGGAAGGCGGCTATGTGGAGCGCATCGCGCAGGAGCGCGGCAGCCGCAGCTCCGTGGTGAGCAGCTACGCGTGAGAGGGTTTATTCTGGTTCACATCTGATTGATTCAAATCTGGAATCTTCACAGCAAGGCTCGCGGAGACAATCATTTGGCCAAGGCAAAGATCAAACGCCTGTACCTGATTCCCATTCTTTCCAAGGCCCTCGATGTTATCGAGCTTCTGGAAGAAAGCCATGGCCCGGTGGCGCTGGAAGAGGTCTACCAGAAGACGCAGATATCCAAGACCAGCGTCTATCGCATCCTGAAAACGCTGGTGCATCGCGGCTATGTGGCGCAGACGCAGAACGGGCTTTACCGGCTGGTGTCGCGGCCGCGGAGGCTGCGCTTTGGGCTGAGCGTGCAGAGCGGGGAGCTGCCGTTTTCGATGGCGGTGGCGCAGAGCGTTACCTCGGCCGCAGCAGCTTCAGGCGTGGAGCTGATTGTGCTGGACAATCGCTTCGATCCGGACGTAGCCGTCCGCAACGCCGAGGACCTGGCGGCGCAGCGCGTGGACCTGGCGCTGGAGTTCCAGGTGGAAGAGGCGGCGGCGCCGCTCATTGCGCACATCTTCAAGAAGGCCGAGATTCCGCTGGTGGCCATCGATGTGCCGCACCCCAACGCCACCTACTTTGGCGTGGACAACTTTGAGTGCGGGCTGGAGGCCGGTTCCCTGCTGGCGCAACATGCGCTGCGCAAGTGGAAGGGCAAAGTGGACTGGGTTCTGGGCGTGGGCATGGCAGAGGCGGGCAGCTTTGTGCAGGGCCGCATCAGCGGAGCCTTCGAGGGTGTGCGCGAGCGCATCAAGGAGATCCCCGCAGAACGGTTTGTGCAACTGGAGGGCCGCGGCATGCGCAAGCCAAGCCAGCAGGCCGTTACGGAGTTTCTGCACAAGAGCGCCCAGGGCGAACACATCCTGGTTGCGGCGGCCACCGACTCGAGCGCGCTGGGTGTGCTGGAGGCTGCGCGCGCGGCCGGACGCGAAGCCGACTTCGCCATCGTGGGGCAGGACTGCATTCCCGAGGCGATGGAGGAGATGCGCAGCGGCAAGAGCGCGTTGATCGGCAGCATCTCGCACGAGGTGGAGACGTATGGGCCGCGGCTGATTCAGCTGGGCATCTCGCTGCTTCGCGGGTATACGGTGCCGCCGTACAACTATGTGCGGCACAAGGCGGTGACGGCGGAGACGCTGAGCGCGGACGCGGGGGAGTAGCGCCGCTATTTCCCTGCCCTCCAGCCCAGCTACACCTGCATTCGCGAGATGTCCCTGAGGGCGTTCCGTTTCTCATTTTGCGAAAGACTTTTGAGACACGCACACCGGGGTCTCGGCGGGGCCGCGAGGTGTCGCACAACTTACCCATTTTGAAACGAAAAGCGGATTACACATTTGGTGCCGAGCAGTGGCGGATTCACGGCCTACTCTTTGCAAGCGCGCCAAGATAAGAGAAGTAAGCTGTGATCAGAGACCCGATCAAAGCCAGCAACGGCCCGATAGCAGAGATCAAACTGGCTAACTTGTTTACGCTTAGAGTGCGTTCATTCGCTTGAGCTGAACTCCATTTCTCGGCGATTGACTTTGAGATGCCGGCGGCTGGCGGAGCTTTCCGCCGTAAAGCGGCCACCGAGCGGCCAACCATTGCCGCCGACGCATAAACAATCAAGGGGCCTAGAATGAATCCACAAACGACCAAAGGGAGTTCCTCGGCAGCAGGAAACTCTCTGACTATTGCTACAACAGCGACGAATTCCAGAATTCCAACCGCACCACCTGCGGCCCAATACACCCAAATCTTTAATCTGCTGTGGAAGAAACCCAGCCATGCACCAAACGGCAGAGGACAGCTTGACACCAACCAAGCCATACCCATGGCAGATTTATGCGTGCTTTGCTTGAAGAAGAGAAAGAGCAGTGCCGAAGCTAATGAGGCTCCTACCACTTGAAGCGTGATCACGGCGACAGATTTCCCCGATACCAATCCGGCAGACTGCGTGGTCTGGTTCGATAAACCGTCTTCTCGACGAGCCTGTGTCAAACTATCGACCTCTGCCTCGACCGCCGCGAGTCGTGCCTCCAGGGCAGACACTCTCGCCATAATCGGCTTGAAAAAGCTAAGGTCGCGACGGCAGTGATGACATACGCTGGCCTGGTCCTTTATTTCTTCCGCGCAATACGGGCATTCCATACAGCAAATTAAGATATCAGGTCTAGAGCGGCTTGTCTTGCCACTCTCAAACCTGCCCCTCGGCCCGTGGAATGGAACCTTCAATCTTGTTCTATGGCGGCGCGTTGCGAAAGGGACCCTTTGTGCGACGTTCGCCGGGCGCTTGCGGGGACAGCATCCCGCCCGTCATGCGCCCAGTCGAATTATTGCTGGAGGAACCAGAATAGCGAAAAACCCGAGCCCGTTGCGAACATCAGGACCGAGAAAACGAGCGCTCCCCAGGCGCGTTTTTCCTGCTTTTCGGCGTCGACCGCAAAATCATTCTTCGCGAAGTCGAAGTCGATTTTGTTTAACGCCACTTCCTCCCACGCATTCCCCCATTGCTTCTTCGACCTGGCAAACAAATACATGCTGATGGCGGCTACGAGGAGCCCGAAAACATAGATCGAACAGCCAATCGAGAAGTTGTGGACGATCAGGCGTCTATCGAATTCAGTCTTCGCGGCAGAATTTATCGTGGTTGTGATGAACGCCAGAACAGCAGCTGCCGCGCCGCCGTTGGCGCCAAAGGTGAATTGGGCGGCCGTTCTAGCGAACTGGGAAGACTCCACATAGTCCGCAATCGCGCGCTGATGCGCATCATGAGAATCTACATTCGGCATCTATACTTCTCCAGTTCACCGAGAATAGACGACCAAACTGAGTGAGTCCATAAAAAGTAAGCCTTTGTGAAACAGCAGGCCTTTACTCGGGCTGGGGGCCGAACCACCGCTCCACAATTGTTTGTACGTCGACGGAGTGGTTGTAAAACATGATCTTCGCATTCGGGACCAGTTGATGGGTCGCGTCGATGATCTGCTCCATGAACCAGGACAGCTCCTCATTGCCGACGACTCCACCTCCGATGAGCACGCCGTCGCAAGGCTGCGTCTGCAACCGATGTTTGAAAGCGTCGAGGCCGGTCTCGGGCGATGCCTGGATGATTTCGTAGGCATATCCAGCGCGTGTCATGCGTTCCTTGAGATCACGCAACCTTTTCTCGATCTTTGGGCGTTCCTCTGCCGGGATCAATGGATGATCGAGTGGCAGGCCGATGTGGAAGATGGATACGGCCATGATTGCCTCCTCATAGAGTCGGGAGCCTCGGCGGTTCGATGGCTCGCCGAGTGCGGCACTCATTGATTCGTTCCCACAGTATCTCCGCGGCTACCTGTTGGCCGCCGATCGAGAGCGATGGCGCGTTCAGCGAAAGGCGATTCCCTTGCTGTTCGACAAAACGAATTTGATCCGTCCCAACCCAATTCTGATACCACGCGATCTCAATGTGGTGGGTAATTCGGTCTCCTTCGAACGTGTAGCGCCCCGCGTAGGCGGAGAAGGTAGAAAACGCTTCCGCTCGTTCCATCGCGGGTGCGGCCACCGAATCTTCGATCGAAAGCGGAGGCCGTCCGCCGGACGCAAGGATTACCGTCATTCGGCCATCGCTGGTGTATGTGAGAATACCGGTCGGATCTTCGCCCAACATCGGGCGGCTCTCGCCGGCCTGGGTGGTGATCGAGGCGGAGATCAGTTTCCATGTTCCGACGATGCCTTCGTCGCGTCCCATGCGTCAGGCCCCCCGGCTTTCCTTCGGCTCGTTGTCGCTGCGCTTTCTTGAGCCTTGTGGCGTGCGGGCCGGCCGTGTTTAAGCCGCGCCCCTTCAAAACATAGACGATCTGTGCAAGGGAGAGAGATGGAGCCGCTACTTCCCTGCCCACCAGTCCAGCTGGACCTGGATCTTTTCGCCGGCCTTGAGCGTAAGAACTTTGCCGTGCGCCTTGAGGGTGTTCATGACTTCGGGATCGCGCCAGGCTACGGGCGGATCGCTGACGGAGACGGATTGCGCGGAGTTGGGGACGACGACAAGATAGTCGCCCGGGGAAACACTCTGAAAGTGCGCCGGGTCGGATGCTCCGAAGAGAAGCGTGGAGAGGGGGGACTTGACGGGGTTGTCGAGGGGGATGAGGGAGACAGAGACGGCGTTGAGGCCGGAGGCCTTCAAGGCTGCCTGCGCCTCCGCGGTGAAGACGACATCGACCGAAGCCGAGTCGTCGCGCAGAAGCGCCTCAATGGAGCAGGCGGGCGAGCCGGCCTTGACGACGAGCAACTGGCGGAGCAGGTCGGTGCTGCCGCAGGTGAGGGCAGCTGTGTATCCGCCATCGGTGGACCAGCCCTGCACTTTGTAGACGCCCGGCACTACATCCTTGAACTCGAAATGCTCTTCGGGGTTCTTGTAGCGCCATTCGGCTGCCGCGATGGTCTGGCCCTTGCTGTGCTGCAAGTCGGCCTGGGCGGCGATCAGGTTGATCTGCGCGTCGGGGGGGAAATAGGCGTCGTACTGCGTGATGGCTGCTTTGAGGCGGTCCTGCTGGGTGAAGTCGAAACGGACGTGGATGGGGATGGTGAGGGGCTCCTGTAACTGCATTGCCATTGGGGGCAGCTCCACGGGAGCATCTGCCACGGTGAATTCGACCGTTCCCAGGTAAGGGTCCTTCCGGCCATCCTGCCAGGGCTCCATCTCGCCGGTTTGCTGATTGGCGTGCGGCCAAATCGCGGCTGAGAGCGAGTATTTGCCGGGCGGAGCAAAGAAGTGAAAGAGCTGGTGCTCCTGGTCCCATTCCGGAAGGAGGCCGTACTCGACGCCATGCGGGCCGTAGAGCGTGGAGCCCGCGCTGCCGTTGGGTTGCATACCGGGCCAGGAACAGGCTACGCTGACCGGCTGGAACTTAAGGTTGGGCAGGGTGAAGTTGGCCGTAAACTGGTCGCCGGCGGCGACGACGATGGGCTGGGCATCCACCTCAGCAGCTGCGTGGGGGTACCAGGTGGAGACGTAGCCGCGGTCGACATCGGTGTTGCGGGTGTGCTCGTTGGGATAGGCCGCGTCAGGGTCGATGGTGGTTTCGGTCCTGAGGTAATAGCGGCCGGGGTTGAGGTTGGGAATCCGAAACGCGCCCTCGGCATTGGTCTTCGCGCTTCCGATGGCCTGCCAGGACAGTTCGCCGTCGTCGACAATTCGACGCAGGAGCGTGAGCTGCACAAGCTTGACGGGTTCGCCCTGGCCGTTGCGGATTTGTCCGGCGATGACCGCTTCGGGCATGAGGGCCAGCTTCAGGTCGATGTCCTTGCCCATGAGGGTGAGGCTGCGCAGGCCGCTCATCTCATCGTTGACCAACTGCTGCAGGAATCCGGGCTTTCTGGCGGAGATGACCTCAGTCGGCTGGGTGACGTTGGAAAAGGTGAAATGCCCGGCATCGTCGGTGAGCATGGAACGGCCGTCGTTGGCGAGCTTGACCAGGGCGTTGACGATGGGCTTGCCGGTGACTGTGCTGACTACGACGCCGCCGATGGTGATTGCCGGAGAGACTGGTTGGGCCGGCGCCTGGGCCGGCAATCGGATCGAGGCGAGGTTGAGGGCGAGCTCGATCCCGAGCAACAGAGCGAGGCGGACGATGCGCCGTGCCAACCTTGGCAATCTGCAATTTTCCGCCATGGAGATCATGATGGCACGGGCGGGCGGAATTCCTTTGCATTAAATCGTATGGATTCGAATACGAAATATGTTTTCTATTGTTATTCCGGTGTGGTATCTTGTCTACGCTCGAAAAAATTCCCCGTAGAATGGTATTTATGACACAAGCCATCGCACCTTCCCCTACCCTGAAGTTCCTGGAAGACCGCTGGGACTCCGCTGTTGCCGCAACCCTGGATGGGGCGGAGTCGCTCCGTTACCGGTCCAATTTGCTGGGCTCCGACCTGCGCATTACCAACTTTGCCGGAGGCAACACCAGCTCGAAGGTGCGTGAGATTGATCCGCTGACGGGCGAGACCGTGGAAGTGCTGTGGGTGAAGGGATCGGGCGGGGACCTGGGCAGCATGAAACGCGCCGGGCTGGCCACGCTCTACCATGGACAAGTTTCTGGCGCTGGAGCGCAGCTACAAGGGCGTGGAGCACGAGGACGACATGGTGGCGATGTACCCGCTGTGCACCTTCCGCAACAACCCGGTGGCCGCTTCAATTGACACGCCGCTGCACGCATTTCTTCCCTTCCCGCATGTGGACCACCTGCATCCGGACTGGGGGATTGCGCTGGCGGCCTCGGCCAACGGCAAGGCGAAGATGGAGGAGTTCAACCGCGAGTTCAACCACGCGCTGGTGTGGATACCGTGGCAGCGGCCGGGCTACGAGCTGGGGCTGATGCTGCGCCAGGCGGTGAAGGACAATCCCGGTTGCGACGGCATTGTGCTGGGCGGGCATGGGCTGTTTACGTGGGGCGAGACGCAGCGCGAGTGCTACCTGAACACGTTGACGGTGATCGACCAGATTGGGCAGTTTATTGAGCGGCACGGGATTGCCAAGGGGCCGGCGCGGTTTGGCGGGCAGGCGGTGGCGGCGCGCGAGGATCGGGCGCGAGCTGGCGGTGAAGATTGCGCCGTATCTGCGCGGACGGGTGAGCAAGCAGAACCGCTGGATTGCGAGCTTCAGCGATGCGCCGGATGTGCTGCAGTTTGTGAACTCGGCGTATGCGAAGGAGCTGGCGTTTCTGGGAACGAGCTGCCCGGACCACTTTATCCGGACCAAGATTCGGCCGCTGTTTGTGCCGTGGGCGGAGGGCGCGGACGTGGGCGCGCTGAAGCAGCAGATTGAAGTTTCGCTGGAGGAGTATCGCAGGCAGTATGCGGAGTACTACCACTCGTTTGCGACGGCGGACTCGCCGGCGCTGCGCGACGCCAGCCCGACTGTGGTGCTGATCCAGGGGCTGGGCATGTTCAGCTTTGGCAAGAACAAGACGGAGGCGCGCATTACGGGCGAGTTCTACACCAACGCCATTCACGTGATGGAAGGCGCGAGCCTGCTGGGCGAGGGCGAAGTGACGGGAACGCTGCCGCAGGTGGGTGTGGGGCAGGATCCGAAGAGCTTCAAGGTGTTTTCGAACTACGTGGCGCTGCCGCCCATTGAGGCGTTCCGCATTGAGTACTGGGCGATGGAAGAGGCGAAGATTCGCCGCCAGCCGCCGGAGAAGGAGCTGAGCCGGCGGGTGGTGCTGGTGGTGGGCGGAGGCAGCGGCATTGGACGCGAAGTGGCGCACCTGGCCGCGGCACGCGGGGCACACGTGGTGGTGGCCGATCGCGATGAGGCTGCGGCGGCGCGGGTGGTTGCGGAGTTGAAGGCTGTGACCTCGGCGGAGTTCACGGCAGTGACGGCTGTGGATATCCGCAACCGCGAGGCGATTGGCAAGGCGCTGGCAGCGACGGTGGCGGCGTTTGGCGGCGTGGACATCCTGGTCAACACCGCGGCCATGTTTCCCGTCGTCGCCGGACGGGGTGATCTCCGACGCGATGTGGGCAACGACGCTGGACATCAACGTAACGGCGAACTACCTGTTGTCGGACGAGGCGGCAAAGATCTTCAACGAGCAGGCGCTGGACGCGGCGATTGTGCTGACCAGCTCGGCCAACGCGGTGGTTTCGAAGCGCGGGTCAGAGGCGTACGACGTGAGCAAGGCGGCGGTCTCGCATCTGGTGCGGGAGCTGGCGGTGACGCTGTCGCCGCGGGTGCGGGTGAATGGCATCAGCCCGGCGACGGTGGTGAAGGGATCGACGATGTTTCCGCGCGACCGGGTGCGAGCGTCGCTGACCAAGTACAACATCCCGTTCGACGACGCGCTGAGCGACGACGAGCTGCGCAACCTGCTGGCCGGGTACTATGCGAAACGCACGCTGACGCATCAGCCGATTGATCCGGCAGACTGCGCGGAGGCGATTCTCTTTTTGGGAAGCCCGCGTTCGCGTTGCACCAGCGGCCACCTGATTCCCGTGGACGGCGGACTGACCGAGGCGTTCCTGCGTTAAACTCCTCTTTGGATTGAACTGCTTCTTCGAGCGGTTCTCCAGTTTACGTGGAGTCTTGAGGGCCGTGAAGTGTGGCTTTTCCTTGAGGAAAAAGCCACTTGGCAGTCTTGCTTTCCTTCTACAGCAACCGGAGAACCACTGTATGCAAGAACCTGCACGGATAGCCATCGACCTGGGCGCGGAAAGCTGCCGCGTCTCCCTGCTCCGCTGGGTGGATGGGCAGCCGACGGTCAGCGTGATTCATCGCATTCCCAACGGCCCGGTGCATCGCGGCAGGCAGCTGCACTGGCCGCTGGAGACGATTCTCGCGGGGCTGGACGAGGGGCTGCGCAAGGCGGCGGTGATTGCGGACGAGGGCGTTGCTTCGATTGCCGTGGATAGCTGGTCAGTGGACTACGTGCGGCTGGCCCCGAACGGCGAGCCGCTGGATGCGCCGTTCTGCTATCGCGACGAGCGGACCGAGGCGGTGAAGGAGGCGACGGACAAGGTGATTCCGGCGGCCGAACTCTACACGCGCACCGGAGCGCTGCCGCATCGCATCAACACCATTTACCAATTGCTGGCCGACAAGGAAGCTGGAGTTGACGCGCGAGCGCCTTGGGTGATGATGCCGGAGTATGTGCTGCACTGGCTGGGCGGGCGGCGCGTGGCGGAGCAAACCAACGCGACCCACACGGGGTTGGTGAGCCTGGCCACGGGCGACTGGGATGCGGAGCTGTTTGAGAAGTTGGGGCTATCGATTGAGGCTGCGCCGCCGATAGTGCCGTCCGGTACGATCCTGGGTCCGCTGACGGGGCCGCTGGCGGCGCTCGACGCGTATCGAAACACAGTCTTGATTGCACCAGCGTGCCACGACACGGCATCGGCGATAGCGGGCATTCCTTCGAGCCTGGATTCCACGCTCTACATCTGTTCGGGAACGTGGTCGCTGGTGGGCACGGTGATTGCGGAGCCGGTCACCAACAGCGAGGCTTTTCAGGCGCGCTACACCAACCTGGGCGCGGCGGGGGGAAACCTGTGCTTCCACTCGCTTGTGAACGGGATGTGGCTGCTGAAGCAGTGCATGGATGAGTGGGCGGCCGAGGGGCGGCCATGGAAGATTGAGGAGCTGGTGGCTCAGGCGGCGATCTCAGGGTTTCCGGGCATCATCGACGTGGACGCGGAGCCGCTGCTGCTGGACTCGGAGATGCCGGAGCGGATCAACCACCAGCTGTGGCGCAGGCGCTGGCAGACGATTCCCGACGTGGCCGGAAACGAGCCGGTGTTTGCGCGCGTCATCTTCGAGAGCCTGGCCGACCGCTATGCTTACGCGCTGACCAGCCTGGAGAGGCTGCTGGGCCAGCCGCTGAAGCGGATTCACATTCTGGGCGGCGCCAGCCGCAACAAGCTGCTGACGGAGCTGACCGCGCAGCGCACCCACCGGCCCGTGGAGATCGGGCATCCGGAGAGCTCGACGCTGGGCAACTTTGCCGTGCAACTGGCGGCAAGCGAGGCGGGCGCAGAGCCGGTTACGCCTGAGGCCATCCGCAAGTGGGCCGTTGTGCTCAGCCGGGTGGACGCGTAGCAGTTTCAAACCGGGGTTCAACCCAAGACATCGCGGAGACCCCGCCGCGCGGATGGCCGCGAAGCGGCGTCTGCCCCGCCGCAGGTGGTTACCAGGGAGCGCCGTTGCCGTGGACTTTTACCAGCGGGTCTTCGACGTTGACCTGGTTGGTGATCTTGTCGACCTGCCCGGTGCTGGTGTTCAGAACGGTCTGGCGGTCGAGGGCCAGGTCGACGAAGTCGGAGGCGGCGGTGGAACGTGTATACATTGCAGCCCCGGTGCGCGCCATGGAGGCGTCTGTGCTTGCCTGCATGCTATCCATGAACTGCTCGTGCATCTGCTTCTGCACGGCCATGGAGTGGGCAAACTGCTGGGCGGTGGCCTGACGCTTGGCGGCGGCAGCCTGGTTCCACTGGTTGATCATGGCATTCGTCTGCTGCCTGTTCCGGTTGATCCAGGCATTGATCCAGGCGTCCACGGGTCTGGTGCCCATGCCCGGCGCCTGCCAGCGCCCCATAACGGCGGCAAGCTTGTTCTCCGGCGCGGTGTAGTAGCTGGTGCTGGCCAGGCACTTATCCATGATGGATGCGGGACCCTGCACGATTTGCGCGGGATGGCCCGGCGACCAGTTGGAGAGCCCCTGCTGCCCTGCAAAGGTCTGCTCTGTGCAATCGACTGTTACATCCAGAATGCCTTTCATGGGCGTGGATCCGATGGTATAGCTGACCTGGGCGCGCGCCAGTTCCCTATTCGTCCTGGGCTGCTGCAAGTGACTGGCCGCGTACTGCGGGGCGTAACGAGCCTGGGAGTCACGGATCTGCTGCTGCTGTTTTTCTTCTTCGTCCGCGGGAACCGGCGCGGGCCCGTCGTAGTGCACGCTCATGGTTCCGGCCATGTACTTGAGAAAGTCCTGCGCGCTTAAAGGCCCTCTCATGGGCAGGCAGTCGGTCTTCCCGGCGTTAGCGATCATGGGCCCCCGGCCCCACTGCCAGGCCAGCGTCGGCATCCGTTCCACCATGCTCCAACCGTCCGGGCTGGCGGAGCGGAAGACGCCGAACGGCGTGGGCACACAGGTGCCTCCCTGCATAAAGACGCTTTGGAACTTCCAGCCTGCCGGAATGGTGACCTCGATGGCATCCATATCCAGCGACGGATCGTGGATGGGCTCGACCTGGGTCCCGCTCCCCGAAGATGCAGTGCCGCCTGCCGCCTCCTCGGCCGTAGCTCCGCTCATATCACTTGCACCGTTTGCAACTGCGCTGGGCTGGACGCCCTTGCAGCCAAGCAACGCGAGCGCGATCACCATGACACTTACTCTTGCTTTGTTCTTCATCGTCGATCTCCCTGAATGATTGCGGATGGTTGTATAGGGACGGTGCATGACAACGCCCGTATTGTTTCTCCGGCTTGGAGCGTCCGGCCCTTGTTTTGCGCGGCATTTTGCAGGCGGAAAACGGATCGCGGCACGGCGCACGCGCCAGGTTCCCGGCGCAACGCGATTCGTATTTGCCTGCACGTCTTTGGAGGTTGGGTCGGGGATGGCCAGATTTGCAGTGTTGGCCATCACCTGAAGGGGTTTGGCGGCTGCGGCGTCTGGTAAAGGAGCTGGCGCGGAAGCTGCAACAGCCAGCGGGAGCGATCTGCGGCAGAGCCGCCATTGCGTGGCTGCAGCCGGCTCCGCTTCTGCCCCATTACCTTTGCTTCCCAACGAACCCGATCTCCTGTATGGTTCGCGTCTTCACGAGGAAAAGCGACTCAGGGCGCGAGCAGGCGCGTACCAGGGAAGGCACGGGATCGGGGGGACGAGCTGCGAGGAGCGCGGCGGAGTGGTCTTTCAGGCCTGGCTCTTGAGCTCGGGATACTGAGTGAAGATGAGGCGCTGGTCTTCCGGGCTCAACTGGCCCAGACGCACGGGCTTGTCCTGGGGGCGCGTGCCTTTCTGGTTGAGCACGTTCATCAGGCTCCACTCGCGCTGCAGCACGTCCGGCTCGTGCGCGGGCAGGTCGTAGCGGGTAAAGTCGATGGCCATCCAGGGGCTGTTGGTTGTCCAATCGCGCAGCAGGGCGAGGCGGAACTCGCGGTTCATGAACCACTGGATTTCGAGATTCTTTTCGGAGCCGGGCGCGCCGGTTCCCTTGGCGTCGAAGCGGTAGTTGAGATTGGCGTTGTTGGGTACGTGTTTGCGCCATTCCAGGCCGAATGCGCCTTCGGTGACCACCTGCGTATCCGGCCAGCGCTCGCGCACCGCCTGCAGCCACCAGGCGAGATCGTCGTCGTGACCGACGGAGACTTCCCAGATTCCAGTGACGAAGCCGAAACCGTTCAGCTCGCAGCCGCGGTCGAAGTGCATGGCGGTGGTGGCCATCATCTCGCGGCGGCCGGCCTCAACGCCGAGGTTGCCCACCGTCTCAATGGGGCCGACTCCCATACGGCTGTTGAAGCCGCCCTCAAATCCCTGGCGGCGCGCGGTGAGGAAGTCGCAGGTCCAGCCGTCGAGGCAGACACAGTCAATGAAATCTGCCGGCCCTTGTGCGGGTTTCAGATAATGCTGGCGGCTGGGGTAATAGGGATAACAGATGCCGCCGTCGCCGTCGCCATTGTCGATACCGTGCTGGCTCCAGATTTGCGCCTGGCAGACGTGGATGCCTTCATCGCTGGCAAGGTAGGCCTGGTTCTGCGCATCCAGAAAGCCGGCGACGACGCACTCCGGGCGGTAGCCGCCGCCGACCATGTGGGAGATCATGGCAAGGGCCTTGTGGATGGTCTGGCGGTTGTGCTCGCGGGTGTCAAACATGGGAGCGAAGTAGCCGCCGGGAATGAAAGTGATCTCGTCGCCGTACTTGTCGTGATAGGAGGCGAGGAGTCTGCGCACGTCCTTGTACTGCTGCCGGTCGTCAATGAGGGCCAGCCAGCTGATAGCCCAGGTCATGCGGCCGCCGGGGCAGCCGCGGGCAAAGGCGTCGCGGCGGGACTGGATCTTCTCCGGGCGGTTGTCGGGGACTTCGTCTTCTCCGAGGTTGCGCGTGGGGGTGACTTCGATTTGATTGACGCGCACCACGGAGACGTGGGTGATGAAGCGTCCGCGCAGGCCGGCGGGGTTTGCGAGCGCATTTGTGCTTGATAAGGAAAGCGCTGCGGCAGAACCTGCTGCTGTCTCAAGAAACTTCCGCCTCGTCCAATGTCCCATAAATGTCATTTGATTTCTGCAGCCTTTCTGGGGTGCCTATCCATCCTAACCGAGCTTCTCGCGTTGTCCTTGGCCTCAGCCCTATGATTCAATCATTTCCATGCGCGACAATCCATTTCGTGGAGAACTCGTGGTGGTTATCGCCGGACTGTGCATCCTTGAGGCCGAACTATTGGGACGATACTGCTTCCACGAGAAGAACTACTCCCTGCATCATGTGTGGCCGCGGCCTCTTGCTTGCTTCGTGGCGGCGGCGATTGTGTGGTGGCTTTCTCCACGAACGAAAACGGCCTCAAGAGATTCCAGATTTGAAGGTACTTCGCCCGTCACCCACGAACCTGAGCTGCCAGGTTCGGTGCTCAAACAATCAGCCTTCAGGCGGACATTCTTCAGATCTGGTGATTCCTCCTTAACCATCGACGTGAGATTCTGGCCCTACATCCTCTGTGCTCTTGGGGTGCTTCTTTACCTCATCCCAAGCTTTTGACCGCAAAGGATCACCCGGTCTCAGCTCAGTAGCCTCCGATTGACACTCAATCCCAACTGGGCGTTCCTTCGGGGGCTAAAGCCCGGTCTCTTTTTGGGCGTTCTGCGGCACGAATGAAGTCGTGCCCTTTCAAATCATCAACTCGTTGAGGGACTCCCTCAACTCGAGACGACAACCGCACATATTGCGCGGTCGATGCGTTGCAACACATCCGCTGACAGGCCCGTGCCGACGGCGCGCACATTGTCTGCAATCTGCTCCGGGCGCGACGCTCCAATAATCGCAGATGCCACTTCAGGCCTGCGCAGCACCCAGGCCAGCGCCAGTTGCGCCATGGTGAGGCCCAGGTCGGCGGCGATGGGCTTTAACGCAGCTACTGCCAACAAAAGATAGTCGCTGCGGTAGTGGCGGCCGGCGGTTTCCATGAAGGCGTTCATCTGTTCGCTGGCGGCGCGGCTGCCGGGCGGCGGAGGCTTACCCGGCGCGTACTTGCCGGTAAGCACGCCGTGGGCCAGCGGCGAGAAGGCCAGATTGCCGATACCGTGGCGGGCGCTGGCGGCGAAGACCGCTGCCTCCGGCTTGCGCCAGAGCATGGAGTACTGCGGCTGGCTGGATGAGAAGGCTGCAAGCCCGTTGGCTGCGGAGATGTCCGCGGCTGCATCGATCTGCTCAGCGGTCCACTCGCTGAAGCCGATGGCGCGCACCTTGCCGGCTTTTACCGCACGATCAAGCGCGGCCATGGTCTCTTCCAGCGGCGTCTCCCTGTCGAAGCGATGGCACTGGTAGAGGTCGATGCAGTCGACGCCGAGACGTTCGAGCGAACGGTTGAGTTGCTTTTCGATTTGCGCAGCGGAGAGGCCGTGGTCCGGCTCGTCGCCGACGGGAAAGTAGAGCTTGGTGGCGATGAGATAACGGTCGCGCGGATAGGCTTTGAGCGCAGCGCCCAGCACTCGCTCGGCCTCGCCGGCGCCGTACTGGTTGGCGGTGTCATAGAGCGTGATGCCGTGGTCGAGAGCCGCGTGGATGCAGCGCGTGGCCTGCTCCCGGCCAATGCCGCCGGCCACCGTGAGCCAGGTGCCGAAGCTCAGCTCGGAGACTTGCAGCGGTCCGTTGCCCAACTGCCGGTATTGCATGCTTCCCTCTTGTCTGCTGTCTCTCCGCATCCGGTGGATTGCCGCCGGTTGAGAGCGCCTAAAGCTTGAAGCCATCATAACTGCCGCGAGAACGGCTCCGGATCGAAATCAAACGGCGCACCAAGTTCCCAGCGTAGTCAGGAGGCCGATGTATCCGCGCGCAAAGCATCACGCGCGACATTCGCTGCAACGGTGGGCGGCGTATGATTGCGTCAACACCTGTGAGCACGCCTGATTCCACACCTGGGAGCAGCTTCGGCATGATGAGTACAACCCGGATCCGGGTCCGTCCCCTTCTTTTGGTCTCTTTGCTGGCTTTGAGCCGTTGCATTTTTTCTGCCGCACAGCAGCCCAGCGATCCCCAGGCAGCATCACCAACGATTCAGCTGAACGTGAACAGGATCCTCGTTCCTGTTGTTGTCCGCGACAAGCAGGGACACACGGTAGGGGATCTGAAGCAGGAAGACTTTCAGGTTCTGGACAACGATAAGCCGCACGCCATTACCGCATTCAATGTGGAGCATCGCGGCGGTGGGGAGGCTGTCGCCGGTGTTCCAGCCGCTGCCGCGCAGCAGGGCGAAGCTGCCCCACCCCCGGCGCAGGCCTCCGGGCTACCCAGCCGGATCGTGGTGTTTCTGTTCGACGACATGCACATGAGCTTCGACGACCTGGCATACGCCAGAAAGGCCGCAATCGGCGCACTGCCCGGGACCCTGTCGGGTTCGACCGTTGCGGCCGTCGTTTCCACTTCGGGGAGGGTCAACAGCGGGTTGACGCGCGACTCGGCCAAACTGCAGCAGGCGATCATGAGCCTTGTTCCACGGCCCACGAACAAGTCCGATTGCCCCTTGATCGACTACTACCAGGCCGACCAGATGCTGAACAAACACAATCCCGAGGCCAACCAGGACGCCCTGGCGCAGGTGCTCAATTGCGACCCCGGCATCAACCCGCAGACCGACCTTCCGGTGGCCCAAAGGCTAGCGGAGACCGCGGCCCGGCGCGCACTCGCATCAGGCTCCCAGGACGTTCAAGCCACTCTCACCAACATCCGGGAGATTGTGCGCAGAATGGCCAATCTACCCGGCCAGCGATTGCTGATCCTGGTCTCCTCGGGATTTCCCGCAATCGAGGAAGAATCGCGAACCCAGGAGTCGCAGCTGATGGACCTGGCGGCCCAGTCCAACGTGCCCGTGAGTACCCTGGATGCCCGCGGCCTGTATACCACCTCGCTGGTAGCCGGCGACGATACACACGTGGTTCCGGTGCAATCGAGGAGCGAGTTCCACGCCAGCGCCATGCAGGCGAACGAAAACGTGATGGCCGAGCTGGCTGACGGCACCGGCGGCACGTTCTTCCACAACAGCAACGATCTGAACGCGGGATTTGAGCTTCTGACGGAAGCGCCGGAAAGTGTGTATCTTCTCGAGTTATCTCTCGACGGAATCAAAGCTGACGGAAGTTATCACCGCTTGAAGGTGAAAGTAACTCGCAATGGTGTGGATGTGCAGGCGCGGCTGGGGTACATGACTCCAGGTACGGAGAAGCACAAGAAATAATCTACGTGCAGGGACTTGGGCGGAGGGTGACTCTATTGCGGTTTTGACTCGCTATCGGCAGGCTTCTGCGGTGCGGGCGCAGCATCCGCGTCGGTCAGAATACGGGTTGTACCCACAAAGCGGTGATAGTTGTTGAAAAGCGTTTCGTTCAGCCATTGCGAGGGCGCGCTGCCGGTCATTGCATCGGTGCTGAGTATGGTCCTGGAGAAGGCCACGCTTCGAACCGGAAGAATGAAAGTGCCTCCGCCGATCTCCACGGGGCCGTACTCCACCATCATCTCTGCCCACTGAAAGGCGGAACTATCCTTCGAGTTCGCCTCGATGGTGACGCGCAGGATGGATCCGGTTGCCGGGTCCACCCACAGCGAACCTTGATAACCGCGGTCGGCGTGGATCACGGAAGTTTGAGACGAACTGTTGTTTTGGCGAGCTCCAATGCCTGCGATCCTGGAGCCGTCCATGTGCGTCGCGAAGCCTTCAATACCGGCCTCCCGACGAATAGAATTCACCACCTCAAAGTGCGAAGCCGCCTTGGGCACGGTGTAATGGAAGACCGCGGCGCGCACGCCGGCCAGCTGCTCCCAGTGGCTCCAGCTCACCTTGCCGTTCGCACTGTCGGCCAGAACCATGCCCAGCACTGATCCGAATTCACCCCACGAAACCAGGCCTCCCTGCTGCGATGCACCCTGGGCTCCACCGGCAGAGGTCCCTGTGCGCTCAGCGGAGACTGAAGTATCGCGGCTCAACTTGCCCACCAGATGCAACCCTGCGCGCACCGGCCAGCTGCCTTTCTTCACTTCCTGCGGACTGTCATCGTATTGGATGGTGGTACGTGTGGCCAGAAAGTTGGGCAGATGCGGCAGCGTCTCAGCTACAAACGTGCCCGCTGCGTTGAAGGTCTTGAGTTGCGCATCTTCGCCGGGAGGAGGCAGGGCGGGCAGCTCACTGACCGGCAGATCAAGAAACGCCGACTGGTCGGCCTGCAACTCCAGGGCTAGCGCGACCTGGGGACTCAACTGCACCTGCGCGTTGAGCCGGTCAAGCGTGGCCTCGCTCAGGCGCTCGGTCAGTTCCATCGCGCTGATCTGGCGAATGATTTCCGCATCCGGCTTGTGGGCTGCGCTGTCTGTGGTGACGGCCTGGATAAGTTCCGCGACGGTCACGCGTTTGGCCGCATGGGCGGTCAGAGCCACGGCCGCCATTACACCGAGAAGAATCCACCGTCGCATACAGCCGCCTTTTCCCTGCCCGACCTCGAACCTAACCATTATCCCACTGAATGCGCCGTCCGATGCCGGAAGTTCTGCATCCAGTCCTGCGCGGCTTGAAACCCGCAGCCCGGTGCGCGGGTCCGGGCATCGGCTCATTCGCTGCGCAGCAGTTGTGCGGGGTTAGTGCGTGCGGCAGACCAGGCCGGGGCCAGCGAAGCGCCAAGGGTGACTGCAAGGAGCAGTATGACGGCAGACACAATCGAGATGCCATCGGTCTGGGCGACCTTCCAGAACCACTCGCGGAACAGCGAAGACAGCATGAAGGCCAGGGGCAGACCCGCGACGAGGCCGCTGGCGCAGAGACGCAGCGCCTGGCGGATGAAGGAAACGAGCACACCGGCACGCGTCTCGCCCAGCGCGAGGCGAATGGCGGTGGCGTGGCGGTGGGCCCCTGCTTCGAAAGCTGCCATGGCGTAGATGCCGACAAAGGCAAGCAAGAGAGCGACCGCGGCAAACACCGCGACCAATGCGGACAATGTGGCAGCCTGCGCATTCCCGTCTTGGATGCGTGCTGTCAAGGATTCGGGATTCTCGATAACAATCTCCGGATCGATTTCGGCAAGAGCCGATTGGATCGCCGCCAGAGCATCGCGTTCGGGCAACCGGGTGCGCAGATAGAGTGTCAGTTCCGCTGCCGGCTTGCTGTCAAGCGATGTGTAGAGAAACGGGCCGGGTGTCTGTTCGCTGCCGCGGAGCACGTCTCCGCTTACGCCCGCCACCGCGGCAGGTGCGCTGCTGTCGGCCAGATAGATATGCTTGCCGACCGCGTTCTGGCCGGGCCATAGCTGGCGGGCGAGGGTTTCGCTCACAATCACTTCCGGGGCATCGTCAAGGCCTTTGGCTGAGTTGGCGGCGGAGAAGGTTCCGCCTTGAATCAGCGGGATTCCCAGGGCGTGGAAGTACTGGCTGGAGACGCTCCTGCTTTGCACGGCGACCTGTTCCTGAGAGCCCTGCGTCGCGGCCTCCGTCCGGATGGGCATTTGCATGTTCATTGCGCCTGAGTCCAGCGCCACGGATTGCACGGCGGAAACGTGCTCAAGGCGTCCCAGCAACTGGCGGATCATCTGACGTTGCAGATCCGGACTATGGTTGAGACGGGGGAGCGCGAAGTCCGCACAGAAGACGCCCTGCGGTTCAATGCCACGATCGGCAGTGGTCTGCTTCCAGAGCGAGCGGCCCAGCAGCAGCGTGGTAAAGGCGACGGCGCAGCAGACGGCGATCTGGATGACCACCGCGCCGCGCAGCCATCTGGACTGGCCGCGCGGGGAGGATGACGAGCGCTGCGCGCCGGCCAGCGAGCTTTGCAGATTTGCGCAGGTCACCAGGAGGGCCGGGAAGAATCCGAAGAGCAATCCGCAGGCGAAACTTATGGCGAGGCCGAGCAGGATGACGGCGGCGTTCAAGTGCAGATGAACGTGTAGCGGAATGGGGAAAAGCCGGTTGAGCTGCTCGGTGGCGCGAAGAACCGTCCACGACAGGCCAATGCCGGCCAGGCCGCCTGCGGTGCTGACCAGCAGGCTCTCCGTGAGCAGCTGGCGGATGAGGCGGGCGCGCGTGGCGCCCACAGCGGCGCGGAGAGCGATTTCGCCGCGGCGCATCGTGCTGCGCGCGAACAGAAGCGCAGACACATTTGTGCAGGCAACCATGAGGACGCAGACGGCAAGCAGCATGAGCATCTGAAGCTTGTGCTGGATGCCGTCGCGAAAGGTGGGCCAGAACCGCGCGCGGCTGAGCGGAAGCACGACAAAGCTGTACGAAGGGTCGCCGCTGTTCCGGCCCAATTGCGTGGCAATGAGCGCCAAGCCTGCCTTTGCGTTTTCAAGCGTTGCGCCGGCGCGCAGCCGGGCCACCAGGACTGCGGCGGCGGCCCTGCGATTGGTGAGCAGATTGGAGTTGGGAAAAACGACGGACTGCTGACTCGACGTGACCCAGAATTGCGGGACACCGCCCCAGTCGAGGACCACCCCTGCAAACTGGCGCGGTGCGACGCCAACGATGGTGAATGCGTGCTGATTGAGCCAGAGGGTTGAGCCGATTGCCGCAGTGCTACCGCCATACGCGCGCTGCCAGAGGTCATAGCCGATGACCGCAACCGGTGTGCCGGAGTTCTCTTCCGCGGGCAGAAAAAAGCGCCCCAGCGCGGGCCGGAGACCAAGGGTTGCGAAGTAATTGGCTGATGTCAATTCGCCCCAGGCATCGATGTTTGTGGCGCCTTGCCGCAGCGTCGCCTTGACACGGATGTACGCGGCAATTTGCGAAAAGACAGCCTGCCTGTTGCGAATGTCGAGATAGTCAGGCCAGGAGATGGACATGTAGGGCCGGAGCTTGTTCTGTCCGTAGACGGCCACGACCTGCGCGGGATTTGCAATGGCCGGCGCCTCATACGACAGGGCGTGAAACAACTCGAAGAGCGAGAGGGCAAGCGCGATGGCGAGAGCGATGGACGCAATTGCCGTGAGCAGGAATCCGAGGGATTTTCTCAGACTGCGAACGGCGAAATGGATATCCTGAAAGACGCTCTGCAATGCCGCCTCCCGCGTGTTGCTTTCCGTGAGATTGAGCCTACCCTACGGCCTGCACCGTGCCCTTGCCCAATAGTTCTTCCACGCGCTCCACCCAGCCGCGATCCGCAGCGACGCTCATGGCTTCCGGCTCCAGAATCACCGCGTATTCGCCCTTCTGTTCCAGATGCAGCATCACCTTGCCGGGGCCGGGCGCGGCATCTGCCGCGGACTTCAGTTCCGCAAAGATCTCCTCCGTCGCGCGATCGAGATTGATGCGGATGCGCACGCCGGACGGCAACTTTACCTGTACCTCTTCCAACGCCACGATGGAGCTGATGGCGATTTTGGGCGCGGCATCTTCTTCGCCCATCAGCACACCGCGCACAATCACCGGGGCCTCAATCTTCAACACACCCTGCAGCCGCTCATAGTCGCGCGAAAAACAGATCAGGTCGATTTTGCCGGTGGCATCCTCCAGCGCGGCCTGCGCGTAAAGCTTCTGGTCGCGCTTGCTCTTCTGCACACGCAGACCAAGGATCATGCCGGCCACCTGCAGTTCATCCGCGGGATCGGCTTGCGTGCCCCAGCGCTTCTCCGGCGGCTTGCGCTCCAGCGCTTCCGCCGTTGAGATGACGCCGGTAAGGTTGCGCAGCTTCTCTGCATACTTGTCGAGCGGATGCCCGGAGACGAAAAAGCCCAGCACTTCTTTCTCATTGGCAAGGCGCTCGCCTTCTTCCCAGTTGGCGGTCTGGGGCAGGTCGTCGGCATCGCGGCCGGGCGTGGGCGCTTCATTGAACAACCCGAACAACCCATGCTGCCCTGCGGCGGCGTCCTTCTGCGCCTTCTGCGCACGCTCCATCGCCTTGTCCACGGCCTTCATGAGCGCGGCGCGCGTGCCCAGCGAGTCCAGCGCGCCGGCCTTGATGAGCGACTCAATCACGCGCTTGTTCATCACGCGCAGGTCGACCTTCTCACAGAATTGCCAGATGCTTTTGAACCGACCGCCCACTTCCGCACGCGCCTTCATGATGGACTCGATGGCATTGCCGCCGACGTTCTTCACGGCGGCCAGGCCGAAGCGGATGGCTTCGCCTTCAGCAGTCACATGCGGCGTGAACTGCGCGCCGGAGACCTGCACATCCGGCGGCTCCACGCGGATGCCCATCTCCTTGCACTCGCTGATGTACTTGACCACGTTCTCCGGCTTCGACGTTTCCGAAGTGAGCAGCGCAGCCATGAACTCGACCGGATAATGGGTCTTCAAATAAGCCGTTTGATAAGCTCACCAGGCCATACGCCGCGGAGTGCGACTTGTTGAATCCGTAGCCGGCGAACTTCTCCATCTGGTCGAAGACTTCGCCGGCAATGCCCTTGGGATGACCGAGCGCCGCGGCGCCGCTCATAAAGCGGTCGCGCTGCCTGGCCATTTCGTCGGCATCCTTCTTGCCCATGGCGCGGCGCAGCAGATCGGCTTCGCCCAGCGAGTAGCTGGCGAGCACGTTGGCGATCTGCATCACCTGCTCCTGGTAAACGATGACGCCGAGCGTCTCCTTGAGCATCGTCTCCATCTCGGGGAGCATGTACTCCACCTTGCGGCGGCCCCACTTGCGCTCGATGAAATCATCTGTCATGCCGCCCTGAATGGGGCCGGGCCGATAGAGCGCGTGTGAGCGCCGTCAGATCTTCAAGGCGGTCGGGCTTGTAGCGGCGCAGCATGTCGCGCATGCCGCTGGACTCAAACTGGAAGACGCCCGAGGTAAGCGCCGAGTGAAAGACCTTCTTGTAGGTCTCTTCGTCGTCCAGCGGGATGGCGTCGATGTCCACCTTTTCACCTCGGCTCTGCTCGATCAGCTTGAGGCAATCGTTGATCACCGTGAGCGTGGTGAGGCCGAGGAAGTCCATCTTCAGCAGGCCCATCTTTTCGACGGCCTTCATGTCGTAAGCGGTAACGATTTCGTCGTTCTTGGTCTTGTTTAACGGGACCAGGTCAGTGAGCGGACGCGGGGCAATGACCACCGCGCAGGCGTGTACGCCGGAGCCGCGTACCAGGCCTTCAAGCTTCTTGGCGGTATCCAGCAACTCGCGGATCACCGGGTCGCTGTCGTAGGCCTTGCGCAAGTCGGGCACGTCCTCGAGAGCCTTGTCCAGCGTCATGCCGACTGTCGCGGGAACCAGCTTGGCAATGCGGTCCACATCGCCGTAGGGCATGTCGAGCGCGCGGCCGCAATCCTTGATGGCCGCCTTGGCCGCCATGGTGTTGAAGGTGATGATCTGCGCCACCTGCTCGCGGCCATACTTGCGCGTAACGTATTCGATCACCTCGCCGCGGCGGTTCATGCAGAAGTCGACGTCGACGTCGGGCATGGAGACGCGCTCGGGATTGAGGAAGCGCTCGAAGAGCAGGCCGTTCTGCAAAGGATCGACGTTGATGATCTCCATGCAGTAGGCAACCAGCGAGCCGGCTGCCGAGCCGCGGCCGGGGCCGACGGGGATGCCGTGGTCGCGCGCGTACTTGATGAAGTCCCACACGATGAGGAAGTAGCCGGAGTACTTCATCTGCTTGATGACGTCGATCTCGTAGTCGAGCCGCGCCTGGTACTCATGCAGGGCGTGGCGCAGAGAGCCGCGCAACTCCAGAGTGCGCACGGCTGTGTCAATGCGCTTTTTGAAGCCGGTGCGGCAGACCTCCTCGAAGTAACTGTCGATGGTGTGGCCTTCGGGAACGGCGAATTCAGGGAACGGATTGTCCACCTTGGCCAGCTTCAGGTTGCAGCGCTCGGCAATCTCCTGCGTGCGGGCGAGGACGGAGGGCGAATCTTTGAACATCACGGCCATCTCGTCCGCACTTTTGACGAAGAACTGGTCGCTGTCGAAGCGGAAGCGCTCCTTGTCGTGCACCTTGGCGCCGGTTTGCACGCAGAGCATTACGTCGTGCGCATGGCTGTCTTCGCCGCACAGGTAGTGCGAATCGTTGGTGGCGACGAGGGGAATGCTCAGTTCGCGCTCCAGGCGGAAGAGCGCTTCGTGAATCTTCTTTTCATCTTCGAGGCCCTGATCCTGAATCTCGAGGTAGAAGTTGCCCTTGCCGAAGATGTCCTGGTACTGCTGCGCAACGCTTTTGGCCTTCTCGTAGCGGCCGGCAACCAGCTCTTCGCACAGTTCGCCGCTCAGGCAGCCGGAGAAGCCGATCAGGCCCTCGGCGTGCTCGGAAAGGTAGCGCTTGCTGACGCGCGGCTTGCGATAGAAGCCGTGCAGCGAGGCCTCCGAAGTGATGCGGATGAGATTGCGATAGCCCTCTTCGTTCTGGGCCAGCACCAGCAGGTGATTGTTCTCGTCGCCATCGCCGGGGGCGCGGTGGTCCTCATTTTTGCAGATGTAGAGTTCGCATCCGAGGATGGGCTTGACGCCTTTGGCCTTGGCCGCGTCGAAGAAGTGGACCGCGCCGTAGATGTTGCCGTGGTCGGTCATGGCGACGGATTTCTGGCCGAGCGCGGCGACGCGGTCGACGAGCTTGTAAACGTCGCAGGCGCCGTCGAGGAGGGAGTATTCAGTGTGCAGATGGAGGTGGGTGAATTCGGCCATGGCTGAGTATGATTCTAGCCGTCGAATGCTCTTGGCATCCGGCAGGAAACACGGTTGAAATCCAGTCGGACTGAGGAAAACTGAGCGAAATGCTCCTGGCCTTCAATTCCAGTGGAAAAGTTTTTGGCGCAGTGGGTCATTCTTAGTCTGGATAAGAAGCAGAAGCCGCCCTCAGACCCGAGCCGCAGACGCGCCCCCAGCAACCCTACGAAACCGAGCCGCTGGGGCGGCAGCAGGTAAGGGCTCTGCGAAGGGCAGACGCTGCAAGCACTGATCTTGAACCGGGCGCGGTCTCAATAAGTATCCTCCCGCCGCAGCCCGCAGTACAACAGCACCACCCGGCGCTCCGCAATGTCGTAAGGAAAGCGGGATCTCAACGAAGCGAAGCCGGGTTGCCCTTTCCAGCATGCAGGCCGTCCATCGCAGCTTCATGTTTACGCCGACCCAGCTTCCACGCGCCCGGCATGAGCTTTGCCCTCCGGTCCGCAACGATCTTCACTTCACTTCCAGGCCGCGCCCTGTGCCCTCGGGGACATTGCCCATTCAACTCGATTGACACGAGGCGGAATTCCCTGATAGGTATGGACGCTGCAGCGAAGCGTGCCGGGAAGGCGATCTTGGGTTGGCCTGGCGCTTCGATGCTTTGCCCCGCCCAGAGGTTATTTCCCCAGCCGTGCACCTTAACGCTTCCTGTTTCGCGTCGCGGCACAACAACGTGAACTTTTTCACCAGGAGGCCGCATGCCTACAGGCACCATGTTCATGCACCAAACGCTAGGTTCCCTGTTCATCAACGGGGATGACGGCAAATACTACCAGGCCCGCCCGCCGGTCTTGCTGGGTCCGGGCCTGAGGGTGACATTCGATGTTTTGAATCTGACGGACGCCCCTCCCGGCTTTTACTTCGCCGGGAATGTGCAACCTGCGCCTGACCCAACGCCCTCCACGGAAACAACCCCTCAGTCCGGGCCGAAGCTGCTGGGGCCGTGGGGAAAACCGCTCCCGTCCACCATTACAACGGTTTCGAATAATAACAACGCAAGTTCCAGTCCCGTCCTAAGCAGCCCTAAAGTGACCGTTCCGCCGTCGCTCCCCACGCCCAGCTACACGCCCCGCGTCCTTACCAACAAGCAAACAAGAGAGGATTTCGAAGCGATCGTCAGGAGGGTCGAGGAGATGGACTGGGGTCGCCAGGAAGGATATGGGCCGTCGCTTCAGGTGACCACCAAGCTGAAATGGGAGGGCGAAGGGAGAGAACTGTACCTGCGGGTTCTTGAGGAATACCAGGACCGGAGGATTCCCGGCCAAAACCTGTTCTATTACGTGGGCACAATTGACGTGAATTGGGGCAAGGGCGGATTCCGCATCTCCGCTCACACCAAGCCGAAGGCCGACATCGCCAAATCCAAGACCTTCTCCGTGCTGCACATCGAAAACTGACCTTGTTACAGAAACAAGGTAATGATGAAACTGCCGGCCTGGCAAGGCAGGGGGGCGCCCTCGGTCTCGATTCAGAAGCCTGGGGAACCGCAAATCGTTTGAGACTCGGCTCCATCGCAGCAGTCCCCCAAGCAGAATTTTTCCTGTTGCCAGACCGCAATCAACTCTGTAATTTGTCTGCTGAGGTAATTCCCATGATTTCTCGCAAACTGCTTCTGGGCAGTGTTCTCGGCCTGGGACTCTTCGCATCCGGCGTGTTGGTTGGCCAAAACGTGAATCCAAACCGGCATCCGAACCTGGCGGCCGCACAGCGTCTCATGGAACAGGCCATAGGCAAACTTGACGCCGCGCAGCAGGCCAACGAGTATGACATGCATGGTCATGCGGCGAAGGCGAAAGACCTGCTGGCCAAAGCATTTGAGGAAGTGAAGATGGCGGCAGAAGCGGCGAATCACCACTAGAGCGCTTCAGAGGGGAAGGCCCCGAGCTTCCCGTGCGCCGCAACAATCGCTCGCCAACTCTCCTTTAAGCCCACGGTGGTGCACTTGTGCAGCGCCGCAGGCAATGTTTGCCCGCGCCGATCCGGACCGGACCCAACGTGAATTGCGTTGAGACTGCGCCTTCTTCTTTTGCTATTCCGACTCCAGCAGAGAGCCGGACGCCCCGCTGTCGTTGTAACCTTCGCGGCGGAGAGGTCCAGCCTAAGCTATTGATGGTTCATGACGGGTGCGCTTCACAGCTTGCCCGGAGATTGGCGAAGGGTTTCGATCATACGGCCCTGGTGCGCTGCGCGCTCTCAAAAACGCCGGACGAGGAATTTCACAGCGCTGTAAAAAATGCTCTTGTTCCCAGGTTCGCACGGGATTTAGACTGGATTTCCTTGATTGCTGACCCGCCGAGGAAGCCTGAAACGCAGCACAATTCAATTGGTTCCGCAAAGGCGAGATCCGCAAACCCTGGCAGTCATCGAGATTCTTCCCCAAGGAGGCCTGATGAACCGCTCACACCGCATTTCATCGCTGCACCTGACCTGTGCATGCGCGCTTGCCTTGATTTTTGTTGCGTCGATTGGCGCGGCAGGACAGACTACGCCAGCGACTCCGGCACTTACGCCTGCCCAGCAGAAGGCGCAGGCCGCGCGGGAGGCGCGCCAGGCGGCGGCACAGCAGGCGGCGCAGAACAGGGCTGCGGCAGCTCAAGCGAAGGCTGCGGCGGCACAGAACAAGAAGGCGGCCAATACCACCGCTCCCAACACAGCGACGAACCCGCTGACGAATGGGACGACAGCGGCAGGGAGCGCGGGAAGAAACGGGACGCTGCCCGGGGCGACGAACCCAGGGACGACAACGAATCCAGCCACGGCGCAAAAGAACATGGGCAGCGGAACCGTGGGCTCGGGGACGCTGGCGTGGGGAACGCGTGTCTACTCCTCCACCGGCTGCCAGCACAACGGCAACAGCGCCGTATGCACCTTCACCTTTACGAACCAGGGGAACGAGGCGAACCTCGTGGCCGGCTCGGAACTGCAAGGGATTCAGCTGGTTGACGACGCGCACGTTCCGCACCACGCGGACTCCGCCCACTTCATGGACAAGTACGGAACCCAGCAGCCGCGGCTGCTGGTGCAGCCGGGCGACACAGGAACCTATGTGCTGACCTTCCCGAACGTGAATTCGCAGGTGTCGTCGGCGGACTTTCATCTGCGGCAACAGATTGTGGGGGGAGTCACTTTCAGCAGTACGGCATCGACGGCTTCGGCAACTCCGGCGGCTCCAACGACTCCGGCTCGGCCGACGCCCAAATAGCGGCTTGCGCCTGGACCGGTTCCGGTTCCGACGTATTTTGCGGCTCCCAGTTGACGACGATGAGTCCTTCCAGGTTTTCCCCTTTGGGAAGGCGCTGCTTGCGCCTATGCAAATTCTCTCGAACAGGTTAGCCTGATCACAACCGTTCCCCGGAAAGAAGGCTGTACCGTGCTCGATTTGAATCAGACGGTCATTGTGATTACCGATAAAGGAGTGGCGTACGAGGGCTTTATTCTGGAACGCGCTACGGGCGAAGGCGGCGCCAACGCCTACAGGATCGGCCTGGAGGGTGCGGGATCCGGACAGACGGGCCAGTGGCACAAAGCAGGCGATGTGTTTGTGCCGGAACCCGCGAAGGAAGATGCGCTTTAGAATCCGCGGCGCCCTGAGGGTCGAAGTCCCGCCCTCTCCGTGGCTGGCTCGGCTGCTCTATACTTACGCCAAGCCTATGCGTTCCCGTATCTTTGCCGCCATTCTGCTCGCCGCCACGGGCGTTGTTTGCGCCCAGACCCCAGCCAAGCCCACCCCGAAAATGCCCCCGACAAAACTTACCGCCGCGCAGGTCGAGAAGTCCGCCCTCATTATTGACACCCACGCCGACACGCCGCAGCGCTTTGTGGACGAGCACTTTGACCTGGGCGACCCGCTGAATGGCGGCAACCTGAACCTGGAGTCGATCCACAAAGGCAACCTGGGCGCGGAGTTTTTCTCCATCTGGGTTGAGCCGAGCATCTACAAGGGCCAGTATGCGCGGCGCACGCTGGAGCTGATTGACTCGGTGAAGCAGCAGGTGGCCAAGCATCCCGACCAGATGATGTTTGTGGCCACGCCGGAGGGCATTGAGTACGCGCACCGCACGCACAAGTTTGCGGCGCTGATGGGGATTGAGGGCGGGCACTCCATTGAGAACTCGCTTGCCCTGCTGCGGCAGTACTACGCGCTGGGCGTGCGCTACATGACGCTGACCTGGTCCAACTCGAATGGCTGGGCCGACTGTTCCGGCGACATCGACGACAAGTCCATCCCGCACACCAAGGAGGGGCTGACCGAGTTCGGCAAGGACGTGGTGTACGAGATGAACCGGCTGGGCATGATGGTGGACATCTCGCACGTCTCCGACAGGACGTTTTACCGGACGCTGGTGATCACGCGGGCGCCGGTGATTGCCTCGCACTCGTCGGCGCGGGCGCTGTGCGATGCGCCGCGCAACATGACCGACGACATGCTGCGCGCGGTGGCCAACTCCGGCGGGCCCAACTCCAAGGGCGGCGTGATGCACGTCAACTTCTACTCGGGCTTCATCTCCCAGGCCTATCGCGATGCGCAGAAGGCGCAGAAGCCGGAGGTGGACAAGGCAGTGGCCGACGCCAAGGCCAAGGCTGCGGCGGAGGGCCGGCAGTTTTTGTATGAAGACGAGGAAAAGATCCAGCGCAGCTATGCGGACCGCATTCCGCGGCCGCCGCTGTCCATGCTCATCGACCACATCGACCACATCGCCAAGGTGGCCGGGATAGACCACGTGGGTCTCGGCTCGGACTTTGACGGCGTGAGCGGGCAGTTGCCAGAGGGACTCGACTCGCCGGCCGACCTGCCCAAGATTACCGCAGGCGCTGATGGACCGCGGCTACTCGGCGGAGGATTTACGCAAGATTCTTGGCGGAAATCTGCTGCGCGTCTTTCGCGAGGTGGAAGCCGTCTCAAAAGAGTTGCAAGCCGAAAACCGCCCCAGAATCACAGACAAGCAGCCCTTCGATAAACCGCAGAAGTAGGAATCGGGGAACACCTGCCGGGCCGAGACCGTATAGCAGTCAACACCATTTTCCTCAGCCGGCCACTTTGGACGGCAGACCCATCAACGAACGTTTCGAACTGATCTCACGCCTTTGGAGACACGTATGCGCATTTCACCCCTTCTCATGGCAACCCTGTTCTCTGCTGCTCTGGTTGCCGCTCCCGTTTTTGCCCTGGCCGCAGACGACGCCAAGCCCGCAGCCGGGGACAAAGCTGCCGATAAAACTGCCGACAAGACTGCCGAAAAGACTCCCGACAAGACGCCTCCGATGGAATCCACCACCAGCGGCTCCGTCAACGTGGGCGGGCAAACCATTGCCTACACCGCGGTCGCCGGCACGCTCACCGTGGGCTCCACCGACGCGCAGGACGCGCAGCTGGGCATGGACGGCAAGCCGCAGCCGGGCAGCCAGCTGGCCCTGGACGAGCCCAAGGAGCCCAAGGACGCAACCCCTTTTGCGCGCATGTTTTACGTGGCCTACTTCAAGAAGGACGCCAAGGCCGAAGACCGGCCCATCACCTTCTTTTATAACGGCGGGCCGGGCAGCTCCACGGTCTGGCTGCACATGGGTTCGCTGGGCCCCAAGCACGTGGTGACCAACGGCGACCAGCACCTGCCCGCCGCGCCTTACAAGACTGGTGGACAACGCCTACTCCCTGCTCGACACCAGCGACCTGGTGTTCATCGACATGCCGGGCACCGGCTTCGGGCGCCTGGTGGGCAAGGATGCGGAGAAGGCCTTCTGGGGCGTGGATGAGGACGCCAACGCCTTTGCGCGCTTCATTGCCCGCTTCATTACCAAGTACAACCGCTGGAACTCGCCCAAGTACATCTTTGGCGAGAGCTACGGCACCACGCGCTCGGCGGTGCTGGCCGACATTCTGGAGAACGGCAAGAGCATCGATCTGAACGGCGTGATCCTGCTTTCGCAGATCTTCAACTTCACCACCGACATCGACTTCCCCAACGGCAATCCCGGCGTCGACCTGCCCTATGTGCTGGCGCTGCCCACGTATGCCGCCACGGCGTGGTACCACAAGAAGCTGCCCACGCAGCCGGCGGCGCTGGAGCCGTTCCTGAAAGAAGTGGAAGAGTTCGCCATGGGCCCGTACACGCATGCGCTGGCCCTGGGCACCGATCTGAGCGCCGAGGAAAAGCAGACCGTGGCGGAGAAGCTGCACGAGTACACCGGCCTGCCCGTGGCCTACCTGCTCAAGGCCAATCTGCGCGTCAACGGCGGCGAGTTTGAAAAGACCCTGCAGGACGACCAGGATCTGACCACCGGCCGGCTGGACACGCGCTTCTCCGGGCCCAATCTCGATCCGTTGAGCGAAGGCGCCGAGTACGATCCGCAGAGCTCGGCCATCTCGTCGGCCTATGTTTCGCTGTTCAACGACTACGTGCGCCACGACCTGAAGTACGGCGAGGGCCAGACCTACCTGCCCGAAGCACTGTTTGGCGCCACGCAGTGGGATCTTTCGCACCACGGCAATCCCATCGAACCTGAATGTGGCCAACGACCTGGCCGAGGCGATGAAGACCAATCCGCGGCTGAAGATCATGGTCAATGGCGGCTACTACGACCTGGCCACGCCGTTCTTTGCCGCGCAGTATGAAGAGAAGCATCTGCCCATTCCGCAGTCGCTGGCCAAGAACATTGAGTACGACTGGTACGAGTCCGGACACATGGTCTACGTCCGCGACGAGAGCCTGAAGCAGCTGCACGACCGCGTTGCCGCGTTCATCAAGAGCACGCTGGCCGACAGCAAATAGGGTCAACAATCGGATGGGGCGCGGACTGAAGCCGCGCCCCATTTAACTTCAACGCACCCGCACAGATTTTGAAGTCTATCCGGGGATCTCTGCTTCGCCCATCGCGTGCGGGTCAGGGCCCTTCTTCAGGCTCTTGTGGTGGCGCACGTCTGCGCCCTGCACCCAGAAAATCACGTCTTCGGCAATGTTGGTGGCGTGGTCGGCCACGCGTTCCAGGGCGCGCGCAATCATCAGCGCATTCAGCGCCTGCGGAGCCAGATGGCTCTGCTCTTCCATCACCCTGGTCAGCGCCTTGTAGGCGGCGCGGTTCATGGTATCCACCGCATCGTCCATGGTGAGCACCGTTCGCGCCATCTCCGGATCGGCCGCGATGAATGACTGCAGGCTCTTGCGCACCATGTCCGCGGCCAGCGTGGCCATGCGGGGAATGTCCACAGGCAGATCGACGACCGCCATCTGCTCCATGCTGCGCACGCGGTCGCTGATGTTCTTGGCCGCGTCGCCCACGCGCTCCAGGTCGGCATTGATCTTGATCACGCTGAGAATGAAGCGCAGATCGATGGCCATGGGCTGCTCCATCGCCAGCAGGTCCAGCGCGGCCTGGTCGATGTCGCGCTCCAGCCGGTTGATAGCAATTTCGCTGCGGCTGACCAGGTCGCAGATGGAGAGATCGCGCACCCGGTAGGCCTCAATGGCGCGCTGAATGGCCTGCTCGGCCAGACCGGCCATCACCAGCAGGTTCTCCTTCAGTTCGTCCAGGCTGAGTTGAAACCGTATGCGCGTCATCCGAACCTGCCCGTAATGTAATCCTCAGTGCGTTTGTCGCTGGGGTTGGTGAATATCTTGTGCGTGGCGTCGAACTCCACCATCCGCCCGTTCAGAAAGAAGCCGGTCTTCTCCGCCACGCGCGCGGCCTGCTGCATGTTGTGGGTCACAATCACGATGGTGTACTGCGACTTGAGCTCGAAGATCAGGTCCTCAATTTTGGACGTGGAAACGGGGTCGAGCGCGGAAGCGGGCTCGTCCATCAGCAGAACCTCCGGATCGACTGCAAGCGCGCGCGCAATGCACAAGCGCTGCTGCTGGCCGCCGCTCAGGCTGGCGCCGGATTTCTTCCTCAAATCGTCTTTCACTTCCTCCCACAGCGCCGAGTCTTTCAGCGACTGCTCCACAATTTCGTCCAGCACGCGCCGGTTGTGATACCCGTTCAGCTTCAATCCCGCCGCCACATTGTCATAGATGGACATGGTGGGAAATGGATTGGGCCGCTGAAACACCATTCCCACCCGACGCCGAATCTCCACCGGCTTGGCGTCCTTGTAAATGTCCAGATCGCCGATGCGCACTGTGCCGGTGACGCGCGCAATGGGGTTGGTCTCGTGCATGCGATTGAGGCAACGCACAAATGTACTCTTGCCACAGCCTGAAGGTCCAATCAGAGCCGTGGCATGGTTGGCAGGGATGTTCAGATTGATGTCCTGCAGCGTGTGATTCGCCCCGTACCACGCATTCAGGTTTGCTACCTCGATGCCAACTCCCACTTAGCTTGCTCCCTTCAGCACGCCGCGGCTGGTTACAAAGCGCACCAATGAAACCGCCGCCACAATCAACACAACCAGGACAAGCGCCGCGGCCCAGGCCTGGCGGTGCTGGTCGTCGTACGGCGAAATTGCGTAACGGTAGATCTCAAGCGGCAATGCAGAGATGGGCCGGTTGAGAGCAACGCTCCAATTGGAGTTGCCGAACGCGGTAAAGATGAGGGGGGCCGTCTCGCCGGCAACCCGCGCAAAAGCCAGCATGCACCCGGTAATGATTCCCGGCGATGCCGTCTTCACGGTAATGGAAAGGACCGATCGCCAATTGGGAACGCCCAGCGCCAGCGCGGCCTCGCGCACGGCGTGCGGCACCATCAGCAGCATCTCCTCGGTGGTGCGGGTGACGGTTGGAATCATCATAATGCCCAGCGCCACGCCTCCGGAGATAGCTGAAAACGGCATCGCCGGCGTCACAATCAGCCCATACACGGCCACGCCCATCACGATGGATGGAACCCCGTTGAGCACATCGGCGGTAAAGCGCACGCCATTGGCCAGTTTGGTTCCGCGCCCGAATTCAGCGAGGAAGATTCCGCCGCCGATGCCGATGGGAACGCCGATCAGGCTCGCCAGGCCCAGCAGGACCCCCGAACCGACAATGGCGTTGGCCATGCCGCCGCCAAGCTCGCCCTCCGGCTTAGGTATCTGCGTAAAGAAGGCAAAATTCAACGAACTCGCGCCCTTGTAGATCAGGTATGCGAAGATCGCCACCAGCGGCGTCACCACCAGCACCGTCGACAGTATGGCCAGCCCCGTGGCCAGGCCATCGGCCGCCGTCCGAAACTTTGCCCGTAATGCATTTCCCGTTCGCAGCGTATCTCTCCCCGGTTAGTCCCTTAGTCCCTAGTCCCTAGTCCCTTAGTCCCTGGTCCATCATTGCGCCGACGCCGGCGCTCCTCGCGTCACAGCCCACACCAGCAGCCGTGCCAGCGCGTTCACAATAATCGTCACGATAAACAGCGCCAGGCCAATTTCTGTGAGCGCGCTGAGATGCAAATCGCTCGAAGCTTCGGCATATTCATTGGCAATCACTGACGCCATGGAACTGCCGCTGGCCAGCAGCGAACGCTGAATCTGCGGTGTATTGCCAATCACCATGGTGACCGCCATGGTCTCGCCCAGGGCGCGGCCCAGCCCCAGGATGATGGCGCCCACGATGCCGATGCGGGCATTGCGCAGCACGCCCATGCTGATCATCTCCCAGCGTGTGGCGCCAAGCGCCAGCGCTGCTTCGCGCTGCGAGCCCGGCACCGCGTTCATCACCTCGCGCGTGAGCGAAGAGATGATGGGCAGAATCATGATGGCCAGAATCACGCCCGCGGCCAGAAAACCCAGGCCGGTAGGATTGTCATCATTGAAGAAGCCCGTCCAGCCCAGCAGCTTGATCAGCCCGGGATTCACATATACCCGCAGCAGCGGCACCAGGACAAACATCGCCCACAAGCCGTAAATCACGCTGGGAATGGCAGCCAGCAACTCGGTAAGGAACGCTAATGGCGCCCGCAGCGCACGCGGACACATCTCCGTGAGAAACACAGCCAGGCCAATGGCCAGTGGAACCGCCAGCAGCAGCGCCAGAAACGACGACACCAGCGTGCCGAACACAAACGGCAAAGCGCTGAAATGCCCGTTGACCGGGTCCCAATACATGGGGAGCCTGGTATCGGGATCGACAAACCTCGATACAAAGAAGGCAAAACCGGATTTGGCCCAGGACAGTTGCGAGCCCCGCACCAGCTCCGTGGCAATCAGCACCACAATGCCGAAGATGCTGAGCGCGCACAGCACCATGAGCCAGTGGAAGCCGCGGTCCGCAATCGCCGAGTTTCCCCGGGAAAGCAGAAAGCCGCGGATGGCAGACATATCCGCCGCTAACGACCCCGGAGGGGCCTGTCTGTCGCCAGGACTCGGATCGGTCTGTACTGCAGATTGGGAGATGCGAATCTCTGGCACGTTGGCGCTCACCTCAGACAGGCTACCGGCCCAATATGAATACAAGGTTACAACACTGCTAAATCAAGCGCATACAAGAGCAAAAATCGTCTCCCGGCAACCGCTGAGCCTCGCTTTGCCCCTTGGGCGGTACAATTCAAACCACTCGGGCCGGAAGAGGAAACATCCCCATGGCACACCCCTGGCTGCGCGCAGCCTCACTCAGCACGCTCATCGCACTTGCTCTCACAGGCCCCCTGGCCGGCGCGCAGGATGCACCGGCAACGCGCAGCTCGGCGGTCTCGCTGGTCACCGGCGACAGGGCTCACCTGTTCGGCGGGCAGTTCGATCCACGCTCCCCGGCGGCCATGCCCGCGGCCGTCAAGCCGGAATGGGCCGGACTGATTGGCGAGTACGGCGCGGAGATGGCCCGCTTCTATGTTCTGGAAGACGATGGCGAGTTGAAACTCCTCTCCGGCTGGTTTGACCTGGAGACGCTGCATCCTGATCCGGCCGGCGTCTTCAGGCTGGCAGCCAGCGGCCCGCACGGAGCTCAGACGGTCAGCTTCCAGCGCGACGCCGCGGGCACGGTCAGCGGCGTTGAGATCGCAGGCGCCGTCTACAAGCGGCGACCGTTCGACGCTCCGAACCAGTTCTTCCACATCACGCCGCTCAAGCCGGTGGCCGAGTTGCGCAAGCAGGCCCTGGCCGCCACGCAGCCCGCGGAGGCCGGCACTTTTCGCAAGCCGGACCTGGTGCAGCTGAACCAGCTGGACCCCACCATCAAGCTCGATATCCGCTACGCCACCAGCCGCAACTTCCTGGGTTCGCCGCTCTACCTGGAGCCGCGCGCCTACATGCAACGCCCGGCGGCCGAGGCCGTGGTGCGGGCCTCGCAACACCTGCACCTGCTCGGCTACGGATTGCTCATCCACGACTCCTACCGCCCCTGGTACGTGACCGAGATGTTCTGGGAAGGTACACCGGCGGACAAACGCATCTTCGTTGCCAACCCGGCCAAGGGATCGAAGCACAACCGCGGCTGCGCCGTGGACCTGACACTCTACAACCTGAAGACCGGCGAGCCCATCCGCATGACCGGCGGCTACGACGAGATGTCGGAGCGGTCGTATCCGTTTTACCCCGGCGGCACGGCGCGGGAACGCTGGCACCGCGACCTGCTGCGCCACGCGATGGAGGCGGAAGGCTTTACCGTAAACGAATCGGAGTGGTGGCACTTCGACTACAAGGACTGGAGGCAGTACCCGATTTTGAACCTGACGTTTGAACAGTTGGAAAGCGGTAAACCGTAGACCGCACCGCGGCCTCTGACCCCAATTCCAGATGCAATTGCCCGCTCTGACCCCTGATCTCTGGTCCCTGCTTTATGCTGTTCTGTGTCCGTCGGAAGGCCCAAGCTCATGCGTCCAGTTGCTGTCGTCCTCGCCCTAATTTTCTCCGTCTTCACCCTGCAAGCCCAAACGACCCTACAGGCGGACCCTCCCAGCCGCGACTGGCAGGCCTCGTGGATCACGCATCCCACCGCGCCGCTGCGCGAGCCCATCGTGCTGCACTTCCGCAGGACGCTTACGCTGGCGGCGGTTCCGGCCAGCTACATCGTCCGCGTCAGCGCCGACAACCGCTTCATCCTTTATGTGAACGGCAAGCGGGCGGGCGACGGGCCTGCGCGCGGCGACCTGACCCACTGGCGCTATGGGAAATTTGACCTGGCCCCGCTGCTCAAGCCGGGCGAGAACCTGATCACCGCGACCGTCTGGAACTGGGGCGTCTACGCCGCCGTGGCGCAGTTCACCGACCGCACCGCGTTTCTGCTGGAAAGCGAGGCCAAGGGCGATGCCTCCATCAGCACGGGCGTCAGCAAGTCCGGGGGCTGGATGGTTGAGGTTGAGCCGGGCCATCGGCCGCGGGGCCGGGAGACGGTCAGCTTCCAGGATTACATGGCCGCCGGACCGGGCGAAGAAATCGACGCCGCCAGGTACGACTGGAACTGGCAGTCGCCCACGGCTGTTGGTGGGGCATGGGTTCCGGTTGCCTCGCCCATGCGCGACAGCATCTATGGCGATGTGAACAAGGCGCACTCCGCCGATGACGACGGGCGACAATCCCTGGGGGCTGGTGCCGGATGAGCTGCCGCACATGGAGTACGCGGAGACCAGCGCAGGCGAGATTGTTCGTCTCGATGACATTGCTCGGGAACAGCCTGGCCTGGCTCACTTTCCAGACTCGCCTGCAAGTCTGCCACCCGGCGTTCATGTCCACATCCTGCTCGACCGCAAAACCCTCACCACCGCCTATCCCCAGCTCACCGTCTCCGGCGGCAAAGGCGCCAAAATCGTCCTCACCTACTCTGAAGCCCTCTACGACAAGGACCTGCACAAAGGCGACCGGGACGAAGTTGGCGACCGCAAGGCGCTCGGTCTGACTGACAGCTTTCTTCCCGACGGCGGCCAGCACCGCACCTTTGAGCCGCTATGGTGGCGCACCTGGCGCTATCTCGACCTCGACATCACCACCGGCGCCGAGCCGCTCACGCTCGAATCCCTCAAGGCCCAGTTCACGGCCTATCCCTTCGAAGAGCGCGCCACCTTCAAGGCCGGACGATCCAGACCTGGCCAAGATCTGGGAGATCAGCTGGCGCACCGCCCGGCTGGACGCCCACGAGACCTACATGGATACGCCCTACTACGAGCAGCTGCAGTACGTGGGCGACACGCGCATCCAGGCGCTCATCTCCTACGCCGTGGCCGGCGACGACCGCCTCGCCCGCCAGGCGCTGCGCGCCTTTGACGACTCGCGCATTCCGGAGGGGATCACGCGCAGCCGCTATCCCAGTTCCCTGCCGCAGTCCATCCCCACCTTCTCGCTGCTGTATGTGGGCATGCTGCACGACTACTGGATGTACCGGCCGGATGCGGATGGCCTGGCCCGCTCGCTGGTGCCCGGCACGCGCACTATTCTCACCTGGTTTGCCAACTACGAACAGCCCGACGGCCTGCTGCACGAGCTGCCGTGGTGGAGCTTCATTGACTGGGTGCAGGATCGGGCAGGAGATCCCCACCTACGACAAGAGCGGCGAATCGTGCATGACCACGCTTGAGTACCTTGGCGCGCTCAGCGATGCCGCGGACCTGGAGCACGCCCTCGGCGATCCGCTCTTCGCCACGCGCTACCAGGCCCGCGCCGCGCACGTGCGCCAGGGCCTCTACAACAAGTGCTGGTCTGCCGCGCGCGGGCTGCTGGCCGAAACCCCGGAGCAGAAGGCCTTCAGCCAGCAGGCCAACATCCTGGGCGTGCTCTACGACGTGATTCCCAAAGACCGGCAGCAGGAGGTGCTGCGCAAGCTCATTGCCATCGATCCCGGCACCACCCCCGACGGCGTGCTCAGCGCCTCCTACTACTTCCGCTTCTACCTGGCCCGCGCCCTCGACCACGCCGGCATGGCGGACGAGTACCTGGACTCCATCGGACCCTGGCGCAAGCTGCTGCCGCTGCACTTCAGCACCTGGCCGGAGGTCCCCGGCAACACACGCTCCGACTCGCATGCCTGGAGCGCCCACCCCATCTATGACTTGCTCACCCTGGTGGCCGGCATCGAGCCGGCCAGCCCCGGCTTCGCCACCGTCCGCATCGCGCCGCACCTGGGCTCGCTGCCCTCGCTCACAGCCACGTATCCGCACCCTCAGGGCGAAATCAAGGTGGAGTACCAGCGCAAGGGCGACGACCTTACCGGAACCATCACGCTGCCGGGCAATTTGACCGGTACCTTTGTGTTCAACGGCAAAACCTGGCCGCTCCAGCCCGGCCTAACAATCGCATCGCCGAGCACCATAGTAAACACTGGACAAATCGATGTACTTAAAGGGAAACGCTGTTTCCCAGAACCATGGAAACGTGCTACAACTCCACCATGGCAAAGGGAAAGCTTGCAACACCGCCGGGCCATGTCAATCTGAAGAATGCTTGCCGAGCATCTGGAGCTCTCGCAGACCACAGTTTCGCTGGTCCTGAACAACTCCCCGTCGGCCAAGTCGATCCCCCAGGAGACCCGCGACCGGGTCATCGAAGCCGCCAAGCGCCTCAACTACCGGCCCAACTACTTTGCCCGTTCGCTGCGGCAAAGCCAGTCCATGAGCGTAGGCGTGCTGGCGCCCGACCTGAGCGAGGGCTACTTTACCCGCGTCATGAGCGGCGTGGTGCAGGAGCTGACCGCAGCGCACTACTTCTATTTCACCGCCTGCCACGACTGGAAGAGCGAACTGATTGAAAAGTACCCGCGCATGCTGGTGGAGCGCGCCGTGGATGGTTTTCTGCTGCTCAACACGCCCGCCGACCAGATTGAAGTGCCGGTGCCGGTGGTCGCCATCTCCGCTCACAGCGCGGCCGAAAACGTCACCAACATCGTTCTCGACCACCACCTGGCGGTGGAACAGGCGCTCCACCATCTGCATGCGCTTGGCCATCGCCGCATCGCGTTCATGCGCGGCCCGCACGCCATCCCCGACTCCGAGTACCGCTGGGAAAGCATCCAGCAGGTCGCGCACGAGATCAATCTCAAGATCGAGCACAACCTGGTGGTTCGCATCGACACTGCCGGCTGGTCAATGAAGGACGGCTACCACCCCATGGCCCCGGAAATCGGCTACAAGCCCATGCAGGCCCTGCTGGAGCAGACGCGCGACTTTACCGCCATCTTCTGCTTCAACGACATCGCCGCCATCGGCGCCATCCGCGCGCTCAAAGACGCGGGGCTCTCGGTTCCCGGCAGATGTCTCCGTGGTGGGCTTTGACGACATCCAGTCCGCCGCTTACTCCACGCCCTCGCTGACCACCGTGCGCCAGCCGCTGCTGGAGATGGGCCAGCGCGGTGCGCAGGTCCTGCTGGAACGCATCGCCAACCGCGAAAAGGAATTTCCAGCCGAGATTGTGATGGCGCCGGAGCTGGTGGTGCGCGAGTCCACCGGGCCTGCTGCCGCCAAGGACTAGAGCGACCTTAACTGCAGAACGACTCAAGCCAGCGGCTGATATACACCTGCGCGTGCGCCTCGCCGCAGTAGTGGCGCGCATGCGGCGCGTTGGCAGCTTCCTTGGTCCACTTGAAGATGGTCAACTGCGCGTCGCTGCAGTGGATCACAATCCAGCGCACCGGGTTGTCGCTCTCTTCGCCGCAAATCTCACATTTGTAGATCGTCCCAATCATGCACCGGCCTCCATCGCAAACTCGAGACTATCGCTGCTCATTCGCCGCTCCTGTCTCGCTGACTCTCAAATTGCTGATTTTGGTTTCGATCGCGTCGTAATCGGCCCGCACGCCCTTCGCCGAAGCCGTCAAGAAGACCGGCTGCGGACAAGGCTCGTACATCCGCGTGTACGTTGCTCGTAATCGCGGCTGAGCGCTTTGGCCAGGGCACGGATGCTGGTGACGTTGTGGCGGCGCACATAGTGCAACAACTCCATGCGCTTTCCAGTCAGGACACGAGCGAGCGCGTCCCAGCTTTCGAACGCCAGATGGCGCTCGTGAAAGGTCTCTCCGCGCTCGGCGCGGTGCCAGGCATCGACGAAACGTCGCGACGCCTCTTCCTCTTCGCCCCACCAACCGTGAACTTCACATTGCTCATTGGGCTCCTCAAAAGCAGGAACTTCTGATCCCTGATCTCTGACCCCTGATCCCTGTCTAGCTACTCCAGCATCTGCAAATCCAGCGGCTCCACAATCATGCAGTCCAGCGTCTCGATCCGCTCCAGCGCGCGCTTCAGCGCCGAACTCCGGCACGGCTCCACGGTCACCACAAAGGGCAGCGCGTCGGCCGGGTAGCCGGGCTTCTGCACAATGGCGCGGATGTTGATCTGCTCCTCGGCCAGCGCGCCGGTAATGGCGGCCACAATCCCCGGCCTGTCTTTGACCAGGAAGCGGATATAGTGCGGCACCTCGAACTCCCCGCTCACCGTCGCCGGAGCCGAGGGAATCTCCACCCGCCGCGACCCGTGCGCCAGAGCCAGCAGGTCGCTCACCACGGCCACTGCGGTCGGATGCCCACCGGCTCCGTGCCCGGAGAAGACCACGTCGCCGCCGTAATGGCCAGTCAGGATCACCATGTTTTCCGTGCCGCGTGACCACGCCAGAGGCGAGCGCAGGGCCACCAGCATGGGCCCCACCGTCGCCGCCACCTGGCCGCCGGCCTGCTCGCCGCGCGCCACCTGGCGGATGGTGCAGCCCAGGTCCCGCGCATAGCTGAAGTCGACCGCGGTAACCGCCGTGATCGGCCTGGGCACAATCTCTTCCGGATTCACTTCGACGCGCAGCGCCAGCCGCATCAGGATGGAGAGCTTGGCACGCGCATCGAAGCCGCCCACATCCTCAGTCGGATCGGCCTCCGCATAGCCCGCGGCCTGCGCCTCGGCCAGCACCGGCGCGTACTCGGCGCCCGTCCTCCATCTTGCTGAGGATAAAGTTGCAGGTGCCGTTCAGAATGCCTTCAATGCGCTCGATGCGGTCGCCGGCCAGGCCCTGCTCCAGACCCGGAATCACCGGGATTCCGCCCGCAACCGCCGCGCCATACTTCAGGTGACCGCCCTTGGCCGCGGCCAGCCGCTCCAGTTCCACGCCGTGGAAGGCAATCAGCTTCTTGTTCGCCGTAACCACGCTCTTGCCCGCATCCAGCGCCTTGCGCACCCAGCCGGCAGCGGGGTCAAGCCCGCCCGCCAGTTCCACAATCACATCCACATCCGCGCCCAGCACCGCGTCTGCGTCCTCGCTCCACACCACGCTGGAGGGAACCCAGTCCACGCGCTTGCGGGCTACGCCGCGATTGAACACGTGCGTCAGCTCCAGCCCCCGCGGCTGCGGACTCGACCAGGATCCGCGCCACCGAACTGCCCACCGTGCCAAAGCCAAATAGCGCAATGCGCAGCGGCCTGTGCACCCGCGACTCCTGCGCAGCCTGTGCGGAAACCTGTTGCGGCGATACAAAAACATTCACTTCAGACACTCTCATCCCCTCGCTTGCAATTGTCCCAAAGAACTTCGCTGCGGTTTCCCAGTCTTTTAGTCCCTTAGTCCCTAGTCCCTCAGTCCCTGGTTTCTCGTCCGGATACCCCGATGATACCCGACCGCGAGGCCTGCGCTGCGACTGCTGTACCGCGATCCAACTCCTCGTGTACCATCAATTCCAGATGCGGCGCGTACTTTCCACCTTCCTGATTCTGTTCTTCTGGCTTGGACCTCTTTCGGTTCTGCTGCCGGCCAGTGAAGATGCGCGCCTGCCCGCCTGCTGCCGCCGCCACGGAGCGCACCATTGCGCCATGGCCATGCAGACGGCCGCCATGCTGGCAGAGGACGCGTCCGGCAAGCACATCGTCACCGCGCCATCCACCTGCCCCGCTTATCCGGGTTCCACCGCGGCCACCACGACGGCCCCGCAGGCCATGGCCGCCGCGCTGCTCAGTTTACCGATGCTGCTGGCGCAGCCTCACTCGTCCGCCGCAGGCCGCGCCGCCGCACGCCTCAGCCAGATCCGCACCCGCGCCGGCCGTGGACCTCCCGTCATAGCATTCGTCTAGGGAATCTCTGAGTCCGTCCGCTCTTTTCCGCTGAGCCGCCCGATTCTATCCGGAGCTGTCGCGCTCATGCCGTCATGGCTCGGAGCCTCCCAATCAATCTATTCATAAGCCGTTCCCCATTTCATCGCGGCAAGTCAGTGCGCCTGTTTCTTTCAACCAGAACCGGCCGTGCCCGACCCCATCGCTCCAGCCCGTTCGGAGGTCTATTTTCTTATGCGTCGTCTTTCATTCCTTCTTTTGGCGGCCTCGCTTGCGGCTGCATCCCTGCCTGCGCGCGCCACCGTCTTCGCCAGTGTTCACGGTGTCATTCACGATCCCCAGCATCGCCCCATTGCCGGCGCGGACATCACTCTCAAAGCCGCTGAATCCGCCTTCACCCTCACCGCAAGAACCGATTCCGAAGGTGAATTCGATCTGCAGTCAGTCCCCATCGGAATCTACACTCTCAGCGTCGCCGCCAAGGGCTTTGCCGGCGCCCATGAGCCGCTCACCATTGCGTCGGGGACCAACCCAGTCGTCCACATCCTGCTGGCCGTCGCGCCGGCAACGCAAACCGTCGTCGTCGAGGGCACAGAGTCCTCGCTCTCGTCGTCAGACACCGTCACTCCCACCACTCTCATCACTCGTCAGGACATCGACCAGACCCCCGGCGCCGACCGCACCATCGGCATGGAGATGATTACCGACTACGTTCCCGGCGCCTATATGACCCACGACATGCTGCACATGCGCGGCGGCCACCAGACCAGCTGGCTCATTGACGGCATTGCCATTCCCAACACCAAGATCGCCTCCAACGTGGGCCCACAGATCGATCCCAAGGACATTGACTCGCTCGAGACCCAGCGCGGCAGTTACTCCTCGGACATTGGCGACCGTACCTACGGCGTCTTCAACGTGCTGCCCCGCAATGGCTTCGAGCGCAACCGCGACGGCGAACTCCTCATCACCGGAGGCAACCTCGATACAGGCGAAGCCCAGCTCTCGCTCGGCGACCACAGCGCGGCAACTGCGTGGTATGCAAGCCTCACCGCTGGGCGCTCTGACTACGGCCTGGCCACACCCGTTGCGCAGATTCTGCACGACGCAACCAACTCCGAGAGCGGCTTTGTCTCGCTCATCCGCAACCAGACGCCGAAAGATCAACTGCGCCTGAACGCCCAGTTCCGCGAAGATCACTTCCAGGTTCCCTACGACCCCAATCCCAACGACTGGGAGCAGGAGACGCCTCCCGGTGGCAATCCCTACTACGTCTCCTACGGCCTGCGCGATGGCCAAACCGAGCGCGACAGCTTCGTCATTGCCAACTGGGTGCATACGCTCTCGCCCAAAGCGTTGTTTTCCTTCGCGCCCTTCTACCATCTCAACCAGGCCGACTACGACTCGCCCGCGACAGATAACCCTGCGGCAACCACGTGGCACCAGCGGTCGAACTACGTGGGCGGCCAGGCGGACGTCCGCGCCGATGCTGGACCCAACAATTTTTCCGCAGGCATGTACACCTTTTACCAGGCTGAGAACGACCTGTTCGGAGTGATTGACAATGCAACGTCCCCGCCCACCGTTTACGGTCCCGACTCAAGCGTCGCCGGAGCCGCGCTCGTGGAAGGATACATATCCGACCACCTGCGCCTGGGCCAGTACTTCACGCTCCTCGGCGGCATGCGCTTCTCCAGCTTTCACGCGGGCCTCAACGAATCCGCAATCTATCCCCGCATCGGGGCGACTGTTGAAATACCGCGCCTGCACTGGGTTCTGCGCGGCTTCTACGGCCACTTCTTCCAGCCCGCGCCGCTGGAGACGGTTTCGCAAGCAGTGCTCAACTACGCCGGCAGCCTGCCCTCGGGCGAAAACACCTTCACGCCCATCCCCAGCGAGCGCGACGAAGAACACCAGTTCGGCATTCAGATTCCCTATAAAGGCTGGTTCCTCGACATCGACACCGTCAAGAACCGCGTCAACAACTTCCTCGATCACTCCAACCTCGGCGAGTCCAATATGTACTTTCCCATCGCCGTCAACGGAGCGCTGGTGCGTGCCTGGGAGATGACCCTGCGCTCTCCGCAACTGGCGCACCTTGGCCAGTTCCACGTCACCTACTCCAACCAGATCGCGGAGCAGCGCGGCGCCATCATTGGCGGCTTCACCTGCACAGACCCCAACGATCCTGCCTGCAGCAACGGCGGCTTCAATTACTTCCCTGTAGACCACGACCAGCGCGAAACCCTCAACACCGGCTTCACCACCAACCTGCCGCTGCACACGTGGTTCTCAAGCAATGTGTACTATGGCTCAGGCTTTTCCAATGGCCTGGCAGGCGCCAACCAGGGCCCCTACAATGGCCCATATCTCCCCGTTCACACCACCTTTGACGCCTCCGCCGGCCACGCGCTGGGCGAACGCTGGAAGCTGGCCGTCAACGTGGTCAACGTCACCAATCACCGCGTGCTGCTGGACAACTCCATCACCATCGGCGGCTTCCATTACAACGATCCGCGCATGTTCTCCGCGGAGTTGCGCTACCGTTTCCACTTCTGAGCGAGCATCCGACGGGAGGGCAGAAATGGAGAGTCGCTACTTCATGCGCGAAGTGTGAGCCTCCACCACGGCGGGCTTCGCAGGCGCGGCCCACGCCTGGTAGCTGTTGAACAGAAACTGGCCGCCCAGCAGCAGCAGCCACACCCACAGCGCGAAGCGCAGCGGCCTACGCGGAATGTGCGTGCTCAGCAGCGTTCCGCTCACCGCTCCCACTGCACCGCCGGCAATCAGCTGCAGCAGCAACGCTGTGTTGGAGCTGTTAGAAAACCCGTGCGCCCCGCTGCCGATGAGCGAGACAATAAATCCGAATGCGATGTCCGTGCCCACCACCTGGGCCGGTAAGAGCGGCGTCAAGGAGAGCAGCGCGGCACTGCCCAGCGCGCCCGCGCCTGCCGATGAGAATCCAACCTCCGCACCCACCGGCAGCATCAGCCACGCCAGCAGCGGGCTGCGATCCTGCGCGTTGCGATTGCCCTTCATCGGCTTGAATGAATTGGTAATCTGCCATGCCGCCGTGGTAACCAGAATCCCGCCCAGCATCGCGTTTAGCACATTCTCTGACCCAACCGTCACCAGGTGCTTCAAAAACAATGACCCCAACAATACACCCGGCACGCCGCCGCCCAGCATGAATGCGAGAGTCTTCCACGCAACGTTTTTGCGCACGATCTGGCTCGGCACAAGAATCAGCTTTACCGCCGTCGCAAACATCAGCCCGATTCCCACAGCCTCCGCGGCGGGAATACCCAGGAACAGAACCAGCACCGGCACAGTGATGGTGCCCGCGCCCACCCCGGTGAGTGCAATGAACAGCGCGATGATGAACCCGATGACGTATTGCATCCCGTGTGCTCCGTCCCATGGCGCGTGCCTTACTGTGCCGGCGCCGCCTCGATGTGAATGCCGCATTCCACCTTGCGGCCGGCCCACCGGCCCGACCGCGGATCGTTGGCATCGAGTGGTAACGAAGTACACGGCTCACAGCCGATCGACGAGTATCCCTGCGCGTAAAGCGGCAGCAGCGGAATCGACAGTTGCTCGCAGGCATACCACACATCGCGCGTCGTCCAGTTCGCCAGCGGCGCAAGCTTCAGCACCTGCTTGCCGCCGGGCAGCGCGAACAGCGCCGACTCCTCCAGCGCGGCGCGGCTCTTTGCCTGCTCGCGGCGTAGTCCGGTCAACCACACGCGGTACCCGGCTACCGCTTTGAACAGCGGTTCCACCTTGCGCAGCTTGCAGCACTGATCCGGCGCCGATTGATAGAGCAGCCCATGCTCCGCCTCCTGCGCGGCAACCGTCTTCTCCGGCAGCAGGTTGATCAGGTTCAATTCCCAATCCTGTGCAATCTTGTCGCGATATGCATAAGTCTCGCGGAAGTGATAGCCGGTGTCGAGAAACAGGATTGGAATCGCCGCATCCAGCCCAATTGCCAACTTGGTCAGCAGCACATCCTCCGCCTGAAAACTGCACGTCAGGCATACGTCGCCCAGCACCGTGATCTCCGCGCTTGAGCAGTGCACGCACTGCATTCAACTTGATTGCCACTTCATCCTGAATTGCAAGAGTACTCATTACAGTCCCGCCCTCTCTGTGTCGTGCAGAATTGCTGTTTCATGCAGCAGCCGGTGCACCGCTGCCACCGCTGCGTTGCGATGCACGGCCTGCGCAACCACGCGCTGCTCGCCCACTTGCGCCACTAGCTGCTCGCTCTCGTTTGCTGTCACATCGAGAACCAGAAATCCATCCTGTACATTCAGACGTGCGATCGATTCCAGCAGCCCGGCTGCACTGCGAATACCTGCGTCGCTGCCTGTCGATGCGCTGCGTAATCACGCCTGTTGCAAACAGCGAGCGCTCAATTGCGTCGATCAGTTCCGCCGGTCCGTCCAACGCCAACACGCCGCCCTGGTGGCCCCAGCGCGCCGCGCGTTCCGCAGCCGTCACCGGCCCGGAGAGCGTAGCCACATCATCCTCGCCGTCCGACGTGTCGTTTGCTACGGCCGTAATCATTCCCGCGGCTACCGTGCTGTTGCTCGCCGCATCAATCAGGATGAACGCACCCGTGCCGCGATTCTCCGCATACGCATCCAGCGCAATGGGCCGCAGCAGTTCCAGCTTCACCGCGCCGATGGCATTCATCTCCAGCGTCTCGGCCGCCTCGTGCGCCAGCGTGCCGATATTGGTGCGGTGCTCGATCGATGCGACGAATGCCGGAACCGTATGGCTGGTGTGTTTCAGCAGATAGCGCCGGTTCAACTCGAGCGGCCGCGCGTCCATCCACACCAGCGATGCGCCGATATGCCGCGTCACGCTCGGCGCGGCATCTGCCGCTGCAATCAGATCGCCGCGGCTGATGTCGAGTTCGCGATCGAGCACCAGCGTTACTGAAAGCGGCGCCTGCGCCCGTTCCAGTTCGCCGTCGAACGTAACAATCCGCGCCACCTTCGCGCTTCTTCCCGAAGGCAGCACGGTGATCCTGTCGCCTGCGCGAATCGTGCCGGAGGCAATCTGTCCCGCGAATCCGCGAAAGGTGTGATCGGGCCGGATCACGCGTTGCACCGGAAAGCGGAACGGCGCGGTGTGCGTCTCCCGCGCAGGCGGCAGCGCCTCCAGCAACTCCAGCAGCGACGGCCCGGCGTACCACGGCATGGCATCTGTGCGGTGCACCACGTTGTCCCCGGCCAGCGCGCTCACCGGAACAAACCCCGCCTCCACCGCATTGCCCGTATCCGCCGCAATCGCGTCCAGAACCTGGGTGAAATCGCGTTCGATCGCCCGGAAAGCCGCCTCATCGTAGCCGATCAGGTCCATCTTGTTCACGGCCACCAGCACGTGCTTCACGCGCAGCAGCGAGGCGATGTACGCGTGCCGCCGCGACTGCACCAGCACGCCCTTGGCCGCGTCGATCAGCACCACTGCCGCGTCCGCCGTCGAAGCCCCGGTGGCCATGTTGCGCGTGTACTGCTCGTGCCCCGGCGTATCCGCGATGATGAACTTGCGTCGCGCCGTCGAGAAGTAGCGATAGGCAACATCGATGGTGATTCCCTGCTCCCGCTCCGCGCGCAGCCCATCCGTCAGCAGCGCAAAATCAATCTGTCCCGGCGCCGTGGTCCCCTTGCCTTCAATCGAGCGCACCTGGTCTTCGTACACGGATTGCGTGTCGTAGAGCAGCCGTCCGATCAGCGTCGACTTGCCATCGTCCACACTCCCCGCCGTCGAAAAGCGCAGCAGATCTTTCTCACGCTCCTGCGCCAGAAAGTCTTCAATCTCGAACTTCTCTTCCTCGTAATCCGCTACCGCCAATCCAACCTCCCAGCTTGCAGTCCCCGAGTCCCTAGTCCCCTATTCCCTCGTCTTCAGAAGTACCCTTCCCGCTTCTTCAACTCCATTGACCCTTCCTGATCGTGATCGATTACGCGGTTGGCCCGCTCCGAAGAGCGAAACGAAATCAGCTCCGCAATGATTTCCGGAATGGTCTCCGCGTCCGACCGTATGGCGCCCGTGCAAGGGCTGCATCCCAGCGAGCGCAGCCGCGACTTCACCATCTGCGGCTTCTCACCGATGCGCGCCACAAACTCCTGCTCAATTGGCAGCAATCCATCGCCACGCACAAACATGGGCCGCTCTTTCGCAAAGTAGAGATCCACCACCGGAATCTCTTCCTCGTGGATGTACTGCCACACGTCCATCTCCGTCCAGTTGGAGAGCGGAAAGACGCGAATGCTTTCGCCGGGATGAATGCGCGCGTTGTACAGGTTCCACAACTCCGGCCGCTGGTTCTTCGGGTCCCACTGGCCCGCGGTGTCGCGGAAGGAGTAGATGCGCTCCTTGGCGCGGGACTTTTCTTCATCGCGCCGCGCACCGCCAAAGGCCGCGTCGAAGTTGTAGTGCTTCAGCGCATCCAGCAGCGCCTGCGTCTTCAGCAGGCCGCAGCAGCGCTTGGTGTCCAGCGCAATTGGATTCGTGCCGGCCGCGATGGCCGTCTCATTGCGCCACACCAGCAGTTCCGCTCCCACCTCGCGTGCCATCGCGTCACGAAATTCGATCATCTCCCTGAACTTGAAGCCGGTATCGATATGCAGCAGCGGAAACGGAATCGGACCCGGATAGAAGGCTTTCTGCGCCAGCCGCAGCATCACCGAGGAATCCTTGCCGATGGAGTAGAGCATCACCGGCCGCTCGAACTCAGACGCGACCTCGCGCAGAATGTGGATGCTCTCAGCCTCAAGCAGGCGCAGGTGGCTGAACCGCTCCGGCCCGCGCAGTTCTTCAGGACCGGTGCGCCCTGTTGTTCTCGATGTTGGCAGTGTTTCGCTCGCGGCAATCGGCATGCTGACCTCTGGTTTCCTAGGGAAGCGCTGAAGGCCGGCACGACGCATGGGGACAGACCCGGCTGTTCAGCAACGGGTGAGTCGTCTGGATCGATTGTTGCGGAGATCGAAGACTAGAACAGACACCCGTCGAAGATGTTCGACAGGCGACAACAAGACGAGCTGTGAGCAGCACGAACCATGTGTACGTTCATAGTATCAAAATGGGCTCCACGAAACAATGCGTGGCCTCTCGCCGGCCTCCGTTGTTTGCCATCCCCGCCAGCAAAACCCTGCCAAAGGGGCTAAAGTGGAGGGTGTACGATTACCGGCGCCGGCGCATCCGCCGAAGCCACTGCGCACTGCGCAGTTTCAGCGTTTCTCAACCCGAAGCACCAGGGAAAGTGGAGTAAAACCTTGCACGAATCCATCGATTGGCCGGTCCCCATCAAGCCGTCCCGCCCGCGCCGCCGCATCGTTCTTTTCGTTCTGGCCGCCGTGGCCATCCTCATCTTTGGCAGCCGCACCGCCATCTCTTACTGGGTGGATCTGCTCTGGTTTCAATCGCTCGGCTACGCGCCCGTCTTCTGGAAGTCGCGCGGCCTGGAGTGGGGCATCTTTGCCGCATCGGCCGTGGCCACCTTCCTGTTTCTCTTCGGCGTCTTCTCCGCGTTCAGGCGCGCCCACGCGTCTGACCTGCCGGAGCATCACTCCATCTTCGTCGGCGGCAACGAGGTCAAGCTGCCTGTCGCGCCCGTTCTGCGCCTCATCGCCCTCGCGGTCAGCGCCCTCATCGCCCTGGCCACTGCCGCCGCCATGCAGGCGCAGTGGACCACGCTCGCGCTTTACTGGTACGCCCCGCAGGCTGCCGCCGGCTCGCCGGGAAGCTTCGCAGACCCCATCTTCGGCCGTTCGCTCAACTTCTACCTCTTCACGTTGCCTGCCTGGCAGCTCATCGCGGGCTGGCTGCTCACGCTCGCCATTCTCACCTGCGTCCTCGCCGTCCTGTTTCTGCTCATCACCGGCGGCTCACGCGCCCTTAGCGGCCGCATTTCCGGCGGCATTGCCCTACCCTGGCGTGAAATCTCCCTCTCCGTCGGCTTTCTCCTCGTCGTCCTCGCCCTGCGCGAGTACATCAGCCGCTTCGAACTTCTCTTCGAGCACCACACCATCTTCGACGGCGTCAGCTACACCGACGCACACGTCACCCTCACCGGCATGTTGTTCATCGCCGCGGCGCTCGCTCTGGGCGCGCTCATCGCCGTGGTCACCGCCATCGCCAACCCGCGCGGCCGCTGGCTCATCGTCGCCGTTCTACCCGCCATCCTTTGCTTCGTCGTCACCGGTGTGGCCGGCTGGTATGTGACCAGCTTCCTGGTCAAGCCCAATGAACTGGTCCGCGAGCAGCCCTACATCGCTTACAACATCCAGTTGACGCGCAAGGCCTACGGCCTGGACTCCTTTCAGCAGCACGAGTTCCCCGCTGAAACCACCGTGGGCGCAACCGACCCTGCCAACAATCAGGCCACGTTGCAGAACATCCGCCTGTGGGACGTGGAAGCCCTGAAAGACACCCTGCGCCAGATCCAGGAGATTCGCACCTACTACGACTTTCCCGATATCGACATCGACCGCTATCAAATTGACGGCGCGCAGCGCGAAGTGATGCTGGCCGCCCGCGAGCTGAACGTGGACAAGCTGCCCGAGAGCAGCCGCAACTGGATCAACGACAAGCTCATCTACACCCACGGCTACGGCATCACCATGAACCCCGTCAACGGATTCACCCCCGAAGGCCTGCCCACGCTGATGCTGAGCAACATGCCCGTGCAGAGCACCGTGCAGGGCCTCAATGTCACCCGGCCTGAAATCTATTTTGGCGAGATGACCAACACCGACGTCTACGTGAAGACCCGCCAGCAGGAGTTCAACTACCCTGAAGGCCAGAGCAACAATCTCACCTCCTACAACGGCAGCGGCGGCATTGTGCTGGGCGGATTCATGCGCCGGCTCTTCATCGCCTTCGACCGCGGCGACATTGCCAAGCTCCCCTTCAGCGACGACGTCAACTCCCAGAGCCGCCTGCTCATGCGCCGCAATCTTCGCGACCGTGTCGCCGCCCTCGCGCCGTTCCTCACCTTCGATCAGGACCCCTACATCGTGGTCGGCGACGACGGCCGCCTCTCCTGGGTGATGGACGCCTTCACTTCGTCCGATACGTATCCTTATTCAGCCCATCGCGCTCTGGGCGATCTTTCCCTCAATTACATGCGCAACAGCGTCAAGGCGGTCATCGACGCCTACGACGGCACCGTCACCTTTTACGTCTTTGACAGCAACGACCCCATCCTCGCCGCCTATCGCGGCATTTTCCCCAGCCTCTTCAAAGATTCCTCGGCCATGCCCGCCTGGATGCACAAGCATGTCCGCTATCCAGAGCTGTTGCTCAGCCTGCAGGCCGAGGTCTACGGCCTCTACCACATGACCAACCCTGAGGTCTTCTACAACCGCGAAGACCTGTGGACCGTCGCCACCGAGACCGGCATGGCGCAGGGCGGAGAGCAGACCACGCAGGCCATGCAGCCCAACTTTGTGCTCATGAAACTCCCCGGCGAAGACGGCCTGGAGTTTGTGGAGATTCTGCCCTTCACCCCCGCCAACCGCAACAACCTGATCGGCTGGATCGCCGGCCGCAGCGACGGCGAGCACTACGGCACCTCCATCGTCTACGACTTCCCCAAGACCCGCCTGGTCGACGGCCCCCAGCAGATTGAGGCGCGCATCGACCAGAACGCACAGCTCTCCGGCCAGCTGACCCTGTGGAATCAGCAGGGCTCCCGCGTGCGCCGCGGCAGCCTGATTGTCATCCCCTGCGGACGCGCACTGCTCTACGCCGAGCCCATCTACCTGCAGGCCAGCAGCAGCCCCATGCCCGAACTGCGCCTCGTGGTCCTCGCCCTGCAAGACCGCCTGGCCTACGCGCCTAGCTTCGAGGGCGCGCTTGCGTCTCTTTTCGGTACAGACTCGTCCACGCTGAGCGCCTCTGAAGCTCCACGCGCCGCGCCCGAACCCGGATCGCCCGCCCCCGCCCAGCCGGCCGACAATCTCAAGTCGCTCGTTGCCCAGGCAGGCAGGGACTTCTCCGACTACCAGCGCCTCACCGCCGAAGGAAAGCTCTCTGAGGCCGGCCAGAAACTCGACGATCTGAAGCGCACCCTCGACAAGCTCAACTCGTTGCCAAAATAGGCACTTCCCGACGGGTAAGGCGCTCAATTCCGCGCCTGCCCGCAATGTTTATCCATCACACCGCGCCCTCATTTCCGCGGCGTATAGTATCTCGCGGAAACTGATCGGGAGCCTTTATGACCGCTACATCCATGCCGACCATGAATATCGCCCTCTTCCCCATCCAGGACATCGCCGCCAGGCTCAACCTTGCACCGCACCACTACGAGACGCTGGGCACTTACGGCGCTAAGCTCAAGCTCGATCTGCTCACCGATCCGGCCTTCCCCGTGCGCGGCAAATTCATCCTGGTCACGGCCACCACCCCCACCGTCTCCGGCGAAGGCAAAACGGTGGTCTCCATCGGCCTGGCCCAGGGTCTGGAACGCATCGGCTGCAAGTCCATCGTCACCTCGCGCGAGCCCTCGCTCGGCCCCGTCTTCGGCCTCAAGGGAGGCGCTGCCGGCGGTGGGCTTTCACAGGTAGAGCCCAGCCAGAAGATCAACCTCCACTTCCACGGCGACTTCCACGCCATCACCGCCGCGCACAACCTGCTGGCCGCCATGATTGACTCGCATCTGTTCCACGGCAACCAGCTCGATCTCGATCCCGCGCAAATCTCCTGGCCGCGCGCCCTGGACGTCAACGACCGCGCCCTGCGCCGTATCACCGTCGCTGTGGGTTCCAAGGGCGAGGGCGCCAGCCGCGAAACCGGCTTCGTCATCACCGCCGCGTCAGAGATCATGGCCATCCTCGGCCTCGCCTCCAGCCTGCCCGATCTGCGCCGCCGCATCGGCTCCATCGTCATCGGCGTCAACCGCTCCGGCCGGCCCGTCACCGCAGCCGATCTCGGCGCAACCGGCGCCATGCTGGCCCTGCTCAGCGAAGCCCTGTTGCCCAACCTGGTGCAGACCACCGAAGGCACGCCCGCGCTGGTCCACACCGGCCCCTTCGCCAACATCGCCCACGGCACCTGCAGCGTGCTCTCGCAGCAGATGGCTCTTCGCCTCGCCGACTACGTGGTCAACGAAGCCGGCTTCGCCTCCGACCTGGGCGCGGAAAAATACTTCGACATCGCCATGCGCTCCTCCGGCATTCAGCCCGCCCTCGCGGTGCTCGTCACCAGCGTGCAAAGCCTGCGCGCACAGGGCCAGGGCATACTCAAAGCCGGCTTCAGTAACCTCGCGCACCACATTGCTTCGCTCAAAAACTTCGGCGTCCCTGTCGTCGTCGCCATCAATCGCTTCCCCGCCGACCAGGCGGCCGAACTCGAAGCCATCGCCCAGGAATGTGGGCGCATGTCCGTCCCCAGTTCCATTGTGGAAGCCTTCACCCAGGGCGGCCTGGGCGCAGTTAATCTGGCGCAGACTGTCGTCTCCACCATCGCCGCCCATCCCGCGCCGGACGTCCATTCTGCCTATTTCCTGCAAGATTCATTCGAAGAAAAAATTCGCTCGGTCGCCACACGGGTCTACGGCGCCGGTGAGGTTTCCATCAGCCCTCAAGCCCAGGCCAAGCTCGAGCGCTACGCGGAGTGGGGATTCGCCGCGTTGCCCGTCTGCATCGCCAAAACGCAGTACTCGCTCACCGACAATCCAAAGATCACCGGCGCGCCCACCGGCTGGACACTCAACATCACGGATGCGCTGCTCTCCGCCGGCGCCGGCTTCGTCGTTGCCGTAGCCGGCAACATGATGCTCATGCCCGGCCTGCCCAGCTCGCCCCGCGCCCTCGCCATCGATCTCGACAACCATGGCGAAATCATCGGCGTATGAAGCCCCAGCGCCCTGGACTCATGCCGGCTCGCTCACTCGCCGCTACCCCAGGAACGTAATACTCCCCGGGCTGCCCACCGCCGTATACCGCGCCGTAAACGCCAGCAGGCCTGTCTCGCGATGAATTCTGAAGCAGGTAATGCTGTCGCTCCGCCGGTTGCACGCATAGAGGAAATTGCCCGTGGGATCGATGCGGCACTGCCCCGGATAATCCCCCATCGTCGACGTCTCGCCCAGCCACTTCAAATTGCCGTCCGCACCAATCGCGAACACCGCAATGGTGTCGTGCAGCCGGTTCGACGCATACAAAAATCGCCCATCCACGGAAACCAGAATCTCCGCAGCAAAACTCGTTCCCGCAAAACCCTCCGGCAGCGCGGAGACCGTCTGCTGCGCGGTCAACGTCCCTGTCCCGGAGTCATACCTGTAGACCGCAATCGTTGACGACTCCTCTTGGATCGAGTAGACCCACTTCCCATCGACAGAAAACACAAGATGCCGCGGCCCATCGCCGGTGGGCAGCCGCGCACCCTCCACGCCATCGCCAAAGCTAACCGTTCCCGTACTCTCATCAATGCGATACACATAAATCGCATCCAGTCCCAGGTCCGTCGCCAGCACAAACTTGCCCAGCGGGTCGGGCAAAATCGTGTGCGCATGCGGAACATCGTGTCCACTCACAGCAAAGCTTCCCGCCGGCGCATCCTTCGCTTGCGCAGCGCCCAGCTTCCCCGCATCGCGATGCACGCCCGTCGCCGCTCCCAGTCGTCCACCTTCAAGAATCGGCAGCACCGCCACGCTGCCTCCACCATAGTTCGCCACATACGCATGCTTGCCCTTGGCGTCGATGCTCAGATAGCACGGTCCCGCGCCCTCTGAGCTCACCACGTTCAGCGCCGTCAAATCTCCGTTCGCCTCGTCAATCGCAAACGCGCTCACCGAGCCGCTGTTTCCGTTGTAGTCGCTGATTTCGTTCACCGCGTACAGATACTTCTTCGAAGGATGAATTGCAATCCACGACGGGTACGGCGTCTTCGCCGCCAGTGCGCGCTCGGTCAAGGCGCCTGTCTTCTCATTCATAGCGAACCGGTAAATCCCCTCGCCATTACTGCCCGCGCCCACCGCGCCCGTGTACGTGCCCACATAGGCCAGCACCTTGCTTCGCCGCGCGCCCATCTGCGCCCGGCCCAGCGCGGAATGCGCCAAAGCCATAGCTCCCGCACCCTTCAAAAACTCCCGCCGCCCAACTCCCCGCAGCAACCATCCCTCACTCATTCCATCCATCCTTATCCAGAACTGAAATCTTTGAACTGATCTCGCCTTCGATCACATCACCCACGCCAGACCCAGCGTCAGCAGCAGCGCCATCACTGAAATAATCGTCTCGCACACCGACCAGGTCTTCATGGTGTCGGCCACGCTCATGTTGAAGTACTCCTTCACCAGCCAGAACCCGCCGTCGTTCACGTGCGAAAAGATCAGCGACCCCGCTCCGGTGGCAATCGCCAGCAGCTCCGGATGCACGCCCGTCGCCTGCAATGCAATCGGCGCAACAATGCCCGCCGCCGTCGTCATCGCCACCGTCGCCGAACCCGTCGCCAGCCGCATCAGCGCCGCCAGCATCCACGCCAGCAGCAGCAGCGGCACATGGCTGTGCATCGCCACGCCGATAATCGCCTGCGACACGCCGCTGTCCTGCAAAATCCTGCCGAACCCTCCGCCCGCGCCCACCAGCAGCGTAATCGTCGCCGTCGGCGCCAGGCACTCGTTGCTGAAACGCAGAATCGTTGCGCGCGTAAATCCCCGCATCCGCCCCAGCGTATAAAAGCTCAGCAGCACGCCAATCAGCAGCGCCATGTCGTCGTTGCCCACCAGATGCAATCCCTCGTTCACCGCGCTCTTCGGCGTCGCAATCGCATCCGCCCAGCTACCCACCAGCATCAGTACCACCGGAAACAGAATGGTGAACAGCGTCAGCCAGAATCCCGGCCGGCTGCGCTCCTGGCCTTCATCCACAAACTCCGCGGCCATCGGATTCTCAGCCGGTAAATGGATATGCGGCGCAATCAGCTTCGCGTACAGCGGACCCGCCACCACCGCCGTCGGAATCCCCACCAGCAGCGCATAAAAAATCGTGCGCCCCACGTCCGCCTTGTAAATGGTCACCGCCAGCAGCGCCGCAGGATGCGGCGGCACCAGTCCATGCACCACCGAGAGCCCAGCCACCATCGGCAGTCCAACAAGAATCAGCGATGTCCCCGTCCGCCGCGCCACCGTAAACGCAATCGGAATCAGCAGCACAAAGCCCACTTCAAAAAATGCCGGCAGACCAATCACCAGGCCAATCACCATCATGGCCCAATGCACGCGTTTCTCTCCGAACCAGTCAATCAGCGTGTGCGCAACCTGGTCCGCGCCGCCCGACTCTGCCATCATCTTGCCCAGCATCGTCCCCAGCGCCACCACAATCGCAATGTGCCCCAGCGTTGCGCCCACGCCCGCTTCAAACGAGTGCACCACCGTCGTCAGCGGCATCCCCGTCACCACCGCCAGCGCCAGCGACGTGAGCAGCAGCGTAATAAACGGATTCAGCTTGAAGACGACGATCAGCACAATCAGGCCGACCACCGCGACAAACGCTGATCCGATCAGAAATACACTATGGGCATCCATCATAGGTTCGAGAAAACCGCAGCTCCGTTCAGGCTATCCATCCACCAGCTTGAAAATGCGTTACTGAATCCATGTCCTCTTGCCGCGCGCAACAAATCGCCCCGCACGCTCGCCCGTCGCACCCTGCGTAGTGTAGGAGTGCACGCCATTCACCCACACCCCCGCAATCCCGCGCGCCGCGCTCACCGGAGCTTCATAAGTGGAAGTGTCAAGCACCGTCTCGGCATCGAACAGCACCAGGTCCGCCCAGTATCCTTCGCGGATCAGCCCGCGCTCCGCCAGCGCAAACCGCATCGCCGGCAGTCCTGTCATCTTGCGCACTGCCTCCGGCAGCGAAATCAAACCCTCCTCGCGGCAATACTGTCCCAGCACGCGCGGAAACGTCCCCCACAACCGCGGATGCGGCCGCGGATCGCAAGGCAATCCATCCGACCCGATCATCGTTGCCGGATGCGCCAGGATCCGCCGCATATCTTCCTCCGCAATGCTGTGATAAATCGCCCCTGCCGGCTGCAGCCGCCGCGCCGCTTCCAGTTGTGTCACGCCCCACTCCCCGGCAATCGCAGCCAGCGGCTTTCCCGCAACCTCCGCATGCGGCGTGCTCCACGTAATCGTAATCTTGACCCGCTCATCCACCTGGCGCAGATCCAGCGTGCTCGACCCCGCCGCATACGGATAGCAATCGCACCCCACCAGTTGCTCGCGCCGCGCCGCATCCAGAGCCTGCAACACTTCGCCGCTCCGTCCCCAGTTCGCAATCCCCGCGCATTTCAGGTGCGACACAATCACCGGCGCATCGCTCGCGCGCCCAATCGCAAACGCCTCTTCCATCGCGTCCAGAATCGCCTCCGCCTCCGTGCGCATGTGCGTCGCATACACCGCGCCAAATGCGGCCAGCGGCTGCACCAGCGCCATCACCTCCTGCGCCGTCGCAGCGTTGGCCGAGAGATACGCAAGGCCAGTGCTCAATCCAAGCGCACCATGCTCAAGCGCCTCGCACAACTGCTCTCGCATGCGCGCAATCTCAGCGTCCGCTGCCGTGCGATCCAGCCTGTCCATGTGGTTGTTGCGCAAAGCCGTGTGGCCCACCAGCGCGCCCACATTCACCGCCGGCCGCGCATCGTCAACTGCCGCAACATACTTTGCGAATGTCGAGTACTTGAAATCCTCCGCCGCGCCCAGCAGGTTCATGGGATCGGGAGGGCCGCCGTCTAATGTCACTGGTGAAGCACTGATGCCGCAGTTGCCCACAATCACCATCGTCACGCCCTGCGACAGCTTGGGCAGCATCTGCGGCTCGCGCAACACCGCTAGGTCGTCGTGCGTATGCACATCAATGAAGCCCGGCGCCAGCACCAGCCCCGCGCCATCCACAACCGAGCCAGCATTGCAATCAAGAGTCGCGCCGATCGCGCAGATGCGTCCGTCCGCAATCGCCACGTCCAGAAGCTTCGCCGCGCTTCCGCTGCCGTCCACAACCCTCGCATTGCGTATCAATGTGTCGCAGCTCGGCATAAGTGCTCGTTCAGAATATAGACTATAACTGCTCGCTGTTCCACACTTATTCCGGACCGATTCCAGAGTCTCATCGGGAGGCAGACATTGAAGCAAAAGGAACCCCTTCCAGTCTCCGCCGCGGTGCTCGTCGACCCGCTCAACAAGGGCCTGGGCGCATTCGACTCTGCGCTCACCGCAACAGACATCGCGCGTCTCGACTGGAATCTCCTTCGCGAAGATCTCAGCCTGCCCACCGCGGTCCTTTATCAGGAGAAGCTCCAGCACAATCTCAACTGGATGCGCCAGTTTATTTCCGCCTACGGCCTCAAGCTTGCGCCCCACGGCAAAACCACCATGGCTCCACTCCTCTTCCAGATGCAGCTCGACGCAGGCGCATGGGGCATCACCCTCGCCACCGCGCATCAGGCACAAGTCGCTTACTGCCCACGGCGTTCGCCGCATCCTCATGGCCAACCAGTTAGTGGGCAGGCAGAACATGGCCGCCATCGCGCGTCTTATCGCCGACCCGCATTTCGAGTTTTATTGCCTCGTCGATTCCGCGGAGCAAATCAACCAGTTAGGCGCCTTCTATGCCAACCTCGGCCTGCGCCTGCATGTGCTGCTCGAACTCGGCGTCGAGGGCGGCCGCACCGGCATTCGCACTAACGGCCAGTTACTGGCAGTGTTAGCCGCCCTCACTAACTGGCAGCACGCCATCGCCCTCGATGGGGTCGAGATTTATGAAGGTGTCCTCAGCGATGAGGCCTCCATCCGCACCTTCCTTAAACACGCCGTTTTCGTAACCCGCAAGTTATCCGCGGAAGCTCGCTTCCGGCGCCAGCCCATCCTGCTCTCTGGCGCAGGCTCCTCGTGGTATGACGTTGTCGCCGAAGTCTTTTCTGCGGCATCGTTCGAGTCTCCGGTCGAAATCCTTCTCCGCCCCGGATGCTATCTCACCCACGACGTCGGCGCCTACCGCCAGGCCCAGGCCAGGATCCTGCAGCACAATCCCATTGCCCATCGCATGCAATCCGGCCTCATCCCCGCTTTGCACGTCTGGGCCTATGTGCAATCCGTCCCGGAAGCCGGACGCGCCATCGTCGGCATGGGCAAGCGCGACGCCGCATTCGACTCCGGATTCCCCACGCCCGCGCTTCACTTCCGGCCCGGAGGATCAACTCCGCGAACCGCACCGACCCATTGGTCTGTGTCCAGGATGATGGACCAGCACGCCTACCTTCAGATTCAGCCCGGCGACGATCTGTGCGTCGGTGACATGATCGCCTTCGATATCTCCCACCCCTGCCTCACCTTCGACAAGTGGCGCACCCTGCCCATCGTCAACTCAAGTTACCAGGTGATCGATATCGTGCAGACTTACTTCTAAGTCAGTCGATAGCTCAATAAATCAGATACTTCGTGCGCAGGCTTTCGAACTGATCCAACCCATCGCGCCATTGTTCCGCAATCCGCCGCGGATCCTGCCCCGCCTGGAGCGCATCCAGACTTGCCTTGTTCACCATCAGCGTATCCACTCCAATGAGTTTGTAGTGATCCGGGAAGAGCGAATGCAAGGCAGCCGCAACCTCAATCCCTAGCTCCGGGGCATCCAGAACATTCCTGTCGGTAACAACAATCTGCACGCCTCCGCACTTCTCATGAGCATAGGTCGAGCTATCCGGTGTAAAGTCGACGGGAATGAAGCGCACGCCCGCAATCTCGCGCGCATTCAGCGATCGTGCCAGTTCCACCGCACTCACCCACGGCGCACCCACCAGCTCGAATGGCGTATCCGTCCCGCGGCCCACTGAGATATTCGACCCCTCAATCATTCCAATTCCGGGATACAAAGCCGCCTCGGTAAGGCTGCGCATATTCGGCGAAGGATTCACCCATAACTCGCCTGTCGAATCGAACCAGTCGCCGCGCATCCATCCCTGCATCGGAACCACGGTCAGCTTAGCGCCAATCCCGCGTTCCGCGTTGAACATCCTCGCCAGTTCGCCCATGGTCATCCCATGCCGCACCGGCGTGCGCCAGTAACTCACAAACGATTCCCTGCCCGCATCCGCAACAGGCCCCTGCACAAATGCTCCATCAATCGGATTAGGCCGGTCCAGCACCACAATCTCCTTGCCCGCCTTTCCCGCTGCCTCAAGAAAGTAACCCAGCGTGCTTTCATAGGTGTAAAACCGCACGCCCACATCCTGTATGTCGAAGACAATTACACCCAGTCCCGCGATTACTTCGCTTGAAGGCCGCCGCTTCGCATCACTGTCGCCATACACGCTATAAATCGGCGCACCCGTTGCCGCATCTTTAGAGTTACCTATCTCTGTCGTGTCCAGCTTCCCCGCAATTCCATGTTCCGGGCTGAAGATTGCCGCCAGTTGCACGCCCGGCGCATGCGCCAGCACATCCGCTGTCCGCTCTCCGCGCCCATCAATCGCAGTCTGATTCGCCACCAGTCCCACGCGCACCGGGTGGCTCACACTCCCGCGCAGTTCGCGGAAATCATGCGCCTCCAGCACGTCGATCCCCGCCTTTACCTCGCCATTCCGGAAGGCAATCCGTCGCGCCGCAGGCAACACCTCGTTGTATCCCGTGGCGCTGGCCATGCCCAGCTTCTCCTGCTCGCTCACCGTCAGCCTCAGCGCTCCCACCACCGCCGTCGCCACCTTGCTTCTCAGGCTCACCGTCGACTTGCCGCCGTGCGGGTGAACCGCATTGGTCAGCAGGATGATATAGGTGTTTGTAACTGGATCGATCCACAACGATGTGCCTGTGAAACCCGTATGTCCAAACGAACCCACCGGCAGTAACTCCCCGCGGTTTGTCGAGAACGGCGAGTCAATGTCCCATCCCAGCCCGCGTAGAACCGTTGCATTCGGCGGCTGCTGTGGCGAAGCCATCTTCTCTACCGCTTGCCTGCTCAATACTGTGAACCCGCTCAGAAAGTCCTGTGCGAACAGCGCCAAATCATCACCGGTCGAAAACAACCCGGCATGCCCGGCCACGCCCCCCATCCGCCGCGCCGTCGGGTCGTGCACAACACCGCGGAGCATATGCCCCTGCTCGTCATACTGCGTCGGCGCAATGCGCGCCATCCACTCCTTCGGCGGAAGGAAACGCGTGTCTTTCATTCCCAATGGCTTGAAAATATTGGCGCTGGCAAACTCATTCAGCGGCTGGCCCGTAATCTTCTCCACCAGGAACCCAAGAACCTCAAAGTTAATATCGCTATAGACGAAGCGCGAACCAGGCGGATTGGTCGGCCGCTGTTGCATCGCCATCTGGTAGGCCGCCTCGCGCCCCGACCACGAGGATTTTAGGTCAAGATCCGGAGCCAGCCCCGAGTAATGAGTTAGTAAGTCCCTGACCGTAATGTCCTTCTTCCCATTCTGCGCAAACTCGGGCAGATAAGTTGCAACCGAATCGCCCAGCCTTAGCCGTCCATCGTCCACCAACTTCATAACAGAGGTTGCGGTGGCAATGCACTTGGTCAGCGACGCCAGGTCGAAGACTGTGTCCAGAGTCATCGGCTCCCGCTCCGGCTCCAGCGACCGTGAACCGAAAGCCCGGCGATGAATCACCTTGCCGTCATGCCCAATTACCAGCACAGCGCCAGGAATGTTTCCTTCTGCAACCGCCCTCTCCACAACCGCATCCACTGTCTTGAAAGCAGCATCGTTCTCGCTTTGCTCTGCCTGTGGGTGAGCTTGGGCGAGAACCAAAAGGAACAGGATGACGACGAAGCAACTCCTCCGGCATAACTTCATCTGAGTGCCTGTTGCCGCTACCTGTTTCGCAGAGTTTCTCTCGTTCCACATATCTTGATCCGCCTTGTGTCTCTTATTGCAGAAATGGTTCTGAACGGCGTACCTCTGGCATCATGTAACTTGCTCCGTATCCAGAAAGAAAAGTGACAATGCTCCCCAGCACGACATACCAGGTAAACGGCACAGAGGTAAATCGCCAGAGATAGAGGTTCAAAGTAAGTCCGATCAACATTCCAACCATTGCGCCGCGCTCTGACGCGCCCCTGGTCAGCACGCCCAGCAGAAACACCCCCAGCAGCGATCCATATGCCACCGATGCAATTGAAAGCCCCATCTCCAGTACTTTCCCGCCATTCCGTGCAAGCAGCGCCAAGCCGAACAGCAGCGCTCCCCATCCGATCGTTGCCATCCGCGAGAGTTGCACTCGCCGCTCCTCAGTCGATTGCGGCACCACCCGCGCATAAAAATCCACGATCGTTGTCGACGAAAGAGAGTTGAGAGCAGCACTCAGGTTTGACATCGCCGCCGCCAGAATCGCTGAGATCAGCAGCCCTCCCATCCCATGCGGCAATCGAGTGACTACATAAGTGGGAAAAATCATATCCGTTCGCGTAAAAGCCGTTGCAGGAGGAAAGAGCTTATAAAACACATACAACATTGCGCCCAGCATCAGGAACAGAGAGAACTGGAAGAACACCGCCACGCCGCTCGAGACCAGAGCCATCTTTGCCTGGCGCTCGTTGCGCGCTGACAGCAACCGCTGCACGATCAACTGATCGGTGCCGTGACTGGCCGTCGTCAGAAACGCGCCGCCAATCACGCCTGACCATAGCGTATAGGTTGCAGAGAGATTCCACGACATATCGAACATGCGAAACTTCCCCGCCTGCCCCGCAATCGCATGGATCGCATCCCATCCTCCCGGCGCCACGCGAAGAATGGAATAAGCCGCAACAATCGTTCCCGCAAGATAGATTGTCAACTGCACCACATCTGTCCAGATCACCGCAGCCATTCCGCCTTCAAACGTATAGAGCAGCGTCAACAAGGTTACAATCGCGATGGCCGCGAGATCCCGCTGAAAATCGCTGAGTCCCGTCAGCAGGCTTCCAAGGGCAACACGAATCACGATCGCCACCGCGAACACGCGAACTCCCTCAGCCGCCGCCCGCGTCAACAGAAACAGTCCGGCTGTCATCGATCGCAGCTTCCCGCCAAAGCGCCGCTCGATCAACTCGTAGGCGGTCACAAGCCGTCCCTGAAAGTACTGCGGAATCAAAACAACGCTGACAACAATGCGTCCCACAACGTAGCCGATCACCAGTTGCAGAAAACGGAAGTCCTTTTCATAGGCAAAGCCCGGAACGCTGATGATGGTGAGCGTGCTGGTCTCCGCCGCAACAATCGAGAGCGAAATGGCCCACCAGGGAGTCGTGTTACTGGCGAGGAAGTAATCCTTCAACGTTCGGTTTTTGCCGCGAAACCGCAATCCGAACAGAGTTACTCCGGCGAGATAGGCAACAATGACGATAAGATCCAGTGCGTTCAATCCCATCGATCCATCCCCTTCTTGCCGCCGGACTCACAACAATTCGCAACGAATGCTTCGGAATGCCGCATAACTCTAACATCAATCTACCATTCCAGCAGCGTCGCATGAAGGCGACTGCAATTCGCACCACTCGCCGCGCCTTGGTAACAGTTGCGCACACCGCCGTCCACGCGAGAAAATCGAGAGGGAGACCAATGTGACTTACACATCGCGGTGCAGACTTGCTGGATCGCTGTTTCTTGCCTTGGTCAGTTGCTCCGTTGCGGCACACTCCCAATCCAATTCAGACCAGTTGGCGCTCGTGCTTGAGCAGCAAGGAAACATGCCCGAGGCTGAGAAAGCGTGGAAGCTCTCATCGGACGCACACCCCGCCGACCCCGTGCCTTTCGCCCACCTCGGCCTTCTTGAAGCGCGTCAGGAGCATTATCCGCAGGCCATTGCCTTCTATCGCAAAGCCTTCGCGCTGAGTCCAACCATGCCCGGACTCCGCCTGAACATGGGCCTGGCTTACTTCAAAGACGGCCAATACAAGCAAGCCATTGAACTGTTCACACCACTGCTCAAAGCAGCCGCTTCGAATGCCGATGAAACGCAGCGACTCACAGTACTGATCGGTATGTCCCATTACGGCCTGGGCGAATACGCGGCCGCGGCGCCCTATCTGAAGACTGCGTCGGACCGCGATGACAAGAACCTTGAACTGCTGTTAACTTTGGCCCACAGTTGCCTGCTCTCAAGCCAGTATCCTTGCGTACTCGATGCCTTTCACCGCATGGTGGCGCTCAATGCGGAGTCGGCGGAATCCTACATGCTGGTCGGCGAAGCGCTGGACGAAATGAAAGACAGGATCGGCGCCACGCGTGAGTTCCGCGCCGCCATTCAGGCCAACCCCAAGGAGCCGAACGTTCACTTCGGCCTCGGCTACCTTCTGTGGATGCAAGGGCAAACCCAGGAGGCTGCGCAGCAGTTTCAGGCCGAGATCGACAACTTTCCCGATCATGCCCAGGCGATGCTTTACCTGGCCGACTCGGATATTCAAATGAACCGGTTGGAAGAGGCCCAGCCGCTCCTGGAGAAGGTGGTGAAAATCAACCCTGCCAACTCCATGGGACATCTCGACTTGGGCATTGTCTACACTGAGGCTGGCCGCAACGAAGATGCGTTGCGCGAGTTGAAGAAGGCCATCGCGCTCAAACCCGGCGACGTAAGCGCCCATTATCGGCTTGGGCGGATTTACCGTTCCATGGGCATGGCAGCCGAGGCAAAGACCGAATTCGATAAATCCAAAAGCCTGAACAAGACCGCCGACGATGCGCTGCTCAAGGTGATGTCTAAAGTCCCGCACTCCGATAGCCCGCCCCAGGGCGCGGCCCCTGCGCCGGCGGACAAGTAAGCGCAGAACCCGCTCGCCTCGACATAGGAAACAGGCGCCGGTCAAAAGGAATGCCGGAGCACTTGCTCCGGCATTCTGTCAGGAAAGAATCACTCGATCTAGAAGGTGACCTTTGCGCCGAGTTGCAGGAGGCGCGGCTCGTGATCGCCGTTTACTGTGCCGAAGCTTGCACCATCGCCCATGTTCGAGTCGACACTGCTGAAGTTCGGATGGTTGAACACGTCGAATGCCTCGGCGCGCAGTTGGATGTTGACAAGCTCGCCGATCTTGGTGTTCTTGGCAAGGGCCATGTCCCATTTCTGCATTCCCGGACCCAAGAGCGAACCTGAGCCCACATTGCCGAATTGGCCCTTGGCCACAGCATAGGAGGAAGTGGAGAACCACTGGGCCACTGTCTTGGTCATGTGAACCGCAGAGATCTGGTTGGGACGAGCAGCGATGTGGCCATCGGGGTTGCCAATGCCTATGCCTCTCAGGCCCTGCCCGGGCAACGTAGTCGCCGGGTTGCAGAGTCCACTCGGGAGTGTCGGGCAGGCATACGGATCCGAGGGCTGAACCACGTTGAAGGAGCTGCCGGAGATCATCGAGGTGACGCCGGAGAGTTCCCACCCACCCAGGAACTTGCCTTCCAGGTTGCTCTGCCCCTTGAAGAAGGGCAGGTTGTAGACGTAGTTGACCAGCAAGGTCTGGGGTTGATTGAAGGAGGACGGACCGTAATCCAACTTCATGTTGTAGGTGTCCGTGGATGCCGTGCCGCGGTCGTTGGAGTTGGTGGTCAAAACCTTCGACCAGGTGTACGCCGCGCCCACTGTCAGGCCCTTGGAGGAGCGATGGTTCAGCGCGATCTGCAGCCCGTTGTAGTTGCTTGTAAAGATGGTGCCCTTGGTGTCGAAGTAGCTGTAGCCCAGGAAGGGACGCAGCGCATTGACATCGGTGTTGGCAGGCGCGGCCAGACGGGCGCCGAGCGTGGGCTGGTTCATGTCGAACTCGCCGATCAGGTGGCGCGCCTTGCTGCCCACGTAGGCCACGGTAGCAACCGTGCTGGGCAGCAACTGACGCTCGATGGTGAGGTTGTAGTCGGCGTAGTTCGGAACCTTGAATGCAGGGGTGCCGGTCGTCCACATCAGGTTGGGCCCGTAGTTGGTGGCGCCGGCCACGGCCAACGGTTGGTCGAAGCTGGTGTTGTTCACAGTCACTGACTGCACCTCCGGCGGATCGTAGAAGGCGCTCTGCTCGAAGATGCCGTTCAGAACGCGATCGTAGAAGATGCCGAAGCCGCCGCGAATGGAGGTCACGCCGCGTCCATCGGGGTTGTAGGCAAATCCGACGCGCGGCGCAAAGTTGGCGCTGTAGGTCGGATCGATGGTCTTGCCATAAGGCGAGCACTGCACCTGCGCCGAGTAGGTCTGCGCCGTGGTGCAGGCCTTGCCCTGCGGGAAGATAATGCCGTTGGCGTAGGTAGCCGGTGCCAGGGCGAAGCCGCCAACCACCTGGCCGGGGTTGAAGTTACCGCTTGCCGCGGCGATCGTCGGTGCCAGTTGCGGGCTGTACAGCGCCGGATCGAAGTTAGCCAGAATGTTGGCCTTGTCTCCGGGCGAGGGCAGGCTGCTCCAGCGAACCCCGAGGTTGAGGGTCACTTTGCGGCTTAGCTTCCAGTCGTCTTGCAGGTAGGCTTCGCTGTTCAGGTATTGCAAGTCGGGGATCGTGTCCTTGTTCTGCTGGGTATATTGAGCAACGTTGCCCACCAGGAAGTCGGCAAAAGGCACATCGCCTGTCAAACCAGTGCCAAAGCTGAAGCTGGCCTCGCCGGCGACGGCATTTTCGCTCTTCAGCATCTGCTGGATCTGGAAGCCCATGCGCAACGTATGCTGGCCCAGATTCAGAGCCAGGTTGTCAAAGTAGCTGCGGTCCAGATTGCGCTCTTTCCAGGGAGTGGAACCCGCCGAGAAGCCCGTGATGCCGGTGATGGCGACTGCGGGAAGGCGTCCGTACGGATCGTTGAACTCCTCGGTGTTCGTCTGCAGCGCGCTCAGCGCAGTCGCCGAAGTGGCGAATGGCGTGCCCGTGAAGCTGGAGTGATAGGTGCCCTGGGAATAGACAAACTCGACCTCGTTGACGATCTTTGGCGAAATCGTCCAGGTCAGGTTGCCCACCACGTTCTTGCCCGGCGAGTCGACCGCCGCGGCCGCCGCATTGGGGTAGTTGTTGCCCGCCCAGAGGCCCAATGGCTCGGTAACCGGCATGATGTCGTTCATGCCCCGCGCGTAAAAGTGAACCTTGTCGCTGAAGTAGTGGTCGATGCGGACGATATCGTCCCGGTAGCTGTTCTCCTGCGGAAGGTTCAGAGTTATCTGTCCGCTGGCGTTCGCATTGGGGGCGAGCAGGTCGGTCAGATAGACCTGAGAGTTCTTGCTGAAGGCACTGGTCGGAATCGTTGACATCCCGGTCGATGCGTTGTACGTCGCTTGCGGATACTGTCCCGTGATATCGCCCGCAAACACGCCCTGCACATCGTTCGTGGTCGGCGTTGGAATCGTCGTGCTCTGGGCCGCAGAGGTAATCTTGTGCCAATCCTCCGACCAGAAGAAGTAAGTCTTCTTCTTGTCCGTGTTGTAGGTTTTGGGAATGTAGATGGGACCCCCAATGGTAAAGCCGTAGACGTTGTGATGGTTCACGCCCGCTTCGTTCGGCTCGCCTGCCGCCACCTGGCTTTCCTTGTTCAGCCAGTCGTTGGCGTCGAACATGGTGTTGCGGACGTACTCATAACCTTCGCCGTGGAAGGCGCTTGTGCCGCTCCTGGTGGCCACAAGGACCTGGCCGCCGCCCGAACGCCCATAACCCGCGTCGTAGTTGCCCCTCTCCAGGGTGATCTCGGAGATGGCGTCCATGCTGGGTTCGTTGACCACAGTGCCGTTCGAACCCGAATCGTTGATGTCCGCCCCGTCCACCGTCCAGTTGTTGGCCGTGGTGCGCGCGCCGTTCACCGACATCGCCGTGCCGCCGGCGTTGGGTTCATCGCCCAGCTGGCTCACTACGCCCGGCTGCAACGTGATCAGTTGCTCAAAGTTGCGGCTGTTGATCTCCAGTTCCCGAATCTGTTCTCCCGAGATCGTGCCCGCCTGGCCGCCGGTCTCCGTGTCCACAGAAACCGGGTTGTCTTCCACGGTCACCGTAGTGCTGACGGCGCCAGTTTTCAATTGCGCGTTGAAGGCGTGCTTTTCCGCGACATTCAGCACGATGTCCTTGCCCTTGAAGGTCTCGAAGCCGGCAGCCGTCACCGTGATCGAATAGGTCCCGGCAGGAAGGTTGGTGGCCACGTAATTCCCCGCGCCATCCGATTCCACCACGCGAGCGCCTCCGTTTACGCCGTTCAATGTAATCGTGACAGCCGCGTGCGGAATCAGTGCGCCGGATGTATCCGTGACCGTGCCGCTGAGGGTTGCCGAAAGCTCCTGCCCACGCATCTTCTGAGGAGCCAGTCCGAGCAGAATCGTCATGAATAAAAGCAGGCATAGCTTTAGCCCGGTGAATCTTACCTTCTTCCCACAACCATGCGCAGCGTGGTTGACGCTTTGCCTGATGCACAAGCCTTCCGAGAATGGATTCATCTCAATCATTGGATTCGCGCCTCTCTGTTGTTTTTTTGGCAGTTGGTCTTCTGAATTCCTGGTACGCCTTTATGCGCGAGCATAGCGGCAGGTGAGCTCTGAAACTGCGATTGGGAATCTTGTTTGCAGGGAATCCACCTGGGAATCGATCGTGAAGCGATGAAACGAGCCGAAACGCCCGAACCGGGAGGTCGCTCATTCATCTCCGTCAAGCCGGAGCGAAATTGATGGGGTAGCCCCAGGCACTTCTGCATCACATCTCCCAAGTCATTCAAAAAAGAAACCAGGCTGGCAAGGAAATACGGCCCACGAACCCGGTCTCCCGATTCTTTGTCGCGCCGCACCCAAACCATTCTTCGTATCCTGTTTGGTTCGCGGCGAACCTTTTTATCGAACGTTGACTACGATAAGACCATTTCCGTGTGGAATGCAAGAGGTAAATGAAATAATTGGCGCTAAATGATCAAGGATTTGAAGAAAGCGTTTCCTTTGCACCAAGAATGAACCAGGTTTGCAGCAGTTTGCTCATCCGACGCAAAGCCGGGCTCGTGACTAATCCTCGGCTCCTCTTGCGGTTCCTTCCATAATGCCAGCGCTCCCGGAAACGCTGGAAATGCTACCGATCGCAATCTCGACAGACTGCGATGAGTCACACCGCCATCGCCCCATCCGCTCAGACTCCCGCGCAGCCAACGGGCCGGAGATGCGGGTTGCCGTCAGGGCATCAAAAAGGTCTGCTTCCATGGTGTTTAAGTCATCTCTTTCAACTTTTATTTTCTTATGTTTATACGCGGATAACCCGGATTCCCTGCCGCTCAAACGGGGCCAGTCCTTCCGGTGTCGCATCCGTGTCCGTAATCAGCGTGTGAATCTCGTTGGAAGGGCAGATGAACGCCGGGCTCACCTTGCCCAGCTTGCTCGAATCCGCGGTCACAATCACCTGCTTCGATTGCTTCATCATCTTGCGAAAAACCAGAGCTTCGTCTGTCTCCAGCGTGGTTGCGCCGCGTTCCGTATCCAGCCCCGTCACGCTCAAGAACATCTTGTCCATGTAGACGTCGTCCAGAAAGTCCAGCGCCGCATTGCCGGTCAGCGAGAACGACCACGCCCACGGCACCACTCCGCCGGTCAGATAGGTGCGGATACCGGGCTGGTTGCACAACTCCATGCCGATATTAATGGCATTGGTCACCACCTGGATCTTGTCCCGGTGGCGCAGGCTCCGGCCAACATGCGTCGTCGTGGTTCCCGCTGTAAGACCAATAGTTTCATTTGCTTGTACCAGCTCAGCGGCAGCCAGTCCAATGCGCCGCTTCTGCTCCGCAAAGCGCTGCTCGCGGGCCAGGAACGAGCTGTCGTAGCGGAACGGCTCATACAGCAGCGGTTCCACCAGCGTTGCGCCCCCATGCGTACGGCGGATCAGACCTCGGCTCTCCAGGCGAACCAAGTCGCGCCGTATACTCGGAGCAGACGACCCTGCCACGGCAAGAATCTCCTCAATGGTTGCGCTTCCGGTCCTAAGCAGGAACTTCACGATCAACTCGGAACGGCGATTGATTGACTCGGACATACCGCACCGATTCTAAACGCACATCCACGTCACTGCGCAACCCCTATTTCGCAATCTTTGAAGATTTTCCCGATAATTTCTCGCTTCCGATCAACCCAATGATTGATTTTGCGCTGTATGATCGGAAGTGAAGCGAGCCCGTCCCCCGGGAGTTCGCCTGCGGATCTGGAATTATGCCCACCTTCAATCACCACATGTTGCGCGAAATCTACCAGCAGCCCCAGGCGCTTCGGCAAACCCTGGGGCTTTATCTCGCCCACGACGCCCTCAAGCCCGCCGTTGCCGCAGTTCTGGCCACCTGGGCCATCCCCGAGGGCGAAATCCTCATCGCCGCCTCCGGCTCCAGCCGCCACACCGGCCTGGCCGCCGAAATCCTGCTCGAAGACCTCTGCGGCCTCGCCGTCGATGTGGAGTACGCCAGCGAGTACAGCTGCCGCGGCGGCAACGTCACAGGCGACATCCGCCATCCCAGCGTGCTCGTGCTCTCCCAGTCCGGCGAAACCTCGGATACTCTTGCTGCCTTGCGCGAAGCCCGCCGCCGCGGCCAGAAGACACTGGCCATCACCAACGTGGCCGGCTCCACCATGGCCACCGAGGCCGATGTCTCCATGCCCCTCGCTGCGGGCATCGAGCGCGCCATCCCCGCCACCAAAAGCTTCACCTGCCAGCTCGCCGTCCTTTATCTGCTGGCCCTTTATGAAGGCGCGCGCCTCGGCCGCATGGATGCCGCAACCATTGCCCGCCACATCGCAGAACTCCAGGCCCTCCCCGCGCGCATTGAGGCCCAGCTTGACGCCTGGCGCGAGCAGATGCACGCCCTGGCCACCAAGTACAAATCCGCCAACACCTTCCTCTATCTTGGCCGCGGCATCCACTACGCCATCGCCCGCGAAGGCGCGCTCAAGCTGAAGGAAGCCTCCTACGTCCATGCCGAGGGCTATCCCACCGGTGAGCTGAAGCATGGCCCCAATGCCCTGGTCAGCGACACTGTGCCCCTCGTCGTCCTGGCCACTGTCGACCGCGCCCTCGACGCCTCCGTCCTTCGCTACGAGAAAACCCTCCAGCTCCTGCGCGACATGCAGGCCCAGGGCGCGCGCGTCATCGCCATCGCCAACACCGGCGACGCCGAAGTCCCCGCACTGGTCAGCGATTGCGTCTTCGTCGAGCCCCTCTCCGAGTACCTGCTTCCCATCGAAGAAGTCATCCCGCTGCAGTTGTTCTCCTACTTCATGGCCCTGGCCCACGGCGTCAACGTAGACCGACCCCGCAACCTCTCCAAAGCCGTCGTCGAAACCGAGCCCACGGCCTGACCCGCCCCTGCCTGTAAGCCCGCTCGCCCCTCCAGCAAGCAGGCCGTTCAACTACAATGACCCGATCAATTCAAAACGCTCAAAATTCCGAGCCAAAGGGGTAGGAAATGCTGCGCCGCTACTCGATGAACCTTCTGCCACTTGCCCTGCTGCTTCTGCTTCCCCCTCTGGCCAACTCCCAGGTCCGTCTGCTCCCCGCTCCCCGCGAAGCTCACTTCTCCGGAGAAACCGCGCTCCCCACTTCGATTGAAGTCGCCGTTCCCGGCCACGACGCAGAAGACGAGTTCGCCGCCGCCGACCTGCGCGAAGCAGCCAAACCCCTCGCATCCGCGCAAACCGGCTCCGCCTACCACGTCACCCTGATTCGCAGCGGCTCGCCGCAAGCCGCGTCCCAACTCGCTGCGCACAGCCTCGCCTTCGATCCCGCCATGGCCGACGAGGGCTATATCCTCATCGTCGAACCGCGGCAGGCGTCGGTCATCGCCGCTTCCAGCGCAGGCATCTTTTACGGCGTGCAGACCTTCAAGCAGCTGCTTGCCCTGCCCGGCGCAAAACCCGTCCTGCCCACCGGCACAGTCCGCGACTGGCCGGCCATGCGCTACCGCGGCATTCAGGACGATCTCTCCCGCGGCCCCGTGCCCACGCTCGAGTTCCAGAAGCGCCAGATTCGCACCTTCGCCGCCTTCAAAGCCAACATCTACTCGCCCTACTTCGAGCACACGCTCCTTTATCCCGACCACCCCATGCCCGCGCCCTTCGGCGGCGCCATGACCCCCTCTGACGTCGCCGAGCTTGTCCGCTACGCAGCCCGGTACCACATCACCATCGTCCCCGAGCAGGAAGCCTTCGGCCATCTTCATCACGTGCTCAAATACGACCTCTATAACGATGTGGCCGAAACCCCGCACGGCAATGTTCTGGCTCCTGTGCAGGCCGGCTCGCTGCCCCTCATCAAGGATTGGTTCACTGATATCGCCCAGGAGTTCCCCTCCCCGTTCCTCCACATTGGCGCAGACGAAACCGGCGACCTGGGCAAAGGCCTCACTGCGCTTGAGGTCAAGGATCGCGGCTACGGCCCGGTCTACGTCGACTTCCTCAAGCAGATTCACGATGAGCTCGCGCCCCTCCACCGCCGGCTGCTCTTCTGGGGCGACATCGGCGGCGACGATCCCAAAGCCGTCCCCGGCCTGCCCAAAGACATGATCGCCGTCCCCTGGAACTACTGGGACACCAAGGGCTTTGACAAGATGATTGAGCCCTTCGCCAAGGCCGGCATCGAAACCTGGATCGGCGACGGCGACGCCAACTGGGGCGAAGTTTATCCCGTGGCCAAGACCGCCTTCGGCAACATCCAGGGCTTCGTCCGCGACGGCCAGCGCCTCGGTTCCACCGGCTCCCTCACCACCGTCTGGGACGACGACGGCGAGAGCCTCTTCAACCTCGACTGGTACACCGTCCTGTTTGGCGCCGTAGCCGCGTGGCAGCCCGGTGAGAGCTCCATTCCTGACTACCAGGCCGCCTACGGCCCTATCTTCCACGGCGATTCCAGCGGCAAAATCAACCAGGCCGAAGAAGAAGTGATGGCCGCATTCGACACGCTCTCCCAGGCCAAGATCGATACCAACAGCGACTCTCTCGTCTGGCTCGATCCGTGGACCCCGGAAGGTCAGGCCGCCTCCGCCAAGCTGTTGCCACTGGCCCCCGAGCTGCGCCGCCACGCCGAGCGTGCAGTTGAACTGGTGACGCAGGCGCGCCTCGCCAATCCCAACCTTCGCGAGACCGACGCCCTCACCGCCCTCGACCTGGGCGCCCGCCGGCTGGATCTGATCGGCATGAAGTTCGAACTGGCCCAGGAGATCGCCGACCGCTACGCCCAGGCCGCGGCCCGCCCCCACGACAAGGACCACGACGACGACACGCGCAACACGCTGGATGAAATCGCCGGCGACAACGGCCTCTGCGAGGATCTGCGCGATGCCTACTCCGCCATCAAATCCGAGTACACACAGGTGTGGCGCACCGAGAACCGTCCCTGGTGGCTGAACAACGTCACCGTCCGCTACGACCTGGCCATTGAAGAGTGGCAGCGCCGCGCCGTCCGCATTGAAACCGCCAACTGGAACTTCGGCGCCGGCAAGCTTCTGCCGCCCGCTGCCGAGCTAGGCATCCCCGCACCTTCACCCGTCAAGTGATGAACCGCCCCTGGTGCGCGCTGGATGAATCAGTGCTTCGTCCAGCCGTGCATGCCTGCTTCAAAGCTGCGCCGGTCCAGCCGCGGCAGTGCGCGCGCCACCTTGTGCGGAAACAGCGCGTAATGCCGCGCTGCAATCAGCAGCTCCGGAACGCACCACACGTCTTCTTCCGCAGTCATCCAATGCAAGCCGTCCAGCCGCTCCAGGTTCACCGGCCCCGCGTAGGAACGCAACGTGCGCTCCCCGCGCAGGTTGTAGTAGTGCTCAAAGTAGCTGAGCGCCAGCTCGCGCAGCGTGCGGTAAACAGGCGCGCGAAAGCGCAGCCCCGCAAAGTTCGATTTCGCAACGCCGCCCCAAAGGCCCTGCTCGCGGTAGAGCGCCACCACGTGGTCGTCATCGCGCACGCCCTCCAGGTCCATCAGCAGCGGCGGACGGCCGTTCACACGCAGCGCGGCAGCCGCCAGCAGCGCACCCTCCAGGCAGTGTCCCTTGCGCTCGCGCAGTGTGCGCGTGGGAGATCCCGCCGTATCCGCGTACTGGTACTCCAGCGCGTCAATAAACTTCTGGATGCGCGCCGGCGTCTTCAGCGTGCGCAGCGTGCGCAAATCCCCTGCTGATAACCCGAAGTTCTCGTGCCCGTTTCGCAACACCCCGTTTTTTGGCAAACCCCCACCCCTTCAAGGCCACAGCCGCAACTCTGCTGGAAAGTCTCGGGAATTATACCGAAGGTTGTGCAAAAGCCGGTTCCGACAATCAAGGCTCTCAGCCCATCACGCCACGTCCGAAGGCACCTCAAACGTCACCAGCTCCGATCGGAATCCGCGCGTCCGCACCGCCCCATACGCAATCCCGGCGGTCATCCAAACCGCGCCCAGCCACAGCGCCGGATGGCTCAAGTGCACCCAGATAAATCCGCAGATCACGAATCCCAGCGCCGGCACAATGTAACCGCCCACACTGCCTCGCTTCTCACTCCGCAGATGGTGCACAAACGCCGCCGCATTCACCCCCATGAACGCAATGAAGGCGCCAAAGTTCAGGCACTCCGCGCCAATCTCGTACGCGCCGCCGCCCAGCCGGTCACTGAAGAACTGCAGCAGCCCCGCGCCAAGCAGCGCAAATCCGCCCACCGCGATAATGTTGTTACGTGGAATCCGGTGCTTCGGCTCAATCGCCCCAAAGAACGCCTTGGGCAGCGCATTGCCGCGTCCCATGCCATAGAGCAAGCGGCCAGCCGCAAGCTGCGATCCCATTCCCGAGCCCATGTTCGCAATCAACAGCGTGAAGTTCACAATCTGGAAGAGAATCGCCCCGCCCGCCTGCCGCGAGATAATCGCAAACGCCGAAACAACTTCGTCGCTCGAGAACTCCTTCGATCCCCAGATCAGTTGCGCCGCATACACCTCAATCCCGGAAAGCACGCCTGTAATCAAACACACCAGCACCGTCGCCAGCATGATGTTGCGCCGCGGATTCTCCACCTCTTCAGAGAACGTCGACACCGCATCGAAGCCGATGTACGTCAGCACCGCAACCGAGGTCCCGGCAAAGATGCTTGACGCATGAAAGTTCCCCGCCTCGTAAAACGGATGCGTAAAGTACCCCGGATCGTGATGCACGCCCCACACCGCGCGCACCACCGCGGCCAGAAACAGCGCAACCACCACCACCATCCCCGCGCACAGTGCCTCGTTCATCCGTGCTGAAGTCTTGATGCCGCGCAGATTGGTCCAGGTAAAGAACGCCGCGAAGAAAACAATCCACACATAGAACGAGAGCCCGGGCACAATATTCATGGCCGCCTGCGCGCAAAATGCCGTGCAGATCAGTGGATTGATCAGGTAGTCCATCACCATGCCCCAGCCCACCACGTAGCCCAGCGCGGAGTGCATCTCCTGGCCTACATACGTGTAAGCCGACCCCGCGCTCGGATAAATCCGCGCCATCCGCCCATAGCTGATCGCGGTGAACAGCATGGCCACCATGGCGATCAGAATGGTGGTCACCACGTGCCCATGCGCCTTGTTGCTGATCACGCCGTAGATCCCCATCGGCGCCGTCGGCTGAATAATCACCATGCCGATGATGACAAGGTTCCACAACCCCAGCGCGCGATTGAGGCTGGCCGGCTTTGTCTGCGTCTTTACCGCTGCGTCTGCCATCGGTGTCCTTATTGTGTTGCCGTGACAGCCGTCGGTGTCACATCCTGCGCGCCCGCGTTCCAGCTGCCAATCTCCACCACCGGCGCATCCGCGCCACTCTCTGGCAGCAGCGCCGTCAGCACGCGCTTCTCGCCCGGCGCAAGCTCAATCCAGTTGTCTGACCAGATTACCGGAGCAATCAGCCCGCCCGTCTTCGTCCGCACCGCCGCGCTCACCTGGAAGGCCAGTGCCTCACTCGGATTCTCAAGCTCCACGCGCACCTCGCGACCACGCCCCGTCTTTTCCAGCTCCGCATGCGCAACCAGTTTCGCCGCCGGCAGATTCGCCAGCGTGGTCAGGTCCTCGTGCCGTGCCGCAGGCGTATGCGTATAGTCCGTCTTCCCCCAGTCAAACGTCGTCAGCGTCCCCGGAACCCAGTAAAAGTTCCGGCTCACCACCTTGCCCGCGGAATCCGTCAGCGTCAAATCGATGAAGAACGTCCTCTCCGCATCCGTGTACAGGCTCTCCGGAATCGTGGCCACAACCTGCGCGCTGTCCGCGCCCGCATCCACCGCGGCCTCATCCCTGTAGAGTTCCTTCCACGCCGTGTTATGCACATCCACGCTGGCATGAAGCCCGGCCACGCGCTCATACGTGCTGTTCACCACCACAATGGTCCGGTCGTCGTAGGAGTACTGAATATGCACCGGCTCGCACGCCTTCTTGGTCCCGAAGTATCCCGCGCCCGCATCGAGGTAATAGTCGTAGAGATGCCAGATCATCGAAGGCCACGCGTTGTTCAGCATCCACTGAATCACGCCCGTGGAGTCATACTTGTTCCTGCTGTACGCCTCGAACATGGCGCGCTCGGAGTCGTACTCCATGGTCTGCGCAATCCGCTCGTAGTCGGCTGCCGATTGCGGCTTCGCATAGACCGCCTCCATCGCCGCATCGAAGACCTTAAGGTTGGTAAACCCGCCGCCGCCAAAGTGGTAGCTCCACGTCGCCGTGGGCGGCCACGCGTCCGCATCGGGCAAAAACTTTTCCCGGCTCGCCAGCGAAGGAATCGCCGGCCCCGGGCTGGTCTCCGTGTTGAACCCGTACGCGCCGCCGTTGCTGCTTGTCCACATACCAGTAGCTCGGCGCAACGTAGTCGTAGGGCCCCGTCATCTTCACGCCATTCAATCCGCCGCACCGCCGTTGACGTGCGACGACGCCGCGGAGAGAATCGGATTCGGCCAGTGCGTCTCTGCTTCCACATCCAGATAGGCGCGCTCCACATTCGCTGGCGGCGCATTGTCGCTGCCGTTCAGCCACACCAGCAGGCTGGCATGCTGCCGCAGCCGCAGCATCTGCGATTCGCAGAGACGCGGTGGCGATCGTCAAGGTCCTCCGCCGTCCAGTCCTTCCAGTGCTCCCAGTGGTCGCAGCAGCACCAGCCCAGCATCACCAGGATTCCCTGTCTGATCCGCGATGCTGGAAGAACTCGTCCGTCTCCAGCTTGCCCTTCCAGGCGGATGGTGTTCAGGTTCATATCTTCGCACCAGCCGGAACTGGTCGCGCAGCCGGTGCTCATCGGTGCGCAGCAGCATGTCCTGCGACCACCCCGCGCCGCGAATCAGAATGCGGCTTGCCGTTCACGCGAAACAGCCGGCTGCCATTCGCCGTCAGCTCTGAAGTGATCTCGCGAATGCCGAACTCCACGCTCTGCTCGTCCGTCACTTCGCCCTGTTCGCGGAAGCTCATCGTCAGCCGCTCCAGATGCGGCTCGCCCATCTGCCGCGGCCACCACGGCCTGGGGTCGTGGATGCGCAGTTGCGCAAACTGCTCCGGCGCAAACACAACCGTCCGATCTTCATGCGCGGCCAACTCCACCGGCTGCTCCAAGCGTCACTCCGGCCGCCGTGCCTGCCACCATGCCCTTCACCGCGTGGTCGCTCGCATTGTGCAGCTCCGCATAGACCGTCAGCTCCGCCGTGCTCAGCGTGACTGTCGGTAAAGTGCGTCACCGCCAGCGGCGAACGCAGCGTCACCGCGCCCGTCGTCACCAGGTCGACCGCGCCCCACAGCCCCATGTCCTTGTCCGGCGGGCACGGATTCCAATCCACCCAGTTGATGCCCAGGTCCTTCTCCGTCGGCGCAAACGTCTCCACCGCCAGCACATTCGTCCTGCCGGGCTTCAGAAACTCCGTCACATCGAAGTCGTAGGTGCGGTACGCGCCCGCAACCTGCGTCGTGTCCGCAATCCTGTGCCCGTTCACCCACACATCGCCGCGATAGTTGATGCCGCCGAAATGCAGCCAGTAGCGCTCGTCCGCATGCCGCCGCTGCCGGCGCTGCAAACTCCGTGCGATACCACCAGCCGCAGCGGTACGGGCTGTCCTGAGCCATGGGCAGGTTGGCGAAGATGTGCGCCGATGGGATAGGTCGTTCCCGGAATCTGGCGCAGGTTCATGCCGTAATACGGATCGGGAAACACCCCCGCCGCGGCCTGCGCAGCCAGCACCGTGCTCGGCACCGCCGTCTTCAGCCAGCCCTCGGGCTTGAATGCATCTGTCGAAATGGTGTCGCCTTCCGCCTGCAGCTTGCACGCCGACTGCAACTGCCATCCCTCGTGCAGCGGCGTTACGCTGCCCGCATGAAGCAAGGGTGAAACCGCAACAGATACCAGACAACAAAACAGCATTCTCTTCCGCATAAGCACCACGATTCCTCTTCGTTCAAGGCAAAACTTATTCGCCTGTCTTTTTCTCAAACCTTCCAGACTCGCCTGGAATGCCCGCCGGCACTCCCGGCTCCATCCGTCAAGCAACCGCAATTCCGTCAGCAACGCCACTTACCCAACTCCGGCACGCACCCTGCCGGCCAAATTCTTCTTGCCCGCCGGCGCAGCCGACGACATGCGCACCACCAGCTCCGGCGGCGCTCGATGCAACTTCGGCAGTTGCTCCCGCCTCTGCTCGCGCGCCTTGATTGCACCCACCACCCACTCCGCCGCCAGCAGTCCCATCGCGCCCAGCGGCTGCCGCACGGTGGTAATCGCCGGCGTCGCCACCGCAGCCGGCAGCACATCGTCAAAGCCCAGTACCGTGCAATCCTCCGGCACGCGCATGCCCGCGCCCAGCAGTCCGCGCACCACGCCCAGCGCCGTCAAATCGTCAAACGCCAGCACCGCCGTGAACTGCGCTCCTGAAGCCAGCATCCTGCGCGCGCAATCCAATCCGCCCTCGAATCCCGAAGCAGGATCCACCAGGTTCGGCAGTTGAAACACAAGCCTGGGATCGAGCCTGGTCCCCGCCGCCGCGGCCTCGCTCTGAATCCCCGCCCACCGCGGCCCGCTGTCAAACATCTCGTCCGGCCCGCGGATCACCGCAATCCGCCTGTGCCCCAGCGCATGCAGATGCCGCAACGCCAGCGCGCCTCCGGCCTCGTTATCCACCAGCACCGAGCTCACCCCGCGCTGCGTAAGATCCCGGCTCACAATCACGATCGGGACATTGTTCTTCTGGATGTCGCTCAGCAAATTGGTTTCATCGAACACCCAGCTCGCGATCACGATCACGCCTTCGGCGCGCCGCTCCAGAATCATCTCCAGGTACTTGTCGAACAGCCCGCGCTGCGTCTGCGCATCCATCAGCAGCGGCAGATAGTTGTCCGGCTGCAACCCCTGCTGGATTCCGCGCACCACCGGAATGCAATACGGATCGGAAAGATCGTAGGCCAGCACGCCAATTGTCTGGCTGCGCCGCCGCCGCAGCGATCGCGCAAAGGCATCGGGATGATAGCCAAGCTGCTGCGCCATCGCACGGATATGCTGCCGCGTCTTCTCCGCTACGTTCTGCGACAGCGGCGCTTCGCTCAGCACAATCGACACCGTCGACACTGAGAATCCGCAGGCGTGGGCAACATCCATCAGCGTCACGTGACCGGATCTTCGTTGCGCCAATTCGCCCCTTCCCGTCGCCCATCCCTCTGCGGCGCAGTCCGTGCAAGCTCCTGAATCAAACAACTCAGCCCATCGGCCTCATCGCTTTGCGTTTCGCTCATTTACCGTTACGCAATCGATTTCCGATTTTCCCCTTGACAGCGGGGCGGTTTGATCCTACATTGGCTTTCTACTATTCAAACGTTTGAATGTCAACAATTCTTTAGGAGATGGCCATGAAGATCTCAGGTTTCCGTTCCTCCTTCCTCCGCATTGTTCCCGGGTTTGCCCTGCTCCTCCTGCTGGCCGCCGCACCCCGCGCCTTCGCCCAGGCCGGCCGCGGCGGCATCAGCGGCACGGTCACCGATCCAGCCGGCGCCGTCGTCCCCGGCGCCACGGTCACTGCCCTCAATCACGCCACCGGCATCTCGCAATCCACCGTCACCACCGCCGCCGGCTTCTACTCCTTTGTCTCCCTCAACCCCGGCGAATACGAAGTCACCGCCGCGCACAAGGGCTTTGAAAGCGTCGCCCGCGACCATGTCACAGTCACCATTGACCAGGTCACCACCGTCAACATCGCCCTCCAGATCGGAAGCGTCAACGAGGTCGTCACTGTTTCAGGCAGTGCGGAAATCATTGACACCAACAACTCCACCGTCGGCCAGTTGATCGGCGCGGAAACCATCGATCGCGTTCCCCTGCTTACCCGCAATGTTTACGACCTGGTGCAGTTGAGCGCCGGCGTCACCCCCGCCAATGGCTCACCCAACTCCTCCAACTCCGAAGCCATCATCAACATCTCCAGCGGCCGCCCCGGCATCGACGTGTCCTCCTACACCATCAACGGCGCCATCGTCGGCTCGGTCTATTACATGCTCGACGGCAGCCCGCTGGGGATTGCCGAAAACAATGTCGCCGCCATCATTCCCATGTCCGAGATTCCCGAAGACGGCGTGGACGAGTACCGCGTCGAGACGCAGAACACGCCGGCCTCCTACCAGAGCGGCGGCGCGGGCGTCATCAGCCTGGTCAGCAAGTCCGGCGGCGACCAGTTCCATGGCGACGCCTTCGGCGTTTTCCGGCCCGACATTCTTGCCGCCAACGACTACTTCAACAAGCAAAGCCAGTTGGCCAACGGCGACCGCCAATACCAGCCGCCCAGCTTTCATCGCTATCAGGAAGGCGGTTCCATCAGCGGGCCCATCCTGCACAAGAAGCTATTCTTCTTTGGCGATTACGAAGCCACGCAGCAGCAGCTTTTTGACGGGTCGAACTACTTCTCTGTGCCCACCACCGCGGAGCGGACGGGCGATTTTTCCGCTGACAACTACACCATCTACGACCCGACGCAGCCCGATGTCGCCACCGGGCCGCTGGCCGGAACCCGCCAGCCGCTGGCCGGCAACAAGATCGCCAACCCCAATCCCATCGCGCTGAAGTTTCTCTCCGAATTTCCCAAGTGCAACTACCCCCAGCCCCGCCACCTGCGAGGCAGCCACCGCCGCGTCTCCCTACGGCGCCATCAATAACCTCTATCTTCCCGGCCTGGACCCCACCACCGGGCAAAAGTTCGACGTGCGCATGGATTACTACAAGAGCGAGATGCAGCGCATCTTCGGCCGCTTCTCCTTTACCCGCACGCTCAACGCCACCTTCAACGCCTTTAACAGCATGTGGGATCCGGACTACGCCCAGAATGTCACCAACGCGCGCAACGTCATCATCGGCGACGACCTGACCCTGAACCCCACCACGGTCCTGCAACTGCGCTACTCCTTCACGCGCCATTATGAAAACCAGGGCGGCGATCCGTCGCAAAATGGCTTCGACATTACCTCGCTGGGATTTCCCTCCTCGCTGGCCGCGCAGGAGGTCTACAAGATCCTGCCCCTGATGAATTTCAACGACGTGGGCGGAGCCATCGGCGGCACCTGCTGCTATAACACCTTCCAGTTCGCCAGCGAGAACAGCGACGCCATTGCCAGCATTACCAAGGTGAAGGGCAAACACGAGATCAGCGCCGGCTTCGAGTACATGAAGCGCTTCATGAATGTGGGCCAGCCGCCGTTTCCCTCCGGCAACTACTACTTCGACTTTTCTGCCACCGACCAGACCACCGGCGCAGCCTCGCCCGTGGGAGGCAACGACTTCGCCTCCTTCCTCATGGGCATGGGAACAGCGCCGGGAGGTGAAGGCGGCAACTTCACCAAGGATCTGTTCGTTGCCGAAGCCAGCCCCTACTACGCCACCTTCATTCAGGACACCTACCATCTCACCCCGACGCTGACCATCACCGCGGGCCTGCGCTGGGATATCTTCGGCGGCAAGACCGAGCGCCACAACCGCCTGGAGTACTTCGATCCCACCGCTTCCGGATCCACCAACGGCGTTTCGTACACCGGCGGCGAGGTCTTCGCCGGCAACGGCGCACGCTCTCCCTTCACCACCAACATGAAGGACTTCGGTCCCCGCGTCGGCTTTGCCTGGCAGCCAGGCAAGGACCTCGTCTTCCACGGCGGCGCAGGCTACTACTACGGCCCCAGCGCCCAGATGGTCAGCAATGCCGGAGAAGACAGCGACGGATTCTCGTCTTCAAGTAACTGGAATGCCACCAGCTGGAACCTCGATCCCAATACCGTCGCATTCGACGGCGGCGGCGGTGAGGGCAATTCGGTGCTTTACGGCAGCAGCCTGGATCCAGGTTCGCCCGGCGGCCCTGCGCCCACCCCCACGGGCCCTTACTCGCTCAGCAATCCCTTCCCCACCGGCGTCACTCCCATCATCGGCTCATCCCTGGGATTGGCCACCTACCTTGGCTCCCCGCTCAGCGCCATGCTCCACTCCCAGCGCACCCAGACCACTTATAACTTCAACTTCGGCTGGGAAGTTACCTTCCCTCATTCCTTTGTCCTCAGCGCCGGCTACGTGGGCAGCAGAGGCCTGTTCCTGCCCATGGGTTCGGAAGATCTGAACCAGCTCGACCTGGGCACCATCGCAAACTACCAGTCAGCACTGGTCAACACCATGGTGCCCAATCAATGGGCCGCCATTCTGCCTCTGTCAAACCAGAATTATGGCGCGGCCACCGTGCCCTTGTGGGTGTCTCTGCAGCCGTTTCCGCAGTTCGGCAGCGGCTCAGGTTGCTGCGGCAGCGGCGTCGCCATCCATGGCTATCCCGGCGGCGACTCCGAGTACAGCTCCCTGCAAACCAAGCTGCAGAAGCGCCTCACCAGCCACTTCACCACCCTCACCTCCTTCACCTGGGGCAAGATCATCACTGACGACAGCCAGCCGTCACTGGGGTTTGTCGGCTTCCACAACGGCTCGCCGCAGGACTGGAAGAACCTGAACCTCGAACACTCGGTCAGCCCCCAGGAGGTCAAGTTCCAGTTCACCTCGCAGGTGTCCTACGATCTGCCCATGGGCAAGGGCCGCGCGCTCAATCTCGACGGCGTGGGCAATGCCATTCTGGGCAACTGGACCGCCAACGGAGTTGTCTATCTCAGCGACGGCGTCCCCATCGCCGCGCCGGTCGTGGGCGCGTCCTTCGCTTACTTCAATCAGCGCACCAATATGGTCTGCGATCCCAGCAAGGGCGCGCCCCACACGGCCACCGAGTGGTTCCTCCCCAACTGCTTCACCGCCCCGTCCAGTTCCTTTGTCCCCGGAACAGCGCCGGAGTTCCTTGACAACGTCCGCACCATGGGAGCCGAAGAGCTGGATCTGTCTCTGTTCAAGAGCATCACGCTTGGAAAAGAGAGAGAGCTGCGCTTTGAAATCTCTTCCTACAACATCACCAACAAGGCGCAGTTCTCAGCGCCAAATGTCTCTTCGCCATCCTCCGGCTATGTCAACTTCGGCCAGATTTACAGCGACTCGAACACCCCGCGTCAGTTCCAGTTCGGCTCCAGATTCACCTTCTGATTCTCCCTGCAGGCCCTTCCGGGCGGATTCCTTGCAGAATCCGCCCGTCTTCTCTTTCCCCCACAAATCAGCGATGCTCCGTTGCCCCATCCCTCCCGCGCAGTTTGTGGGATGGGTGGGAGAGCACGAACCTGTAGCGAGCAGTGAGCGTCCGCCGCACCGCAGGTGCCGTTTATCATCAACCCATGTTGAATCGCCCGCACGCCGCGCCGCACTGCGCCCTTGCTCTGGCAACCATCTTCTTCATCGCGCCCACGGCACACGCCCAGCCCCAGGCCCAGCTCGCCGCGTTTCAACCCCGCTTTGAAGCCGTGCTCGCCCGCCACGGTGTTGTCGGCGGCGGCTTCGCCTTCGTGCACGGCCCCGCGCCCGCAACCCAGTTCTTCTACGGCCAGGCGCAGCAGCAGCCCGCGCGCCCCATCGACGCCGACACCGCCTACAACTGGGCCTCCATCACCAAGACCATGACCGCCATCGCCATTCTCCAGCTGCGCGACCGCGGCCTGCTCTCGCTCGACGATCCGGCCGTGAAGTACGTCCCCGAGCTGCGCCAGGTGCACTCGGCTTACGGTCCCATTGACGCCATCACCATTCGCCATTTGCTCACCCACAGCGCCGGCTTCCGCAACCCCACCTGGCCGTGGGACTGCGACGACCCCTCCAACTGCGACTGGCAGCCCTTCGAGCCCACCCAGTGGAGCCAGGTCGCGGCCATGCTTCCCTACACCCACATCGCATTCACGCCCGGCAGCCGCTGGAGTTATTCCAACCTCGGCTACGTCTTCCTCGGCCAGATCATCGAACGCCTCAGCGGCGACGACTTCGAAGTCTACATCGACAAGAACATCCTCAAGCCTCTCGAGATGCACTCCAGCTACTTCGACCGCGCGCCGTACTTCCTCGAGAGCTACGTCTCGGCAAGCTACCTGCGCGCCGGCGCCAAGCTCACGCCCCAACCCTTCAACTACGACACCGGCATCACCACCTCCAACAGCGGCCTCAAAGCGCCCATCCCCGACATGGTCAAATACCTGCGCTTCCTCATCGGCGACCCCGCCAACCCGCGCTACGACTTCGTGCTCAAGCGCAGCTCACTGGAAGAAATGTGGACCGGCACCCTGCCCGCCACGGAGCCCGGCCAGGCACCCACACCGTACACCGCCGGCCCGCATGGTGCGCAGCCCAAAATGGGCCTCGGCTTCTTCATCGTCGAGTCCCAAGGCCATCGCTTCATCTATCACGACGGCGACCAGGGCGGCTTCTCCTCTGAGATGCTCATTGACCCCGCCCGCCGCTGCGCCGCCATCCTCGCCGTCAACACCACCGATACCGGCGCACCCCGGCCCGCGGCCACGCTCCATCCCCAATCCAACACCGAACCCGACCCCGGCACCGACCTCCGCCAGTCCCTCCGCGCCACCCTCATCGAAACAGTCTTCCCGGCCTACGCAAACCCCTGAAAATCTACCGAAAAAAATCTGCAAAACATTTGCAGATTATTTCCGCGAATCGAATACCATGAATCTCCATGGCTACCCTTTTCGAGAAACTCCAACTCAAAGGCCATCAGCAGATCCTCGTTCTCAACGCCCCCCAGAGCTTTGAGATCGAGCTCTCGCGCCTGCCCATCCTCCACATCCATCGCAGCCTGGAGGCCGTGCCAGAGATCGGCTTCTCGCTCGCCTTCGTCACCAAACAGGCTGAAGTCGACACCCTGGCCGCAAAAATCGTCGCCCGCGCCAAAGGCGACGCCGCCGTCTGGTTCGCCTATCCCAAAGGCAGCTCAAAGAAATTGAAATGCGACTTCAACCGCGACACCGGCTGGGCCGTGCTCCAGCAAGCGGGCTTTGACACCGTCCGCTCCATCGCCATCGACGAAGACTGGACCGCCCTCCGCTTCCGCCGCAAAGAGTTCATCAACTCCCGCTAGGTCTTTGACTGCATAAAGATGTACCTTTAAAGTCACTTTCTAAGAAGGCAAAATGGCGGCACGATAGTGGCATGCAAAGCTATCATCGGCTGTACGTTCAGTTGGGGAGGAGTGATCGTCTGCGGCTAGCCGCGATGCTGGCCAAGGGACGGGAGCCAGCGCGTGTGTTGCGGCGAGCTTCGACGCTGCGCCAGCTTGACCAGGGACAGACAGCGGCACAGGTGGCCGTTAATGTCGGCGTGGCGCGCAAGACGGTTCGAGCCATCGCCCGGCGCTATGAAGAGCAAGATTTGGAATCGGCACTGTACGAAAGGCCCAGGTCTGGCAAACCGCGAGCTTTGGATGCAGGTCAGAGTCAGCGAATTGTCGCCATGGTGTGCGGTTCGGCGCCCGAGGGCAGAGCGCGGTGGAGCGTACGACTCATCGCCGAGGAAGCGGTCAAGCGAAAACTGGTGCAGCGGGTGGGCCGGGAGACGATCCGCATCCTGCTTCAGACCCACGAACTGAAGCCGTGGCGGGAAAAAAATGTGGTGCGTCGCAGAACTGAATGAGGAGTATATCGCGCGCATGGAGGATGTACTGGCGATCTATGAAAAGCCGCTCACGACCAGGGAGCCGGTTGTCTGCGTGGACGAAAAGCCGGTGGTGCTACATGCCGACGTTCGCCCGGCGCGGCCCATGCGGCCGGGCCGAATTGCGCGGCGCGATTGCGGGTGCCCAGAGGCGCGGCACAGCCAACGTTTTCTGCGGCGTCCAGCCCAAGTCGGGACGGCACTTCACCAAGCCCACAGCTAACCGTTCTTCGCCGCAGTTCGCCGACTATCTGGTGTATCGTGGCCAGCTATCCCGAGGCCGACACCATCCATCTGGTGATGGACAATCTGAGTTCCCATAACCGCAAGGCGCTGGTGGACCGCTTCGGCGAAAAGATCGGCGGACTGTTGTGGGAGCGTTTCACGGTGCACTACACTCCCAAACACGGCAGTTGGCTGAACCAGGCGGAGATCGAGATAAGCCTGTTCTCTCGCCAATGCCTGGGGAGGAACAGAATCCCATCGCTCGGACAACTGCAAAGGCAAGCACGGGCATGGAGCCGGAAAATGAACCGCGACCGAGTCACTATCAACTGGCAGTTCACACGCAAAAAAGCCCGCCAGAAGTTCGGCTACCAAAGAAACAAATTCATGCGGTC
>CAVZNB010000018.1:0-17557 GCA_963776535.1 uncultured Acidobacteriaceae bacterium | reverse complement strand
AGTGTCCTGCCCTCAAAGTTTCTATCCAAAAATGACTTGTCCTCCTGAGCGACCGGAGCGAACCGCGGTCCCCATCGACGGGTCTTCGTCTACGGGGTAGAGCGCAGCGAAGAGAGTCAAAGGACCTGCATTTGCTTTTGTTTTTTGCTTTTGCTTTTGTTCTTGCTCTTGTCTTTGCTGTTGCGCTTGCTGTTGTTCTTGCTGTTGTTCTTACTGTTGCTCTTGCTGTTGTTCTTGCTGTTGTTCTTGCTGTTGCTCTTGCTGTTGTTCTTGCTGTTGTTCTTGCTGTTGCTCTTGCTGTTGTTCTTGCTGTTGTTCTTGCTGTTGCTCTTTATATAAAAATATTTGTCATCCTGAGCGACCGGAGCGCAGCGAAGGGAGTCGAAGGACCTGCATTTGCTTTTGTTTTTGCTTTTGCTTTTGCTCTTGTTCTTGCTTTTGTTTTTGCATTTGTTTTTGCTTTTGCTTTTGCATTTGTTTTTGCATTTGTTTTTGCATTTGCTTTTGTTTTTGCTTTTGCTTGCAATGCTAAGACCCGAAACCACCTTGGATGAAATGCTGCGTACCCCCGAAGCGTCATATTAGCCGCACACTCGGAGAACTCCGTCAAAGCTCGCAACTGCTTCCCTGCGCTCATCGCCGTGCGTAAGCGCGCCGCCGTGCGCCCTTCGTTCCCCTCAACCCGTGATCGGGCTCGTCCCGCTCACCGCAAAAAGCAAGAAAAGGAGAAACACCATGCAATCGATCGTCAATCCACTCCAGAAAGCACAGGCAGAAGTCCACCGCGGCGCACACAGCCAGGACCTCTTTGAGGTCCCCAAACGCGCCGAACTCGACCGCGAACAGGAAGCCCAGGAACTTCGCATTCCCCCCGCCGCTCCCGAACAGCCAACAAAGCGAATCTGAGAATCTCTCCGATCACGGACCTGCGGCGACCCTGAACAAAACTCGACAGGACACAGTTACTCTGGTTCCGCTCTCAGGGAGCCCCATCCATCCCGCGCCGTTTGCGGGATGGATGGGAGACCACGAACCCCGGCCAATCTGTCGGGGATGTCCCGGGTCCGTACCAGTGAATCGTACGCACCCCACCCCCCACCCAATCCCGTGAGACTGTGAAACTGTGAACCCCGCACACCCCCAAAACCAGCACCTGCCCTCTACCGCTCACCCCACCCGCCGCCACCCGGCGTCTCAATCCGCACCGCGTCCCCGGCCTCCAGTTCCCTGCTGCACTTTCCCGGCAGCGCCTCTTCTCCCGCGCCATCGCCCCTCACCACCCACGCAGCGCCCGGTGCACCCTCCCCGCCGCACGCCAGCCCATACGGCCGGAACCGTCTCCGCTCCGCCAGCAGAGTCACCTGCGCCTGAGTCAGCATCTCCACTTCCCGCACCAGCCCGTCGCCGCCGCGAAACTCGCCCGCTCCGCCCGACCCCTCGCGATACCCATACCGCCTTACCCGAAACGGGTACGCATACTCCAGCGCCTCCACCGGCGTATTCAGCGAGTTGGTCATGTGCGTCTGCACCCCGCTGATCCCATCCAACCCCGGCCGCGCACCCATACCCCCCGCCGCCGTCTCGTAATAAGTGAATGCCTCTCCCGTCCGCGGATCAACGCCGCCAATCGTCAGGTTGCTCATCGTCCCCGCGCTCGCCGCCGGCACCCGCTCCGGAATCGCCTTGGCCAGCGCCCGCAGCAGCACATCCACAATCCGCTGCGACGTCTCCACATTCCCGCCCGCCACCGCCGCCGGCGGCAGCGCATCCACAATGCTTCCCTCCGGCGCCGTCAGAGTCAGCGGACGCAGAATCCCGGCCGTCGCCGGCGCATCCTCCTTCAGCAAACAGCGCAGCACGTAAAAGCAAGCCGACAGCGTAATCGCCCGCACCGCATTCACGCTCCCCGCCACCTGCGCCGAAGACCCCGCAAAGTCCACCCGCATCGCGCCCGCCTCCGGATCAACCTCCAGCCGCACCGCAATCCGGATCGGCTTCTCCGTCACGCCATCGTCGTCCAGCCAGTCCTCCGCCGTGAACACCCCCGCCGGCATCGTCCGCAGCTCCGCCCGCACCAGCCGCTCCGAGTAGTCCAGCAGCTCCTCCACCAGCTCCTCAACCCGCCGCTCCCCGTACTTCTCCGCAACCTCCAGCATCCGCCGCTCACCCACCCGGCAAGCCCCAATCTGCGCCTGCAAGTCGCCCTCCCGCTCCTTCGGCGTCCGCACATTCAGCAGAATCAAGTCGAGCATCTCGCGGTCCAGCTTGCCGCCGCGCACAATCCGCACCGGCGGAATCCGTATCCCCTCCTGAAAAATCTCCTCCGCCGGTCCCATCGACCCTGCAAACCGCCCGCCCACATCCGCATGATGCGCGCGGTTCGACACGTAGAACGCCACCCGCTCGCTCCCCGGCAGAAACACCGGCAGCACCATGGTGATATCCGGCAAATGCGTCCCGCCCGCGTACGGATCGTTCAGAATCGCAATATCCCCCGGCGCAAACGCGATGGCCTTCACCGCCGCCTCCACCGACATGGGCATCGACCCCAGGTGCACCGGCATATGATCGCCCATCGCAATCACCCTGCCCCGCCCGTCAAACACCGCGCACGAGTAGTCCCGCCGCTCCTTGATATTCGGCGAAAGCGCCGTCCTGCGCAGCGCCGCTCCCATCTCTTCCGCAATGGAGTGCACCGCGCTCTGAAAGATCGCCAGTTCCACCGGATCAACCGTCTGCCTCGTCATGCGAGCACCTCTGTCCGCACCGCAATCACCAGGTTCCCCCACGCATCCACGCGCAGCCCATCGCCTGGCCCCAGCACCGTCGCCGACGTGTACTCCGTAATCATCGCCGGCCCTTGAAACGCATCGCCCGGCCTCAGCCCTTCGCGCCGATAGAACCTTGTCGCCCCAAATCCCCCATCGAACCACACCCTGCGCTCGTCGTAGCAAGCCGCACTCCCATTCCCCGGCGTCAACTCCCGCCGCACCGGCGCATACGCCTCGCCCGCCGCCCTCATGCGCAGCCGCACATTCACAATCTCCACCGCCCGCTCTTGATCCGCAAACCCATACCGCTGCCTGTGCTCCCGGTGAAACTCCTCAATCGCCCACCCCGGCTCCGCATCATCCCAGCGCACGTTCAGCTCATACCCCTGCCGCCGGTAGCGCACATCCAGCGTTCGCTCCGCCTCACCCTCTAACCCCTCCGCCGCAAACTCCGCCCGCCCCAGCGCTTCCAGCTCCGCAAACACCGCGCGCACCCGCTCCAGCGCATCACCCGGCAGCATCACCGTCCGCGAATAGTCCCTTACCGCATCCGCCAACAGAATCCCCACCGCCGAAAGCGCTCCTGGCATCGCCGGAATCAGCACCGTCGGAATCCGCAGCGCCCGCGCCAGCGAGCACGCATGCAGCGGCCCGCCCCCGCCAAAAGCCACCAGCGCAAACTCCTGCGGATCGTGCCCGCGCTCAATCGAAATCACGCGGATGGCCTTCTCCATCTCCGTTTCCACCACCCGCAGAATCCCAGCCGCAAACTCCTCCACCGTCCCCAGCGGCCCCTTCTGCTCCGCCATCAGCCGCTCCGCCCGCTCTCCATCCAACTTCACGCCGCCGCCCAGAAAACTCCCCGCGTCCAGCCGTCCCAGCAGATAGTTCGCATCCGTCACCGTCGCCCGTATTCCCCGCCCAAAGCAGATCGGCCCCGGCTCCGCGCCCGCCGACTCCGGCCCCACCCGCAGCATCCCGCCCGCATCGAACCGCGCAATCGATCCCCCGCCCGCGCCCGCAGTATGGATGTCCAGCATCGGCACGCCAATCGGTACCCCCGCCACCACCGACTCCTGCGTCAGCCGCGCCTCGCTCGCCGCCGCTTCCGCCAGAAATACATCCGTTGAAGTCCCTCCCATGTCAAAGCCGATCATCTTCCCGAACCCTGCGCCCTGCGCCACGCGGCAAGCGCCCACCACCCCGCCCGCCGGCCCTGAAAGCACCGTCCGCACCGGCTCCCTCGCCGCCACCCGCGCCGGGAGAATCCCCCCCGACGACTGCATCACCTCCACGCGCCCGCCCGCGTGCTCCCTTGCCACGCGCTCCTCCAGCTGCCCCAGGTAGCTCTCAATCCGCGGCGCAAGGTACGCATTCACCACCGTCGTCGATCCCCGCTCGTACTCGCGAAACTCCGGCAGAATCCGATGCGATGCAGAGACCGGAATCCCCAGCCCCTTGAGCGCCGCTTCAACCCGCCGCTCCGTCTCCGGATTCGCAAACGCAAACAGCAGCGAAACAGCCACAGCCTCCGCCCCGCTCGCCTGCACCCGCTCCGCCAGAGCCGCAAGCTCTTCGTCAGACGGCGCCAGCAGAATCTCCCCCTCCGCGCTCACCCGCTCCCTGACGCCAAAACGCAGCTCCCGAGGAGCCAGGCACACCGGCGCAGGCGCAAACCAGTCGTAGAGCTTCTCCCGCGTCTGCCTTCCAATAGCGATCGTGTCCTCAAACCCCGCCGTCGTCACAAACGCCACCCGCGCCCCGGTCCGTTCCAGCATCGTATTGGTGCCCACAGTCGTCCCGTGGCGCACATCCATCGCCTCATCGGCCGGCGCCGCGCCCACACTCAGTTGCCTCAGCCCCTCCAGCACCGCCTGCGAAGGATCGCCCGGCGTTGAAAACACCTTCAGCACCCGCAGCTCGCCGTCCACCAGGGTGACGCAGTCCGTAAACGTGCCGCCAGTATCAATCGCTACGCGCAAGGCCCCTCACTCTCGTATGCTCTAAACTCTAAAGCACCGAAACCCCTGTCGACACACAGGAGCCCCACTTGACCCCCGTCGCCGCCTGGCTCACCCAAGCCTCCCCGCAGCAGAAGCGCACGCTCCTCGCGGCCTCGCTCGGCTGGATGCTCGACAGCATGGACGTCATGCTCTACGCTCTCGTGCTCGGCCAGGTGCAGCGCGAGATGCATCTCTCCGCCGCCCTCAGCGGAGCCATGATGTCCGCCACACTCGTCTCCGCGGCCATAGGAGGCCTCGGCTTCGGCTGGTTTGCTGACCGATTCGGCCGCGTCCGTGCACTCACCGGGAGCATCCTCATCTACTCCGTCGCCACTGCCCTCTGCGGCCTCACCCACTCCGCCGGGCAGCTCATGCTCTGCCGTGTCATCCTCGGCCTGGGCATGGGCGGCGAGTGGGCCTCCGGCGCAGCCCTGGTCGCCGAAACCTGGCCCGCCCAGCATCGCGGCAAGGCGCTGGCGCTTGTGCAGAGCTCCTGGGCCATCGGCTTCGCCCTCGGAGCCGCTGTGGTCGCCCTCATCCTGCCCCGCTTCGGCTGGCGCGCCGTCTTCTTCGCCGGCATCGCTCCCGGCCTCCTCACCCTCTGGTTTCAGCGCAGCGTCCACGAGCCGGAATCCTGGAAAAAGGAGCGCACTCCGCACGTCCACTTCGGCCAGCTGTTTCGGGGAGCCCTCGGCCGCGGCATGCTGGTCTGCGCCACCATGAACGCCGCCACCCTCTTCGCCTGGTGGGGTCTGTTCACCTGGGTGCCTCACTTCCTCTCCATGCCCACCGCGCAGGGTGGCCGCGGCCTCAGCATTGTCGACACCTCGCTCTGGACCATCGCCATGCAGGCCGGAACCTTCCTCGGCTACGTCCTTTTCGGCTTCATCGCCGACCGCTTCGGTCCCAAGTCCACTTACATCGGCTATCTCCTCGTCGCCGCCGCGCTCGTCCCCTTCTTCGCCTTCGTGCGCAGCCCCCACGCCCTGCTCATCCTTGGGCCCCTCATTGGCTTCTTCGGCACCGGCTACTTCAGCGGCTTCAGCGTCATCGCCAGCGAGCTGTTCCCCACCGCCCTGCGCGGCACCGCCATGGGCTTCGTCTACAACATCGGCCGCGTCACCAGCGCCCTCGCCCCCTGGCTCATCGGCCGATTTTCCGAGACCGCCGGCCTGAGCGCCGCGCTCTGCCTCACCTCCGCCGCCTTCCTCCTGGCAGCAATCATCGCCACAGCCCTCCGCCTGCCCAAGCCAGCGCCAGCCTGAGCCTAGGTCCGAAAGCGAGTCGAGAGCCTGCCCTGAGCGCGGTCGAAGCGACCTGCGTTTGCGTTAGATTATCCTCGCATGTAGCTGATAAATAAACGCTTGTCATCCTGAGCGACCGAAGCGCAGCGTAGGGAGTCGAAGGACCCGCATCTTGCTCTCCGGTTTTCCTTTAAATCTGTGATAAATAAACGCTTGTCATCCTGAGCGACCGAAGCGCAGCGTAGGGAGTCGAAGGACCTGCATTTGCATTTGTCTCTGCCGCGTGTCGAGTGCCCCATCCATCCCGCACCGTTTGCAGGATGGGTCGGAGAGCACGAACCCATGCCGCCCCAGCGCCGTCCGTACTGCCGGCTCTCCCGATTTCGCGAAAAAAGAGGAACTCGCTTGTCGCTTGAGACAGCAGTCACTTCCCGTATTTCACCATCGAGAACCGGGAATTTCTGCCCTCGGATGCAGCCGGAATTATCGAGGTCTGTCAAGGGTCACCGGCGGGCTGGAACGTCAGCTTAGCTCAGGCAAACACGTCCGCATCCCGCAGCCGCACCCCGCCGCCGTCCTTGCCGGAGACGATCACATCCTCGGCCTTGACCGGCCACGGAATGGCCACATCCGGATCGTTCCAGAGAACCGTCCGTTCCCCGCCCGGGGAATAGTAGTCGGTCACCTTGTAAGCAAACCCGGCCACATCGGTCAGCACCAGAAAACCATGCCCGAAGCCCGGAGGAATCCACAGCATCTCGCCTGACTCCGCTGTCAGTTCCACGGCCACATGCCTGCCGAACGCCGGCGAGCTGCGCCGCAGATCCACCGCCACGTCCAGAACGGCTCCATGCGTCACCCGCACCAGCTTTCCCTGCGGCTGCGTAATCTGGTAGTGAAGGCCGCGCAGCACATTCTTCGTGGAAAGCGAAAAATTATCCTGCGGCCACTCCACCGGCAGCCCAGCCTCGGCCATCGCACGCCGGTTGAATGTCTCGCAAAACGCGCCGCGCGCATCGCGATAAACCGGCACGGTCAGCACCAGCACTCCCGGCAAACCTGTCTCTGTTGTCTTCATAGCTCCATCGTTCTGGCGGCAAAATGCGGCTCCCGCAATATCCCCAGCAGGTACTGCCCATAGCCGCTCTTGATCACCGGTGCGGCCAGCGCTTCCAGCTGCTCCGCCGTAATGAAGCCCTGCCGGTAGGCCACCTCTTCAGGACAGGCGATGCTCAACCCCTGGCGGCGCTCGATGGTATGCACAAACAGCCCCGCCTCCAGCAGCGATTCATGCGTTCCCGTATCCAGCCACGCCATGCCGCGGCTCATGATCTCCACGTTCAGCTTTCCCGCCTCAAGATACTTGCGGTTGAGATCGGTAATCTCCAGCTCTCCGCGGGCTGAAGGCTTCAGCTCCGCCGCAATCGCCGCCACATCGTGGTCGTAGAAATAAAGCCCGGTCACCGCATAGCGCGACTTGGGAATCGCAGGCTTTTCTTCCAGGCTGATGGCCCGGCCGGACTTGTCAAACTCAACCACCCCATATTGCTGCGGATTCTCAACCGGATACGCAAACACCGTTGCGCCATCCGTAAGCTGCGCCGCAGCCTGCAACTGCCCCGAGAAGCCCTGCCCGTAGAAGATGTTGTCGCCCAGCACCAGCGCGCTAGCCTCGCCGTCAAGGAATTCTTTCCCTATGAGGAAGGCCTGCGCAAGCCCGTCGGGACTCGGCTGTACCGCATAAGTGATGTTGATGCCCCAGCGCCGCCCGTCACCCAGCAGTTCGGCAAACCTGCCCGTATCCTGCGGCGTGGAGATGATGAGAATGTCGCGCAGCCCCGCCAGCATCAGCGTGCTCAGCGGGTAATAGATCATCGGTTTGTTGTAAACCGGCAGCAGTTGCTTTGAGACCACGTGCGTCACCGGGTAGAGCCGTGTGCCCGACCCTCCGGCAAGAATGATTCCCTTCATAGCGCCACCCGCTCCGTGTAGTTCTTGTTGATCCATTCCAGGTACGCGCCCGTCCTCACGTGTTCAATCCACACGGAGTTATCCAGATACCAGCGAACCGTCCTGCGCAATCCGCCTTCAAACCGCTGCGCCGGCTGCCAGCCCAGTTCGCGAGCCACCTTTGAAGCATCGATGGCATAACGCCGGTCATGCCCTGGCCGGTCCTTGACATAGGTAATCAGCTCTCTGCGCGAACCCGGCCCCGGACGCATCTCGTCCACCAGGTCGCAGATCGTCTTCACCACGTCGATATTGGCCCGCTCGCTGTTCCCGCCAATGTTATACGTCTCACCCACGCGGCCACGGTCCAGCACAGTACGAATCGCCGCGCAATGGTCCTCAACAAACAGCCAATCGCGCACGTTCATGCCGTCGCCGTAGACAGGCAGCGGCTTGTACTCGAGCGCGTTGAGAATCATCAGTGGTATCAGCTTCTCAGGAAACTGAAACGGGCCGTAGTTATTGGAGCAGTTAGTCGTCAGCACCGGCAGGCCGAAGGTGTGATGATAGGCGCGAGCCAGGTGGTCGGACGCCGCCTTTGAGGCCGCATAGGGGCTGTTCGGCGCATAGGCAGTTGTCTCGGAGAATGCCGGATCAGCAGGCCCTAACGTCCCGTAGACCTCGTCCGTCGACACATGCAGAAACCGGAAGTTCTGACGGTCTGCGTCGCTCAGCTCCGTCCAGTATCTCTTTGCCTGTTCCAGCAGAACAAAGGTACCCTGCACGTTGGTGCGCAGAAATGCCTCCGGGGAAACAATCGACCGGTCTACATGGCTTTCAGCCGCAAAGTGAATCACCGCCCGAGGCTGATAGCGCTGCAGAAGAGAGCCCACCAGCTCCGCGTCGCAGATGTCGCCCCGCACCAGCAGGTGCCGCGCGTTTCCGTCCAGCGAGGAAAGACTCTCCGGATTGCCCGCGTACGTCAACAGGTCAAGGTTGATGACCTGCGTCTCTGATTCGCTTACCCAATTCAGAATGAAATTTGAACCGATGAATCCTGCCCCGCCCGTGACGAGTATGGAATCCTGCATGCACCTTCTCCGAGCCAACAGTATAGGGTATTGATCTACGCGCAGGAGCAGCGCCATTTCGAGCCGAAACATCGGGTTTGTTTCCCCGTTGATCCGGCCTGCTGCCTCGCCTGCACCTTCAGTCGGAATCCCGCAAATTGGAACGCTGCCAACGCCGGGGCAAGGAAGTTCAACAAGGAAGAGAATTTTTCGGTACACTAAAGAGTTCAGCTACGTCCCATTCAAGGTAGGGCCTGCGCGACGGGCCTGCTCATTCACGGTAAGGCGATTTTCCATCGACGGGATCGCGACGGGTTTGTGTATCCCGGCTTCGCAATGCATTCTGCAATGAAAAAGTTCATGAAGAGGGTAGCCATGCAACCATCGGATTCTCATCTCCATATTCCACCGCCGCAGGGTCTCTATCACCCACGAAATGAACACGATGCCTGCGGCATGGGGCTCGTAGCCAGCATTCGCGGCGAGAAGAGCCACGAGATCATCCGCAAGGGTCTTGAGGTACTCATCAACCTCACCCATCGTGGCGCTGCGGGTTGTGACCCGGAGACGGGCGATGGCGCCGGCATCCTGATTCAGATCCCTCACGTCTTCTTCGCCCGCGAGTGCGGCGAACTGGGAATGCGGCTTCCGGAGCCGGGCGCCTACGGCCTGGCCATGGTCTTTCTTCCTGTGGAAAAGCACAGCCGTCTGCAATGCGAGGGCGTCTTTGAGCGTATCGCCGCCGAGGAAGGCCTCCACGTACTTGGCTGGCGCGACACCCCGGTGAACGGCGATGCGATCGGCCGCGAAGCGCGCGCCTCGCAACCCTATATTGAGCAATTCTTTGTCTGCCGCCCCAGGGGTCTTGACGAGGACGCCTTCGAGCGCCTTCTTTATCGCGTTCGCCGCCGCACCGAGAACGAGATTGCTGCCTCTGACATTGAGGACAAAGACACCTTCTACATCCCGTCCTTCTCTTGCCGCACCATCATCTACAAGGGCCTGATGCTAGCCCCGCAAATTGAGAAGTTCTACTTCGAACTGGCCAATCCACTCGTCACCAGCGCTCTCTGCCTCGTGCACCAGCGCTTCTCCACCAACACTTTTCCCAGTTGGAAGCTGGCCCACCCCTATCGCTATGTGGCCCACAACGGCGAAATCAACACCATCCGCGGCAACATCAGCTGGATGAACGCCCGCCAGTCGGTGCTGAGCAGCCCGCTCCACGATGGACAGATCGACAAGCTCTATCCCGTGATTACCCCCGACGGCAGCGACTCCGGCTCTCTGGACAACGCGGTCGAGTTCCTCTACCAGTCCGGCCGCTCCTTGCCTCACGTCATGGCCATGCTCATTCCGGAGGCCTGGTCCGGCAACCCGGACATGGACGAAGAGAAGCGCGCCTTCTACGAGTACCACGCCTCGCTGATGGAGCCGTGGGACGGCCCGGCAGCGATTGCATTCACCGATGGCAAGGTCATCGGCGCTACACTCGACCGCAACGGCCTGCGCCCTGGCCGCTACATCGTAACCAAGGACGACCTGGTGGTTCTCGCCTCCGAGGCCGGCGTCCTCGACGTGCCCGCTGAAGACATTCGCAAGAAGGGCCGCCTGCAGCCCGGCCGCATGTTCCTTGTCGATACCGTACAAAAGCGCATCATCTCCGATGCCGAGATCAAGAAGCAGTTGGCAGCGCGCCAACCTTACGGCGCCTGGCTCAAAGAACAGCAAGTGCTGATCGATCAGCTCCCTGAACCCTCGCGCATCATCGCCTCAAACTCTGAAACCCTGTTGCGCCGCCAGCGCGCTTATGGCTACAGCGAAGAAGATATGAGAATCCTGCTCGGCCCCATGGGCGCCAAGGGCGAGGAACCCATCGGCTCCATGGGCACCGACGTCCCGCTGGCCTGTCTCTCCGATCGTCCGCAGCCTCTCTTTAACTACTTCAAGCAGCTCTTCGCCCAGGTGACCAACCCACCCATCGATCCCATCCGCGAAGAGCTGGTCATGTCGCTCATCAGCTACATCGGCACCGAGCGCAACATCCTTGACGAAGCTCCGGAGAACTGCCACACGCTCAAGCTGCCCCATCCCATCCTCACCAACCGCGATCTGGAGAAGCTGCGCCGCATCTCTTCCGGCGACCTGCTGGCCACCACATTGCCCGCACTCTTCCGCGCGGCAGACGGCGAGGTAGGACTGAGGCATGCCCTCGACGACCTCAGCGCGCGTGCGGCCCACGCCGTGCACTCCGGCTACACGCTGCTCATCATCTCCGACCGCGGCGTCGACCCCACTTACGCGCCCATCCCCAGCCTGCTGGCCATGGCTGCCGTGCACAATCGCCTGGTGCGCGAGAAGACCCGCACCCAGGTCGCGCTCATTATTGAGAGCGGCGAGCCCCGCGAGGTGATGCACTTTGCCCTGCTCATTGGTTACGGCGCCAGCGCCATCAACCCGTACCTGGCCATTGAATCCCTGCATGACCTGAAGCGCCGCGGCCTGCTCCCGGAAAAAGTGTCTGCGGAATACGCGGAGAAAAACTTCATCAAAGCTATCAACAAGGGACTGCTCAAGACCTTCTCCAAGATGGGCATCAGCACTCTGCAAAGCTACCGCGGTGCACAGGTGTTTGAGGCCGTCGGCCTCAACAAGGCGCTGGTGGACGCATACTTCTCCGGCACCGCCTCGCGCATTGAGGGCGTGGGCCTGGATGTCCTGGCCCGCGAAGCGCAGCTCAAGCATGCCTACGCCTTCCAGCCGCTTACCGAGTCGGAAACCGACCTGGTGGTTGGCGGTCACTACCAGTTCCGTACCGGCGGCGAGTACCACCTGCTCAACCCGCTCACCATCAGCAAGCTGCAACACGCGGTGCGCCAGAACAATCCCACCACCTTCCAGGAATACACTGACCTGATCGACGACCAGAGCCGCAACCTGTGTACCCTGCGCGGCCTGCTCAAGCTCAAATACGCAGATGAGCCGATTCCGATTGACGAAGTCGAGCCGGCCAAAGAGATTGTCAAGCGCTTCACCACCGGCGCCATGAGCTTCGGTTCCATCAGCAAGGAAGCGCACGAAACACTCGCCATCGCCATGAATCGCATCGGTGGCATGTCAAACACCGGCGAAGGCGGCGAAGATGAGGCGCGCTTCACGCGCGACGAAAATGGCGACCTTCGCCGCAGCGCCGTCAAGCAGATTGCCAGCGGCCGCTTCGGAGTCACAACCAATTACCTGGTCAACGCCGACGAACTCCAGATCAAGATGGCGCAGGGCGCCAAGCCCGGCGAAGGCGGACAGTTGCCCGGCCACAAAGTGGACGAGATCATCGCAAAAACGCGCCACTCGATCCCTGGTGTCGGCCTCATCTCGCCGCCTCCGCACCATGACATCTACTCGATTGAGGATCTGGCCCAGCTCATCTACGACCTGAAGAACGTCAACCCCAGGGCGCGCATCGCCGTCAAGCTTGTCTCTGAAGTGGGCGTGGGGACGGTCGCGGCCGGTGTATCGAAAGCCCATGCCGACGTCGTGCTCATCTCCGGCGACACCGGTGGCACCGGTGCTTCCCCGCTCAGTTCCATCAAGCATGCCGGCCTTCCCTGGGAGCTCGGCCTGGCGGAAACACAACAGGTTCTGTTGCTCAACGATCTGCGCAGCCGCATCAAGGTGCAGACCGACGGCAAGCTGCAAACGGGCCGCGACGTGGTAATTGCCGCTCTGCTGGGCGCTGAAGAGTTCGGCTTTGCCACCACGCCGCTCATCACCATGGGCTGCATCATGATGCGCAAGTGCCACCTGAACACGTGCTCGGTGGGCATTGCCACTCAGGATCCGGTCTTGCGCGCTCGCTTTACCGGCCAGCCCGAGCACGTCATCAACTTCTTCTTCTTCCTCGCGGAACAGGTGCGCCAGCACATGGCCAAGCTTGGCTTCCGCACCGTCGACGAAATGGTTGGCCGCGTCGAAAAGATCGATGCTGCCCTGGCGGATGCACACTGGAAGGCCAAGGGCATCGACCTTTCCTCCATCCTCTACTGCCCGACGCTGCCTTCGCGCGTTGCCCGGCGTAAGATGCAGGCGCAGGATCACGGCCTGGAGCACGCCCTCGATCACGCGCTGATCGCCAAGGCCGCTCCTGCCCTGGAATCGCAAACTCCAGTCACGGGCTGCTTCGCCATCCGCAACGTGCATCGCACCGTCGGCGCCATGCTCGGCGGCGAAATCGCCCGCCGCTACGGCTCGGCAGGGCTGCCGGATGGCGCCATCCACTTCAAATTCCACGGCTCGGCAGGCCAGAGCTTCGGGGCCTTCGTGCCCAACGGCGTCACTCTCGAACTTGAAGGCGATGCCAACGATTACGTCGGCAAAGGGCTCTCCGGCGGCCGCATCATCGCCTATCCGCCCAAGACCTCCAGCTTTCTGCCCGAAGAAAGCATCCTGGTTGGCAACGTCGTCCTCTATGGCGCCACCTCCGGCGAAGCCTTCTTCAACGGCATCGCCGGCGAGCGCTTCGCGGTTCGCAACTCGGGTGCGACAGCCGTCGTCGAAGGCGTCGGCGATCACGGCTGCGAGTACATGACCAACGGCACTGTCGTTGTGCTCGGTTCTACCGGCCGCAACTTTGCCGCGGGCATGAGCGGCGGCATCGCCTATGTCTTCGACGACCAGGGCGACTTCTCCTCACGGCGCTGCAACAAGTCCAGCGTCGATCTGGAGCCGCTGGCCAACGCTGAAGATGTCAACCGCGTGCGCGCCTTGCTGGAATGCCATCGCGACCTTACCGGCAGCCCCCGCGCGGCCTGGATCCTCGAACACTGGGCCAATGCACAGCCCCGCTTCATCAAGATCTTCCCGCACGAGTACAAACGAGTTCTTGGATTCGCTCGCGTTGAGGATGTCTACAGTCCACCGATCACTTCGTCGCCTCTGGTGACGGCCACAGAGGTGCAGCATGGGTAAGGATACCGGCTTTCTTGAGATTCAACGCGAGCAACCCACCCGCCGCAAGGTTGAGGAGCGGGTCCATGACTGGTTCGAGATCTACGAGCCATTTCCCGAAGAAAAACAGCGCGAGCAGGGTGCCCGCTGCATGGATTGCGGCGTACCGTTTTGCCATACCGGCTGCCCGGTCAACAACCTCATTCCCGACTGGAACGACCTTGTCTACAACGGCCGTTGGGAGGCCGCCGTTCGCCGCCTCCACGCCACCAACAACTTCCCTGAGTTCACCGGCCGCATCTGCCCCGCGCCGTGCGAGGCCGCATGTGTCCTCGGCATCGATCAGCCGCCTGTCTCCATCAAGCTCATCGAGCGTTCGGTGGTTGAACGTGGCTGGCAGGAAGGCTGGATCAAGCCTGAGCCGCCCGAGTACAACACCGGAAAGCGTGTTGCCGTTGTTGGCAGCGGACCCGCGGGCCTGGCCGCCGCGCAGCAGTTGCGCCGCGCCGGCCACTCCGTCACCGTCTACGAAAAGAACGACCGCATCGGCGGTCTGATGCGCTACGGAATCCCCAACTTCAAGCTGGAAAAGCACGTGCTCGATCGCCGTATCGAGCAGATGCGCGCCGAGGGAGTCACGTTCATCACCAACGCCCACGTCGGCGTCAATGTACCCGTCGAGGCCCTCACCGACCACTACGACGCCATCCTGCTCTCCGGCGGCGCAGAGCAGCCTCGCAACCTCAATATCCCCGGCCGCGAACTCAAGGGCGTCCACTTTGCCATGGAGTTCCTGCCCCAGCAGAATCGCCGCTGCGAAGGCGATATTGTCGACCCATCGCTGGCCATCCTCGCTGAGGGGAAACGCGTGGTGATCATCGGCGGCGGCGACACCGGGGCGGACTGCCTGGGAACAAGCCTGCGCCAGCAGGCCAAGAGCGTCCACCAGTTTGAGATCATGCCGAAACCTCCGGAAAACCGCGCAGCCTCCACGCCCTGGCCGCTCTGGCCGCTGCAGTTGCGCACTGAGAGCGCTCATGAAGAAGGGGGCATCCGCGACTGGAGCATCAACAGCGTCAAGTTCACGGGCGACGAGCAGGGCAACGTCAAACAGTTGCACCTGGTCCGTGTCGGCCCCCCGCCCAGGTTCGAACCCATTCCCGGCTCCGAGCACATTCTCGATGTCGATCTCGTTCTGCTGGCCATGGGTTTTCTCGGCCCGGTTCGCTCCGGCATGATTGAGCAGCTGGGTCTGGCTCTCGACAACCGCGGCAATGTTGCCGCCAACGCCAACTACATGACCTCAATGGAAGGCATCTTTGCCGCGGGCGATATGCGCCGTGGACAATCCCTCGTGGTCTGGGCCATTTCGGAAGGCCGCAAGGCAGCCGCGGCCATTGACAGCTATCTCACAGCAAACGCATCGCCGCTGCTCAATCGCCAACACTCTCTCGCCTGAGGTTCAAGAGCACTGCCGGGCGTCTTCGCAGCATTTGCAAGTTGCCCGGCCAACCCTCGCCGCCACAGGATTCCCCAGGTTGAGATGTAGCCGGCATTCCACCATAGTGGCATTGGATTCACGCCTTCCACCATCTATATTTCCATTCAGCATCCTCTGGTTGCCGCTGGGGTCGCTGTGTCGATTTCTGAACCCTCTCGCGAATTGCAATCAATTCAAAACCGGTGCTGGGGACGAAGAGATCTCTTGCCGTTCCGATATTCATCTCATCGGGATGCAGCTTCGTCAGGGGGTTAGTGCTGTGGTTCTGTTGCCGGACTCTTTGACCATCTCGACCAGAGGGGTGGAATAATGGCGACAACCTCCGTGGCATACCCCGCGCAATCAAAATTCAACTCGATCGACTTTCTGCTCATCAGCATCTGGGCTTGTCTGCTGTTCCTGTGCCTGGCCATCCCGCACCTCTTTTATTTGCTTTGGGATCTTCTGGGCGGCGGAGTTTTGATCGGCCATCATTTCTGGTCGGTGGTGCGCAAGGGACAACCCCGCGACGGGAACCTGGTCATCGCTGTGGCCATGCCCGTGGCGGCACTGATATTCACTTTTGTGTTTGCCTGGGTGGACCGCGCCACGCCAGTAACGTATGACAATCTTCTCGCCAGCTGGGACCACGGCATCTCTGCTTCAGTACGATCATGGACACTGGCCCGGCCGTGGATCAGTAGTTCGCTGCTGTTCGTCTACATGGCAATGCCCACGGCCATTCTGGTCACGATTGTTCTTACCCGGAAATTCCGTCGCGCTCGCCTGGTGTGGAGCACCATCCTGGGCGCACTCCTCGTGGTGCCCTGCTTCTTGCTCTTTCCCGCGGTCGGCCCCATCCACGTGGGCGACCCGAGTGCCCCGCGTAACTGCGTACCCTCCATGCACCTCACCTGGGCGTTGTTCCTATGGATCAATACCCGCGGCTGGGTCAAGTGGGTGACGGGCATCTTTGCCGCTCTCACTGCTGTCGCCACCATTTCAACCGGCGAACACTATGTCTTCGATCTTTTGGTTGCCCTTCCCTGGACCTGGTTCATCACGGTTCTGGCGGGTTGGTTAGCGAAAAGGAGCCTGGCGGAGGGTGTGGCTGTGGCGCAGTAGGATGCCTGCCGGGAACACGACTTCAGTCCTGCAGACTCAGGACGCAGGCCCGAATAGATACAAATTCAAGAGTGTTGTTCCGATCGGGCCAAACCAGCCTGAATCATCGGCTTTTGGCTGCCCACCAGGGATTCGAACCCCAATATGCTGCTCCAGAGGCAGCTGTCCTACCATTGAACGAGTGGGCAACAAGTCAGATTGGCTTGTATTGAAGCCTGCTGTAGCCAGGGTCCCGGCCGGGCGGCTGAAACCGAAGGCCAACTTCTCCATCATAAGACGATTCCCCTTCAGGGTCAAACCCCAACCGCTCGCCCGGAAGAAGGCCTGGAACCAGCTCAATCGCGTACACCCGGGGAGGATCAAATCAAGGTTTATCAAAAATTTAGAAATCCCCCACCCAATGTCTCATTGACTTCTGTGCATCATGGAACACAGAGTGCCCTTACCACTGATATTCATTCCTGATGTAGAATCAGCTCTGAGAATGGAGTTGGTACTCAATTTCGCCTGGGTTCTGCTCGCCACCGTGATGGTTTCCCTGTGGTTGCGCTGCTCCCCGGTCCGGCGCAGACAAACGCATGCAGCTTGCTGGCCCTCGCTGTGCTCCTCCTCATTCTGTTCCCTGTTATTTCGGTAACGGACGATCTGCTGGCGGATCCAGAACCCGGCTGAAACCGACAGTTGCCAGCGGCGTGTCCACGGCTATTCAGTTCCGCATTCCACCCTTGCTCGGTCGCCTTTCTTCCCCTGCCCGCATTCTAGGGCTATCCTTTGGGGATCAGCGCGCGGCTGCGCCTGGCGCAATGCCCAAGCTGGTTTTTGACGATCCTGCGCTCCACCCCTCTCGAGAATCGCCCCCCTCCGGCAGCCTGATCTCTCGCCTTTCCTTTCGTCATCTCTGAGCTACATCTTCCCTGTGTTGGCCGTGCAGACCACGGCCCAAAGGTTGTGTATGAAGAGCAATCGTAGT
>CAVZNB010000017.1:0-58099 GCA_963776535.1 uncultured Acidobacteriaceae bacterium | reverse complement strand
CGGACAGGGACGAAGATTCCGGCCAATTGTGGACTGCCAGGCTCCCGTAATTAATGCCCCAGGCCAGGACCCAGAAGAGCAGCGCCGAAGCGCAGGCCACTGTGCTGCGCGTGAGCACGGCGAGCAGGACCGAAAAGCTGTAAAAAACGGCGAACTGGAGCAAGAGCAAGGGAATCGAACACCAGTAGGCGGTGTCCCAGATCCCGGTGTGAGCCCCAGGGCTTGATCTAAATCGCAGCTTTCGACGAAGAAACTGATGCCCACTCGCCACTGTTTGCGTTCCGAGAGGTTTGTCGGCAATCCGGAGATTGAACGGTTTTCGGCTCAATGTCCGGAATGCCCGTCATAGGTCCGGAATCGGCCCAAGTGCCTCCGCCTGCTCACGCAGAACCGACGCTGTTTGGGTTTTTTCCAGGAAAATCTGCCGGAAGATTTTCACCACAATGCCGCCTGATTTCGTCCAGGAATAACGGTCGATCCGGCAAACGGCTTGAGTGGATGATTCTGGTTTTGTCAGCACCTACGACCGTCACTGCGTTGCCTTTCTTTTCAGTACTGATCTCAACAATCTCGTCCCATCGGATTCTTCTTGTTTCGCCAAAGCCAAAACACCTCCTCGATACCGGCGTCGGTTGACACTACCGTACCAGGAAGCACGAAGGTCGATGCCACGATAGAGAGACCAAGCATGGCTCCAGTTGCGAATGTGAGAGGCTCTCCCAGGCCATGACGCAGGTATCCAAAGGCGATGAAACTGATCCGCACCGCAACATACATCCACGCCAAAATCCCGAACCATCGCGGAGCAAACTCAACCTTGCCGCCTGCGCGGACCGTGGCAGGGCCTCGATTATGGAAAGCACTGACGAGAAAAAGCACCAGCGCAATCCAGAAGAGGAGATCAATGCTCCAATGTATTGCCTTCCAGATCATCGGTGAATCCTAAATCCGCTCAATTTTACAGTTTGTGACGGGCGCAGCATGAGTTCCGGTCGGATCGTCGCCTATCCGGAAGTTACGCCAACCTGGTTTGGCCCCGGAAGTCGCCAAGGATCTCCCAGATTCCATTCTCAAAGACGTCGACTACCGATAGCAGCCAGACTCACTGAACGAGGCAGTCCGGCCGCCTTCACTCTCAGAACCTGTATAAGAACTCTCGACAGCTTTGGAACCAGAGGCAAAAGAACATTCCTCAGGGGTTAAAACCCCATTTCGTTTTGGCTCTTTTCGGCACGACTGAAGTCGTGCCCTTTCAAGACAGCCCGGCCACGGCATTTTTTATACAGGTTCTCAGAACAGATCGGGGATGCTGTGGAAGGCGATTCGGGTGGGGGCGGCTTTGTAGGCGGTGAGCATGGTGGCGGGGGCGAGGGTGCTGAGGCCGTATTTGTTGTTGAGCTCGTCCATGGCTGGCGAGGAGGCGGGCGCGGCTCTGCTCGTCGTCGAGCGCGTCGAAGAGGTTGAGGGAGTGGAGGCGGTCGGGGACGAGGCCGTTGAGCTGGACGCCGATGAAGTAGGGGTGGTCGTAGGCGTCCGGTCCGTGGGGCTGGCTGGCCCAGAGGCGGGTGAGGGCGGCGATGAGGGTCTGGTTGTCCTGGCACTCGCTGAGCTTGATCTCGCTCGTCCAACCGCGGGTGGGGACGCCGAAGCGGCTGACGGGGCCGTTCTCGCCGCGGGGGCCAGCGAAGCCGATGGCGAGGCCGATGCTGCAGGCCCAGAGGCCGCCGGCGCGGAGGCGCATGGCGGCTTTGTGGAGGAGCTTGTGGGCGACGGCCCAGGCCTTTTCCGGCGGTGCGCATTTCGGGGGCGAGCACGTGCTGGTGGCTGAGGGATTTGAGGTGGTCGGTTTCGGACATGTCGAAGTCTTCGCCGCGCAGCCAGTGCCAGAGGCGCTCGCCCCAGACGGAGCCCCAGAGCTCGCCGGCCTGTTCGCAGTCGAGGGCGAGCAGATCGCTCATGGTGTGGATGCCTTTGTCGTTGAGGCGCTTCTCGGTGCGGGCGCCGATGCCGGGCAGGTCGCGGAGGGTGAGCTGGCGGAGGGCTTCAGGGAGGATGTCGAGCGGGAGGGCGACGAGGCCGTCGGGCTTTTCCATGTCGCTGGCCACCTTGGCGAGATAGCGGTTGGTGGCGAGGCCGACGGAGCTGCGCAGCATGGGTGCCGACTTGCTCGCGGATGGCGGCTTTGACGCTGGCGGCCGAGATCGAGGGCGGCAAGGAGCGGGCGCTCGCGGCCCATGAGGCGGCAGGCCATTTCGTCGATGGAGAGGACGGCGCTGACGGGGAGGCAGCTTTCGACGGCTTCGACGATGCGGTGGTGGTAGTCGACGTAGATTTCGTGGCGGGCCTCGACGAGGACGAGGCCGGGACACATGCGTTTGGCGTCGCCGACCATGGTTCCGGTTTTGACGCCGAAGGCTTTGGCCTCGTAGCTGGCGGCGATGCAGACGGTGGTGTCGGCCATCATGGGGACGACGCCGACGGGGCGGCCGCGCAGCTCGGGGCGAGCTTCTTGCTCAACGGAGGCGAAGTAGGAGTTGAGATCGACGAAGAGCCAGTTGAGGGCGGGGCCGGGAGCCTGGTCCTGCGGAGAGATTGGCTGTGTATCCTTTGAGGCAGTCTCTGCTCCCCAATCCGAGGTATGGTCTTCTTGCGCCTCATCGGGGATGATGGCGTCGAGAGCCGGAATTGGGCCGGTTTCCATCGTGGATCAATTTTCGCCTTCTATTCTCTCCAGAGCAAGAAGAAATTGAAGGTGACGAAGAAATTCTGCCGATGGTACACTAGGCGCACCGGGATTTCCGGTGCACCGATGCTCGAACCAATCGCTGGCACACTCGGTTCATCGGCGAAACATTTTCTCGATCGTGTGGGTTTCCTGGATTATGCATAGCCTGATTCATTGGTTTTCGATGAGTGGGAGCGTGATCGCCGTGCTGGTGACGGTGTGCGTGGCTGTGCTTCTGGTCTGCTGCCTGGGTTGCTCGAACTGCCCGAGCCGCGACAAGGATGACTTGTTCAGCCGCCACGAGCTGTAGATTTCTCCGGCCTCCGTCATTCGATGGCTTTCGTCCCCTGGTGGAAGCGTATCCGCCATTCCCCTGAATTTTTTGTCCATAGAGAGCTGCGCAGTGCAGCCGTGCGCTGACCTGTGTTCGCGTGAGTCCGCACAGTGCGATAGGTGACGAGGGCGATGTCCTCGGCAATGCGGTGGCAGTGGAAGTCCTCCATGGCTGCCGGTTGGCAGGTTGCTGCCGCGAGCAGGTCGAGGATCTTTGCGCGCGACCAGACGCGGCCCGATGCGCCGAACTCCTGGAAGTCGCCTGCGAGGAGGGCTGCTACGCGCGCGCGATCTTTGCGCACTGCGGGGTCGAGGAGCGCTTCTTCGAGGGCTCGGAGGTGGGCGCTGAGTGCTTCAGGGGTCATTGGACAGGCGGCTTCAGGTACGTTTCAAAGTGGGTGAGGATGCGGTTGAAGAGGTGGGTGCGGACGTCGGGGCCGGCGATGGAGTGGGTTTTGCGGGGGTAGAGCTGGAGATCGTAGGGGAGCTGGGCGTCGATGAGCTTCTGGATGTACTGGATGGTGTTCTCGATGTGCACGTTGTCGTCGCCGGTGCCTTGGACGAGGAGCAGACGGCCTTTGAGATTGGCGGCGGAGTTGACCGGGGAGAAGTCGCGATAGCCCTGGGGAAACTCGTTGGGCTGGCTCATGTAGCGCTCGGTGTAGATGGAGTCGTAGTTGCGCCAGTCGGTGACCGGGGCGACGGCGACGCCGGCGCGGAAGCGGTCAGAGTGGGACAGGGCATAGAGGGTGAAGGTTCCACCCCAGCTCCAGCCCCACCAGCCGAGGCGCTTGGGGTCGAGCTGCGGGAACTGGGCGAGGGCGGCATCGAGGACGGTCAACTGATCTTCAAGCTGGATGGGGCCGAAGTTGTGCCAAGCGGCCTGGGCAAAGTCGCGGCCGCGGCTACCCATGCCGCGATTGTCGGCGTGAAGGACGGCAAAGCCGTGCTGGGCGAGCAGCTCGTCGAAGAGCAGGTTATCGCTCCAGCGGTTGGTCACGTCCTGCGCGGCTGGGGCCACCGTAGGGATTGACGATGAGCGGGACGCTGGCTGGGTTTGCGGCGCCTTCGGGCAGCAGCAGCGTGGCGTAGAGGGTGGTACCGTCGTGGGCCTTGACCTGGAACTGCTGGGGGGCGTGCAGGTGGTAGGGGATCCAGGGCGTGGGTTTGCCAGAAGATGTTGCACTTGTCCGCAGCCTGGCATAGGCGCAGGGTGGGCGGCTCGGTGAGGATGGATTGGCGGTCGACAAACGCGCCGCCCGTGGGGGCGAAGTTGCCTTCGTGGAAGCCGGGAGCGGTGGTCAGCGGTTTGCGGTCTCCGGCAAAGCTGACCTGCCATAGCTGCTGCTCGAGGGGGTTGCCCTCATTGGAGGCGTAGCGGATGAGCTTTGCATCCGGGTCGACGCTGAGGACATCGCCAACGTCGAAGTTGCCGCTGGTGAGCTGGCTGGCCGGGCTGACTGATCCGGACATGGGGTTTGCAGGATCGTAGTGATAGAGGTAGAGATGGTTGTGGCCGTCCGACCAGTTGGTGAGGAAGAGGGCGCCGTCGGCGACGGAGACATCGTAGTTGTCGTCGACAAATTTCTCGTCAGTGATTTGCACGACAGGGCGCACCTGGCCGGTGGGGAAATCGGCGAAGTAGATGTCGCGATGCTTGTGGTCGCGGGTGACGGTCTCGATCCACAGGGTGCGGTGGTCGAGCCAGCCGAAGCGCGGGATATAGTCCTGGCCGGGTTGGATGGGCAGCTTGATCCAGGAGGTTTTGCCGCCGTTGGCGCTGACAATGCCGACGCGGACATCGGGATTGGGGTCGCCGGGCTGGGGAAAGTGCTGGTGATTCACCAGGGCGTGCGTTGGGATCCAGTCTTCAATTGGATATTGCGGGACAGCCGTTTCGTTGGATTGGAGATAGGCGAGGGCCCTGGAATCGGGAGACCAGAAGTAGTTGCTGTGGGTATCCAGTTCTTCCCCGTAGACCCAATCGACTTCGCCATTGAGGATGGCTGTATCGGGCGAATAAGCCACGACGCCGGTGGGATCTCCGGGGTCTCTGAAGTGGAGCACGGAAAGGCCGTGACTGCGGACGAAGGCGAGCATCTGGCCGTTGGGCGAGAATTTGGGATCGTCGCCGGAGCCGATGCCGGTGAATCCAACCTGTATTCCGGTTCCGTTGTGGAGATCGTACAGCCAAAGGCGGCCGTTGGCATCGAAGAGCAGATGTGCGGAGTCCGGCGCCCAGAGGTAGCTGGCCATCCTGTAGCGATCACTGTGATCCTGGTCGGTCTCAGAGGCGGGCGCAGCGGAGAGCGCAGCCAGCTTGGCGCGGCTGACCAGCACATGGGACTGGGCAGTCACGGGATCGAGGTCGATGAGCTCGCCACTGTCGAGATAGGTGAGGTGCTTTCCGTCAGGAGACCAGGTGAGGCCGTAGGGCGGATGCCCGACCGGGGAGCCATGGGCGAAGATTCCTTCGACGGAGAGCGGCTTGGAGGTGGATGGCGCCTGAGCGGGCTGCGCGACGAGGGGGCTGGTTGCCAGAGGATATGCCAGAAGTGCGGAGAGAAGAAGAACTGCACGACGCGTCAAAGCAAGATCCTCCGGAAGCAGGTACCAGCCTGGGCTGCGGGGGTCGAACCGAAGGGGCAGCGCTTCTACGCACGAGTGTAAATCAAGGAGGAAGAGGTTTGAGGCGGTTGGCCGGCGCGGATTTTGATTCAATGCGCGTGCATGGGGCCTTTCCTGGGGCGCTTCATGAGGAAGACGAGGGGAATGGCCACGGCCATGGCGATGGCGAGCATTTTGATGACGTCGAGATAGGCGAGCATGGTGGCCTGGGTGATCAGCTGGCGGTAGAGGTTTGCCTGGGCAGCAGTGCGTCCCTGGCTGATTGAATTGACGGAGCCGGCGTGCGCGGCAAGGTAGCGGCTGAGGCTGTTGAGCCGGTCCTGGAGGTTGAGGCTGGTGAAGGCCACGGAGGTGGCGAGGCGCTCCTGGTGGAACTGCTGGCGGCGGGCGAGGATGGTGACGAAGAAGGCGGTTCCCATGCTGCCGCCAATGTTGCGGGCGAGGTTGGTGAGGCCGCTGACGTCGTTGTTTTTGTTGCCGGGAATGCCGGTGTAGGAGAGGGTGTTGATGGGGATGAAGAGAAAGGCAAGTCCGGCGGCCTGAAAGACGCGGAGCATCGCGACGTGGTTGTAGCTGACGCCGGTGTTGAGGTCGAGCATGGCGAAGAGCGCAGTGCTGGAGATGGTGAAGCCGTAGATGATCATCCAGCGGGGGTCGACGCGGGTGACGAGGAAGCCGACCAACGGCATCATGAGCATGACCATGACGCCGCCGGGGGAGATGACCAGGCCGGCCAACTCTGCCGTGTAGCCGAGCAGAGATTGCACGAATTGAGGGATGAGCACGGTGGTGCCGAAAAGGACGGTGCCGAGAATGCCCATGAGCAGAAACGAGACGGCGAAGTTGCGGTGCTTGAAGAGAGTGAGGTCGAGGATGGGGCGCTTCTTGTGCTTGATCTCATAGAGCTCCCAGATGATGAGAGAAACAAGCGAAATGACGCACGCAACGGCGAAGGCGGTGATGAGGCGGGAGCCGAACCAGTCGTCTTCCTGGCCTTTGTCGAGAACGAACTCAAGCGAACCGAAGCCGATGGCGAGGAGGCCGAAGCCAATGAAGTCGAGCTTGAGGCCTTCTTTCTGTGTTCGCTTGACTTCTTTCACAATGTGCGGCGGATCTTCGACGATGCGGCTGGTGAGGAAGAGCGAGAGAATGGCCACTGGGACGTTGATAAAGAAGATCCAGCGCCAGTCGAAGTTGTCGGTGATCCAGCCGCCGAGCGTGGGTCCGATGGCGGGGGCGCAGACGACGGCGAGGCCGTAGAGGGCGAATGCCTGGCCGCGCCTGGCTGGCTCAAAGGTGTCGGCGAGGATGGCCTGCTCGCTGGGGGCGAGGCCGCCGCCGCCGACACCCTGGAGGACACGGAAGAAGATGAGCAGGGGCAGCGAGGGCGCGAGGCCGCAGAGGGCGGAACTGATGCCGAAGAGTGCCACGCAGATCATGTAGAACTTTTTGCGCCCGATGAAGGTGGTGAAGTAAGCGGAGGCGGGCAGAATGACGGCGTTGGCGACGAGGTAGCTGGTGAGGACCCAGGTGGCTTCATCCTGGCTGGCGCCGAGGCCGCCGGCAATGTGGGGCAGGGCGACGTTGGCGATGGAGGTGTCGAGGACCTCCATGAAGGTGGCCAGCGTGACGGTGATGGCAATAACCCAGGGATTCCGCTTGGGCTTCCAAACGGCGAGGGGAGCAGAGAGGGGAAGTGGCCGGGATTCGGCCGCGGCGGCGCTCATACCAGGTTAGTGGATTAGAGATTTGCCGGGCCGGGTGGGATGCAAAATTGCGCCGGGCCAAGCAGGGTGACGGAGGTGGGCGCGGGTAAGCAGGACGGCGATCCCGGGCGCTGCTGTGTTGCAGAGCGCAAGGGCGAGCTAGTATCGTCCGGGCTATGCATTGGGCAACTCCGCAGGAACGCACCAGGCTGGGCCAGGCCCGGCGCAAGCAGGTGGGCAGGCAGCAGCACGACTCTCTGAACATCAAAGCGCGCACGCATTCGCCGCTGGAGCTGCTGGAGCGGTCAATGAAGGGCCGCGTGCCGGCGCTGGTGAAGCTGAAGTACGAGCTGATGACCGAGTCGCCGTTCGGGTACTATCGCGGCGCGGTGCCGGTGATGGCAGCGGACCTGGCGGTGCTGCCGAACACGGGGATTGTGAGCCAGCTATGCGGCGACGCGCATGTGCGCAACGTGGGCGCGTATGCAGCGCCGGATGGCCGAATTATCTTCGACATCAACGACTTCGACGAGACGATCCGCGGGCCCTTTGAATGGGACCTGAAACGCATGGCAGGCTCCATCTCGCTGGCCGGGCGGGGGTCCGGCCACAAAGACATGGCCATCCGCAGGGCGGTGGAGCTGTGCGCGGAACGCTACTGCACGCAGATGCGCGCCTTTGCCAGGATGCCGCACCTGGAGGTTGGCCGCTTCCTGGTGCATCGGATCGGCCAGGTGGAACCGGTGCATGAGGCGCTGATGAAGGCGGAGCGGGCGACGCCGCGGCACACGCTGGAGCAACTGACCGAGCCGGTTGCGGGCAAAGGCGGCGCGCGGCGGTTCAAGGAGATCAAGCCGACGCTGACGCGGGTGAGCGATACCCAGGCCGCGGCGGTGCTGGCATCGCTTGAGCCTTACAAGCAAATGCTTGAGCCGCAGCGGCAGCACCTGCTAGGGTTCTACCGGCCGGTGGACGTGGCGTTCAAGGTGGTTGGTACGGGGTCAGTGGGGCTGCGCGACTATTGCATTTATTTCGAGGGGAACGGGCCGGACGATCCGCTGTTTTTGCAGATCAAGGAAGAGCCTGCTTCGGGCTATACGGCTTACCTGCCGGATGCGCATCCCGATCCGCAAAATGGCAAACGCGTGGCGGATGGGCAGCGGGCGATGCAGTTGCAGTCCGACCCATTCCTGGGCTGGACGCACATTGGCGGGCGGCACTACCTGGTGCGGCAGCTGAACGATCACAAGGGATCGATTGAGCTGGAGGATCTGGCCGGCGGCGGGCTGGCGGCGTTTGCCGAGGTCTGCGGCGAGTTGCTGGCGCGTGGGCATGGGCGCTCCGGCGATCCCACGGTGATTGCGGGCTACCTGGGCTCGGGCGACGGGTTTGCCGAGGCGTTGGGGAGGTTTGGGCTGGCGTATGCGGACCAGACACAAAAAGACTGGGAAGATCTGCGCCGGTCGCGCAAGGTTTCAAGCAAGAACAAGAAGTAGAACGAGCGTATGGAGGCTGTTATGAATCGCCGCACTTTTGGTCAAACGATGGCTGGCGCCGCGTTGAGCGCCGCAATGCCCAGGTTGAACGCAACAGCAAACCCGGCTCCGCCGGCCGCGCCGGCTTACGCGCTTTCCGTGATGCTGTGGACGGTGTTTACCGATTTGCCCTTTGAGGAGCGACTGGCCAAGGTGGCCGAGGCGGGCTACAACAAGGTCCAGCTGGTGGGCGAGTACAACGCCAAGCACTGGTCCGCTACCGACTTCGACAGCGCGAATGCCGCGCGCAAGCGCCTGGGGATTGAGTTTGACGCGACGGCCGGGTTGCACAACGGCGTCGCCGACCCTGGGACGCGCGACGCGTTTCTGGCGGAGCTGAAAGAGGCGCTGACGCCGATGGAGACGCTGAGCTGCCCGTCGATGATTGTGCTCTCAGGGAATGTGCAGCCGGGATTGACGCGCCAGGCGCAGCATGAGGCGGCGATCGAGACGCTGAAGCGGGCCGCGGCGATGGTGGAGGGAAAGCAGATCCACGGACAGCCGGTGCGGCTGCTGCTGGAGGCCATTCATCTGGAAGAGAATCCGAAGTATTTTCTTACCTCGGCCAACGAGGGGATCGAGATTGTGCGCGCGGTGAATCATCCGCAGGTGCAGTTTCTCTACGACATCTACCACGAGCAGATGGGCTTCGGGAACCTGATCGACAAGCTTGACAAGCACATCGACGTGATCGGGCTGATCCATATTGCCGATGTGCCGGGGCGTCACCAGCCGGGGTCGGGCGAGATCAACTACGGGAACATTTACAAGAAGCTGGCGGAGCTGAACTACCGGCACAATGTGGCGATGGAGTTTCAGCCGATTGGCGACCAGGTGGCGGCGCTGCGCAAGGCCAAGGCTGAGGTGTGGAGCGCGGTGGGGAAGGCCTAGGGCGTATCGACATATACTGACGCGCAGCGTTGCGAGCGAAAATCCGGCCAGACGAAGCCGAGCCCGATGGCTGTGGCGGGTCCACTGCCGAGGGCGAGAATGAAGTATGGCCGGATTTGCGCCGCAACCCGGAGGGACGGGGCCATTTTTCCCCATTTCGTCGTCGATCGTCGCTCGCATACCCAGGTATGCGTCGCTCCTCTCTCCTCGAACTGAGAAAAAAATGGCTCCCGTCGCTGTCGTGCCAGTATATGTCGATACGCCCTAGGGCGGTTTCCCCGAAGTTCGTAGCATAAGTCGAAGCCCCGAAATGCAGGTCCTTCGACTCCACTTGGCCCAAAATCGGGCCAAGTTTCGCTCAGGATGACAGCGTTAGTTATGTTGCGAACTTCAGACTCATAACACTAGACGGAGAGCGGAGGGCCGACGAGCACCAGGTCGTGCTGGCGGAAGAGCTCCGCAGACCATGGAGGGGCATTCGGCGCGGTGGTTGCCCGCAGGAAGGGCTCCATCTTTCCGGCAGGGGTGAAGGCAATGAGCATGCGGCCGGGTTTCGGGCCGATGGCTGAAAAGGCGTGCGGGATTCCGCGGGGGCCAATGACAGACTCACCGGCGACGAGCTTGCGGCGGATTTCGCCGACCTGGAAGACGACCTCACCCTCCATCACGTAGAAGTACTCCTCCTGGTAGAGGTGATAGTGGAGGGGCGGACCGCCTTGAACCAGGTTCTGATGCTCGATGACAAAGAGGCCGCCATTGGTTTCCGCCGGCAGAACCTTGAAGAGGACGGTGCTGAAGCCGCGCGAGTGGTGCTCGCCGAGCCGGTCGCTGCCGGCGCCGACGACGTGGATTTCCGGGGAAGCGGGCGCGGCGGCGGCCTGGGCAAGGGCGAAATCTTTGAGGCTGGCGGCGGGAAGCAGCGCGGCGGTGGCTTTGAGGAAGGAACGGCGCTTCATGGACGGCTCCGATCTGGGGCGGGTGGCGAGCGGGGACGCTGAGCCCCGGGGAGTGGGCGGCGCAACGCTCGGGGTGGTGATGATGGGGGAAGAACCGATCCAAATGTATCGCAGAGATGAGAGGTTTGCAATGGAGTTTCACGGGATGGGCCGCCACGGGGCAGGGGGCGGCGTGGGTGTTGGCGCTCTACAATAAGCCGGTATGCCTACCGCTGTTCGATCGCACGCGAAGATCAACCTGGGACTCTATATAGGAGCGCCGCGGGCGGACGGGTTCCATGGACTGGCCACGGTTTACCAGACGCTGGAACTCTATGACGTGGTTACGGTTACGGCGCGGCGGGCGGCGGTGACGCGGCTGCAGATGACGTCGAACGACGGGCGGGTGCCTTGCGACGGACGGAATACGGCGTGGAAGATGGTTGACCAGGCGCTGAGGGCGCTGGGCGTTACGGCGGAAGTGGCTATCCATATAGAAAAGCGGCTGCCGGTGCAGGGTGGGCTGGGAGCGGGGTCGGCCAACGCGGTGGCGGCGCTGGTGGGGCTGAAGGCAGAGCTGGGGGTAGCGAGTCAGCAAGTCAGCGAGTCACCAGGTCAGGCGGATGGCGATGATCCGTGGGGGGCGCGGCGGCTGGAGATTGCGGCGCTGGTGGGTTCGGATGTGCCGCTTTTCTTGATAGGCGGGACGGTTCTGGGCGTGGACCGGGGGCAGGAAGTACGGGCGCTGCCGGACATTGAGCCGGTGTGGTGCGTGGTGGCAACGCCTGCCATTGGGGTGTCGACGCCGCAGGCATTTCGCGACTGGGATGCGTTGTGCGCGGCGGAGGGTTTGACCCAGCAGGCAAGCCAAGATAAACTAAACGAGTTGAGCCGCGCCTTTGCCAGCGCTTTTGAGGGAGTAACTTCTCAGGGTGGGCAGGGAACAGGCTCCTCCGGTGTCCTCTCTTTGGGAGAGGACCGGGCGGGACCACAGGAGTCCGCGCTTGTCCGCACCGGGATCACGAGCTGGATTGCAGAACGACTTTGAACGTGTCGTGTTCCCCCAGCATCCTTCCCTTGCAGAAATCAAGCGTCTTCTTGCGGCCGCCGGCACTCCGGAGGCAGCCCTTGTTGCCATGCTGTCGGGGTCCGGTTCGGCGCTCTTCGGGTTGTACCTGACCCGGGGAGATGCGGAAGCAGCGCGCGAACGGTTGCGTGCGGCGGGGGTGGCGAGCGAGTTGACGCGCACCCTGCCGCGGCAGCGCTACTGGAGCGAAATGCTTCTGAAAAAAGGAGATTGACAGCCAGCCGTTGTGCGAGAGAGACTCGCCTTCGGCTGTCGAGTTGGGCGATCGTTCAATGGTAGGACAATGCCCTTTGGAGGCATTTATCCAGGTTCGAATCCTGGTCGCCCAGCCAAAGAACAGGGAATAGGGAACAGGGAATAGGGATTGGTTCAATGCGCGCACTGGGCCGCATTGACTAATCTCTGAACCCTGATCCCTTACAACTGAGTTTCGGCCCCGAAGAACAGCCAAAGCAAACCAGCTTGGAGGGTAATCGGAGATGGAAGTGGGATCAGTGACGTTGACGTTGGAAGACAAGCAACCCGGCAGCGACCCGAACGCGAAGGCAGAGGGCGCGCCCAAGGATCCCGCGTCCAAAGATCCAACACAAGGATCGGCGGAGGGCGCGGCCAAGGCCAAGGACGGCAAGCCGGCGCCGGAGCGCAAGCGTGCCCGCAACCTGAGCGAAGACAAGCGCTTCAAGCTGTTCAGCGGAACGGCGAACCGGCCGCTGGCTGAGGAGATTGGCAGGCACATCGGGGTTCCGGTGGGCGAAGCCAAGCTGCAGCGGTTTGCCGACGGCGAGGTGTACTTCCAGTTGCTGGAGAATGTCCGCGGCGTGGACGTGTTTGTAGTTCAGCCGACCTGCTACCCGGTGGACCAGCACCTGGTGGAGCTGCTGGTGATGATTGACGCTCTGAAGCGGGCTTCAGCGGCGCGCATCACGGTGGTGGTGCCTTACTACGGCTATGCCCGCCAGGATAGAAAAGATCGGCCGCGGGTGGCGATCAGCGCCAAGCTGATTGCCGACCTGCTGACCACGGCGGGCGCCAACCGTGCGCTGTTTGTGGACCTGCATGCGGCACAGATTCAGGGGTTCTTCAACATTCCCGTCGACCATATCTTTGCCAGCCCGGTGCTGGTGAGCCACTTCCGGGAGCTGAAGCTGCCCAACCTGACGGTGGTATCGCCGGATGCGGGCGGCGTGGAGCGGGCGCGGTTCTTCGCGCAGAAGATTGGCGCGCCGCTGGCCATTGTGGACAAGCGCCGCACCGACATGAACGTGGCGGAAGTGATGCACGTGGTGGGCGATGTGAGCGGCAAGACCTGCCTGATCATCGACGACATTATCGACACGGCCGGAACGCTGGTGAAGACCGTGGACGCACTTTACGCAGCGGGCGCACTGACGGTTTATGCCTGCGCCAGCCATGCCGTGCTTTCGGGCCCGGCGATCGATCGCATTGCCAATTCGCGCCTGGAGCAGGTGGTGGTGACAGACACCATTCCGCTGCGCGAAGCGGCGCAGAAGGTTCCCAAGATCAAGGTGCTCTCGATTGCCGGCCTGCTGGGCACGGCGATTGAGAACATCCACCTGGAGACGAGTGTAAGTTCGCTGTTCAACTAGAAGCAGCTTTCAGCTTCTAGCTTTTAGCTAGTTCAATCCGGGTATCCGCCTGATCGACTCAAGTGAGGGCGGAAAGAAACGAACCGCCTCGACGGGTAAGCCGATGCGGTTCACGACAGCAACAGAGCAGCTGAAAGCTAGCGACCCAGGAGCTAGCAGCTGTTCTTCAACAAAGGGAGCGGGCGATCAACTTCGCGCGAGCAGCGCTCAGCTAAAAGCTGAAAGCTGCTTCATCCGTGCCCGACGAAGAGAAATGAGAGAGAAATGCCAGAAGTTGTCGTAGCCAAGCCCCGTGAGGGCAAGTTCAACAAGAACGCCGCTCGCCGTGTGCGCGTTGCGGGCAAGATTCCTGCCGTGCTTTACGGTTCCGGCCATAACCCTGTGGCCCTTGAAGTGGACCCCAAGCAGATTTCCCGGATTCTGTTTTCAGAAGCCGGCCACAACACAATTTTCGATGTGGAAGTTGCCGGGCAGGCGACGGCCAAAGCCATGATCGTGGACTGGCAGCGCGAGCCGATCAAGGACCAGCTGATTCACATCGACCTGAAGCGGATTGCGCTGGACAAAACCCTGCGCGTGAAGGTGCGCGTGAAGCTGCTGGGGATACCGTTGGGCGTGAAGGCCTCGGGCGGCATCCTGGACCAGGTTCTGCGCGAGGTGGAGATCGAATGCCTGCCTGGCGGACATTCCCAGCCATATCGACGTGGACATCAGCCATCTGGCTCTTTTCGACACCCTGCGGGTGAGCGATCTGCCCCACTCGGGCACGATCAAGTATTTGAACTCCGAAGACGCGACTGTGGCGCACGTTGTCTCGATCCGCGAAGAGGCGGCTACACCTGCTGAAGTGGATGCTGCCGCTGCTGCGGCCGCCGCTGCTGCAACCACGGCCGAGCCGGAAGTTGCGAAGAAGGGCAAGCCGGAAGACGCAGCCAAGACCGCCGACGCCGCCAAGAAGCCAGCGGCGAAGAAGTAAGCCTTGGCGGAAGCAAGCGAGACCCTTCACCCCAGCGAGCCAAGACCGCTCGCTGGGAACCCCGGAACCGGATCACGCCGCAGCCCCTTTTTGGTGGTGGGGCTGGGCAATCCGGGTTTGGAGTACCTGTGGACTCCGCATAACGCGGGATTCATGGCGATTGACCGCATCGCCCAGCAAGAGGGGGTTGTGGTGCAAAACCGGCGCTGCCGGGCTACGTACAGCAACCTGCCGCATGGCAGGGCGCGAGGTGGTCCTGGCCAAGCCGGAGACCTTTATGAACCTGAGCGGGCTGGCAGTGGCCGCTCTGGTGAGGGAGTTTGAAGTGGACCCGGCGAAGGATCTGCTCGTGATTTACGACGAGCTGGATCTGACGCTGGGGACCTTCAAGATCAGGGAGCGCGGTTCGCCGGCCGGCCACAACGGAGCCCGCAGCGTAACCAGCGCTCTGGGCAGTCAGGAGTGGTTGCGCCTGCGGATTGGCGTGGGGCTGAATTTACCAACACCCCACGGACGAGGACCTGTCCGCGGGGACCCCGTTCTACCACCAGAGGCAATTGCAGCGGGTGGAGGCAAGCGGCCGGGCAGGGATTATCTGCTTTCGCCCATGCGCAAGGCGGATTTGACGGTTCTGGATGAGGTGCTGGACCGGGTGGCAACGGCCACGCGGCGCATCATCGAGCAAGGTCCGGGAGCGGCGATGAACGAGTACAACCGGAAAGAAGACAGGGATCAGGGATCAGGGATCAGAGATCAGAAATGACGACCGCAGCAAGTTGAGCTGTGAGTTATTTGCTGTGAGCAGAGGGGAAGCGCCTCCGCGGAAAAGGAATACCGATGTCGCGTGTGTATGAAGTGATGTTCATTGTTCGGCCGGATGTGGCCGAAGAAGATGTCGACAAGCTGATCGCCGGCTTCTCCGCCACTGTTACGCGGTGGGGGCGGGGTGGTGAAGACTGTCGAGAAGATGGGCCGGCGCAAGCTTGCCTACATGGTGCGCAAGTTCAACGACGGCAACTATGTTCTGCTGACCATTGAGGCCACAGGGCCGGTGGTGCTGGAACTGGAGCGCCGCCTGCGCGTGACTGAGCCGGTGATCAAGTTCATCACTGTGCGCATCGACGAAGAAGAGAAGCGCCTGGCCAAGGTGAAGGCACTGCGCGGAGTGCGCCGCAAGGTGGAGCACACGGCTCCGACGCCTGCTGCCGTGGCCGCTCCTGTTACCGCGCCGGTGGAAGCAGCCGAGCCGGCACCCGCCGCGGTCTAGACCGGCGCAAGCAGATTGCCGCTGCCCAAGTCCGCATGAAGGGCGAACGGCGCCGGCACGATGGATTGAATCGTTCCCAGTACGCCTGATGGGCGCGTTGGGAACCCAAGAGAGTGAAGAGGAAACAGTATGTCAGAAGAGACACCAGCAAGAGCGCCGGAGACGAGCGCACCGCAAGCAGCAACTGAATCCGGCCCGGGCTCCGGCCCTGCCCCGCGCACCGGCGGACGTCCCGCGGGCGGCCCTGGCGGCCGGCCCTCGGGTGGTCCCGGCGGCCGCGGAAAGTTTTTCCGCCGCAAGAAGGTCTGCAAGTTCTGCACCGAGAAGATTGACGCGATCCCGTACCGCGATGTCCGGCTGTTGCAGGGCTTTGTGGCCGAGCGCGGCAAGATTGTGCCCCGCCGGCTTACCGGGGTGTGCACTACGCACCAGCGGCGCCTGACGCGCGCCATCAAGCAGGCCCGGAATATCGCCCTGCTGCCGTTCGCGACGCGCCACTAGAGCGGTTCGCGGCAGGCGCCCGTCTGTTGGTGCGGGGAGAACTTCAAGGGTCCCGGCTTGCTCATGGATTTTTACGAGCGGCCGGAAGCGACCGAAGTTTGCTCAGCGCACCTCTTGAGGACGCCGAACGAAAATTTTGCGCGGCACTGCCGACTGCGGATGTCCTGTGAACAGGACAGAAGCTTGAACGGCGCTGCCGCCTCGCAACACTGGAGAGTTTCCCATGGAAGTAATTCTGAAAGAAGATGTTGTTAACCTGGGCCACCGCGGAGACGTGGTGAAAGTGGCCGACGGCTACGGCCGCAATTTTCTGCTGCCCCGCAAGCTGGCGCTGCAGGCAACCGCTGCCAACAAGGTGGTGATTGAGACCATGAAGACCGCTGCCGCGCGCCGCTCTGCTTCTGAAAAGGTGCAGGCGGAAGAGCTGGTGGCCAAACTGGAGCCGGTGGTGCTGAGCTTTACCCGCAAGTCGGGCGAGGCCGGCCACCTGTTCGGTTCTGTCACCTCGGCAGACATTGCCACGGCGCTGGCTGCCGAGGGCTTTGAAGTGGATCGGCGCAAGATCCAGCTGGCCGAGCCGCTGAAGAGCCTGGGCGAGACCAGCGTGGCCATCAAGCTGCATCGCGAAGTGACCGCGCATGTGAAGGTGAAGATTCTGGCGGAAGCGACGGAAGAAGCTGTTGCCGAGCCGGCCGCGGAAGCAGTCGCAGCCGAATAACGTCAACCCTTGCAGGCCCACCCCGCCTCTCGGCATGCCGAGGGGCGGACGTGCGTTACTACAAAGCGCGGAGCCGCGCTAGAAAATATTCTTTTCCGGAGAGCCGCCGGCGAGAACGATCAGCTTCTTGACGGCTTTGGACATCTTGTCAGTGAAGCTGGGGACGGCGTTGGCCATGGCGAGGGAAAAAAGAAGCCGTGCCCGATTCTCGGGAATGCTGGTGTCCACCTGGTTATGGCTGTCGTAGCAGGTGCGGGCTTTCTTGCCGCTGAGCGAAGTGAGCGTAAGGCGCAAGACCTGCTCGCGGGTGTGGTAGGTGGTACTGGGGTCGAAGACCTCCCAGATGGCGCTGTTCGAGTCGATGGCACCGAGAAAGATGTCGCAGCGGCCGTCGGGCTGGGTAATCGACAAGGTTGACGTAGCGGAATCGAACGAGACGTCGAGGTTGTCGTTGATGCCGTCGTTGGGCGTGAGGGCGAGCAGTTCTCCGCGCACGTAGTCAAAGAGATCCTGCTGAGTGGGCTCGGGCTTGGGGGGCTTCCTGGCGTGGTGCGTGGTTTGCGCGGAGCAGACGGGCAGCACGACAACCAGGATCGCGGCGAGGATGCGTGCGAGGGTTGTCATCCGAGGTTGAGTCCCGACAGAATCTTCATGGGGAGAGTATATCCCCGTCTTCGTCGTTCGACTTACCGATCATGGCCAGGGGGTGGCTGCGGTCGGTGCGGAGGGTTGGGACGGCGGCCAGAAGGCTGCGCGTGTAGGGATGCTCGGGGTGCGTGAGCAGGCGCCGGCAAGGGCCTGATTCGACCACCTGGCCCTGGCGCATGACAGCCACCCGGCTGGCCACCTGTCCCACGACGGCAAGGTCGTGGGAGATGAAGAGCATGGCCAGGCCATGCTGCTGCTGGAGGTCTTTGAGCAGTTCAAGGACCTGGGCCTGCACGGTTACATCGAGCGCGGTGGTTGGCTCGTCGGCGATGAGCAGGCGCGGCCTGTTGATGAGCGCCATGGCGATGAGAATTCTTTGCCGCTGGCCGCCGGAAAACTGGTGCGGATAGTCGCCGAAGCGCCGCGACGCATCAGGAATGGCCACAGCTTCCAGCGCGGCGATGGCTTTCTTCTTCGCTTCGCGGCCGGTCCACGAGGGAGCGTGCGCTGCAAAGCCCTCGGCTACCTGGCGGCCGATGGTCATGACCGGATTGAGGGCGGTCATGGGCTCCTGGAAGATCATGGCGATTGCGCGTCCGCGCAGACGGCGCATGGCCGGCTCCGATTGCTGGAACAAGTCAATGGTGGCGTTGCCGCTTTGCCAGAGCATCTGCCCGCCAACCTGCGCAGCCGGTCCCAGCAGACCCAGGATGGCCAGCGCGGTTGCGCTCTTGCCGGAGCCCGACTCACCGACGAGGCCCAGCACCTCGCCTTCGCCAAGTTCGAGATCGATGCCGCGCACCGCCTGCGCCGCGCCGAAGCGGACCTGGAGATTGCGAATGGAGAGAAGCGGAGCCATGAAGCCATCGTAGACGATCGGCGGGGACGGCCGGAGAGTGGTTCTCCGCGCTCAGAGGCGTGTTCTTGTTCTACCGCGATCAGCAGACGGCGCGGACAGGGGTGAGCGGGGAGACGCGGAGGATTCTCTGCGCGCCGAGTTGTTCGCCGAGAGGATCGTCGATGATCAGGTCCTCCGATTGGACGGCAGTTGCCGCGGGGCTGGAGGCGGCCACCGCGGTGGACGGCGAGGCTTGCGCAACCGCGCCGGCGGGAAGCGCGGACTTGGTTGCCGGGGTGGGCAGGCCCGCGATCTCCGCGCCGTAGTAGTTATCTTGAATGACGAGCGACTCCTTGTTGAAGAGCTCGACGGCGAGGACGCTGAGAGGGGTGTTGGCGGGCAGGCGGAGGGTGAAGAGGATGTCGTCGATGGCGGACTGGGCGAAGGCCGCGGTGACGGGGATGGACTGCTGCTGATTGGCGACGGTGTTGAAGGTTGTGTATTGGCTGGGCTGCTGGCCGGGGAGCTTGGCGAGGAGCAGGTTGCGCCAGGCTTCACCGTCGGCGCGGCGCAGTTGTGCGTAGAGCAGGAACCAGATTTGCGTCTGCGGGGCGCTCGGCAGGGTGAGCGAGACGCCGTCAAGGACGGTCTGGGCCAGGTCGGCGGTGGCGGAGATGCAGGGCTGGACGACGCTGCCGCTGGTGGGGACGGTATCGATGCGCTCCACGTTGGCGGTGAGCGGCGGGCAAGGATGCTGAACCCCGGCGACGCGGAGCGGGCGGCCGAAGCGGCCCTGGGCGGTGGACCATTGCAGATGGCCGCAGCGCAGCTCGTAAGTCCAGAAGCCGAAGAGTTGGAGCGCGGAGGGAGAGGTGCCGCCGGGCAGCGGGACGAGGAAGTGGACAGGGGAAGCCGTGGAGGGAATGAGCTGGGTCATGGCGGCGAGGCCGGCGTCGTCGTTGGCCGAGTCCGGGGTGATGGTGCGGATGGGCTCGGGATCGAGGGCGATGGGCGTGTCCTGCGCGGAGGGCATGTCGAAGGGGTAGCTGATGAGCAGCGGGTCGGGGCCGTAGTTCTCCACGCGGATGAAGTAGGAGTCGTTGGGGTCGGCGGGCGGCTGGTCGAACTCGAGCCACAGGGCGCGCTGGCGCTGGGTGGTGGAGGAGTAGTCGGAAGCGGCGATGTAAGGGCTTTCCGCGATGCCGGCGGAGACCAGCTGGGGGATCTGCTGCGGGTTGGCGGTGATGGGCACCTGGATGTTGCCGCTCCAAAGCGTGACCGGCGTGGGGGGGGTGCCAGTGAGCGTGGCCTGGAGCTGATAGAACCCCTCCGTGGGCGTGGGGAAGTCTCCGGCAGGGGAGGTGGAGTCGAGGGTGGAGAAGAAGATGATCTGGCTGGAGTCGCGCTGGTCGGGCATGCCTTGCTGCGTGGCCAACGAGGAGACCACGTTGGGCAGGTTGACCTGGCCGAGAACGGCGAGAGGGGGTTGCGCGGGGACCACTTCGAGCGGAGCGGGCGCACTGGCGCCATAGAAAGTGAAGGCGATTTGGCCGGTGCCGTTCTGGGCCAGGCCGCTCCAGGTCCAGTCGCGATCGAGGGTTAGCTGCTGGACGACGACCCAGTGGTTGATGAGGTCTTTGAGGGTGGAGAAGGTGATGGAGGATCGGTCCTGGGGGATGGTGCAGCGCAGCGAGCTTTGCGCGCCGAAGAGGATGCGCTGGCCGGGAGCGGCGGAGAGGGTGAGCCCGTTGACCTGGAGTTGCAGCGCGGATGCGAGCAACTGGATGGGCGTGGTGGCCGGGGTGCTGACGGCGTTGACCAGGTTTCTGAGGTTTTGCAGGGGGAGGGTGGCGCCGCTGGCGGTGATGGCGCTGACGACGCCGGCGGTGACGATGTTCTGGGTGGCGGACTGGTCGAGATTGCGCAGGTAGAAGGCTTGCAGCTGCTGGTCGAGATTGCCGAATTGAATGACACCGGTCTCGGTGGGCACTTCGTAGCGGAGGCTCATCTCAGAGATGAGGCCGGTACGGGCGACGGAGTTGCCGAAGTGGAGGTTGTCGGGGTCAGGCGTGCCCAGGCCGCGCAGACGCAGGCGCACGTTGCGGCCGGTGGGGATGGGCAGGATGGTGGGTTGGGCAGCGGTGGGCAGGGTTGGGCTGTCGATCTGGTTCATGACCGTGGGCTGGAGGGTGAGCTGGATAGGCGTAGAGGCTCCAACAGCGACCGGGGTGGCAAGGGTGGGGTAGGGAATCTGCCAGGTGTAGACCACGCGATAGGCGCCGTCGAGGTCGCCGGGAACGGGAGGGTTATCGGCGTCGGCGAACGAGGCGGCGGGGCCGGTGTCATGGGCGGGAGCCAGGGCTTCGACGATGACTTCGAGAGTGGCAACGTCGGGATCAAGGACGGCAGCCTGAAAGGGGGCGGGAAAGTCCGCGGTGGTCGGATCCGGGTTCCCCGCGGGCGGCTGGGCGGGGGTGATGGCCTGGAGGGCGTCGAGTGTGGCCTGATCGGCTGCGCCGGTGAAGACCATTTCGGGGTAGTTGATGAGGGGACGGTCGACGGTAAGGGGCTGATTGCCGGTGCTGGAGTCCACGGCGCCCAGCGCGAGTTGAACCTTCTTGGGCGGAACGTAGCGTTTGAAGGTGATGGTGGTTGTGCCGGCGTCGCTGGGACTGGGATCAGTGGGCTCAGGGCCTCCGCCGGTGAGGTCGGCGAGCCGGGTGCGGAACTGGTAACTCTGGCCGTAGAGCAGGGTCACATCCGGGAGGGATTCGGTGGTGGTTCCGGTGAACTCGGAGTCGGAAGGCGGGGCGGGCGAAGGGGGTTGGCCGCCGCTGAAGAGATAAGCGTAGGGGTCGTTGACGACGAGCGTGCCTGCCGCGCCACTGGGCGAAGTACTGCGGCAGCCAGTAGTCGCCAGTTCCGTTCTGGACCGGGGTCGGTTCGACGCAGAGGTCCTGGGCGGTGAAGGAGGTGTTGAAGACGCTGGCGGCGCTGAGGGTTCCGGAGGCGGCGCAGAGCGAGGACCATGGGTCGCTGGAGGACTCGCGCACATCCACGCGATAGCCGAGGACGGTGAAGGGCAGCTCGGGCGTGATGGGCGGGACTGGCGGTGTGGTGGCGGCCAGGCCCTGCGCGATCTGTACCTGGCGGTTGATCCAGGTTGTGACCTGCTCGTCGTCCCAGCCGATCTGGATGCCGGCGTCGGTGCCGGGAACGATGGTGGTGGGGTCGTTGGTGACCGCATCGGAGCTGGTGGGCTGGTTGCTGTGCAGCAACTTGGCAAAGCCGTCGAGGTAGAGATCGGCCTCGTACTGGGCGGTGTCGAGGACGCTGGAGATGTAATTGCCGGGAACGGTGGGGAAGAGAACGGCGGCAAAGACGTCCTGAGCGGTTGCGGTGAGATTGGGAAGCCGCGCGGCGTAGGAGTAGACGGACTGGGGTTGTTCCGAGAGCAGTGTTGCGTACCAGTTGGACAGGTTGGAGGTGTCGATCTCAAGCCAGATCCAGCCGCCGGCGGCAACCTGCGCCGCGGTCAGGGGGATGGAGACCTGGCTGTAGATGAGGCCCATGGCCTGCGCGATGAGGGGCTGGCGCAGGGCGTAGGAGATGATTTCGCCCCAGTTGATGGTGGTGGTGGGGGTTGGAGTCTTGTTGGGCGTGGAGGCGGCGCTGCCGAGCGAGCATAGGAAGCCGTCGCCGGTGGAAAACAGATCGGAGTCCGGGGTTTGGAAGCCGGTGGCGTCCAGGTAGGACTCGGGCAGGTCCTTGTAGATGGCGCCGCTGGGCTGACTGAAGGTGGTCAGGTCAGTGGTGACGGGCGTGTACTGGGTATTGAGCGCGGAGAATATGGTGCTCTGGGCCGCGCTGTAGCTCAGCGTTAGGGGAACGTAAGTGAGCATCGACGGAGTGATGGAGGGATCCCACGGGGGCGTGGTGAGCCCCGGCAGCAACGCAGCACGCAGCACCGGCTGGGCTGTGGCAAAGGGGAGTTCCTGGCCGCTGATGAGCGGCACGGGCAAGGTGGGGTTGCCGGCCGGAAGCAGAAGCAGGTTGGCGACGAGGTTATGGCCATCCCAGCTTTGGGGGAGAAGCATGAGGCTCAGATTGCGGGTTGTACCTGGCATGGTGAACTCCGTGAGTTACGGGAAAACGAGTTGCGGCTACTGAAAACTTGTTGCGGCTACTAGGGCAAGAGCGGATTGAAGGGCAACTGCTTCTGGAAAGTCCAGGAGCCGGAAAAGTTGATGTTGATGACCCAGCAGATGCTGATGTGAATGCCCACCGCGGCGGTTCCGATGAGGTCGACGGCTTCGTTGGAAGTGTCGATGCTGAAGCCGAGGCCGGCGGTGAGGGTGATGGCCGCGCTGGCGAGGCCACCGAGAACATCGACCGAGGCCTGGCCGGTGAGCAGGAACAGGATGGCAATGACCGCGCCGCCGGTGACGCCGGTGATCTGCAACTGAACCGCGACCACGATGGAGGCGGAGCCGGAGGCAATGCCGAGGTCGATGGAGAGCCCCAGGCCGATGCCGGCCTGGATGAGCACGGTCATCTCGTTGTCCTGGATGCCGGCCTGAACGCAGATGGTGCCTGTGAGCGGATCGGCGATCCATTGGCAGGGCGCGTCGGGCGATCCGATGCCGACCAGGAAGTCGATCTCCAGGCCGACGATGTCGAGGGTCGCGCCGATGTCGAGCGAGATGTTCTGGATGGTTCCCAGGCCGAGAGGAATGCTGGGCAGGACGAAGTTGTCGGTTACGGTGAGCTTGCCGTCGGAGAAGCTGGTGTTGAGCCCGGGCGGACCGGTGGCTCCCTCCGCTCCGCCGGTGGGGCCGCCGGGACTGAGAACGCTGGCGAGATCGTCCAGAACGGTGAATATGGTTGCGAGAACGCTGAGCGGGCCGGAGAAATTGACCTGGAGATTGGGGAAGCCGGGGGCGGTGTCGGCATCGGCGTGGAAACCGCCCTGGAACCAGATGACCGGGCTGCTGCTCAGGGCCGGGATGGTGAGTCCAACCGCGAGGTCGGTTACATCGAGCGACCAGGACGGCGAGGTGGGGCTGCCGAGGGTGACGGAGACGTTGGCGGGGGTGGGCGGCGCCAGGGGCACGGAGGGGTTTTCGCCCGGCTGGTAGAAGTAAAGGCTGACGTCGGCGACGGAGGTGGAGATGAGGGGGAATATTTTGGAGCGAACGGCTGCGCCGAGGTAGAAGTTCTGGGTGGTGGAGAGGCTGGGCGCGGCGAGCTGGTTGACGATGGGCGCGGAGAGATCGCTGGAGAGGAACTGCAGGCACTGCGAGATGCCGGGGAAGTTGCTGATGGCTCCGAGCAGAGCGCCGGTGTGGGCCACGTTGAGCGCGTCGCCGAGGGTGAGGTTCTGCGAGCCGACGGTGAGAATGGGGCGGGAGAGCAGGTTGCTCTGGGTGCCGGTGGACTGGAGGAATCCGTAAAGAGTCTCGGGCGGCGGGTTGAAACCGGGGGCGAGGCGGAAGAGGTCTGCCGGGTCGGCGTAGTGGATGAGGCTGCCGGGCGTTGTGCCGCCGCTGGTGTTGGGCTGAACGACTGGTGCTGCTGCATTGGCGGCGAGCGCGACCGGCGCGGCTTGCGCCTGGGTGCGTGCGGCCACGCTCCACGAACCGTCGGAGGAGAGCTTGGGGATGCCGCGCACGGCGCAGACCAGGCCGAGGCCGCTGGCGGCGGTGTCCTGGATGGGGGTGGCGTCGAACTCGGTGGCGCGGAGCAGGCTGTTGGCGCCGCCAACGTTGATGGTGGCGTTGAAGGGCCCGCCAGCGCCGGCCGCAAGCGAGGGGAAGTTGACCATATCGGTCATGGAGAGGTGATAGTCGTACTGCAACCCGATGTAACCGGTGATGCCGGTGGAGGGCACGCAGGTGTGGGAATTGCCCAACAGATCGGTGAGGGTCGTTCCGCCCTGGATCACCTGGTGTTGGGGCTGAATAATGACATCGGCGTCGAAAGTGACGGGCTGTACGGCGATGGGCATGGGCTGCGGAGGATTTCCGCCGGAGCCGGGCGTATCCGGCGATCCCTGGGTGTTGATGGGCATGCCGAGCTGCTGGATGTTCTTGACGTTGATGACGCCGCCGATGAGGCCGGCATGGACCTGATCGGCGGTGATGCCGGTGGCGGCAGGGAACTGGAAGATGCCGTCGCTGGCGGCTTGCCAGCCGCTGTCGTAGCGCTGGATGACGCCGGAGGCCTGGCGGTCGATGGTGATGGTTCGCACGACCTTGATGGCCCAGGGATAGACCACGCTCTGCACCTGGATGACTTCATGGCTGGTGCGCCCGACCAGCACATGGAAGAAGGCCTTGATGACGTCAGTGGAGGCAGGGGTGGTATTGGTCCACTCGCTGAAGGTGCTGGCGCCATAGCCGGTCAGGTCGTAGCGGCGCAGAGGAACGCCGGTGCCGATGGCGCTTCCGGATGGAGGATCGAAGCGGGAGCTGAAGATATCGGCCACATCGGTGCCGAGGACCATCTCGCCGTAGGACAGGCCGGTGGCCGGGTTGTCATCGGGTGTGCGGAGGTAGGTGAGGCCGGCCAGCACCGGGTCGGGATCGTTGGGATCGGGCGCGGAGAAGCTGAGCTGCCAGGCCCCGGTGTAAGGAACGCCTGTGGGCGTAAGCGTGGCGGAGAAGGCGGGTTGAACGAGGCCAATTTCCGAGAGAATGGTGCCGTTCTGCGGATTGGTATCGAGGGCGCCGACCATGCCGAAGGGCAGGGTAAGTTGCGCCGTGAATCCGCCGGAGCCGGCATTGAGGACGGCCTGAAGAGACTGAAGGGGCGAGATGGGGATGAGTGTGACCGAAGTGGAGCGAACCTGCGAAAACGGTCCGTCATTGGGGGGATGGAGGAGATCGTAGTCGTTGACGCCGGCATCGACTGCCGTGGAGAGGTTGTACATCGGCTCCCAGGCGATGGCAGGCAGGGTGGTGAGCGGGAGCAGCCTGGCCGGGCCGCGCACGGAGATGCCGTCGATGGTGTACTCGAGGTCGTAGCGCTGGCCGGTGGTGACTTCCACGCCGAGCTGGCTGGCGCGGGTTGAGACGTCGAGCAATACGACACCGGGGAGAGGTTCGGGCAGTGGGGAAGGGTTGGGCTTGGCCACCGACTGATCCTGAAGCACGGCGTCTGTGGCCGCCGCTGGTTGGTTCGTGGATGGCGCAGCGGCGGGGGTGGCCAGGTCGTGGATGGGGTCAAGGATTGGGTGGGAAACCTGACCGGGCTCAATTGGCGTAAACAGTTGAGGGATGACGGGCGCGGAGCCGGCTTCAGATGTGGGCGGGGCGGCGGGATGGGTGTGCGCCGTGTCGGAGAGGCGGAGAGTGGCCTTATCCGGAGCGGTCCAGGTGAGGCTTGCCAGCAGGAACCCCGCGACGACGCTCTCACCCTTGGTTGGATCCGCGAAGGAAGCAGGCCGGTCTTCGGAGACGCCTGGAGCAAGGCCGCCGGTGTAGGGGTCGGGGAGATACAGCTCGGCGAGCAAGTAGGCGAAGAGCAGGTAGCAATGACCGTTGATGGCGTTGAAGTTTGCGTCGGTCTTGGCGAAGATGTAGAGCGCGAGGGGCTCGCCGACTTCAAGCAACGCGTTGTCGAGGGCCATGGGAAAGGCTCTGGGCACTTTTTCAGGGACGGCCGCGGCGGAGTAGGCAAGCAGCCGGTAGCCGCCGCTGTTGCGCATGAGTCCGACGATGCCTTCTACAAACACTGCGGGGACGCGCGCGCCGTTGGCCAGCAGCGGCCGGTCCACCTGGGCTTCAAGGATGGCGCCCAGTTCCAGGATTTCTTCAAAGCCGGAGAGAGCATAGGTGAGCAGTTGGCCGGCCTGGCGTGCGCACAGAAGCTGGCAGCGGCGGCCAGTTGGCGAGTCCTGATCGGCCCAGAGCCCGAACTCCTGTTCCACGAGGACGCCGGGGGGAAATCCGGAGAGGAGGGTGAACAGGAGGGCGTTGTTCTGCGCGATGAGGAACCCGCCGGCTTCGGTTTCAGGGGTGGTGAGGCCAGTCCAGATGGCAGAGAGGCCGGCGCCGAAGGCTATGGCGAAGTCGCCGGGACCAGTGGCTGTCCCGAGGGTTAAGGGGGTGGTGGACTGGCTGACGCTCAGGGCCCAGCCGGCGCTGAGGATGGGCGCGGAACCGGTGAGTTCAATGAGCTTGCCGGCGAGCGGGTGGGGCTTGAAATCGGCGGCTGCGGAGTGGCCGGGGAGATAAAGCAGACTGAGCGCCGCGTTGAACACCGCAGGAAGGTTAGCGGGCGAACAGCCGATGTGTTCGGTGTAGACAGTGGCCGAGCAGCCGCTGAAGCTGGCTGTGGGCGTTCCGGTGGCGGGGAAGCTGACGGAGATGGAGGCGGGCGCTTTGACCTTGGCGGGGAATCCGGAGGGACCGGCAGACAACGGCGCGGGGACCAGGGTGATGCTGAGGCTGGCGCCGGTGGGCACGGTGACCACGCCGGTGGCGACGGAGAATGCCTGGTCGCTGGAGATGTGACCGGATTGCACGGCGACACCCGCAAAGCTGCCAGCGGGAGCGGAGGCATCGAACGGGTTGACTGCGATCCAGGCGGAGCCGGCGGTGACGGTGGCCGCGGTGGGCGGGCCGAATTCCAGGATGGAGACGGGAACGACGCACAAAACGGTTCCGTCGCGGACGAACTCAACCGTACCAGTGAAGACGAAGGTGAGGATCCACTTAAGCGTGTTCAGCTGGAGGTTGGGGGTGGAGACGGTGATGGGCCCGATGGTTGCCGCGGGGCTGAGGGCGCGCGCCCAGGCGGGCAACTCAAGCCCGCCCAGAGCCGATGGCTCATGGTCCAGCACCACAACGCGCGTGGTGATGTCTTTGGCCAGAGCGAGGGGGATGATGGCGGCGGCCCAATCGGGTGGCGCGGAGGGCGATGCGAGAGCCGGCTTTGCGGCGGGGGCAACGGCGGGCGTGGCGCCACTGGAGCCAGAGGGATTGGCGAGGCCGATGGCGGGCGGCTGGGTGAGATCGATTCCCTGCCAGGGAGCGGGAACGCCGAGATTGGAAGCAATCTGATCGGCGCTCTGGCCGGAGGCGATGGCGCGGGCAAGGGCGATGCGAACGGCGTCCAATGTGGACCCGGCCGAAGCGGTCAGAGAAGGAAGCTTGGCAAGCTCAGACGCGAGGGCGTCTGCGCCGAGACGTTCTTGGGGAGGCATTGGGGACAACTCCTCAACTTCGGTTTGTTTGTGGCGCGGCGAGCCGAAGATGCTGGGGAATGCTCAGATTCCACAGTGCTTCGATTCCGAGATTTCACGGCCCGAAAACAGAACAGCTAGGGGAATCGCCGGCAGTGCAGTGATGTGGAGGGGGGATGCACTGTCGCGAGTTGGTTGTTCGATGGTGCTTGCGGCGCAAAATACGCCTTAGAACATATCCTTGGATGAGCCGAAAGTTTGCACCTTGAAAACCGCGCTGTCAAATGAATTTTTGCTATTGATTTCTCTATCAATAACCAAATCCCAGCGAGCGCGGTGCTTTCGCGCATGGGCGATTGAGGCTGGCGAAGTCCATTGAGAATCGGGTTGGGTATAAGATTGGGGCAACTATCAGACAGCAGAAAACTTTCGGGCGGGAAGGATGAGCGAGCCCATGCAAGCAATCGAAGGCGCGCCTTCGAACCGGGATCAACGCGAGCTGCGGGAAGCGCACTTTGCCATGCGGCTCTCGTTGCTGTTTGGCGTGGCGATGCTGGTAGGCAAGACTACTGCTTACTTCATGACCCACTCGGCGGCCATTTTTTCCGATGCGGCAGAGTCGGTGATTCATGTGATTGCGGTTGCGTTTGCCAGCTTCAGCCTGCGGCTGAGTTTGAAGCCGGCCTCGCACCATTTTCTGTATGGCTACGAGCGCATTTCGTTCTTCTCAGCCGGCTTCGAAGGCGCTTTGATTGTGGTGGCCGCGATTGCCATTCTGGTGGAATCGATACGGGAATGGATGGCGGGCCTGCAACTGCAGCGGCTGGGTTCGGGCGTGGTGTTGATTCTTGCTGCCGGCATTCTGAATGCCGGGCTTGGCTACTACCTGATTCGCACCGGACGCCGCACCAACTCGCTGATTCTCGAAGCGAATGGGAAGCACGTGCTGACCGATAGTTGGACCAGCTTTGGCGTGGTGGGCGGGCTGGGACTGGTGCTGCTCACGCACTGGAAGCCATTCGATCCGCTGGTGGCCATGGCTGTGGCTGTCAACATCCTCTGGTCGGGCGGGCGGCTGGTGTGGCGCTCGGCAGTGGGGCTGCTGGACTACTCCGATCCCGAGGCCGGCAAGAAGATTCGCGCGCGGCTGGATGCGATCTGCGCGGAGCTGAACATTCAATATCACGGGGTGCGTTTCCGCACGACCGGCTACCGGCAGATTATCGAAGTGCACCTGCTGTTTCCGAGGCTGACTTCAGTGAGCGAGGCGCACGCACTGGCTACGACGCTGGAGGAGCGGCTGCCTGCGGAGTTGGGGATGCCCGCGGAGGTGATCACGCACCTCGAATCCCTGGAAGACCACGCCGAGGTTCATCATCGCGAGCACTACACGGGAAAGCCTGATTAGGGTGCGCGGAGGACGCATCCCAATCAGGCTTTCCCAGCTCTTCCTGTTGTTGAGGCTACTTGCGAATCTGCAGCTCCTTGTCTCTGCCGGGATCGGGGATGACGATGTGCAGCGCGTGGGTCGCGGCGTCGTAGGTTGTTGGCAAGGCCGCGGTGGAGCCGGAGAAGCTGGCCGTGGCTTGCGCTGACGGCCAGTCGTAGACCACCACTTCGACTGTCTTCCACCACGGCGCGTAGCTGCCTTTGCGTTCGCCGAATTTCACGGCGACGGAGTCACCCTGCGTGGCGCAGGTGAATTGCTGGCGGAGAAACTCTCCGTGCTTGTAGGCGAAGGTGTGCCCGTCGTCGAGATAGAGCGAGCCGTTGCAGTCGGCGCCGGGATAGACGCGCAACTCGAGCGGTCCCTGCGGCGTTTCGTCGGTGCTCTGCACCAGCGGCTGCATGGGCACAATGCTGCCGCCGCGGACATAGACCGGCAGGACGTCGAGTTGCGGATGAATCTTTGCGGGCATGGGGAACTTGTCCAGGGACTCTCCCCGTGCGGCGGCGTTGGAGATCTCGACAATGTCAGGAGGCGTGGGCGGATGCGGCATTTTTTCGCCCGTCCAGAAGTCGTACCAATCCCCTGGCGGATAGGAGACCGCGTAGTCGTCGAGCAAATCGCGCAGGCCCGGCGGGGCGATCAGCAGGTCTGGACCCAGCAGCCACTCGGCGTCGGCGCCGTCGAAGTCGCCGGGGAACTCGAGGAAGAGCGGGCGCATCAGCGGCAGGCCGGTGCGCGAGGCTTCATCCGCGAGTGTGTAGATGTAAGGCAGCAGGCGGTAGCGCGTTTCAATGTAGTGGCGGCGGATGGCTTCCTGATCCGGCCCGTGCACCCACACCTCCTGCGGCAGGGAGCCGAGGGTGGTGTGGTCGCGGTACATGGGGTTGAAGGCGCCTTCCTCGATCCAGCGCGTGAGCAGATCCGGCTGCGGCGAGCCGTTGAAGCCGCCGATGTCGTCGCCCACAAACGAGATGCCGCTGATGCCAAGATTGAGCAGCATCTGCGTGGCCAGGCGCAGGTGATTCCACGTGGACGAATTGTCGCCGGTCCAGGTAAATCCAAAGCGCTGGCCGCCGGCGTAGGTGGCGCGCGTCAGCACAAACGGGCGCTCATCGGGGCGCAGCTTGAGCAGGCCTTCGTAGGTGGCGCGCTCGTTTTCCATGCCGAGGATGTTGTGTATCTCGGCATGCAGGGCGGTGCGCGGGACGAATCCGGGCTCCTCAATGTGATGGACGGTGTTGAGCGGCATGGTCTTGTTTGGCCCGTCGAAGACCGATGGCTCATTCATGTCGTTCCAGAAGCCGGCGACGCCATCTTTCACAAATTCCTGATAGAGGCCGCCCCACCAGTCGCGCGTCTTTGCCCGGGTGAAATCCGGGAAGACCGCGGGACCGGGCCACACGATGCCGACAAACTCGGTGCCGTCGGGATTCTTGACGAAATTGTTGCCGGCGTGTCCGGTGTCGTAAGGCATGTAGCCCTGGCCGGGCAGGTGAGCGATGTGCAGGTCGGTGATGGTGACCAGGTGGAAATGCTGCTTGCGCAGATCGGAGACCAGGCCGGGAAAGTCGGGGAACCGTTCGGGATCGACGGTGAAGGGACGGTTCCGGTACTGGTAGTCGATGTCGAGGTACACAACGTCGGAGGGAATCTTGTCGGCGCGCAAACGATCTGCGATCCCGCGCAGCATCGACTCAGGCGTGTAGCTGTAGCGCGACTGCTGAAAGCCGAGCGCCCACAGCGGAGGCAGCGGCGGCGTGCCGGTGAGGTAGGAGTAGCCCTCAACCACCTGCTTCGGCGTGGGGCCGTAGATGAGGTAGTAGTCGAGCGGGCCGCCGTCGGCGCCAAACGAGTACGCGTTGCGCGACGCCTTGCCGAAATCGAACCACGTGCGCCAGGTGTTGTCGAGGAACAGGCCGTAGCTGTGCGCGCCGTTGGTAGCCAGAAAAAATGGAATGCTCTTGTAGAGCGGATCAGTGGACTCCTGCGGACCGACATCGGTGTTCCACAGCGTGTAAGCCTGGTCGCGCCGGTCGAAGGAACCGGCCTTGTCGCCCAGCCCGTAGAAGTGTTCGTCGCCGGGCATCTGCTTGTGGACGGTGAATCCGCCCTGCGCAAACTCCGTGGGCTGCCCCAGCGCGTCGGCACAGATGATGTTGCCGGACAGGTCGCGCACCACGATGCGCAGCGGGTTGCGCTCTACGCGGAGTTCGAGTGCAGCGGTGTGGAAGCCCACCGAGGCCGCATCCTGGAAGGTTTGCACTGCGATTGTTTTGAGGCGCGAGGCCGGAAGCACTGCCCAGGAAGCGTCTTCAGGCAGTTTGCCCGCGGGGCCGATGCGCACACGCAAGATATCGTCGCGCAGCGCGGTGATGCGGACGGTTGCCTGCCCGGCTTCAAGGGAGATTCCGTCGTTCAAGGTTTGAACGTTGGTCACGGATCCGAGCACGACGTGGGGCAGTGCAGCGGACGAAGGAGTTTGTGCGATTGCGGCTGTGGTTACGGCAAGGGTTGGCAGGGCAAGCGCGCAAGCCAACACGAAGTGTTTCAATGGGCGGTTCATTTTGTTGTTATCACCCCCTCGCCATCATAAACTCCACTCGGAACGATGGAGCTACCTGTTTTCTGGAGCGGGCATCGCAGACTTGTTATAACAATCTGCCCAGGCGATCGAGGTTCCTGAGTGACGTTGCTGCTTCGGGACGCTGCCCCAGGCCTTCGGGATTATCATCGCCTGTGGACACGAACGCGAATCTGGGCGACATTCTGGCGAACGCGATCACGCATGGAGTGGGCGCCCTTCTGGCGGTTGTCGGGTCCATATTTCTTATCGCGGCATCCACACGCGGCAACGCCTGGGTGGTGGTGAGTTGCAGCGTTTTCTGCGCCACACTGGTGCTGGTGTATGTGTGCTCCACGCTCTACCATTCGCTGGTGCGGACGCGGGCGCGGCACGTCTTCCAGGTGCTGGACCACTCGGCGATTTACTTGCTCATTGCCGGGACTTACACGCCGTTTACTCTGGTGGCGCTGCATGGAACGCTGGGCTGGTGGGTCTTTGGGGTGGAGTGGGCGCTGGCGGTGGCGGGAGTGGTGTTCAAGAGCTTTGCCGTGGGGCGGTTTGCCGTGGCTTCGGCGCTGGTGTACCTGTTGCAGGGCTGGCTGGGGGTGTTCGCGGCACGCGTGCTGGCACAGGCCATTGGCTGGCACGGAGTGTTCTGGCTGGGCGCGGGAGGGCTGGCGTATACGCTGGGCATCTTCTTCTTTGCGTTGGACCGGCTGCGCTACTTTCATGCGACATGGCACCTGTTTGTGCTGGCCGGGAGCGTGGCCCACTACTTTGCCATCCTGTTCTACGTGGTTCCGCAGGGGACGTGATCGAGGGGGGTGTATTGAGCGGGAATGCAGTGGATTTGACTGGCGCGCGCTTCGCGGTGGTGATTGTGAACTACAACGGCGGGGCGATGCTGGAGGAGTGCGTGCGCTCGGCTCTGCGCGAGGGCGTGCCGGCCGCGCAGATCATCATCGTGGACAATGGCAGCCGCGATGGTTCGATGGAAGACGTCGAAGGCCGGATCGACGGACTCACGCTGATCCGCAACCCGTGCAATGCAGGCTTTGCGCGGGCGGTGAACCAGGGAATCGAGCGAGCGATGGCAGCGCCGGAGCGGGCGGAGTTTGTGCTGCTGCTGAACAACGATGCGCAACTGGAGACGGGTGCGTTGCAGGCATTTGCCGAGGGGTTTGACACGCTGCCAAATATGGCCATCGCGGGCGGGCAACTTCGCTATCCCGACGGGCGCATGCAGAGCGCCTTTGCGCCGCTGCCGTCGCTGGCCGAGGAGATTCTGCCGCGCTCTATGCTGAAGCTGATCGATCCGGAGCGATTCAGGAGGAAGACTGCAGATAAGACGCCGATGGCCGTGGAGTGCGTGCTGGGCGCCTGCTTTTGCGTGCGCACTTCCCTGCTGCCCCGGCTGGGACTTCTCGACGAGGATTACTTCTTCTTCTTTGAAGAGATTGAGTGGTGTCAGCGGGCCGGGCGCATGGGCTTTGCGATCTACTATCTTCCGGAGGCGCGCGCGATTCATGGCCACGGGGAGACGGCGGATCGGTTTCGGGGCGGGGCGCGGGTGGAGTATCAGCGCGCAAAGCTGACGTTTTTCAGGAAGACGCGGGGGACAGGAGCTTACCTGGCGGTGTCGGCGGTGGTGGTGATGAGGACGCTGATCAACGCTCTGTCCGGGGCCGTGGCATGTGCGGCTACGCTGGGATTGAACCAGCGGCTGCGGGTGAGAGCGGGAACCTACTGGTACCTGGTGTGCTGGCATGCGCTGTTGCGGCCGGCGAGTTGGGGCCTGCCGGGGAAGTGTACGGGGATCGGGGACGGCCGTGGAGGTGGTTCGCATGGATGAGCGCGAGAGGCAGGAGATTCTGGCTTTGCTGGAACAGGGGCGCGAGGCGTTGCCGGCCGCGGTTGAGGGCGTGACGGATGCGATGGCATGCAGGATTCCCGGTGAGGGGAGGTGGTCGATTCTGGGCTGTGCGGAGCATATTGCAGTCTCAGAGGACTACATGTTTGCGCAGATGGAGATTGCCGCCAGGCCGGAGACGCCGCTCGTCAACCGCGAGCGGGAGGCGAAGATGCTGGCGCGGGGAACGGACCGCAGCCGGAAGATGGAGTCGCCGCCGGAGGGGCACCCGGCGGGAAGGTTCCCGACACTGGAGGCGGCAATGGCGCATTTTCTTGAGAGCCGGGAGCGGACGATTGCGTTTGTGAAGGGCTGCGATGAGGATCTGCGCGCGAAGGCGACCTGGCATCCGATCTTGAAGGAGTGCAATGCGCAGGAGATGCTGCTGAGCATTGGGTTGCATGCTCTGCGCCATGCGAAGCAGATTGAGGAGATCAAGAGGGAACTGGCTTAGGGGCAGGATATCGGCCTCCTGTCTGGGGACGCAGGCGGTCTTTGCCGGCTGCCAGGCATTTGCGCCGCAATGAGATTGACCTTTGGGCTCGAAAACCGGTACACTACTCTAGTTTGGCGATTCCTGCCTGTCGCCGTGGAGATGAGACGTTCGCCCGGATTTGGGGGCTTGAGCGTACATGGGCCGCGGACCAGTAGTTTCCGCCCGAGATATTCGATTCAGGAGCGCACCCGCCGCGGCGGGCGTTGAGCGCTGGAGGGTTTATGTACGCAGTGATTCGTACCGGTGGCAAGCAGTACCGGGTCGCTCCGGGCGACGTGGTGAAGATTGAGAGCGTCGTCTCCGAGGACAAGAGCATCGAGTTCAGCGACGTTCTGGCGGTTTCCGGCGAAGCAGGCACAGTGGCCAAGCCGGCCACAGCCAAGGTGACCGCAGAGGTTCTGGGCGAAGGGCGCGGGGACAAGATCCTGGTCTTCCACCTGAAGCGGAAGAAGCAGTACAAGAAACTGCAGGGACACCGGCAGAATTTTACCGAGGTGCGCATCAAGGCGATTGAGGCCGACGGCGTGACCTACACGGCGGCCAGCTAAGGCAGCACAGAAGAAACTCAGAGGGAGATTCGGCAATGGCACATAAGAAGGGTGGAGGCAGCTCCACAAACGGACGCGACTCGAATGCACAGCGGCTGGGCGTAAAGGCCTTTGCCGGCGAACTCATCACCGGCGGATCGATCATCATTCGCCAGCGCGGCACGAAGATCAAGCCTGGCGTCAATGTGGGCATCGGGTCTGACGACACCTTGTTTGCCAAGGTCACGGGCAGGGTGAAGTTCCAGGACCGCGGCAACCGCGGGCGCTTCGCCTCCATCGAGCCGGTCGCCGCCGAGTAGTTCAATTCAGGCACAAGAAAAGGGCCATCCGCGCTGGCGGATGGCCCTTTTCTTGTGCCTTCAATTCTGAGCTCTCGGTTCCTGCCCTATTGCTCCGATTCCCGGCGCTTCAGGTTCCGGTTGAGCACCTTCTCCACCACCTTTTCCACGTCGGTGAGGAAGAAGCTGTTGGCCGGCTGCGGAACGGCGATCTGGGTTCCGGTGTGGCCCAGGGCGGAAGCGATCTCGTTCCAGCGGTAGATGGTGGAGTTGACCGACATTAGGACGGGCTTGCGGACCGGCTCGGGCAGGGCGCAGTAGGCGACCCAGGTGGCGAGCGAGAGCAGGATGACCGACTCGTAAACAAACTGCATCGGAGCGGTCAGAGAGGCGAAGCGGGAGATCAAAGAGATGGTTACAAAGTCGTCAGAGGCCATGACGCCGAATCCCAGCGCAATGCCGAAGGCCAGGTCACGCACGGAAAGCCGCAGCGCGTTCATGCAGAGGCAAAGGAACGCAAGCAGGCAAAGCTCAAGCAGGCTCACGGAGCGCATCAGGGCGATTCCAATATCGGGGAGGATGAGAAGGCCGCGATTGGCGAAGGTCACGGTAGAGAGCGTGACGATGACTGAAACCAGAACCGCCCAGCGGAAGATCACGAGGCCGAACTTCAACAGGCCAGGCAGCGAAGAGAGCGCCGAGCGGAAGACTTCCATGCAGATGAAGTACAACACCACAGCGCTGATTACGTAGACCGCCCAATAGACAAAGAAATATGCCTGGGCGCTGGCGCGCACAAACTCCGGGGTGGCGATCAAACGGCCGGTCTGACCAAGCAGGAGCAAGGACAGGACGGGAGTGGATGCAATCCGCAGCGCCAAGTAGGTTCCCATGGCAGGAAAGCGACGGTGGAGCGCCTTCTTCCAGAACAGAAATCCCACTGCGACTGAAAGAAGGAACTCAGCCGTGCCCATCATCGACATTGCCAGTTGGGAGGACATAAGAACTGCTCGCTATCCCGAGAACTCTCTAAGGATAGAGCCGGACACCCCCAAACCACAATGGAAAAACCAATGATACTAATGGCACTTTTGTGCCATTACCTTTGGTGTCAGTTTTTAGGCACGGAGTCTGGGCAGGTCGGGAGTCCTGGGGCGCAGAGAGGAATCGGCATCTTGGCGGTGGCGGCCTGCGAACTGGGCATCGCGTGCGTGGCGGAGGACGAGACGGAAGCGGCTGCAACTCCAGCGAGGACAACGGAAAGGGCGAAGATGCGGATGGCGAGTTTCATAGAAGGTAACTCCTTAATGTTTGGATTGCAGAAGACTTGTCTCCAAGCACTCTTGCAGAGTCGTCTGCGTCTGATTCTAAACCATCTTTTCGTTTGAATGGATATTTAGTAACCACATAAATTACTTTAGTGCTATTTTGGTCCGATTTTGATCTTACATCGAAATGCTACCCATCGGCCGTCTTCGGGCGTCCTGGGGGTGTCCCCCCTATTTTTCATCGATGCGCAGGCCGTCCAGGCACCTTATTTCCGGAGCACAGGCCGCTTCTTTGACAGCCTCTTGAAAACAGCAGATTGGCAGCCGCGAAGGCCGTGCGGCGTGGTAAAATCAAGGCAGGCAAATTGACGTCAAGCCTCCGTGTATCAAGCGGTTAGTGCCTGCGTCTCTAACCGGGAAAGGTCATCCCTGACCGGCGTCCTGTATGAACCTCAAAGCGAAGGCCTTGCGAACGGAAACCTATGGCGACTGAAGTACCTGGCGGCATCCCCCTTCCCGGCAACAACGGCAGCTATACCGGCGAGAACATTACCGTGCTTGAAGGCATGGAGCATGTCCGGCTGCGCCCGGCCATGTACATCGGCTCGACCGGCGAGATGGGCCTCCACCATCTCGTCTACGAAGTGGTGGACAATTCCGTGGACGAGGCGCTGGCTGGTTTTGCCACAAAGGTCGACGTCATCATCCACGTCGACAACTCGATCACCGTGACCGACGACGGGCGCGGTATTCCTGTCGACATGAAGACACTGATCAACGGCGAGCAGATGCCGGCGGTGCAGGTGGTGCTGACCAAGCTGAATGCGGGCGGGAAGTTCGACGCGTCCAGCTACAAGGTCTCCGGCGGATTGCACGGCGTGGGCGTGAGCTGCGTGAACGCGCTCAGCCAGGAGTTGAATGTTGAGATCTGGCGCGACGGCCACACCTGGGAGATGGACTTCAGTTGCGGAGTGGCCACCAGCGAACTGCGCCAGGCGGGGACCAGCAAGCGGCGCGGGACCAAGGTACACTTCCTCCCCGACAAGAGCATCTTTACAAGCACGGAATTCAACTACGACACACTTGCCCAGCGCCTGCGTGAACTGGCCTTCCTGAACAAGGGACTGGAAATCACGCTGACCGACGAGCGCACGGCGGACGCCAAGACCGGCGAGGCGCGGCGCGCGGAGTTCAGGTACGCAGGCGGCATCGCGGAGTTTGTGAAGCACCTGAACCGCGGCAAGCAGGTGCTGCATGAGAAGCCGATCGTGATGGAAGCGCTGCGCGATGGGGTCGACATCGACATTGCTTTGCAGTACAACGACAGCTATTCAGAGACAGTGTTCAGTTTCGCCAACAACATCAACACGGTGGATGGGGGCACGCATCTTTCCGGTTTCCGCACCTCGCTCACGCGAACCATCAATGCAATCGGGCAGTCTCTCGGGCTGTTCAAGGACATGAAGGAAAATCTGAGCGGCGACGATGTGCGCGAGGGGCTGGTGGCTGTGGTGAGCGTGAAGCTGCCGCAGCCGCAGTTTGAAGGGCAGACGAAGGGCAAGCTCAACTCCGATATTGCCGGCACGGTGCAGGCGTTTGTGAACGAGCGGCTGGGCGGCTTCCTGGAGCAGAATCCACCCATCGCCAAGAAGATCATCAACAAGGCGATTGAGGCGGCGCGCGCCCGCGAGGCAGCGCGCAAGGCTCGCGATCTGACCCGCCGCAAGGGAGCGCTGGATGGCGGCGGATTGCCGGGAAAGCTGGCGGACTGCTCGGAGCGCAACCCGGACCGGTGCGAACTGTACCTGGTGGAGGGCGAGAGCGCCGGCGGGACAGCGAAGCAGGGACGCGATCGCAGGTTCCAGGCCATTCTGCCTCTCAAGGGAAAGATTCTGAACGTGGAGAAGGCGCGCTACGACAAGATGCTGGGCCACGAGGAAATCCGCGCCATGATTACCGCGCTGGGCTGCGGCATCGGCAAGGACGACTTCGACGCGACCAAGATCCGCTACGGCAAGATCATCCTGATGACCGACGCCGATGTGGACGGGTCGCACATCCGGACGCTGTTGCTGACATTCTTCTTCCGCCACATGACGGAGCTGATCAAGCGCGACAACATCTACATTGCGCAGCCGCCGCTTTACAAGATCAAGAAGGGCCGCTTCGAGCAGTACATCAAGGACGACCGCGAGTTTGTGAAGGTGATGGTGAATCGCGCGTCGGAGGGCATGGTGGTGCGCCACGGCGAGTTCGCGAGCCGCATTGAAGGCTCTGACCTGACCCGCTTCATGGGATCGCTCAAAGAGTACCTCGACTTTGTGGAGAAGGTGGACAAGCGCATCCGCAACGAAAAGCTCACCGAGCTTCTGGCGCGCGTGGAGTTCCTGCATCGGGCCGACTTCACATCGAAGGCAGAAAGCGATGTTCCGCCGAAGCTGGCGGCGCTCTATGAGCAGCTGACCGAACTGAAGGACGAGTTCCAGTTCAAATCCATCGATGAGCCGGTTGAGGACGAGGAGCACCACACCTGGTCCATCTGCTTTACCGACGCACAGGGAGCCCATCGCTGCATCGACTGGGCACTGGCGTCGAGCCCCGAGTTCAAGGGGATGATGGCGAAGTACATTCTGATCAAGGGCTTTCTGGAGCCGCCATTCCTGATCGAGTTCGCTGCCAAGGGCGCCGCTGCCGAAGCAACCGCAGAACCGGCCGCGGACGAGGGCGAAGGAACTGAAGGCGCCGAGGCCAAGGCCGAAGCCACGCAGGCCCGCCGTACCGCGCGGATGCTGCGCGAGCCGGTGGAGAAGCAGACTGCGCGCGAGCTGTTCACCTACATCGTGGAACAGGGCAAGAAGGACTACTCCGTGCAGCGCTACAAGGGCCTGGGCGAGATGACAGCCGGGCAGCTTTGGGAGACGACCATGGACCCGGAGCACCGCACGCTGCTGCAGGTGAAGCTGGAAGATATTGCCGAGACGGAAGCCATTTTTACCACGCTGATGGGCGAAGACGTGGAGGCGCGGCGCAAATTCATTGAAGACAACGCGCTGGACGTGAAGAACCTGGACATCTAGTTTGGTGTCCCCGAAGTTCGCAGCATAAGTCGAAGCCCCGAAATGCAGGTCCTTCGACTCCACTTGGCCCAAAATCGGGCCAAGCTTCGCTCAGGATGACAGCGTTATTTATGTTGCGAACTTCAGAACCTGGACATCTAGATCAAGTGCATCAAACTGGTTGCGGCCTTTTCCTGCCGCTGTTGCACCGAGGCAGGGACCGGCAGTCCCGCCGGCTCAAGGTTCTGCGGCTCTGTTCGTGCGCCCGTCACGGCATCAATCGGCGCGGGCATTTAGACTTTTCCCGGAGACAAAACCATGAGAATTGATCTGCTCCGGGGAACCGTGCTTGGCGCCGTCGCTTGCTTCGCCATTGCTTTCATTGCGCCGATGGGCTCATCCGCTCAATTCAGCGCGCCATCGCCGGACAGTGCGTTGTCCATTCCGAAGGCGCAATTGATGCAGCCTGAAGAGTTGAACCGGCTGCTGCAGGCGAAAGGCGCGAACAAGCCGCTGGTGCTGCAAGTGGGCTCGCGCGTGATGTTCGAGCAGGCGCATATCACGGGCTCAGAGTACGCGGGACCGGGTTCGCAGGAAGCGGGCCGCAAACTCCTGAAGGATCGGGTTAGCGCGCTTCCGCATTCGACCTTCATCGTGCTCTATTGCGGCTGCTGCCCGTGGGAGCGGTGCCCGAACATGGGGCCTGCGTTCCGTCTGCTGCACGAGCTGGGATTCACCAACGTGAAGGCCCTGTACATGGCCGACAACTTCGGCGCGAACTGGATGGACAAGGGGTATGCGGTTGAGCGCGGACACTGAGCGCGGCGCGGCGGCGCGATCCGCGGTGCATCGCCTGCTGATTACGGCTCTGGTGCTTGGCGCATGTTATGGCGGCTGCGAGGCACAGGGCGTTCCCGCCGCGAACTCGCTGGTGAACAAGAAGGCGCCGCAGTTTGTGCGCAGGGACCTGGGCGGCAGGGAGATCGATCTCAACAGCTTGCGGGGCCAAGTGGTTCTGCTTAATTTCTGGGCTACGTGGTGCGCTCCCTGCCAGGTGGAGATGCCGGCCTTCGCCGCGTGGCAGCGCCAGTACGAAGCGCAGGGTCTGCGAGTGGTTGGAATCTCCATGGATGACGACGCGGCGCCCGTGCGCCGGACGTTGGCAAGGCTGAAGGTGAGTTATCCAGTGGCCATGGGCGACGCAGCGTTGGGCGATCTCTATGGTGGAGTGCTCGGGCTGCCGTTGACCTACCTGATCGACAGGCATGGCGTGGTGCGGGCTCGCTTCCAGGGCGAGACGGACATCAAGACGATTGAAGCGCAGGTGCATACGCTGCTAGCAGAGCGGTGAACAACGCCAAATTCGATGGAAAGTCTTCCTTTTTTTGCAGGCTGCAATTTACCCAAGAGTAGAGGATTTCCCGGTCGAACCACTTGGCACGGAAAGATTTCTGCGTCAGCGCCGCACATCGGGCGTAGATTTAGCTTGATGAAATTCGATGAGACAGATGTCCGGCGGGCATTCGAGAAGGATGAGTTCTATCCCGCCTTTCAGCCGATCGTCGAATTCAGAACGGGGGTTTTGGCGGGATTTGAGGTGCTTGCCCGCTGGAACCACGGCAAGCTGGGCGCCATCTGGCCGGATCAGTTCATTCCATCCATTGAGAAGACGCCGTATATCCATCGATTGACCCAGACCATCCTTGAAAAGGCATTCGCGGCGGTCGCCGTTTTGAACCATCCGGTGATCCTGTCGGTAAATATCTCTCCTCTGCAACTGGTGGATTACGGCTTGCCGGAACGAATCGCGGCCGCAGCTGCGCTGGGCGGGTTCTCTACGGAGCAGCTGACCATTGAGATCACGGAAAGCGCTCTTGTGGATGATCTTCCCCGCGCGCAGGCGGTTGCGCGCGAGTTGAAGGCGCTGCACTGCAGGCTGGCGCTGGACGATTTTGGCACGGGCTATTCGAGCTTGAAGCACCTGCATGCGCTCCCTTTCGATGAATTGAAGGTGGACAGAAGCTTTGTGAGCGCGATGACGGAGATGCGGGAGAGCAGAAAGATTGTTGCGTCGGTGGTGGGGTTGGGGCAGAGCCTGGGGCTGATTACAGTGGCGGAGGGGGTGGAGACCGCGGAGCAGGCCAACATGCTGTTCTGGATGGGGTGCAATTTCGGACAGGGCTGGTTATACAGCAAGCCTGCTCCGGCCGCAGAGCTGGCCAAGATGGTGTCGGCAAAATCGCAGGCATTCGGCGAGATCTTCCTTCCCGAGTCAAGCGAGATTCCAATTATGAGCCTTGAGGCTCTGCCCGCACAGAGGCTCCGGCAGTTACAGGCAATCTATGACGGGGCCCCGGTAGGCCTGTGCCTGCTGGACCAGGAGATGCGGTATGTGAGCCTGAACCGGCGGCTGGCGCAGATGAATGGGGCCCCGGCGGCCGCGCACCTGGGAAAGACGCCGCGTGAGATCATTCCCCGGGTCTTTCGGCAGATTGAGCCGTTCATCCGGCGGGCGCTTGCTGGAAATGCGGTGCAGGGAGTGGAGATCCAGAAACCGCCGGCGGTGGAGGGCGAGGTTGGGCAGACGCTGATGATCTGGTATCAGCCGGTGCGCGACGAGGCGGACGAGGTGCTGGGAGTGTCTGTCGCCATCATTGATGTGACGGAGCGGAAGCGGGCCGAGTTGGCGCTACAGGAGAGCGAAGTCCATTACCGTCACATGATGAGCCTGAGCCCGCATGTACCCTGGGTGCTGAATCCGCGGGGAGAGGTGTCGGAAGCAAGTCCGCGCTGGGAGGACTTTACCGGGCAGTCAATTGGAGAGGCTCTGGGGAACGGCTGGCTGAAGATGCTGCATCCGGACGACGTTGCGCCGACGCGGGAGGCGATCCGGGTTTGCCTGGAGACCGGGAGGCCGATTGATATGGACTATCGCGTCCGGCGGCCGGGAGGGGAGTGGACGTGGATGCGCTCGCGCGGGTCGCCGCGCTTTGGGCCGACGGGGAAACTGATCTGCATCTACGGGGTCGTGGAGGAGGTTCATGCGCAGAGGCAGACCAGCGAGGAGTTGCAAACGTGCCAAGCGCAGCTGCGGGCTACCCTGGATGCGGTTCCGTCGGCGATGATCCTGGCGGATGCGGTTGACGGCGGCATTCTGCTGGTGAATCAGGCAGCGCAACGGTTGTTTGGCGCAGCACTCAGCCCAGGTGTGCGGCTGGTGGACTACGGCAGCCTGGGGCTGATGCATCCCGGCGGACAACCGCTCACGGCGGAGGAGTACCCGCTGGCCAAGGCGATTTTGCACGGCGAAGCCCTCGGGGAGCAGGAGTTTCTGCTGTGCAGAGCGGAAGGGACGACGGTTCGGCTGAAGGTTTCCGCCAAGCCAATCCACGCGGAGGACGGCCAGCAGATTGGCGGATTGATGATGGCGCGGGAGCTGGAAAGTCCGGAGTAGCAGAATTACCCTGTCCCAACCAGGTTGCAGGCTGAAGATGCGGTTCCGGGTGAGCGGCAATATTTGCATCACTCTCGGTGCACGATTGGGTGTTTTATGCTTGTAACATTTTTATTTTCATTAATTTACAAGGACATCCATAGTTTGATGTGTTTTCCTCCTCCCTTTCTTGCCAGTTTTGGACATGCGCGAGCGGCGGTCGAAGCGGCGAAACGGGGGTTGCCGAGGCTGTTCTGCCGGGTTGCGGCGATGGCTGTGGCCTTCATTCTTCGATTGTGCGCCGCGGGCGCGTAATTCTATGCAAATGGCAGTGCTCATTTTTTAGTTTTTCTTGGCGCTGCGCGGCGCGGCGCGATTGCGCGAAGGGATGTTGTGGTGCGTTTCACAGCGCACCGCTGGAGCACTTCGGGAACAAATTCAGCAAGTTAGCGCCCGCTTTGCGGGCATAGCGAGTTAGCGGGGGCGTGGGTTAACTCAGTTCTGATGCCTCTGTGGGACAGCGACGCCGCTGGGAGGCTCTCATTCGATTGCGCCGGCTTTCAGCGTTGCCGAGGCTCCGCGAGAACCCTGACGCGGAGTGCGCACTTTGCCGTGCCTGCCGGCGGCCGGCCGGCAATGATAGGCTTCGGTTGGAGTGAAAACAGGAGGATTTGTGCGTTCATTTTTTGTACGACTTGCCGCGATCGGAATCGCAATCGGACTGAGTGTAGGAGTGATGGCGCAGACGGCTGCGCCGGCAGCGGGAGATGCCCAAAAGGCTGCGGCGGTGAAGGCTGCGCCGGGAGCGGCGCGGGAGGTTGACAACCCGGTGGCCGATCCGAAGGCCGTGGTGACGGTGGGCCATGCGCGGTTTACGGTGCTGACGCCGGAGCTGATCCGCATGGAGTGGGCGGCGGATGGGAAGTTCGAGGATCATGCTTCGTTTGTGTTTCTGAATCGGCGGCTGCCGGTGCCGAAGTTCGAGAAGGCGGTGAGCAAGAGCGGTGAGAACCAGGCCTTGACGATCAAGACGAGCGCTCTGACGCTTTCGTATACGGCTTCTGGGGACGGGCGGTTTGCGGCGGATACTCTCTCGATCAATCTCACGGTGGACGGCCAGCCGGTGGCCTGGCACTTCGGCGACAAAGACCCCGAGAATCTGCAAGGAACGACGCGGACGCTGGATGGGGCCCTGGGCTCGAAGACGCACGAACCGATTGGGGAGGGGCTGGTTTCGCGGTCGGGATGGGCGGTGGTGGATGACTCCACGCGTCCGCTGTTCGACTCGGCGGACTTCAGCTTCAAAGAAGGCGAGAAGAGCCCGTGGCCGTGGGTGATGGAGCGGCCGGCGGGCGAGCGGCAGGACCTTTACTTCTTCGGCTACGGGCACGACTACAAGAAGGCGCTGGGCGACTATGTGCGCGTGGCGGGACGGATTCCGCTGCCGCCGCGGTTTGCGTTCGGGGCGTGGTGGTCGCGCTACTGGGACTATACGGACCAGGAGCTGGATCGAGCTGGTGCAGAGCTTCCACGAGAACGATGTGCCGCTGGATGTGTTTGTGATCGACATGGGCTGGCATACCAGCCAGGCGCAGTTGCAGGCGATGGGTGAGAAGGACCAGTCCGGCCACGACCTGGGCTGGAGCGGGTACACCTGGAACAAGACGCTGTTTCCCGATCCCGACGATTTTCTGGCCAAGCTGAAGTCAGAGGGGTTGAAGATTACGTTGAATCTGCATCCGGCGTCGGGGATTGAGCCGTGGGAGAAGGCGTACCCGGCGATGGCGACAGCGATGGGGATTGATCCGGCGACGCGGAAGTATGTGCCGTTCCACATTACCGACAAGAAGTTTGCGACGAACTATATGGACCTGGTGCACCATCCGCTGGAGAAGCAGGGCATCGACTTCTGGTGGCTGGACTGGCAGCAGGAGCAGAAGACGGAGATGCCGGGTGTGATGCCGACGTGGTGGCTGAACTACGTGCACTTTACCGACCAGCAGCGGGAGGGCAAACGGCCGCTGCTGTTCCATCGCTGGGGCGGGTTGGGCAACCATCGCTACCAGATTGGGTTTTCCGGCGACACGATTTCGGTGTGGGACTCGCTCCAGTTCCAGCCGTGGTTTACGGCGACGGCGGCGAACGTGGGCTACGCCTACTGGAGCCACGACATTGGCGGCCACATGCCGGGCGCGGTGGATCCGGAGCTGTATACGCGCTGGGTGGAGTTTGGGGCGTTCAGCCCGATTCTGCGCACGCATACAACCAAGAATCCTGAAGCGGAGCGGCGCATCTGGGCTTATCCGGAGCCGTACTCCTCGATTCTTGCGTTCGACGTTCCAGTTGCGCTATGCGATGGAGCCGTATGTCTACACCGAGGCGCGACGGACCTACGACACGGGCGTGGCATTTTTGCGGCCGCTTTACTACGACTGGCCGGAAGAGGCCGATGCCTACAGCAGCAAGGACGAGTACGTGTTTGGCGAGCAGATGCTGGCAGCTCCGGTGACCGTGCCCGCGGACAAGACGAGCGGACTGGCGACGGAAAGCGTGTGGCTGCCGAAGGGCGAGTGGATTGAGTGGCCGACGGGCAAGCACCTGACCGGGCCGGCGACGGTGGAGCGGAGCTTCAGCATGGAGCAGACGCCGGTTTACCTGCGCGCGGGGGCGATTGTGCCGATGCAGCCGCCGATGCGGTACACGGGGGAGAAGCCGGTGGACCCGCTGATTGTGAACGTGTGGCCGCTGGCCGAAGGGGCAACGTCGAGCTATGCGGTGTATGAGGACTCGGGCCACTCGGTGGACTACCAGCATGGCGTGTATGCGAAGACGCCGATCAAGGCGATGCAGACGGGCGACACGCTGCGGGTGGAGATTGGGCCGGTGGAGGGCGGCTACGCGGGGATGCTGAAGACGCGGGGGTTTGAGTTGCGTCTGCCGGCGGACTGGCCTCCGGCTGCGGTGACGGTGAATGGCGTGGCTGTGAAGCGCGCCGGGCCGACGGGCAAGGGAGGGTGGAGCTTTGAAGGCAACACGCTGACCACCGTTGTGCCGGTTGGTGCGGTGAGCACGTCTGCCAGAGTGACGGTGGAGGTGCGGCGGGCCGCGGGACTGACGGCAAAACGCGGCGAGCTGGATGGATTTGCCGGAACCATGACGCGGCTGCGCGGGGCCTACGATGCGATGAACGAGACGCAGCCGATTTCAGAACCGATGGATGTGCTGGTGGAGGCGATGCAGACGGGCGACCGGCTGAGCTACCATCCGGAGACCGCGGTGCAGGAGATTGCGCACCTGGGCGAGCTGCTGCCCAAGGCGCAGGCGGCGGTGGCAGCGGTGGATGTGAACTTTGCCGCACGGCTGGACGCGTATGTCGAACGGATGAAGGCGCATCCTTGGGTGCCGATACCGATTGATTACGATGCGCAGGAGAAGAGCCGGTTGGCGGCTATTGCCAGGGCGCGGTTGCAGGTGGATGCGGCGGGGAAGTAAGGGCGGGTGAATGAAGGCAGTGGCGCGGCGGAGGAGCGATCTTCCGCCGCGCTGCTTTTTGGCGCGACGAAAGGGATGGCGCGATTGAGACGTTGAGGGCGGGGCTGCTTTGCTATTGTTTTGGAACAGGCGCGGGGCGCCTTGGGGAGATGCGGGAATGACGCTGGATCGGCGAGGGTTTCTGGCTGCATGCGGCAGGGCGGGGATGACGTCGGCTCTGCTGCCGGGGGTGTTGTACACGCTGGCGGTGCAGGGTGCTGCGCAGGGCGAGGAGCCGAAAGAGCCGGCGAAGATTACGGCGGAGATGATTGACCAGGCGGCGCTGCTGGCGGGGGTGGGGCCGTTTACGGCCGAGCAGAAGCAGATGATGCTGGACGGGCTGAACGATCAGCGCGGGTCGTACGAGGCGATCCGGAAGCTGAGGATGGCGAACTCGGTGGCGCCGGCGTTTGTGTTTCATCCGATGCCGGCAGTAAAGCCGAGGGGGAGGAAGGACTCTGGTCTTACACCTTCAGAAATATTTCGGGGTTATCCGGGGGCATCGGGCGATTTGGTGCCCCCTGTCCCAAGGCGAATTGAAGATTTGGCGTTTGAGAGCGTGAACATGCTCGGTGACTACATCCGGCATGGAGTGATCACGCCGACGGCCTTGACCCGAATGTACCTCGACCGCATCAAACGGCTTGATCCAAAGCTGCACTTCGTCATCAACCTAACCGAAGAGCGTGCGCTCGCCCAAGCGAAGAAGGCGGATGAAGAGATTGCGGCGGGGAATTATCGTGGGCCGCTGCATGGCATTCCGTGGGGCGCGAAGGATCTGCTGGCGGTGAAGGGGTATCCGACGACGTGGGGCGCGGGCGGGTTTGAGCACCAGGAAATTGACGAGGACGCGACCGTGGTGCAGCGGCTGGATGCGGCAGGAGCGGTGCTGGTGGCCAAGCTGACGCTGGGGGCGCTGGCGATGGGGGACCACTGGTTTGGCGGGCAGACGCGGAACCCGTGGAATCCGCGGCAGGGGTCGAGTGGGTCGTCGGCGGGACCGGCGAGCGCGGTGGCTGCGGGGTGCGTGGCGTTTGCCATTGGCTCGGAGACGCTGGGGTCGATCTCGTCGCCCTCGACACGTTGCGGGACGACCGGGCTGCGGCCGACGTTTGGCTTTGTGCCGCGAACGGGGGCAATGGCGCTGAGCTGGACGATGGACAAGCTGGGTCCGATTGCGCGGTCGGCGGAGGATTGCGCACTGGTTCTGGAGGCGATTTATGGGCCGGATGGGAAGGACACGTCGGTATATCCGGCGGAGTTCCGGTGGGATGGCGGGCTGGACTGGCAGAAGCTGCGGATTGGGTATCTGAAGAGCGAGTTTGACGCGCCGGAACCGCTGAAACTGGAAGAGGCGAAGGCCGGAGAGACGGCGGACGAGACGAAGAAGCGCGAGGAGCGGAATGCGCAGATGAAGGCGGGGCGGGCGCGGCGCGACTACGACCGGCGGTTTGAGGTGGCGGCGCTCGAGAAGTTGCGGGGAATGGGGGTGACGCTGATTCCGGTGGAGCTGCCCAAGCTGCCTTACGGGGCGATGACGCCGCTGCTGACGGCGGAGGCTGCGGCGGCGTTCGACGACCTGACCATGAGCGGGCGGGATGCGCTGCTGACGGAGCAGGGCGTGGAGGACTGGCCGAACGACTTCAGGGTTGCGCGGTTCTATCCGGCAGTCGAATATATCCAGGCGAACCGGGCGCGGACGCTGGCGGTGGAGCAGGTGTCAGCGCTGTTCGAGACGGTGGACGTGATTGTGACGCCGACGACGGGGACGCAACTGGTGGCGACCAACCTGACCGGGCATCCGGCGCTGATTGTGCCCAACGGGCTGCGCGGCGACGATGCGCCCAAGCCGCCCAGCGTGGACGATGGGGATAACGACGATATTGGCGGGCCGGGGACGCCGGTGTCTCTGACGTTTCTGGCGGGGCATTACCAGGATGCGAAGCTGGCGGCGTTTGGGTGGGCGTACCAGCAGGCGACGGGGTTCCATAAGCTGCATCCGAAGGTCGACCAGGGACTAAGGGACTAAGGGACTGAGGGACTGGGGACTAAGGGACTAAGGGACTAAGGGACTGAGGGATTGAAGGACTGAGGGACGGGGGATCAATGGCGCTGGTTGAGGTGAGCGGGGTCTCGAAGAGCTATCCGCGGCGGGAGGGGTTGCGGACGCGGATGGTGACCGTGGTGGATGATGTGTCTCTGACGGTTGAGGCGGGCGAGACGCTGGGGCTGGTGGGTGAGTCGGGGTCGGGCAAGACCACGCTGGCGCGGATGATTCTGGGGCTGGTGCGGCCGACGCGGGGTACGGTGCGTGTGGCCGGGAGGGATGTGGGGACGGCTTCAGGGACCCAGATGCGGCACCTGCGCAGGCAAATGCAGCCGGTGTTTCAGGACCCGTATGCGGCGTTGAATCCGCGCATGAAGGTGCTGGAGATTGTGACCGAGCCGCTGCTGATACATGGGACCGAGGCGGGAATCGAGACTGGCCGCGCGGCGCTGCGGGCCAAGGCTCAAGAACTGCTGGACGAGGTGGGGCTGGATGCGTCGGCGCTGGGGCGGTATCCGCACGAGTTCAGCGGCGGGCAGCGGCAGCGGATCAACATTGCGCGAGCGCTGGCGCTGCGGCCTAAGCTGCTGATTCTGGATGAGCCGGTTTCCGCGCTGGACGTGAGCGTGGGCGCGCAGATTGTGAACCTTCTCAAGCGATTGCAGCGAGAGCTGGGGCTGACCTACCTGTTCATCTCGCACTCCATGCCACTGGTGCGCTACCTGAGCACGCGGATCGCGGTGATGGAGCGGGGACGGCTGGTGGAGACGGGCGAGGCGGTGGCGCTGTGCGCGGAGCCGCGGGAGGCGTACACGCGGCAACTGCTGGAGGCGACGCCGGAGCTGCCTCTGGGGGAGGGACTAGGGACCAAGCGACTCGGGAAGAGGGGGCAGGGTGAGGGTCTCGGTTTCCCATCCTTTCCGCGATGAGGCTGCGGAAAGGATGGGAAACCGTGCTTCTTTCGAGTTGTGGGAATTCCAGCTTACTGGGGTTGCGGGGTGGTTGGGGTTGGCGTTGCCGGTACGGGTGCTGGGGCTGGGGTTGCGGGAGCCGGAGTTTTGGATGGTGCTGCCGGCGCAGCGGGTGCTCCAGGCTGGGGTGTGGGCGGAGCGGCTGGGAGCGGCTTGATGGCGTTGGGCGCGGGGGTTCCGGCCGGCGGAGCGGCAGAACCGGGCGCGGGGGTTACACCGGGGATGAGAGGGCGCGGCTGCAATCCGGGAGCGCCGGGCTGGGCTCCGGGAGGCCCTGGACGGCCGCCAGGTCCGCCCATTGGGGGACGCTGCGGCGGCGTGGGCATGTCAGAGATGTCCACGAGCTCGACATCGAAGATGAGATCGGACTTAGGCGGGATTCCGGGGTGGGCGGCATCGGGGCCGGGACGGCCCCTGGCGCCATAGGCCAGCTGCCAGGGGATGAACAGGCGGCGCTTGCCGCCTACCTTCATGCCGCCGAACCCCTGATCGAAGCCGGGAATGAGGCGTCCCATGCCCTGGGGGAATGGCATGGGCTGGGGATCGCCCAGCTTGGGCTTGCCGTCGTCGCCAAGGACCGGCTTGCCGTCTTTGTCCTTGAGCGGCTGGCGATGGTCGTCGGAGGAGTCAAATTTTTTCCCGTCATCGGGACGGCCATTGCTGCCCAGGTAGCCGGTGTAGAGGACCTTGTAGAGCTTGTTGGGCTCGGCATCGGCGCCGGTGCCCAGCTTGATGTCCTGGTAGCGCAGCGTGAACGCCGTTTTGACAATTCCCCTGACCACGGGCACGCCGGGAGGCAGCTTGACGGCGGATGCGGTTGAAGCCGCGTGGTGAACGGCGGTTGCCGGAGTGGCAGGCTTGGCTGTGGTTTGGGCGGTTGCCGCAGCGACGGCTGCCACCAGGAACAGGGCAAGAACGGTTTCCTTCATCGTGAAATCAGCTCCAAGTGTGCTTGACGGGAGTGTATCAGGCAGTCCCGGTGAAAGGCATCAAGGGAGGTTGACACAGATTGAAGCCGGAACAAGGCGCGAAGAAGGCCTCGGCGAGGAGGATGATTGCATAAATGTTTTGGGACGGAGGCGCGTTTCACAGCGCCCCGCCAGGGCGCGACGGAAGCATGTTGCCTGTTTCCCACGGCTGCGCTGCGCTTGCCATGGGCTACTTTCGACCGGTCCCTACAGGACCTCAGAGCATTTTGGCGGCGAAGTGAATGGCTGAGAGGATTTCCAGGCCGGTAGTTGGTGCTTCACGCGATTGCCCTGCCCGGGCGATCAAACCTTATGCATCTTTATGCGCAATGACTTACATTGATCTATGGCTCCCTTCATCCTCCATATCCTACGCATTTGCTGGCTCCCTGTGGCTTCGTTCTTTGCCGGGGTGCTGAACACCATTGCCGGTGGCGGGTCGTTTCTGTCATTGCCGGCGCTGCTGGCCAGCACCACCGCGGCGGGGGTGGGAGCGGTGACGGCGCAGGCCACCAATACGGTGGCGCTGTGGCCGGGACAGCTGACTTCGCTGATCGCGTTCCGGCAGCATCTGCGCGGGTACGGATGGAGGCTGCTGCCGCTGGCCCTGGCATCCGGAGTTGGCGGGGAGCTGGGCGGGCTGCTGCTGATGCATACGGGCAACAAGCGGTTTCGCGAGCTGCTGCCCTGGCTGCTGCTGTTTGCGGCGGTGATGTTTGTGCTCAGCTTCCCGCTGGGACGCTGGCTGGCATCGCTGTCGGGGGGCGAGCGGTACAACAAGTCGCTGCTGGTGGGCATGGTGGTGGTGAGCGTGTATGTGGGCTACTTTGGGGCGGGGGGCGGGTTCCTGGTGATGGCGCTGTTCGGCTTCTGCGGGGTGCACGACATCCACGAGATGAACGCGCTGAAGGTGGTGACGGCGGCGGTCTCGATCGGGATTCCGGCGATTACGTTCATTGCGGCCGGGCGGGTGGCGTGGCAGTTCTGCCTGCTGATGGCGATTCTGGCGGCAGTGGGCGGCTACCTGGGCGCGCACACCAGCCGCAAGATCAACCAGCGGGCCATGCGCTGGGCGGTTGCGGTGATCGGGTTTGTGACGGCGGGGTACTTCTTCCTGCAGAATTACCTGGTTCACCCGTAAGCACCACCTGCGGGCACCTGCGGTGCGGCGGACGGCGCTTGCGCGCCATGGGGGCTCGCGGTTTCCCACCCATTTCACGATGGGACCATGAAATGGATGGGGCACCAGAACGCTGCAGACGGGCCTAACTTGCCAGCAGGCCGGCGAGCAGGGCGGTTCTGGGCGCGAGATGCTCGAGGACGATGGACTCGTGCGTGGCGTGGGCGCCTTCGCCGACGGCGCCCATGCCGTCAAGGGTGGGAATGCCGAGGGCAGAGGTGAAGTTGCCGTCGGATGCGCCGCCGGTGGCGGCCTCGTCCAAGTGGAAATCGAGTTCCGCGGCAAGGGCTTTGGCCTGGCGGTAGAGCTGGACGGTTCCGCGGCGTGCGCTCCATGGGCGGGCGATTGATGCCGCCGGTGACGGTGAGGGTGCAGCGCTTGTCACTGAGCTTTGAGCGCGCGCGAATTTGCGCTCGATGCGCGCGCCGTCGGCCTTGCGGGCGATGCGCACATCCACTTCGGCCCAGGCCTCGGCGGGAATCACATTGGTTTTGGAGCCGCCGCCGGCGAGGCCCACGCTGACCGTGAGGCCGCGCTTCAGGTCAGTCCAGCTGCTGACGGTTTCGACGACGCGGGCCAGTTCGCGGATGGCGCTTGCGCCTTTCTGAAAGTCCACGCCGGCATGGGCAGCGATGCCTTTGACGTCGATGCGCCAGTTGCCGGTGCCTTTGCGGGCGGTTTTGTAGGCCAGGCCCTGGGCGGGCTCGAGGACGTAGACCGCGGCGCATTCGGCGGCCAGCCGTCTCGGTGATGGGCCGTGAGACGGGGCTGCCGATCTCCTCGTCGCTGTTGAGCAGCAGGATGACTTCGCGCTTTAGAAGGCCGGTCTCCGTCAGCATGTCGATGGCGGTGAAGGCCATGGCCACGCCGGCCTTCATGTCCAGGGTGCCGGGGCCCCAGAGGCGGCCTTCGGCGATGCGACAGGGCATGGTCTTGAGGGTGCCGAGGGGCCAGACGGTATCGAGATGGCCGAGGAGAAGAATGGGCTTTTCCAGAGTGGGTTTGTTTGGGCGGGACCTGGTTCTGGGGCCGAAGCGGGCTTCGAGGACATTGCCGAAGGCACGCTGGCGGTGGAGCTTGACGCGCCCGCCGAGAGTCTTGGCGTGCGCGGCGGCCAGGGCGACGCAGGCATCGACGGCGGCTTTCGAGTCGGAGGGCGACTCGGCCTGAACCAGTTGGCGGAGCAGATGGAGCAGAGCGGGCAGGCTGCGCCGGGCTCCGGCGAGCAGGGCGCGCATGGGGATGGGCAGGTCTGGAGGGTTGGGCATTGGGGGCCTTTCCGGGCCGATTTCAGGGGCCGAGCCCGGGGATTCTCTGATTCTACGACGGTTAAGAGGCTGGGGTTGCGGCGAGATCCGCGGGATCGCCGCGAAACGGTGGTGGTCGTGGTGGTTCAGGAAGCGCAGAGTGTGGCGAAAATGCCACAGTGCAGGGAAGGCAGTTGGCGTCTAATCTATCCAGTGCGCTGAAGCGGGCGCATTTGGAGTGTTGATTGGCGAGTCCGGCGCACCTGGAACAGACGATTGCGGAACCCATTGCATTTGAGGGGGTTGGTCTGCATTCCGGCGCGCCGGTGACGATGCGGCTATTGCCGGCGCCGGCGGGGTCGGGGATTGTGTTCCGGCGCACGGACCTGGACAACTTTGAGATTCCCGCCAATGGCCGCAACGTGGCCAAGGTGAGCTACGCAACCAGCCTGATGCGGCAGGGCGTGCTGATCTCAGACAACGGAGCACCTGCTGTCCGCGCTGATCGGCATGGGCGTGGACAACGTGATTATCGAGTTGGACAACCTGGAGCTGCCCATCCTGGACGGAAGCGCGCTGCCGTATGTGCAGGCGTTCAAGCAGGCGGGGATTCGCACCCAGCGGCGGCGGCGGGAGACGATACGCGTGCTGAGGGCCGTGGAGGTGCGGGAGGGCAACAAGTTTATCGGCGTGTATCCGGGGTCGGGGTACAGCATCCAGTACGCCATTGATTTTCCGGCGCCAATTGGCATGCAAAGCACGAGCGTGGACCTGGCCGCAGAGACCTACGGCGAACTGATTGCCCCGGCGCGCACCTTCGGCTACAAGGCCGATGAACAGCGATTGCGCGATATGGGGCTGATCCGCGGCGCCAATGCGGAGAACGCCATCATTCTGGGCGCCAGGGGGCCTGAGAACGGCCCGCTGCGCTTCTCCGACGAGTACGTGCGGCACAAGGTGCTGGACCTGATAGGCGACCTGGCGCTGGCGGGGCGGCGCATTGAAGGCCGCGTGGTGGCGGAGCGCGCCGGCCACGCCATGCATACCGCGCTGGTGTCACGGCTGCTGAAAGACCGCTCGGCATGGGAGCTGGCGCATGTGCCGGTGGAGACGGAGAAACACGAGGAAGCTGCCCTGTCCGGCGCGGGGCTTGCGAGGCCTGTCCTGATGAGTGCATAGCGGCGTGCGACCAGCTGCGCAAGCGGACGAATATGTGCGGTATCTTCGCGGTCCAGGCGAGAACCGGTGGATATAAAATAAAGGCAATCATCCATTGAAGCGTTTCCCCGCGATTGCAATCGCAGAGAGCGATACGAGGCAATGACTGCATGGCCACTGGCGCACCGCTAACCTTACGAGTTCCGCTGATTTTTCTGGCAGGCGCCAACCTGGCAATTCTTGCCGCGCACCTTTGGCCCTGGCAGGAGGTGATGAACCTGCCCGGCAGCGGTTCGGTTGCGTTTGATCCTGCCATCTCGCTGCTGGCCATGATGTGCCTGATTCCGTGGATCTCCAGCGGCATTCAAGAGGGCACGCAGAAGGCGTTATCGATAGGAGCCATGGTGGGCGTGGCGGCCGGGGTGGTGCTTGTGGCGCGGGTGCTTCTGGATTTGCGCGGTGGCGATCAACCTGCGTACATCCAGCCGGGTCTGCTGGCGGTGGCGGTAATTCTGTGGGGTGTGGCCGGGTTGCGCGGTTCGAAGGTGGCCGGGAACGCAGGGACGGGTGCGCTTTCCGGGCTATGGAGCGCGCTGGTGAGCTGCCTGATGGCGTGTGCCGCAGTGCTTACGCATCTTTACCTGGCCGGACCCACGCAGGACTCACCGGACCCGTGGAAGCAGTACCAGGGATTGGCGATCGGGAACTCGGCGACGCAGGGGCTGGTGCACTCGCTGAACACGGTGACCGGCTTTCTGCTGATGGGACCGCTGGCCGGCGCGGCCGTGGGACTGATCTTTGCTTTCTTTGCGCAGGACCAGAAGAGCTGAAGCCCGGGGCAAGCCGGGCTCCCTTTTGAGTGAGCCGGCTCTCACGCGAACAGGATGCACATGGGTGCGGGTACCGTGACGGCTTTGCCCTGCCCGGCGAGGACGCCTGTCTCCGGGTTGCGGGCAAAGACGCTCACGTTGTTTGAATCCTGATTGGCGACCAGCATCCAGTGCTCGGTTGGATCGAGCGTAAAGTTGCGCGGGATTTTACCGCCGCAGTTGCTGCGGCCGATGGGGGTAAGCGCGCCGGTCGAAGGGTTGGCGTGGAAGCTATAGAGAAAATCGTTATCGCGATTGGCGAAGTAGACGAATTTTCCGTCTTTGGTGATGACCGTGTCGCAGGCGCGGGTGGGACCGTGATAGCCCGCGGGGAGCAGATTGATGCGCGAGACGAAGCTGAGGCTGCCGTCGGCGCGGTTCCACTGCAGGATGTCGACGGTTGAGTCAAGCTCGTTGACGCAGTAGGCGGTGTGGCCGTTGGGGTGGAAGTGGAGGGTGCGGCAGCCGGCGCCGGGGCGGCCATGGTATGTGCCGGCGGGAGTGAGCATGGCGGTGGATGCGTTGAGGCTGTAGATGTGGATCATGTCGCCGCCGAGGTCGTTGATATAGGCGAAGGCGTTGTCTGGCGAGAAGGACGCGAAGTGGGCGTGGGCGCTCTCCTGGCGGTCCTTGTTGGGGCCGTGGACGGTGTAGTGCTCGGTCCAGACGAGGGGGCTGAGAGCGCCGTCGGTGACAAGGAAGCTGGCTGCCGAGCCGCCGCCGTAGTCGGCGGAGAGCAGGACGCGGCCGGAGTGGTCGAGGGCGACGTGGCAGGTGCCGGGGCTGGCGGAGTTCTGCGCGGAGAGCGGGTGCAGTTCGCCGTTTGCGACGCGGAAGCTGGCAACTTCGCCGGTGGGCTTGCCGTTGAAAGTGTCGAGCTCAGCGGCGGCGTAGAGGAACTCGCGGCCGGGCGAGAAGGTGACCCAATCGACGCTGGGGATTTTGGCTGCGACTCCGGCGGGGATGAGCTCGGCCGTGGCGGGGTTCCAGTCGAAGGCGAGGATTCCGTCGGGCGTGCCGGAGCCGATGAAGACGCGTTGGCGGCTGGCGGCGGCGAAGGAAGGCGATGCGGCGGCGGTGAGCGTGGCGGCGGAGGCGGTCATGAGGAAGTCCCGGCGAGTGAGTTGGAGGCGTTTTTCCATGGCAAGGAAGATTGTCGCCGATGGGAGGCCTGGCGCGCCACCTGCGGTGGGGCAGACGGTTCTTGCGGCACCTGCGGTGCAACAGCCGGCGCTTGCGCGCCAATGGGTTCGTGGTTTCCCACCCATTTCACGATGAGGCTGTGAAATGGATGGGGCACCAGGCACCAGGCTTGCGGCACATGCGGTGCGGCAGCCGGCGCTTGCGCGCCAAAGGGTTCGTGGTTTCCCACCCATTTCACGATGAGGCTGTGAAATGGATGGGGCACCGGGCACCTGCGGTGCGGCAGCCGGCGCTTGCGCGCCAATGGGTTCGTGGTTTCCCACCCATTTTATGATGGGACTGTGAAATGGATGGGGCACCAGGCTGTTTCTGTTTCCTTGCTGCTTCGAAATCGGGGCGGCGATTCGTATAATCGTGACCATGAAAGCAACTGTTACGCTCCTTGTTTTGTGTGCGAGCCTCCTTGCGCAGGCCCAGACGCCGGCTCCCAAGAGCGCTCCCGCGAATAGCTCCACGGCGAAGACCGGCGCGGCTCACACTACTGCTGCGGCGCGCCCGCGTCCTTCCCTGCTCAACCCGGCATCGCTGAAGGCCAAGGCGCCGGCGGTGTTCAAGGTGCGGTTCACCACTACGGCGGGCGTCTTTGTGGTGGAGGTGCATCGCGCATGGGCGCCGCTGGGCGCGGACCGTTTCTACAACCTGGTGCGCTACGGCTACTTCACCAACGCGGCCTTCTTTCGCGTGGTCTCCGGCTTTGTGGCGCAATTTGGACTGAGCGCCGACCCGGCCATCAACAAGGTGTGGCAGACGGCGAAGATCCAGGACGATCCGGTGGTGCAGAGCAACAAGCGCGGTACCCTGGTGTTTGCTACCGCCGGCCCCAACACGCGCACCACCCAGCTGTTCATCAACTTTGCCGACAACTCGCGGCTGGACGGAATGGGGTTTGCTCCGTTCGGCACGGTGGTGGAGGGGATGGACGTGGTCGACAAGATCTATCCCGGATACCGCGAACAGCCTCGCCAGGACCTGATTACCGATCAGGGCGACGCGTATCTGAAGGCCAATTTCCCGGACATCGACAAGATCAAGCTGGCGCGGATTGTGCCGCTTGTTCCGCCCGCGGCGCATGCTGCGACGGGCGCGAAGCCGGCGGCCAAGCCAGCGCCGAAGCCATAAAGCGCCCGCTTTGTTTTGCAGCGCTTGAATCAGCTTCGTTCGGACTGGGGATCACTGTATTTCCAGGTGGAGATCAAATGCCTATGCCGTGGGTACGACGCATTCTGGTGATGGGACTTTTGGGTTGTGTGGCCTTGCTTCATGCGGAGTCGCCTGCGGCGAGCAATTCACCGTCGCCTGGAGTCCCGGCGGGAACGGCTTCCTCGGCTGGTCCGTGCGACATTTTCGACCGGGCCCACACGCCCTGCGTTGCTGCGTTCAGCACCGTCAGGGCACTCTACGCCTCTTTTACCGGATCTCTGTACCAGTTGACGCGGGAGTCGGACAAGACCACTTTCAAGATTGGCGTTCTCTCCGACGGCTATGCCAATGCGGCCGGGCAGGACAATTTCTGCAAGAACACCACCTGTACGATCACCAGAATTTACGATCAATCCTCGCGTCACAATGACCTCAAAGTCGCCCCGGCCGGCGGCGCGGCGCGCGGCCGTGGTCCAGACGGCCACGATCTTCCCGCAATTGCAGACGCATTGCCGATCACAGCTCGCGGTCACAAGGTATACGGCGTCTACATTTCTGCCGGAATGGGTTACCGCAACGATGCGACCTCGGGTATTGCGGTGAATGGAAAACCCGAAGGGGTGTATATGGTGACCTCGGGAATCCACGCCAATGGAGGATGCTGCTTCGACTTCGGCAATGCGGAGAGGGATAACCTCGATAATGGCGCCGGCCATATGGATGCGATCAGCCTTATGTGTGACAAGCCCTGCCCCCGTGTGGGACTGGATATGGAGGATGGCATCTACCCCGCTTTTCCTGTGGCCACCGGGTTGCCGTTTGTGACGGCGATGGGAGCAAACGATGGTCAGAAGGAATTCGCTGTCTACTGGGGCAACGCTCAGGCGGGCAGCCTCACGAGCAGCGGTTTACTACCCCTTCCGGCAAAGGGGTACGTGCCGATGCGCCAGGAGGGAGCCATCATCCTCGGCATCGGAGGAGATAACAGCAACGCGTCGATAGGGTCCTTTTTCGAAGGCGCCATGACAGCAGGCGTCCCATCGACTGCAACGATGAATGCTGTGCAGGCGAATGTGGTTTCGGTTGGTTATGCTGCCCCGTAGTTGGCGTCCACCTGGCGCGAATGGACGAGGGGGCGATTGTTTAGCCGGAACGTTGGATCGCGAGAGAAGAGAAGGCGCGGAGGCAGCCGGTCGCACTTG